>NZ_JBKGTY010000004.1:52439-128236 GCF_053543375.1 Myxosarcina sp. GI1(2024) | reverse complement strand
TCGAGTTATTTAAGCTCGACGTTTATTTTAGATCGTTACTTCTACAGGACTACCCTCCACATCCGAGAGCGACCGAGTAATCTGTGACTGAGGTTTGATAGAGTGTAACTAGAGATTAATTTTTTTTGCAATCAATTATTTATAGCTTATGCCATCAGACTCAGTATCTTTATCGCCCAAACTAGAACGAATAGTCGATCGCTTTAAACGTCGCTCGAATCCGAAACAAAAATACGAGCAGCTACTTTGGTATGCAAAAAAACTTCCTCCAATGCCAGAGGAGGATAAAACGATGGAAAATAAAGTCAAAGGCTGTGTTTCTCAAGTTTATATTACAGCCAGCCTTAAAGATGGCAAAGTTGAATATCAAGGGGACTCTGATGCTCAGTTAGTTAAAGGATTGGTTGCCTTATTGATTGAAGGTTTGAGTGACTTGCCACCAGAAACCATAATTAAAATTCAGCCCGATTTTATCGAGGAAACTGGACTTAAAGTTAGCCTAACGCCCTCTCGCGCTAATGGTTTTTATAATATTTTTCAAATGATGCAGAAAAAAGCTTTAGAGTTTAAATTAGAAACCTCTGCCTAAAGCTTTATTTGGCATCCGATGATGACTCGCTTTCCGAGATTACTCTAGTGCAAGCCCAGTCACTGGGTAATGCCGAAGGCCATCCTTTTCTAATGGCTTCGGGACAAATAGTCATTACTGTTAATTGACAATCGATCAGCTCGAATCCTTCTTTTTTACACTGTTTGAGACTGTGTTTTAAAATCGAATCGTCTCGAAATTCAATGGTTTTATTGCACTGAATACAGACTACGTGATGATGGTGGTGAGGATATGGCTGATTTAGTTCGTAATGTTTGTGTCCTTCAGCTAATTCTAGTTCTCTGAGGATTCCCATGCGCGTCATCAATTTAACGCTGCGATAGATGGTAGATAGACTAATCGCCTCGCCTCGTTTTTCTAGTAAGTTATATAATTCCTCTGCACTTAAGTGATCGCCTTTGGGTAAATTCTGAAATACGTGCAGAATTGTTTCTCTCTGGGGAGTCATGCGCCACCCCCTAGAGTTTAGTTCCGACTTAAGTGAGGAGGCTGTATAGTGAGCCATATTAATTTACTCTCAACTAATTCTCTCTATTGACAATATTAGGTGGTTTTGTCGATTCTTGGCAATAAACTTTATCGATCGATACTATTGGGAAACATCAGATCCCTAATAATAAGCGATCGATTGCCGTCATCTATTTATTATGTTACTCAGTATCGCTCTAATTCTTCTGCTTGGTTTACTTAGCGGTCAACTAATGCTTAAGCTGGGTGCACCGCCCCTAATTGGAGCAATTTTAACGGGAATTATTATCGGTCCTGACCTTGGTAATTTTATCGCTCCAGTAGTCTTGAATACTGCAGATAGTTGGCGATCGCTGGCGGTGATGGTGATTTTGATGCGAGCGGGACTGGGTTTAGATCGAGAAAAACTAGTCAAACAGGGTACGGTAGCGATTCGTTTGGGTTTCCTTCCCGCACTAACCGAAGCAATTGTCATCGCCATTGCTGCCAAATTTTTATTTGCTCTCGATCTGATGACAGGATTACTTTTAGGGGTTGTGGTTAGTGCTGAGTCTCCCGCAGTTATCGTTCCGGGGATGCTGCGCCTTAAAAGCTTGGGCTGGGGTGTGGCTAAGGGCATTCCCGATGTAATTTTAACTGGCAGTGCTCTATCTGATGTTTTGGTTTTGTTGTTGTTTAGCTTACAACTGAACTTTCTGACCCAAGCCAAGGTAAATAGTAGTAGCATTTGGTTATTACCTTTCCAGGTTGCCATGCAGATCGCTTTAGGCATAGCTGTGGGATGGGCGCTCGCGATGGCGGTTATTTGGATAACGGTAAAGCAAAAATGGACGCAGAATTCGGTTCAAACTACCATAGTTACCGCTACCTCAGCTTTACTGGTCATCGTTCTAGCCCAAAAGTTACCTTATTTTTCTGGTTACCTAGCAGTGATGGCTATGGGTTTTTTTATTATCGAATTCGATCCGCCTTTAGCCAGACAATTGAGAACTGAATTCAATCATCTTTGGGTAGCTGCCGAAATTATTTTGTTTGTTTTATTGGGAGCGAGTATTCAACTAGAAGTTTTAGAAGATGTTTTATTTAAGGGAATATTATTATTAATCGTTGGCTTGTTATGCGGTCGCACTATTGGCTGGTATCTATCGACTGTGGGTAGCAATTGGAATTGGCGAGAAATATTGTTTTTACTACCAGGAAACTCAGCTAAAGCAACCGTACAGGCTGCAATTGGCGCAATTCCGCTCACTCAAGGAATAGCGGACGGAGAAATTATTTTGGCGATCGCTGCTTTAGCAATTTTAATTACTGCTCCCCTCGGTGCTTGGGCTATTCCTACTTTCGCTCCCAAGCTATTGAGCCAAGATCCTATCGATCCGACTAAAGTAAATGCAGTTTCGCGGACGACTTTGTTAGCGGTAGTAGATTGCTCTGATTCTATGGTAAAAGTTCTCACTGCTGCTGCCGACCTTGCCAGACGTAGTAACGGCGAAATCGTGGTTTTAATTGCCGCTCCTGTAACTAGCGATTTAGCGGGCATCAAAAAACTTACTGCTAATTTATTATTAGATGTTCGCTATCAATTGATTACTATTTCAGATCTGAGTAACGAAGCGATCTTACAAATAGCCGAACGATATCTAGTCACAAATATTTTACTCGGCAAATTTAAAGCTGAAACAATAAATTCATCAGCAGACAGTAATGAAACTAAACATCTGCTCCGCTCCTGCTCGATTCCGATTACATTAGTTTAAATTTTTACTATTAAATAAACTAGCAAGTAAATAAACTAGCAAGACTTATAAATTTAAATAGACTTGCCGTCCGAATCATCATTAAGCACTTTGTATGGTTTTCAAAATATTCGTTCCAAAGAACAGAGTTGGATAACTTTATTCAACTATCCTTACTGATTTTTGCTTCTCTTCTCTATTTTTACTTGATAGAGGTTAAAGGCAGTTATGAGAATAAACTCATTTTAGTATGTTGACATTGATTATCAAGAATAGTAATCTACAAACTTATCGATATAATTATCAAGTTTATTAAAGGCGACATGAAAGCAATCGAATTATTTCTATCTATTAGTACAGCTACTGCAGTAGGAACGCAAGGCATCAGTTATGCTGCAGAATTAACTACTGAATCAACAACAGACAGCTCGGATACCGTATCGGAATTATTAGTTGAGAGTAGTGAGCTTATGGCTCAAGTCCTAGGCGGTGAAGGCGGCGAAGGCGGTGAAGGTGGTGAAGGCGGTGAAGGTGGTGAAGGCGGTGAAGGTGGTGAAGGCGGTGAAGGTGGCACCACCAGAACTTACGATCCTAGCGGAGAAACTACCGTCACTCCTGAAGAAGAGAGCAGTCAAGGTGGCGAAGGTGGCGAAGGGGTTGACCTGCCACAAGGCGGCGAAGGTGGCGAAGGGGTTGACCTGCCACAAGGCGGCGAAGGTGGTGAAGGGGTTGACCTGCCACAAGGCGGCGAAGGTGGTGAAGGTGGCGAAGGAACTACCTCTCCCTAGTCTTAAATAGAAGTGTAGCGCGAATGATTTTTTCAATTCCGAATATTTTGACAACAGAGGAATTCACTGAGATTACAACTTTCCTAAAGCGAGCCGAGTTCGTAGACGGTAAATTGACTGCAGGTTGGCACGCTAAATTAGTCAAACACAATCAGCAACTAAAAAAAGGGAGTCAAAGCCAAGAGCTTAAAGGTAAGATAGAACTTGCTTTGAAGCGGAATGCTTTGTTTCAAACAGCCATTCGCCCGAAAAAGATTCATTCGTTATTGTTCAGCCGCTACGATTCGGGAATGTCTTACGATCGCCATGTAGATAATGCTCTAATGGGAAATAAAGCTATTTGGCGATCGGACTTGTCTTTTACTTTGTTTCTCAGTGCGGTTTCCGACTATCAAGGGGGAGAATTAGTCATTGAAGGAGCGCAAGAAGATCGCAGCTATAAACTAGATGCTAATTCAGTAATTATCTACCCGTCTACTACCTTACATCGAGTCAATCCCGTTACCGAGGGAACTAGGTTGGTTGTAGTAGGGTGGGTGCACAGCCTAATCCGCGATGCGGGCGATCGGGAAATTTTGTTCGACTTGGAAACCGCTCGTCGTAGCATATTTGCTAAAACAGGCAAAAACGCAGAGTTTGACTTAATTTCTAAAAGTATCGCTAACTTGCTTCGTAAATGGGCTGATGTTTGAGAGACAATTTACAATTTCTGTCGATTGATTATTTAGTTTATCGATAGTCGTAGACAATTACCTCAGATAAGAAAGGAAGTATAGGACTGATATTCCTATGCTTCCAGTTTATTCAAACAAAACTAGGACAATGTTATCAAAAAATCGCCAGCAAAAAAGGACGAGAACAATCGAACGGAGCTTATTCACTGCCGCGATCGCAACTATAGCGCTCGCTATTGGTAGCATCTTTACTAATAATTCCTCAGCCACACCGACAATAAATGCCAAAAATGCCAATAGTTCGACTACTAAAGTAGAAGCAAAAGCCACTAATCTAGAAGCAATAGCTCTAGGCTTTGCAGATGCAGTCGTCATTCCTACATACCAACAATTAGTTAGAAAATCTAGCGAACTAGAGCAAGCAGTAGAGACTTTTACCAACAATCCCACAGATCGGAACTTAGAGCAAGCCAGAGAAACTTGGCTCAAAAGTCGTCATCCCTGGGAACAAAGCGAAGCTTTTGCTTTTGGTCCTGCCGATTCTCTGGGATATGATGGAGACTTGGATGATTGGCCTGTCAATCAAACCGATGTAGCTGCCGTTCTCAACAGTGACGAATCTCTAACTCTAGATTATGTAGAAAATCTGCAAACTACTCAAAAGGGTTTTCACACTATAGAATTGCTGCTGTTCGGCACGGATAACGATAAAGTTGTCGCCGATTTTACAGATAGAGAACTAGAATTACTGGAAGTATTGACTGCTGCTTTTCACCAGTCGGCAGTAGAATTAGCTACTAGCTGGAGCGAAGGTGTAGCGGGTTATCCTCCTTACCGAGAAGTTTTGGCTACGGCAGGGGACAGCAGCAATCCCGCCTATCCTACCGTTAATGCCGCCGTCGAGGAAATCGTTCAGGGAATTATCGGCTGTTTGGATGAAGTAGCTAATGTGAAAATTGGCGAACCGCTAGAAACGGGATCGACCGAAGGATTTGAAAGTCGTTTTAGTCATAGTTCTCTCAGTGATTTTAAAAACAATCTGCATAGTGTCAAAAATGCTTATTTAGGACGAATTTCTGCAACCAGTGCGGTTCAGAGCAGCCTTAGTGATTTAGTTGCAGCTAACAATCCCCAACTAGACTCACGAGTCAAACAAGAGTTAGAAGCAGCAATGTCAGCACTAGAGGCAATTCCCGAACCAGTAGAGACTAATTTTACTGATGCCGAAACAGCAGCCAAAATGAAAGCAGCACAAGCAGAAATTTTAACCTTATTTTCAACTATGGAAGAGCAGGTGTTACCGATAGTTAGAGGTTAATTTTTTGGGTAATTAACTTCTACTCAACCAGTACTTCGAGCAATTAAGAATGACAATTTTCAGGCGCTCGCGCTATCGACCACTAATATTTTCTATGTGGTTTCTAGTGTCGGCAAGTATTAGTATTCTCACCGTGCAGTTTATCGATTTAGCTCCCCTATACGCCAAACCTCTAGCTGGCGGCGAAACTACAGTGTTCAATCGTACTTCTAGTGCTTACGAACAGCCATCGGCTGGTTTGTCGGCAGCAGATCTCGAACGACATCGAAAAGGAGATGTGGCTTTTGAAGCTGTGTTCGTAACTGCTCCAGCTAAAATCAATCCTGGTTTGGGGCCTTTGTTTAATAATACTTCTTGTGTCGGTTGTCATATTCGCAACGGTCGCGGTTTGCCAGAAGCAGGACAAATGTTAGTCAGGGTAAGCGATACGAGAGATTGGAATCTAGATTCCACTGTCGATCCGCAGCAGTATAACTTAGAAAGCAGTGCTAAAGCGGATAATGCCCCTGCTGTTCCTGGTTTGGGTACGCAAATTCAAGACTATGCCGTTTATGGGCGTATTCCAGAAGCAAAAGTTGAATTTAACTGGCAAGAAATAACGAGGCATTACGGCGATGGAACTGAGTATAAATTGCGATCACCCGTACCTAAAATTACTCTACCTGATGGTAATTCCCTGCCCAAAGAAGTGCTAACTTCGCTGCGTCTTCCCCCTCCCTTACACGGGATGGGTTTAATGGAGGCAGTAACAGAAGTAGAGATCGCCCGACTAGCCGATCCTCACGATCGTGATCGAGATGGTATTTCCGGTCGTCTCAATCGGGTTTGGAATGTCGAGATGCGATCGACAACTATCGGTAAATTTGGCTGGAAAGCTAGCAATCCTACTTTAAAACAGCAGACCGCCTCGGCTTACGTCAATGATATGGGGGTAACTAATCCCTTGTTTCCTAATGACGATGGTTCGATGGATATCGATGACAAGACGTTAGAAGATGCTACTTTTTACGCTCAAACCTTAGCCGTACCTAGTCGAACTTTACTAGACAAACCTGAAGTGAGACGTGGCGAACGGTTGTTTCGAGATGCTCAATGTGCCGCCTGCCATATTTCTACTCTGCAAACCGGACATCATCCAGTAGTAGCAGAATTATCCAACCAAACTATTCATCCTTATACCGATCTACTCTTACACGATATGGGGGCAGAATTAGCCGATAATCGACCAGACTTTTTAGCTACTGGGACGGAATGGCGTACGCCGCCACTGTGGGGTATTGGCTTGACTCAGACAATACTACCCTATTCCAGTTTCCTCCACGATGGTCGCGCTCGCACTTTGGAAGAAGCGATTTTGTGGCATGGCGGCGAAGCAGAAGCCTCTCGCGAAGCTTTTCGTAATATGAGCCAAAGTGATCGCCAAGCGTTAGTTTGGTTTTTGCGTTCTTTATAGATGGGGACTGGATATTACGAGCAATCCCTCGAGATTTTGAATTATTTCGGGTATAATCGTCAGCCTATTTCTGGGATTATTTTCTATTCCCCTACCCTGGGATGAGGATTTTTTGGAGAGCGAAATTACGGTAATATCTGCTGCAAATCAATCTAATCTTCAAACAGATATTTTCCATTTATTTTTCAGTCGAGTGTTTGCCTCGATTGTTAATTCTAAAGTTCTAAAGAAAAAATTATTACTCGGTGTGAGGACAAAAACATGAACAAAGTTTGGCTAACTACCCCAGTAATTCTAAGTTCTATAATGGCTGGTGCCAATAGCGCGCTCGCTCAAACGCCAGATGTCTTAGAACAGATCGAACAATACCAGCGAGAAGAAAAAACCAACACTGTCAACCAAGTAACCAACGTGAACCAGTTGCGCGACGTTTCTCCCACAGATTGGGCATACGAAGCCCTCAGAAGCTTAGTAGATCGCTATGGCTGTATCGCAGGATATCCCAATCAGACTTATCGCGGTAGACAAGCTTTAACTCGTTACGAATTTGCCGCAGGGTTGAATTCTTGTCTGAATCAGATCGAGCGTTTGATTGCTTCCTCTGAAGCAGTTACTCGAGAAGATTTAGAGACGATGACCCGTCTAGCCCAAGAATTTGAAGCGGAATTGGCAACCTTGGGAGGCAGAATTGACAATCTTGAAAGCCGTACTGCCTTTTTAGAAGACAATCAGTTTTCTACCACTACCAAATTAGCAGGAGAAGCAATTTTTGCCTTGGGTGGAGTATATACCGGAACTAGAAATGATGGCGAAGATGACATTGACACTTTTACGGTTTTTGGCGATCGCGTTCGCTTAGAATTAGAAAGTAGCTTTACGGGAGAAGATCTGTTGTTTACTCGCCTCTCTACAGGTAACTTTCCCGAATTTACCGAAGAAACTGGAACTTTTCAAGGAAACTTAGCTTTTGCTCAACCAGAGGATAACGAAGTAGCTCTGGAAGTTTTATTTTATAGTTTTGCTCCTACAGACAGCACCACGGTATTAGTGGGTGCGGCAGGATTGGCTGCTGACGATATTGCCGACACGGTTAGTATTCTCGACGGCGATGGCGGATCGGGTGCCCTTTCTGCTTTTGGTACTCGCAGCCCAATCTATCTACCTCCCGGCGAGACGGGCTTGGGAATTATTCAGGATATCGGCGACACAATTGAAATTAGTGCGGGTTATCTGGCAGGAGAGGCAAGCGATCCCACAGAAGGCAGTGGTTTGTTTAACGGTTCCTATAGTGCGCTAGGACAGGTGCTATTTACTCCCATTGAAAGTTTGACTCTAGCTTTTACCTACGTTCATGCATACGACCAAAGCGACACGGGAACGGGTAGCAGTTTAGCCAACCTGCAATTCTTTACAGAAGATTCCTTTGGTGAAGCCGTACCCACCGTGAGCAACTCTTATGGAGCGCAGTTTTCCTTTGCTTTGAGCGATCGCATCGTTATTGGCGGTTGGGGTGGCTTGAGTAAAGTAACCAATCTCTCATCTCTTGACGGACAGTTAGATCGCGGTACGCAGGATATCTGGAATTGGGCAGCTACTCTGGCTTTTCCCGACTTGGGTAAAGAGGGAAATTTGGGAGGAGTGATTATCGGAATGGAACCTTGGGTAACAGAATCCAGTATCGATAACTTGGGAGATGATGAAGATACTTCTCTGCACGTCGAAGCATTTTATGAGTATCGGTTTAACGACAACATTGCCGTTACTCCTGGGGTTATCTGGATTACAGCACCCGATAACAACGACGCTAATGACGATCTGATTATTGGAACGATTCGTACTACCTTCACCTTTTAAGACGGAGCGAAACGGAATTATTTTGGATCGCAACTGAGGCGAATTTTTATTCGCCTCTTTTTATAGTCAAAATTTAACAACAAATTTATTTAAAATGATTGTCAATAAATTGAGATCGCGGTATATATATAAAAAGTAAGTGTTAAATAAAAAAAGATTTCAATAATCAAAATATGTCTAGACCGCATACCTAGCTAGGTATTCAACGACCACACGGTCATAGATAAT
Organism: Myxosarcina sp. GI1(2024); assembly: GCF_053543375.1. NCBI lineage: Bacteria > Bacillati > Cyanobacteriota > Cyanophyceae > Pleurocapsales > Pleurocapsaceae > Myxosarcina > Myxosarcina sp. GI1(2024). The sequence continues at coordinate 119,107 of NZ_JBKGTY010000004.1, read as the reverse complement.
TCTCTCTTAGTTGCTACTTATGTTCGATTTTAATTTATTGCCAATAATTCACAAAGGTAATTGGCAGAGGCGATCGCTTATCCACTCTCAGTCTTCCAAGCTGGTTTTTGTGGGAGGAATATTTACCGAATCCAACAATTTATTAAATCCCATTCAAGACATCGAGCTTCCTGCTAACGGTGTATGGCTCAACACGGCTCAGATCGAAGACTGGGTTGAAATTACTCGAATGCACTTGGACAAAAACACCTGTAACTATCTCTGCAATCTGGGATTAAAGCCAGGAATTGTCGCCGAAATAGTCAGCAAAACAGCAAGTGGTTCGGTAATTATTCGCATCGATCGACAGCAAATCGGCTTAGGAGCGGAAATTACTTGCAAGTTAGTCGTAAAATTAGTGGATCGGCAAAATAATGAAAGTTGAAACAAGCATCAGAGAATTATCTCAAGGTACGGTAGCAATAGTAGTAGGTTTCGATCGCGCCTATGGCGGTTATATTGGTAAGTTACTCATGAAGGGTTTGACTCCTGGAACGGCTTTTATTGCTTCGAATGTTTCCCTTCCAGCAGGATTTAGTGAAATTATTTTACCTACTAAAATCCTCAGACTAAGCAAGCCTGAAGTGGATGCCCTTTGTGTAGAACCCATAACTTACGGGGAAGAAAGTTAAATACTGTTTGATTAAAAAGCAGGAAATGCAAAGTTAAGAAGTGATGGTAAATTATTTCGACTTTCTACTTGCTATTGGCAAGACATTCTGGCTTATCGTTACGAGGATTGTTAACCAATTTGCTAACCTGCCGTAATTCCATTGCGGATTCTGTGTAGGGTTGCAACAACTTCTGCGCTTCATCTTCGTCGCCATCAAGCCAAGTCTGATAATCATCGGGAGCGAGGATAACGGGCATTCGATGGTGAATCTTCGCAGTCAAACTATTAGCTGTAGTGGTAATAATGGTACAGGAGACGATCGCTTTTGTTGGTTTATGTTGCCAGCTATCCCAAAGTCCGGCGAAAGCAAATAGGCGATTATCTTTCAAGTGAAAATAATAAGGCTGTTTGTTCGACCATTCATAGAAACCAGTGGCTGGAATCAAACAGCGACGTTGTCTGAATGCCGTTTTAAAAGAAGGTTTGCTATTTACCGATTCAGCTCGAGCATTGATTAAATTCGCTTTCCATGCTTCGAGATCTTTGACCCAACGGGGAATTAAGCCCCAACGCATTAGTTTGAGCCGTCTGCGATTTTCTTCTTGAGCGATTGCTGGTATAGTTTGACTGGGAGCGATATTATACCGAGCCGGCAAAAACTCTGGCTGTTTTACCTCAAAGTGTCGCGCCAGTTCTTCTGAGGTGGCTATAAGAGTATATCGACCGCACATTAGAGATATAATGGAAATTGGTATATTTCTTTAGTATGAGTATACTAACAAAATTCGCCCTCTCTTTTAGCAACTGTCATGTGGCGATCGCTGCAATAGTATTTTTATTTTATTTTAATCAGAGGAATTTTACTTAATTAATGGACTAAAGTTCCTCTTCGTAATGTTTTAGTTTACGCCTCGCTCTCATTTCGACAATTTGCCAAACTTCCAACCAGCGGTTGGCAATTATGGTTTTCATTCTGTCTACTTGCCATTGAGGAATGGAGTTTTTGCGATTATTTACGGAATACTCTTTCATAATTTAAGACTCTACAGATAATTAGCTTGAGATTCTGGCGATCGCATCGATTGACAACTGCGGTAGAGAAAATTGAAACCTTTGTTCATTAATTAACTTGAATTATTCAGAGCGTAAACATGCAGCTTGCGATATATTATCGATAAGCCCTATTAAATGAGAATAAAACTATGTCTACAAATACAGGTTTGCTACGTCCTTTCGGTCAAGTGGAAGATAATCCAATTCTGCTAGAAAAAAATGTTACCGAACCAGTCTGTGAGGGCATGAATGCACTTCTGGCTAGTTTTCAGGGACTGTATTTACAGTATCAAAAACATCATTTTGTAGTTGAAGGCTCGGAATATTATTCCCTACATCAGTTTTTCCAAGAAAGTTACGATGAAGTGCAAGAGCACGTTCACGAATTGGGTGAAAGATTAAATGGACTTGGCGGAATTCCGGCTGCAACCTTTACCAAACTAGGGGAACTATGCTGTTTCGACCAAGAGTCTGACGGAGTCTACAATGAGCGTCAAATGGTAGAGCACGATTTAGCAGCAGAACAGGCAATAATTAAGTTATTGCGTTCTCAGGCTTCTCAATCAGAAAGCTTGGGAGATCGAGCTACTCGCTATCTCTACGAACAAATTTTGCTTAAAACTGAAGAGAGAGCCTATCATCTCGAGCACTTCTTGGTTCACGATAGTTTAACACTGGCTTTTGTAGGTGGTAACGTTAACGGTCGATAAGTTTCAATTAATGCAGTTGTTCGCAAGTCTCCTTCTGAACTTCGGTTCCGGAGGAGATATTTGATTTATCGAGTCGCTCCCAAAATTTAATTATCTGTCTACAAGTGGTCTCGGGAAAGAAGAAGTGAAAAAAGTGACATCCTTGGGGACATTTCCATAAAACATCATTTTCCTGAAAATAACTCAGCCAGCCAGTTAAACTGTTCGAGTCTACTACAGTGTCGTATTCGCCACCGCAGACCATCATCGGAGCGGATATTCTGCCCGCAGGTATAGTAACCTGTTGATAGAGGGAATGAGGTGAAGGAGAAGTATTTAAGTCTTGCTGGAGAATTTCGATTAAACCGTTACTGTTGTAGCGGTTTTGATAGCCAAATAATTTTTGTACCATTTGCGCTAACACCATATTTTGACTACAGGGTAGTAGTTTTCGGGTAGCGTAATAGTGTGCTTGCCAATCTACGGCGGGACGATAGCCTACTCCTAGTAAGGTTAGAGATTTAACTCGATGTGGATATTTTCGAGCGTAGAGTAATCCTAACAATCCTCCCGTACCATGACCGATTAAGTTTACCGATCGAGGAAGACTTTTGAGATAGTCGTGTAGCAAAGTTAGAGCTATTTCTAAAGAGCAAGCTTCATCTTGATGTTGTTGATATTCCCAGCAGGCGATCGCTTCGTAGCGCGATAGATAGTGGAGCAGCCTTTGATGGAAACGTTTGAAGCTAGAATTGGCATCGATCCAGACGGTTTGAATGGTATTAGACATGTTTAAAATATACTCGTTCGTCGATCGCGTTAATTGAGAAAAAGGGAAAGTCAGCGGTGGATTTTTATCCGACTTCCTTTCCCCTAAGAGGAGAAAACAAACTGTTGAAGGTTGAATTCCGTTGGTCGGTGGTTTGCTATCTATGGTAGAACTTGGCAAGTTTTAGAATTAATAAAAATTATTTTCAATTGTTTGGAAGGACAAATCTTGCTTGAGTGGGTGGCACTGCGAAGGTTATACGAAGCGTAATCGCCATAGGACGATTAGCTCTCAGCCAAAACAATTAAAACTTAATTTATTAATTCCATATTTAGCTTACATCAAAACCGCAGTTATTGAAAAAAATTCTCTTTTAACTTTAAAATTTTTTAACCAAGAGTGGCGATCGCACTTTAACTTTTGCTTTGAGCTACTAGGTTCAAGTCCCCTTTTTAATCGCTAGATAAAAAGTCTACATTGAAATAGTAGTTTAAATCTACTATTTCAATAACCTTCTTCCCTCTTCCCTCGAACTTCTTCCTTCGTTTAAGTCAGAGATTACTCTGCGCCCTCGACGACAGAGCCCGTGTACTTAGTGCGCCTTACCGCCGGTCAAGATTTTGAGATACTCTTTAACTGTCTGAGCTAAACCCATTTCCAAGGCTTCGGCAGTTAGGGCATGACCGATGGAAACTTCCACGATGTTGGGGATCGTGCAAAATTTAGCCAAGTTTTTCAAATTTAGGTCGTGTCCCGCATTGATTCCCAAATTTAATTCTGTAGCTTTAGTCGCCGCTTTTAGGTACTGCTGAAACACCGCTTCTAAGTCTCGATCTTCTCGAAACGCCGTAGCATATGGCTCGGTATAGAGTTCGATCCGCTCTGCGCCAGTTTGGGGAACGAGACTAATTTGCTCTAAATCGGGATCTATAAACAAACTAACGCGACAACCGAGACTTTGTAACTCTCTCACTATAGGGATCAAGCGATCGCGATCTCTAGTTAAATTCCAACCGCTATCTGAGGTAAAAGTATCTGGAGTATCGGGAACCAAAGTACACTGAGTAGGCTTGACTCGACGTACGATTTCTATAAAAGAGGTTTCCAAAGGATTGCCTTCGATGTTGAACTCAACCATTGTTAGCATTTGAGCCAATTCATCAACGTCTGAAGGTCGAATATGTCTGCGATCGGGACGGGGATGAACCGTGATTCCATGAGCGCCCGCATCGATACAAATTTTAGCCATCTTAGTAACGCTGGGAATCCCAATATTACGAGTATTTCTGAGGAGAGCGACTTTGTTGAGATTGACGCTGAGGTTAGTCATTACAATTTAATTATTGACAATCTAAATACTTAAAACCATGCTTTCTAGTAATCAACTCGACTGGCTAGCCGTATTTGGCTATATCGGCATAACTCTATTAGTGATGTGGGGAGTATTCGCTACTAAATCGGAGTAAGTTAAACGAGTAAGTGAAGCAATTCCTGTCTCCACTTACTTATCTCTTTATTTCAGTCAGGTGATCGCCCTATGATGTAAGTTGAACCGTGTAGGCATCCCTGATCCCATCTACTTTAGTTATCTCTTTTAAAATGCCTTCAGGAAGAGGATCGTCCAGACTGAGTACCATAACCGCATCTCCCCGTACGATTTTACGTCCTACCTGCATACTGGCAATATTGACATTATAACTACCTAACAGCGAGCCGATTTTACCGATAATTCCAGGCATATCGCGGTGCAGAGTAAATAACATATGATTGTTAGGAGGAACGTTGATCGGAAACTCGTCGAGGCTGGTAATGCGAATTTCGCCATCGCCGAGTAAAGCCCCCGTAACCGAGTGAGTACCATTAGCTCCTTGTGCTTCGATACGTAGAGAACCACCGGAATAATCACGAGTAGCAGCATCTTTAGTTTCAATTACTCTAATACCTCGTTCCTGAGCTTCAATTGCCGCATTGACATAATTCACTCGTTCTCTTAGTGCCTGAGATAATACTCCTTTCAATGCTCCTACAACTATAGGTTGACTGTCATTACTCGCTAATTCTCCTTGGAGACGAATATTAAGCTGGTTGATTCTGCCACCAGCCAATTGACCTGCCATATTCCCCAGAGTTTCTGCCAATCTGAGATAGGGTCTCAGTTGTTCCATGACATCGGGATTTAGTCCGGGAATATTAACCGCTGTACGCGCTGGTAACCCCAGCAAAACATCTCTAATCTGTTCTGCGACATCGACAGCAACATTGATCTGTGCCTCGGCTGTTGATGCTCCCAAGTGAGGAGTTAACACCAAATTAGAACCCAGTTGAGTAAGAGGGGAATCTCCCAAAGGTTCTTCAGCATATACATCCAAGGCGGCACCACCAATTTTGCCTTCCTTGAGAGCCTCGGCTAACGCTACTTCGTCGATAATCCCTCCGCGAGCGCAGTTGACAATTCGCACCGTTGGCTTCATTTTAGCTAAGGCTTGAGCATTAATTAGATTGGTCGTTTCGGGGGTTCTGGGAATATGCAGAGTAATATAGTCAGCTTCTTGAAAGAGTAAATCTAGGTCTACCAAACTACAGCCGAGTTGTTCGGCTCGATCTTCAGAAACAAAAGGATCGTATGCCAGTAACTTCATGCCCATAGCTCGCGCTACTTTGGCAACGTGCGCTCCAATTTTTCCTAAGCCTACTACCCCTAAAGTTTTTTTATAAACTTCATTACCGATGAACTTTTTGCGTTCCCATTTGCCGCTTTTAACTGACAGGTTGGCATCGGGAATCTGTCGCGAGAGAGCGAGCATCATTGCCAGAGCGTGTTCGGCAGCGGCGATAGTGTTACCTTCAGGAGAATTAACCACCACGATACCCTGACGAGTAGCGGCAGGAACATCGATGTTATCCACACCTACTCCCGCACGTCCGATAATTTTTAATTTAGAACCAGCTTCAATTACTTCTTGAGTGACTTTGGTACCAGAACGCAGCATCAAAGCATCATATTCGGGAATAATCTTAATTAATTCCTCTAGTAGTAGCTTGGTGTTTACATCCACCTGAGCCACTTGGGAAAGGATATCGATACCAGTTTGGTCGATGGGATCGGAAACTAAAACTTTTGCCATATTCATTATATTTATCGCGTAATCTGAATATCTTTTGACCTGGTTATAAATTGCCCGGTTTATGTTTATGGTGAGCGATCGCCTATTAATATTTCTCTATGTCTTCTTACCTGGGGTTTTAGGCTTTATCGACCAGCGAGCGTTTTTCTATAAAACATAACGTCACGCAGTAAATTATTGTAAAGGTAAAAGCTACTACAATTCTTCAATCTCAGAAATTTTTTTTAAGAAGTAGCCAGCAGCAAACTTTGGTTTCTCATCAAACGCAATGCCACCGAGCTTATTTTGTCACTTGCTACTTTTACTATAATTGAGGATGTCGTCGATGCCATTCTGTAGCTCGTTCGTAGGCATAAGCTACGTTAAACAAGATATCCTCGCGCAGCACATTACCAATCAGTTGCATTCCAATTGGCAGTCCTCCATCGTCAAAGCCGCAGGGAACGCTAATTCCAGGCAAACCAGCCAAATTAACGGGAATGGTCATCAAATCTAACAGGTACATACTCAGAGGATCGGCAGTTTTGTCTCCGGCTTTAAACGCGGTAGTCGGAGAAGTAGGACATACCAGAACGTCTACTGATTCAAAGGCGCGATCGAAATCTTGTTTAATTAGAGTCCGAACTTGCTGCGCCTTAAGATAATAGGCATCGTAATAACCAGCCGAGAGGGCATAGGTACCCAACATAATCCGCCGCTTGACTTCTTTGCCAAAACCACTCGCACGGGTATCGGTATACATCGACAGCAGATTATCCGCTTCTTGACGCAAGCCGTATTTTACCGCATCGTAACGAGCTAGATTTGCCGAGGCTTCAGAAGGGGCAATAATGTAGTAGACGGGTAAACCATAGCGGAAACGAGGACAGGAAATTTCGGTAACTTCTGCACCCAAAGCTTCTAACTGAGCGATCGCTTTTCTAACGGTTTCTGCTACCTTGGAATCTAATCCTTCTCCAAAAGTTTCGCTAATAACGCCGACTTTTAATCCCCCCCTAGATTTAAAATCGGGCTGGAGATATTGAGTATAGTCAGGAATCTCGACTTTGAGACTGGTGGAATCGTGTTCGTCGTATCCGGCGATCGCACTCAACAAAATTGCTGCATCTTCCACATTACGAGCAAAAGGTCCAATTTGATCTAAAGAAGAGGCAAACGCTACCAAGCCAAAACGAGACACCAAGCCGTAAGTCGGTTTCATCCCTACTACGCCACACAATGAAGCTGGTTGACGAATCGAGCCGCCCGTATCCGAACCCAGAGAAACTACGCATTCCCCCGCCGCTACTGCTGCCGCCGAACCGCCAGAGGACCCCCCAGGAACCCGTTCTAAATCCCAGGGATTGGCGGTAATGTGGAAGCTAGAGTTTTCCGTAGAACTGCCCATCGCAAACTCATCTAAGTTGGTTTTTCCTACTATTACCGCTCCTGCAGCTTTGATTTTTTGGGTTACGGTAGACTCATAAGGTGGAATGAAATTAGCTAAAAACTGGGAAGCGCAGGTAGTTTTAATTCCCTTGGTACACATATTGTCTTTGATCCCGATGGGAATTCCCTCTAACAGCCCAATAGATTCTCCTGCGGCAATTTTGGCATCTACTCGCTCGGCAGTTGAGAGGGCTAGCTCATCAGTAACCGTGATAAAAGCCCGTACTTTAGGTTCTAAAGTTTCGATACGCTCTAAAGCTTCTCGGGTAATTTCTACTGCCGAACGTTCTTTGCTCACTAACTGCTGATGTAACTGTTTGATATTTGCTGAGTACATCAAATTTTCTTCGATTTAAATAGCTACAGCAATCACTATATCGAGAAATATATCTACTGGGGAGTAAAAAAACAGTTTCCTCTTACAGCAGTTTCCCTGAGAACTTTCAATCCAACTTAAGTGCGATCGCGCTTAGCAAAGCGATCTATGTTAGGCTTACTCAAAAATAGTTAATTGAATATGGTAGGTGTGGGCGATGGTCAAAATATTTGACTACCTGCTATGGCAATAATCGAGCCTTTAGGGGATTGTAAATTTCGATCGAGTGAGATTATTTTTGGCTCTGTTAAACAATGACCATAATAGAGTCTCGGTCAATCGCTTCTTGAAAATCTAGATTAAATTAACCACGACCCTTTTCTGGCAATGACTGAAAAGATTAAGTTTAAGGAAGTCAGAAAAACCCTCCAGCAATCTGGAGTCAAATTCGTGCGTATTCTTTGGTGTGACAATGCCAATATCATCCGTGGCAAAGCCGTACATATAGATATGCTTTTAGATATGCTTTCTGAGTACTTCGACTGGGGTGTGGGCATAGCCGCCGGACAGCAGGGAGTTCCGGTAATGTATGATGCCGTTATACCAAAATCCGGGTTGAGTCCTGTAGGGGAAGTTCGTTTAGTACCTGACTGGTCGAGCTTGAAGATGTTGCCCTATTCTCCAGGTCATGCGCGGGTAATGGGCAACATGGTACATAACGAAGTTCCTTGGTCGTTGTGTCCGCGTAATTTCTTAAGAGAGATCCTTGCAGCAGCAAAACGTCAAGGATTGGAAATTAAGGCAGCATTCGAGAATGAATTTTACTTATTACGGCAAACAGCTAATGGATTAGAACCTGCCGATTTAACAGTCTTCGCCTCTACTCAAGGAATGGATCTCCATAGAGAAGTTATTGATGAGATTGTCTCCTCACTGATCGCTCAAAAGATACCTGTAGAGCAGTATTATCCCGAATCGGGTCCAGGTCAACAGGAGATTTCCATGGGCTACACTGATGCTTGGGATGCGGCTGACTGGCAGATTGCCTTTAGGGAGACTATAAAAGCGATCGCTCACAAACACGATCTAGAAGCTTCTTTTTTACCTAAAATTTTCCCCGATGCTTCTGGTAGCGGGTGTCACATACACTTTAGTCTCTGGCAAAACGGAGAAAACTTGCTGCCCGACAGTCAGAGTATTTGTGGTCTATCTAAAACAGCCAGAGAATTTATTGCTGGGATATTGCATCATCTACCATCGCTCATGGCATTGACCACACCCAGTGTTAACTCCTATCGCCGTTTACTTCCTCACTGTTGGAGTGGTGCTTTTCGCTGTTGGGGACTGGATAACCGCGAAGCAGCCGTGCGAGTACCTAGCAATCCCACTGGCTGCCCCACTCATATTGAATTAAAAACAGTAGATGCCTCTGCCAATCCCTATCTAGCACTGGGTGCTGCGATCGCTGCTGGATTGGATGGGGTGCAAAGAAGTCTCGAAGCACCAGCACCGCTAGCTGTAGATCCCGGAAGCTTGTCCCCTGAAGAACGAGAGGCTCGAGGAATCGAACGACTGCCTACCAATTTAGGAGAAGCGATCGCTCGCCTCCGAGAAAACGATTTGCTTTTAAATGCTTTAAATCCAGAATTATCTCAAGCGTTCTTAGCCGTACGTCAAGCCGAATGGGAAGCGATGAAAGATTGGGAACTAGATCGAGAAGTAAACCAACTGTGGGCGCGATACTAATAGACTTCTCACACGAATTTAGAAATAGTAGGTTGAGAATGTAGTCAAGAGTCAGGAGTTTTGATTGTGTCTCTCTATCTTTAATATTTAAAAATATTTAAAAAAAATATTTATGCAAAAAATCTGATGAACCTTACCGATATTCCCCTTATCGACCAACACGGACATAACTTATTGCAAACACAAGCTGCGGTAGAGTATCCCTATGCTGCTGCATTTACTCAGGGCTATGACCCAGAAATAATCGACTATCATGCTCGTCATACCCTATTCTATCGCCGCAGCTTGCGAGCAATGGCGGCTTTACTAAACTGTCAAGCAGAAGAAGCGGCAATCTTAGAACACCGACAAAATTTGGGACTGGAGAAATTAACTGAGTTGTGTTTTCAATCGGCTAATTTAGAGGCAATTTATTTAGATGACGGATTGGAACCGGATTCGATTTTACCGCTATCGTGGCACGAGCAATTTGTCTCGGTTAAAAGAATTTTGCGCCTAGAAATTTTAGCCGAACGATTGATTCCTCAATGTGAAGACTTTGCAACTTTTATTACCAGATTTGACGACGAAATTGACCCACCGCCATCTAATGTAGTTGCCTTTAAGAGTATCGCTTGTTACCGTACTGGTTTGGCGATCGCAACTGTGAGTTCTGAAGTAGCAGCCCAGAGTTTTAACAATCTAAAACAGCAACTACAAGGGCAATATTTAAGACTGGCTGACAAAGTTTTAATCGATTTTCTACTGCAGCGAGCATTATCAATTGCGGCTAAATATCGCCTTCCAATTCAATTTCACACGGGTTTTGGCGACCCAGATTTAGATCTGAGATTAGCAAATCCGCTGTTGCTGCGTCCTCTGTTAGAATCTCCAGAGTATCGTCAGGTTCCTTTTGTCATACTTCATGCAAGTTATCCTTACGTACGCCAAGCTGGCTATTTGGCCTGTGTATACCCCCACCTTTATTTAGATTTTGGTTTGACACTGCCTTTTTTAAGCTTTTCTGGTATGCGAAATACCTTACGGCAACTACTAGAATTGTCACCTACAAGTAAGTTGATGTATTCTTCCGACGCTAAATTTATTCCCGATTTATATTATTTAGCAGCAAAGTGGAGTCGTCAGATTTTAGCAGAGGTATTAGAAGAAGCGATCGCCGATTCCGATTTGACTACTAAGGAAGCAGAGGCAATTGCGATCGCTATTTTACGCAATAATGCTCTTGCTTTGTATCGCTATTGTTTTAAATCTGGTCGATAGTGTTTAGAGTAGCCATGGGTAATCCTGAGCGGTTCAATTGATTTGCTCGATTGGTCTGAACCTCTTTCATTGTTTCCCTCCAGACTGAAGCTACTGGAATCTAGATGTAAACTTTCGGTCGAGATATAAAACCGTTGATGGGCTAACATAGCAATGCTAGTGAACAATAGTGTCAGTCCTTGATTTGATGCTAAGTTAAACTAGTAATGTAGACTGCGTTCATCAAAAATTATGGTTATTGCTAACAGCCAGGAAAACTCAAAAAGAATTGTTCCTGCACCTCAACCAAGCTTATCTCTAACTTCTGCTACATCAAATATTCCTTCCGCCGTAATCAGCGTCGAATTGAACGAAAATGAAGAAGTTCAGTGGATATGGACTACTTATCCCAATGGTCAAATAGTGGTTACGGGTTACAATATTATTCAAAAATAATTTAACTTTACCGATTTTCTTTTGCATTTCTCACGGTTGGTATATCAAATTCTAATTTAAATGCAGACAAATAGAATAGATCGCTCATAAATCGCCCACCAACAGATTGATTAAATCGTCAGGAATTCGGTTTTGCTAGATATAGGCGTTAATCTCATTTTGGCGATCGCAATAGTAACTCAAGACATCGAAACTAGCTACCATTAATTCGGCGACCCAAAATTATTAAATCTCTCTCGATTCCGTCTAGTTCGGCTACCTGGGGTAAGTGTCCCCAAGTTACAAATCCGTAAGCCGCAAAGAGCTTTAAACTGGGGTAATTGTGAGCAAAAATAAACCCAAGCAGGGTCTTAATTTCTAGTTGCAGACTTTCGGCGATCGCTCTTTCTAATAAACTGCTACCAATTCCCTGCCGCTGATAGTTATAGTCTACATAAATACTTAGTTCGGCAGTGTGGCAATAGGCGGGACGACCGTAAAAAGATTGAAAACTGAGCCAGCCAGCTACAACGCCATTAATTTCAGCTACCCAAAGGGGACGAGTATGAGGGCGATCGCGATACCAATTGAGACGACTGGCAACCGAAATCGGTTCGGTATCGGCAGTAGCAGTGCGATGGGGAATGCTTTGATTGTAAATCTCGACGATCCCTTCGAGATCGCTGGCAACAGCATTGCGAATATACATTGCTTATTACTTATTTACAGAGCCTCGTTTATGTTTTGGAAGAGAACGAGCTATAATCGCCATGTTGAAAATCGAGCGCGCTATTTAATATCTCCTGTCATCAGGACAATTGGTAATTATCTAAAACTAAATTGCCCATCTCTAGCTCTCGATTGCTAATATTCCTCACTCTAACATCAATATGAAAGAGCGTATTGCCAAGATCTACGATAACTTTGCTAACAAATTAGTTCAGTTTAGCCGAGATTTGGGTCGTCCGACTTGGTTAATCTTTCTCTTTGTCTTGACTTTTACTATTATTGCCCTAACTCCCCTGACAGGTAATACTCAACTACCAAGTGATCGCCCGTTGGTGCAACTAAATCGATCCTGTGCCACCAATACGGACAGGGAATTAAGAGGGGTCTGGCTGACTAATATCGATAGCGACGTACTGTTTTCCCGTCAAAAAACTGCTGGGGCGATCGCTCGCTTGGCAGAACTAAATTTTAATACGCTCTATCCTACCGTCTGGAATTGGGGACATACACTCTATCCTTCCCAGATTTCACGACAGGCTACGGGATATGCCCTAGATCCGAGAGAGGAATTGAAAGACCGCGATTTACTCCAAGAAATTATTACTGCAGGACACCAAAAAAATCTGGCGGTAATTCCCTGGTTTGAATTTGGCTTTATGGCACCTGCCGACTCGGTATTGGCACAGCGTCATCCTCAATGGTTGACCAAACGCCAAGATGGCAGCAGTATTTGGTGGGAGGGTAAAGTTCACCAACGAGTTTGGCTCAATCCCCTACATCCAGAAGTCCAGCAGTTGATTAGCGATTTAGTCGTGGAGATAGTTAGTAACTACGATGTAGACGGCATTCAATTTGACGATCACTTTGGTTATCCTTCTGAATTAGGTTACGACGAATACACGGTCAAACTCTATCAACAGGAACACCAAGGACAACTGCCACCAGAAGATAGTCAAGATCCCGAATGGATCCAGTGGCGTGCCGATAAAATTACGGCTTATATGGAAACCCTATTTCATCAAATCAAACGAGCCAATCCCCAAGCAATTGTATCCCTCTCACCCAATCCTCAAGATTTTTCCCTCAACTCTTTTCTGCTAGATTGGTATCGCTGGGAGAGAATGGGATTGATTGAAGAGTTAGTAGTTCAGGTCTATCGCGATCGCCAAGATAGCTTCCTTAGAGAATTACGGCAACCCGAAGTTATTGCTGCCAACCGGCACATTCCCGTAGGAATTGGTATTTTATCTGGTTTGAAAGGTCATCGGGTATATTGGAGCGAGATTAATCAACAGATAAAGGCAGTTCGCGACCGCAATCTCGGTGGCATGTCTTTCTTCTTTTATGAAAGTCTGTGGAATTTAGCTGCCGAATCTCCAGAGCGCAGACAAGCGGCTTTAAAATCAGTTTTCCAAGAGCCAGCGAAGCGTCCGCAAGTAGCTGATTGCCAGTTGGCGGTTAATAATAATTTTAGACACTAGAGGTTTTCAGGGCGAGCGAGCGATACCTTTGACTTCCTGCCAAAGGCTGCCAGTAGAGATATCTCAACCCTACGCTCTCTAGATCGATTCAATAATGAGATGGCTAAGAAAACTATCCTTCAAATCTTTGTTAGTTAAAATAATTATAAAATCGCTTTTCAACTATTTAAATTTTTAACCGATTGCATTTAATTTTATGAAACGCAGAAATCGACCCGACTCCGTATACGATCGCTATAGTCCTCCCAATGGCAAGTCTGCTCCCTCTTCTTCATCCCCTAACAACAAAAATCCCTTTAATGCAGCTAAAGCCGCAATTTTAGCCAGTGTATTTATTTTAGGTATTGTCGTAGGAATTAGCTTAAACTTTAGCAGCAACTCCAACCTTGCCAGTATCGATTCTCGCTTAGAAATCGATCGCCTAGCACCAAATCCCGAACTCTGTCAGCAATTCGGAGCGAGTGCGGTCGTGACCGATATGCGTTTCTTCTTGAGTATGAATCCTTTCAACGTTTTCGTTTCTCAGCCAGTAATGCAACCAGGCTGTATTCTGCGCCAAAATAACTGGTCGCTTCTCGAACAACGAAAACTAGTTAGTTCCGAACAAGTTAGAGACTGTAAGCGCAGAATGAATACTTTTGCTTATACGGGTAGTATAGACGGTTCTCCTCAAATTAACTGCGTATACCAAAATGATGCTGCGGGTAATTTGTTCTTAAATCGTTCGGGAGCGTCTGACGCCAGACCTGAATCTGATAGTTTTTAAGGCAACTTCACTCAGTCTGTTGACTCGCCTCCCTACTTTTCTATAATTGCTCAGTGTGCGATTCTGGTAATTTAATTATCAGAGTCACACTACTTTTTTTGCTATAGCTGTAATAAGATTAAAAATCGTTAAAGTAGGGTGAGAGAGAAATGAGCTACCGTATGGAACGTCGGGCGTATGCAGAGACTTTTGGTCCGACAGTAGGCGATCGCGTCCGTTTGGCGGATACGGATATTATTATTGAAGTCGAACGAGACTATACGCCTTACGGTGATGAAGTCAAGTTTGGTGGCGGTAAAGTCATCCGGGATGGGATGGGACAATCGCCAATTTCGCGCGCAGATGGAGCGGTAGACACGGTAATTACCAATGCCTTGATTCTCGATTGGTGGGGCATCGTCAAAGCCGATCTGGGACTTAAAGACGGCAAAATTCATAAAATTGGCAAAGCAGGCAATCCTCTGATTCAAAATGATGTCGATATTATTATCGGTGCCTCGACCGAAGTCATCGCTGGAGAAGGGATGATTCTCACCGCCGGGGGCATTGACAGCCACATCCACTTCATCTGTCCCCAACAAATCGAAACGGCGATCGCTTCTGGGATTACGACGATGTTTGGCGGCGGTACGGGACCTGCCACCGGTACTAATGCTACCACCTGTACTCCGGGGGAATGGCATATGGCGCGAATGTTGCAGGCTGCCGATGCTTTTCCGATGAATTTGGGCTTTCTGGGCAAGGGGAATAGTGCCAAACCTGAAGGGCTGGTAGAACAGATCGAAGCAGGGGCAATGGGGTTAAAACTACACGAAGACTGGGGTACGACTCCTGGGACGATCGATACCTGTCTTGGGGTTGCCGATGAGTATGACGTACAAGTAGCGATTCACACCGATACTTTAAACGAAGCTGGTTTTGTCGAAAATACCATTGCCGCTTTTAAAAAGCGCGTTATCCATACCTATCACACCGAGGGGGCTGGCGGCGGACACGCACCAGATATCATTAAAGTCTGCGGCGAGACTAATGTTTTGCCTTCTTCTACCAATCCCACTCGACCCTTTACCGTCAACACTTTAGAAGAACACCTCGATATGTTGATGGTTTGCCATCACCTGGATAAAAACAGTCCCGAAGATGTGGCATTTGCCGAGTCGCGCATCCGTGGTGAAACCATTGCTGCCGAAGACATTCTCCACGATTTGGGTGCTTTTAGTGCGATCGCTTCTGATTCTCAAGCCATGGGTAGAGTGGGGGAAGTAATTATCCGTACTTGGCAAACCGCCCACAAAATGAAGCTGCAACGGGGCGTTCTCTCGTCCCCTAGCGAGGAACGAGCCGATAACTTTCGCGCCAAACGCTATATTGCTAAATACACCATCAACCCCGCCATAATGCACGGTATTGCTGATTATGTCGGTTCGGTTGAAGAGGGTAAACTAGCCGACCTCTGTCTTTGGAAACCTGCTTTTTTTGGAGTCAAACCAGAGATAGTCATCAAAGGTGGCGCGATCGCCTGGTCGCAAATGGGCGATGCTAATGCCAGTATACCGACTCCCGAACCAGTGCAAATGCGTCCCATGTTTGGCAGCTATGGCGGTGCGGTAGGGGCGACTTCTTTGAGCTTTATTTCTCAAGCAGCTTTAGAGCGAGGGATTGCCGAACGAATTGGCTTACAAACTCCCGTCGTCGCCGTCTCCAATACTCGTAATCTCAGTAAGGCAGACATGAAACTCAATGATGCTACCCCACAAATTGAGGTAAATCCCGAAACTTATGAGGTGAGAGCAGATGGAGAATTATTGACCTGCGAACCTGCCAAAGTTTTACCGATGGCGCAGCGTTATTTTTTGTTTTAAGTGAAATTAAACGATCTAAAAAAATTATTCCAACTACTAAAGCTATAGACTTTCAAAACTCGAGCCGTATTCTCACAGCTAGGACTTACGCAGTTGAACGAAATTTTCTTGTTTGAGCAACGGGTTGGTCAGGGTAGATTAAGTTTTTAATGCTCGAGTGCGTAAGTCCTGAAACCTTTGTCAAATAATTTAGCTCCCTAGGAAGTATCTCGCTCCGAACCCGATCTCCTTTCGAGCTTTACTCCGCGCCTACCATTTGGGCTAATTGATTTAATTCGATTAAATTACCTTCAGGATCGCGCACTAGAGCTAATTTTACTCCCCAATCGGCAAAATCCCAAGGCTTACTCACAATTTCTACCCCTTGCTGACACAAATACTCAAAGGCTTTGTCTACATCTTCGACGTGAAAGCTCAAAGCAATGGCATCATTTTTATGTCCGAAAGACACTGGAGTATCACTTCCGAAGTATTCGGGAATTTTGTTGCGGTTCAACAGCGTTAGCTTAGTAGCACCATCGGTAAGTTCGATGTAAGTATCTATTTCTGAAGCAAAAGTTACTTTTAATCCTAAGATATCGCGATAAAACTTCAAGCAAGTTTTGTAATCTCCTACGTATAGCCTAGTATAGTTAAATTTAAATTCCATCACTTCTCAATTACAATATTTTTCGAGGGATTTTTTGGCGTTCGAGCGACAATCTAGCTGAATTTTCGGCGATCGCCATAAGATTTCTAGCTACTTTTCAAAAATTTTTGCCAAACAAATCTAAGAAAAGATTACCATATGTCTATATGTCTATTTTTGTCCTCTGTAAAAATTAGCTCGATTTTGTAGTTAATAAATCTATCTCTAAGTAGTTTTCAATTTCCGGCAATCTTTAGCATTAAGATTTAGTCGTTATTGGCGATCGCGACTACCAAAAAGCTATTATCTATTTCCCATTCCCTATTCCCTACTACCTGTTTTATTGACTATCCAAATTAAGTTTCTTAGTTCCTTCTTCCCGCTCCTGAATTTTAATTTGTGAAGGAAAGTCTCGCATGACCAAAGTATAAATATCTGTCGGCATATCAATATCGGCTCTTTCTAAAACTTCTTTAACGGTTTGAGCGACTTTGGAGGTAGTAGCAAGAAACCCAGAACGACGAGAATCTACCCAAAAACGAACTTCCAAATTTACCGTACTAGCAGCTAACTTGTTGACTAAAACATCTGGAGCGGGATCGAGCTCTACTTCTTTTATCGCCTCTAAAGCGCGCAGGATCTCTTCTCTAGCCCGTTCGATATCTTCACCATAATCGATTCCTACTATAATGCTGCTACGGCGACGGGGAGAAGCAGTGTTATTAATAATGCTGGCTTGAAATACTTCTTGATTGGGAATATAGACAACTCGACCATCGTAGGTTTTCATCGTAGTAGCCCGTAGCTGAATCTGAGTAATCGTACCTTCGTAATCGTCAATTACTACTTGGTCGTTGATTCTAAAAGGACGAGCTGCTAGTAAAATTACTCCAGAAATATAATTACTTAAAACATCTTTGAGACTAAAACCAATTGCCACGCTAGTTAGTCCCAAAGCTCCCAACAAGGCTCCAAAATTTAACCCCATCACTCCTAGAGCAATTACCGAACCTACTATCCAAATTCCTCCGTAGCTAAGTCTAGCAATTAGAACTTCAGTAGTAGAGTCTCCTTCAGTTTGTTGTGCCCACCGAAAAGCTAAATAACGTACAACTCTAGCAACCAGTAAAGTAAATCCAATAACAACAATTGCTCCTACTAAGGAAGGTAAATTTGCAACCGTATCTCGTAACAATTCTCTTATCGTACTATAAAGCCTCTGTCCGACATCGATCGCCAGTGGTGGCTTATCCAAAGCGGTATTTAGTCGTTCTGCCCATCTAGCTGCTAAAGCCTCGACGCTAACCCCATAGTCTTCGGCATCTTGCTGGGTTACGGTCATTAAAATTCGATTATTTAGCCTTAAGGTAGCAATTTGTCTCGAAGAGTCGAAAGCGACAGTAACTGGTTCTAGCTCTTCGGCATTAGCCACCACACTAGCAATGCGGCGATTGATAATTTCAGCTCTCGCCCTGGCATTAATTTCGGGCAAGCTGCCAATTTGAATTACCGGTCGATTTCTCACTAACACATCGGCAAAGTACATCCCATCTTCAGGAATTGTTACTGGAGCAGAAGTGTCAGCAGGAGGTAAGATTTCCTCTTGAGCGATCGCTATGGGTTGCGAGATCGTTAATAACCCAACAGTAATAATCATTTTGGGAAATTGACGCAGTAAATCAAATTGCTGTTTCATAGTTGGTTGGATTGACACTCCCATGTATAAATAACTCAAGTTGAGGTGCCATTACATATCAGTTAGACAATGCTCGACATTGTCTTCGAGCGTGTACTTAAAATTAGAGGTCAGTAGTCAAAACAATCGAGTTACGATAGCACTTCGATCGAACTCATATTGTAAACGTCATCTCTCCAGCTAGGGCACGAGAAACCCTTAAACTAAGGGTTTACCAGAAGTTTCTTGTTTTTGATACCAGTTCATTAAAGGTGCTGCACTAATGCCATGAATAACTATCGATAACACTACTACGGTAAAAACGATCCAGGAAATTTGTTCGCCGAGGGTTCCTTCCAAGCTTTTTCCCAAAGCATAAGTTAAATAGTAAATCGAACCAATACCGCGAATACCAAACCAGCCCATCAGATGCTTGGTCGATTTAGGTAAGTTAGTATTAACAGTTGAGAGCCAAACTCCCAAAGGGCGAACGAGAAAAAATAATACTCCCGCTACTAACAATGACTGAGGCAAATAATGAACTATTGGCTCGATAGATAAAATCGTTCCCAATAGCAAGATAGTAGTAATTTCTAGTAGCTTTTCGTTCTGTTCGATAAATTTTAACTGTGCCAAACGCTTTTGAAGATTGACGCAATAGCTTTGTTGAACGATGAAACCAGCTACAAAGACAGCGAGAAACCCATAACCGTTGACTAATTCTGTTAGCGAATACGTTAGTAAAATTAGACTTAAAGCAACAAAATCTTCTAAGAGATTGTCGGCAGGACGACGTTTTTGTATTTTACAATCGCACCAAACGATCGCTTTGGCAACCACAATTCCCATTGCTACTCCGGCAGCTATTGCCCAAAGCAAATCTATGATTACCCATTGAACGAACCAATTATCCCAGTTACTATCTTCTAAGGCAGCAACGCCAAAATAAACAAAAGGAAAGGCTAGAGAATCATTTAATCCGCCTTCAGAAGTCAAACTAAAGCGTAATTCATCTCGATCTTTAATATTTGCTAGCTGAACCTCGGAAGCCAAAACCGGGTCGGTAGGGGCAAGAACTGCACCTAAAACTATTGCTCCACCCCATGATATATCCAACAGCCAATGGACGATCGCTGCCAAACCAAAAATTGAGAAAGGCATTAAAAAACCAATTAACCTAATCGTAGTTTGCCAAGCTCCTAACTTAAGCGGACGGTTGATCTTGAGTCCACAACCAAATACCGAAATGATAACTACAAATTCCGTTAACCTCTCTAGAAATTCAGCGTTGGGACGCAGGTTAATTAGCTTGAAACCATGAGGACCGAGGGCAATTCCTACTGCTAGATAAATTAGAGAATACGATAGGGGCAAACGCTTTATCCAACCCGAACCTAAAGTTACGACTAGCAGCAATAAACCAACCGCCAGTAAGTTAAGAATATATACATCCATATAAATGTTAGGGTAAACCAAATTGAGCTTTCGTCAAACTGGTTAAAAGTTGACTTAACACCGAAATACCTATCGTACCGCCTTTTATTCTGCACAATGCCCATAGCTTTTTCCATACTGTGTTATTTCGAGCATTATCTAAAAATTCATGACCTAGTTCAATGTCAGCATTAATAGTTTGAGCAATTCTTAGAGCTTTAATCCAGCCTCATCAGTGTTTGTTGCGACATTGATATCGTTTCTTTTTTTCGTCGGGTAAGTAAAACGGAGTTTGATTGAATTGTCTCTACTAGCAGACAAACTAACTATACCAATTTTCTATACCAATTTTGGCTTTTCTCTCTTCGTTATTGATATACATGGCGTTGAGCGATTAATAAAAACCGCACCACTTTCGCACCACTTTTTAAAGAGATTACAAAAGACTACAATTATCTACTATCCAAATTGATATTATCAATACCAAACTGCAACAACCACCAGCATTAGGGGATGAAACTGTACCTTTGGAATCTGCCATCGGTACATTTGAGGGAGATTCGAGGGAAGATATTAAGTTTAAACTCGAATCATTTACTCAAGGTGTTGATGGTAATACGCAATTTTCAGTCGATCCTGGTGCTCTTGTTTCTAATAAAGATGTTCAACAACTAATATAGTAATTTGACTCTGGCGATCGCCGAAAATTTCCAAGACAACGACCCAGAAGATGTTCTCACCTACACTACTACTTTAGCCGATGGTGCTGCCATTTTCGTCAATGCAGGTGGTAGTGCCTATACCGATAGCCTGGGACAGCAATGGTCTGCCAGTGGAGATTTTAGCGGTGGTAGTAACTACTTTAAGAGCAATGCGATCGCTCTGGTTGTCCAATAATTAACAGTAAATCTCTAAGCTTTCTCAAACCTGTAGCCTTGCGTAGAGTAGATACTGCAGCAAGTTGACTTAGCTTTCTTTCTAATTCCGCTGTAGTTAAACTGTCTAATTGCATTACTCAGATACTCATACCTTAATTTACCAACGCCGAAAAATTATTGGTAATTAACCTTAACCTCAATCAAACCAAATAGAGTCTTCTACTCACGACGCATCTGACTAATAGCAGTTATAAAAGCACTGGGTAGTTAGTCAGGCAGTAAAAATTTTAGATGTCTATTTGGATTCGTTTTGTACGTCATCTCAACTGGATAACCCTACAAAAAACTATTGCTAGCGTTATTGAAAAACGGTTGACTGGCTTATCGGCGGAAATGGCTTATCATGCCATGTTGGGTTTATTTCCCGCAATTATTGCTACCTTAACCGCCATTGGTTTGTTTGAAACTTCAGTAGAAACCAAATTGCGTTATCTTACCATTTATTTCGCTGATATAATTCCTCGGCAAGTATGGAACTTACTCCTAGAATTTATTCGCGAAATCAAGCATTCAGAGGGAACTAGCTGGTTTTCTTTAAGCTCTATTGCCGCTATCTGGATTATTTCTGGGGTTTTGAGTGCGGCAATTAATGCTCTAGACCAAATTCATCAAGTTCCTCCAGCAAATAGACGTTCTTTTTGGCAAGCTAGATTACTGGCAATTTTGCTGACTCTTTGCACGATCGCCTTATTGATTGTTGCTGGTTTTTTGCTCTGGATCGGAGATTTTTTACTACAAATAGCACTACAACAAAGCTGGAATCGCCTGTTACTAATTACTTGGAAAATTTTTAGCGCCATACTAATATTAACTATTTTTACCATTACTGTCTGTTCGATCTACCAATTGCAAACCAAACTGAGCCGAAAACGAGAACAAGTAAGAGCCAATTTGATTAATGGAATTATTCTGATTAGCTCATTATTAATGCATTTGGTCTATTCTGGTTATCTTGCCGTCCAAAATATAATTATTGATTCGAATCTTAAGTTTAACCTCAGCCTAGTTTCAATTTATATCTGGCGATTATTAGGATTTCCTATCGCACTTGCCGTAGTCGCCACCGCTTTTGGTCTAATTTATCGTTTCGGTGCTAGCTATCGAACGCCAAACATTCCGATTGTACCCGGCGCAACAATAGCAGCTATCTCTTGGGCGATAGTTTCGCTGCTGTTTCGAATCTATGTTACCCATATAGGTGGGTACAACAAGATCTATGGTGCCGTAGGTACGGTAGTCGTTCTAATGCTTTGGCTGTATCTTAGTTCTTTAGTTATGCTTTTAGGGGAACAGCTTAATGTGATTGTCGGCAAAACCATGCTCGAAGATTGCCGCGATCGAGAGTTCGATATCTAAGTAACTCAATTTCGCCCTCCCTAAGAAAGGAAGAGCATCGAGAAAGAGGCTATTTTTTCTCTTGTCGAAGTTACCTCACATAGATAATTCTAAATTTTTTCCCTTCTGCTAGTGGTAATTATCTTTTCGCCATCAATACTCAGCGCGCCAGCACCAGCAGCAATTACCATTAATAATCCGCCAATCAAACCGATATTTTTGAGAAAATCATTAAGTTGAGTAGGATCGGCAATAGGATTGTGAAATACTAAAGTGGCAGGAATTAGAAATATAATCAATAGAATCGAGCCGAGACGAACCTTAAAACCTAATAGTAACGATAGACCTCCTAATATTTGAAATATTACGGTAAAAGCTAACAAAATATTGGGAACCGGTAAACCATTACCCGCCATCATTTCTACAGTCCCATTGAAGTTTAAAAGATGGCTGATACCTGCCTTGAGAAAAATTAAACAAAGACAGATGCGAGCTGCTAAGGCAACGTATTTCATTAGTAAAAACCTCCACTATGCTAGTTCAAGAATGAGAGCGAACTTGTCTTTTTGAATCTAAAAAATCTGGCGAGTATGAGTTTTGGTGAGCAAAAATCTGGCGAACTTTGCGCTCGTGGAATAAATAATCCCGAACCCAGCTAATCAATAAACTCAGACGATTAAAGCCGCCAGGAAGATAATACAGATGAATCAGCAACCACAGCAACCAGCAGAAAAAGCCTTTGATGGGAATTTTACCGAACAAATAAGCGACACCGGCATTACGAGCGATAATTGCCGCAGTGCCTTTATTAAAATAGTCGAATGGTTGGGGCGCTAATCCTCTTAATTGTCGTTTGAGATTGCGAGCTACTGTAGCACCCTGCTGTAGTGCTTCAGGGGCTACCCCAGCCAGAGGTTTACCATCTTGTCTGACAAAAGCAACATCGCCAACAGCATAAACTTCCGGATATTCTAGAAGCTGCAGAGTCGATCGCACGCAAATTTTATCTTTTTTAGCTGTAGCTAGTTGACGCTCGCTAATGGGTAAATTGGCTTCTACTCCTGCCGTCCAAATAACCGCAGCAGTTTCGATAGTAGTTCCGTCATTTAATTCTACCGCCCCAGGCAGCACGGAACTGACCCTGCTGTTTAAATGGACTTTGACTCCCCGAAGACGCAACTGCCGACAAGTATAATTGCTTAAATCTTCGGGATAACTAGCTAGTAATCTCTCGCCCGAATGAATTAAAAATAAACGTAATTGGTTTAAATCGAGCGAGGGATAATCTCTAGCTAGAGTTTCCTCGATCAGCTCGATTGATGCTCCTGCTAGCTCTACTCCCGTAGGACCTCCACCTACAACAACTATGGTTAATAGCTGCTGTTTTCGTTCTAGATCGCTTTCACAGGCGGCTCGTTCGATATTTCTCAGCAGGCGATCGCGCAATCTTACTGCATCTTCTAATGTCCGCATCGGTAAAGAATACTGGGGCGCACCGTCTATACCCAGAAATTTGGTTTGGCTGCCGGTGGCTAATACTAAATAATCATAGGTAACCTCAAGGCGATCGCTATGAATGACTTTAGCCTCAAAGTCTATATCTTCAACCTCTGCTTGTAAAAAACGAGCATTGGGAATAGAGCGCAGAATGAGACGCAAGGGATAGGCGATAACCTCTGGTGAAATAAAGCCAGTGGCAACTTGATAGAGTAAGGGAATAAAAGTATGGTAGTTATGGCGATCGATTAGTAAGATGTCTGCATTAGAGCGAGCTAATTTTTTAACCGCTCTCAAACCTGCAAAACCAGCACCAATTACTACTATTTTAGGTTGAACCAACACTGTTGCTGTTTTGTACTGATAAAAAGGTTCAGATTAATCCTGGTCGAATGCAGGTTAGTTTTAACATTACAAAATTTAATACTTGCTTTTCATTATTACCTTGATGTTTTGTTATTGGTCTCTGTCTTTAGTAATAGATTGGAGAAAGTAATAGTGCGATCGCCTTCTAGATTTATCATCAATAATTATCAAGCTGGATACTGGTCGAATTTTTGCATCAATTCCAATAACTCCTCTTGACTGGGTTTTCTTCCGTCTTTAGTTAACTCTGCTAATCCTTCAAAATACTGCTCTCGCGAATCTGCAGGACAAAACATAATGAGTAATTTCGAGCGCATCGAGCTAGGATTAGAAAAACCGTGAGGCGTATTTTCTGGTACGGTCATTAGTGTTCCAGGTAAAGCAGTAGTTATTCTATCTCGATCCGACATCAATTCTATTTCGCCCTCAACGACGTAAAAGATTTCGGTCAAGTGTTTATGTATGTGGCGACTTGCGCCTTGAGTTTCTGGCTCTAATGTAAACTCAAATAGTCCAAAATGACCGTGAGTATCTTTTCCCGTCAGCTTAAAGGTGCAGGTACTCGTGCCAATTTGGACGGACTTTCCTTCTCCCGGCTGAAGAATAATAGGTAATGACATTTTTAAACCTCTTTTAAAGATAAATTAAAACTAGATCCAAGTGCGATCGCCTTCAACTAGATTTTTCTCTACTAAGATGATGCAGTTTTACTATCAAACACTTTCACTATACTCTCGTCCTGTATGGATTATGCTGCTGGAGAAACAAGTTCCTTTCGAGCCAATCGAACTAGCATTAAATGGCGACCAATGGCAGCTTGAGTTTTTAAAAATTAATCCTTTTGGTCGCGTTCCCGTACTAGTAGACAATGGCTTCTCAATCTTTGAATCTCTGACTATTTTGGACTATCTCGAACTTCGGTATCCAACTCCTGCCTTTTTACCCACAGACACCAAGACATTAACCATCGTTCGCATGACGGAATGCTTAGGTTCTGTTGACGTAAAGAGGCAAAGATGAGAAAGTACCTGAAGTTGCTGATTTTAGTCAAAAAATTCTTCATGAAATCTCGTGTTAAGTTGGACGATTCTGCTTGGCAGCAAATTTTCGTTGTTCTGAGCCACCAACAAGACATCCGTATCAAAGACCCCAAAGCTTGTCGTCGTTTTCTGAATGCGGTTCTCTGGATTACTCGCACAGGTGCTCAATGGCGTGAATTACCCAAACGTTTTGGCAACTGGAACAGCCTCTACAAACGATATCGGCGTTGGTGTCAGAAGGGAGTTTGGCATCGTCTCTTGCAAGAAATGTCCCACTCTGCTGACTTAGAAAGTTTAATTCCCGATAGCACCATGATTCGTGCTCATCCCTGTGCAGCAGGAGCAAAAGGGGGTCAGAAAAACACTCTTTAGGAGGTTCTTGTGGCGGATTTAGTACCAAGTTACATGCTGTGGTAGATGCGTTGGGCAATCCGCTGCGGTTGCTTCTGACTCCAGGGCAAACCGCCGATATCAGTCAAGGAGAGGCATTGGTGGCTGGTTATCGAGCTCAACAGGTAATTGCCGATAAAGGCTATGATTGTGATGCTTTTGTGGTCTTGATTGAGGAAACTGGTGCTCAAGGCGTGATTCCGCCTCGTTCTGGTCGCCTCAACCCTAGAGATTACGATTCACATCTGTACAAGGAGCGACATCTAGTTGAGTGCTTTTTTAACAAACTTAAATACTATCGTCGCGTTTTCAGCCGTTTTGACAAAACTGACGAATGTTATTTGGGATTTGCCGAATTTGCTTCGGCTTTAATTTGGTTGCGTTAATTGTGTCAACAGAACCTAGCACTAAACGAGTTAATTCCTGCCATGCTTGCTCTCATTCGTGAAACTAACAACAAAAATCAGATCGAAAGAGCTAAGCAGCAGATCCTTAGCATGCTTAATTTTCTAGAAAAGCAACTTGCTAGTAACTCCTATATTGCTGGCGATCGCCTCAGCATAGCTGAAATCGTCGCAGGATCGCTGATTCTGTGGTTGCCTTACCTAAAGGTTTCTCTATCGAATTATCCAAGTGTAGAACACTGGTCAAGACAATTAATGCAGCGTCCAGCTTGGCAAGCAACTCAACCTAATTCCCAAATTATTCAAAATTGGCTAAGACGAATTAAAAAATTACCTAAAGTTAGAGCTAGACAGTGGCAGCAACAGAAAAAATCAGCATCAAACAACAGACTTTAACTACGGAGGGTAACATTTAACTCCTTTTCTAGAGTATTACGAACTTTTTGATGAACGGGGTCGACATCTTTGTCGCTTAAAGTGCGATCGCCTGCGCGATAAATTAAGTTAAAGGCTAGACTGCGCTGTCCTTCAGGAACGTTTTTACCGCGATATTCATCAAAAATTTCGATTTCTTGGAGTAATTTACCTCCCGCTTTAGTCATCGCTCGTTCGATTTCGGCTACGGAGATTTCTAATGGAGCGAAAAAGGCGATATCTCTAGCCGCACCCGGATAAGTAGAATAAGCTTCAAATTTGGGAGTGGTGAGTTCCTCTCGATCTAAAGCAGCTAACAAAACTTCAAAAGCCAGTTGAAACACATAAACTTCTTCTGGTAAATCGCGCTGCTGTCCCAGTTGGGGGTGAAGTTGCCCGAAAATTCCCAGATGCTCCTCACCTAACCATAGAGAAGCGGTACGTCCTGGATGCAATCTCTCTTCCCTAGTTTCAGGACGATATTCTACGGATAGACCGAGATTGGTTAAAACATTATCTAAAATACCTTTCGCCTCATACCAACTCATTGGCTTACCTTTACCACTATTCACCCACAAACCTTCAGAGAATAAATTACCGCCCATAATTCCTGCAACTACATCGGCTTCATGTAGCTTGTTTTCTTCGGGCACGAATACTCGTTCGATTTCAAAAGCATTTAACGCACCATTTCCCTGAGATAGATTATAGGCAAAAGCATCGAGCAGACCAGAGAGTAAATCGGTTCTCAAAGCCGAATATTCAGCAAACAACGGGTTAGCTAGCCCCATTTCTCTACCCGTTGGCTTGACGAGAGAGTAGTGTACCACCTCAGTCAGCCCGACACCTCGGAATGCAGTTCTCAGCTTATTTTTAAGATAATATTCAAAAGAAAGATAGCCTGGTTCGGTTTTGGCAGGTAGGGTATCGGCGAAGCGATCGTAACCGTAGAGGCGCGCTACTTCTTCGATGAGGTCGATTTCGCGCTCTAAATCCCGGTAACGATAAGGTGGAATGGCAACTCTCCAGACGCGATCGCCTGCTGAGACTGTTTCTAACTTACAGCCCAAAGCACCGAGAATCGATTCTACTTCTGTCGCTTCAATATAACCGGTGCCATTTTCTTTAGTAACCGTGCCTAAAACTTGATGAATTCTTGTCAAACGCAACTCGATCGCGCTACGACTGGCGGGATCGACTCGGTTATCGGCTATGGTTTGGCTGACTACTTTACCCCCTGCTAATTCTTGTAATAAAGCGATCGCCCGACTACTGGCTGCATCTAATTCAACTTGATTGACTCCCCGTTCGTAACGAGTAGAGGCTTCGCTCCGCAAACCTACAGCGCGCGAGGAACGGCGAATGGCTACGGGGTCGAATAAAGCTGCTTCTAGAACGATATTTTGTGTCTTGTTATCTACTTCTGTAGCTGCGCCCCCCATCACCCCTGCTAGAGCTACTGGTTGGTTATTGGCGGTAATCAATAAGTTGCGATCGCTCAAACTTCTGACTTTATCATCCAAGGTCTTGAGATTTTCTGCGTTTTCCGCAAACCGCACTCCAATAGTTAATTCCTCGGTACCAGCTACCTGTTGTAATTTTTCTCGGTCGAAGGCATGAAGGGGCTGTCCCCATTCCAACAGTACGTAGTTAGTAATATCTACTACGTTATTTATCGGACGTACTCCCGCTCCTTGCAGTCGCCGTTTCAGCCAATCAGGAGAAGCTCCTAGTTGAACATTTTCGATCGCCGTACCGATGTAGACAGGACAAGCTAGTTTATCTTCAATCTCAATTGACAGAGAATTAGTTTGGGAAACTTCAATTTCTGGAATTTTGGGTAATTTGACCGATTTATCGGTCAATGCTGCAACTTCTCGCGCTATTCCTACCATACTCAAAGCATCGGCGCGATTGGCTGTGGTTGCGAGGTCTAAAATTACATCATCTAAACCCAGCAGAGGACGCACGTCATCTCCCGGTTCGATCCTTTCTTCGGTAAAAATATGGATGCCCTCTGATTCAGATTCTAAACCCAATTCTGAGAGAGAACAAATCATACCCTCTGAAGCTTCGCCTCGCAATTTGGTACGTTTTAGTTTGAGGTCGATCGCAGGTAAATAAGTGCCGATGGTAGCTACGGCAACGTAAATATCTGCTCTGACATTAGCCGCACCACAAACGATATTTAGTGGGGTTTCTCCGCCTACATCTACCTTACAGACGCTGAGTTTATCGGCATTGGGATGGCGATCGCGCTCGATTACTCTACCGACTACTACTCCATCAGCATTGGTTCGTAAATCTTCAATTTCTTCTAGTTCAAAGCCGGCAATGGTTAAAATTTTCCCCAACTCTGCTGGAGATAGATTGACATCGACTAATTCTCGTAACCAGTTTAAAGAGACGCGCATCGAATCCTAATTTATTCAATCAATTTTTTTCCGCTCAAATATTCTAACCTTTATAGGTATAATCGCTGAAGCAGCGATCACTATTTTTAAGTCTCAATCGGTCGCTGGATGTAAAATCCAGCGACCGATTGAGAAGGAGGCGGTTGCTGAGGCTTCCTCAGTAATTAAAGACCTCCGTCGTTGCTCAATCACGCCAGCGACCATTATGTTTGACTAAATTCACCTGCTATCTCTACAATTACCAAGATTTTTTTTAGGTTATTAGCAAATTTAAGTAAATTTATTTAGTTATAAACTCTCAAATAAAGTTTGAGCAATTTTTCTATTTTATAGACTACAAAGAGTGATTTATAAATTAAGTTGAGATGTCTTTTGACTTCGAATAAGAAAAGTTTTAATAAATTAAACTTTAGTATTGAATCTAGTAACCCCAGATTTAAAAAACTTAGGATATGCTGTTGATAAGTAACTCCAGTCTAAAAAATCGTCCGAAAAAAAGTTGCTGCTAGAACTAAACTGTTGAATGAAAAACATAATTTAATCAGACAGAGTCTTATAGAAATTCTGAATGAGTTATTGCCTAAACCCCACCTGTCCCAAACCTGTCAATCATCCCAAAGCTAGAAAATGTAGAGCTTGTGGATCTAAACTGCTATTGCGCGATCGCTATCATTTGGTAAAAGGTTTGGGCAAAGGGGGCTTTGGCGCGACGTTTCTAGCTGCCGATCTTTCACTTCCCGGCAATCCCTTGTGTGTAATTAAACAACTACGTCCCAACTCCGACAACCCTAACTTTCTAAACATGGCAAGGGAACTATTCCAAAGAGAAGCGAAAACTTTAGGAAGAGTGGGTAATCATCCCCAAATCCCCAGATTACTAGATTATTTTGAAGATAGAAACCAATTCTACCTCATACAAGAATTTGTTAAAGGTAATAACTTACAGCAAGAAATCAAAAAGCATGGAGTTTTAAACGAAACCCAGATCAAACAGGTACTTAAAGAAGTTTTAGTTATATTAAGAGACATTCACGCCCAAAAAGTAATTCATCGCGACATTAAACCTGCCAACATCATCCGTAGAGAAATCGATAACAAGCTGGTATTAATTGATTTTGGAGTCGTGAAAAATCAAGGTAATACGGTAGCAGGCGGAGATATGACTGCTTTAACTGCTTTTGCCGTCGGTACGCCTGGTTTTGCACCCCCCGAACAGTTGGCGATGCGTCCCGTATATGCTAGTGATGTTTATGCTTTGGGTGTTACCTGTATTTATCTGATGACGGGTAAAGCTCCCAAAAATCTGGATTGCGACCCGATAACCGGTGAAATAGACTGGTTCAAAAATGTTAATGTCAGCGATAGTTTTGCCCAAATATTAACAACTATGCTTGAAGTAGCGGTTAAAAACCGTTACAAAAGTGCCGATGAAGTTCTACAGGCACTGGATATTGAAAATCACATTGATAGTTTATCCGAAAGCATGATTAGTTATTCTAATGTCGAGGAAAATTCCAGTAGTCTATCAAAAAGAAATAGTGTGATTCCTCCTGGTAGAAATGCCGTTTTTAGCTCTCGAACGGCTGTCTCCAGAATTTCTCATCGAATTGGTTCCCATTTTACTAGTAGAAAACCTTTTACTAGTGGATTGTCTGCTAATAGAAAAATTAACAATATAAACGGCAATCTTTCCGATAAACCAAAAACAAAACCCAAACCCGTCAAAGTAGATGCAGCTACCATTTTAGATGCCTATGCTAGTGGCAGGAGAGATTTTGCCCGGAAAGATCTTAGTCGGCAAGATTTGCAAAAAGCGGATCTATCCGAAAGCAATTTTCGCAATTCAGTGTCGATTAAAACTAACTTTCAGAATGCCAATTTAAGCTCCTGTGATTTCAGGGGTTCGGATATGCGTCAAGCAATACTACGTGGTGCCAAGCTAAATCGTACCTTTTTTAATGGAGACAATTTAGAGGGTGCGGATTTGCGAGGAGCAGATTTGAGAGATGCTAACTTCGAGCGCTGTAAATTAGCAGGGGTTAATTTGAGTGGTGCAAATTTAACCAATGCCAAAATTAGTAAGGAACAATTAGATGCTGCCAAAACTAACTGGCTGACTATTTTACCTAATGGTAGAAGGGGTTTTTGGTAGTGAGCTCTGAGTAGAGAACGCTAATTAACAAATTTACTACTAGAGCAATAAGACAGCAAAATTTTAACGCAGTTGGCGATCGCCCCTAAATGGGCAATTTCGTAACCGTGAGTGTTCTCCGTGGGAAAGCCCAAACAAGCAGCCCTGGCTACATGACCGAATTTCATGGCGATCGAACCATCGCTACCAAAACTGTCGAGAGCGGCAAACTGTGGGGAAATACCAGCTTCTTTGGCTGCTTGCAGGATTTCTGCATTGAGGTTCTCATCATAAATTCCATAGCTGTCTCGAGACAGCAATACCGGAATTTTTCCCGGCTTTAAAGGATACTCAGCAGCCAAAGGACAAATCTCTAGGGCAATTAAAGCATCTAAACTTTGATTTTGGGTAAAATATAAAGCTCCAATCGCACCGACTTCTTCTTTAGCCGAGGCAATCAAGTATACATCTACAGGAGGTTCGGTTAAATGTCGAGCTAGCAGCAGTAAGATTGCAAGGGAAGCTTTGTTGTCGAGAGTATAGCTGGCAATATAGTCTTGAAGACGAAATGGCTGTTTGCGATGCTTGCCAACTACAACTCTAGTACCAGGACGAACTCCTACAAATTCGAGTTCGACTGGAGTACGTTTGGTTTCTACCCAAGCATCTTCCCAAATCAAGGATGCATCTTTTTGTTGAACTTTTTGAGGAGATTCGTGGGAAACGTGACGCGAACCAAAAGATAATATACCGCTAATCGTCTGATAATCGCCGATAATATCGACAACTCCTTCACCGTAAACCCAGGGAAACGAACCACCCAGCCGACGTACTTGAAGACTACCTTCTTCTTCGATAGATTTGACAGTTGCTCCAATCTCATCCTTATGTGCGGTAATGGCGAGCGCTCGTTCTGTATTTCTACCAGGAATTTTAGCAATGATATTACCGGCTCGATCTTGCCAGGTTTCTACTCCTAAAGTTTGAAAGCGATCGAGTAGAACACTATCGATCTCTGTTTCTACACCACTTGGAGAATGGAGTAAAACTAATTCGGCAATGGTATCAAACAACTCATCATAATTAAACTCAGTCGCAGTATTGCCACCATTTAGTTCCATACTTTGAAGTTCAATTTTTTAATGTTAACTAATATTAAGGGGTTTTAAAATGGCTTTTATCTACTAATAGTAAGAGAGCTAAGAGTCAATTAAACTCGATCGCCGTGAGATTCAACCATGTTATCTACTACATTAAAATATCTATTATTGATAAGTACATCGATTGAATCAAATGCCTGTTGTTAATCTTCGCGGTGTAGACCATTATTACGAATGGATTGGCCATTCGCCCAACTCCACTAAACCCGTAATGGTATTCGTACATGGTTGGGGTGGTTCTGCTAGATATTGGCGCAGCACTGCAAAAGCCTTGTCTAATGATTTTGACTGTTTGCTATACGATCTTAGAGGCTTTGGACGCTCCCTCTTGCCACCTCAACCAGTAGGAGTCGGTTATGAACTCGAAGAATATGCTGAGGATTTGGCACTACTGTTAGATGCTTTAGAATTAGATCGAGTTTATCTCAATTCTCATTCAATGGGTGCCTCGATCGCCGCTCTATTTATTAACCGCTATGGCGATCGCGTTTGTCAAGCAATTCTTACCTGTAATGGCATTTTTGAATACGATGCTAAAGCTTTTGCGGCTTTTCACAAGTTTGGCGGCTATGTAGTTAAGTTTCGCTACGACTGGTTTTTAAAAGTTCCCTTTGCCGACAGAATGTTTATGGCAAGGTTTTTACATCGTCCCATAGATAAGCGCGATCGACTGGCTTTTTTAGAAGACTTTTTACTAGCAGATTACGAGGCAGCCAAAGAAACGATCTATACTTCGGTGAGCAAAAAAGCTGTAGAAATCATGCCGCAAGAATTTACCAAAATTAGTATACCAACCCTAATGATTTCGGGAGCAAAAGATATTATTATTCCTGCGGCAATGGGCAAAAAAGCCGCTGCGTTAAATGACAATATTAAATATATAGAATTGCCCAATACTTCCCATTTCCCCATGCTGGAAGATACAACCGGTTATTTACAAGCAGTAAGAGAGTTTTTGCAAATAGATAGCATGGTTACCTGAAGGATGAAATTTATCACATCAACGCAGCTTGCTAAGGTTATCTCGGCAAGAATGTCGATTATTCGGCGAAACGATCGAGATTTTTTGTTCCCAATTTGGAAGAAACTTGGGAAAGTTAACTATGAATATATTAGTAATTCAAAATTCTCAACTCGCAACCCTGGGTTTTTTAGGTGAGTGTATCGCCAAGAGAAATGTGCGAATAGAAGTTATTACTCCTTTTACCAATCAACCGCTTCCCACTGGCATCAATTCATATGATGGTTTGATTATTCTTGGTGGTGCGATAAACGCTGAAGATGACGAAAATCATCCCCATTTATCTGAAATCGTACGCCTAATTCATTTATTCGCTGCCCAAGAATTGCCCGTTCTAGGTATTTGTTTGGGAGCGCAGCTTATTGCTAGAGCTTTTGGTAAAAGAGTTTATCAGCACCAAGAAGTCGAATTAGGTTTCACGCCACTATATCCAATTTGCGATATTACTGCAAGGGATCCTTTACTCAAAAAGTGTCCTGAAACTGTTCGGGTGATGGAGTGGCATTTCGACACTTTTGATTTGCCAGATGAAGCCACCTTACTTCTAACTGGAGATAAGTGTCACAATCAAGCTTACCGTATTTGGGACAACATCTATGGATTCCAATGTCATTTTGAAGTAGACGAAGCAATTATCTTAAATTGGCTCGATGATAGTAGAGAATATATTTGGCAACATCGTCCAGATTTTCCCAGTCAATTGCGGCAAGATGTAGAAAAATATTTAGTGCGATCGCAATCTTTTTGTCAGTATATATCGGATGCTTGGCTCGATTTAGTTCGACTTCAGATGAACAGAAAAAGTCATCTTGCCAAAAATAGTTGAGTAGTTTCAGATAGAAAAACTGAGGGGAGCGTCTCACTTTTAAACTAGGCACAAATACTCAAACTAACATCTTTGTTTAAATATGCACAGCGAAGTCGCAGCATTTGAGTTACATTTTTGGGATTCCATTGTGCGCCAACAATCTTGATTCTTGAAGCTACTTGTTTAATCCAAGACTCTACAGACCCCGAACCAATACAAATACCAAGCTCTTGGTAAAGTTGATAATCAGGAATTCTAAATCGGTGTTTGCGTAGATAATTCTGAAAATTCCTTGCTTGTTTTTTCTTTAAATCATTAAATTCGGCAATCGCATCATCCAGAGACTTAGACAAGCCAAAAACTATCTTTGGCATTAGGAAAAGCTTTTTTCCAGTGTGGTAATACTTGAAGTGTATAAAATTCGGTAGTGGTGAATAGTAATGGTTAAGCTCGAAGAAGACTATTGTAATGATGAACGAAGTACCAGATTGCGCCGATGTGATTGCTCAACTTTTTCGAGAAGGATAAGGTCTTGCGAACTAAGGGACCCACTCGTTGCCGCAAGGTATTGTTAAATCGCTCAACGTAATTGGTTTTACCTGTGTTTTTACCAACAGCCCGATGAGGCTTACTTGGTAGCACCTGTTCGTAAGCCTCCCAAAAGTCGGTGTAACAGACCGCACACTGAGGATAAATCACCCCCAAAGATTGCCAAAGCGGCGGCGCTGACTGCCGAGAGCGCTCGCCAACAAATACCCCGACAATTTCGCGGCTCTCGGCATCAATAGCCAACCAGATCCATTGCTTGTTCTTCTTGGAACCCAGAAATGACCACATCTCGTCTAATTGAATCGTCAGCCTACCTCTTTTTTTTGGGTAACGTTAACAGTCCTAGGGATTTGATAAAATTTCTGATTGACGTACATTTGTAACCAACGTTGAGCAACACCTGAGACTCTGGCGATCGCTGCCAACGATAGGCGTTCGAGTAGCAGCTTGTCAATCAACTGGCGAGTTGCCTCCTCAATCGGTTGACGGCTAGCATTCTCGACAAATTGTCGTCCACATTCTTGACCGCGGAATCTTGGTTTACCGTAATGGGTAGAACCGTATTTGATGATTCGAGCTGATTGGCATTTGGGGCAGTTCATTAGCTCGGCTATAATTCCTAAAATGTTTCGACTTTTAGATTACCATTACAATGCATTACTACCAGAAATTGCTTTACCTGCTCTACAGTTGGTGGTTTTCCGCCTGTAATTGGTAGCCAAAGAGCTTTAAATCCAGCCTGTTTATATTCTTCGATACCTGAAAGTTCATCCATAACCGATACAATACCTCGCATTCCTGCTTGGTAGAGTTGAGGCAAATCTTCTAAAGAAGGTCTGGAAATTCCTGCTAGTTTTTCAGGTATAAGCCACCAAACATAGTCGGGATAGGGAACTCGAACTGACATCTATACATTTTCTCCCAAATTAATTGTTTGTAAGCTGACGACTTGTTAAAAAAGTAATTACTTCTTCGGTATGAAGACGAAGCTGGGGAACATCTCTTACCGACAAAATCCATGTATCTTCATCTTGCTGTAACTTCCATCTTTGATTTGCCTGTTGAGGAAGAATCTGCCAACAGTTCGCTCCTCGATACTGACAGATAAAACCTCAGCTCTTGGCTTGACTGACTACAGAATCGAGCAATTTGCAACCTAAAGCTAAATTAATCACCTTTATCAAATGCTAAGCAGCTTCCTCGATAAAAATACATCGAGTGAAATATAAATTTTCTAAGGCTTTAACTAAGTTGCTCGATTAATTTAGTTACTCGCTCTTTGATTTCATCTCTAACACGGTAAAAAGTTTCTCTTGGCTGTCCGTCGGGGTCGTCTAATTCCCAATCTTCAAATACTGACTGTATTACCCATTCAGCAGGCAAATTTACTCCACAACCGCACATAGAAATTACCGCATCGTAATCATCGGCATTAAAATTACTCAAAGAGTCAGAAGTTTGATCGCTGAGATCGATGCCTATTTCTGACATTACTTCTATGGCTGTGGGATGCACTCGACTTGCTTCTAAGCCAGAAGAAGTGACTTCAATTTTGCCTTCTCCCAATGTTTTGGCAAAACCTTCTGCCATTTGTGAACGGCAGGAATTTCTCTTACAGACAAACATGACTTTTTTCATGATTTTGACAATTATTTATTTGCTATTGACTGTTTCTTTGGCTTTGCGTTCGCTGTAACGATCGGTTAAATAATCCACCTTATCCCGCAGTAGCAGAGTAAATTTATATAATTCCTCCATCACATCCACTACTCGATCGCGATAGGAAGAATCTTTCATCGTGCCGTCTTCGTTAAACTCCTGGTAAGCTTGAGCTACCGAAGATTGATTGGGAATGGTAAACATCCGCATCCACCGTCCTAAAATCCGCAGGGTATTAACCGCATTAAAAGACTGCGAACCACCGCTAACCTGCATTACCGCTAGAGTCTTACCCTGAGTCAGTCTTACCGCACCGATACTTAGAGGTATCCAATCAATTTGGTTTTTGAGAATACCCGTAATATTGCCGTGCATTTCAGGAGAAGACCAGACTTGACCTTCAGACCATTGGCTCAACTTTCGTAACTGCTGCACTTGAGGATGGGTTTCTGATACCTGTCCCCGTAGTGGTAATTCGTGGGGATGAAAGAATTTAACTTCTGCTCCCATATCGCTAACGATCCTGGCTGCTTCTTCTGCTAGAAGACGACTGTATGAACGCTCTCTTAGTGAGCCATATAAAAATAGAATTCTCGGCGGATGGTCGAAACCGATCATTATTGAATCTGTACTAAATATTGAAATTATCTGTAAGGACTCACACAACGAGGGTCGAGTAGAGTAGCTTTTTCTGGCTCTCTGGGAAACCAGGAAGCAGTGCGCTTGCAAAATTCCACCAGGATTAACATTACTGGTACTTCGATTAACACCCCAACTACAGTAGCCAGTGCCGCACCAGAATTCAAACCAAATAAAATTACGGCAGTAGCTATGGCAACTTCAAAGTGATTGCTCGCACCAATCAGAGCGGCAGGAGCGGCATCTTCATAGTGAAAACCGAGTTTGAGAGCGGCAACGTAGGCAATCAAGAAAATAAAGTTGGTTTGGATGAATAACGGTACGGCAATTAACAAAATGTGCAAAGGGTTGTTGACGATTAGCTCTCCTTTAAAAGCAAACAACAGCACTAGCGTTACTAGTAATGCCGCAATTGCTACTGGAGAAAGATACTGCATGAATTTGGTTTCAAACCAGCGTCTGCCTTTGTATCTAAAAATCCAATAGCGACTAAAAATTCCTGCGATTAAGGGCAAACCGACGTAAATTAAAACTGAAAGTACGATTGTTTCCCAAGGTACGACTAAATTATTAGTTGACAGCAACCATTTACCTAAAGGTGCATACAAAAATAGCATCGCCAGAGAGTTGATTGCTACCATAACCAAAGTATGACCCTGATTGCTATAGGATAGATAACCCCACATCAAAACCATTGCCGTACAGGGGGCAATTCCTAATAAAATCGCTCCTGCGATGTAAGAATTAGCCAGAGTTATTTCCGTACCGCGAATTAGCTCGGTTTCTAATAGTAACGGACGAAATAACCAACCTAAAAAAAACTGAGCGAATGCAACCATGGTGAATGGTTTGATTAGCCAGTTAATTACCAAAGTAAGAATTACGGGTTTGGGAGTTTTAGCAGCTTTTACCGCTTGGGAAAAGTCAATCTTTACCATGATGGGATACATCATGAAAAAAAGACAGATGGCAATGGGAATTGAAACATTGTAAACGCTCAGATTATCTAAAGTTTGAGCTACACCAGGAAAAATTCTCCCTAGAGCAATGCCAACAATAATACAGAGAACGACCCATAGGGTTAGATATTTTTCAAAAAAACCTAGCTGACTGCCAGCTTTGACGGCTTTAGCATTGATTTGAGAACTTTCTGGATTCATAGGTCTACTTAGTTAACAACTAAAAACGTGCTTGTTTGCGTAACAATTCGGGTATGGTGACATTAAACTGAGACTGTCCCTCAAACACAGTTCCTACTTCACCTCGATAAAAGGTAACTTCATTGATTTGATAGGCTTCATCGGGCAGAGGAACATAACCTACTTCAGCAACTACTTCTGGAGCATTCTCAAGATAAAATTCTGTAAATCTGACTAACGCTTCATTTTCTCTTGCCGCCGCTGCGTTGACATAAACAAATAAAGGACGAGCCAAAGGTTGATATTCTGCTGCTTCCACTGTCGCTCTAGAAGGCACAACCGCACCATCACCACTATCAATCGCCAGAGCTTTCATCTCGTCGGCATTTTGCTCGTAGTAAGATAAGCCAAAGTAACCCAGCGCATTGGGGTCTTGACTTACTCCTGCAACTAAGACATCATCATCTTCACTAGCCTTGACGTCGTCACGACTCGCCCCTGCTTCTCCTACAATTGCTTCGGTAAAATAATCAAAAGTTCCCGAATCTTCACCAGGTGCATAGAGATTGAGGGGTCGGTTGGGAAAACTAGGTCTAATCTGATTCCAATTAGTAATTTGACCTTCAGCCTCTGGCGACCAAATCTTGGCTAACTCTTCGGTAGTCAAGGTATCAACCCAATCATTGGCTGGATTGACTACTACCGTCAGCGCGTCAAAAGCTACGGGTAACTCTATATAAGCTACTCCGGCTTCACGACAGGCTTTCATTTCATCGGTTTGAATCGGACGAGAGGCGTTATTAATCTCGGTTTCGCCGCGACAGAACTTTTCAAAACCCCCGCCCGTACCAGAAAACTCGATCTTTATATCTACTGGTTTGTTGTAGCTGTCTTGAAATTCTGCAACGATTTCTTTGCTGATAGGATATACTGTGCTAGACCCATCAATTTTTATTGATGGCGTTTCTTGTGAGGCTAGAGGATTGGAGATAGCTATTAATGCCGTACCCAACCCCAAAGCTAGAAAGCCAGACAATCTGTAAGATATTCTATCTCGAATATTCATTTGTTCCTTCTCCACTAACAATTGTGGAATTAGTAAAATTTTACATCAAGTATATTTGATGCATCAAAAAAAATAAATATGTCGAAACAATAATATTCATTACAATCTCAGTAAGAATGTACTTTATGCTTGAGTTTCTCTAGTCACGGTTTTTAGCTGGCAATATATCGTCAAAACTCGACTCTAAATATTATTCGACAATTACAAACTCGCTCATGCTAATCATCTACTAGGGATGAGCAGACTTTTAAAGTCCATTTCTACAGAATTACAATCTGCAACAGCAGTAATGGTTGAAGCAGGCTATCGATCGCCCTAACGCAACTATGGGTCAAAACCTTATTTCTGTTATCGTTAGGGAAATCAAAAAACCTCAATTTATAAATTCCTAATTATTTATATTTTCCGAAGAAGACTAAATTCTCAAAATTATTTTAATCTCAACACAAATCAATGAATTTTTATGTATATCACTTCCGGTCAGTTTCGAAAAGTAACTCTTAAAAAACAAAATTCTATAGCTGTCTTGCTAACTATTTATGGTGAAGTTGAAGATTAGTATCTTCTTGCTTAATTATTGATTTTTTGAATTAGTAAGTTATTTTGGCGGATTCCTTACTAGGTTTTTTGTTTAATGGTTCTCGAGACCATTTGCGAATAAATTTGGCGATCTCAACATCACTATAAAAATGTTTCGCTAGTTTTGAGGCATAAATTTTTTCACATACAGCTTTAGGTATAGTAATTTGTCGTTTAATTTCTTTATATTGTGAGGCATATTTTTTTTGACTACCAATATTCTTATTAATAATTTTAATCGGAGTTCGAGCTCCTAAAAATTCGGTCAAAATATTACTACACTGGTTTAAGTCTTCTAGTCTCAAGATCGAAACTTCAGCTCTTGGATTATCGATTGTCTTATATCCCTTAGCTCGATCGAAAGGATAAGCGTAAACATCAATGCCAAATACAGTTTTTAACTCTCTGTCAAACCACGTACAGGCAACATCTGTTGTCTCATCAAAATTTATCAAATTTTCACTTAAGGTTTCAATCGTGCTTGTAATATCTTTGAGATTTTCATTGTCATCGAAACTTTCAGGAGATTTTCTTTTTAAAGTTTGAAAATAGTCAGAAATTTCTCTAGCAATGGGATCTCTTACGAGAGTTATAATCTTCCACTTAATATTTTTATCCGTTAATTTAGAGCGTATTATTTGACTATGTCTGATGTGATCGTAGAATGGTTTGTCAGGTCTAGTTCGTTGATAATCTAGTACTGATAATTGATGACCGTCGTCAGATAAGACATGAAGATGAAAAACGGGATTGGGAATTTTAGCCGCTCTTAATGAGTTGTAGATTGTCGTCGATCCTACTTTACCCATTTGATAGATGATAATCGGTGATAATCCGTAGAGTAATTTTGAGTTTAGCTCTGCGGTTTCTACGAATCTTTTCAAGCCGAGCTGACGAATTATTTTGTCGATTCGCCTACCTATTATTTTATTCATGTAGCTTTGAGGATTAATTAAGTGGCAATTTTATCAGTAGATTACTACTAAATTTGCGTAACTTACATTATTTCATAAATATATATTGCCACACCGTACTAGTTCTTTTAGCTAAACTGATTGGCAATAGTTCTGTAAGTTCAATTTACAATTACAAGCTGCTTGCTTAGCAGCTAAAGTGTGCCTCGCTCGAGCTTACACTAATAAATATTATCTAGATCTCGTTAAATTTTTAATGGAGAACATTTGAATGAATATCATTACCGATCTACTTTTTCCCAAACGCTCATCTCAAACCCCAACCAAACAGCAGACTGGGCTGCCAGTTTCAAATCGCAATCCACACCGTATTTATCTCAAATCACCATCAGAAATTGAAAAAATGCGTCATTCTGCTAAAATTGTCGCCACCGTACTTAAAGAAATTGCGGAAATAGTCAAACCAGGAATGACAACAGCAGATTTGGATACTTATGCCGAACGGCGGATTCGAGAAATGGGTGCGACTCCAAGTTTTAAAGGCTATTATGGCTTTCCAGGTTCGATTTGTATCTGTCTCAATCATGAGGTGGTACACGGTATCCCTAGCCCTAAAAAAGTCATTCGCAAAGGAGATATCTTGAAAGTAGATACTGGTGCCTACTGTCAGGGATTTCACGGCGACTCTTGCGTTACTATCGGAGTAGGAAAAGTTTCAGCTAGTGCTGCTAAATTAATTAAAGTTGCTGAAGAAGCCTTGTATAAAGGTATCGAACAGGTAAAAGCGGGTAACTACCTACTCGACATCGCCGGGGCAATTGAAGATTGTGTTAAAGCTAGTGGCTATAGCGTCGTAGAAAACTTTACGGGACATGGAGTAGGTAAAAATTTACATGAAGCTCCCTCTGTATTTAACTTTCGTACCGATCGCATTCCCAATGTAAAATTAAAAGCGGGAATGACTCTGGCGATCGAACCAATTGTCAATGCAGGCTCGAAACATACTAGAACCCTATGCGATCGCTGGACGGTAGTTACCGTAGATAATAATCTCTCCGCCCAGTTCGAGCATACAGTATTAGTTACTGACAATGGCTACGAAATTTTGACCGATCGCCGATAGAGTTGCAGTTGAGAATTTCCCAGAGATATTTTTAAAGAAAAAACCCAGCTACGGGAAAGGCAACTGGGTTAAATGATTATTTCAGATGATTCTACACGACGTTAATGATGCTTCAAGCTACAGGCTAAGCTATGTTCACTTTGACGACTCGATTTTTTTCTTCCTCAGATTTGGGTAGAGTTAAGTTGAGAATACCGTCTTTGTATTCTGCGGTTACGTTGGTGTTTTGAATTGTGGTCGGCAAAGGAATTACTCGTTGGAATTTACCATAACGAAACTCAGTTTGAGTTCTACCGTTATCTTCTGTTTTAGTTTCAGATTTACGTTCGCCAGAGATCGCTACACGATCTGCCATAACTTGAACGTCTAAATCTTTCGATTCTATGCCGGGAACTTCCAGTTTGAGATGTAGTGCATCATCAGCCTCGGTTAGTTCGGCTGCGGGAACTTTACCAAAATCTCCGAAATTATCCCAATTTGCCGGAGCTAAAGCATCGTCAAAAAAACGATTTAAGCGATGCTGCAAAGAACTCATTTCAGACCAGGGGTTGTATCGAACTAAACTCATAGCTCTTCCTCCTTTGGCAATTGACACAATTGGTTATTTGTTTTTTCAATTCTTATGTTAGTTAGTTATTAAACCAAGTGGAAGTGTGGTTGCTATCCCTTGCCAGTAGGGGTTTCCGTCTAAATTTGACTGACAAAATTCAAGTAGCGTAAACCCTATAAACTTAACCTATAAAAAGTTAAATCGATGAAACTTCCTAACCTCAAACCTCAAATACTAAACGCCTTTCAAGGAGAAAAGATGAACCAACGCGATCGCGTCGTTTTCGATCTCAAAGGCTATCTCGTCAAGCCTGCCGTATTAAACCAAGCCCAAGTAGAACATCTCAAAGAGTTCGTTCTACAACAGCGAAACAACCCCGATTCTTTACCACCACACCAACGTCGTTTGCCTGGAGGTCCCTTCGCCAAACTAATCGACCATCCTGCAGTGATGAAGGTGCTGTTAGAGGTAATCAATCCCGATCTTGAAAAAATTCGCCTAGAAAATATCTTTCTCAGCTATCGAGAACCCGGAGAAGGAGAATGGAAACCCCACGCTGGTGGACTTACCACCAATCCCAATTATGCCTATAACTTTCAACACGGACGGATTTATGCCGGGATGACGCGAGTGGTTTGGGAATTAACTGAAGTCTTGCCAGATAAAGGGGGAACTTGTTTTATTCCTGGGAGCCACAAATCTAACTACAATATCCGCACCAATCCCATTGCCAGTATCGATGCTCGAGATTCGGGATTTTGGGAAAGCTATAGCTGTCCTCCAGGATCTTTAATTATTTTCTCTGAAGCAGTCCGGCATTCGGCTGATTTTTGGCAGAATCCCCATAATCCCAGAATTGCGATTTTTTGTGCTTACAATCATATCAACGTTCGTCACCACAAACCAGACATTTCTCCAGAAGTTATCGAAAAACTAGCCCCCAAACATCAGCGTTTTTTTCGCGAAGTGTATCATCCCCAATTCGATCGCTTTTAAGGGATTGATTAACTGTCTGAAACCAAACGGGGCGATCGCCAGAAAGTAGTTGACTAGAGTGAAAAGTGAACTATCGTTCATCTCAAAGGTTACCGCTAGATCGATTAAGTTCGGTTACTGGACCACCAGTCTTTCGTACATTGAAGTACGAATTGGCGTATCATTGAATGATGCGATGGCATTAAGGAAATTAAGTTAGCGTGTCAATTCAAGAAACAACAATCCAAGTTGGTAATTTGCGGTGGTTTTATCGTTATACAGAAGTAGAAAGCGATCGCCCTACGGTACTATTGCTACACGGCATACCCACTCATAGCTACACTTGGCGAGAGGTAATGAATTTATTAGCAGCAGAAAATCTTCCGGCGATCGCACCTGACTGGATTGGGTGTGGCTTTTCCGATAAGCCCAACAAACGAGATTTTGCTTATACTTCAGAAGCTTTTTTAACTGCCCTAACCGAGTTCATTGACGCTCTCCAACTAGAAAAATTTTATCTAGTAGTTCAGGGTTTTTTAGGTTCTGTTGGTTTGCAATACGCTTTGCAACATCCCGAAGCTATAGAAAGCCTGATTATCCTTAATACTCCCCTCGACTCTACTGTCAAAATCCCCTGGACGATGAAACAACTGAGTTTTCCCATCGTCGGCGACATGATGGTG
Source organism: Myxosarcina sp. GI1(2024) (assembly GCF_053543375.1). NCBI lineage: Bacteria > Bacillati > Cyanobacteriota > Cyanophyceae > Pleurocapsales > Pleurocapsaceae > Myxosarcina > Myxosarcina sp. GI1(2024). Next base: position 75,286 of record NZ_JBKGTY010000004.1, on the reverse strand, counting down.
CAAGATCCGCTGATGGTCGATCGCACCTTAGAAAAAGGCAGCGGTTTTGTAATTGCCGATGCCGATCTAGCCGTACACCGCAAGCCATTTTTACAAACTTCTGCCGTTGGCAGGGCACTCAAAACCACTATCCAGAAGTTAGAGTTAGCCAAAACTAGTGGGACAATTGAAACGGGTTTGAAACAGTGGCAACAACCTACCCTAATTATCTGGGGAATGTCCGATCCCTGGCTTAAGACAACCGATGTAGGAAAATTAGCTGATTCTCTTACTGATGCTAGACTCGTCGAACTTCCAGAAGCCAAACACTATCCCCAAGAACACTGGTCTAAAGAAATCGCCGCGGCGATTGTTGGTTTTTTTCGCCGTAAAGTTTTTTAAACAGCCAATTTCTTGAGAAAATTATAAATAAATAATTAAGAAAGAAACATATTTTGGGAAAAACATGAATATTTTTCGGTCTATTTTGTCTGTGTTATTAGTCTTAGTGGCAACTATGTTGGTCAGTTGCGGCGAACCTCAGGTTTCGGCACCCCCTACTTATACTCCAGAGAAAATTGAAAAAATTAACACCTATCGCATTCCCATAGATGTAGCCAGACAGAGAATGCCCGAATTAGGAGCAGCGATCGAGCGAGAAAATTGGGCGGATGTTTCTAGTTTTATTCACGGTCCTTTGGGCTTAATCCGCCGCGATATGACTTATCTAGCCGGTTCTCTGCTACCAGAGGACGAGAAAAAGGCAACGGCATTAGCTAAAGATATTTTCAATCACCTGGAAGATATCGATGCGGCAGCTAAGAACAAAAATTACACTCAGGCAATTGGAGAATACAAAGAGGTAGCCTCCGATCTCGACGTTTTTGCCGGTTTAATTCCCAATGCCCCAACCGCCTCAGCAACAGAAGACGGTAATGCCTGATAGTTAAGTTAAAGCTATAGATGCGATCGCTGAGATTTATTGGTTGGATTTAGCTAATTTGATTCAATCTATTTTTGCTTAAAGGCGATCGCTCTAAAAAATCTGACTGTGATTGAGTTTGCCGGTCGAAAACTTACGAAAACTACCAAGAAGCTACTAGATACTAGTTTTAGCCTCCAGCCCGAAACTCAATCACATCCCCTTCTTCGACCACATAATCTTTGCCTTCAAAACGAATCAAACCTTTTTCTCTAGCAGAACTTTTAGAACCAGAATTTACTAAATCTTGGAAGCTAATCGTTTCGGCTTTAATAAATTTTTTTTCAAAATCGGAGTGAATTATTCCGGCAGCTTGGGGTGCTTTCATACCTGCCACGATAGTCCAGGCACGGGTTTCTTTCTCTCCCGTAGTTAAATAAGTGCGTAGCCCTAAAAGTTCGTAGGTAGCTTTAATTAAAGATTTAAGTCCCCCTTCTTCTACACCTAAAGCGGCAAGATAATCCTGTTTTTCAGCTTCAGATAGCTCGATTAATTCTGATTCTACTTGGGCTGAAACGACAACTACTTTGGCATTTTCACTAACCGCAAAGCGTGTGACTGCTTCTACCCAATCATTCCCCACTGCTAAGTCATCCTCAGAGACATTGGTGGCATAAATTACGGGTTTGTTAGTTAACAGTCCCAAAGGCTCAATCATCGCTGCCTCTTCTTCGTTAAGCTCTACTTGTCTGACGGATTTTCCTTCATCTAGAGCGATACCGAGCTTTTCTAAAACTAGGAGTTCGCTGCGAGCAGCTTCATCTTTCTTTGCCTGTTTGCGGACTCGTTGGATTCGTCTTTCAATTTGGGCTAAGTCTGCCAGGGACAATTCTAGGTTAATAACTTCAATATCGCGTACGGGAGCGACCGAACCTGCAACGTGAATGATATCATCGTCATCAAAACAACGGACGACGTGCACGATCGCATCTACCTCTCTAATATTAGCTAGGAATTGATTGCCCAATCCTTCTCCTTTACTCGCACCAGCTACCAAACCGGCAATATCGAGAAATTCGATTCTCGTCGGTACGATTTTCTCCGAACTAGAAATTTTTGCCAAAACCTCCAAACGTTCGTCAGGGACGGAAACTACACCAATATTGGGTTCGATGGTACAAAAAGGAAAATTAGCAGCGTCTGCCTTAGCATTGGCTACCAAGGCATTAAACAAAGTAGATTTGCCGACATTTGGCAATCCTACAATTCCAGCTCTTAACATAAGTAGTTTAGTAGTTCAGATAATTAACTAGTTCAATCTGCTAATTCTAGTGTATCTGAATTCGGAATTTCAAACATATAGCCCCTACCCCAAATAGTTTTAATCAATTTAGCATCGAGATCGTCGATTTTTTTGCGAATGCGACCGATGTGAATATCTACTTTGCGATCGTCTCCGTCATAATCATTTTTATTCCAAATAGCAGAGATCAATTCCGCTCGATCCCAAACTCGATTGGGATGACGAGCTAAAAAATATAGAAGTTCGAATTCTAAGGTGGTCAGGGAGATCTTTCTGTCACCCACAATTACCAGTCGCCGACTGAGATCGATTTTTAAGCGATCGTAAACTATATTATTTTCATTATTCACACTAACGTTTGAAACATGATTTCTTCTCATTACGGCTTCTATTCTGGCTTTAAGAATTTCTAAGTTAAAGGGTTTGGTAATATAATCAGCTGCTCCTTTTTCAAATGCTTCTAAAATGTAGCTACTATCTTCCATTGAAGTTAACATGACGACTGCAGTATTGTTTTGGTGCATTTCTTGGCATAGATTTAAACCCGTATCGTCAGGTAAATTAATATCTAAAATCACCAGATTAGGATGCATTTCTCTAAATAGCTGTCTCGCAGTTTTGGCATTTGAAGCTGTTTCTATCACGTAATTATGATAAATTAAAAAACGATAAATTAAATTCTGAAGTGCCAAATCATCATCTACGAGTAAAATTTTTTTTCGATCTTTATTCTGATTTGTGGTTGACATTTGAGATTTATTTATTAGGTTCATATATTTTTTACTTGATAGCGAATGATTTAAACGGGAGCTTTATATACAAAATAATAAATTTCAGGAAAACTACTTATAAGAAGATATCAGAAATACTACGTAAGCCACGAGAGTAAAACTCAGTTTTCACTCAATCTTTAATCAAAACCGCAATTGTATAAAGCTGAAGTCAAACAGTAACAAAACCCCAAAAAAAATTTCATTCCTAAATCTATACTTCGTGCCGATTAGTTAATAATTACTTTAAAAATATGTCTTTGTTTTCAGCAAATTTTCGCTCAAAAACTCCAATAATTAATGCTTTATTTCAAATTTCAAAAATGTCCCATGCCCCTTTCTATGCACCCGGACATAAAAGAGGAAAGGGAATAAGTTTAGAACTTGCCGAGCTATTGGATAAATCTGTTTTTGCCGCAGATTTACCGGAATTACCAGAGCTAGATAATTTATTTGCACCCCAGGGTGTAATCGAAGAAGCACAGCAATTAGCAGCCGAAACCTTTGGAGCGGAAAAAACTTGGTTTTTAGTCAATGGTTCGACCTGTGGCATTATCGCCGCGATTATGGCAACGTGTGGTGTGGATGATAAGATAATTTTGCCCAGGAACATTCACACTTCAGCGATCGCCGGTTCGATCCTTTCTGGTGCAGTACCCATCTTTATCAATCCCGAATATGACCCCAAACAAGGGCTAGCCTATGGTATTACTCCAGAAGCAGTGGAGCGAGCCTTAGAGCGGCATCCCGATAGCAAAGCTGTAATGATGCTCTATCCAACCTATCAAGGGGTTTGCGGCGATCTCGAAGCGATCGCCAAAATTACCGCTCGACATAATATACCTTTGTTAGTAGATGAAGCACACGGGGCACACTTTGCCTTTCATCCAGACTTCCCCCCTTCTGCCTTAAGTGTTGGTGCAGATTTGACCGTACAATCTACTCACAAAGTTCTCAGTGCGATGACTCAGGCTTCGATGCTTCACATTCGGGGCAAGCGAGTCGAGCCACAAAGAATTAGTCAAGCTTTACAGCTAGTACAATCTACCAGTCCGAACTATATTTTGCTGGCTTCTCTCGATGCAGCCAGACAGCAGATGGCGACTCAAGGAAGAGAGTTAATGAGTCGGACTCTAAAATTAGCTGCTACAGCTCGCAGTCACTTAGAGGAAATTCCAGGTATTTCAGTATTTCAACCAACTATTCAACCAGGTATTACCGATTGCGATCGCACTAGACTGACAATTAAAGTTTCACAACTAGGTATGAGTGGATTTACTGCTGACGAAATTCTGCACCAACAGCTAGGTGTCACCTGCGAACTACCTTTAATCCATCATCTTACCTTTATTATTTCCCCAGGCAATACCAAAGATGACATCGACAAACTGATTGCTGGTTGTCAAACTCTCTCTCAAACTTCAGTACCCACTAGCGATTATCCACTACCCACTAGCGATTATCCACTACCCACTAGCGATTATCCACTACCCACTAGCGATCCTGACCTTTCCCCCAGACAAGCCTTCTTTGCCCCTACTGAAACTATACCCATAGAACGAGCAGGCGATCGTCTCTGTGCCGAACTGATTTGCCCCTATCCTCCAGGAATTCCCTTACTGATGCCAGGAGAAAGAATTACCATTAATATTATAGATTACTTACAACGAGTTATGAGCTTAGGAGGCATGGTTACGGGTTTGAGCGATCCTACCTTAACCACGATACGAGTAATTAAATAATTCGACCAAATTAGTTTAGTTTGGTTGCTATCTGCTTAGCAATAACTGTTCATCGAGCGACAATCATGCTTTGGCCTTATAAAACTCCTGGTATTCCCGATAAACTATTCGACCGTCTTCCCGGTATTCCTCTCAGCAAAAGAGAAGTTCGTATCTTGCTGATCTCTTCACTGAGAATGAAGCCCGATTCGGTATTATGGGATATTGGTGCGGGAACTGGTACGATTCCCGTAGAAATTGGCTTACTGTGTCCTCAAGGCAAAATTATTGCCGTCGAACGAGATGAAGAAGTTGTCGGCTTGATCGAACGTAATTGCGATCGCTTTGGAGTCAAGAACGTTCGGGTTATCCAAGGCAGTGCACCTGAATGCTTACAGGAGTTGCAGCCCAAACCAGATTTGGTTTGTTTAGAAGGAGGTAAGCCAATAAAAGATATACTCAAACAAGTCTGGAAATATCTAAAATCAGAGGGAAGAATCGTTGCTACTGCCCATAATTTAGAAAATTTATACGTTATTTCCGAGGGTTTAGCAGAATTGCAGGCACGTAATATTGAGGTGGTTCAATCAGCCGTCAATCGTTTAGAAACACGAGGTATTCATCAGACTTTTGCCGCCGTTAACCCGATGTTTATTCTTAGTGGTGAAAAATTGTAGTAAATGGGGCAAAATAACTTTAAATAATGGTGTTCAATCCCTGTTAGACCTTAAAACTGTAGCTTTACTCGATAAACTTAATTTATTAACCCGTTCTCAAGCTACTTTAACCTAAGTTCTTATTTTCTTGTTTTTATCTGGAATGAGTCACAATTTATGTCATTTTCTCGTATTGTTAGTGCCTTAGTCGCGATCGCTCTAGCTTCGGGAATGATTATTCTCGGCGGCTGGTATTTTACTATTGGAATTGGTCTTGTCATCTTTCTGGGACAGCTAGAGTATTTTCGGCTAGTTCGTGCCAAAGGAATCGAACCCGCAGCCAAAACAACTTTGGTCGTCTCTCAGATTTTACTCGTCAGTGCAACTATTACCCCAGGCATTACCGATGCAGCCTTTTGTTTGGGGGGAACTGTAATCTGTTTTTATCTGTTATTTCAGCCAAAAATGGCAACTATTGCCGATATTGCCAGCTCGATTTTGGGTTTATTTTACGGCGGCTATCTGCCCACTTACTGGGTACGTTTGCGAGTCAGCTTGCCCGACAGTGCCAGCTTGAGTAACTTGCCTCTAAAAGGTTACTGGCCGGATTCTTGGGCAAATCCCAGTCAGTTTCCCGTAGCTTTAACGATAACTTTTTTGGTTATGGCATGCATTTGGGCGGCAGACATCGGTGCCTACACCATGGGAAAAGCCTTTGGTCGAACTCAATTATCGAGTATTAGCCCGAAGAAAACCGTAGAAGGCGCACTGTTTGGCGTGATAGGTAGTTTACTAGTCGCCGAGTTAGGCTCGTGGTATTTCTGTCTACCTGCCTGGCAGTTTAGTGGCTTGCTGTTAGGAACTCTAATTGGGGTTACCAGTCTCTTAGGAGATTTAACCGAGTCAATGATGAAACGAGATGCAGGGGTTAAAGATTCGGGACAGTTAATCCCAGGACATGGGGGCATCCTAGATCGTACCGATAGCTACGTTTTTACTGCCCCTTTGGTTTATTATTTTGTCACTTTACTCTTACCCCTGTTGGCAAACCAAAACCTCAATTGAGCGGCGTTTTAGCTCTCTCAATCGATTTGTCAGTGCGCTGAGAAGTCCTCACTCCCTGAAACTGCATTTTTACGCCACCAGCAGGAGCGAGAGTCACGCCACGACGCTGGGGTTTTTCTGGACGGTTGCTCGCTAAAGCTAGCTGATACTGAGAGACTACGGTAGCCAAGACTAATTTTAGTTCGAATTGAGCCAGGGCTTCACCGATACAGCGACGCGCTCCACCACCAAAAGGAACGAATTCACCAGGAGCAAATTGTCGTTCTAAAAAGCGTTCTGGTCTAAATTGCTTAGCTTGGGGGTAAATATCTTCCCGTTGATGTACGGAGAAAATATTGCCCATTATTACCGTTCCCGGTTCTAGATCGTAGTCTAGTAACTGCATCGGTTGTTGTACTACCCTGGGGAAAGTTAGCATTGCCACCGGATAAATTCGCAGGGTTTCTTTACACACTGCATCCAGATAGGGTAGTTTGGCGATCGCTATTGGCTCGGGAGAATCTCCCAAACTGTCGATCTCTTCGAGCAACTTGGCTTTAACTTCTGGTAAATGGTGAACCCAGTACAGTGCCCAGGCAATCGCCGTAGCTGTAGTTTCATGTCCGGCAAACATCAAACTCATTAATTCATCCCTTAGTTCACCATCGCTCATCGGTTCTCCTGCTTCATCGCGAGCCGACATTAACATCGAGAGAATATCTTCGCCTTGAAAGTGATTTTGCTCTCTTCTATGAGCAATTTCAGCATAAATAACTTCGTCTACTGCCGCCTGCAAGCGTACGAAATAGCCCCAAGGACTCCAAGGTCCCCAGTCTCGTTGCAACCAGGGTAAGAAAAGTAATCCCGAAGTCAGAGGAGAACGAAAAACATCTGCCATTTCTGAAATTAAGCGGCTTAACTTTCTAGCGCGATCGCTGCCGGACATACCGTAGACGATCTGTAAAATAGTTTGCAGAGAAATAGCTTGAGTTAAATTTCTGGCAGTAAAGATTTCACCAGAAGTCAAACTGCCAAAAACTCTAACGGTCAATTCCCTAATAGAGCGACCATAGGTTTCCATCCTTTCACCATGAAAGGGAGGTAATAGCAACTTACGTCGTTTCCGATGGGGATCCCCTTCGAGTAAGATTACCGAATTATCGCCTAAGAGTGGTCTTAATAAATTATTATCCCGAGAAGAAGCAAATAGCGTTTGACGATTGCTCGCTAGGATCTCTTGAATTGCTTGGGGATGGTTGACAAGTAAGAATTTGCCACCAAAACCGATCGCGTCAGCCATATACAGATCTGGGTATTGACCGGCAGCGGTTTCTAAGTATTTGACGGGATCGATTACCCAGGTAAGTTTTTGCCAAAGAGGAGATTTATTGAGTTTTGGAGGTAATTTCATTTTAAATAGCTCGGCAATTGAAGTAAAAGTTAAAATATAGGCTATCTTCATCCTAGACAAAATTAAAACTTATTCCTCGCGACGGAAATCGACAGCAATCGAGCAACCAGAATTTTGAAAACCCAAAAAAATTTTCAGTTGGTATTTACTACATCCTCGCTCAATTGAAACTCATTTCACTGAGAACGATCGCTAAGACAAAAATAAATAATGTGGCTCAACTCAAACAAGTAAGCCATAATACTTAAGGTATTTCATATCGAGCGATAGTTTAAAATTTTCGTGAATCTAGATCGCCAACAAAGTTTTAAAAACATCGAGCAACCAGCGGTGATAGGCTGGCGAGAAATCATTGCTTTGCCAGAATTGGGAATCGATAAAATTAAAGCCAAAATTGATACGGGAGCGCGATCGTCAGCTTTACATGCCTTTCATATTGAAAAGCTGCAGCGCGACGACAAAAAGATAATCCGGTTTCAAGTCCATCCCCTCCAACGCAACAGTAAAACGACTATAACTACAGAAGCCGAACTACTAGAATACAGAGAAGTTCGTAATTCCGGCGGTGTAGCTCAACTCAGACCCGTAATTCTGACGACGATCGAGCTGGGACGACAAACTTGGCAAATCGAGCTTACTCTGACTAATCGCGACGTTATGGGGTTTAGGATGTTGCTAGGAAGACAGGCATTGCGCCATCATTTTTTGGTAGACCCAGGCAAGTCATTTATTCAAAGCCGACGACTTAAAGAACGATAATAGTTATCAGAGCAATCGGAAACTAAATAATGAAAATAGCTATCTTGTCCCAAAACTCCTCTCTCTATTCCACTAAACGTTTGAAAGAAGCAGGTGAGAAACAGGGACACCAAATGAGAGTAATAGATTACCTACGTTGCTATATGAACATTACTTCCCAGCGACCGACGGTAGTGTATAGCGGCAAACCTTTAGAAAATTTTGATGCGATTATTCCGCGCATTGGTGCTTCTAAAACCTTCTATGGTACGGCAGTAGTCCGACAGTTTGAGGTTATGGGAGTATTTACTACTAATGAATCTCAGGCAATTTCTCGTTCTCGCGATAAGTTACGCTGTCTGCAGATTTTGGCACGAGAGGGATTGGGACTTCCCGTTACGGGTTTTGCCCATGCCACCCAAGATATTGATGGCTTGATCGAAACTGTGGGGGGTGCGCCTTTAGTAATCAAACTATTAGAAGGAACTCAGGGAATTGGAGTGGTATTGGCAGAAACCCAACAAGCAGCTAAATCCGTAATTGAAGCCTTTCGCGGTTTGGATGCCAATATCCTCGTACAAGAATTTATCAAAGAAGCCAAAGGAGCCGACATCCGCTGTTTTGTTATTGGCGGTAAAGTAGTAGCGGCAATGAAGCGTCAGGGAGCAGAAGGGGAATTTCGCTCCAATCTCCATCGTGGTGGTTTGGCTGAAAGAGTTAAGCTAACTCCAGAAGAAAGAAGTACGGCGGTTCGAGCGGCTAAGGCAATGGGATTGAGAGTTGCAGGAGTAGATTTACTTCGTTCCAATCACGGTCCCGTGATTATGGAAGTTAATTCTTCTCCCGGGCTGGAAGGAATTGAAAAAGCAACTGAAGTAGACGTAGCAGGCAAAATCATTGAATATGTCGCCATTAATGCCGCACCTAATAAAACACGCGATCGCATTAAATATTAGTCTGAGTCAGGGATTGAGGTTTGGAAGCCAACAATATTGAAATAGCCAAAGAAATTATTCCTCCAGGAGAGTTACGACGCTTAGATATCCCTGTAAGTCGTTTATCTACTCAGACTCTATTGTCTCTTCCAGTAACGGTCATCAATGGCAGCGAGCCAGGACCTAAACTTTGGTTGAGCGCGGCAATTCATGGCGATGAACTCAATGGCGTGAGAATCATTAGTGAGGTATTGGCAAGGATAGAACCTGCTAAATTACGGGGTACGATTATTGCTGTTTCTATCGTCAATGTCTTTGGTTTCATCGAACAATCGCGCTATCTTCCCGATAGAAGAGATTTAAACCGCTCTTTTCCCGGTTCGGAAACTGGTTCTTTGGCTTCTCGGTTGGCAAATTTGTTTATGCGAGAAGTAGTTAACCGTAGTACTCACGGTATCGATCTCCATACGGCGGCAGTACATCGAATTAATTTACCCCAAATTCGCGCCAACCTAGAAGATGAGGCTACTTATCGCTGTGCTAAAGCTTTTGGCGCACCAATAATTATGCATGCCACGACCCGAGACGGTTCCCTGCGTCAAGCAGCTACCAAGCAGGGAATTCCCGTTTTACTCTACGAAGCAGGAGAAGCTTTACGTTTTGACCGCCAAGCAATAGAAGTTGGCGTAGCCGGAATCATGCGCGTCATGGATTGTTTGTCGATGTATCAGTTCGACACTATTCTGCCAGTGTCTGCCTCGATTGAAACTCGTCAGAGTAAATGGGTAAGGGCATCACGAGCGGGCATTTTTTATTTAGAAGTAGAATTGGGAGAAAAAGTACGGAAAAAACAAAAATTGGGATTTATTACCAATGCTTTTGGCGAAGAAAAAGTTATAGTTCGCGCTAGCGTCAATGGTATCGTCATTGGCTACACTCAAAATCCTTTAGTCAATCAAGGTGATGCGATTATCCATTTAGCAGTAATCTCTGAGTAAAATCCCCCGTTTCGATTCGGAGAAAACTCTTTACGAACTAATTATTAATATTAATCCGACGATATTTTGCCTGAACGAATAGATAAATTCCGTAAGCGACTAATCCTAAAGCAACAATAACTAAGAGAATTTTACCAAAAGGCTGTTGGGCAACAGTTAATAATACTCCGTCCAACCCTTTGACTTCGCTAGCATCTGATTGCCGAGCCGCTTGAATAAAGAAAAAGCCTAAGATAATAAAAATTACGCCCCTCGCAGCAACACCGAAACGACTGACTTGCACCAGCAAATCTTGTTTTTGAGCATCTAATTCGGCTAAATTCAGCTTTTTGCGAAACTTAGTTTTGTAAGCTTGGTAAATTCGGTAAATTCCCATACCGATAAAAAGAGCACCTACCACTCCAACCAACCATTGTCCTAAAGGCTGCTGTAATAGTCTTGCCGTCCAATCTTGCTTAGAATTACCGCCGCCTCCTCCTCCAGTGCCTACGGCAAGTAAAATTGCGTTTACAGCCAAACCGGCATATGCCAGTCCGCTAACTGCAAAACCCAAACGACGTGCAATACCTTGGGCATCATTTCCTTTGTGTTCGGGATCTTTAATTGCCTGAATCAAACGCCAAATTACATAACCGAATAGCCCAATTCCAATTAGTAATAATAAAACCGTACCGAAAGGCTGAGCTGCAACGGTGCGCAAAGCTCCCGAAGTTCCTGTTGTCTTGCCGCCACCAACACTAAATGCAGCTAAAACTGCCAAAATACCAATCAACAGATAAACTACACCTTTGGCAACGTAACCAAATCTAGCTAATTTTTCCATAATATAATGTAATTGAGATTTTTGAACTGAACTTTGGTAGTGCAACAAATATTGCTCTATAAGAATTTTTCCCCTTCTCTAGTAGATTACTTCAGTCGATAGGGGCGACTACATCTATCTTGAAGCTTATTTATCGCACTCAGACTTTAGCTGCTTGACGATGTAACTTAAAAACTTATACATAAATCACAAAAAACTAAATGTCTTGCCGATAGTGAGTTCGGATAGTGTCATAGTAACTCTGAGTGCAAGCAGAGAAATTTTTAGATTACTAAAGGATTCGTCGCTCTTAAATAGTTGATTTTGCGATCGAACAACTATCTTCTATCTATAGAGCGATGAATTATGTATCCACAAAAAACTAATATAGTAACTAGCAAATAACTACAAAACATTGTTCACGGATGTTTGAGTCAGGCAATTTATGCTCGATATTCAAGGCGCAATCGCTATAATTTTTGGTCTAGACACTATCTAGTTTTCTTGAGTTACTAAAAGTTTATTTATTACTATTTACCTCTGGAAATAATCGTATTAAAAAATCATGCAATTAAGCTATAAATAACTCAAATATTAGTCTAAGAAAAACTAACTTTATAACCAATGACTATATTTATATTGTTGTATTAATCAAAACAAAAATTTTAACTTTATTATTTCGCCAAAATTAGCAATACACTCAGTAGTAACTACGTAAAAGTAAACTTACCTCATGAGGTTTTTCTAGTCAAAACCTCGGTCGAAAATAGCTTAACTAAAAATCAGACAATCACTCAAACCTAGTTAGAAGAACGATCGCTCGTATCTAATTTAAGTAATTAGGTCAGTAAAAATTCAGTTAGCAACAACGGTACAAAGTTAGACGGATTATTAATGAAAAGTAACATAGAAGCATACTTAAAAGAAATAGGTAGAACTCCCCTATTGGATGGAGCTCAAGAAGTCAAACTTGCCAATCAAGTACAGGCAATGTTGCCCCTACTCGAAAAAGAAGAACTGACCCCTGAAGAACAAAAAATAGTCAGACGGGGACAAAGAGCAAAGCAAAAGATGGCTAAGGCAAATTTGCGCCTGGTAGTTTCTATTGCTAAAAAGTACCAAAATCGTGGTTTATCTTTTCTAGATTTGATTCAAGAAGGAAGTTTTGGTCTGATTAGAGCTATTGAGAAATTCGATCCCACCAAAGGATATAAATTCTCAACCTATGCTTACTGGTGGGTGCGCCAGGCAATGACTAGAGCGATCGCCAATCAGGCTCGTACTATAAGGTTGCCGATACATATTACGCAAGATTTAAACAAGATCAAAAAAGCTACTCGTCAACTATCCCAAGAGCTAGGTAGACAGCCTACAGAACGAGAACTAGCCGACCGTCTCGAATTAGACATCAAAAAGTTAAGAAGTATTCATCAAGCAGCTAAGAGAACCAAATCTAGAAGTCTTAATATTGTCATTGACGATCAAAAAACCGAGTTAGAACAGCTATTATCTTCTGATTCACCTTTACCAACCGATATACTTGCAGAGAGTGAATTAAGAGATAGAGTTGAAAACCTATTAGACAGCTTGTCTCCCAAACAAAGAGATGTAATTGCTTTACGCTTTGGACTTAGCGATGGAAAACCCATGACCTACGAGCAGATTGGCAATCAGTGCGGTATCAGTAGAGAAAGAGTACGGCAGATTAAAAACAAGGCATTAAAGCTGCTCAGAAAAAAAGCAATTGACTTGAGAGAAGCAGTATGACAACCAATTACAATTATGCCGAACTGGCTATTAATAGCTGTAGATCCAAAATCAACCAACTCTCAGAGATTACTCCACCATTTTAGGACGGAGTAATCAGTGTCTTGTCAATCAATCAAATAAATTGCTAAATTGCGATGACATTAAAGGTCAAGAGAGATCGATCTGGCTTTCGTCGCCTACCGAGTCCTACCTACTACACTACAATATTTAAATATTTAATAGGTCTCCATCTTTTTCGATTAGCTCCAACAAATAATCCATACCATAATCTTTTTTGCTAGACAATCATCTGATTGTAACTATGACGATATGGTATGGTGCTGCAATAATCGCAAACTTACTAGAATCTAATTCTCATTCTCCAAAAATTTACTGCTCGTACTGCTCGCCCATTTCAATAATTGAATGCAAGTCAATAATTGAATGCAAGATGAAAATTTGCTTGAGTAATGAGGTAAAATAACCAAACTAATCTCATCACACAAGAAGATGTTACCAGCTTCATCGGCGATCGCCTTTTATTAGTTTAGTTCTTCTATGTACTTTCGATTGTTTTGTCACCCCTAACCATTACTTGGCAGTCAATTTTGAAAATGAATAATCCTTCGTCGCTCTCAAATCAGCTAACTTGACGACTAAACTTAAGATTAAAATAGCATTAAATTATAACCTGAGAACCCAAGACAGGGGTTGACAAATCCCCAAAAAGTTATAATATCTTAATGTTAAACTAAATAATTATTAATCTTATTGTTAGCGTTCAACCCTTAAAGACTTTGGGGCAGAAGCAAGTTAGATCGAACCGAAGGTAAGCATAATTGGGGGAAAAAGAACATAACTATAAATAAATAAATATTGAGAGGAAAGTACAATGCTTGCAGTTTCTTTAGTGAGTTTATTGGTTGCAGTGATCGCTATATATATTAGTTCGATTATTGAAGATGATGTATTTAAGGCAGGGATGCGCGTTACCGCTCTCGCATTCACCTTAATTACTCTGTTTTGTGCCCCTTGGATTTTAAAGCTCGGCATAGTAGCAATCCCCTTGATACTGGGTGATGCTAATTTTTGGTTGCCAGGAGATCTCAGTTAAACTCTAACGGCGATCCCCAGTATTAGTTTTCAGTCTAGCTAGGTTTGAGAAACATGAATCCCATTTATTTCTAGGTTACGGTTAAATAAAACTTTAGGACGCAGCAAAATTCTAATTACTAACCAGATAGATTGTAACTCTCCGGGTGTATTCCGTCTCTTCCATTGACCGGGACGACAAAACAAAAGAGCGATCAGTTTTCTTTCGTTTTCGAGGGTCAAGCGATCGAAGACGACCTTAATATTTAAAAAGTCTCGACCTTTATCGACTGAAGTAATTGCTCCTGGTAAGACAATATTCTCTTCTAAGATAGATATAGTTGCGAGTAAAGTTTCTCCTCGATTGAGTTGGGGAAGCCCAGACTGAGTTAGGGAAATATCTGCTCCTACTTCTGAAATCAAGGTAGTTACTCCCCAGTATTGTTGTTTCCCCATTGGAGATACTACGTCTATTTTTACCGTTCTTCTCAGCTTAAACCACTCGTGTAAATCGGGTTTGGGCACGTCTAACAAAATCAACAAAGCCGCACCGATAGTAATCAGATTATAAAAACTCCAAATCCAGCCCAGATTTAAACCGCGCAAATGTTCTGCTAATCCTTGAGGATTATGCAATGCCGCGATCGCAGCAGCAGATAAATTCGACCAAAAGCTTAAAGCATTAAAAACAAATAGCACTAATAACGGAAGAGCCAAATTCCAGTTAAACGAAAAGCGATTGCTTTTCGTTCCTTTGGGAGTAACTTTAAACTCTTTGGAAAAAGGGTTGAGCATTACCTTGATTACGGTTACAGCTAAGGGAAAAGCCAACACCAAACCATATATTCCTGATAATATTGCCGAGCGCGAGCGATAATTCAACCAGGAAAAAACCGTTAATTGAGTTAAATAATAGGGTAAAAAGAAATATAAAAACTCATCTGTTGTAGCTCTAATTGGAATTACATTTAAAAACGCATAGGCTAAGGGCATTAACAGAAAAAATACGGTGGCAATACTGGTAAACCAGTGCAGCAAGCCTTCAAAATGAGCTAGTCTTTGCAAGGGATTCAAACCAGGTATAGTTAGAGGATTAGACTTAATAAAAAATGCCTGCAGAGTTCCTCTCGCCCAACGTAGCCGCTGCAAGGCATGGGCGGCGATATTTTCTGCCGCCAAACCAGCACTCAATTTTTCATCCAAATAAGCCAAACTATAGCCTTTAGCCGATAATCCGATCCCCGTAAAGTAATCTTCACTGAGTGAGTCGGTAACAAAACCACCGATAGACTCTAAAGCCTTACGCCGTACCACAAAAGAAGTTCCCGAACACACTACACTACCCGCACCATCTTTTATTGGCTGTAGTTGGCGATAGAATACTTCTTCTTCTGGAGTTAATACCTCCTCCAAACCCAAATTTCGAGCTATGGGATCGGTGTTGTAAAAACTTTGAGGAGTTTGCACTAGAGCTAAATTTTCGTCTTGAAAAAAGCCCAAAGTACGCTGTAAAAAATTGCGAGTCGGGACGAAATCTGCATCAAAAACCACGATAAACTCCCCTTTAGTTCGAGAAATTGCGTGATTGAGATTTCCTGCTTTAGCATGATCGTTATTCGGACGAGTCAGATATTTGCAGCCCAGTTCTTTGGCTAGCTGAGCAATTTGAGGTCTTTTAGTGTCGTCTAATAAGTAAATCGTTTTGCGCAGATAGTCTATAGCTTGACAGCCAATAACAGTACGTCGCAAGATAAATTCCGGCTCGTCATAGGTAGGAATTAAAATATCGACGGTAGGATTAAACGTACCATTTTTAACCTGAAGTGAGAGACGATCTGCTTCGGGCTGACGGTTGCGAAATCTCAGCATCAGAAATAGCTGTAGGCTACTACTAAACAACGTCAGCATTTCTAAAGCGAATAAGGTAATGCTAAAAACGCCATCTAAAGGGTTACTGAGATTGAGAGTAGACAGCGAGCGCCACAGTAAATAACGTAAAGTCAAACATAATAAAATCGAGACTAATAAAACTCTCGACCAATCACGAGGTTCTCTGGAAATTTTGACGATCGCTAGAACGACTATTAACAAAATAACTGCCGGAGCGAGCAAGAATTCACCCATCACCATCGGAGCTTCCACCCACATAGGCGGCTGTTCTTGGAGCAAATTTAAATAAGTAAAAAGCTCGTCAACCAAACCCAATCCAGCCGCCCACAGCACAACTACCGCTGCTGCAAGGAAAATAATTCCGATCGAGAGAACAGTAGCTATTTTTGGCTGCATTGTTCTAGATTTAGTTTTATTTGCAGTCATGAGTTTTTAGCGATCGCGATTTATTTAAATCTATTTAATTTAGTTGTCTGTTAAATGCAATCGTAACAAAAACAGTTTTGTTACAACTTAATTAATAGTTGTGGGATATATGAAACTGTAGCTCTGGTAAAAAACCTCAAGACACTCTTTCAGCTTAGTAGATTATGGTCGACACAAAGTAAAAATAGGGGGCTAGAGCTCGACTGGTCTACTCTGCCCCATAAATGCTTGAATTCTTAGTTGCCGACTAATTTTCGGTGGACACTGCCAAAGGTGCATATCCAAAGGTAGCATTAAACTGTTCGCACCAGATAGCTACGGATTGATACTGGTTGAGATCGACATCTTCGGGAATTAGATAACGTTGAGCACCAGAAAAACTAGATAAAGCACCCAAACTGACATAACTTCCTTCCTCTACTTTAAGATCGACCGTATCGGCATCGTGTAAAATGACTTTGAGATCGGGTCCTTCATCGGTTTGGAAATCGGAACTTAATTCTAAATAGCGGTTGCCATCCTCTTCGATAATACTCACCTGTCCCTGGGTGGGATGTTCTACTGCTACAAATTGACCGCTAGGGGCAGATTGTTTTTCGGAGATTAAAATATCCGAGCTGACATTAGTAGTAGAAGATTGGTATTGGGTAGAAGCGATCGCTCCAGTAGCAGTCGTGCTAACTGCCAAAGCTAAAATGATTCCTAAAGATAAACGTGGCATTGATTCAACTCCTAATTAAATGATAGATATAATAGATTGCCGCTTTGAGATAGACTATTTGCCCGTCCGAGCTCGATAATTTTGTTTGGCAACCTATTATTGAGTCTGCATTGAAACACTGAATATTTCCTGAAAAGATAATGATATAAGCAAAAGAAATTGGATTAGCACTGGTAAATGAAAATTGAAACCAACAACAAATGCGCCAACTTTTAATTGAAGTAAAGTCGGGACAGGGACAGGCAGTTCTCGATTTAGCCAAGCGATATCAGGGAGCAAATTTAAGTCAATTAGCGGCAATTAGCGATCGCGGCACGATCGATTTGATAATTGCTTATCTTCCCAACTCCCGAATTGAGGAATTTTTAGGAGAATTAGAAGATTTTCCCGAGTTACACGTTACTCTAATTCCCAGAGGCGTAATGCCTTTACAACCCCCGGTTGCTCAAGTGCCCCAACAAGTCATCGACGTTCAATCCAAAAGTCCGCTAGAAGTCTTTTTGGCAGGTTTGCAGAGCGTTGGCTCTTGGAAGGGTTTTTTAGCATATGCCGTGGTTGGAGGCGTTGTCGTCTGGATCGGTTTGTTTACTAACAGTAGTTTCCTTTTGGTCGCAGCAATGTTGATTGCACCTTTTGCGGGACCGGCAATGAATACAGCGATCGCTACAGCCAGAGGAGATGGTATGCTACTGAGACAAAGCCTGGTGCGTTATGTGGCGGCGATTTCCGTAACCGTTGTCGTTACGACGGTGTTGAGTTTAGTGCTCGGTCAAGAACTAGCTACTAATTCGATGGTAGAAAGCAGCAAAGTCTCTACCGTAGCAGTCTTGCTGCCTTTAGCGGGGGGTGCTGCTGGTGCTTTGAATCTCGTACAGGCAGATCGCAGTAGCTTGGTTTCGGGAGCTGCGGTTGGAATGCTGGTGGCGGCTGCTTTGGCACCTCCTGCAGGTACTCTAGGCATGGCAGTCGCACTCGGTAGATGGGAAATGGCAGTTAATAGTCTATTTTTACTGGTGTTGCAATTAGTAGGTATTAATCTAGCTGCAGCGATTGTCTTTCGCCTTTATGGTCTGTCGGTAAGGGGAGCGCGTTATAAACGGGGCAGCAAATGGGTATTTCCGGTAACTTTGAGTATTATTTCTGCTATATTAATTGCTTTATTAATTCTGCAGTTTTCTTTCTCTCCCAATCTCCGACGCTCTAGTTTAGAACAGCGAGCCAATGCTGAAGTTCAAAAAGTAGTTCGCAATAGTGATTTGGCTAAATTAGTACAATCTAGCGTCAGTTTCACTAGAGCCGATATTGAAGACCAAAATACTTTGCTTTCTTCGATCTACGTTCAGCGCGCCGATAATGTGACTATTTCGGATACTGAAATTAAAAATCGCTTGACTGAGGCGATCCAAAATCAGCTAAACCAACAAAATTTTTCAGCTACTCCTTTAGTTGATGTTACTGTGCTGCAAGCTCCCTAATCTAATATCCGACAAAATTTCGCAACCCAAACAACCAATGGTCTAAAGCGATCTAATAATTAGCTCGATCGCTGATTTTTGGGTTGGCAATTCACTCAATTTTAATTCTCTTGCATAATAGATAAATAAGAAAAATTTAGAGAAGCAGACGATAAATGGGGATCGAACATAGCGAATACCGTCAAAGACGGGAACGAATTATGGAGAAAATTGGTAGCGGTACGGCGATTTTCCGTAGTGCGCCAAGGGCAGTCATGCACAATGATGTTGAATATACCTATCGTCAGGATAGTAGCTTTTATTACTTGACTGGATTTAACGAACCTGAAGCTGTCGCAGTATTCGCACCCCACCATCAAGAACATCAGTATATTTTGTTCGTACAACCTAAAGATCCCGAAAAGGAAACCTGGACGGGGTATCGCTGCGGAGTAGAAGCCGCTAAAGAGATCTATGGCGCAGATGAAGCTTACCCGATTAACGAATTAAATGAAAAGTTACCTCAATATTTAATTAATGCCGATCGCATTTACTATCATCTCGGCAGCGATCGCGCCTTTAACGATGTAGTTCTCTCTCATTGGCAAAGAACCTTAATCAGATATCAGAAATACGGCAAAGCACCACTGGCTTTAGAAGATAGCAGACAGCTAATTTTTCCGATGCGCCTGGTTAAAAGTCCGACGGAAATAGCCATGATGCGTGAAGCTACCAGAATCTCAGCAATGGCGCACAACCATGCTAGAGAATTTGCTCGACCTGGAGTTTATGAATATCAAATACAGGCAGAAATTGAGCATATTTTTCGTAAAGAAGGCGGAATTGGCATTGCTTATCCCTCAATCGTCGCCTCTGGTGCCAATGCCTGCATTCTCCACTATATTGAGAATGACCGCCGTGTTGAAGAGAATGACTTAGTATTGATCGATGCTGGTTGTTCCTATGGTTATTACAATGGCGATATTACCCGTACTTTTCCCGTTAGCGGTAAGTTTACCCCCGAACAAAAGGCAATTTATGAAATTGTCTTGGAAGCACAGTTAAAAGCGATCGCCGAAGTTCAGCCAGGTAAACCTTACAATGAGTTTCACGATATGGCTGTCTGCGTTATCGTACAGGGATTATTAGATTTGGGGTTACTCAAAGGTGATTTAGAAGAGATTATTAAAGAAGAAAAATATAAGCCATTTTATATGCACCGTACAGGACACTGGCTGGGTCTAGACGTTCACGATGTGGGAACTTATAAGCACAGTGAAGTGACTTGGCAGAGTTTGCAGCCAGGACATATCTTGACTGTAGAACCAGGAATTTATATTTCCCCTCACATCACACCAGCCGAAGGACAGCCAGAAATCGGCGATCGCTGGAAGGGAATTGGGGTACGTATCGAAGACGATCTTCTGGTTACCGCCACGGGACACGAAATTTTAACTGCAGATGTTTCTAAATCGGTTGCAGATATGGAAACTAAGTAAAATGAACCAAACTACGACCTATCCCATCGTAGAAACTTTTCATTCGGTACAGGGAGAAGGTGCTTGGACTGGTGTAAATGCCTTTTTTATTCGCTTGGGAGGTTGTGACGTTCATTGTCCCTGGTGCGATACCAAACATTCTTGGAGTGCCAAGAAACATCCTCTAAAAACTACTGAAGAGATAGCTGAAGCGACTAAAGCAGTTAATCCCGCAATTGTAATTATTACGGGTGGGGAACCCCTAATGCACGACCTCATTCCTCTTACCACAGCGATTAAACAATTGGGAATGCAGGTTCATCTAGAAACTTCTGGTGCCCATCCTTATAGCGGTAATTTTGACTGGGTGACGTTTTCGCCCAAACAGTTCAAGCCACCCCATCCTACTATCTACGATCGCGCTAGCGAACTAAAAGTAGTGGTAGCTAACCAGCAAGACTTAGATTGGGCAGAAGAACAAGCTCGATTAGTCTCTCCACAAACAGTAAAGTACTTACAGCCAGAATGGAATACGCCGCAGAGTAAAGATCTCGTTTTTAACTACGTACTCCAACATCCACAATGGCGCATGAGTTTACAGACCCACAAATTCCTCAGAGTAAGATAAATATTTGTCGGTCTGTATTTAATCTTTTTATTATGACGCAAAGATGGGCTTCTCTACCAGCAAATACTCGTTTTTGCCTCAATTTTAGTACATTTTGAACTAATTGACTTACAAAACACATTGTTTTAAAGTTAAATTTAGATTAATCAAAAGTTAAGTAAAAATTAGAATAAATTTAAATTGAAACAACTTAAAAACGTCGGTTTCTCTCCTAATAAATACAAAGTAGGCTACTGTAATTTACGCCCTAGTTTTAGTTTTGCTATTAATTGTCATATTTGCTAGCTGGAAGACAAATCTCCCTGTAAGTTCATTTACCAAAGATATTGCCTCAATCGCAGACGTTAACCCTTTTAATGGTGTCATTTCTAATCTGGGTATTTTGTTATGGTGTGCTGCTGCATCCATCTGTCTATTCAGTTTTGCAGTACTACAAAACTTAAAAACTAATCATGCTTCTATCCAGAAAAAATTTCGATTTTTTCTCCTAGTATCTGGTTCGATCGGGTTGATTATAATGTTTGACGATTTGTTTCTGTTGCATGAAGAAATTTTACCCAGTTTAAACATTTCTGAAAAAGCAGTTTTTTTAAGCTACATGATAATGATTTGCTTGTATCTTCTAAAATTTAGAAAAACGATTTTAAAAACTGAATGGATTGTTCTATGCCTAGGATTATTGTGTTTCGCAGCTTCAATAATCATCGATATTTTGGTAATGTCGGGTAAAATTATTTTCTTTGATAAATTTTTCTTTGAAGATGGATTGAAACTATTGGCTATTGCTAGCTGGTTTAGTTATTTTGTCAGACTTTGCTTTCAAATTCTCAAAAATACTATCGACCCAGTTTTTTACTACGATAGAAGACATAAATTCGAAAGCGTTAAAAGCATTAGTTAAATCATGAATAAAGCAGTTGTTCTATTATCTGGAGGTTTAGATTCGGCGACTACAGCTGCCATTGCTATTGCCGACAATTACGAAGCGATCGCTCTATCATTTCGCTACGGACAACGCCATCAAAAAGAGTTACAGGCAGCCACTAAAATTGCCAAAGCGTTAAATATCCAAGAACACTACATTGTCGATATCAATTTAGCCCAGTGGGGGGGATCTTCCCTAACCGATACATCCCAAACTCTCCCTCAAGATGGGGTAAAACCAGATATTATTCCTTCTACCTATGTTCCGGGACGTAACACGATATTTATCGCGATCGCACTTTCCCTAGCAGAAGCCAAAGGTGCAGCAGCAATCTATCTTGGGATCAATGCCGTCGACTATTCAGGTTATCCCGACTGTCGCCCTGAATATTTGCAGGCATACCAACACCTAGCCAATCTCGCTACAAAAGCTGGAATTGAAGGTCATGCACCCCAATTAATTGCCCCTTTAGTAAAAGATTCCAAAGTGGATATAGTACGCCTAGCACTGGAACTAAATGTACCGATTGCTGACACTTGGTCTTGTTATCAGGGAGGAGAAACTCCCTGTGGTTCGTGCGATTCTTGTCGCATACGCGATCGCGCATTAGTTGAAGCCGGGCGACCAGATTTAGCTAGTCACCTTGCCTAATTTAATTATTCTGGGTAATTTTCCCTAGTCATAACTTGACTCCTTCTGGGGATAAAAAAAGTAAATTATACAAAAACTTATAAATAAAAAAGTAAGGATTCAGGTATCAGGGTTGACAAAAAGGAAAAAGAGATTAAAGTAGCCAATAATGAGCGAAGCTAATCACCCCTTCAAAGCCGAAGAACTGCGCCAGTTGTCCAATGAGAAACTGGCAGAAATCGTGACTACCCAACAAAAGCTGATTGAGAAGCTAGAAAAAAGAATAGAACAACTGGAACAGAGCCTCAACCTCGACAGCCAAACCTCATCGAAACCCCCTTCAACTGACTTGCTGAAAAAAAGCGAGAGAAAACCAGAAGTAGGGTTGGAAGAAGCCAAAAAAGAGACAAAAAGAAAACCAGGAGGACAACCAGGACATCAAGGGAAGACGAGAAAAGGATTTGGGCGTGTAGACCGCTACGAAGTATTGAAACCGACCATCTGCTCCAACTGTGGAAATCAACAATGGAAGACTAAGGGGGTACGAGTAGATACTCAACAGGTAGCCCAGTTGG
>NZ_JBKGTY010000004.1:0-51426 GCF_053543375.1 Myxosarcina sp. GI1(2024) | reverse complement strand
TTGTTCTTATCCTTCTCTTATTCCTCATGCTTGCACCTGAATCCTTACATAAAAAATAAATTTTAACTACACCTACAGCTATACCTAAACTGATTAAAGTTGCTCAAAATTGGGGAATTCCTGAGAATGCATGAATGCGATTATGCCAACAAATTTAATATTAATAATTAATTTCATAGTAAATTTACTGATTTTTTAGATACGGAACTAATTTATTTTATGCGGCTTTGGGTTCTAAAATTGTACTCAACTGCTCGATACCTTTATGTAGATGTCGAGTTACAGTCATCGGACTAATGCCGATATGTCTAGCTGCTTCCTTTCGAGGTAAATCCCATAAAAATACGCATTCGATCGCTGCTTTAGTTTTAGCTTCGAGTGTATTTAATGCTGTTTGTAACTGTAATTTATCATCTTCTAGTTTTCTCAACTCTAAAGCACGAGGATCGGCAATGGTATCGCCTACCGTCAAGGAAGAATCTAGTGAGTTGTTGACTAGTGCATCTAAACTTATTGGTAAGCGATTTTGTAATGCCAATCTGCATTCACTCCATTCTTGAAATGGTACGCCTAAACCTTCAGAGATTTCCAGATCGTTGGGCAAACGTCCTAATTGTTCGGTCAACTCTTTTCTTAGTTTTTTACCTTTAGTATAAAGTTCCTGCCAACGACGAGGAATTCTCATCATACTTGCTTTATCTCTCAGATAATGAAGCATTTCGCCACGAATATAGGGAATAGCAAAAGAGCTAAATGCTGCTCCCTGATGAGGTTCAAAACGTTCGATCGCTCTAATCAAACCTAGATAACCAATTTGTTCTAGATCTTCATAAGGTTCGCTACATTTCTGACAAATTTGATGGGCAACTTTACGTACTAAACCAGCATTTAGTTCTACCAATTGATTGCGTAATTTTAAAGAAGGACTATGAAAATAAATCTTCAGAAGTTCTATAGAACGGTAGCTAAGAGATTGAGTAGACATAAATCAATGAAAGCTATAGTAACAGTAACCCATAACGTTTTATACTTAATGGGTAAATCTAACTTTCATTGTCTTTCGCTTCAAAAAGCTATACCATAGTTGTTTTACGGAAAAATCAAATGTATTTTTTTCGATCCTCCGCACAAATACGCAAAAAACTTATAGTAATTTTGTAAAATTAGCGAAATTTTAAACCTAATATATTGGATATTTTTATGTCAGTTAAAAAAATGCGTTATAAATATTTTATTTTCATTTTGAATTAAATACGAGGTATTAATCCAAGAAATTTGTTATTTAAAGGCATCTAAATATTTAATTATTCTACCAAACTCACTCTTAGCTTTATCTGATAAAATATACATTGGTTTTTTGTTAAATTAGAGCGATCGTCGGTTATCGCAGCCTGGTTTTTACTGATAAATATCAGAGTTTTAGTTGATTTCTGGTAAAAATTCAATTTGTTCTGTGCCTGGTTTTGGACTTGTTTCTAATCCCTCGGGTTTTTCAGTCAAACCTAATTTTTTTAGTAACACCGTCATGCCCAGTCCTAAAATTAGACCTCCAATTAGCCCACCAATAATTAGTTTTTTAAACAAACCTTCTAGTTGTTTTTTATGTGCTTTATAATTCTCCAGCGAGCTAATTTTAGGTTCACTAGAGTGATTTTGTTGAGATGTGGAGCTTTGGAAATTTTGAAGAGGTTGGTCGATATCGAATCGATCTTCTGGTAGAGTCATCGATTTTAAAAATTACTAAATAAACGGCAATATAACTATTTTAGATTAATTATTAAATTTCATTTTAAGTTGAATGGCAAAACCGGCGACTAGCAATGTTAAACCTCCCGTAATCCACAGTGGAGTTTGGTAATCAAAGCTAACTAATAAACCAGAAATAATTGGTCCAATCGCGTTAGACATACTCAAGTAAGAAGCATTAATCCCTAATACTTCTCCTTGTTCTTGAGGACTGCTATTGAGCGACAGCACCGTATCGATTAAAGGCATGGGAAAAGAATTAACCAAAGCAAAAATACTCAAAATAACCACAAATGCGGCAAAGGTAGGGAAAGTTGGCATTAATAGAAAGGTTAATCCCCGAATTGCTAGGGTTACAGCAATAATATTTAGCAGATTGAATCTTTTGCTTAAAGGTTCTAAGGCGAAAACCTGAGAAATAAACCCCAGCATTCCAACAACGGCAAACATAATTGCCAATCTTTTAGTGTTTTGGTTGAGGACATTGAGAAAGAAAGGTTGAAAGGCAAAGGTAAAAATAGTGAAAGTGCTGCCGCTGAAAAAAGTAAGTACGAATAGTTGTCCCAACTTAGGTTTAGTTGCCGATTTAGCTATCTTTCCGAAGGCAAAATCATTCCAACCTAATTGAAAGTTTCCCCGTTGCGATCGCGTTTCGGGTAGGAAAAATAACGATAACAATAGAGCAATTGCCGCGATCGCCGCACTGACTAGAAAGCTCATTCCTAAAGGAGATACTCCAGCTACAGTAGGTAACTGCTGAGCTAAATAACTTAAAAACGGACCGACGACAAAACCCAAACGAAAGCTAGCACCAAAAATGCCAAAGGCTTTAGGACGCTGTGAAGGGTCGGTAATATCACTAATTGCGGCTCTAGCTACAGAATTATTACCTCCGGTCAAACCGTCTAGGATTCTAGCAGTATACAATAACCAGGCAAAAGCGGCGATACTGGCAATAAGATTTGCCAATACCGTTCCTGCTAAACTTACAATCAGTAGGGATTTACGACCGAGACGATCTGAGAGTCTTCCTAAAACCGGCGTTCCGAGAAACTGAGATAAAGCGAACGCCGTAATCAACAAACTAGCTTGAAAGTCGCTTAAGCCAAATTGTTTGGCGTAAGGATAGAGTAAGGGAATAATTATGGTGAAACTAACCGAGTTGATAAAGGCAATGAGAGTAATTAGCCAAAATAGAGGCGGTAAATCTAATTGTTGCAACCAACTGTTTTGTCTCATGTAAAGAAGGTTGAATCTATCCTATTGGCGATTGCCGACAATCTTGGTTTGTCGTCTTCAATTCGATTACTATTTACCTCTTTTGCAGTATTGCCTTCATTACCGCTTTAGATGTTTCGATATCTTCAGCAGAAGGTGCCGTTTGCTGCCAGCTCGATCGTTGTTGCAAATTATCTATCCATTTGCTTACTTTTGAGTAAGGTTTTAGTGAGATACCCAAAGTGCGAATCGCTGCTACTGCAGTTCCCGCTACAATATCGGCATAGGTCAGGCGATCGTCAACAAAAAAGGACGAATTAGCTGTCAAATTATCTTCAAAATATTGTAGAGCTGTCGCCATAGTTTGTTTGGCTGCTGCTATTTGTTGGGTGGTGACTTCTACGTCTAACATCTGTTTCATCAAAGCAATAGAAGCTGGCGGTAGCTCATTGACGGTAACTAATTCAACAATCCGTACCTTAGCGATATCTTCAGCCTTGGTCGGCAATAAAGAAACTTGGGGATATTTGGCTTCTAAATAATCGAGAATAGCTAAAGATTCAAATATACTAAATCCATCATCAACTAATACTGGAATATGGTGAAAGGGATTGATTTTAAGAAAATCTGGCTCGAACTGATCGCCGTTGAGTTTCATTAGAATAGGTTCGAATTCAAGCTTTTTTTCTAATAAAGTAACCCAGACTCTACGAGCATTTACCGATAAACGAGAGTAATAAAATTTCAACATAGCTTAATTTTTGTTAAAAGTATCAGCTCGAGCTAGATTGAAGTTTATATCTAACCAGCTAGATTCATAGTCGATCTTACTAGAATTCCCTCTAACAATTATCAGAAATTCCAGACTCTTATCTGACTTCCAAAGTTCTATTTAAAGCCTAATTTTTTCCATGGTGTTATTAAAACGGTTGCAGTCAGTTTTGGCAAAGTCCACTATGATTTGCCGCACCAGCTTTGTTTACCAAGACCGTAGAGAAAACAACGGGTGTCTATATATACCCGCTCAAGCTTAATAAGCTCCTTTTTCCTCGATTTTGCTATCTAATCTAACCTTGACAGCTAAATCAACTACTACCAGGCTACAAGAATTAATTACATAAAGCTAGGTTGATGGCGAATTAAGTTTAAAAATTCTTCGCGAGTTTTTTGGTCGTCTTGAAACGCTCCCAACATCGCGCTGGTGACCGTCCAAGAACCAGGTTTTTGTACTCCACGCATCGACATGCACATATGAGTTGCTTCCATAACTACTGCAACTCCCTTGGGTTCTAGCACTGATTGAATGGCTTCGGCAATTTGACGCGTGAGACGTTCTTGAACCTGAAGACGGCGAGCATACATTTCTACAATTCGCGCTAGCTTGCTCAAACCTACCACTTTTTGATTGGGAATATATGCTACGTGCGCTCTACCCATAAATGGCAGCATATGGTGTTCGCACAAACTAAAGAAATCAATATCTCTGACTAGCACCATCTCATTGTGTCCTTCGTCGAAGATTGCGTCATTAACGATAGTTTCTAGAGATTGATTGTAGCCTTGAGTCAAAAACTGCATCGCTTCTGCAACTCTTTTAGGCGTTTTTAACAATCCTTCTCGCTCTGGATCTTCACCAACAGAATCTAAAATATTACGCACCGACTCGATTATTTGTTCTTTAGCTTTTGCTGAAGTCTGGTGGATTTCCGCTTCTCTACCATTATGAGTGTTGCGGTCTGGACGACTATTAACCTGTTCTACTAAATTAGACTTTAATGGATTCTGACCATTTTTGTTCGTAGAGGCGGAAGGAATAGAACTGTTTGAAAAAGCTCTGGTCATAATTAATTGTGAGTAAAACTCTTCGATCTTGCTACTAATTTATGTGTTGAGCGTCATTTAAGTTATAAAGCCCCTCCACTGGGCATGACGGTCATTTCTTCGACTACCGCTTGAGATGGTAGTAAAGCTGCATGGAGTATAGATTGAGCGACAGCTTCGGGAGTTAGCATCGCTTGACGGTCGAAATCTGCTCGTACGGTGTCGGTATCCCAGATTGGAGTATTGACCGAACCTGGTGAAATAGTAACGACACGAATACCATTAGCCGATTCTTCTACTGCTAGTACTTTTCCCAAAGCAACTACGGCAGCCTTGCTGACGCTGTATGCTCCCCAATCGGGAAAAGCCCGATGGGCAGCGATCGAAGCAACATTAACGATCGTTCCCGTTTTACGCTGACGCATCTGAGGTAAGATGCCTTGTATGCATTGAAAAACGCTAGTAAGGTTGAGGTCGAGTATTTGCTGCCAGTCGACCAGAGGTGTTTCTTTCAAAGAATTGGTATAGCCCATCCCCGCATTATTGACGAGGATATCTACATCGCCAAAGTCATTGGCGATCGCCTCAACACGCTCTTTTACCCGATCTACAACCGCTAGATCTAATGGATATGCTTTTGCCACTACTCCCATTGCTGCGATCGCATCGGCTACTGCTTCTAGCTTATCCAAGGAACGACTGACTAACGCTACGTCAATCCCCGATTTGGCAAAGGCTAAAGCAGTTGCTTTTCCGATTCCGCTACTAGCGCCTGTCACAATCGCTCGTAGCTGATTTGGGGGTGGATTCATTATTGTCTGTTGTAAAAAAATTGTCTCTTAAAAAAAATAGCTACATGCTAGTTGTTTGTTAGCAACATCACATTAAAAACTAATGTAACAAAATATTGCCTTAGCAATTATAGCATCCTCATAATTGCAATTTGCATTCGATTATCCAAATTCCCCAACCTAAATTGACAACTACAATTTCTTACCTTAGACTGCTTCTCAGTTTGGAAACGGGGGGCTTGAACTAGCAGAAAAATCTAAAGTTTCGTATCTTCCTCACTCGTCTCTGCTGTAAAAACAGACAGCGAGAGCTTTTGAATTTAGGCGAGCACTATCTCACAGAAAGCCTAACCTCGAAAACTCGGTCAGTTTTAGACTGCAGCTAGTTTTGAGTTCCCTCGAACTCGGCGTTCGATAGGAAACTTATTCATCTGGAGATGAGACCATTGCAGTAGCCCGAACCTTCAGCAGACGCGTCCTAGAAATTGGCTACCTATATTGCCTATGAAGATAGTTCGGCATTCTGTGAATGTTCCGCGGCAGCGGTTTCAAACCTGCCCATGTTACGGAACTTTTGATAGCGTAACTCTTGTCTTTGTTTGGGGGTCATCTGCCACAACTGCTCGAGATTTGCCCAAATAGCTGCTTTGAGGTTAGCTGCGGCTTCCAAAGGTTCGGCGTGCGCTCCCCGAGTTGGTTCTGGTATAATTTCATCGATTATACCCAGTTCTTTTAGATCCCGAGAAGTTATTTTGAGGGCAGCGGCGGCACGGTCGGCTTTTTTAGCATCCTTCCAGAGAATTGCCGCGCAAGCTTCGGGACTGGCTACAGTATAAACTGAATTTTCTAACATCAATAGTCGATCGCCAACTCCAATTCCCAACGCTCCTCCAGAACCTCCTTCGCCGATGACCGTACAAATAATTGGTACGCCGAAGCCAAACATTTGACGCAAATTATAAGCGATCGCCTCTCCCTGACCTAATTTTTCAGCTTCGACTCCCGACCATGCCCCTGGAGTATCGATAAAGGTCAAAATTGGCAGATCGAACTTGTTAGCGTGTTCCATCAATCGCAGAGCCTTACGATATCCACCGGGAAAAGCCATACCAAAATTACGAGCGACATTATCTTTCGTATCTCTACCTTTTTGATGTCCCAAGATTACCGTCGGTCTGCCATTAATTCTAGCGACTCCCACAACTAACGCCGGATCGTCATAGCCGCCGCGATCGCCATGTAGTTCTACCCATTCATCGGTAATTGCCTGAATGTAGTCTAAAGTGCTGGGGCGACGAGGATGGCGGGCTAGCTGTAATCTTTGAGCAGGAGTTAGAGAATTAAAAATTTCTTTACGCAGTTGCTCGGCTCTTTCTTCTAGTTGAAGAATTTCTGCCGATACGTCAACCTGATTTTCTGCGGCTAAATTTTTAATCTGTTCGATCCTTGCTTCTAACTCGCAAAGCGGCTTTTCAAAGTCTAGTAAAAATGTTCGTTTGGGCTTGGGCATACCGTACTCAGAAATTTATTTTGGCAAATATAGCAATTCTCGGTTGAGTGAGATACACCTCGGTCAATTTAGGCACGCTTGCACTAGGCACTAGGGCTAAAGTGCTCCTCTACTTGTTTGGATTTGTACCTTACTAATATGAGAACCGCTATAGTAATTTAAAACTATCATTATTCTCTGTAAAATTGCTATCGATTAATATAGATTGACTATTAAGCTTTGAATTTTATTAGCTCTAGAAATCATTGCCTTTTTAAGAAAGAGTCAGGAACGAGTCTGTTCAGAAAAAATGAGCAGATTTTAAAAGTCAATCCTGACACTTTCCATAAATTCTATCCTGTTGATAATATTGTAGTACTAACACTTTAACCGATTATTAGTCACCTGTTATCGAACTCGATGGCACTGTCAACAAAGTGTTTGCTACCTTCAACGATTTGTGTAGCGATCGCCACGTTTGAGAAATCGAGTCTTTAGATGTATCGGTAAGTCAACTGTTAGACTACAGCAAACTAGGAACGGTTATTCCCTTATTAGGTCGTCTGTCATTACAAAACAAATCGATCGAACCGTAACCATTCAGACGGGCGAGGAACTAGAATACCGTGGAGTAAGGAGGCAAATCCCTTGGGAAATCACACCAATGCCGGGGTATGCGCCCATGTCGTCGCGCTACCGAACGACTTTGCCTGCTTCCCAGACTGCGCCATTTTTAGCTGATACAAAATATCTCCCGTTTGCTCCATTTAGGTGGTCTTGTTCTTGTTCTTTTCTTCTTGGGCAATAGAGGTTCAATTATCTTCCATTCTGTTTCTGTTAGACTGCTTGTATATGGCATTTTTTTGCTCATTTACTTTTTTACGAAGATTCCAAATGGATTCTATAAAGTAATTTATATAGAACTAAAGTTTTCTAGGAGCCGTGCCAATCGCTAACTCTAACGCAGTCATCTTGCCGCTAGGATCGATAATCGGGTGGATTGACAAATCGCTTAAGGCTTGCAAACACCAATTCGCGCCAGACAGTTTTGAGGCTGGATAGGTAGTTGCTACGGCTATAACCCTCATTCTGGCAGCACGAGCAGCTTCAATACCGACAGGGGCATCTTCAATTACAAGACAGTCTTCTGGAGCAATGCCCAAACACTCTGCTGCTTTTAAATAGCCTTCCGGATGGGGTTTGTAGTAAGCGACATCATCAGTGGTAATTAAAACCTGGGGAAAGGGTAGACCAACGTGACGTAAGCGATTGGTTGCAATTAGACGATTTCCAGAAGTGACAATTGCCCAACATTCTGACGATAACCCCGAAACGAGTGCTTCTGCACTAGAAACAGCTATCACTCCTGCTAAGTTTGTAGCCTGACTTTCATCAAGTGTTCTAGCTTCGGCGATCGCATCGAGATGTGGCGCGACGAGCCGAATCGTTTCTGCTGTAGGGCGACCGTGGGATATTTTAAGAATCTCCTCTGCATTGAGGTTATGCTGCTGCGCCCATTGTCGCCAATGGTTTTCGACACAGTGGGTCGAATCGATGAGAGTGCCGTCAAGATCGAACAGTATGGCTTGGCATTGCAATTGCTTCATAATTTAATTATTCTTATCGAATTTATCGCCACGCATCCAGATTTGAGATAGCTTTATCAGCCTCTGTCTGCTTGTGATGCCGCTTCTCCAGCCAGACTAAGAGTTGCTCGTAAGATTCAAACCATAATACCCGCGAGCAATTAGGGTCGTTTACTCGCCAACGCACTTTTCCGGAACGGTCAGTCACGGATCTAATTCGAGGCTCAGAACTGAGTATGCACAGATCGAGGAAACCGCACCAAATTTGACGAATTACTATAAGCAGGTTTGGGATAGGAAGTTTTTTCCTTACTGGCTGAAGACGTAAAAACTCTATTTGTCGAGCTTGAGTGGAGTGATGTCGCGTTTTCATCTTTCACAGAAAAAAAGTATCTACTTTCAAGCTAATTTGTTTGGACGACAAACAAACTTATAGTGGATAATTCCTAATTAAAACAAACTCTTCGCTAGATTGTTTCTTATGCTTACAAACTTTGCCAAAACACCAAACGCAGATGCAAGTTTACTCAAGCAAATTAACTCGGCTCGCATACTAGGATTGCTAAGATGTCACCCTGGCTTATCCCGCGCTGAGATTGCTCGCCGTACGGGGTTAACGCGCTCCACCGTAACTGTAATTACGGCTGAGTTAATGGCGGAAGAACTAGTTTGTGAAGGTTCTCAACTGGCTTCTAAACCAGGAGGGGGTCGCCCTGGAATTAAGCTACACTTAAATCCAGAGGGTGCATTTTTTATCGGAGCCGCAATTGAAGCCGACCATGTCAAAGTCCTAGAGTTAAATCTCGCCGCTCAAATTACCAACAAGTTTTCTTGCCAACTGACTCAGGGGACTGCTCCAGATATTGTTATCGAGCGGTTAATACATTTAATTGAAAAGCTGCGTCGAGCTAATCCCTTGAGTTTACAGCGTCTTCGAGGGATTGGGCTAACCATCCCTGGAACCATTAATAGAGATGGCTTACTAATTCGAGTACCTGGACTAAACTGGCATGGCATCAACTTACGGCAGCACTTAGAAGCTCGGTTCGATCTCCCTTTCTTTATCGACAATGATGCTAACGCTGCTGCATTAGCTGAAGTTTATTTAGGAAGTGCTATCCAAAGTGAGAGTTTGCTCTATCTATTGCTGAATGAAGGGGTTGGTAGCGGCATCGTGGTCAACTGTAGCATTATGCGGGGAGCAAACGGTACGGCAGGAGAGGTCTGCGAACTAATCGTAGACGCTCAGAATTCTAGAGGTAGCGACTATGGTCAGCCTGGTAGTCTAGGAGCATTAGTAGGTAAAGCAGGTCTGTTGCGGCAATATCGAGAGCAAGGTGCCACAACTGCCAACTTGAACGATTTAGTTCGAGCCCTAGCTCAGAAAAATGCACTCGCACGCGCCATGGTTCATCAATGGGGACAGCGATTGAGCAGAGGTTTAATTAGTATCCTCAATGTTCTCAATCCAGAGCAGGTAGTTATAGGCGGACCGCTAACTATTCTGCTACCTTATGTTGAAGAGCAGTTAAACCAGTCGCTGGAGCGACAACTTCCCCGCAATGGAGAAGCAGGATTTTTTGATACTCCTAATTCCCGATGGAAAATTTCTGAGTTTGGCGAGGATGCTTCAGCTATTGGCGGTGCGATACTTGTCTATCAATCCTTGTTTCAAGTTCCAAGCTTAGTGTTCTAAGGCTTGATTTAATCTTAGAATAAGAGAATGTACGCTTGACTATAGTTAGCTGCATAATTAAAGGGTGTGTCCGTCCTCTTGTTGAAGGTGCACTGACAAGATTTACCGCGGTAAACTCGATAGCCTAAGTTGGTAATGCGTTTGAGTTGAGTCGTGTTGGCAGAATGGCAGTGGGAACAGTTCATCAATGCTTACTGTAACTAGCTTGTCTTCATTAATCAGGATATCAAACCGCTCTCCTAATATCACAATCTAAGATCTCAGTACTGACAATTTCGTTCTAATAACCTGGTCTATTGCTCGATCTTGTTCTGTTTTAGCTATAACCTTAAACTCTAAAAAAATCATTTTTATGTCGACTCGACCCCATTGACATAAGTTAACATAAATAGGCTCTTAAAAGAAGCCAGTGCGGTATTATAGTTTCCCCAAGTGGAGCGACTGGTGTAGCAGAGTAGCCCGTATCCCACGCTGAAGCGACGTGGGTTTTGCGCTGCCCATTTTGATTTATAACCAATAGTTAACAATCCCTATGAATTCAGTAAATACTAAACTTCCCCCGATTATTCCTCGCAAAACTATATTTGGCAATCCCCAACGCGCCAGTCCTCAGCTATCAAAAGATGGTAAATATTTGGCATATCTCGCACCCAATGAACGGGATATTTTGCAGGTGTGGTTGCGAACTGTAGGTAAAACTGACGATCGCATCTTAACCGATGACAAAAAACGGGGTATTAGAGCCTATTTTTGGACATATACTGCCGAACGGCTAATTTATTTACAGGATGTTGACGGTGACGAAAATTTTCATCTTTTTTTGGTGAATGTCGCTACCAATGAAGTCAAAGACCTAACTCCTTTTCCTGGAGTTAAAGCGCAGGTAGTCGATCTCGATTATCAGTTTCCCGATGAAATTTTGGTGGGACTCAACAAGGAAAATCCCGAAAAATTCGATGTGTATCGTCTCAACCTGCAAACTGGTGAAATGGAACTAGAAGCAGATAATCCCGGTAATATCGTTTCTTGGACTGCTAATGCCGAGTTTAAAATTCTGGCGGCAACTGCGGCAACTGCCGATGGGGGGTCGGAATTATTATATCGAGAGACTACTGACAAACCATGGGAAGTCTTGCGTCATTGGGATGCTGACGAAGAAGGAGGAGCATTAGATTTTTCTCTCGACGGCGATACTTTATATATAGTTGGCAATCACGATGCTAATACTCAAAGGTTAATTGCCCTAGATTTAGCCAACCGAGAGGAAAAAATTATTGCCAAAGACGAGCAATATGACGTTGGCGGAGTGATTACCCATCCCACAAAACGCAATATTCAAGCGGTTTCTTTTTATAAGGATAAGTTGGAGTGGCAGGTATTAGATGATGAAATTGCAGCCGATTTTGAAGCGATCGCCAGTATTCGTACGGGACAGTATTTTATTTCTAGTCGCGATTTAGCCGACAAACATTGGATCGTTGGTTTTCTTACCGATGATGGTCCAGTTTATTACTATCTCTACGAGCGTGAAACTAAATCTCACACTTTGCTGTTTAGCAATCGACCAGAATTGGAAGATTTACCCCTCGCACCTATGGAGTCGATTTCTTATCAGGCGCGAGATGGTTTGACCATTCACGGTTACCTGACAGTCCCTCAAGGATTAGAAGCTCCTTATGCTACGGTACTTCTGGTTCATGGCGGCCCTTGGGTACGAGATACCTGGGGATATAGTCCTCAAGTTCAATGGTTAGCTAATCGCGGTTATGCAGTCTTGCAGCCTAACTTTAGGGGTTCTACGGGCTATGGTAAAGATTTTGTCAATGCAGGCAACCGTCAGTGGGCGGCAGCGATGCACGACGATTTAATCGATGCAGTCAACTGGCTAATCGAGCAAGAGATCGCCGACCCCAATAAAATTGCCATCATGGGTGGTTCCTATGGCGGCTACGCTACTCTGGTAGGCTTGACCTTTACTCCCGATGTTTTTGCCTGTGGGGTAGATATTGTCGGACCTTCCAATCTAATTACCTTAATGAAAAGCATTCCTCCCTACTGGAAACCATTGATGTCAATGTTCCAGCATCGAGTAGGTAACTTGGAAACAGAGGAAGAGTTTTTAAAATCGCGATCGCCTCTATTCTTTGTCGATAAAATTAACAAACCTCTTCTGATCGGTCAGGGTGCTAACGATCCCCGCGTCAAGCAAGCTGAAAGCGAACAAATTGTAGAAGTAATGCGTAAAGCTAATAAACCTGTTACCTATGTTTTATATACCGATGAGGGACATGGTTTTGCCCGTCCTGAAAATCGTCTGCATTTCTATGGTGTCGCCGAAGAGTTTTTAGCAAAGTACCTGGGAGGACAATTCGAACCGATCGATGAAATTTCAGGACATTCGGGTACGATCGGCTAACCTGAGTCCGGGTGAAAGCTGAAGCCTTTATTATTCTATAGACCGAAAATAGACCGAAAATACTGTATTCTGCCTAAAATCATTCGCTAAAATATCATAACCCAAACTGATGCGATCGGTCAGGTTTCAAGCGCTGAAAAAAGGTACAGATGCGACAAATTTAAATTTCTGGTCAAGCCAATTTAGTAACCCCTAATGAAAATGAAGGGGTTATCTTTTTTTTAACTTTTGTCAGTACTTTTTTACCTTTTAAGGTAGACTTTTTCCGAAAAAAAATGTTCCCAAAATTTTAAAAAGGTTTTTCGATCTAGCTATCATTTTTTTTACTTTTTATTATTATCTTAAAAATAACCACAAAACTAATAAACAAATAATCACTAAAAACATACCTATGAAATTTCAATTAAAAACTCTTTCTCTATCTCTAACTGTTGGTTTAATTGCTTTTTTAGGAGCTTGTACTTCAGTTGATAGCAGTACTCCTTCTACCGAAACTTCAGGTACTGATGATTCTGTAGAGTTAGAAGGAACTACCGAGGGTACAGAATTAGAAACTCCCGGTCTCGAAACTAGCGAAGAAATGGAAACTACCGAAGACCCCGTTACTGGTTTAGAAGAAACTGAAACTCCAGAAATAGAAGCCACTGAAGAAACCGAAGATCCTAACATGGAATCTAACTTATCTCCTTTGGATGAAACAGAAGAATCTGAAGTTATCGTTCCTGAAGGTATTAATAACGAAGTAGAAACTGAATCTGAAGCGGCTGAAAATGTAGAACCAGAACTAGAACCCGCACAGTAATTAGTTGCTTTTTAAAGATATATAAGCAATTAGTTATCCGTATTGCCTCCCCAGTTTGGGGGGGTTTGTGCTGTTCTATAACAAACTAAATAATAGTTAATATAAGGTAAACATTTATTCGATCGTTTACTTTATTGACGTAGATTTAAAAGTTCTTCAGGAGAAGCTAAAAGTTTTACTTTGACCATAGCTAAATGGCGATCGCTATCTAATAATAATTGCCAACGAACATTGACGCTAAACAAAGCTGTTTGTGCTTTTCCCATCACGGTAAACAACGACAAGTCCGAATCAGTTTTCTCGACAATTCCTCGCTCGGGAATTAGCTTCATACCTGCAGCTTCGGCTTCTAGATAAGCAGCAATTTCTTCTCTACCTACAACTGGAGAAGTAAATGGTGCGTGCAAAACACCTTCTTCAGCAAATAAAAATGCCGTTTCATCAAATCTACTATGATTGATAGTAGTAAAATAATTGAGAACGATAGGCTCTGTAATTCCTTCAATAATCAATTTTTCTGTATTAACAGTCATAAAGATCGCGCTAAAAACATCTCGACGATTGTTAGCTTAAAGGATTAAATCCAGGTTTTCTTGTGTCTCTAGAATGAGATTTGATAAATTGACTTAGATTGAGGCTCAATTATGAGTTTGACTAGTAGCCAAGTTAAAGCTGCCGCACGCTCTTTTGGTTTTCACCGAGTGGGAATTGCGGCGGTAGATGGACACGAAGATAATGCGTTCGAGCATCTCCAACAGTGGTTAGCATTGGGTTATCATGCTGATTTGAAATGGATGGCAAATCCCAAACGAAAAGATATTCAAGCGGTAATGCCAGAAGTGCGATCGCTAATTTGCGTGGCTTTAAATTATTACACTCCCCACGAACATTCTGACGCACCAGAAGACGCTAAAATTTCTCGTTACGGTTGGGGTAGAGATTATCACAAAGTCATGGGCAAAAAGCTCAAAGCTTTGAGTAACTGGCTGCGATTGCAAGAAGAATCCGTTATTACCCGATACTATGTAGACACCGGACCAGTACAAGATAAAGTTTGGGCGCAGCGTAGCGGCATCGGTTGGATCGCTAAAAATGGTAATGTAATTACGCGAGACTATGGTAGCTGGATATTTTTAGGTGAAATATTAACCAATCTAGAATTAACTTCAGATAAATCCCATACTGAACACTGCGGCACTTGTACTCGTTGTCTCGAAGCTTGTCCCACTGGCGCGATCGCCGCTCCTTTCGTCGTAGATGCCAATCGCTGTATTTCTTATCATACAATTGAAAATCGTGCTGAAGAATTGCCAGAGGCGATCGCTAATAATTTATCTGGTTGGGTAGCAGGTTGCGATATTTGTCAGGATGTTTGTCCTTGGAATCAAAGATTTGCCCACCCAACAGATATAGCAGATTTTCATCCTTACTCTAATAATATTAAACCCAAATTAACAGAATTAGCCGAGATCTCCGAAGCCCAATGGAATCGTCAGTTTCGTGCTTCAGCCCTGCGAAGAATTAAGCCAAAGATGATTCGACGCAATGCAAGAGCTAATCTAAATCGAAATAAATAACTATAAATTTTGCGGTAAGGATTCAGGTATCAGGGTTGACAAAAAGGAAAAAGAGATTAAAGTAGCCAATAATGAGCGAAGCTAATCACCCCTTCAAAGCCGAAGAACTGCGCCAGTTGTCCAATGAGAAACTGGCAGAAATCGTGACTACCCAACAAAAGCTGATTGAGAAGCTAGAAAAAAGAATAGAACAACTGGAACAGAGCCTCAACCTCGACAGCCAAACCTCATCGAAACCCCCTTCAACTGACTTGCTGAAAAAAAGCGAGAGAAAACCAGAAGTAGGGTTGGAAGAAGCCAAAAAAGAGACAAAAAGAAAACCAGGAGGACAACCAGGACATCAAGGGAAGACGAGAAAAGGATTTGGGCGTGTAGACCGCTACGAAGTATTGAAACCGACCATCTGCTCCAACTGTGGAAATCAACAATGGAAGACTAAGGGGGTACGAGTAGATACTCAACAGGTAGCCCAGTTGGTGGCAAAACCGATACAAGTCGTAGAGTACCAACGTCATCACTGTCAATGCGGCAAGTGTGGAGCAATAGAGGCAGCTCGACGGTCTCCCACAATGATTCCAGGTCAAGACTTGGGAGTCAGACTACAGGGGTTACTTTCCTGGCTGGGAAACTATGCTCATATGTCCTATGCTAAACAGCAAGAACTGTTGTGGGAACTGGGAGCAATAGAAATTAGTAGGGGAACTTTAGTTGCCACCAATGAACGAACGAGTACAACAAGCGAGTATCAACAGTGTTGAAGGGTTGAAAAAGTCGATTAATTCAGAGCATCCTCCTCTACATTGTGACGAAACCCCCTGCTCAGTTAAAGGAGTCAAAGAATGGCTCTGGGTTTTAGCTGGGTCAGAGTTCTGCCTGTTTCATGCCGGCGATACTAGAAAACGCAGAGAATTGGAAGCTGTATTAGGAGTATTCTATGATGGAGTTTTGATTAGCGACGATTTTAGTGTCTACAACGGCTATTCAGTAGCAGGACAACAAAAGTGTTTGGCTCATCTACGTCGTCATTTTCAAAAACTGTTAAAGACTAAAGGGGTAGATAACCAAGAAATTGCTACCACCTTTCTGTCTCTAATTGATGAGGCATTTAAGCAACATCGGGTTTGGCGACAGACCCATCAGGAAAGCCACTATCGAGATTGGGCAGAGGATTTCCGAAGGCGAGTGACTAGCGCAATTAAGACTTGGCTCAAGAATGCTGGTCATGAAGCTGGAAAACTGCTACGTTCGCTGCGTGATAAGGCGGAGCAATGGTGGTATTTTCTGACACATCCTCAGATACCCCCCGACAATAATCTAGCTGAACGATGTTTGAGAACTGCTGTAACCAAGCGGAAAGTTTGTGGTGGCTCTCGTTCCATCGAACGGTTTCAACATACAGCCAACCTGCTGAGTGCAATTCAATCTTGTCGTTTGCAAGGACGTTCGGTGATTACTTTTTTTCAACAGACTTTACAAGCTACAGTTGGACATTGTTCTTATCCTTCTCTTATTCCTCATGCTTGCACCTGAATCCTTACAAGCTGCGAGTCGAATTTCCCGATGTGAAGATGACTGTTATTTGGGGTAGATGAGGTTTAGAAGACTTAATTGAGCGTAATATACTAACTTTAATTTAAAATACAAATTACTCGCGGTAAGCTTATGCTTACGTTTTAAACTTTCGGCAAAATTATGCTTCCTCAAGAGATAAGATTATCGCGCATTGCCCAACGTAATAATCAGGATTGTAGAGTTTGAGGTGGCAAGGTTATGCTTCCTCTTGTGGCAAAGTTATGGTTCTAGTGACAACCGAACTGAGGTTAATAAAAATGCGGGGTTTAACCACCCCGCTGAGTGTGTGACTATCTAGTCGAAGTTTGAACTACTAGACTTTTTGCAGAAGTCAGGGGAAAGGGAAAAGGAGAAGGGGGAAAGGAGCAATTGTTATACCTTTAACCTTTTCCCTTGCCTCAACCGAAGTTTATTGGACTTATGCAAGAGTTCTACTCTCCGCTGAAATGGCAGAGCGTGCTCTAGCTTAGCTTAATTAAGCAAGAGCAGCTTCGCGTTCTTTAGCTGCTGCGATTACTTCATCAGCCACATTTTTCGGACAGGGAGCATAGTGAGAAAACTCCATAGAAAACTGACCGCGACCGGATGTCATAGTACGCAAGTCACCAATGTAACCAAACATTTCGCTTAATGGTGCTTCGGCCTTAATGCGTACTCCCATTGGAGTTGTATTTTGGGCTTTGATCATTCCCCGACGGCGGTTGAGATCGCCGATGACATCACCCATATGATCTTCAGGTGTAAACACATCGATGTTCATAATCGGTTCGAGTAATTGGGGACCTGCTTTAGGTATGGATTGACGATAGGCAGCCCTAGCAGCAATTTCAAAAGCGATCGCTGAGGAATCTACAGGATGATAGGCACCATCGGCTAGAGTAACTTTAAGGTCTACACAGGGATATCCAGCCAGTACGCCATTTTCAATACTGTTTTCAAAACCTTTTTGTACGGCAGGCCAAAATTCTCTAGGTACGTTACCGCCAGTTACAGTAGATTCGAACTGAAAGCCACTTCCCGATTCTCCAGGCTCGATAACATAGTCAATCTTACCAAACTGACCGGAACCACCAGACTGTTTCTTGTGAGTATAGCTGTCTTCAATACGCTTGGTAATCGATTCGCGATAGGCTACTTGAGGTTTACCAATTTCTACCTCTACTCCATGAGTCCGCTTGAGAATATCAGCTTTAATATCTAAGTGCAATTCACCCATACCTTTCATGATAGTTTCGCCACTATCCTGGTCGGTTTCGACGTAAAATGAAGGGTCTTCCTGAACCATTTTACTTAAAGCCATGCCCATTTTTTCAGCCATCGCTTTATTTTTGGGTTTGACAGCAATAGAAATTACGGGGTCGGGGAAAACCATCGGCTCTAGAGTAGCTGGTTCTTTGGGATCGCAAAGGGTATGTCCTGTCTGCACGGTTTTCATACCTACGATCGCCACAATATCTCCTGCTTG
Organism: Myxosarcina sp. GI1(2024); assembly: GCF_053543375.1. NCBI lineage: Bacteria > Bacillati > Cyanobacteriota > Cyanophyceae > Pleurocapsales > Pleurocapsaceae > Myxosarcina > Myxosarcina sp. GI1(2024). Next base: position 33,247 of record NZ_JBKGTY010000004.1, on the reverse strand, counting down.
TGCCATGTCGATTTCTTCGCGAGAGTTGGCGTGCATTTCCACCATACGCCCGACGCGCTCGGTTTTGCCTGTAGCGGTGTTGAGTACTGTATCTCCTTTGTTAAGCGTACCAGAATAGATCCGAGTAAAAGTTAACGCACCATAGCGATCGTCCATGATTTTGAATGCTAATGCTCGTAAGGGGGCTTTTGGATCGACGATGGCATATCCGCCAGTTTCGTTGCCCTCTAGATCGATTTCTGGTTGTGGTCTGACTTCTGTAGGATTGGGTAGATAGTCAACTACAGCGTCTAGTACTAACTGTACGCCTTTGTTTTTAAACGACGAACCACAATAAGTTGGGAAGAAAGCGAGCTCTCTAGTGCCTTTGCGAATACACTGTTTGAGCTGGTCGATAGTAATTTCTTCACCCTCGAGATACTGTTCCATTAGGGCATCATCTTGTTCGATCGCCGTTTCCACTAGCTGTTCGCGATAGACTTCTACATCGTCAACCATATCGGCGGGAACGTCTTGGATTTCATAATTTAAAGGATCGCCCGATTCATCCCAGACCCAAGCTTTACGAGTTAGCAAATCGACAACCCCTACAAAATCGGATTCTTTACCGATGGGTAGTACCATAACCAAAGGCTTAGCGGCGAGAATGTCTTCGATTTGTTTGACGACGCTAAAGAAATCCGCACCAATGCGGTCTAGCTTATTGACATAGATAATCCGAGAAACTTTGGAGTCATTGGCATATCGCCAGTTAGTTTCAGACTGTGGTTCGACTCCACCAGAGCCACAAAAAACACCGATTCCGCCGTCGAGAACTTTAAGCGAACGATAGACCTCAATAGTGAAATCAACGTGACCTGGAGTGTCAATAATATTTAACTGATAATCCTTCCAGAAGCAGCTAGTAGCGGCAGACTGAATCGTAATGCCCCTTTCTTGCTCCTGTTCCATAAAGTCGGTAGTTGCCGCACCTTCATGAACCTCACCGATTTTGTGAATTTTACCAGTAAGTTTGAGAATTCTTTCAGTTGTAGTGGTCTTTCCTGCATCTACGTGAGCGAAGATGCCAATATTTCGATAACGAGTAAGGTCTTTTTTCATATTGTGGTAAGTAGGTAATTGCTACAAATAGTTGGCGATCGCCTCGAATGGTCACTTTTAGAGAGTATTTGGTTTGGTTTCGACAACTATTTCGATTCCAAATTTCAACCACTCATAACGCGATAAATCCTTGTTTGTCAGGGAATTAGCCCCCGACCGCATTCGGCGGTGACTGTGGCAACAGTACTTAATTATCTTGCCAATTATTAATTAATAATAAGATATTTACCCGTTTACTTGTAAGTGAGGAGATCGCTACAGACTAAAAAGTTTCAAACCTTAAATTGTTGCCCTCGGGAGTCAGAGTCTGCTGAATGAATTTTTGACAGCGATTGTTTTCGTCTGCGATTAAAATTTTGGCCTGGTGTCCGTGTTGTAAAATTTCGGCGCGATCGCGGATTTCATAGGCAATGACGATCAAAAGATCTCCTGGCTGACACAACAGTGCTGCACCACCATTAGAACATATTTCGCCACTCCCTGCCTCCCCAACGATGGCATATGTAGTCCAACGGTTACCGTTGTTGAGATTAATTACATCTACTTCTTCTAGAGGTAGAATGCCTACTTTATCCATTAAATCTCGATCGAGGGTGATGCTGCCGATATAATTGACATTCGCTTCGGTCACTCTAATGCGATGAAGTTTGGCGTGCATCAATTTAATTTGAGCCATTGACTTGTGACTAGACTGCTTTTTTATCTTAGACTTTTAACTTTTACAGGGAAGAATCGGAGAGAAATATCGCACTATAATACCTTTAGACGAGTTGACAAATTAGTAGATATGAATCCCGACCAGGTAAATTGCGCTGTAGATTGCGTTAATGGTTGTGTTCTGGGCGATCGCTGCCCCAACCTAAAATATCAACAGGAAACAGCTAAATTTATTGAAGAAACTTCTCTCGACCGAATGCTCGAGATGGCGGAAATAGCCAGAATGAAAAAGTTATCTGAATCGCCTAAGTGGGTAATTCCCGACGAAATTTAAATTTAAAGCCGTCGTCAATCGTTAGACTTTATTGATAACTAATTATGTAAATACTTTTTGTGGGCATTTATACTGAATAACGTCCCTCGGCTAATGTAAACATTAGATCTCTTTGAAGTAGCCAGAACTCTTTCCAAGGGATAGAAACTTATTTGCCAAAATATTACTTGAGTGAGACATCCTGCTAAATCATCCCTGTCGAGTCCTATTAATTGAAGACCAACCAGAAGATATCGAACGCACCAAAACTATCTTAGCCCAAGCTAGCTCTGCTTTTTTCCCTAGAGGTTTCGAGTTAGATTATGCTCATACCCTAGCTGAGGGTCAAGAAATGCTCGATCGCCAAAAATTTGATGTGGTTTTGCTAGATTTGATGTTGCCAGATAGTCGGGGGATGGATACTCTAAAAGCCATAGAGAAAGTAGTCTATCGAGTTCCCATAATTGTGGAAACGGCAATCGAAGACGAAGTCGTAGCGGTAAAAGCTTTAGAATCTGGAGCCTGCGGCTATTTGCCTAAGGTTTTGCTAGATAATAACTCAATCGTCTACGCTATCCGTGCGGCGCTCGAACGGCAAAAACAACTTGCCAAGCGGGAAGCTTCTCGGCAGAGTGATGAAATAGATGTTTTAGAGCGAATGAGTGCAGCAATTCCTCACAGCGATGGACCCTTTGCCAAAGCAGAATCTTTATCTCAGAGAATGCCAGATGTCTTTAAAGAAATCGAACGACGCTACGCGCAACTGTTCGAAGGTTTTGTCGAGGAAAGACTTTACAGAGTAGAAACTCAAATTAATAAAGAATTAAATATTTTAGTCGAACAATTAGGTTATCTGCAAGCTACTCCTAAAGATGCGATCGAATTACACACGGCAGTTCTCAAGCAAAAACAAGCTAATTTTGGTCCAACAAAAGCGCAAATTTTTATCGCCGAAGGGCGTTATTTATTGTTAGAAGTAATGGGTAAATTAGCAGCTTATTATCAAAAATACTACATTGGACTGAATAAAATCAATTTGACTCAAAGCTATAATAGAGTGTCCTCGAAAGAAGATAGATGATGTAGGACAAACCTTTATTAATGTCTGAAATTTATAGATTAAAGCTGTATATTAGTGGAGATACTTCTAGAAGCCGACTAGCGATCGCCAACTTACGAAAATTTTGTCAACGAGAACTGTTCGAGCGCAATCAGATCGTCGTGATCGATATTTTAGAATCTCCCGATATAGCCGAACGAGAAAAAATTTTAATTACCCCTACTCTAGTCAAAGAATTTCCGCCGCCACAAGAGCGGGTAATTGGCGACTTGTCAAATACAAATATAGTTGCTTTCGCTCTCGGTCTGCAACCGAAACCTCTCAGGTAGCAACCACGACAACGGGAATTATAGAATTATAAAAACCATAACAAATATAACAAAATTTAAATTTCGACGTAATACAGTTTTTGATGAAACAACCACAAGAACCTTCTTTTAAAATAGCTACGGGTATATCTGGTTTCGATGAAATTTCTGAGGGAGGATTGCCTAGAGGCAGAACTACCTTAGTTGCAGGTACTGCAGGTAGCGGTAAAACCATTTTTTCCAGTCAGTTTTTGGTTGAGGGCATTAAGCGCGGACAAAATAGTGTTTTTGTGGCTTTTGAAGAACCGCCAACCATGATTCGCCAAAATGTGCGAGGATTTGGCTGGAAGATCGCTAAATTAGAATCAGAAGGTAAATGGATGTTTGTCGATGCCTCCCCTCAAGACCGCAGCATTTTTTTAGTCAGTGGAGAGTACGATCTCGAGCCCTTAATTGCCCGACTAAAATATGCCATCGAGCAAATAAATGCTCAGAGAGTAGCGATCGATTCTTTGGGTGCGATTTTTAGTTATGTACCTGATGTCCATCAGGTTCGTAATGCACTGTTCAAACTCGCCCAAACTTTAAGAGAAATGGAAGTTACGGCAGTGTTGACCTCAGAACGGGTTTCCGATGATGGAGAAATTAGCCGCTACGGAATCGAAGAGTTTGTTGCCGACAATGTAATTATTTTACGCAATAATCTTGTTGAAGAAAAACGCCATCGCAGTGTGGAAATTCTTAAGTTTCGCGGTGCTTCCCATCAGCATGGGCAATTTTCGTTTACAATTAGTGCCGATGAAGGATTTACCGTCATTCCTTTTTCTACAGACGTTCTCAAACGTCAAGCTTCCCAACAGCGGATTACTTCTGGAAATAGCGACTTAGATGAGATGTGTCGTGGCGGTTGGTTTAAAGGCTCGACCGTTCTAGCATCGGGGGCGACGGGTACGGGAAAAACCTTGATGGCAGCCGAGTTTATTGCTGGAGGAGTGCAAAACCAAGAAAAATCTCTGCTATTTGCCTTTGAAGAAAGCCGCCAACAAATGCTTCGCAATGCCAGCGGTTGGGGGATTGATTTTCGCAGTTTTGAAGAGGCAGAAAAACTCAAAATTGTCTGTCGCTATCCAGAAACAAGGTCACTCGAATCTCATTTTGTCAGTATGAGAAAACATATTAAAGAATTTCAGCCCCAAAGAGTGGCAGTAGATAGTCTATCGGCTTTAGAAAGGATTACCACAAAAAAAGGGTTTCGCGAATTTCTACTTACATTTAATACTCTAGTAAAAGAGAACGGTATTACCTGTTTGTATAGCACTAATACCGTAAACCTAGTCGGAAGTGAAACTATCACCGAATCTGATATTTCGACCAACACTGACATAATCATTTTGTTACGCTACGTAGAGGTATATGGAGCGATTAGACGAGGAATAGCAGTTTTAAAAATGCGCGGTTCTCAACATGACAAAGATATTCGCGAATTTACTATCGACGATAATGGAATGCACATCGGTCGCCCCTATCGTACTGTTATGGGAATTTTAGCGGGTAATCCGACTTACGTTGAGTCTGACGAAATAGATCGCCTGAACAATTTAGATATTTAATGTAATTAATTAGAATAAATTAAAGATTAAAGTCTTGCGAGTGCCATTTTAAAATTATCAAATGTCCACAGCAGAGGAAGATAATTTGCAGCAAAATCGCGACTCTAGCTCAAAATTGAGTCTAAATCAGATCGAGTTATTAATCCTACATAATGCACCTTCAATTGCTAGTTCTGTCGGTTCGATTCTCGATCGCACCAGCTATCGAATCGACCAAAAGCAAGTAGATACTCAAGCAGATTTTCTAAAATGCTTAAATTCTCATGTGGATCTGGTTTTATTGGTTTATTGTCAAATTTCCTTGCCCATAGAAGAAGCCGTGGACTTACTCTCGTCCCAGAACTCCACAATTCCTGCCATCCTCATCGATAGCGAACCTAGTATCCCTCGCGCCGTTCGAGCGGTCAAAGCCGGTGCTGCCGAATATTTAGCTGCTTCAGACCTAGAACGTCTGCCTGTTGCTATAGAGCGAATTCTGCCAGCAGCCAAGAACGATAATCGACTCGAAAATCCGAGCTATAGCGATCGCCAATTGCAACAGTTAATTACTCAAAATGCCGACGGTATTATCGTCGTCGATCGCCAAGGAGTAGTGCGATTTGTCAATCAAGCGGCATTAAGTTTACTGGGCAGACAGAAAGAGGAGATTGTGGGCGACTGTCTGGGTTTTCCCGTAGTAGGAGAGGATTATTTGGAGGTAGATATTCCTTCACGAGATCGAGAAACGGTTCGCGTAGCCCAGATGCGGGTTAGTGAAATTCAATGGCAGGAAAAGACAGCATACTTGGTTTCTCTGAGAGACATTACTAAGCTCAAACAGATTGAAGCCGAACGAGCCGAACTCTTAGAATCAGCACAAGCGGCTAACCGTGCCAAAGATGAATTTTTAGCGGTGCTTTCCCACGAGCTGAGAACCCCTTTAAATCCTATTGTCGGATGGGCACAGATTTTAAAGCGAGGGAATCTACCAGAAAAACAAGTTCGAAAAGGAATCGAAATTATTCATCGCAATGCGAACTTACAGGCTCAATTAGTTGACGACATCCTCGATATTTCTCGAATTATTAGCGGTAAACTCAAGATGCAGACCTCAGTGGTCAACTTAAGCGAAATTATTGATGATGTCTTGGATACAGTTCAATTGGCGGCAAAAGCTAAGTCAATCGAAATTGTTACTCATTTAGAAAATGTCCAACCAGTGCAAGGGGATCCGATGCGTCTGCAACAAATTATTTGGAATTTGCTTTCTAACGGGATTAAGTTCACTCCCCGTCAGGGAAAAGTAATAATATCTTTAAAAAGTGTCGGTAAAGACGCACAAGTTCAAGTTAGAGACACGGGTAAAGGTATCGAACCGCAATTTCTGCCCCACATTTTTGATTATTTTCGTCAAGCTGAAAATTCCAAGACCAGAACTGCTGGAGGGCTAGGATTGGGGCTGGCGATCGCTCATTATTTAGCCGAACTCCATGGTGGGACTTTAACAGCCTACAGTGAAGGAAAAGATCGAGGTGCTACTTTTACTTTTTCTTTACCAACCATACCCGAAACTAAGAATTCGGTTTAATTGAAGAGAGCTATTCTTGTTTCGGTAGTAATGCATTGTAATGGTAATCTAAAAGTCGAAACATTTTAGGAATTATAGCCGAGCTAATGAACTGCCCCAAATGCCAATCAGCTCGAATCATCAAATACGGTTCTACCCATTACGGTAAACCAAGATTCCGCGGTCAAGAATGTGGACGACAATTTGTCGAGAATGCTAGCCGTCAACCGATTGAGGAGGCAACTCGCCAGTTGATTGACAAGCTGCTACTCGAACGCCTATCGTTGGCAGCGATCGCCAGAGTCTCAGGTGTTGCTCAACGTTGGTTACAAATGTACGTCAATCAGAAATTTTATCAAATCCCTAGGACTGTTAACGTTACCCAAAAAAAAGAGGTAGGCTGACGATTCAATTAGACGAGATGTGGTCATTTCTGGGTTCCAAGAAGAACAAGCAATGGATCTGGTTGGCTATTGATGCCGAGAGCCGCGAAATTGTCGGGGTATTTGTTGGCGAGCGCTCTCGGCAGTCAGCGCCGCCGCTTTGGCAATCTTTGGGGGTGATTTATCCTCAGTGTGCGGTCTGTTACACCGACTTTTGGGAGGCTTACGAACAGGTGCTACCAAGTAAGCCTCATCGGGCTGTTGGTAAAAACACAGGTAAAACCAATTACGTTGAGCGATTTAACAATACCTTGCGGCAACGAGTGGGTCCCTTAGTTCGCAAGACCTTATCCTTCTCGAAAAAGTTGAGCAATCACATCGGCGCAATCTGGTACTTCGTTCATCATTACAATAGTCTTCTTCGAGCTTAACCATTACTATTCACCACTACCTAAATTTTAATACTTTAGCGACAGAACGGATGCCTTTATCTTAAAAAAACAAGACTTGGTAATTTTGGTTCTTAATTAAGGAAAAATAGTGGTTTGAATTAAGTTATAAAGGTTGACAGTCTAATTTTTCCGTGATTAGTTATTGTGATTGAATTTTGCCAAGTCGTGTAAAAAAGGTATAATAGCAATTTGTGTCGAATTATAAATAGGTCATGCCCAAGCTCAAAACTAAGAAGGCTGCTGCCAAACGTTTTCGTCTCAGCGGTAGCGGCAAAAAAATCATGCGCCGTAAAGCATTTAAAAACCACTTATTACAGCATAAAGACAAAGAACGCACTCGTCGCCGCCTTTCTCACATTACAGTAGTTCACGAATCGGACGAGAAAAACGTACGCTTGATGATGCCGTATATGTAGGGGCTGAGATTTCCTAAAGCTAAATTTAAATACTATTAAAAATAAACTTCAGTTAAAGAGTAATTATGTCTAGAGTTAAACGAGGTAACGTTGCCCGCAAACGCCGCAAAAAAGTTCTCAAGCTAGCAAAAGGATTTCGCGGTTCTCATTCCAAACTATTCCGCACTGCCAATCAACAGGTAATGAAAGCTCTGCGGAACGCCTATCGCGATCGCCGCAAACGCAAACGCGATTTTCGCCGTCTGTGGATTACTCGGATCAATGCTGCTTCCCGTCAGCACGGCATGAGCTACAGTAGCTTGATTGGTAAGCTAAAAAAAGCCAACGTCGAATTAAATCGCAAGATGCTCGCTCAAATTGCGATGGTCGATCCTCAAGCCTTCGCCAAAGTTACCGAAGTAGCCAATCAGGTAGATTGATAGGCGATCGCTCGCTACAGAAAGAAAAAATCTCAATAATATTTTGGTAGGGACGCTCGATAGAATTGTCCCTATTTTTTTATTAAGTATTTCATAAAAGTTGGCGATCACTTTCAGTACTTTACCTTTTGCTTATTAATCTAAATCCCGAGCTGCTTTTGCTGCTGGGACTAAATAGTCTGTCAAGGTAAAAGCATCTACGCCCAATTCCGTTCGTTCTTTTGCCGCCATAATTCCCGCGTTGGCATGCCAGCAAGCTGCTGCAGCCACCGTATCTTTAGCTAAAGCTCGCTTATCTTTAGCCGTTTGCGCCATCAAACCGCCAATTAGACCAGTTAGCACATCTCCAGTACCGCCCCGTGCCAATGCCGGCGTACTGTCAGAATTCAACCATATCGAACCTTCAGGAGTAGCGATCGCAGTTCTCGCTCCTTTTAGCACTACGATTGCTTGACTCTGTTGGGCAGCGCTGCGTACGGCACTCAGGCGATCGCGCTTCAGTTCGATTTCGGGAAACAAACGTTTAAATTCTCCGACATGGGGAGTCAAAATGGTTACCGCAGGTCTTTGAGCTAATGTGGGTATAGTTTCTAGTTGAGCTAAGAGATTTAAGCCATCAGCGTCCAAAATTAGAGGAGATTCTACCTGCAAAACCTGCTGAAAGATTGCCTCTGCATTGGTAGTCAAGCCAGGACCACAGGCAACCACATCAAAATTATCGAGATTGACTGGAATTGAGGCAATCGCCCCATCTCTGGTTTCCGGACAGCCGATAACTAGAGCTTCTGGTACCTGGCTCACCAGAAGAGGTTTTAAAGTTTCGGGCACGGCTACAGACAGCATTCCCACCCCACTCGCTCTGGCACCCAAAGCAGTTAAAATAGCTCCTCCTGAATAGCGACGAGAGCCACAAATTAATAACAAATGTCCCTGTTTGTATTTATAGGTAACTAGGGAACGAGATAGCGGTAAAAACTGGCGTACCATGTCCGGAATCATCTGCCGTACTGGGGCAGGCTGGGGTAAAACCGACCAAACATGATGGGGTAGGATGCCAAAATCAATTCTATGGGGTTGACCGATGTATTCTAGAGCGTCATCTTGAAAAAAAGCTTTTTTCCACAAACCCAAACACAAAGTATGAGTAGCGCGAATTGACCCACCCAAAACCTCACCGGTATCGGTGTGGATACCAGAGGGTAAATCGATACTAACCACAGGTTGGGATTGCTCGTCGAGCTTATTTAAGGCTACGACGATATTTTCGGGTAAGGAGCGAGTCAAGCCAAAACCGAATAGTCCATCGACAATTAAATCGCAGGGGAGTAAAGAGTCGATTTCTTCGTAAAATTCAATACCCAAACTAGCTGTATAATTAGCCTGTTTGCTAGTTAGATCTTTGGCTTTGGATAAAGGACGATAAACTTTGACTTGATAGCCAGCTAAATATAGTTCGCGAGCTATAACCAAAGCATCTCCACCATTATGACCGGGACCTACTAAAATTCCCACGGAACTCGTTTGAGGGAGAGGATAGAGAGTGGTTATTTTAGCCGTACAAAGTAACGCTGCCTTTTCCATTAATGCCGCTACTGGCATTCCCGCCTTAAAAATTTGCTCTTCTATTTGGCTCATTTCGGCGGCGGATACGATTATTGATTCGAGTTTACTCATCAATCGAACATCGGCAATCTACTATCAACCATCATAAATCTACTTTGGGACGAAAGATATCAATCGTTAGTTATTTAAATTTATTTCATCTACTATAAATGGCGTACGGAAGCGATTGTTGATTGTTGATTGTTGATTGGTAGCTACTAAATAATTAATCGCTCTTAAAAAATCACTTTGAGCAAGATTATTTGGGAATACGAGGTAGAATGGGGCGATCGCCAGCAAGTCGAACGCAATTTACGGCGTATTGCAGATATTTTTTTAACGGTTGAGTGGTATTTGCCAAGGCACGAATTAATAAACCTTTGTCGTATGGCAACAGGGAACAAGCCACCAGGATGTCTTGAGAATCAGCCTGCCGCAAATCCTCTAAGATGCTGCTCAAGGCTTCAAGATCGCTTTGAGGTAAAATTACCACTGCGCTACCCATAACGGGCATCGAGGCAAATAACTTACTTGCTTTAAACGGATTGAGTTTTCCTACCAAACGCATTGCATCTCGACAATATATTTCTCCTTCTAGCGAACTAACCTGCAGGTGGTTGAAATAATCGCGAAATTGATAGCATTCTCCTCTAGCCAATCTACCTGGAAGAATTATTTCGCTCAAAAATAGTGTTGCAGTATCGTGAAGTTCGATCTGAGTCGTCTGTTCTAAAGCTGCATCCTGATAGAGAATTAAAGGTTCCGGAATCAATTCTAAACTAGCGTTAGCCTCTAGCCTAATTTTGCTGCTAACTTTAGCAATAGTATCGAGTCTGGGCATGGGATGAACTTTGGTGGCAGCTTGATCGGTAAGATAGAGATTGGTATCTTCTGTCAGAGTTAGCTCGAGCTTTAGTTCATCTCCAGCTAATAATCCCGGGGAAGTATTCATCAGGTAGAGATAGGCGCAATGGGAATTTTTACGATCTAACCGCAGGATCGGCGACAGTCGCAACGGATAAGCGGTATACTGACTGGCAATAACAGTACGCTTGGCGCGATCGCACTTTAAAGTTAGTTCTAAATTATTCATCGGTCGCAGTCGTTATCCTAAGCGTGCTGCTGCCTCATGTAAACGTCGGTTACAATCGGCGACTATGGGACTACCATGAGCCACAGAAACTACTCGCAAGTCTGGTATGCTCTCTGCTAGCGTTCTCAACCACTGACGATAGGCGTTGCGATCCTGTATAAAAAACCGCCTACCTAAGTAAGTGATACCAAAAAATCCACTCGCTCCAATTAAACTGGCTCCTAGCCACTGAAATAAAGATTGTCCTTGGGGTGAATGCTGCCGAAAATAAGTTTTGTTTAAGTTAAATAGAATATCTGTAAAAATTAGTGCTTTTCCCGTCGGTAATGGTAGTTCGTAAACCAATTCTTGAGGACGAATACCTTGGGGTTCGTGACAAATGATTCCGTATGTAGGTAAAATTTCCTCGGCAATGCCGTCTACTGCTACTCTTTGTTCGACATAAGGTTTGGCTGCTGCGGGACAAACTACGACTAACTGCGGATAGCGTTTTTTGTATATACCAGCATCGAGTCTGTGGATGCGGTTAGGCACCACCATAATTTTTGGCGTACCTAAAGATTCTAGTTTTGCCATTTCCGATTCATTCAAAGCGATCGCACTATGAATCAGTAAACTATCGTCTCCCAATTTATAAACTACCATTTCGCGAGGAACCATAACAAAGCTGGGCGAAGTTCCAGTTACGTGCCAAAGATTTGATGCGAGTTCTTCAATCAATAGCACTATGGGGTAAAACGTGAAACTGCCATTCATTCTGAGTAGAAGTGCCTTGATGCTGACGGGGTTTAATAGCAGAGAAAAAAGAATAAAATATCTCTGGGTCATCTTGTTGTTCTCGATTCATCTCGGTAGCTGCCAAAGCGACTTAACTAACTACATATATACATCTTTTTTCGAATTGAACTTTAACTGATGCCAAATATACAGCAACAAATATACTATTACCAGCAATATTCGAGTTAATTTCAAAATAACTTAAGAGAATACCAAATTTTTTTGTATCCTCAATGATGTAAAGTCGATCTTGCTAGAGGTACGGTTTTGGAACATTACGCATCAACAATCGCCAATTTAGAACTCTTTTTATCTCAAGCAGCATTAATGATTAAAATGGCTATTGAAGCTATAGCTGTAGTTTTAGTTGCCTTTTCCATTATTAAAACCATTCCCAAAATCATTCGCAGCTATCGACACAGACAAGGAGAAGACTTCTATCGCGAGATTAGGTTGGACTTGGGACTATCTTTAGTCTTAGCTTTAGAACTACTTTTAGCCGCAGATATTGTCGGTACGTCAGTATCTCCTACCTGGAATGCGATCGGTATTTTAGTGGCGATTGCAGCTCTTAGAACCGTGCTCAACTATTTTTTAGAAAAAGAAATCAAGGATATAGAAGCGGAAAAATTAAGCCGAGGAAAAAATTAAGAGCTGATTCCTAAAGTAAATATTAAGTCAGCTAGATATCAGTCACAATAGGGATTTCAGGTGGCTAGTAGTTCAATTGTTTTAATTCGAGAAAACACTTACTACACAAGGGTTTTAGCTTGTTAAGGAATCAGCTCTTAATTAGAGTTTTCTGCGGACAATATCATCGAAACTAAATACTATTTTCTTCCTGTTTAGAAAACCGACACATTGTGTTTATAACTCATGACAGATGCAAACATTAGTTTATTTTCAATATAAATGACTCAGATAGCTTTACAAAAATTTATATATATAAAATAATAATTTCTCATTTATAGACCCACTATCTATTAACTACTAATGTCAGGAAAATCAAACCTTACCGCAGAAGAAATTAGACTAAAAGAAGATCGAGAACGACGAGCCTACTGGCGCAGATGGGGTTCCTATTTGAGCGATCGCCAGTGGGCGACGGTAAGAGAAGATTATAGTAAGGATGGCGAGGCTTGGGAATATTTTAGTTTCGAACAATCCCATTATCGTGCCTATCGTTGGGGTGAAGATGGTATTGCCGGTATCTCGGATAATCACCAAAGAATCTGTTTTGCCTTTAGTTTTTGGAATGGCGAAGATCCATTTTTAAAAGAAAGACTATTTGGTGTGACTAACGCTCAAGGGAATCATGGTGAAGATGTCAAAGAGTATTATTTTCAACTCGATAATATTCCTTCTCATGCCTACATGAAATTTCTTTATAAATATCCCCAGCAATCTTTTCCCTACGAAAGATTAGTGCGAGAAAATCAAAATCGGGATTTAAAAGACCGAGAATTTGAATTAATTGAAACGGGAATCTTTAATGAAGATAAATATTTCGATATTACGGTAGAGTACGCCAAAGCAAATGACGAGGATATTTTAATTCAGATTGAAATCGCCAACAGAGGTTCGGAAACTAAAACTTTGCATCTATTGCCTACTCTCTGGTTTCGCAATATTTGGTCTTGGGGTTATGAGGTTGAAAAACCAAAATTAAAGATCTACGATCGCCTGGAAGATTATACGGTAATTGAGGCGAACCAGCCGGATTTAGGCAAAAGATGGCTGTATTGCGAGGGTAAACCACAACCGTTATTTACAGAAAATAATACTAACTATCAACGCCTAGCATCTCAGCCAAATCCATCACCCTACGTTAAAGATAGTTTTAGTAGCTATGTGGTTGAAGGTAAACTTGATGCGGTCAATCCCGATAAACTCGGTACTAAATTTGCTGCCTATCATCAACTAGAAATAGCTTCGGGGGATACCGAAGTAGTTAAACTGCGACTGTGCGATAATCCTGAAATCGGAGATCCGTTGGGCAACGATTTCGACGAAATTTTTCAAACTCGTCTGAAAGAAGCAGATGAATTTTATCAACGCATCTGTCCTCACGAAAAAAATGCTGAATTGCGTAATATCAAGCGTCAGGCTTTTGCAGGGTTGCTGTGGAACAAGCAATATTATCACTACGTAATCGATACTTGGTTAGCAGGAGATCCCGCCCAACCAGAACCACCCGAACAACACCGGCAGGGTAAAAATAGTGACTGGCTACATCTCCACGCCGATGATGTTATTTCCATGCCCGATAAGTGGGAATATCCCTATTTTGCCGTTTGGGACTTGGCTTTTCACATGATTCCCATGGCGGCGATCGACCCCGACTATGCTAAAAAGCAATTAGATCGCCTGACTCGTGAGTGGTATATGCACCCCAACGGACAACTTCCCGCCTATGAATGGGATTTTAATGGGGTAAACCCACCGGTACACGCCTGGGCTGCTTGGCAAGTCTATAATATCGAAAAAAAGATCTATGGGCGTTCCGATAAAAAGTTCTTAGAGCGAGTGTTTCAGAAGCTACTGCTTAACTTTACCTGGTGGGTCAATCGTCAAGACCGCGATGGTAACAATGTGTTTCAGGGTGGTTTTCTCGGTTTAGATAACATCGGCGTATTCAATCGCGGTGGCGAACTACCGACGGGTGGAGAACTAGCTCAATCCGATGGTACGAGTTGGATGGCAATGTACAGCCTCGATCTCTTAACCATTGCCCTAGAATTGGCGCAGGATAACGAGGTGTACGAAGATATTGCCAGTAAATTCTTCGAGCATTTCCTCTACATCGTCGATGCCATGAATCATATCGGTTCGGAAGGAACGGATTTATGGAACGAGGAAGACGGTTTTTACTATGACGTGCTGCACTTACCCAATGGCAAGTGCGTAGATTTAAAAGTGCGATCGTTGGTCGGTTTGATTCCCTTACTAGCTGTGACTGCGATCGAAAGTGAAACTCTGAAAAAACTCAAGGGATTTAGCGGCAGAGTTGATTGGTTTGTTAACAATCGTCCTCAACTCAGTCGTAACCTTGCCTGTATGGAAGGTTGCGGTCGGAATTCTCGCCGTCTGCTAGCGGTAGTCAACCAAGATAGATTGCGTCTACTGCTACAAAAAATGCTCGACGAAACTGAATTTCTCAGCGATTATGGCATTCGTTCCGTGTCTCGCTACCATAAGGAACACCCCTACACCTTTAAGACTGATGGCGAAGAACATAAGGTTGCTTACGAACCTGCTGAATCACCTACCTATATGTTTGGGGGTAACTCTAACTGGCGAGGTCCAATTTGGTTTCCAATTAATTACTTGATAATTGAAGCTTTGCAGAAATTCGATTTTTATTACGGTGATGATTTTAAAGTAGAATGTCCTACTGGTTCCGGCAAGATGATGAGTTTATGGGAAGTCGCTTTAGAAATCGAAAGAAGACTAATTAGTATGTTTCTACCCAACGAGTCGGGATGCAGACCGATTTATGGCGACTTTGCTAAATTTCAATCCGATCCTTACTGGCGTAACTTAATACTATTTAATGAATACTATCACGGAGATAACGGTGCGGGTTTGGGTGCCTCTCACCAGACCGGTTGGACGAGTTTGGTAGCCAAGTTAATCATGCAGAGAAGTAAATATAGTAAAGAGAAGTAAATATAGTAAATAGTGGACGCGATCGCCTGTACAAACGTGGAGCAAGATGGTATCTCTAAAATTGTAGTTGCTTTAATGACATTGACGTTATGTTGGGTGATTAAAACAGGGGAATGGTTGCATCAACATCAACCAATTAACATCAAGAAACATGGTTGTAAAGCTAAAAGTATCTTTCGTTATGGTTTTGATTTTTGTTTACTTACGCTCCATTGTCACTGATTTAGATTTAAAACAGAATAGATTTGTCCACTCTTGACAATTTTGTCCTCGTATCTCAAAAGAAGTAGGCTCTGCCAACACTACCTAGGAAAGCTTGGGTAGAGAAGGAAGAAGAATCTGTTTTTGTTCAAAGGAGTTGCAATTACTATACTAATTTTGCTACATTAGTTGAGCGCAAATAAAAAGTTAGGCAGGATAGCTCAGTCGGTAGAGCAGAGGACTGAAAATCCTCGTGTCGGCGGTTCAAATCCGCCTCCCGCCATTGTTGTACATTTGTGTACATTAAAAATTATTTGTCAGATTTAAATAATTAATGTCAAAAAACTCCATGACTTGAACGATTTTATAGACGTTTGAGCCTTTTTTGTGTTTTTATTGGTTTAAAGTGCAAAGATTTTTGCCTAAAAAACCAGATTTAAAGAATTAATGTCAAAAATTAACGAGATCTATTTTACTGAAACACACTAACAGTTTTCAGTCCTCTGCTCCTTTCAACTTTTTCCAATACAGAAATCTTTCAACATCTCCCATAGCGGGAGAGGTGAAGCAACCACTATTGAGAATTTCTCTAATATTTGTTAAATCTGGCAGGACGATACTACTAACTCGATAGCAAACCGCTATTTCTACAATCGCCTTAGCTAACAGGCGATCGCCTATGGTTCCTCTCTACCCGAACATGAATCGACAATTATTTTATAGGTTAAAATAATGACAACTTTTGCCAAACCCAAGCATGGGCGTAATCCCCGCGAGGTTCGACAAAAACCCAGAACCAAGATAATTCAATACTTTTAGCCATTGAGCTTTTGTAACTTTTGTATTATGAGAGAGGTTTTCGGGTCAAAATTTGGAGCTTCGACAATTTTAGCTGTAGAAGCTATACGCACTCTAGTTTTAAGGCGGCGCTGTCGCTAACCACTTAATCCCAACTACGGGACTGAAACATTACAATTTTATCTAAGCGATCTAATAAGCCAATAGTCGCTAACCACTTAATCCCAACTACGGGACAATCCTTCGCCAAAAAAAGACCAGAGAACATACCCCCTGTCAAGAGATTTTTAGCAGCAGAGAATAATTTTTACTATTTTTGGAGTTGATTCAGGTGAAATATTAAGTAACAGGAACCGAGTGAATCGCTCCGAGGTTAGCCACCTGATTCTTGATGCAAGAGATTAAAATAGGCTCTGGTTGTTGCCGAAGTAATTTAATGACCTCGTCAACATATTTGAAGGCTCTATAGCAAGCCTTCAAGTCCAAGATACTAAACTGTGGATGGCGAGCTCCTCGAAAGTCACGTAAGAGCTGACCGGAGAGATTGATCGTGAAGAAGGCTAGATTCACGGCATTAGTTATGGCGGTTTGGGAGATATATTCATAAAATCCTCCAACCCCCAGAATTGTTTAGCTTTCTATAGAGCGAATTGATACGCCTAATTTCTTTGCTGCTGCTTTTTTTCTTTGACTGTAAGTAGCGCGATCGCATGGTTCGGTTAAACTTTAGTTAATTATTGAATGTACATCTAAACAGACTTGTTCGTGTTGAAGTAAGAACTGACAGTTTCCTTGTTAAAACTTGTAAACTATAAACAGCGATCGACAAACAGCAAACTAATTTAACTGTCGATTTTTTCTCTAAGTAACTCCGTGTCTATTATTGCAGTCGAAAATCTTAGCAAAATTTATCCAGTTGCGGTCAAACAACCGGGAATTAAAGGAACTCTAACTCATTTCTTTCGCCGAACCTATCGCGAGATCGTGGCAGTACAAAATGTTTCCTTTTATATCGAGCCAGGAGAGGTAGTAGGTTTTCTGGGTGCTAATGGCGCGGGTAAAACTACTACCCTGAAAATGTTAACTGGATTGATTCATCCTTCTGAGGGTAAAGTTAGGGTAGCTGGTTACATTCCCTTTCGTCGTCAACCCCAGTTTTTACATAAGACTAGTCTGGTGATGGGACAAAAACAACAGCTACTTTGGGATTTACCCGCTCTCGATTCACTTAAAATTAATGCTGCGGTTTATAATCTCTCCGATAAAGTCTTCAAACAGCGGCTAAGAGAATTAGCACAGATGCTCGACATTGAAAGCAAATTAATTCAACCAGTGCGCAAACTATCTTTAGGAGAAAGAATGAAAGCGGAGTTGCTCGCCGCTCTTTTGCATCATCCTCAAGTGTTGTTTTTAGACGAGCCTACTCTCGGTTTGGATGTTAATGCTCAAGTCGCAGTAAGAGAATTTTTACAAGAATACAATCGACGGTATCAGGCAACTATTTTGCTTACCAGTCACTATATGGCAGATATTACCGCCTTGTGCGATCGCGTGTTGTTAATTCATCAAGGACGACTAATTTATGATGGTAGTTTAGCTGGACTGTTGGATCGTTTTGCTCCTTGTCGTGAAGTCAGAGTAGAACTCGCTCATCCCATCTCAAAGAGCGAATTAGCTAAATATGGAAAGGTAGAAGCGAGCGATGGACAGCAGGTAAGATTTTTAGTCCCAAGAGAAGATTTGACTGCTACTATTTCTCGTCTGCTTTCACAATTACCGATACAGGATTTAAGCGTCGGCGATCCACCTATAGAAGAGGTTGTCGGTCGTCTGTTTAGTGCGGGAACGGTATCTTGAACGAGAGTATGAATTTGAAGGTCGAAATTAAAGGCAGAGGTTATCCCATTCTTTGTTTACACGGACATCCTGGTTCTGCCGCTAGTATGTCTGTATTTACCAACTACCTGGCTCGCCAATATCGGACTATTGCTCCTGATTTGCGGGGCTATGGTAGAAGCCGCGTTCGAGGCAATTTTAACATGGCAGATCATTTAAGCGATCTTCAAGCTTTATTAGACCGAGATAAAATTAATCGCTGTTTGTTGTTGGGCTGGTCTTTAGGAGGAATTTTGGCTTTAGAGTTAGCCTTAGCATCTCCAGAACGCTTTAGCGGACTAATTTTAATTGCTTCAGCAGCCCGTCCTTGCAGCAGTCATCCTGCCGTTAACTGGCAAGATTTACTGTTCACTGGAGTGGGAGGAATAGTTAACTATCTGGTTCCAGGGTGGCAGTGGAATATCGATACTTTTGGCAAGCGCTCGCTGTTTCGTTACTTAGTGGTCGAGCAAACGCCAGCAGCATATTGTTATCTTGCCAGACAAGGAGTACCTGCGTACTTACAGACTTCAGCGGCGGCAAGCAGGGCTTTAAATCAGGCTATAAGTCAAGGTTACAATCGCTTGGAAGATTTAGAAAAAATAGAAGTTCCTTGTTTGGTCTTAGCAGGAGAAAGCGATCGCCACATTACCGTTGATTCTAGTCGCGAAACCGCGCGAAATCTAAAGCATTGTCAGTGGAAAAGCTATCCTCGAACCGCTCACCTCTTTCCTTGGGAAATGCCGCAGTTAGTGCTGTCGGATATCCAACAATGGTTGAAATCTAATCCAGAGGTAGTGACAAACTTATAATAGCTTGTAATCTAGCAACCAATAAATCACCATAAAAAATTAAATTACTCGATAAGTTAGATCCCACCATCATCTTTTATCGATCTAACTGTCTTAAAATCTCTTCCAACTGTTGCTGATAGCGTCCGTATTCTCCCCAATTTCCTTGACGTAGTGCTTCTTGGGCTTTCTGATAGGTATCTAAAGCCGAGCGCGTTAAATTAGGGTCTAGATCGGTAGATGTTGATGCTTGCGATGCTGTTGTTGATGAGTCGCCAAACACCGCAGCGAGTGACTGTTCTAAAGTCGGAGTCATTACTACATCTTTGTCATAAGCGACGATAACTCGTTTGAGTTCGGGGAGTTCTCCCTGTTCGGCGCGCAAGTAAATGGGTTCGACATACAGTAAAGAACCGTCGATAGGAATTACCAGTAAATCGCCGCGAATTACTCTCGATCCTTGTTGACTCCATAGGGTTAACTGCTCTGCAATTTCCGGATTTTGGTCGATTCTGGCTTCAATTTGAAACGGTCCGTAAACTAGTTCTTGTTTGGAAAATTCATATAGCAATAAATTACCGTAATTTTCGCCATCCGAACGTGCCGCCATCCAAGCGATCATGTTGTCTTTGTTGACGGGAGTAAAAGGCAAAATCAAGGCAAACTCTTCTTGTGGTTCTCCAGGCAAACGCATTATTAAGTAATAGGGTTCGCTGGGTTGCTGTTCGTCCTCATACAGTTCGGTAGCAAAACGCCATAAATCTTCGCGATTGTAAAATACTTGCGGATCGCTCATATGGTAGGTTAAATACATTTTTGCCTGGATTTTAAATAAATCCAAGGGATAGCGAAAATGGGCTTTAACCTCTGGGGGAATAGTATCTGAAGCTTTAAATAGATCGGGGAAGATTTTGCGATAGGTTGTGAGAATGGGGTCGCTTTCGTCGATCGCATAAAACTGCATCGTGCCGTCTTTGGCATCGACTACTACTTTAACTGAATTACGAATATAGTTGATAGCTTCGTTTTCTAATAATTCTGTTTCATTTTCATAGGCGACGGGTTCGGAATAAGGATAGCGATCGCTCGTAGTGTAAGCATCGATAATCCACTGCAATCTACCATTAATAATCGCTATATAAGGATCGTTATCGAATTGCAAGAAAGGGGCGACGTGACTGACTCTTTCTCTAACCTGGCGATAATAGTGAATGCGGGAGTCAGGAGTAAAGTATTGAGAAATTAAAATTTTCAAGCTGCCAAGGTCGTAAGCATAAGCTAATTTGCGTAATAAACTGGGAATAGGTACGCCGCCAATACCATCATATTTAGTAAAAGCGTTTTCATCGCCCCGTGGGTAATCGAACTCTGGAGTACTCATCCCTGTAAAAATATAGTCTGAGGTTTCTTCTCCGTAATAGATTGCTGGTTCTGCTATTTCCAAATCTATTTCCGACACGGGGGGAATATTTTTAATCCAAAAAACTGGCAAACCATCAGCAGTGACTCGATTGACGGGATTCATTACCAACCCATAACCGTGAGTGTATTTGAGACGCTGGTTAACCCAGGTACGTGCTGTTTGAGGGACTTGTGAGTAATCGAATTCTCTGGGAGAAAGCATGACCTGACGATAGTTGCCATCTATGGTGTAGCGATCGACATCTACGTCTTTAAACTTGTAGTATAAACGAATCTCCTGAAGTTGACGATAAGTGCTTAATAATGGTCGATAATCCCAGAGACGAATGTTATCAATAGTAGCTCGATTTTCAGGTTCTATAGCATCTGCAATATTAGAAACTCGGTAGTCATTTTCTTCGATGCGGTCTAAGTTATATGCTTCTCGCGTATAAGTAATATTATGTTTGATATAAGGTAACTCTTTAGCTAGTTCATTGGGTTCGACTACCAATCGCTGTTGAAATTCGGGATAAAGTCCACTGACAACAATTAAAACCACAAGATAAGCAATAATTCCATATGCTGGCAGTAAGACTTTTCTCGACCACAGGGCAGCAATAAAAAATATACCCAGTAAGATCGAGCCGAAAGTCATTACCCAATAGGCAAATAGCCTAGCATGAGTATCGGTGTAGCCTGCACCCCAAACAACTCCATCGAAAGAATATAATAACTCGTAGCGTTCCAACCAGAAATCGACGGCAATATTAAGGGCGATCGCAGCAAGTAACAAACTAAGATGAATTTTTATTGGCTTAGTAAGTAATCTTTGCCACCGACGCTCGACTACAAAACTTTTCCACTGCCAATTAAACTGAATCGTACCTTTAAAGAGGTATACTAATACAGCTAATACTAATCCAGCGATTAATAGAGTTAAAAACCAATCCTCAACATTATCGTAAAGCGGAAGGCGAAATAAATAAAAGCCAAGATCTTTCCCAAAAATTGGCTCGCTACGATTGAAATCTGTAGCATTAAAATACTTTAGAATAGTTTCCCAGGCTCCGGCACTAGCATTGGCAACTGCAAAAGAGCACAGAAAAATTAAGACTAAAGCCGTGTAGTTAGCAATTTTTTTGGTGTATGGTTCTAGTTGGCTAGCTTCTAAGAAACGAAAAGCACGATCTTGAGTTAAGCGTAATGCCAACCAATAATTCCACCAAAGAAACAATGCAAAAGCTGTTAGAGTTACCACCCAAATAATAACTTGCCAACTAATTCGCTTCCAAAAAACTCCGGCATACTCTACCGCTTCAAACCACCATAGTTCTGTTAGCAGATGAACTAAAGTAGAGGCAAAGGTCAAACCTACGATCGCGACAAAAAAGATTGCGATCGTTATTTTTTTTGAAAGTTGCATTATTTTAAAAGCTTAGAAGATTGAGAAACTAAGGCTAAAAATTAATCTCGGTAACTAAATTGTAACGTAAAGCAAAACCCCAGTTCCGATTCGAGGTAACTGGGGTGAATGATTAAAATAATTAACCTGGCACTGAGCTATTTTTCCAGGAGGCTACCCTCCAAGTATCTTCGCCGCTACAGCGTTTCACTGTCGAGTTCGGGATGGTTCGAAGTGGTGCCACTGTGCTTAAAGCACCAGGAAAGTGCTGGTGGTCTCCATTGACCCTCAAGACTGCATAAATCTCACTCGCCTCACACTCTTCCAGTCGACAATCAGCTTCAATTTTCTTTGATGAGGTCAAGCCCTCGGTCTGTTAGCACGCCTCGGCTACAAACATTACTGCTCTTCCACCTAGCGCCTATTAACGGGTGTTCTGCCCGTGACCTTACTGGATTACTCCATGAGAGCACTCATCTTGAGGTGGGCTTCCCACTTAGATGCTTTCAGCGGTTATCCTCTCCGCACTTGGCTACCCAGCGTCTACCGTTGGCACGATAACTGGTACACCAGCGGTGCGTTCTTCCCGGTCCTCTCGTACTAAGGAAGACTCCTCTCAATGCTCTTGCGCCTGCACCGGATATGGACCGAACTGTCTCACGACGTTCTGAACCCAGCTCACGTACCGCTTTAATGGGCGAACAGCCCAACCCTTGGGACCTACTTCAGCCCCAGGTTGCGATGAGCCGACATCGAGGTGCCAAACCTCCCCGTCGATGTGAACTCTTGGGGGAGATCAGCCTGTTATCCCTAGAGTAACTTTTATCCGTTGAGCGACGGCCTTTCCACGCAGCACCGTCGGATCACTAAGACCGTGTTTCCACCCTGCTTGAGTTGTCTCTCTCGCAGTCAAGCTCCCTTGTGCCTTTACACTCTATGGCTGATTTCCATCCAGCCTGAGGGAACCTTTGTGCGCCTCCGTTACCTTTTTGGAGGCGACCGCCCCAGTCAAACTGCCCACCTGAAACTGTTCTTCTCCCGGCTTACGGGTTGAAGTTAGAATTCTAGCCTCGCTAGAGTGGTATCTCACCGTTGGCTCCCTATCCCCCACGAGGGATAGTTCTTCGCCTCCCACCTATCCTGCGCAAGCGAAGCCCGAACCCAATTCCAGGCTACAGTAAAGCTTCATAGGGTCTTTCTGTCCAGGTGCAGGTAGTCCGTATCTTCACGGACGTTCCTATTTCGCCGAGTCTCTCTCCGAGACAGTGCCCAGATCGTTACGCCTTTCGTGCGGGTCGGAACTTACCCGACAAGGAATTTCGCTACCTTAGGACCGTTATAGTTACGGCCGCCGTTCACCGGGGCTTCGGTTGCTAGCTTTGGGCGAACCCTAACCAACTTCCTTAACCTTCCGGCACTGGGCAGGCGTCAGCCCCTATACATCCTCTTACGAGTTGGCAGAGACCTGTGTTTTTGGTAAACAGTCGCCTGGGCCTCTTCACTGCGACCACCTCTCGGTGGCACCCCTTCTCCCAAAGTTACGGGGTCATTTTGCCGAGTTCCTTAGAGAGAGTTATCTCGCGCCCCTTAGTATTCTCAACTTGCCCACCTGTGTCGGTTTCGGGTACGGGTCGAACCACTTCAACGTCTGAATGGCTTTTCTTGGCACTTGCTTTTACTAAAGCACCATCCATTCGGGCTCTAGCTATGACTCGTGCGTCCCCACTCAGACTCCCTGGTTCGAGTCTGGGAATATTCACCCTGTGTCCATCGACTACGCCTTTCGGCCTCGCCTTAGGTCCCGACTAACTCTCCGCGGACGAGCCTTCCGGAGAAACCCTTGGGCTTTCGGGGTATATGATTCTCACATATATTTTCGCTACTTAAGCCGACATTCTCACTTCTGTATCGTCCACACCTGCTTGCCGCTAGTGCTTCTCCCAATACAGAACGCTCCTCTACCACTAGAAAATCTAGTCCACAGCTTCGGCAGGATGCTTAGCCCCGTTCATTTTCGGCGCAGGAGCGCTTGACCAGTGAGCTATTACGCACTCTTTCAAGGATTGCTGCTTCTAGGCAAACCTCCTGGTTGTCTGTGCACTCCCACCTCCTTAATCACTTAGCTTCCATTTGGGGACCTTAGCTGGTGGTCTGGGCTGTTTCCCTTTCGACGATGAAGCTTATCCCCCACCGTCTCACTGGTTGCATTCCACGAAGTATTCTGAGTTTGCCTCACTTTGGTACCGCTCTCGCAGCCCGCAGCGAAACAGTGCTTTACCCCCTCGCTTCTTTCACAACCGCTGCGCCTAAACGCATTTCGAGGAGAACCAGCTAGCTCTGGGTTCGATTGGCATTTCACCCCTAACCACACCTCATCCGCCGGCTTTTCAACGCCGGTCGGTTCGGACTTCCACTTGGCTTTACCCAAGCTTCATCCTGGACATGGTTAGATCACCCAGGTTCGGGTCTACAACTGGTGACTCTCGCCCTGTTCAGGCTCGCTTTCACTTTGGCTTCGGATTTAACTCCTTAACCTGCCACCACCTGTAAGTCGCCGGCTCATTCTTCAACAGGCACACGGTCAGACGTTCAATCGTCCTCCCATTGCTTGTAGGCTAACGGTTTCATGTTCTGTTTCACTCCCCTCGCCGGGGTTCTTTTCACCTTTCCCTCGCGGTACTGTTGCGCTATCGGTTACACAGTAGTATTTAGCCTTACCTCGTGGTCGAGGCTGATTCACACGGAATTCCACGAGCTCCGTGCTACTCGGGATTCAGCCTGGTGGCTTCTGCTTTCGACTACAGGACTTTCACCTTCTCTGGTGCAGTTTTCAGCTGCTTCGTCTAGCTTGTTCCTTCCTTGATGGCTGTCCCACTACCCCAACAACCTTGATTGTTGGTTTAGGCTTTTCCCGTTTCGCTCGCCGCTACTTAGGGAATCGCATTTTGCTTTCTCTTCCTCCAGCTACTAAGATGTTTCAGTTCGCTGGGTTGGCTCGCGTCTACTTATAGATTCGGTAGACCGTTCTTTGGGGTTGCCCCATTCGGAGACCTCCGGCTCATTGCTTGCTTCCAGCTCCTCGGAGTGTTTCGTCGGTCGCCACGTCCTTCTTCGCCTCTGTGTACCTAGGTATCCACCGTTAGCCCTTCGTAGCTTGACCTCTCTCGGTCTGACTTGGTAATTATCAATTACCTGGACTTTTCGTTACTGATTGTTACCTAATTAGTATTAGTGTTTAACTTGGTTTTGATTTATGCAGTTTTCAAGGTTCTGTACTGAGTTTAACCCCCAGCATTCTCTCGCTGCTAATCTTTTCGCTGAGATGATGCTAGTTGTTGTTCCTCTGTTCGGGCACTCTTCGCTTTCGGCTTGTGGTGGAGGTAAGCGGACTTGAACCGCTGACATCCTGCTTGCAAAGCAGGCGCTCTACCAACTGAGCTATACCCCCTCGCTCGTTTCACTCCGAGTTTCTTACTCTGAATTTCGAACTTATCCATGGTGGGCCATCCTGGACTTGAACCAGGGACCTCACCCTTATCAGGGGTGCGCTCTAACCACCTGAGCTAATAGCCCGTTCTTTATTTTGCCGAACCCCTTCTAGTTTGACGATTCTACTCCTTGTCTTCACTTGCTTGATGACCTTGGGATTGTGGTGTTTTGCAGCTGTCTTTTTTTCGCTGCTTTTCCCACGGTCTCCCTAATAAGGAGGTGATCCAGCCACACCTTCCGGTACGGCTACCTTGTTACGACTTCACCCCAGTCACCAGCCCTGCCTTCGGCATCCCCCTCCTCGAAAGGTTAGGGTAACGACTTCGGGCGTGGCCGACTTCCATGGTGTGACGGGCGGTGTGTACAAGGCCCGGGAACGAATTCACCGCAGTATGCTGACCTGCGATTACTAGCGATTCCTCCTTCATGCAGGCGAGTTGCAGCCTGCAATCTGAACTGAGGCTGGGTTTGATGAGATTCGCTCACTCTTGCGAGTTGGCTGCCCTTTGTCCCAACCATTGTAGTACGTGTGTAGCCCAGGGCGTAAGGGGCATGCTGACTTGACGTCATCCCCACCTTCCTCCGGTTTGTCACCGGCAGTCTCCCTAAAGTGCCCAACTTAATGCTGGCAACTAAGGATGAGGGTTGCGCTCGTTGCGGGACTTAACCCAACATCTCACGACACGAGCTGACGACAGCCATGCACCACCTGTGTTCCGGCTCCCGAAGGCACCTGGGGTTTTCACCCCAGTTCCGGACATGTCAAGCCCTGGTAAGGTTCTTCGCGTTGCATCGAATTAAACCACATACTCCACCGCTTGTGCGGGCCCCCGTCAATTCCTTTGAGTTTCACACTTGCGTGCGTACTCCCCAGGCGGGATACTTAACGCGTTGGCTACGGCACTGCTCGGGTCGATACAAGCAACGCCTAGTATCCATCGTTTACAGCTAAGACTACAGGGGTATCTAATCCCTTTCGCTACCCTAGCTTTCGTCCCTGAGTGTCAGTTACGGCCCAGTAGAGCGCCTTCGCCACTGGTGTTCTTCCCAATATCTACGCATTTCACCGCTACACTGGGAATTCCCTCTACCCCTACCGTACTCTAGCCTCCCAGTTTCCACTGCCTTTCCAGAGTTGAGCTCTAGTCTTTGACAGCAGACTTGACAGGCCACCTGCGGACGCTTTACGCCCAATGATTCCGGATAACGCTTGCATCCTCCGTATTACCGCGGCTGCTGGCACGGAGTTAGCCGATGCTGATTCCTCAAGTACCGTCACTGTCTTCTTCCTTGAGAAAAGAGGTTTACAACCCAAAAGCCTTCCTCCCTCACGCGGTATTGCTCCGTCAGGCTTGCGCCCATTGCGGAAAATTCCCCACTGCTGCCTCCCGTAGGAGTCTGGGCCGTGTCTCAGTCCCAGTGTGGCTGCTCATCCTCTCAGACCAGCTACCGATCGCCGCCTTGGTAGGCTCTTACCCCACCAACTAACTAATCGGACGCGAGCTCCTCTTCAGGCGAATTTCTTTCACCCCTTAGGGCATATTGGGTATTAGCAGTCGTTTCCAACTGTTATCCCCATCCTGAAGGCAGATTCTCACGCGTTACTCACCCGTCCGCCACTCTCTCTTGCGAGTTCGTTCGACTTGCATGTGTTAGGCATACCGCCAGCGTTCATCCTGAGCCAGGATCAAACTCTCCATGGTAAACTTCACCATGAACTCAGTTCATCGTTTAGCTCTTGTTTTTTTTGGTTTTATATGTTGATTTCAAGCAACTTTTGACTTGGTGTTTTATCGTCAAACTATTGGTTTGTCTTGGTTCGGGGCGACGTTGAGAACTTCCTCTCTCAACCGCGCATTTACCAATATACCCACTCTATTTTTTTTTGTCAACTTCTTTTTTCGGTTTTTTTCTCCCAAGCTGATTCTCCCGATCTATCAAGATGTTCGAGTTGATTTTTCGGTATATTTTGAAGAATATGAAAACCCACGAGATTAATCATGTCCATCTCTTTTCAAGAAATCATTGCCTGCTTAAATCTGTTTTGGAGCGATCGCCGATGTTCCATTGCCCAGCCTTACGATACCGAAAAGGGAGCGGGCACGAAAAATCCTAATACTTTTCTTAGAGCATTAGGTCCTGAGCCTTGGTCTGTGGCATACATCGAACCTTGTCGTAGACCGACCGATGGCAGATACGGCGAAAATCCCAATCGCT
Organism: Myxosarcina sp. GI1(2024); assembly: GCF_053543375.1. NCBI lineage: Bacteria > Bacillati > Cyanobacteriota > Cyanophyceae > Pleurocapsales > Pleurocapsaceae > Myxosarcina > Myxosarcina sp. GI1(2024). The sequence goes on along the minus strand of NZ_JBKGTY010000004.1, from coordinate 5,664 downwards.
TTCAACACTATTATCAGTATCAAGTTCTAATTAAACCTTCTCCTAGTAATATCCAAGAGATTTATCTTGAATCTTTACAAGCACTCGGTATTCATCCTGAAGACCATGATATTCGTTTTGTAGAAGACAATTGGGAGGATGCTGCCGTAGGAGCGTGGGGAGCAGGATGGGAAGTTTGGTTAGATGGGATGGAAATTACTCAGTTTACCTATTTTCAACAGTGTGGAGGGATTGACTGTAATCCCGTTTCGATAGAAATTACCTATGGTTTGGAACGATTGGCGATGTATCTTCAAAATATCGATGCAATTAACAAAATTCGTTGGAACGATCGCTTGAATTATGAAGAGATATTTTTACAGGCAGAAATAGAACAGTGTACCTATAATTTTGAAGCTTCCGATCCCGATTTGTTGTTTGAGCTGTTTAATCTCTACGAACGAGAAGCCAAACAACTTATCGAGCGCGGATTAGTTATGCCTAGTCTGGATTACGTGCTGAAATGTTCTCACACCTTTAATTTATTAGATGCTAGAGGAGTCATTGCCGTTACCGAAAGGACTCGTTATATCGCCCGAATTCGCCACTTAGCCAGACAAGTAGCTCGTTTATATATCGAACAACGAGAGAGTTTGGGTTTTCCTCTAATGAAAGAAGTCAAAAACTCAGTAGCTGGGTGAAATTAACTGAGTTAGAAGCTAAGTAGCTCCTTAATAATTTATCAGATTATAATTATTCAGTTTAATTAAGCGCACCAACTATGAATGATTTAACTAAAACTTTAGAACCGATCGCAGCTTGGTTTCGGAGTTTAGGAACGCCAGAACCTGTAGTGCATTGGGGACATCCCGTGATGATGGCGCTCGTTGTGTTTGTAATGGGTAGTTTTGTTGGTTTAGCTGGCTGGCGCGGCAGAGTTTTAGCCGGAGTAAATCGAGAAGAAGCGCTTCATAATAAAGCCGAGCATCGTAAACTACCATCGTTAATGTATTTTTTCTTAGTTGCAGGTTATACTGGCGGCATTTTATCTCTAGTGATGCAGCGAAAACCCATTTTGGAAAGTCCTCATTTTTGGACTGGTTCGACAGTAATTGTTTTGCTCACTATTAATGCTTTAATTGCTGCTAGCGGTTTTGTTGGCGATAAAAAGATTTCAAGAACCGTTCACGCCTATGTCGGCAGCATTGCTTTATGTATTATGTTTCTTCATGCAATTTTAGGATTAAAGCTCGGTCTTTCAATATAACGGATCGAATTAATTAGAAAATCTAGTCTCGGTCGATAGGCGTTCCTAACATGCTGAGATTGAGAGCGTGACCACCAGTAACCAAATATACCGTATTAGCAATATTACCGATTTGTCGGATTAAATATCCCAGGCGATCGCGAAATAGTCTACCCGATTTATAAGCAGGTACTACTCCCCATCCAGTTTCTTCCCCAACTAAAATTATTTCCGTCTTAGCTGTTTTCAAACTTGTTATTAAGCCCGTAGTAGCTTCAGTCCAAGAATCTGACTCCAATTCTAGTAAATTAGCTACCCAAGTTCCTAAGGAGTCAATTAGCAAACATTCGGACTCTGAAGCCCGATCTATGGTAGAAGCTAGTTCGTATGGAACTGAGAAAGTTCGCCAATTATCTGGTCTTCTTTGTTGGTGTTTGAGAATTCTGGCTTGCCATTCTTTGTCGCCAGGATCGCTAATTGAGGTAGCGGCGTAAACAACCAATTTATTTGTTTTAGCTGCTAATTTTTCCGACCATTCACTTTTTCCCGAACGCGCTGCACCGGTAACTAAAACTATTTGCCCGTTCATTTCTCGATCTGAGCAATTATTAGGTTTTGTGTAGAAAATATTTAGCTTTAGTTTATTTTACTGTTTTTCTTATCTGACTTTAGTGAAATGTGAACAGAACCTAGCTCGTGGCAGAATTAAAATAAAGATCGCAAATTGTTTATGGAAGCTCGCCCTCAAACTAAAAATCAAAAACCAATGCTGCGACAGATAGTCAATTTAATATTTATCATTGCAGCTTTTGGCACTAATGTCTGGGCAAACATCAATCCTCCCAAGGGATTAACTATAGGTGAAATTTCAAACGAACTTTTTGGCAATATTTTAATTACCCCTGCTAACTATGCTTTTGCAATTTGGGGTTTAATTTACCTTGGTTTGATTAGCTTTGCTATCAATCAGGCATTGCCTTCCCAAAAGTACGATCCTTTACTACAAAAAATTGGCTATTCAGTGGCGATCGCCTCAGCCGCACAAATTATTTGGGTATTTTGCTTTTTATATCGTCAGTTTACCTGGTCTTTAGTATTGATGCTGGCAATTTTATTGCCCTTAATCGGCGCGTACTGGCGTTTATTAAGATACGATCGCTCGTTTACGCCACGACAAAAGTGGTTTATCTATTATCCTTTGAGTATTTATCTCGCCTGGATTAGCGTTGCTACTATCGTTAACAGTGCTACGGTTCTCAAGACTTGGGATTGGAATGGCTGGGGACTCAGCCCCGTAGTTTGGACGATTATTATGGTATTAATTGCAGCTTTAATCACGGTAGCGGCAACTATTTCCAGAACCAATTTCGCCTATGCCGGGGTGTTTGTCTGGGCAGCAGTGGCGATCGCCGTTCGTAACTGGAACAATAATGCGATCGCGATTGTGGGAATTGGTAGTGCGATTGTTGTAGTGTTAGCTTTGGTTATTAGATGGTTGCGCAGTTCTAAAGCTTAAATTTATAACTTCAGCAAGATTTCTAGAACTACTTGGCTTTAATTAAATTAATTTAGTTAGATTGACAAAATAATAGCTTCCACACGATGAAAGGTTTACAAGGAAAAAACGTCTTAGTTACGGGTGCGACTTCGGGAATTGGTAAGGCGATCGCTGCCCGTTTTGCGGTTGAGGGAGCTAATGTTGCCATTAACTATCGCCAAGATCCAGAAAAAACTGAAGGTACTGAAAAGCTGATTGAGGAAATGTGTTCTCAAGTTAGAGGCTGCGGTGGCAAAGAAATAGCAGTAGAAGGAGACGTTTCCCAAGAAAAAGAAGTTATTAGAATGTGCGATGAGGTAATTGGCAAATTTGGCAGTCTGGACATTTTGGTGAATAATGCCGGCATTCAAATTGCTGCCGATTCTCATCAGCTAGCGACAGAGGATTTCGATAAAGTAATCGCCGTCAATCTTCGAGGAAGTTTTCTTTGTGCTAGAGAAGCAATAAAACATTTTTTAGACCGAGGTAACGGCGGTATTATTATTAACGTTTCCAGCGTCCACGAAATCATTCCTCGCCCTCAATACCTTAGCTACTCAATTAGTAAGGGGGGGATGGAAAATATGACCAAAACTCTAGCTTTAGAATACGCACCTCAAGGAATTAGAGTTAATGCGATCGCGCCAGGGGCAACAGAAACTCCCATCAATGACTGGGCTAACGATCCTCAGAAAAAACAAGAAATTAATAGCCACATTCCCCTAGGTAGAGTGGGTAACACTCAAGAAATGGCAGCTATCACCGCTTTTTTGGCTTCTGATGAAGCTTCATATATTACAGGACAAACCCTATTTGTAGACGGTGGCTTGACTCTCTATGCCGATTTTCTCAAACCTTGGTCAGCAGGCGAGTAAAAGTTGACAAGAATTTATACATTATCTAAAAGTTCTTGAAGAGAATCAGATAATTTTGATTGTGGTTTAAACAGTTTAATATTTCCTTTGCTACATCCTGTAGCTATTATTTTGCTATTGGGACTAAATGCAACTGCTCGTATTTTTTCATGGTGAGTTACGGTAGAAATTAATTTGCCCGTAGCCAATGTCCACAATTTTAGAGTTTTGTCTTTACTACCACTAGCCAATATTTTATTGTCTGAACTAATAACAACCGAGGTAACATCATCGCTATGTCCTTCAAGGGTGATTAATTCTTTTCCCGTGTAAACTTCCCAAATTTTTATAGTTTTATCTTTACTGCCGCTAGCAATTAACTTGCCATCGGGACTAAAAGCTATTGAATAAACTCCACCAAACCAATCAGAGTGTCCTTTCAAAGTAATGTTCTGGTTTTCAGTCAAGAACCATAATTTAACTGTTTTGTCATTGATATCACCGCTACTAGCTAACACATTTCCTTTAGGACTAAACACGACTGCAACCACATTATCTTTATGTCCTGTTAAAGTACAAATTGGGTGTTCTGTTTTCCAAGACCAAAGTTTGACTGTTTTGTCATCACTTGCACTAGCAAAAAGTTTGCCGCTAGGATGAACTGTTACAGAATTAACTGCTTTTTGATGTCCTTTTAAAATACGAATTAATTTTTTGTTTTCTAAAGACCATAATTTAATGCTACTGTCGCTTTCTCCGCTAATCAGTTTTTTATTATCTCTACAAAAAGCAATTGAATTAGCAAAATCCGATTTAAAAATCACCTTATTATCAATTTTTTTAGGCTCAGAAGACCAAAATTTTATAGTTTTATCTTTGCTAGCACTAGCCAAAAACTTGCTGTCGTAACTAAAGCATAGAGAGTTAATTTTGTCAGAATGCCCTTTTATTTCAGAGCTAAATACCAATCTGCTAGTAGCCATATTTAAATTTACTAAAAACTCATAAGAAGATAATTCCCATAAAATCTCGATAAATAACAATCTGTGCTTTCAAGCACCTGAAGTGAATTTAGGTGATAGCTCAGGCAATGGAATGGGTGACTAGAGGTTTGGGAACAAAACCAAGAAGTTAAGCCGCCGTAAAAAACAACTTTTCTGATATTCTCTAACTAAACCTGTGGCATGGTTACAAATTTTAATTCGCTCTTCAGCAAGATTTGGCAGATAGCAGTAAATGATAAATTAAATATAAAAATATTAATTAAGATTGAAGCAACTTAGCCATATACAATCTCATGAATAATAAAACCCAGCCAGAATACAAAAGCGAGTCTAATAAATCAAATTTGGAAACTAACGATAACTACCAAACTTTAGATGTCGATGGTTCTCGTCCAATAGACCAAGGAGAGATCGCAGTTAACAATACTTTTTATGAAGATGGAGAACGTCCAGTAGCAGCAAGTAATCTCGATCTGGTAGCTGCTTCAAATACAGATAATGAATTAGCTTCCGCTCGCCAAATAAACGAAGTTAAAGAGTCCATGGGTCAAAACCTCAGCGTTGCAGGCAATCGCGACCTGGAAACCGTACTAAATATAGACGAAGAAAGTGCTGTTGCTTCAGGAAGCTCAAATACTGAAAAGACTTTGAAAATAAACGGTTCTCGTCCTGTAGACGAAAGCAACGTTGAAGTTGTAGATACTTTTAATGAAGATGGCAAACGTCCAATTATGTCAAATAATCGGGCGATCGAAGCAACTTTAGATCTAGATGGCGAACGTCCAATTACTTCTCAACCCTTAAATTCTGAAAAGATCTTAGAAATAGATGGTTCTCGACCCGTAGATCGAAGTAATGTTGAGGTTGTGGATACTTTTAATGAAGATGGCGAACGTCCAATTATGTCGAACGAATTTACCGTTAAGGATACAATAGAAGTAGACGGTTCTCGTCCCATAGCTTCTAATTAATAATAAAGTACGTTTTACCTCGACTTTATCCAATCAAGCAGCATAAATAGCAAGATCTCTCAAACGGTTGAAT
>NZ_JBKGTY010000003.1:793184-836084 GCF_053543375.1 Myxosarcina sp. GI1(2024) | reverse complement strand
TTATCTTTTACCCTCTATTTTCTTCCGTTCAGGTTTCAAAATGAGAATTGCTGAGAAGAGGCGTTTAACCATTGGCTGACGGCGAGCGATATTATAGAAGCTGCCAGAGATTTAGAAGTCGAACTGCAAAATTGGTATGTTTTAGATGATTCTACTGAATGCTATAAGGGTTTGCTAAGAACTTTAGAGTTTGTCGGTAATAATGCCCGACATATTCTGGTAAGGAATTTGGGAAGATGCGAAGAGTGGGAGAGCTTCGAGCGGTTTGTTACGCCTGAGTTAGTAAATGAATATCGGTTACGGATAATCGACTTGCCTAAATTGAGATTTGATACGGCGACGACGGTGTATAAAAATGCCTTAAGTTTTACCGCAGCGAGGAGATATTCGGAATTTAGTACGGCTCAGTTAGCGGGATTGAGGGGATATTTAAGACGGGTGTATGCCGTGTTGGAAGATGCTGGGTTTAACGTTGAGAATTTGAGGGCAAGTTAGTGAGTTATGTGAGGAATCAAACTCTATCTGAAAGGCAGGATGAGTTACGAACTTTGATAGACGAGCGGTTAAAAAATGAGGAGCCAGAAATTCGGCAACGGGTATATCAGTGGCTGAATGATAATCAATATTTTACAGATAATGAGTTGTTTGATTTTTACTGCTGCGTAGCTCAGAATTTGGCGGCTGTGAAAATACTAGGTGGTTCGGGAGAGAAGATATTAGCAGCGAAGCAAGAATTAGAAAGAGCAAGTCAAGAATATACAGAAAAAGCGATCGCGGTTTCAACTCAGGTAACTCGACAACTGGAGGAGCAGATACATAAAATAAGGGGAAAACAAAATAATTTAGAGCAAATGTTCGGTGCGGTGCTTGAAGCAATGGCTAAAGAACACGCAGACTTGAAGGCTATTTCTACAGGGTTAGTCAACGCTACTGCTACTTCACTCTCTCGGCAAAGACAACTGTTAATGGAAACTGAAGCAGCTAGAAAGTCAGCTTTCTACTCGGTTGTTATTTCCTGGATAATTCCAGTAATAACTTTGCTAGGATGGTCGCTCTTACTCTTTTTAAGTGACAAATTTTAAAAAATCAATAGTTTGATTCAGAAGTATGGGCAAATAGATGAAAAAAAGTAGAACGTTTTGTCTTAATTTGAAAAGTATTAATTGGTCGAAGGGAACAATTTAGCAGTTCTTGCATAGCGGGTACAGCTGCTCTAGATAGAGAAGTACCTTAGTCATGATGCATACAATCGAACATAATTCTATCATGCTACCGATGTCGGAGTTTTACCGTCATTTATTTTGGCAAAAAAATGAGTAGGGCTGAAGCCCTTCAGACATAACTATATTTACTCGCCAACACTGAATACAATCACTTTTGCTATTTGTCTCCATTTGCGTTGATTGGTATCTAGCGTCGAGCTTTGGTAGCTTGAAAAAATTTATATAAGCTTGGGCGGTTGCCTTTCTACTCTAAAAAGTCTGAAAGTCTGATTTGAGCTATTAATATCGAATGTATTACACAATCATGAGAGACTGGATTGTGAAAAAATCTTTTTCTTGCAGCTTATCGCTAGATGAATTCAGAACAGGTTTTAACAATCGTAGAACGGCTGTTGCAAAAAACACTCAGTCAGATCGAACAGCAAGTGTTGGTTTTGTCTTGGGAAGGTCAATCTTATAAAGACATTGAAGAGAGGACTGGTTATGTAATTGGCTATCTACGGGATATTGGCTCTGGGTTATGGAAAGAGCTTTCTGATGTACTAAACCAAAGAGTGACAAAAAGAAACTTGTCTTTGATATTAGAACAAATCGAACGCGATTACGCATCTGCGTACCCTTCGGATCGCAATTTGGTATTGAGCAATACCAAACTACCAACCGTCAGCAGCAATTTGAAACCAGAATCTAGCGATACTCTTAAAGATCTGAGTTTTCCTAGCGCACCAGTCCCCTTTAATTCTCGCCTGTATATCAAACGTCCTCCTTGCGAAGAATTAGCTTGTGCGGAAATTGCCCGCCAAGGTTGCTTGCTGCGAATTAAAGCACCGCAGAAAATGGGCAAAAGTTCGCTACTCAATCAGGTGATCGCTCAAGCTAATAGTTTAGGCTATCAAATTGCTTATCTAGATTTCAAAGATGCGGAAGAAGCGGTTTTTAGCTCGATAGGATGTTTGCTGCACTGGTTTTGTGCTGCTGTTTGCCAGCAGTTAAACCTGCCTCCCAACTTAGATTATTACTGGGATGAAGACATGGGAGGTAAAGTAAGCTGCAAAATCTTTTTTGAAAGCTATATTTTAGAAAATACCAAACGTTCTTTGGTTTTGACCTTTGACGAAGTAAATCGCATTTTCGAGCATCCTCAAATTGCTATAGACTTTCTACCGCTGCTGCGCTCTTTTCACGAACAGTCTCGCCGCAGTACGACTTGGCAAAAGTTACGCCTGGTTTTGGTTTATTCTTCAGACATTTATATTCCCCTTAAAATCGACCGCTCTCCTTTTAATGTCGGTTTATCTTTAAAACTCCCTTGGTTTAATGAAGCTCAGGTACTCGACTTAGCCAAAAGATATGGGTTGAATTGGCAGGGCGATCGAGAAGTAAAACAATTGATGTCGTTGATTGGCGGACATCCCTACCTCGTCAACATAGCACTGTATTTTCTCGGTAATAAGATTATAGATCTGGAACGGCTGCTACGAAATGCACCTACACCAACTGGTATTTATAGTCAGCATTTGCAGAATTATTTAATTTCGCTACAGCAAGATCCTCAGTTGATGGCAATTATGTATCGAGTAATAAACAGTGACGAACCAATAGAACTAAGCCCTTTAGCTGCCTACAAACTAGATAGCATGGGATTGATAGTGTTAGATGGTTTTTTAGCAAGTTCTAGTTGCGAACTGTATCGAATCTATTTTCGCAGAGTCATAAAAATCTCCGAAGATAATTAGTTGTTGCCTCAATCTGAAAAATATACATATTTAGTATTGTCGAACGCCATCAGCAAGTTTATAGGCGATCTCAATCTTAATGTCAAACCCATATAATATATCTGCAATAAAAAAGTAGCTAATAAAACAAAAATCTATATTATTACTTTGTTTCTGACTTTTATAACTTCAAACACTAAAGCAAATATAAAAAACAAATTTAAAACGTTATTCACAATTCAAAAAAGTAATAAAGTAAGATATTTTAGGATTTTATAAATAATTTCAATCTGACAAACGAAAAAGTAAAGAAAATATAAAAAACTATTTAAAATAAACTGCAAAAATAGTAAAGTGAGAACCATCGCTCTTTATCTCATATCTTAAGCTTTAAAGTACATGACTTTTAAGTTTTAATAAGGTTTCAAATCTCAAATAGCCTGTATTCAAGTTATGTTTGTTGTTTTCAACAGCACTTATCATAGCTATAAAGTACAGATAATGCAGTAGAGGATTGCTCTAAAACTCAAAACCCAAAGCTTTACTCAAACGAGGTGTATTTCGCGAAGCGCGAGAATTGCTATATATTTTCTCGAAGAATTTTAAACAATGCCTCGATTTAAATATTTTAGTAGCGAAAATGTAGAATTTACCGAGCTATCACATCACAAGGATTAGGGAGTATCGTGCGGATTAATTTCTAGCCAGATAATCGCAAATTTGTTAATAACTATAACTGCTTATTGTCTATGTTTTTATGTCTGGAATATTTTCTTTTTTCAACCAAAGGAAGCTTAAAAAAATGAATAAAAATAATCGTTCCGCAAACGATTCTCAAAATAATGATTTAGTTTATGTTCAAGACTGTATTCCTGGAAAAAACAGTAAACTTTATACCCTCGATCTTAAGTCGGGACGAGCTTCTCTAATTGGCGCGATCACTTCTGAAGTTTACGATCTGGCTGTGGTCGGTTCGCAACTGTATGGCTTACAGCAAGGGAAAAATACTCAGCTAGTAAAAATCGATCGCACTACGGGAAAAGCTACTACGGTAGGAGAGATTGGCTTTAACGTCGTCGGCTTGGCATTTAATACACAGCGCGAAACTCTCTATGCTTCAGCCGCCAAACAGCTAATTGCGATCGACCTCGAAACGGGTAAAGGCAAACCTGCGGTAACGGTAAGTAAAAACGAACTTGGCTGCGGCGAAGTTGCTTTTGACAGTAATGGCAAAGCCTATATTACTCTCATCGGTTCTGACAAAAAGAAACTATTAGCCAGCTGCGACCTAGACAGTGGCACAGTCACACTTATTGGCAATACTGGCTTTCCCAATCTCGCCAGCATGGAATTTATCGACAACGTTCTCTATGGCGTAACGGGTAACTTCTTCAATTTGGGTAAAGACGGTCGCCTGATTCGCATCAATACTCAGACAGGCAAAGGCACTGTAGTTACTAAAACTTCTCCTCTCGGTCGCTGGGCGGGAATAACCGTTTATCAAGCCGCAACAGTAAGCCAAACAGCAGCTACTTCAGATAAGTCTAACCAAACATCAACCACAGCAAGAGAAACTATGCAGCTATTAACTATCGATACTAAAGACAATTGTTACGTTATCGACCCCAACGGTATGAACGATCTGCAACTCAACGTTGCCAGTAAATTCACTCTCGAAACAGGAAATTATGAAATTAAGATCGATAGCGGTCGCTACAGCCACAGCCAAAGCGATGCAGGTGAACCTTTTGTCTTACTGTGGATCTATGGAGTCGATGGTAGTACCTTTGTCAATCAAAGTACGGGTTACGAAACGGGGGCAACCTGGACGACATTGAACGGATATCGCGATCGCCTGCGGTTAGAAGTCAAGCAAGAGGCGGTTCTATGTGCCTTATTTTTCGCTATCAACAGCTCGGATCGCAGCGGTTCGATTAAACTCGATATCAACAGCGATCGCTTGTCATTCAAACCGCAACAGTTAACTGTTGACAGTCAACAAAACTCCTACGGACTCGATGAAAAACATCTTTCCAGTCTAAAACAATGGGATCGTAACTTTATTGAACTCAACCCTGGCAACTATCGCGTCAAAATTCGCGAAGGCAATGCCACTTATTGGTCGAACGAACAGAAATTTGAGTTAGAACCCTGGAGTTTAATCTGGGTTAAAGGCGGTAAATTCGTTCCTAAACTTACTGGAACCGAAGTGGCTGAAACCTGGTGTTCTTTAAATGGCTTAAAAGATGAATTTATTCTCGAAGTTAAAGCCAAAACTACCATATCGGGATTCTTCTTCGATACCTATAAAGAAGATAACGAAGGACAAATTATTCTGGCGATCGAGCCTGTAAGCGCAGAGGTAATTACAGAGAAATACCAACAGCAGCAAATTACCGCTACTACAGGTATCAGTGGTACTAGCGATCGCCTCGTAGAAACTACTAGCAGTCGGGAAATTGCCAGTCAGACTAGCGGCAGAACTACTGTAGCTACAGGAGGTAGCAGCAATTTTAGCTTCAGCTTTAACGAAGCGCAAATGGAACAGATGTGGCAGCAAATGGCAGCCAAGATCGAAACTTCGGTAACTGTCACTGACGAACAGGATGAGAAAAAAGAAGCCTATTATTGGGATAACTTAGAAAAGTGGCTTCTTAAAGGCTACCAAACCCAAGCTAAAGATCTGGCGATGCAGGTGGCACGAGTCGAGTTTATGATGAAGTCCATAACTCAACAGATGGAAGCCAGCTTTAACCAAAACTATCTAGCCTGGTCGAACTACTTCGATAGTCGTCTAGAAGAACTAATCGACACCAGAATGATGGATATGGTAGCAGAACAGGTTAATTTAAAAGTAAGCGATCGCTCTACCGAAATTAAAAACCAAGTCGTTCAGCAGCTACAAAGTGATATTGATAAACGGGTTGAGTCGGTAGTCAATCTCAAGATAAGCGATCGCTCCACGGAAATCAAAAACCAAGTATTCCAACAGCTTCAAGAAGATATCGACCAGCGCATTAATACCGTTGTCAATCTTAAAGTAGAAAACCAAGCCACAGAAATAAATAACTCAGTCGTCCAACAGTTGCAGAACGAGATGGACAACCGCATCAATACTGTAGTTAATCTCAAAGTAGAAAATCAATCACAAGAGATAAACAACCAGGTCATCCAGCAGCTACAAAGCGATATTGATAAGCGGATCGATTCTGTGGTCAATCTTAAAATTACCGACCAAACCCCTAATATTAAAAACTTAGTTATCCAGCAGCTACAGGCAGACGTAGATAAACGCATCGACTCGGTAGTTAACCTCAAACTTGCCGACCAAACTTTAGAAATTACCGACTTGGTGACTAAACAGCTACAGTCGGATATGGATAAACGGATCGATGCGGCGGTTGACGTAAAAATTGAAAATCAAAGCCAAAACATTAAAAACTTAGTCGTGCAACAGATGCAAACCGACTTAGATCGACGCATCAATACCGTAATCGATAGCAAGACCGATAATAACGTACAGGTAGTAGTTAACAACGTCATCAATAATGTAGATGATCGCATTGATGTCAAACTAGAAAACAAAATCCTCAACTTCCGCGATAATGTCACCTCCATCGTCCAGAACGAACTCAACCAAAACTACACCAACTCAATTAAAACTACAGTTCTCTCAGATATCAAAAAACAGCAGTTCTTCCTCGATATGCAGTCGATTAAAGCCGAGGTTAATAATTTCTACTCTCGTCTGGGACAGTTTGAAACTCAGCTATACCTCCGCATCGAACAGGGAGACACTCAGCTTTACAACTGGACTCTAGAACAACTGACTGCATTACAAGGCTGTTTGAGCGATCGCCAAACTCTGGCAGAAATGTTCCAATCCTTTGCCACTAAGCTTAAAGACGAACTAGATAATGCTCCCTGCGTTCAACCTAATCGTTTTACCTCCTGGACGAGAACTGAAGGACAAGAGCGTATATCACCCGCCCAGCCGCAACAGTTACCAGGAAACAGTTAGCAGCGAAACGGACATCTGGTGCGCACCTATGTCCTTCACCAAACATTGGTAAATGCCAAATGATAGGTAGTAGATAATAAATTTGCTACCTATCACCTAGAAACCTCTCAAAACATTAAGATTCGTTCTGCCAATCTTCCTCTAAGTTCTTTCTGGTGACTTCAATGCCAATTTTTTCTAAAGAGGCAAACAATTTACTTGCAGCTTTAATTGCTAGTTTGCGATCGCCATTTTCGCAAGTAAGCCTGATTGTTATTTCGTTGTTGTTTAATTCGGCATTAAAGTTAATTTGTCGCTGGTTCATGGATGAAATTTTTAGGACAACTCAGTTGGTTGGAGAATCAAGGGCAATCGGTTCGATTTTAATCTCTAATTTTTGCCATGACCACAAATTTTCTGACAATCCAATCGTACTCGAAGCGCGATCACCAGTACCAAATTACCTTTAATCTATAAAACTATGGCTATACAAAAACTAAAAATTAGCGAATACGTTGATAATATTCAACAATATACAAATGATGTCAATGAAGATGTAGTTAAGGGCATTGTCAAACATTTGGGTATTGCTTTAAGTAGCCGAGATGCTTCCTTAGTTTCCTGTGGCGATAAAACCGAGTTAGACCGAGTTCGAGAAAAATTTCTGAAAAAGAAGCTACAACTTACTGCCAGTAATGAAGATTTAGAGCGGGCTATTAGTGAAGTTTGTACCACCATGAAAAATACCAAAAATAAGTCTCGCGTTACTTTCTACTATTTGCTTGCCGAAAACTTTGACAAATTATCTTTGTTTGAATAATTGAGGAAAATACAATTATGATTGTCAGTTTTAATTCTTCACAAACTAACCTTGCTATTAATATTGTATTTTAACGATTTTTCTTACTTTATGTCTTTTTCATTTTGCTTTTAGTATATAAATAAATTTAAAGTCATAAAATCATAAGTTCAAATTTAGTAGTTTCAATAAACTGAAATTATTGTAAGATATATCCCATCAAAAACCTCGTAAGAAAAATTCCAAAAAAATGAAAACTAATTTATGTTTTCAACATTTTTAACCACCAACATAAAATTTTAATAATGACATCAAATACAGTAAGGCAATTTTAACAGTAAGGCAATTTTATACCGATGCTATAAAACAATCTGAAACCAAACAAAATTTTGTAGCTAATTCGGGAAAGCAAGTAAGATCGAACAATCTTCCCGATCCTGTAAAACAAGCTTATAGCTTCTATAAAGCAAATGTTGAAGATGCAGATTGGGGCAGTGTTAAAGTTTATCAAACTTCTGTTGATACGGTTCCAGTTTATGCTGTTTATCCGAGTACGGATGGAGACGACGGCTACTTAGAAATATACGGTGAAACTGGTGAAGAATTAGCTTGCGGCAAACATAATACTAAAGTAATTGATTGGAGCGATCGCGCCACAGTTCGTAGTAAGGTAAGTTAATTTTTTTTGAATTAAATTACACTAGCAAGCTGGTAAAGCGATCGCATTTGCTACTAAATTGATTTAACTTTCTGGTAACTCTTGAAAATGCTGTTAAAAGTCAGACACTTTGTTACTTCATCCTCGCATTTTAACTGTAACGTTTACTTAATTAAAAATGTAAAAGAACAATTTAAATGTTCGATGTAACTAAGCTACCTGGTATTCAACAATTATGGTCGCAGACTAAAGGCAATCCTAAGATTTGTGTAGCAATTTTAGATGGTTTAGTAGACCAAACTCATCCCTGTTTTGAGGGAGCTAACTTAAAACAGCTATCAACCTTAGTGCAGGGTAAGGCTAGTCTCAAAGGCATCATGTCTACTCATAGAACTCACGTTACTAGCGTTATTTTTGGTCAACCCAATTCCCCCGTTGCTGGAATTGCACCAAAATGTAAAGGATTAATCGTTCCTGTATTTTCCGACCGAAGGCATAGTCTGTCTCAACTCGATCTCGCTCGCGCGATCGAACAAGCAGTTGAAGCTGGCGCACACATTATTAATATTAGTGGCGGACAACTAACCGATGACGGAGAAGCAGAAGATTTCCTCAAGCGTGCGGTACGTCTATGCCATGAAAATAATGTTCTAATCGTGGCGGCGGCGGGTAATAATGGCTGTGAGTGTTTGCACGTTCCAGCAGCACTGCCAGCAGTTTTAGCAGTTGGGGCAATGGATTGGCAGGAGCAGCCCCTAGACATCAGCAACTGGGGTAAAACCTATCAAACCCAAGGAATTCTCGCACCAGGGGAGAATATATTGGGAGCCAAGCCAGGAGAAGACACGATAAGACTGAGTGGAACTAGCTTTGCCACTCCTATTGTTACTGGTGTTGCTGCTTTGTTGTTGAGTCTGCAACGTCAACACGGAGACATCGATCCCCAAAAGATACGCACTGCTTTGTTAAAGACTGCCATACCCTGCAATTTTAATTTAACAGGCGATCGCCGACGTTGTTTGGTAGGAAAGCTAAATATTACTGGCGCACTTAAATATTTAACAGGAGAAATTATGTCGAAAGAATTACAAACTATTGAAGCTTCTGGTTGCGGTTGCAACGACAACGATAAAACTGAAACTGAAGTTTTAGCTAATACTGCAATCAATAATTCCGAATCAGAGCAAGGTTTGGAGGAAGTTAAATCGGCTCAACCCCTGGTAGCTGCTTCGGCTGTTACTAAAACTCAGACGACTTTCAAGCCCTCGGCAAATTTTGTTAGTGCTAGTCAAGCACCGAGCGACATATCCGAAGCGAGCTTAGTATATGCTCTCGGTACACTGGGATACGATTTTGGCAGTGAGGCACGGCGAGACTCTTTCAAACAATATTATGTCTGCTGTAGAACTAGAACCAGGCATTTTAGTTCCAGCCAATCCTTATGATGCTCGGCAGATGGTGGACTATCTGGGGGATAATCTTTCCGAAGCCAAATCTTTAATTTGGACTTTGAATTTAGAACTAACTCCCATTTATGCGATCGAGCCTGTAGGTTCTTTTGCCCGTGATGTTTATGAAGTGTTTCAAGAGTTTTTAGCAGGACAGGTTCAAGCAGAAGACAACGAGGAATATATCGAGCGCGTCAGTATCCCAGGACGCATCACGGGACGGACGGTAAGGCTATTTTCTGGGCAAATCGTTCCCGTAATCGAACCCGAAAGTCCTCGCGGTATGTATGGCTGGAAAGTTAATACCCTGGTTGGTTCGGCTCTCGAAGCAGTACGAACTCAAGAAGGAGATGCTGACGAACAGCAAATGCGTAGATCTCTTAACAGTTTTCTCAACCGCGTTTATTACGACTTGCGTAATTTAGGACAAACATCACAAGACCGCGCCCTCAACTTTGCGGCTACCAACGCTTTTCAAGCTGCTTCGACTTTCTCCGAAGCGCTGGCAGCAGGAATGGAATTAGACAGCATTAACGTCCAAAAAAGTCCTTTCTGTCGTATGGATAGCGATTGTTGGGACGTGCAGTTAAAGTTCTTCGACCCAGAAAACGATCGCCGCGCTAAAAAAGTGTTCCGCTTTACTATCGACGTGAGTGACCTAGTGCCAGTTACTTTGGGCGAGGTTCGATCTTGGTCTACTCCCTATTAATTTTCAATCGAGCTAAAAACCATGAGACTACCAAAACTAGCACCCCCAGTTAAAAGACCCGATCTGATTTTTCCCCATCGGGCAGTAGATATCGTCAATGGTCGGGGTGAAGACCTGATTCACATTCGCATGGACTTAATGCACGGGGCAAATTTTAATGACCCTCCCCAGTTTCGCTATCCCAGCTTCCAGCGAATTATGTCTTCTTGTTGGGACTACCGTTAGTTATTAATCTGCGATCGCTCGCCATATTTTTAACACCCGAATGGTTAATTTTTAGGAGCACAACCAATCATGCCAGAAGAAAAAAAGGAAACTCCAAGCCGTCGCAAAACTCGTGCCAAGAAAAGTACCGCAGAAACTCAACCAGAAGCAGCAAAGGCTTCAGAGCCATCAAAAGTAGCGGAGCGAAAAAAACCTAAAGTTCTAGCAACTGGCTTAGAAGACTACGGCAAGTGGAAAGCCATGTTTAAAAACTATAAGCGTAAAGACGATCTCCCCTTCCGTCGGGGTCGCATTTGGTCTTAACGTCAAGCCTAATTTCAAGGAAATAATATGTCTAGCTTTCACATTTTTGGTCGCATTACCGACCGCAGTTCTGGTTTGGGGCTTCCAAGCCTCCGAGTAGAGATTTGGGATCGAGATGTCAAACATGACGATCTTTGTGGCACTGCGGTTACTGATGCTAAAGGCAATTATCAGGTAGATTTTGACGAATCGGCTTTTAAAGATTCCTACAAAGATACTTTACCCGATGTTTATGTTCGAGTTTTTCAAGAAGATAAATTAGTCGAGAATACCAAAGATGCCGTGCGCCAAAATGTTCCTCCAGGAGATACAGAAATTAACCTGGAGTTGGGAATTGCTACCAATCTGTCCGAAGCAGAGGTTGAGGAACAACTTCCTAGTAAGGTGCACTCTCGACCCAAACCAACCATACTCGCCACTGGCTTAGAAGACTATGGCAAGTGGCAAGCCATGTTTAAAAACCACCAGCGTAAAGACGATCGCCCTTTCCGTCGGGGTCGCATCTGGGCATAGCCCGATAAAAGCATTATGAAACCGTCAACTATCCCCCAAATCCAACCTCATTACCACATAGAGGTTGTCGAACCCAAACAAGTATACCTGTTGAGCGAACAGTCTACCCATGTGCTGACTGGACAGCTTTACTGTCAAATTTTGCCATTGCTTGATGGAGAGCATACCCTGGAGCAAATCGTGCAAAAGTTAGAGGGGGAAGTCTTACCAGAACATATAGACCATGTCATAGATCGCCTGAAGCGTAAAGGCTATTTAACTGAAGGGCAATCCAATTTGTCTCCGCCAGCGGCAAGATTTTGGAGTGCTTTGGGTATCGCACCGACTCTGGTAGCACAGTGTTTGTCAACGGCACGAGTGGCTCTGACGGCTGTAGGAGAAGTAGATACGGAACCTTTGGCTGATGCCTTGACTGCGGTAGGAATTCAAACTCAGGTGGAAAATGGTCGTCTACTAGAGTCCCCAGCATTAAGAGTGGTGCTAACGGATGACTATCTGCGACATGAATTAGCAGAAATCAACCAGCAAGCCTTACAAAAAGGTCAACCTTGGTTATTGGTTAAGCCAGTGGGGCAGGTACTTTGGTTAGGATCGATTTTCCTACCAGATAGAGGCTGTTGGGATTGTTTGGCGCATCGACTGCGAGGCAACCGCGAGATCGAGACTTTGATTTTGCGACAACAGGAAAAGCCGAATGGATGTTTGCCTAAAACACAGGTAATGTTGCCTTCGACGCTTCAGACGGGGTTGCAGTTAACAACGACGGAAGTAGCCAAGTGGTTAGTCAGACAACAGTTAGAAACTAGCTTCCCCACTTTAGCAGGAAAAATTGTTACTTTTGATTGTCTTACTCTAGAGCTTAAAACACACGCCCTACCCCATCGTCCCCAATGTCCTGCCTGTGGCGAACCGAAACTGCTGCATCATCGAGGCTTTGAACCAGTGCGTCTCAATCCTTGCCCGAAGCAGTTTACAGAAGATGGCGGTCATCGGACGGTAGCTCCCACTCAGACTGTTGAGAAGCATCGGCATTTGATTAGTCCCATTACTGGAGTAGTAACGGAGTTAGTTAGAATATCTGACTCAGCCAATCCGTTAGTGCATACCTATCGCGCCAGTCATTGCTTTGGTAACGCTACTTCACTTAAGGGTTTGCGACACGCTTTACGCTATAAAAGCTCTGGCAAGGGAAAAAGCGATCGCCAGTCTCAAGCTAGTGGTTTTTGCGAGGCGGTAGAACGCTATTCTGGTATCTTTCAAGGAGACGAACCCAGAATTAGGACAACTTTAGCCGAATTGGACGGCGCGATTCATCCCGAACGGTGTTTGCTGTTTAGCGATCGCCAGTATGCCAACCGCGAGACTTTAAACCAACAACAAACAGTGGCTCACGATTGGATTCCCCAACGGTTCGATCCCAGTCGGGCGATCGATTGGACACCAGTATGGTCGCTGACAGAAGAGGTTCACAAGTATCTGCCTACGGCTTTTTGTTACTATGCCTATCCCCTACCCAAAGAGCATCGTTTCTGTAAAGCAGACTCCAACGGTGATGCTGCTGGCAATACATTAGAAGAAGCAATTTTACAGGGCTTTTTAGAACTAGTAGAACGTGATAGCGTAGGCTTATGGTGGTACAACCGCCTCCAGCGTCCCCAAGTCGATCTGGCTACCTTTAACGAGCCATACTTTGTAAAACTACAAGAATTTTATCGTCAAAACAACCGCGAACTTTGGGTGTTAGACGTAACTGCCGATTTAAAAATTCCTGCTTTTGCTGCGGTGTCTCACCGTACCGATGGCGGAAAAGAGCGAATTATTGCTGGATTTGGTTGTCATCTCGATCCTGCGATCGCAATTTTGCGTGCGCTTACAGAAATCAACCAACTCGGTTTGGAGTTGGACAAAATTTCGGCAGAGGAACTAGGAGAATTCCAACAATGGATGCAAACGGTAACGCTAGAGAATCAGCCATATCTCGCACCAGATCCTAACATTCCAGCCAAAGTAGCCAGCGACTATCCCCAACGCTGGAGCGACGATATTTATACAGACGTAATGACCTGTATGGAAACTGCTCGACAAACGGGGTTAGAAACTCTGGTGTTAGACCAGACACGCCCCGATATTGGCTTGAACGTAGTCAAGGTAATCGTACCTGGAATGCGCCATTTTTGGTCGCGGTTTGGGAAAGGGCGACTCTATGACGTACCCGTGAAACTTGGCTGGCGAAATACACCGTTACCAGAAGATTGGATGAATTCAACCCCAATGCCCTTTTAGCTTTAGCAGCAACTACCATTCGCTTCAAAACATAGTGCTGCTAGATAAGCTTCTTTCTAAGAAGAGGTTAGACCCACCTCGAAGCGGTCACATTAAATTAACATCCACTTTGGAGAAATATCTGATGAACAAAAAAAACATCATCCCCCAACAGGCACAGCCTGTAAAACGAGTTACTCAGGGAACTAAAGCCGACTTACTAGCTGAGTTGTCTGAAGAAAACCTCGGCAACATAGCAGGCGCGAGTGCTTCTATGAAAACAGCCGACATGACTCTGGCTTGTTATTGTGCTTGTTCCTATGACGGAGACGACGCAGAATAATTGCTACTCCGTCTTAATCTGCTGTTCGAGAATTTTTAAGCTCTCATGATTTTTTGGCAAGAACCTGAAGCTCAACTATAACTGGCAGCAGAGTTACTTGAGTAATGTCCACTCGTGTAGTTCGAGGATGATGTTACTCAAGTATATCGCTTCTTAAATAAGCAAAAAAAAGGAGAAACTCAATGAATAAAAAAAACATCATTCCCCAACAGGCACAACCCGTAAAACGAGCTAGGCAAGGAACTAAAGCCGATTTGCTAGCTGAGTTGTCTGAAGAAAACCTCGGCAACGTAGCAGGCGCGAGTGCTTCTTTGGTTACAAATAACGTAACCTTGGCTTGCTATTGTGCTTGTTCTTATAACGGCGATGAAGCGGAATAGTTGCTATCTTTTTGTCTTACCAATACCAGCAGCTTCAATGTCGTTATTTTCGAGCAATAACTTGAGGTTTAACTATACCTGGTAGCAAATAGAAAACTCTTAAGAGTTTATAACTGGTGCGTTAGTGTAATTAGCTAACGCGCCAAAACCATCAATAATTTTGAGATTTGACGAGCAACTCGCATCAGGATAAGTCATTATGCTAGATCTTGGCAATTTAGAAGTAAAGGCACTGGCGATCGCCACTCCAATAGTAGATACAGCAGATTTAAGCCTCATCAAACTCGATTGGAGTCAAGCGGTAGTTAGTCTATCTCGCTTTGCCTATCAACGCCAAGTAAATAGTGGCATGGTGTTAGAGTCTCCCTTATCTAAATTTCTCGTCAGATTGTTAGACTGGCGGGCTAGTGGTTTACTGGCTCTTTTGGCTCAATCCCAGCCACTTAACGCCCTCAACTCCTTTGCCGATCTATCACCTGAAGTTATCCAACAGTTCGTACATTTGCTCTGGGCGACTGGGTTTCTTACTACAAAACCAGAACCGCAATCGCTTCAGCTTTGGGAATTTCACAATCTTGTATTTCACAGTCGCAGTCGTTCGGGTCGCCACGATTATCCACTGACTCATGAGGAGCGTTTTACCGATTTACTGCCTCAGTTTCCCACAGTAAAACCACCCATGAGCGACAAAGTTGTCTCTTTGCCGCGTCCTAATTTAGCAATTATTACTCAAGGAGATTTAACTCTGACTGAGGCGATCGAAACCCGACAGTCAATTAGGGAATACGACGACACCCATCCCATCACCATAGAACACTTAGGCGAACTGCTCTATCGTACCGCTCGTGTCAAAGACATTTATAAGTTAAACGGCTCGCAACTAGACTGTGAGCTTACTCATCGTCCCTATCCCAACGGCGGTAGCCTTTACGAACTAGAAATTTATCCCGTAGTGCGTCACTGTGAAGGACTTGAATCGGGTATTTACCATTACGATCCTCTCAATCACCAGCTAGAAAAGTTTACTGACCAAAATACCCAGGTCGATTCGTTAATTACTCACGCTTACAAAATTAATTACTCACGCTTACAAAACCAGTGGCGAACGCGATAAGCCTCAAGTGTTACTGGTAATCACAGCCCGTTTCGGAAGACTTTTTTGGAAATATGCCTTTGGGGCTTATGCCTTAATAGCCAAGCACGTTGGCGTGCTGTATCAAAATCTCTATCTGGTATCGACCAGCATGGGGTTGGCTTCCTGTGGATTAGGCAATGGGGATAGCGAAAGCTTTGCCCAAGCTACAGGCTTAGACTACATTCAAGAATCTTCCGTTGGCGAGTTTATGATAGGTTCTTTTCCCCGTCCCAATACTCAGGCAAACTTGGATACCGATACCTTTAAATCTAAAAGCAAAACTGGTGCTAAAAACCCACCAACACTACATCCTCACGATCTTGACGATCGCCTCCCTGGACTTGCTAATTTACGCGATCGCACTTTAGGCGATCCTCGTGTCACAGTTGTGATTCTCGACAGCAATCCCGACGACACACTATCTTGCTTCGGGGGAGCGAACATTTCTAAAGTCTTTCCCCACTGGCACAAACCTCCAGAGCCAATTTCTGCCCAAGCTTATGCCATTTACCGAGACATTGACAATAGCGATCTAAACAAAGAGGAAAAGCTGGAAAAAATACGAGCGATGCTTCCCGAAACTATAATTAATCGCATTAAGGGTGATTGCCACGCTTCCCACATCACCAGCACCATTGTCGGACAACAAAATACTCCCGCCCCTGGTCTAGCTCCCCATTGTCGGGTTATCAATATTCCCATCAATACTACAGGTGACAATGATGAATTTATTTCAGTTCTCAACTTAACTCGCGCCTTCGAGCTAGCTATAGAATTAGGAGCAAACATCATTCATTGTGCTGCTTGTCGTCCTACCCAAACTGGTAAAACACAAGATTTATTAAAAGATGCAGCAAAAAAATGTCTCGATCGCAACATATTAATCGTCGCTCCAGCAGGAAATGATAAAGGCGAATGCTGGTGTATTCCCGCAATGTTACCAGGGGTTTTAGCTGTGGGAGCGATGAAAGATGATGGTACACCCTTCGATTTTAGTAACTGGGGCGGTAACTACCAACTTGAAGGTATTCTAGCTCCTGGCGAGAAGATTCTAGGCGCGCAACCAGGTACGGAAGAACCCAAACGCCTCACGGGAACCAGTATGGCTGCACCAGTAGTAACGGGAATTGTCGCGCTGCTGATGAGCTTGAAACTGCAACAGGATAAACCGATTGATGCTGAAGCAATTCGTGCTGCTCTGCTGAACACGGCAATTCCCTGCAATGCTGATGAAATAAAAGAACCAGAACGCTGTTTACGGGGTAGGCTTAACCTTCCTGGTGCGATGAATTTACTATTCGAGCAACCCTCCGTCACTATTTCGTTTACGGGAGATCGCGTCACTCGCATTGTTGAAAACGATCTGGTAGAAGCCTCTGGTAAAACTGAGGATATAAATAATGCAACTGCAATTAATCCCAGCCTGCCAATTTTTAGTTCTAGTATGCCTTCAAGGGGCAGTAGTTTATCAAATCCAGTTGGTGATGAGGCGATCTGTAAGGTAAGCGATAGCATAAATCAGGTAGAACCTGCTTCAGCACCTATTTCTCCAACACAAATTACGCCTGCTTCGGTTCCATCTAGTCAAGATGGAGTAACACCTAGCACCGCCCACACTGGACAAATCTACGCTCTCGGTACACTCGGTTACGACTTTGGTAGCCAAGCCCGTCGCGATTCCTTCAAACAGCTTATGTCTGCCGTCAATTTGGATAGTCTGTTAGTTCCAGCAAATCCCTATGATGCACGCCAAATGGTAGACTATCTCGATCGGAACCCTTCTGAAAGTCGCAGTCTGATTTGGACTGTAAATATGGAGCTAACTCCTATTTATGCGATCGAACCCCAAGACCCCTTCGGAGCGGAAATTTATGAAATGTTACTGTTGCTGCTAGCAGGACAAATCGAGGCAGAAGATAGTGATGAATTTGTCGAGCGAGTTAGCATTCCCGCACACTCAACTTCGCGCACCGTAGAGTTATTTTCTGGACAAGTAGTACCCGTAATCAAGGTACACAACGTCCGAGGCATCTATGGCTGGAAGGTAATACATTAGTAGAGGCGGCACTGACAACGGTAGCAGAAACAGACAGGATAGACGATATAAGGCGGTCGCTAACTAGTTTCTTAAATCGTGTTTACTATGACTTGCGTAATTTGGGACAGACTTCGCGCGATCGCGCTTTAAACTTTGCTGCTACTAATGCCTTTCAAGCCGTTTCCGTCTTTAGCTCAGCGATCGCCGACGGACGGGAGTTAGACACCATCCAAGTAGAGAAAAGTCCTTACTGTCGTTTGAATAGTGATTGTTGGGATGTGAAACTCAAATTTTTCGATCCCGAAAATAGTCGTCGGGCGCGTAAAGTATTTCGTTTCACCGTTGATGTGGCAGATTGGATTCCTGTAACACTAGGGAAAGTGAAATCATGGTCAGTACCAAATTAAACAAAATTCTTAATGAGGGAATTAGATCGTGATATTAGAAACAATCAAACAATTTTTTGACAATGCTCTAAAAAGATCTGACGATGGGACAAATTTCGAGCGCTCTTTAGGAGAGCGAGTTGAAGTAAGTAAGCTACCTACTGAGGCAAAACAAGCCTATAGTTTCTACAAGGAAAACGTAGAAAATGCCGACTGGGGAAGTGTTAGAGTCTATCAAACTTCAATTACAGTTCCAGTTTATGCCGTTTAAGATGACGGCTATTTAGAAATATACAGTCAAACTGGTGGAGAAGTGGTTGGCGGTAAACATGATACCAAAACCATTAATTGGCGCGATCGCGCCACCTAATTCTGTTATCTGACATCCCATAAAACAAAACTTTTATTAATTAAAATTTCTGACTTTTCCGATCTTTCTGACTTTTTAGGTAATTCTTTATTTGAGATCGAATTGTCAGACAATTAAATTTTTAACAAATTTTTTTTACTTTCAAGAGAAATAATTACGTATACTTACATACAAATAGACTTACCTTTAGATTTGTATGCTACTAAAGCTGCTCAAAACTTTTTAGCTGTACGGCAAGCGAATAAATATTATTTTTATTTGGTAAATGTCAAGACAGTTAATCTAGGTCGAACTTAATATCTGGTAGAAAAATCGACAAAACTCAAGAAAGCTCGTATCGAAAGGCATTCTTTGGGCAGTTTTCGATTGTCATATATTTCAACCTTGCTTCAACTAGCGATCGCCAAAATACAAAACACCGTCCAACTAAAAACTATGGTTCTTACCAAAAAACCAGCCAAGCCAAATCCTAAAAAATTTCGGCTTCGGACAACATTAATAATTCCTTTTGTTTTACAAATTATTGCTGCGGTAGGTTTAGTGGGTTATTTTTCCTATCGTAATGGCAGTCAAGCAGTTGAAGATCTTGCCAACCAGCTAACAGAGGAAGTAGCAGATCGCATTGAAGAACACGTGAATAAATATTTTGACAAACCCCACAATGCACTGCGGGTTCTTGATGATGGAATAAAAAGTGAAACTATCGATCTAGAGGACTTCGGGCAGTTGCAAAGCTACTTTTGGCAGTTAGTAAGAGCAAATGACTTTGAGAGTTACCACTCTTACGGCAACGAAGAAGGTGAGTTTGTTGGTGTAGAATACCGCAAAGACCGCAGCTATCAACTCAAGATTCGCACACAAGCTACCGAACCCATTCGTAAGGTTTATGCTTTAGACGGCTTGGGCAAACCAGAAGAGCTACTCAAAGAATCTGAATACGACCCCCGCGATCGCCCCTGGTATCTAGCAGCTAAACAGGCAGGTATAGCAACCTGGAGTCCGATCTATCCCTTCTTTTCGCGTCGCGACACAGATGCGTCATTAGGAATGTCGGCAGTTAGACCAATTTTCGATCGCAACGAGCAACTTTTAGGAGTTTTGTGTATTAATCTCACTTTAATTAGAGTTACTGATTTTTTTCAAAACCTGGAAATTAGTCCTAATGGTCAAGGCTTTATTATCGAGCGTTCGGGGGATCTAATAGTTAGCTCGACCAATACACCTACATCTCAACGCGATGGTGAGGGAGAGGATGCGGAAATTCTGCGCGTCTCTGCTTTGGAAAGCGAAAACAAAGTTTTACGGGCGACGGCAGAAACTATAGTAGAGAATTCTGGAGGTTTTGCAGCAGTCAAAGAGCGGGAGCAGCTAAAGTTTCAAATTGACGGCAAGCAACACTACGCTCAAATTCTTCCTATTCGAGATGGACGCGGGATTGACTGGCTAGTAGGAGTTGTCGTACCCGAAGCCGACTTTATGGCGCAAATTTATGCCAATACTCGCAATACTATTTTGCTGTGTCTGGCAGCTTTAGGAGTGGCGATCGCTATTGGTATTTTGACCGCACGTTGGATTAGTCGTCCTGTTTTGAGAATTACCGAGGCTTCCGAACAAATGTCAGGGGGAAAGCTCGATCGGCGAGTTAAAGAGTCAAGCCACATTGTCGAGATGGAAACGCTGGCGCGATCGTTTAACAGCATGGCGGCACAGCTTAGAGAATTGTTTAATAACTTAGAAGATAAGGTACAAGAACGAACTGCCGACCTTGCCAAAGCTAACCAAGAAATTACTACTCTCAATCAAAAACTAAAAGCTGAAAACCTGCGTATGGGTGCAGAATTAGATGTAGCACGACAGCTACAGCAATTAGTCTTACCCAAACCCGAAGAACTAGAAGATTTGGAGGGAATTGAGATTGCTGGCTTTATGGAACCTGCCGATGAAGTCGGCGGCGATTATTACGATGTCTTACATACCGAAGGTGTAGTTACTATTGGCATCGGCGACGTTACAGGACACGGACTAGAAAGTGGCATCTTAATGCTGATGACCCAAACTGCCGTCCGTACCCTCCAAGAAATTCGCGAAAGCGATCCCGTGAGGTTCTTAGATACTCTCAACCGCACCATCTATCGCAACGTCCAACGGATGAACACCGATAAAAATCTCACCTTAGCGATTCTTAACTACGCCGAAGGCAGAGTCAGCATTAGCGGACAGCACGAAGAAGCAATTGTAGTGCGTGCGGGGGGCAACATCGAACGCATCGACACGATGGATTTGGGTTTACCTATTGGACTCGATGATGATATTGCCGATTTTATCGACCATACATTAGTAGAGTTAAATCCAGGGGATGGGGTCGTAGTTTATACAGATGGCATACCAGAAGCCTTTGACATGGCAAAAAAACAATACGGTATGGATAGGTTTTGTCAAACTATTGCTAAAAACTGGCATCTTTCTGCCAAAGAAATCGAGCAAGCAATTATCGAAGATGTCAGAGTTCACATCAATAAGCAAAAGGTTTTTGATGACATCACCTTAGTAGTTCTCAAGCGACAACCTACTGCTGTTGAAGAGCAAGTACAAGCTACTGCCGTTGGGGAAGTTTAGAAGTTAGTTAAAATGCCAATTTTTCAAAAATTAATAGCATGAACAAAATATTTGGTGATTATTTTGAAGAACTTTCTGACGAATTGGATTCTTTAGAAATGACTTTTACACCGAGCGATCGCTCGATTAAAAAAAGATGGAAAAATAATCGTTTGTCGGCGCAATTTATTGCCGAATATTTCTCCGCTTTTTTACCAATAGATGAAAACGATACTAAAGATGCAAGGCGAATTGAAGAAAGTAAAAGTGCGATTACGTATGTGGCCAACGAATTGTTAGAAAACGCCATGAAGTTTAACGACGATCGGAGTAATTTTAAAGTTAGACTCGGTATCTATTTTTTGGAAGATATGACTATTGAAGATACAGAGATTATGGCTTTACTATTTGCTACCAACAGTGTTACGCCTCAAAATGCAGACAAGTTTCAAGCATTTTTAGCCGAATTACTCGCCGCCAATCCTGAAGAGTTTTACGTTACTCAGGTAGAGAAAAGTTTGGAAGACGAACACGGCGAAGCTTCTGGGTTGGGTTTTTTGACGATGATTAATGATTATGCAGCCAAATTAGGCTGGAAATTTGAGACAATAGGAAACCGCACGCCAATCCATACAGTCACCACTATGGCGAGAATAACGATATAAGTCGCTTTTGACTAAAATAGCTAGCTTGAAGCAATTTAAACAATAGTAGTTTAGTAACCAATAAACATGGCAATAGAAGAAATTAAAGCAGAAGATTACTTCGTACAGCACGATCCAGATACATCTACCGTAAAATTTTCAGGGTTATTGAGTCTGGGAGGACCAAAAGAATATGCACCCATAGCCGACTTATTAAAAAATATTGCCGATTCCGAACCTCCAGAAATAACTCTCGATCTCAGAGAACTAGAGTTTCTTAATAGTTCGGGTATTAGTATGTTATCTAAATTCGTTCTAAGCTTACGTAAAAAGAAAAACGTGCAGCTAATAATTTTAGGCTCGAATGATATGCCCTGGCAGGGAAAATCTCTTAAAAATCTGCAAAAGTTTCTGCCTAGTTTGAAGTTAGAAATTGAATAAGCAACTGCGCGAACTATATGTTTTTGGAAAAGATTTTTATCTGGGAATTAAATAGCTGGACTGGTGTAGCTCTTTATTCGCTGCTAGCTGCGATCGCCACGATTATACTTTACTTCATCTCTTTTTATATACTGCGATCGCTGTTTCGTAAATTCGAGCAAGATATTGCTTTAGTTACTCTTAATGTCTCTACATATCCCGCTCTAGCGGTTTTTTTGCTTTCTAGCCTCAAGCTAGTTTTTAGTAGTTTAGCCGATTTAGAGATAATCAAAGATCTCGAACAGCTATTCACCGCAGGTCTAATTATTGCCGTTAGCTATTGGGCGATCGAACTCTTTACTAAAGTTGTTATTTATTACCTTAAAGATTACACTCTCCAAACCGAGGTAATGTGGGATGACGTACTATTACCTCTACTCGATGCAGTTATCCCTATCGTAATTGTCGTTCTTGGTAGCGGACTAGTTCTCAAATCTTTTGGAGTCGATCTTACAGGTATTTGGGTGACTTTGGGGGGAGCTACTTTTGTCATCGGCTTTGCAGTTAAAGATATTCTGGCAAACTTTTTTAGCGGTATCGTCTTGCTAATCGATACTCCTTTTCAGTTTGGGGATGTGCTGCGTCTTGAAGATGGTTCTATTGGAATGTTACGCAAAATTGGCGTTCGGGTAACTCAACTTTATATGTTCGATAATCATTGTGATATGTACATCCCCAACAGTGTTTTGCAGAGTCAAAATATTACTAATCTTAGCCGCCCTACCTCTTACTATTACTGCTCCGTTTCGGTTGAAATTCCCGTAGAATGCGATTTAGATCGCGTTCAAACAACGATGAAAAGAATTATTTTGGCACATCCCGATACACTAGGAAATATCGATCGCAAGCTAGAGTTTATCGACGATTTTTATCATGGCGGATTAGATGGAATTGATTTTACCGAACAACAAGAGATTGGCAGAGCCAGATTAGAAGCAGAGCAAGAAGTTAATTTTAAACTAGAAGAAATTTCCGCTTATCTAGAAGCTTTAGTATTGACAATTCAGTTTGCCGAAAAAGGAGGATTGACACAAGACGAAATTACCAATATTCAGCAAGAATACCGAGAAATATTATACTTATTTGGTTTAGAAACTGGAACAGAAGAAAATCTCCAAGAAGTCAAAGAAGATGACAGCTTAATCGAACTAATCAGAGAATGGTATCGTACTAATTTAAAAGATCCCAATTTACTTGACGACGACCAATCTTTGATCTCGGAAGAATGGGAACGCAAAATTAATTTACTAATTAAAAGAGTTCAACGTTTGTGGCAAAAAATTTCTAATCCCCAAAGAGAAGAAACGCGATTGGATGACTACGTTTTAGATTTGATTCAGTGGCTCAAAGATAAATTTAAACAGCCTAGAAGTAAATGGCAAGAACCGCAGGTAAAAATGATTGAAATGGAACACGATGAAGGTAGTATTTATGTCAAATTTACTCTTAACTTTTACGTTGACGATATTAAGTTAGAAAACGGCAAACGGGGAAGCCGTTTAAAAAGTCAAGTTTTTCAAGAAGTAATACGCTACTTCAAACAAATTTATCCCAATTTAGAAGAAAAACTAGAGAAGCATTTGGCATCTACTTAGTTTTAATAATATTTGAGCTAATTACTTTTGTTGTAGAGACACATCGAACCAATTATTCCTCCACTCATTAAATTATGTTGTTTTTTCATGACAATTCATATCTATAATCGCACATTGATTTTGGCTGTTACGCCAGGAATAACATCTAAAATTTAATCGACATGATATTATGATTTTTCTTTGTTAAATAGCTGTATTCAAAGCAACATAATATCAACGAGTTTCTTATGGAAAATAGACAACTCTTAGCACAGACAATGGCTTGCCTTCTCTGTACTACGCCAGAGACTACTTTAGGAAAACTTCTTAATTTTTGCCTAGCTGCCAAAGTTGAAGCCACAAACTCCCACAAAACACCTCTAGCTTTTGCCGAAGAATTGCTCGACCATCCTGAGAAGCTTTCTAACTGGATTTCCGACATAATCGATAGCGATGATGACTATAGCACCGATAAAATGGTTGCCGTTTCAGAGATGCGCCTCAAAAATCCTCAAAAATTTATGGAACTTTTATTTGAAGAACTTCAAGCTGTCAGGATTAACGAACCTGAATGAGCGATCGCTTTTTAGATTATTTTCCTTCTTCTCCTAGTTTCTCATCATTCAGTAGGGCGAATCACGATTCGCCACTACTCCTGCATCCCCGCGTATAGTAATCTGGCAAATAATCTCGCGCCGTCGTCATTTTTGAGTTCGTGATAATCAGGTGGTTGTCGTTCTCCAATTACCCGTAAATCGCGCAGTAGTTCGGGATGAAACTGACAGGTAAAAGAACGGCGAATTATCTTGCTTTCAAAGTCTTTATAGTTAATGCAGGTAGCAGAACATTCAGTTACTATCTCATCTGTTTCCGTTGAAGCAGTGGAACAAAGAATTTCTACAGCAAAAGGAAGTTGCATCAGCCAGGATAGAGAACTTCCTGCTAAAATATGACGATAGGGAATAATCGTATCGTGAATAAGACGATAAGCCCAGTTAGCTAATAAAATTGCTTCTTCATTCACTTCATCGGAGTGGAACATGGAAATATTTAGTTCGTGTTCGTATTCGATGGAAGTATCGATTACCCCTTCAAATTCATCGGCAGTTACTTCGTGGGCGGTAATTAACTCCTGGGGAATGCTTGAGGTTTCCCAGTCGGGGGATTGATAGTGCCATAGCTGGCGGTGTCCGATTTCTTTAAATTCATTTTCTCCCACGGCAAATTCGGGATGATCCCAGTTGTCAGCAGTTTGTCGTCCGTTTTTCTTGGTAACGAATAGAGAATTTCCCACCGCTTCAATTTGCTGACAAACTTTTTTGAGAGTATGCAAAGCGCGATTATCTTTGTCTCTGTCTAAAGACTCTAATTCTAGAACTTGTTTGACTGCTTTTTGAATCAAGTTAATGTGTGCCTGTGCTGCTAGCTGATGTCCCAAACAGATAAAAATTGCTGGTGCGCTAGTAGGCGATCGCGCCAGTAAAATCTTTTCGGTTAAAGTATGCAGATCGTCGAGAGAAATCTTTGCACCATCAAAACTGTGTTTATCTCTTACTGAAGAATTTCCCCCTTCTACAACTATGGCAATTCCCGAACTAATCACAGGTACGACCGCATCGGGGTCGAGTAGTCCCGAAGACCACACGGGAAAGACAATCGAATCGCAGTCGGCAATTTTCTGAGCGATATAGGCAACATTCAAGGAAGCTCTAACTTCCTCCCCGTGAGGATTTTCTCCTACGTGCTGCCAGGGTTCGATAATGGCGATCGCGTTTCTGTACAAGCGGGGATGCCGCATGAGAAAGTCAAGTTGGGCTTGGGAATCAATTACTTTTTCTAAAGGTTTGCCTTCACCCCACTTAAAATTAGCATTTTCAGCTTGCAGGGTTTTATCTGGTAAAGGATCTGGAGAATGGCGATCGCATAAGAAACGACCGAGTAAAATATGAACCGACTCGAAATACGAACCATCTTCGGCAAAATAGCCTGGTTTTAATCGCCAGTTGGCAGTGCTTTGCTTTATTGTATTTGAAACCATCTCAAAGTTAATTTATAGTTTGTTTGTGAAACGGACATGAGCCATTACTATTTTCTACATTAGTTTTCCAAGGTTCTGATAGATAAAAATAGTTGGGCTTGAGGATACGGTTATTCATTTCTACTGGATACACTGGAGTGGTCGAACCAGAAACGGGGGGTACGATCCAGCCCCAATCAGCATGAACGGGACGTAAAGAGCGTTGCTCGTCTGCCATAAACTGCATAAAGTAATCGGTCATGGTGTGATGGTCGATTAGCCTGACACCATGCTTTTTAAAGGAATGAACTACGGCTAAGTTTAACTCTGCTATAGCAAAATCTTTCCAGAGAGTATCGTTACTGCTGCAATCTAAACCCATCTTTTCGGCAATAGTCGGCAGCATATTATAGCGGTAGGCATCGCTAAAGTTACGTCCGCCAATTTCCGTTCCCATATAGAACCCGTTAAAGGGCATACAGGTATATTGAATACCGCCCAAGTCTAGAGACATATTGCAGACGGCAGGAAGAGCGTACCATTTAAGTCCCAAGTTTTTAAACCACTGATAGCGAGGATGGGAGAGAGGTACGTCTAAGATAATTTCAGAGGGAAGTTCAAACAGACGGGGTTCTTTACCTGGTAGCTGAATAACGATCGGTAAATAATCGAAGGCGGTGCGGTTTTCTTTTGTCCAACCAAGTTTAAACGCTTGTTCGGTAAATTCTAGGTTAGCAGGATCTCCTAAAATAGTGCCGTCTGGCTGCTTGTATGCCGCATAGCGCAATAGCTGAGAGTTCCACAAACGCCTACCATCGGGTTTAAATACGGTCATAACCGCTCTAATATCCCCGTTGTTAGTGCCAATTTTGATATGTTCGACGATCGCTTCAAACATCTGCTCTTCAGTTTCCAAATGTCGCAGATCTCGTACCAGTAGACTTTGCCAAAAGTAACGTCCTACACAACGGCTGCTGTTACGCCATGCCAACCGCGCCCCAAAGGTAAGTTCGTCTAGGGTATGCTCGTATGTGCCAGTAGTTTCTATTGACTGGTTGACTTCCTGCCAACGGGGTAAAAAGACTTCTGGTAGCCCCCGTTCTAAGTAACACTGCTTGAGAAAGACTTCTGCTTCTTCGGCTAAAGAATTAACGGGTTGAATTTCAAAGCTATGGGTTTCGATGGGTGTCACTCCACCCGCTAGCTGCACTACAGAACGCTGGGGTAAGCGGTCTTGCGCTTTGCCTTCTTCATCTAGTTTGGAAGAAAATAATTCTTGGCGAATGGCATCATCTTGCCATCCTGCCTCTACCAGATGCGATCGCACTGCATCCATATAGGCACTCGGACCACAAAGAAAAGCTACCGCACCTCCGCTATATTTATAAGAATGCTGTACTTCTTCAACACTCAATCTTCCTTCTGTGCGCGTAGGACGTAGCTTAACCGATAAATTGGGATGTTCTGCGGTTAAATTTTCTAATTTCTGTTTTAAAATAAAATCTTCAGCATTTGGTGCAGACCAATCTAAATGAAACCTTCTGTTATCTCTCTGTGCGGCTAAGGTTCGCATCATGGCTATGGCGGGAGTAACCCCAATACCGCCAGCAAAGAAGTATACGGGCTGTTCGTCGGTTAAGAAATAATCACCGCGAGGTTGAGAAATGCGGAACAGAGAATGAGCATCTGCGCGATCGCACAGCCAACGGGAAAATAAGCCCATTTCTTCTCTTTTGACAGTAATTTCATAAGCTTGAGTTTTATCTGCTGCTGAAGATAAGCTATACGCCCTCGTTACCCAAATTCCGTCTACTCTCCCCTGAATTAAAATATGCTGTCCTGGTTTGGATACAGTTGTTGCCTCACTTACAGAGCGAAACTGAAAGCTAAAGATACCCCGTCCTAAATCTTGTTTGGATACTAACTCAGCTACAGCTAAATTTGCCGAACCCAATAGCTCTTCTACTAAAGGCTGACAGCCACCACAGATCATCGTTACCTTTGTCTCTTCGGCAATTTGTTCTAAAGTATCCATCCCCCCTTCGATCGCCTCCTGCAACTTACCACAGGTGATTTGCGTGCAGTTACAAACTATACCTTCAGGCTCAATTAGACTAGAAGTTTCTTCAATTTGTAACTCTCCTAATTCGCGGAATAAATTAATTTGCCAGCGTGGTAAAGGCTGATGTTTAAACAATAGCTCGGTTGCCCAACGCCTTCCCGTCCACAAACCCCGAACGGACATACTTATCAATCTACTATTTTTTAATTTAAGAATTCTTTCGCCGCCCTTGGGTAATTCGTGACGCACTTCTTCAACTTCGCCACTAGCTTCACCCACTATTTGCCATTCAACAGCCTTATTATCTAAAGTGCGGATTCCTTGTAACAAGCGATCGCCACTTTGCAATAATTTTGTAGTCAAGGCTGGTTTTCCTTCCAGTATTCCTTCACTAGTAGTAAGAACACCCCTACCAGACAAAATATAAACGTTGATGAAATCTAAGACGTGCTGTTCTAACCAATTACCCAAAGTGATGCTGTCTTTACCTAACCACTGGCTAGAATCTACTACAGATAAATCAAACTGTTGTAAGCTCGATAGTAAATCCAGCCAGGAACGAGCCGCTGTTTCTGCCATACCTTTTGCCGTCAAGTCATACAGTGCGGTCGCTCGCGGCACGTCAATGTACTGCACTTCATAAGGAACATCAGCTAAAATTTTCTCTAAATGCTCGCTCAAACCCTCGATAAATTCTTCAAAGTCAATCGAGCCATCTTTGTTGGTATCGGCTTCATCAATAATAGTTTGTGCTTCTTCTCTGCCATAACCCAATTTCAGCAGATAGGGAAACATCTCTTCGGTATCAATCTCACCACTTTTATCTACGTCGATCGCTTCAAACCGACTCATAGCAAACTTACGGCTATCTAAATTACTTTTTAAAGCTTGAGAAATCTCCCTGGCTAAATCTGCTCCCGTTAACTTGCTTCCACTTAAAACTATTCTTTGACTGTTGCTATTTTCATCTTGTAGCCAGTTACATATACCGTCTACTAGATCTTGAGAACACAACCAAGGCAAGGCATCATTTCCTAATGGTAAAGATAGAGTTCGACGATTTTTAATCTCTTTATTGTTTCGCAATAGTTCGTCAATTAGAGGCGCATGACGCACGATTAAAGTTTTTTGCTGGCATGAAGTAACTATAGCTTCTGCTGCTGCCAATTTTTTGCCTAAGTCGCTATGTTCGGGACAGATAGGCGCAACCCAAATTAGACATTTAGCTAGATGATGAATCTCAACAAAAGAGTGAGTAAGTTCGACTACCTCAGACAAATCTGACGACGTAACCAACATAAAAGCGACTGCCGAATCTTCAGCATCGCGATCGATAGCTTGTTTGACTTGAATTTCTGAAGCTGTCAGTCGAGCGAGCAGTTGTTTGGCTGGTGTATAAGCTGGGTTTGATGCTCTTATCACTACCTTTCGATTCGTTACTAATTTTGCAATCATAAACTATTAATATAAGTTCGCTTGTCAAACGATCGACAATATGAGTCTTAATAAAATTACACAGTTTGTTTTGTTAGCTGAAATAGCCAAACCACTTTTAAAATTAAGATACTAAAACTTTAATTGGTTATTTTGCTTTCAAAAAAACTCCTTACTTTCTGACTTTTAAGACAAAGCAAAAGTAAATTACAAAAATAATCTAAAAAAGTCAGATCTTAATATTCTCTAGGTTTTCTCTCTTTTTTTCTACACAAAAATACTTTAAATTAACTCTAGCCATTTTTAGCGATCGCAATAATCATCAACTATTACAGAAACTCAGTCATGGATGAAAAAAAAGCAGCACTAACTAAAGCAATAGCTATCCTCTTATCTGTTACACCTGAAACAACTCTCGGTAAGTTTCTCGCACTGTGCTTAGAAGCAAAAGTAGATGAAGATATTGCAGGTGAAACACCTTTGGCAGTAGCTCAAAATTTTATCGACAAGCCAACTTCTCTACCTTATTGGACGCAGGAAATTATTTGTGCCGACGGCGAACTCAAACCAGAGGAATGGAAGGCGTTGGGAGAAATGCAAATTACCGATACAGACGCTTTTTTGGCTTCTTTGTGGTCGGAGTTAGAAACCATTGATATAGGCTAAGCTATTCTCTCTATTAAAAAAAGCTTTTAGCTACAAGCTTTAAGCTCTAAGCTTAATTAAAAACTATTCATTGCTATACAATAAGATAGGGAACTTAAACTCAAAGCTAACAGCTAATAGCCACCGCGAAGCGGTTAAATTTGTACCTTACAAAGATAAAGAGTCGCGATCGCGCTTGTGTCAAATATTTAAGGCTCCGTTATTTCTGAGCCAATTTTTTTGTGTTACGGTTAATCCTCGCACATAGGTAAAAACTGACCCCTCTACGCGACAGCGAGATAAATCGACATTTTCTAGCTGACTATTTTCTAAATTAGCCTGTCGCAAATCCGTATCTAA
Organism: Myxosarcina sp. GI1(2024); assembly: GCF_053543375.1. Lineage (NCBI taxonomy): Bacteria > Bacillati > Cyanobacteriota > Cyanophyceae > Pleurocapsales > Pleurocapsaceae > Myxosarcina > Myxosarcina sp. GI1(2024). The sequence goes on along the minus strand of NZ_JBKGTY010000003.1, from coordinate 805,766 downwards.
CAAACTTGTATTAGTTAAAGTAACGCCTTCTAGATTAGCCCCAAACAAAGAGGCGCGATTTAAATTAGCATTAGTGAAGTCAGCTTCAGTTAAATTTGCCAACTCTAATTCGGCATTGGTTAAATTAGCCGATCGCAAATTTGCTTGGCTTAAATTAGCAGCAATTAAGTTGGCTTTACTTAAGTTTGCTTCGATAAAAATAGCTTTATTTAATTGCGCTTTTTCTAAATAAGCTGTCTGCAAGCTGGCATGAGAAAAGTCTGCTTCTTCACCTCTAATTAAATCGAAATTGACACCGTTAAAATTGGCTTTCGTACAAACAGATTGACTCAAATTAGCGTTATAAAAATCAGCGCGGTCGCAATTAGCATTAGTCAAACTCGCTCCCTGTAAATCTACGCCCATAAACTTAGCATTTTGTCCATAAATGTTTTCTAAATTAGCCTGACTTAATTTAGCGCAACTAAGATCTGCTGAAGCTAAATTTGCTTCGCTTAAGTCAGCCCAAAGCATACTAGCAAAATGTAAATATGCCTGTTTTAAATTGGCTTTATTTATAATTGCTCCGTTTAAGTCCGTCCAAATAAAGCTAGATTGGCTAAGATTTGAGTTGCTTAAATTAACTGCGCTTAAATTACTATGATTAAAAATAGCACCGCTTAAGTTGCTATTATTAAGATTAACTTTACTAAGATCGACATTAGCGGTACTTAAACAATTTAAACAGACAAAATAAGATAGAATACCTTTGCTGATTAACTTTAACATTATTCTAAAGCCCGATCGCACTTACTTTATGAAAGAAACTACTCCCGCAGCCATGCCTCCCTGTTTCGATAGATGAGATGGTGTCAAAAGTTTGATGATTTACTGAGAACTAAAGCGCAAAAAAGGGAATTCAGACATTATTTAGGAGGATTATTAGGGGAAAGTGAGCGAAAAAATGTATCTCAAATGGCTAAAGACGCAGTAGAGGTCACATACCACAAATTACACCATTTCTTAACTGAAGCAACTTGGTCAGCGAACAAGATAAATGAACGTCGCTTAGAAGTGATGAACAAGTGTAATCAAACGAGAATCAGTAAGGGATTTAGTCTAATTGTTGATGACTCTGGGCATAGAAAAAGTGGTAACTTTACCGCAGCAGTAGGTCGTCAATATATTGGGGAAATTGGGAAAACAGATAATGGCAATGTTGTAGTAACAACTCATCTATATGATGGCCAAAAAAGCTTACCTTTAGACATAGAACTATATCAACATGGTAATTCGTTGCCCGAAGGAAAGAAAGACAGAGAATTCAAGAAAAAACCCACCTTAGCCTTAGAATTAATCGATAAAAGTTTGAAGAGGGGATATCGACCAGGACTAGTATTAATAGATTCGTCCTATGGTAACAACACAACTGTTTTACTCGAACTGGAAAAAAAGAAATTAAAGTATATAGGAGGAATCGCTAAAAATCGTAATATTTTGGTTAAAACTCCATCAAATCAATTAGAAAAAATCAGAGTAGATGAATATGCTCAATGGTTATCTGATGAGGAATTTAAGGAGATTCAAATCCAGGGTGAAAAACCTAGAACCGTCTGGGTAGCAATAATAGAAGCAGAAATATCAAGGCTAGAAGGAATCAGAAAAATAGCTATCGTCATGAGTGCACCAATCTTTGAAGATGCTGAAGATATTGACTACTTACTCACAAATGTTGAGGGAGAAATAGTAACCGAGCAATGGATAGTTCAAACTTATGCTCAGAGAAACTGGATAGAAGTTTTCTATCGAGAAGCCAAGGGATGGTTAGGATTAAAAGAGTATCAAGTTAGAGATAAGAAGAGTTTGGAAAGACATTTTATTCTAGTTTTTTGTGCCTATACTTTTATCCTTTGGCATAAGCTTACTGGAGGTTTAAGAAGACGTTGGGCGAACAAACCTTTGGAGACATTTCCTGAAGCATTAGAAGCTTTTCGTACAGGTATATCTTATCGTTTTGTCCAATGGTTGAACCAAAATCGCGACGTATTCGTAGCTTATAAAGCTAGTTTGGGCTTTGTTTGGGCTTGATTTTTGTTTAAGTACCGTTAGTAAAATCCCTAAGATTGGCTGCATAGCGATCGCAAATTGACTGGGGATCGATCTTAACCCAAGAAGCCTTTCGAGTTTTGCCTTGGCGCGATCGCCAACCTGTTGTTATAGACATTTTTTTAAATCAAAACAAAAATGTCACAAATAAAGTTTATATATTGACACTTTTTAAGTATACAATAGTTAGCTTTTAGGTATCTATAGATTAACTTTTGTTTAAGGCTAGTAATCTTCTGACTTTTCAGATTTTACTCGATTGTCATCCCATTAAAAGACTGCTTTTTTATTTTTTTCTTGAAAAAGACAGAAAGTAAGAGAGTTGTAGTAAATTGTTTTCTTTGAAGCCAAAAAATGTATTCTATAAAAATGTAATATGACAAGTTGAAAATTCTTAAAGCTTGTATTTATTAACTAGTAAACACTCTATTAAATGAGCTTTTGTGTTCTGTTGGCGATCGCGATTAAAAAAACTATTCCTTTTTAATCGATCTTTGTAGTGGTTTTAAAAAAACTAATGACTGAAATATCAAAACCAACTCCTTTAATTTTTGATGATGATGGTAGTCAAGATGGAATGACGGCATTAGCCTATATGCTGGCAAACCCTGAATTTGATGTCGAAGCTATTACCATCGCTAATGGAATTGCCCGTCCAGAAACCTTTGCTGATAATCTTAAGCGGATGTTGGGACGTTTGGATTATACAGACATTCCTATCGGAGTAGGGCGATCGACTCCCTTAGCAGGAAACAATGAATTCCCAGATTTTATTCGCGACGGTGCGGACACTTTCTGGACTCCTTTTGTAACTTTACCCGAAGAAGTACCTGCAATTGAAACCGAGTCTGCGGCAGAGCTAATAATTGAAACTATCAACAGTTCGCCAGAACCAGTAGCAATTTTGGCAACGGGACCCCTAACTAATATCGCCGAAGCTTTGCGCCAAGAGCCTTCAATTATCGATAATATTTCGGTTCTTCAAGTTATGGGTGGCGCACTAGACGTTCCTGGGAACTTACCCGTACTTCCCGACCCGCCATTTTCCACCAACGAAACAGCCGAATTTAATATCTGGGTCGATCCAGTTGCAGCCCAAGAAGTTTTCGCAGCAGGAGAAGATGGTTTAGAAATTCAACTCACTCCCCTAGATGCTACCAATCAAATTGAATTCGATCGCGAAAATTATCAAGACTGGTTGGATACTGGAACGCCCGAAAGCGAAATTGCAGCCGAATTTTTGGACTTTGCACTGGAAATAATTCAAAGTGACAATGACCCCAACCCCGTTTGGGATTTGGTAGCGGCGATTAATCTAGCCGAACCAGACTTTTCTCCTGAAACTCCCGTACACATTGATGTAGATACCGCATCCGACCCAGGAGAAAACCAAGGACAAACCTCAGTCGTCGAAGATTTGCCCCCTAATGTTTTGGCTTCTTTAAACCCTAGCTTTGCCAACATTCCTTTTGATGCGGGAGAAGTTTTTTCTTACTTGGAATTGCCAGTCGTCAACTTTAGTGCAGACCGCACCGCAATTACCGAAGGTGGACAAGCGCAACTTTTGACCTTCCATCTTAGCGAACCTGCACCCGAAGGAGAGTTAGTTATCAATTTAAATATAGATGACCCCGACGGAGAAGGGGCAGATACCGAATTTCCCTCCGAACTAATAAGCAACATTGTCGATTTCGGACAGGTAGAGGAGAACGGCGTAATTACCGCCAGCCTAACTATTGCTGAAGGCTCGACAGAAGCCACTTTTGGCATTGCCGCTTTAGAAGACGAACTCGATGAAGGGAACGAAACTTATTCCCTGACATTACTTGAAGACGAAAGCTACCGAGTAGATCCTGCATCTACCGCTATTATTACAACTATTGAAGAAGCGATCGCAAGTAACCAAACAACTACAGTCAGTTTAACGCCTGAAAGCGTAATTGCCACTGAAAGAGAAACTTTTGCCTGGAACTTCAGTTTAGATCGACCCGCACCAGAGGGGGGTTTGTCTTTAGTTCTGTCAATTACGGATAATAACGACCCTGCACCAGGGGATGTGGAATATAACATCGACGGCAGCAGCAACATTGCTGACTTTGAGTTTGTGACTGCTAGCGATGAATCAATTTCCCAAATCTATGCTTTTGGCGATAGTTATTCAGATGATGGACGTTCCCTGGAAATTTCGACCGAGGCGGTAAATGCAGGAGTCCCCGATGCTTTTATCTTGCCAGCCGACCCAGAATTAGGTCTTTACGACGCTGAGGGACGTTGGACTAATGGAGAGACAGCAGTTGAAGTATTGGCGCAAAACTTAGGAGTCGGTCTAACAAACTATGCCGTTGGTGGTGCGAAAAGCGGTAACGGCAATTACTACAGTTGGTTAGATTCTGTGCGAGATACAGGAGTATTCGGTCAAATTGACCAGTTTACCAGCGAATCATCAGGAACAGCAGATCCCGACGCTTTGTACTTTATCTTTGCTTCAGCCAACGACTTTTTTGAATATGCTGATTTCGGTTTGCCTGGAACAGTTGAAGAGTTAGCAGCCCAGACTGTAGAGAATATTGCCGATAGCGTCACCGAACTAGCGGAACTAGGCGCGGAACAGTTTTTGGTCGTCAATTCTTCCGATCTCGATATTTTGCCTGGTGTAATTGAGTTCGGACAAGCCGAAGAAGCAGAATTGTTTGTCGATGAAGTTAACAGTCTGCTTCCTCAAGAATTGGCATCCCTGGAAGCAGAACTAGATGTCGACTTGCTCTGTACGACCACGTTGCCATTAGCGATGAGATTCGTGCCAATCCTCAAGATTACGGCTTGAGTAACGTAAACGATCCCTATCAACCAGTTTTTCCCGTCGAACCTCCTGGAGATAATCCCGACGAATATTACTTCTGGGACGAGTATCATCCCACCCGACGTACCCACGAAATTATCGGTGACGATATGGCGAATTTTGTAGATAGCGAATTCGAAAGTGATGTCTCCGTTGGTTTCAACCTCACTATCGCTGAAGGTGCGACCGAAGCAACTTTAGTTTCTCAGGCTATAGCTGATGGTGTGCCAGAAGAAACAGAAATTTTTACTACCGCGATTGCAGACGGTGAAAACTACCGCGCAAATCCCGCTCAAAACCAAATAGTTACTACTTTACTAGATGAGGACAGTATGACTCAAACAACAGTTAGTTTAACCCCTGAAACTTTAATTGCCACCGAAGGCGAAACCTTTGCTTGGAACTTTAGCTTAGACCAAGCCGCACCAGAAGACGGTTTATCTTTATTTTTGCCAATTACTGTCAATGACGACCCCGCACCTGGAGACGTTGAATACAACATCGACGGCAGCAGCAACATTGCTGACTTTGAATTTGTCGTTAACAACGATGTTTCTATTGGCTTTAATTTAACTATTGCCGAAGGTGCCACAGAAGCTACTTTAGTTTCCGAAGCCGTAGCTGATGACATTACCGAAACCGATGAAACTTTTACTACTGTAATTGCCGATGGCGTAAACTATGTTGCCGACCCCGAACAGAACGAAGTTACTACCGTTATTACCGAACTACCCGTAGTCAGTTTAGTCACCGAAGAAGTAACGGTAGCTGAAGGGCAAACTTTTGCTTGGGACTTTAGCCTCAACCAACCAGCACCAGAAGGGGGATTGTCTTTATTCCTTCCCGTTACTGCCAATAACGACCCCGCACCTGGAGACGTGGAATATAACATCGACGGCAGCAGCAACATTGCTGAGTTTGAGTTTGTAGTTGAAGATGATGTCTCTATTGGCTTTAACCTCACTATTGCTGAGGGTGCCACAGAGGCTAGTTTAGTTTCCCAAGCCGTAGCCGATGGCATAGCCGAAGAGGAAGAAAACTTTACCACCGTTATTGCTGATGGCGAAAACTATCGCGCCAACCCCGCTCAAAATGAGGTAGTTACAAATCTCATTAATTTACCCACTCTTAGCGTCGTTGCCGAACCCACCGAAGTCGAAGAAGGGTCGCAATTATTCTGGAACTTCAAGCTTACCGAAGCAGTTGGTGAAGGTGGTTTAGCAGTGGCACTAGATTTAGTAGAAGACACCGACCCCTTACCAGGTGACATTACCTACTTCGTAGACGACAGCGAAAACATCACCGACTTTGAACTAATTATCAATGAAGATTCGGGTCTAATCGAACAGGCTATTGTCACTCTAGCTGAAGGCGCAACAGAAGCTACTCTGGTCAACGACATCATCGCCGACAATGCTACCGAAGGGGAAGAGAGCGTCAGCTTTGCTTTGGCTGAGTCGGATGAATATGCTATCGACTCCGAAGATAACGCTGCTAGCTTTACTATTCTCGACACTTCTACCGACCTACCCACCATTAGCGTTTTTGCCGAACCTACTGAAGTCGAAGAAGGCTCGCAACTGCTATGGAACTTTAGTTTAACCGAACCAGTAGGCGAAGGCGGTTTGGCTGTGGCTTTAGATTTGGTTGAGGACACCGACCCCCTGCCAGGAGACATTACCTACTTCGTAGACGACAGTGAAAATGTAACCGACTTTGAACTAATCATCAATGAAAATTCGGGTCTAATTGAACAAGCCATTGTCACTCTAGCTGAAGGCGCAACAGAAGCTACTCTGGTCAACGACATCATCGCCGACAATGCTACCGAAGGGGAAGAGAGCGTCAGCTTTGCTTTGGCTGAGTCGGATGAATATGCTATCGACTCCGAAGATAACGCTGCTAGCTTTACTATTCTCGACACTTCTACCGACCTACCCACCATTAGCGTTTTTGCCGAACCTACTGAAGTCGAAGAAGGCTCGCAACTGCTATGGAACTTTAGTTTAACCGAACCAGTAGGCGAAGGCGGTTTGGCTGTGGCTTTAGATTTGGTTGAGGACACCGACCCCCTGCCAGGAGACATTACCTACTTCGTAGACGACAGTGAAAATGTAACCGACTTTGAACTAATCATCAATGAAAATTCGGGTCTAATTGAACAAGCCATTGTCACTCTAGCTGAAGGCGCAACAGAAGCTACTCTGGTCAACGACATCATCGCCGACAATGCTACCGAAGGGGAAGAGAGCGTCAGCTTTGCTTTGGCTGAGTCTGAAGACTATAGTATTGATTCAGAAGTAAATTCCGCCAGCTTTACCATTCTCGATACTTCCACCGATTTAGATACTTCAACCTCTACCTCAATTTCCTTTGAACTAGACGATTTGTTAGTTCCCGCACGCGATGCAGTAATTGATGTTACCTTCGATCTCGACTATGTTTCGAGAATTGAAGATAGCGAGTTTCTACCCGTCGGAGAAATAGCAGATTCTATTGAGAACTATCTGGCTGACGAACCTGCTGACGGCGACTTCTTTGAAGTGATAACCGAAGATTTGGCTGAATTTCTGGTAAGTGATGCTGGTTTGGGTATCGGCTCGGTAGCGGAATCAATTACCGTAGAGTTAGATGTCGAACCTAATGCTGCGATCCCTTTCCCTTTCACGGTTACATCTACGGTTGAGATTGCATAAGCTAATCTTGGAATGATTAAAAAGCGATCCCACTTCTAGTTTTAGAAACGCGGTCGCTTTTTGATTGAGATTTCAGGCGATCGCACTTTAAATTGCAAAATGCAACTAGAAGGCGATGGGGTCTATTTCTCAATTACGGCGACCCCTTCACATTGGATAGAATAAAATCGGACAAGATTGAGCGATCTTTATTTAAAGCAATTAACTCATCGTAAGCGGAATGACTTTTACAAAAGGATAGTTAAGTATTTTTCTATCTACTGTGACTACAGAACTATCATATACTCTAGCTGTCGCCACAATTATTCTATCTGCTGGATCTTTATGAAAATCTCCTGGTAGAGATTGCGCCTCGACTGCGATCGCAGGTGTAATACTAATAAGAATAGTTCCTTCTTGCGCTAATGCGATTTCAAACCATTCTTGAATAGGTAAAGGCAAAATTATTCTTTCAACGCTAACCAGTTTGGCTATTTCATAAGACTTATGGTAGAAATTCCCAACCCACCTGGTCTTTCTTTCTCAATAATCTGGCGATGAAAACTAGTTAGCTTAGGATCGTTTTGATTCCACCAAACAAATAAATATATGAGTATCCAGAATAATCATCAAATCTCTTCATAACATTCCATATTCCAATCTTCTATGGAAATAGCAGGCTGTTCGGGGTCAGCATCTAGACGTAAGGTTGCTTGTTTGCTAACGGATTAGAAGCGTATTTGTGGCTTGCTCGATTGAGGTTGAAGTCTTGGGCAAACTTATTATTGATACCTTCATTCAAAATTTCTGAAGCTAACTTTTCTACAGATATTTGTTTTTCCGCAGCAGGTTTAATTAAAAGTTCTTGAGCCTCTGTACTAATATTTACATTTGTTCCGATCATGTTCAATTCCTTTTAAATTAATCTATTGACAGTAAATTAAAATTACGGACATTGACGACGCTTGCCTTCTCAATTTCATTATATGCGATCGCTATTCTCCTACATCATCACACAAAGCGCGATCGCTTTCCTCTACTTCGGCATTGTGGTGTAAATAATCTCTAACTAAGTTACAAGCGTAAGTAAGTTCGTCAAGATTGAGAATTTGCTTGATATCCCAAATCATTGCGGTTTTATCGGCACTACCTGAAACAATGTATTTACCATCGGGACTAAATTTAACTGCCCTTACCTTGGCATCGTGACCATACAAAGTTTTAATTAAAGTACCATCTCTACGCCATAGCTTAACAGTGTGATCGCTGCTACTGGAAATAATATACTTACCATTGGGACTAAAATCTATGTCAAAAACTTCCCCTTGATGTCCTTCAAGCTTAGTTAGCGATTTTTCCTGCCAATTCCATAATGCTACTTTGGTATCGGTGCTGGCGATCGCAATTATCGTACCATCAGGACTAAAAGTTTCCGACCAAGCTCTAGCTCGTGGAACTCTTGCGATTCGTTTACCATTGATATCGTAAAGTAAAAGTCCCATTCCCTGTGTCGCTACTGCGATAAATCTATCATCTGGACTTAATTCAATCCCTATAACTCCTTTTTGGATATTCCAGGTTTCTAGCAGTTGACCATCAATAGTCCATTGTTTTACCGTGCCGTCAAGACTACCAGAATAGACTTTTTTGTCGTCTTGAGAAAATTGTACTTCTCTCACTTCACCTCTATGAGCTTCAAGAGTATTTCGTAATTTGCCATCCCCATTCCACAGCTTAATCGTGCCATCTACGCCAGCACTTGCCAAGGTTTGTCCGTCGTTACTCCAGGCTAAATCTATAACCGTTGCTTGATGTTCTTCAAGAGTATTAATTAGTGTTCCATTCGAGTGCCATAGTTTAATCGTGCCATCTTCACTGCCAGAAGCAATTATTTTGCCATCAGGACTAATACCGAGGCTATATACCGTAGCAGCGCGATCGCTTAATACCTTTCTCAAAGGATAACTAAGTTGCCAAAATCTAATTGTGCCATCTCCTCCAGCCGAAACAATAGTCTTGCCGTCGGCACTAAATTCAATATCTTCTACACTTTCTTGATGACCTAAAAAAGTACCTAATCTATTTCCCTTAAGATTCCAGAGTTTAATTGCACCATCAAGACTAGAACTGGCAAAGACATTACCATCAGGATGAAATACAATCTTTGAAATCGAGCCATTGTGACCATCAATACTAACTAATTCTTCTCCTTGCTGATTCCAAATTTTAATTATTCCTCGATCGTCAGCAGAAATTAAGTACCGATTGTTAGCACTAAAATCTAATGCTGTAATGCTTCCTTGATGACCTATAAAAGTAGCTATTTCTTGACCTTTATTAGTCCATAGCCTGACCTTTGCACCATAACCGCCTGAAGCGACCGAGTTACCATCAGGATTATATACCACCTTCAAAGGAGTTTCTCGATGCTTTAAAGTTGCAATCTCCTTTCCTTGGACAGACCATATTTTCACAATATTATGTGCATAAGCAGAGACAATTTGTGTGCTATCGGGACTAAAATCTATTGAATCTATGTCTCCCCGATCGAATAGGATTTCTCTAATTAGTTTTCCGTCCGAGCGATAAATTTTTATGTTACCTTCTACATCGGCAATTGCTAATAGATTACCATCGGGACTAAAAGATATTGCAAATGATGATTTTAAATTTTGAATAGGAGAGGCAAACTCTATTTCTCTACCATTCCTTTGCCATAGTTTTATACTACCAGTCGCACTCGCCGATACTATTTTCTCTCCATCAGGACTAATATCGATATCCAAAATACTTGTAGTTTCTCCCGACAGACGATTATATTCTAAAGTGCCGAATAAAGATTGACTGACAGCTTCATCTACTTGAAAGTGTAAAGTATCACTTACACCTATTCGAGATGATTTTTTCTTGGCTTTAATAGCAGCTACTAAAGCGTCTAAACGTTGGTTGGAATTAAACAAACCTTCAGCCGAAGTAACTAAAGCCTTAATTTCTCCTAAAGTTGCTCGGCGATATTGGCTGAAAGCAATTAAACTCAAACCAGAAGTTATTACTAAACCTGCACTAGCTATAGTTAATAGCCATCTTTGTAATTTGTTTGCCTTTAGTTCTTGAAGTCTTCTTTTTTCTGTTTCGGCTAATCTTACTTGTACTTCTTTTAGCCTAGCTGCTTCTAAAGTTTTTTGTACTTCTTCTCGATCGACTTCTTGCGAAGCTGCTAGAAATTGATAGTCCAGATCGCCGAGGCTTTTTCCCTGCGACCATAGTAAAGCATCCTGTAAAGCTTTTCCTTTTAATAAACGAGATTTATCTAATTGTTCTGAATTAATCCAAGCCTGAAAAGTTTGTGAATATGGACGTAAATTTTTTAGCTGAGTTTCGACCCAGCAAGAATTAAAAATTGCTGCATAAATAGGGTTTTTAACTTTAAGATATCCTTGTTCTTTAACTATCAAGCCAGATAAAAATAGTTCGATGTGTTCGCGACTGTCATCGGCTGTTATTTTTTGCCCTGTCAGAATTTGCTGATAGATACCTAACAATCTTCCCGTTAGCTTTTCTCGATGAAATAGGCGATCGCGGATTGTCCGAAAGTGTTCTGGTACATCTTGTGATTCCCAATTATTAATAATTTGCGTTTTTACTATATTTTCTACATATAAACTTTCAGCGTTTTTAAATACAATTGAGCCATTGCGATCGCGGGATGCAATTAAATCGCAAAGTTTTTGGGTCAAAAAAGGCTGTCCTCCCGTCCAGTAAAGAATTGCCTTCATCAGCTTGTAAGAATCGCCACTGTGTTTGAGTCCCGCCAGCAGGGGTTTTACCTCATCGAACTGAAAATTATGCAAAGCGATCGCGTGACCGATGTTAAAGGGGGTACGCTGGCGATCGCGAATCAGATCCGATGGTGCCGCAACTCCGCTCAAGGCAAAGGTAATTCTTTGATAATTAGGATCGATCGTTCTACGTTCGTGACAGTAACGAATTAAAGCAAACAGGTCGTCAACGGTAAAATCGAGACTGAGAACTGTATCTATTTCGTCGATAAAAATAAAAATTCTCTCGCCAGGAAAATGAACCGTCAGTAACTCTTCAATAAAGCGACTCAATCTTTGTAAATAAGAAAAATCCTCCTGTTCGTTCCACCAATTTTTAAATTTGAGAATATCTTTTAAGCCCAATTCCGTGTATACTTGAGCTACCAAACCCTTATACCATTGCAACGGGGTTATTTGTTCGCTACCGATACTAGTCAGCTCGATGATGACACAACGATAACCTTTTTGCCTCAAACGATAAAAAGTCTGCACCAACAGAGAAGACTTTCCCATCTGACGGGAATTAAAGATATAGCAATAGTCTCCCTTTAGTAAGCGATCGTACAGTTCCCAATCTGCCGATCTTGCTACATAGCTAATTGCATCAACTGCGAGACTTCCTCCTACCTGATAGCGATAGTTTTTCATCTAATCTTTTAAAAATACAGCTTCTTCAATCTTCTAATAGTACGAAACCTAAAAAAAGTCTGAAAAGTATGAAAAACAATTTCGTTGAGACGAGCGATCCCTTTGTTCCTTCATCATATTCCAGAAATGTTTAACAGTACCATTATTGCTAAAATTTGTCACGCGATCGCGATTTCTACTGGTGCAGCCTGTTCATCTGGAGTATGTAGCACAGTCTCATGTTCTCAGAGCTATGAATTTATCTGAAGATCTGATTGAAAGCTCGTTGAGAATAGGATTGGGAAAATTCACGTGTGATCGCGAGATTGAAGAAGCCGCAGAAATTCTCTCTGAAGCTATTAGAAAAGTTCGCCAAGTAATGTTTATTTAGATCTTAAATAAATTTTCAAACAATACAATCAAAGACGAAGTATCGATTACTACTCTAGTCATTAATATCAGCTGTTTCTTCTAAGGGAAAAACGTAAGGATTCAGGTATCAGGGTTGACAAAAAGGAAAAAGAGATTAAAGTAG
>NZ_JBKGTY010000003.1:754355-792373 GCF_053543375.1 Myxosarcina sp. GI1(2024) | reverse complement strand
TTTCATGCCGGCGATACTAGAAAACGCAGAGAATTGGAAGCTGTATTAGGAGTATTCTATGATGGAGTTTTGATTAGCGACGATTTTAGTGTCTACAACGGCTATTCAGTAGCAGGACAACAAAAGTGTTTGGCTCATCTACGTCGTCATTTTCAAAAACTGTTAAAGACTAAAGGGGTAGATAACCAAGAAATTGCTACCACCTTTCTGTCTCTAATTGATGAGGCATTTAAGCAACATCGGGTTTGGCGACAGACCCATCAGGAAAGCCACTATCGAGATTGGGCAGAGGATTTCCGAAGGCGAGTGACTAGCGCAATTAAGACTTGGCTCAAGAATGCTGGTCATGAAGCTGGAAAACTGCTACGTTCGCTGCGTGATAAGGCGGAGCAATGGTGGTATTTTCTGACACATCCTCAGATACCCCCCGACAATAATCTAGCTGAACGATGTTTGAGAACTGCTGTAACCAAGCGGAAAGTTTGTGGTGGCTCTCGTTCCATCGAACGGTTTCAACATACAGCCAACCTGCTGAGTGCAATTCAATCTTGTCGTTTGCAAGGACGTTCGGTGATTACTTTTTTTCAACAGACTTTACAAGCTACAGTTGGACATTGTTCTTATCCTTCTCTTATTCCTCATGCTTGCACCTGAATCCTTACGGAAAAACTTTTTTTCAAGCTAAACACTCTTTTTGTATTGCTGCTAATTCTGGATGAAAAGTTTCGGAGACTTTTTTAGCACTCCATTCGATTATTAGAGCAGCATCTCCGCAGTAAATAGCTAGTTAGTTTGTCTTGCTGAGGAATAGTTGCTTGTGTTGATATGGTAGCTAAAGTGGATGCTAAGTTACCTAATTGCTGTTGCCAGGTTTGAGTTTTTATGCGTTTGTATAATGCCTTGCGTTCCATTATTTTAGCTCCAAGAGTTATCTGACGATTATTTCTATTTTTTCCTTCTCTAAAATAAGCTCTCTCTTATGCCACATATAAAACTGGTCTTTTCCCCAAAGCAAAAAGCGATCGCTCTAAAGTTTCCAGCTTAGTATTATGGCTGGGATCGAGTATTCTTCTAACCTCTTTCTCGTCCACACTCAAAACATTAGCAAGTTGGGTTTGATTAATGTCTTTCTCCTGCATTGCTAGCCAAATTGAAGCTTTAAAGGAAGTCTGTAGTGGTGTTGTTACCGTATATTCGTTTTCATCTGGTTCGGAAGGAACGGGAATTTTTAAACGGCGAATAATTCTGTTGGCAATAGCTTCTTCCAAACAATCAGCAGCTTCACTGAGAGCATCCTCGATATTTTCTCCTTGAGTAATAGCTTCTGGTAAGTCACGAAAGGTAACTGTAAAACTACCGTCTACCTCATCGGTTGTTAAGGTTACAGGAAAAGAAAAGCGACTCTCTGTTTGATTGGTTTTAAAATTCATCTTCTTTGATTTCTAATTGAGCGAGGAAGCTTGCTTGAGCATTGCCTTGTAAGTGCCAGTCTTCAACTCATCTTTGAGATTCCGAACTACCGTAAATTTTTCACCATAGTAGAGTGTAATATGGCTACCTTTGCCCCGACTTTTATCTATAGAAATTGTCTTACCTTTAGCTTTAGCCAGTTTTTTCACTCTTTTGATAAATTCATTACCTGTCATGGTCAACGAGAGGACATATATGTCCGATATTATTCTAGCCAAGTATACTGGAGCTTTAGCAACTCAAACAAACTTTTTTGCTTGATTTTATTATTGCTTGCTTTCTTCTTCTTAGATTTACCTTTCTTTTTGCTGTGTAATTCTCGTTCTACTTTCTCAGTGTGGCGATCGTGGTTTAGGCGATGGCTTCATTGACTTCTTGTTGCAGGCGATCGCTACCTCAACATTCAACACTGCTTGTATACAGTTATTCATGGCTGAAATTTTAACCTTGGGTTAGCCATAAGCCATAAGCTCTAAGCCATTAGCTTTTTGGGTTTAAGTCCCCTCTTTCATTGCGTAGCAATAAAGAGTCTCAAATAATTAGTAGTCTAAATCTACTCTGAAGCTAATAAACCCTCTGATTATTTGGGACGAGAAACAGAAAAACAAAATACTTTAGATGAAGCCCAATCGGAGAAAGACTTTACCCACGAACAAGCAGCAGAAAATAAGATCGCCCATCAACAAAATATTACCGCTCATATTCCCGGTGGTAGCACGGATGCTGATTTGGATAAGTAAAAAAAACCAATCGCCAGGGCATTTTTAGTCCTTAGTTAGAGCTTCAAACCCAGCTACTACATCTAATAGCTCTGAGGTAATCGCACTTTGACGTTGACGGCGATATTGAGCGTTAAGCTCGTCGAGGCGTTCTTCAATATTTTTCTGTGCCGACTGCATGGCAGCCAGACGACTGGCATTTTCACTAGCTAAGGAAGCGGCTAAGGCGCGGTAGAGGGATACGAAGAGGTACTGGCTAATGAGTTCGGAGAAAAGTTCCTGCCAATCCATGATAAAAGTAGGAACCATAGTGGTAGACCAAGGTTTCTGCTCTAGAGAAAGCAACCAGTCGGGATCGAGGGGAAATAACTGTTGAGTATTGGGAGCGAAAGAATAACCAGAAGCAGGCTGATTGTAGAATAACAAAATCTTACCGATTTGCTCGCGTTTTTGCCAATCTTCTAGAGTTAAGAGAATATCTTGTACAGTTGTACCGATATCCTTGGCGGAGGTGGGAAGAGTAAATTGTTCTACGACTCGCTCGGAAGATATTTCCAGTAAGGGTAGGAGGCGAGAACCGACAACGGCAAGCTGAATCTGTTCTGAATTGGGTAACTGGTCTAAATCTTGTCGGATATGTTCGGCAATTCGTTCGTTAAACTGGCCACATAATCCCTGGTCGGAACCAAAGGCGATCGCGCCTATTTTCTTACTACTAATTTGGTTTATTCCTCCTAAAGTCTTAGAGATCGGTTTTCCTGCAAAAAAGCGATCGCGCAGCACGATTTGTAACCCCAATTGTATAGTACGGGTATACTCAGATAGCGACTCTACTGCTCGTTCGTACTGTCTGATGCTCACCGCAGCAAGAGCTTTCATCGTCTTGACTACGGAATGTAAATCTTGGGTGCTATCGATAGTAGATTTAAGAGATTCAGGAGTTGCCACGATCTTTTTTACCTCGTTGTCGATCTTGCGAGCGCTCTAATTTAGAATCTTGCTGTGGTTTTGCTTCGGGTTCTGAGCTAGAAGCTTCTTTTTATTCCTCTTCTTCTGGTTCTGCTTCGCGCTCTGACTTAGGATTATCTTCTCGTTGCTGTGGTTTTGGTTCTGGTTTGAATGAGCGACATACTTTTCTAAACTCATTTAAAAGTCTATCTTTATCTTCATCAGAAAGAGATTCTCCCGATTGGATGCGATCGCAGATTTCGGGATGTCGTTCGGTGACTGCCTGACGAATAGCTGTTTCTGCCTCTCTAACTCGTTCTACTGGTACGCTGTCTAAAACTCCCTCATTAACTGCCAGCAAGATGGCGATTTGTTCGGCAACCGAGAGAGGTTGAGATTCCGGCTGTTTGAGAATCTCGCGCACCCGTCTACCCCGTTCTAAGGTTTGTCGGGTATCTTCATCTAGCTGAGTGCCAAACTGGGCAAATACTTCTACTTCCTGAAACTGAGAATAAGACAAACGCAAGTCTCCAGCAACCTCGCCATAGGCAGGCAATTGGGTTTTACCTCCTACCCGCGAAACCGATTTACCTACCTCTACTGCAGGTAAAATGGCTTTTTGATAGAGTTCTGGGGAAAGATAGATCTGTCCGTCGGTAATGGAAATTAAGTTAGTGGGAATGTAGGCAGAGATATTTTGAGCTTGGATCTCTACAATTGGCAGTGCCGTTAGGGAACCACCACCCAAGTCTTCTCGCAAATGAGTCGAACGCTCTAGCATCCGCGAGTGAATATAAAAAATATCCCCTGGATAGGCTTCTCTGCCAGGAGGACGACGCAGCAACAGAGAAAGTTCGCGATATGCCCAGGCATGACGGGTTAGATCGTCATATACCACTAGTACATCTCGTCCCCGTTCCATAAAATATTCTCCCATTGACGTAGCGGCATAGGGAGTAATGTATTGCAAGCCAGGAGGGTCTTCTCCATCTGCTACGACCACAATTGAGTATTCCATTGCCCCTGCTTGTCGCAGTTGCTCGATAACTTTGGCTACCGCTGAAGTTCGCTGTCCGATCGCACAGTAGATACAAATAACGTCTTGACCTTTTTGATTGAGAATAGTATCGACTCCGATGGCGGTTTTTCCGGTTTGGCGATCGCCCACGATTAATTCTCGCTGTCCTCTTCCCACGGGAATTAGAGCATCAACCACTTTCAAACCCGTTTGCAGGGGCACTTTTACTGGAGCGCGATTGATAAATGGTGGTGCCGGTCGCTCGATGGGTAGGCGTTCTTTGGTGGCGATCGCGCCTCGATTGTCGAGAGGGAGACCCGTTCCATCTACGATGCGTCCGAGTAATGCTTCTCCTACCGGCACTTGGGAAACTTGTCCGGTGCGTTCTACTGATTGTCCTGCTTCTAAATACTCGCTATCGCCGAGTAAAATTACTCCCAGTTCGTCGGGGTCTAAATTAAAAGCAATGCCCAATACTCCTCCTGGGAAGCGAACTAGTTCGTCGGCTTTAACCTGAGGTAAACCGGCTACTCTGGCGATGCCTTCGTCGATGGATTTGAGGATACCCACTTCTCGTGGCTCAATTCGAGCTTGATAGGTTTCTAATCCCCGTTCGAACTTAGTAAATGTTTGTTCTAAAACTGTTTGCAATGAGCTTTCTCGATGATTCATGAATTTTGGTCATTGGTCATTGGTTAATTTCTTTTTTCTTCCTTATCCTCGTTGCGATTTTTTGATTCACGTCCATTCTGAGAAAAATGACTTTCAAGATGATGCTCTAAAGACTGCAAATAATCCTGCAAATTCCAGGCAATTTTATAATCGCTAGCCTGCAATTCGATGCCGCATATTAAATCTTTGGTAGTAGTAAACCGTAAATTATTGTCCTGGTAAATTTGCTGCCGATTTAAAGAATCGACAATTTGCTGGCAGCTTTCCTCAGGCAGCTCGAAACTACTGCGAATTAGCAATCCCGACTCGGATTTTTCCACCGATTGCGCTAAAGTTTCTCGACTTTGTTCGTCTAGATTTGACAGACGATTGATAAAAGTGGCGATCGCCTGTCGTTCTAACGATCGATCGGCCAGATCTTGGAAGGCGCGACGGGAGATTTGATAGACCTGTTGAGTTACTTTTTGTTGCAGATCTTCAAAAAATTGCTCTTGCTGTCGGGCGATCGCTTCTGACCAAGCTGCTTGCTTTTGCTCTACTTCTTGACGGGCTCGTTCGAGGAGATCGTGATACTCTCGCTCTCCTTGCTCTTTGGATTCTTCGATAATTGCTTGGCGTTGTTGCTCTAACTCTTGTTGTTGTCGCTCGTAGTGGGCGGCTTCGGCTTCGGCGGCTTTTTTTTCTTCTTCTGCCTCTTGCCAACGGCGTTGTATCTCTTTTTGTCGAGCCTGAATAGTTTTAGTTATTGGTCGATACAGAAAGCGATGGAGCAGAAAAACTAGAATCAGAAAATTAATTACCTGGGCGATAACTGTAAACCAATCAATTAGCACTATTTAGCCTCCATTATGTACGAAATGATTCCAAAAAGGATTGGCAAAAATCAAAATCATCGAGACGACAAAGCAATAGATAGCTGTCGATTCTACCAGCGCTAAACCGATAAATAAAGTGCGAGTGATCGTATTTGCCTTATCCGGCTGTTGGGCGAGCGCCCGGAGTGCATTAGCCAGAGCCAAACCTTCGCCGATGGCAGGTGCTACCGAGCCGATGGCGATAGTAATACCAGC
This sequence comes from Myxosarcina sp. GI1(2024), assembly GCF_053543375.1. Classification (NCBI taxonomy): domain Bacteria; kingdom Bacillati; phylum Cyanobacteriota; class Cyanophyceae; order Pleurocapsales; family Pleurocapsaceae; genus Myxosarcina; species Myxosarcina sp. GI1(2024). The sequence goes on along the minus strand of NZ_JBKGTY010000003.1, from coordinate 786,476 downwards.
AGTAATAATTGAAACGATACCAATCAGTCCGAGATTGTCCATTGAAAATTATCCTTATGGGTTAGTGGTAGAAAAATATTAACAGGAGAACTATTCCTGCATTCTCTGGCGAGTCTTGCGTCGCTGCATACTCATCCCCGAAGCAATATAGACCATTGCCAAGATGGTAAACACGTATGCCTGAATTTCTCCGATTAATAATCCAAACAGAGTCATAATTACGGGAAAAAATAGCGGTACGATCGATAGCAAGATGGCAACTAGGAGGCTGGTGCTCATGATGTTGCCAAAGAGACGAATTGCTAGAGAAACCGTTCGCGATATCTCACTGATAATGTTAAAGGGCAACATTAAAGGAGTAGGTTGGATATAATGGCGCAGATAATTACCAAGACCCACGTTTTTAATGCCATAAACTGGTACCGCCACGAACACGCATAAAGCCAAGGCTGCTGTGGTAGAAAGGGAACCGGCAGGGGATTCATAACCGGGAAAAATAGTCAGTAAATTCGCCATGGCAATAAATAAAAACAAGGTGCCAATGAAAGGCAAGAACTGACCCGACTCTTGTCCGCTAGCATCGCGAATTTGCGACTGGATTTGTTCGATAATAATTTCTAAGGTAGTTTGCCACCGAGAAAGGGGCGGTTCCACCGAAAGTTGGCGCGTGATTAACCACGACCCAATAACTAAAATTGCCATCACCAGCCAGGTAAAGACGATAGTGGCGTTTAAAGTTACCCATTGCCACTGCCAAAAAATAATACTGTCGGGAGTAATATCCATGAGGTTACTCTTCTTTAGATTTAAGGTCTAATTGGTGTTGCGGTCGCCACAAGCGCGTTAGTAGAATTCGCGCCGCTACGAACCCTGCCAAACAGATTGCTATTCGTTGCCACTGTCCGTCCATAACTAGATAAAAGCCGAACAGAGTTACGATGGTGCGCCCGAGAAAACTACCGATAAACAGACGTATGGGGTAGGCAGTAGTGGGTAGTTGCCGCACTGTAATCCAAAGACTGCCAAAATAGAAGATGCCTAGAATGATCCCTGGAATTAAAGCAGATAGTACGAATAGAATGGACTCCATAGTTGTGATTCTTCCTCCATTTAGTCGAGTAGGTAACGGTCAAACTAAGCCGATCGCCTTTTTCCTATCTTCATGTTGAGTTAGTTTCTGGTTTTTGCGGCCAGCGCGATAGCAGCGATCGCAGTAAGATTGGGGCTACGCTACTGGTAGCGGCAAAAACTACCACCATGGCGGCGAATTCTTGGGCAGGAACCGCCCAATCGCCCAAAGAAAGTCCTCTTTCCATGACGATGGTGCTAATCTCCGCCCTGGGAACCATACTGACTCCAATTAAAGTTGCCCCCTGAAGGTTAGTTGTCAGTAAAGCCGGTACTCCCGCACCGATTAATTTACCGATTATTGCCGCCACTAACAAGACCATCCCCATCCCTAAACCCATGAGCAGTGCGTTAGGAACTATTTTCAAACCGATACCAATGAAAAAGAAAGGGACGAATAATTCGTATATCGAATCAAAAGAAGCATCAAACCTAACTGCTTCGGGATCGCGACTAAAAACCAATCCGGCAAAAAAAGCACCGATTGCTACGGAAAAGCCCAGTAGTCCAGCTAAAGCAGCAATAATAAACCCAATCCCTACGATTTCCAACATCGGTTCTGGAGGTGGTTCGATTTGGCAAAACCAATGAGTCAGTTTTTTCTCCAAGTAACGGGAAAAGAACCAGCAGCAAGCAGCAAACACAATTGCCTTGACCAAAAAGCTACCTGTAGTGGTAGCAATAGCTGGCAGCAGGGAAGCACCCATGCCGCTTTCTCGGATAGCGAGAGCGAGAGCAAATAGCAATGCCATCAAAATTACTGCGGAAATATCATCCATTTCTGCCACATCTAAGAGCAATTCTCCATTGGGTGACTGGGTAGCTTGTTGCTCCTGCCAAACGCTGAGCGAAACGCCAACACTAGTAGCCGTTAGGGCGATCGCCGCAAACAAACTGGAAATTAGTTCCAGTCCCAACAGCCAGTAGGCACTAACAAAACCCAGAGCGGCACTAAAAACTACGTTACCGATCCAAATAGGACTCGCCCTAAATAACTGACGCTTTAATTCTGCCAGGTTACTTTCCAACCCGACGCGAAATAGCAGACAAATGATCCCCACTTCAGCTAAAAACTGGAAAATTTCCAGGGCTTGAGCAGAGAGAATTTGCCACTGAGAATCGATTAGCCGCAGCAAGAAACCCAGTGTCAGATAGCCCACCAATGCTGGAATGCCGACGCGCTTGAGTCCAGACTCGATCGGGATGGCAAGCGTAATCGCCGCGCCCACGAGCAAGATCGCCAATGATAATACTTCTGCTGGCTCACTCATCCCGACTCTCCCGCTGAATCCAGTACCAGGCATTAAGACAACCAATAATTACACCAACAAATAGCAGCATTAACGTCCAAGAATAGGGACTGGGAAACTTGAGATCGATCCAAATCCCAATGGCAATGCCGATCAGAGTGGGAATGGCAACCGACCAGCCAACAATGCCAAACATCCCCAACCCATACCAAATACTGCGATCGCCTTGTTGTCGTGCTTTTAACTTGCGAGAGGCTTTTTGTTTGACCCGACGATGAAACTTTATCTGTCTTAGTCGCCGCTGTTTACGTCTGGAATTATTGGAATTATCGGGTGAGTTCACGGCTCTATTCTCCCATTTCTAAGATTCCTCGCATCATCCCTGTTTCGAGCTTAGCTAGAGCGGTACGGATCGTTTTCTGCTGCTCGTCTAGATGTGTGAATTCTTCTACTACCGTTCGGTGCAGGGTTTCCAAATCTACGCCCCTAATCGCTTGCTTGGTAGAGACCAGCACCTCGTCGCCATACTTGACTAGAATGCCTTCATCGATGGCAATATAAATTTCTTCTTCTCGATCGGAGGCATAAGCCGAGAGGACTCCCGGTGCTAGAGCCGCCACAAAATCGATGTGATTGGGTAAGATGCCGAAATCTCCATTTTTGGCTTCGGCATTTACCTGCTCGACAGTTGTCTCTAGGAAAACCTCGGTAGGAATTAAAATTTTTAGTTTCACTCTTTACTTCTCCTGGGCTGGCGCTTCTACTTCGTCGATCGCGCCGACCATATAAAGTGATCGCTCGGAATATTCAGCAAATTCATCATTGAGAATGCGTTCGCACCCATCTAAGGCATCTTCTAAACTCACCAGCTTGCCTTTTTTTCCTGTAAACTGCTCGGTACTAAAGAAAGGTTGGGTTAAAAACCGTTCCAAACGACGAGCGCGAGCGACAGTGGCGCGATCGCGTTCCGATAATTCTTCGATTCCCAGCATGGCGATAATATCTTTGAGATCCTCATAACTGGCGAGGGTACTCTTGATTTCCTGAGCCACTTGGTAATGTCGTTCTCCTACGATCTTGGGCGAGAGCATTTTCGAGCCCGACTGTAAGAGATCGACGGCAGGATATAAACCTTCACTAGCTCGTTTGCGCGAAAGCACCAAAGACGCTGACAGATGTCCGAAGGTACGTACCGCCGCGGGATCGGTAAAATCATCTGCCGGAACGTATACTGCTTGCACCGAAGTAATCGAACCCGTGGCGGTATTGGTGATGCGCTCTTCTAGTTCTGCCAGTTCCGTACCCAAAGTCGGTTGATAGCCCACTCGCGAGGGTAGTCTGCCCATCAAACCCGAAACTTCTTGACCAGCTTGAATAAAGCGAAAGATATTATCGATCAGCAGCAGCACGTCTTGTTTGACATCATCTCGAAAATACTCTGCCATCGTCAGGGCGGCATGTCCTACCCGAAAACGCGCCCCCGGTGGTTCGTCCATTTGCCCGAACAGCATAATTGTATTGTCTAAGACACCTGCCTCCTGCATCTCGCGATACAGTTCTTCAGCTTCGCGGTTGCGCTCGCCAATACCGCAGAACAGACTGATCCCTTCGTACTGACTCACCATATTGTGAATCATTTCAGTAATCAATACCGTTTTTCCTACCCCGGCACCGCCAAATAAACCCGCTTTTCCCCCTCGTTCGAGCGGCACGAGCACGTCGATCGCTTTAATTCCCGTCTCCAAAATTTCTGAAGTGGTAGACCTTTGTTGGAGCGGTAGGGGTGGTTGATGGATCGAGCGCCACTCCCCCCCAGTAACCTGCTGTTTGTTGTCGATCGTCTCGCCAAAAACATTGAAGACTCGACCGAGAGTTCTCTTGCCTACGGGAACTTGCAGTTGTTTGGTGGTGTTAGTTACTGTCGAGCCTCTTGCTATACCGGCGGTTGGAGTTAGAGCAATTCCCCGAATCGTTTGAGAGTCGAGATGATTTACTACTTCAATAACGATGTCTCCGTCATCACCCGTTCTTAGCTGACTATATAGTTCTGGTAACTCTTCCTCAAAGCGAACATCGATCACACTACTACGAATGGCAACAACCTTTCCTCGATGGAGTTGATTGGGGCGATCGGACTCCTGCATAAACTTTTTGCTTCTCGATTTGGTTAAAATAAAGTCGTGCTACGAACTTTGCTAATTATAATTATATATTTAAAGTTTAGTGGCAAAATCTTCGTCAAGTTTAAGTTAAAGTTTTTTAACCCAACAAATATCCACCTCGTAACATATTTTTGGGAACTGTAATAAATATATAAGTAGATTCATTTTACAAAAGTCAATTATTTATTAGCTCTCTATCTCACTTGTGATAGAGGACTAGAGCTGACAAAATTCGATAGTTTTAATTTTAAGATCGGGTTTTATGTTTTTTAAGAAATGTTAAAACTAATGAACTTAATTTTTATTAAGATAAATTTTTTGAAATTTGGAGCGATTTGAGTGATGGATTTAAATCGCAAAAATATTACTTCCTTTTGGACGGACGCTCGCTGGTCACGCCAGGTTATTGTCGATAAAAATTTTGAAGTTCCTGTGGTGAAATACGAGCGAGAAATTCAGCCATCTCCCGAAATTGAAGGTGCATTCGAGCAACAAGATAATATTTTTAACGGAGACAACACGATTTTTTTCTTTACTATTCCCTTATTACTTTTGAGTGCAAGGTTTATTTTCAAGATCGGTTTTCGGAAAACTGAGAAAGAGCGGCTAAATTTTCTCAAACACGATCCTAAAATAGCTTGCCGTCAATGTCAGTTTTTTAGTAAAAACCCTTATCTTAAATGTACGGTACATCCGGATACAGTATTGACTAAAGAAGCTCGCAACTGTCGGGATTATCAAGAGAAAAGTAATTAAAGATCGATAACGTTCTTAGCTTATGACTTCTTTCTTCTGATAGACTTGGCAATAATTTGTTCTGTGCAAAAATATCGGTGTAGAACTAATTGAAACTAAGCAATCATGGCACTAGTTCGTTGAGAACCTTTTGGAGAAATTAATTCTTTACAACGGGAAATGAATCGCCTGTTTGATAGTTTCTATCCTACTAAAATTGCAGAAAAAACCAACTTTTTTCCTCTAGTAGAAATGAAAGAAACCGAAAATGTGATCGACTTGAAATTAGAAGTTCCAGAAATGGAAAAGCAAGACTTAGATGTACAGGTAACTACCGATGCGGTTGTTATTAGCGGCGAACGCCGTACGGAAACAGAAACCGAAGAAAAAGGTAGAAAGCAAAGTGAATTCCGCTATGGGAAATTTCGCCGCGTTGTTCCCCTACCAACAAATATTGAAAATACTAAAGTGCAGGGCGAATACAAAGACGGCATTCTCCATTTAACTCTACCCAAAGCAGAAGAAGAGAAAAGAAAAACAGTCAAAGTCGATCTCAGCTAATAAATTTTCGACCGGAAATCTAATTCTCATCACAGAGAAAAGCAAAATTAACTCGCTTGAGATGAATAGGTCAATTTAATTAATTAAATAGAGAAAAAAGAGTCGAAGGTCAAATAATTCTTCCCTTTTTTCTCCAGCTCACATCGGAAGTTTTATCAACAAATCAATCTAAAATCTAACTTACGGAGGGTCTAAAGTATGGTCGCGATGACAAACGAAGAAATCAAAACCAGAGTTGTCGAGCACCTACATTGGGACGATCGCGTCGATGCATCTGACGTTGCCGTAACCGTCGATGCTGGTAAAGCTCAACTCAGCGGAACGGTACCAAGCTACCGCGCCAAGATGGCAGCACAGGAAGATGCGCGGACGGTTTTAGGAATTAGAAGAATCGAGAACCAACTACAAGTGCAACTTCCTCCCACTATAACCGCACCATCCGATAGTGACATAGTTTCCAACGTGAAAAGTGCTTTGGTTTGGAATCCCGATATTGATTATACCAAGATCGAGGTCAACGTAGTGGGGGGAGTCGTCACGCTGCGAGGAACGGTAGATGCCTACTGGAAGAAATTTCAAGCAGAAGATGATGCTTATTGGGTTATTGGCGTAATTGGCTTAAACAACGAATTAGCAATTGTGCCAACCGAACAGTGGAGCGATGAGGCGATCGCTCGCAATATCGAGGCAGCTTTAGAACGTAATGTCAATGTCGATGTCAATGATATCACCGTAGAGGTTGACAACGGCAGGGTAATTTTAAGCGGAGTGGTTCCCGATTAGTTTTCCTGGCAAGCCGCCTACAATTCCGCTATAGTTCGGGAGTAGTCGATGTTATCGACCAACTGGCTATAGGGGAGTAGTAGTTAAGTAGAATACTAAAACTACTGGACGAAGTATTCTAGACACATATTTCATTCAAGCAGGAGAACTAACTAATGAAACCAAACTCTTACCGAGAAACGAGAATGGGAACTTTGCTGGCTCGCAATTGGCCAACGGTAGCAGTGCGGGGAGTAGTAGCAATACTTTTTGGCATAGTGGTCTTTTTGTGGCCGGGTATTACTCTAGCATCATTAGTAGTTCTGTTTGGCTTTTTTGCTCTAATCGGTGGATTCTTATTCTTAGTTGCAGCAATCAAACACCGTCGGATGAACGAGCCTTGGTGGTTGCTCTTGCTTGAAGGAATCCTGGGAATTGCGATCGGAATAATTGTTTTGGCTTTACCCGAGATTACGGGATTATTTTTAGTTTATGTGATTGCAGCCTGGGCGATTATCTCCGGTATCGTCCAGATAATTGCCGCTATTCAACTGCGTCGACAGATAGTAGGGGAATGGCTGTTGATAACTAGCGGCATTGCTTCATTATTATTTGGCTTACTATTGGCAATCTGGCCTGTTGCCGGTGTCTTGGCGGTTTTGTGGGTAATTGCAGCCTATGCGATCTTATTTGGCGTGCTGCAGCTAATTCTGGCTTTTCGACTGCGAAATTGGCAGCGAAGAGAACCACCAACGGCTATTTAGAGATTAGGGTTAAATAACAGGTTAGGGAGCGATCGCTGGTTTATATAGAGGAATTTAGAGAGATTATGAATCGAGTTAAAGATAAAGTTGCTTTAGTTACCGGTGGAGGGCATGGTATCGGTGCGGCAACTTGTATGTTACTGGCTAGGGAAGGAGCAAAGGTAGCCGTTACAGACATTCTCGAAGACGAAGGCAAGCAACTCGTACGACAAATCGTAGACGAAGGGGGTGAAGCCGAATACTGGCATCTCGATGTCTCACAGGAATCGCAAGTCGAAACCCTCTTTGCTGAAGTTAGCCAGAAGTGGGGCACAATCGATGTTTTGGTCAATAACGCTGGCATCTCTGGAGTCGATAAACCCACTCATGAAATTACTGCTGAAGAATGGGATAAGCTCATAGCAATCAACGTCAATGGTGTTTTTTTCTGTACCAAACATGCAATCCCGATCGTGATGAATTCCGGTGGGGGCAGCATTATCAATTTATCTTCGATTTACGGGATAGTTAGTGCGCCAGATATTCCTCCCTACCATGCCTCAAAAGGCGCTGTCCGCTTAATGTCAAAAACAGATGTATTCTATGCAAAAAACAATATTCGCGTAAATTCTGTCCATCCAGGTTTCATCTGGACGCTCCTAGTAGAAAACTATTTAAAAGAGCAAGGCGACGTAGAATCGGGACGAAAACAACTCGACAGTTTACATTCCATCGGACATGTTGGCGAACCAGAGGATGTTGCCTACGGCATTCTCTATCTTGCTTCGGATGAGTCCAAATTTGTGACGGGTTCAGAGCTAGTTATTGACGGTGGTTATACTGCTAAGTAATTAGTCTAGCCAGCCGAGCTTCAGTAATTAGAAAACTAACCGAAAGAAGTAGATTAAAAATAGACTAATGGATAAAATATCAAATTTATCAATTGAAGAACGCTCAGTCGAAATAGCATCGGGACATATCAATCTAGAAGGTAACTTAAAACTTCCCGAAGCTGCTCGCGGTTTAGTATTATTCGCTCACGGCAGTGGCAGTAGTCGGCACAGCCCTCGAAATCGTTATGTTGCCGATGTCCTCAACCAGGGAAGATTCGCTACTCTGTTGTTAGATTTACTCACTCCAGAAGAAGAAAGAGAAGATAGTCAGACGGGACATCTGCGCTTCAACATCACTTTTCTAGCCGAACGGTTAATTACTGCTACGGAATGGCTCGCACAAAATCGGGATCTCGCCGATCTCAATGTTGGTTATTTCGGTGCGAGTACGGGAGCGGCAGCAGCCTTAGTTGCCGCTGCAAGACGACCCCAAGCTGTTAAAGCGATTGTCTCTCGTGGTGGTAGACCAGATTTAGCCAAAGAGGCTTTAGCCGAGGTGCGATCGCCAACCCTGCTCATTGTCGGAGGAAACGATACCCCAGTCATCGAAATGAATCGGTCGGCAATAGCGCAGCTTCAAATAGAAACCCAGCTAGAGATTATTCCTCGAGCAACCCATCTTTTTCCCGAACCCGGTGCCTTAGAAGAGGTGGCACGGCTGGCACGAGAGTGGTTCGAACGATATTTGACTCGATCCTTCTAGTTCTCGACTACCATTAGAATTTGTCGTTATCAACTATCTAATCAAAAACTATGACTAAACCAGATAATCAGAGCGATCGCTCTGCTGCTAAATCTAAACCTGACGCTCAAATTGAAGCCGTAAAAAAACTAGCTAACGAACCAGCTACCGAATCACCAGAGACCTGGGAACGAGGTGTCGATTTGGTCGAAGACAAAAAAACCGCTAACGAACGGGCAAGTCAACAGAAACCAGAAGAAGAATAATCAAATTAAGTCGAGCGATCGAGTAACTTAGCCAACAATAGTTTTGGAGATAGTATTCAACTAGTATTTAATTTATGCAAGGTCAGACTTTAATCGATCTAAGAGCTAAACTTCCCGATCGTCTCCATCCCTTAATTAAAATCGCCTATAATTTTTGGTGGAGTTGGGATGGTGTGGGCGTATCTATCTTTCGCGAGCTTAATTCTCAGCATTGGGAAAACTGCAACCACAATCCAGTTGAATTTCTAGCAACTCTACTCGAAAGACAACTTTTAGAAACTGCCGCAGATCCTTCTTTTCTGCAACGCCTTCATGACCTCAGCGATCGCTTAGAAAACTATCTCCAACAACGTCCTACCCGTATCGAAGAAGTTGCTCGCGAAATTACTCCAGACCGTCCGATCGCCTATTTCTGCATCGAATTCGGTCTGCATCAGTGTTTGGCTACCTATGCCGGAGGCTTGGGAATTTTAGCCGCCGACTATCTCAAATCCGCCTCCGATCTGGGATTGCCGACAGTGGGAGTGGGATTACTCTATCGTCGAGGTTATTTCCAACAGCGTTTTAACAGTGAGGGTTGGCAGGAAGAACATTATCCAGATGCTCATTTTGCTCGTTTACCGCTAAAGTTGATGTCCGACGATGGTGGCGAACCCCTAACCGTTAACATCTGTATTCGTCAGCGTTGCGTTACGGCACAAATCTGGCAAATTCAAATAGGACGAATCGAACTATATCTACTAGATACAGACAGGGAAGATAACGATCCCCTAGATCGCAGTTTGACTAGCCGCCTTTATGGGGGAGACGACAATACTCGTATTTCTCAGGAAATCCTTTTGGGTATTGGCGGGATGCGGGCTTTACAGCAGTTGAATATCGCTCCTAGTATCATTCATCTCAATGAAGGTCATTCGGCTTTTGCTCTGTTAGAGTCGATCCGACAGACAATGGCAAACCAAGAAAAGTCTTTTGAAGAGGCAAAAGCTGAAGTCCAACAGCGTTGTGTTTTTACCACTCATACTCCTGTAATGGCGGGTCACGATATATTTCCTGCAGAATTAATGGACGAGTATTTCTCCCATTATTGGTCTGAACTACAAATTTCAGGGGAGAAATTTTTAGATTTGGGGGCACGTAAACCACAGGAATTTTCCCATCCGTTTAACATGACTGTCTTGGCTTTGCGACTGACTAGAGCGGCAAATGGTGTCAGTCAACTCAATGGTAAGGTCTGTCGTCAAATGTGGTCGGCAATCTATCCAGAAAAAGAGGTGCCAGAAGTACCCATTGGCGCAATTACTAATGGCGTTCACGTTGCTAGCTGGATCGCACCTTTAATGGCGGATTTATACGATCGCTATTTGGGTCGAGATTGGCTGTCGCGACTCTGTGATCGCCAAATCTGGGAAAAAATCGCTCGAATTCCCGCTGCCGAACTCTGGGAGTGCCATCAATTACTTAAAGAACGACTAATCGTTTTTGCTAGAGAACGGATCGCTTGTGCTAGAGCCAGACGTGAGGCAACGAGAGATGAAGTCGAAAGCGATCGCCTGCTCGATCCTCAAGCACTAACTATCGGTTTTGCCCGTCGCCTCAGTGCCTACAAACGTCCCGATTTAATTATGTACGACTCCGAGCGTGCCAGAAAAATTTTGAGCGATCGCCAAAGACCGGTACGGCTGATTTTTGCAGGCAAAGCCCATCCTGCCAACGATGAAAGCAAACGTATTTTGCAACGGGCGATCGAGTGGAGTCACCATCCCGACATTCGCGATCGAGTAGTTTTTCTCGAAAATTACGATATTCTAACTGCCCAGAGATTAGTTCAAGGAGTAGATCTCTGGCTGAATACACCCCAAAGACCTTTAGAAGCCTCGGGAACCAGCGGTCAGAAGGTTGCTTTGAACGGTGGGATTAACTGTAGCATACTCGATGGCTGGTGGCGTGAGGGTTATCGCCAGGGAGGAGACGAGCAGGCTGCTAATGGTTGGGCAATTGGTCAAGACCGCTCTCTCGAACAGCGAGAAGCACAAGATCGACAAGATGCCGAATCACTCTACCGCTTGTTAGAGCAAGAAATTATTCCCCTCTATTACAATCGAGACGAAGGGGAATTTTCTTTAGGCTGGATAGAAATGATGAAGGCTTCAATTAAAACTGTAGCCCCCGTGTTTAATACCGAACGGATGTTAGGCGAATACGTTCGAAAAATGTATTTGCCACAAAGAAGCAAAAATTAAATTCATTACACTCATAATATATAAGTGCGATGGTGCGAGCGATTTTTAATAGTTGATGTTAGAGCAAGAGCGAACCAACTAAGTAATACTATGACCGTTTAACATTCATCAATCGTACATAGCGATCGATCTCTTCGCTTTTTGGAAGCTTAATGTTTTTTAGATTTACTTCTATAACTACCATCTCGCCTTTGTTTGACTTCATGTCTCGCCTCATCTCGATCCTGTTTCGCCAGGGTTCTTTCTTGCTCGTTAACAGCCCTGTAGTGAGCTTGTTCTCCTGCCATGTTGGCACCCCGCTGGTCTAGCTCGTTAATCAACGATAACTTGCCATACAAAATCAGAGTATCGTGAGGAAAAACGCAGGTATCTCCTTTCGGAGCCGCAACATAACGACCATTTTCTCGGTTAATCCCTAACACTGCGATTCCTTCTTGTTTTAAATCTAAATTATTCAATCTTCGATTAGCCAGCCAATCATCTGGCTGCACTTTTAGCTCGGTTACGGTGTAATCGCCAGAGAGATGAAGCAAACGATTGTAATCCCTGATATCCAAACGAGTCCACTTACGCAAAGCCCAATGAATTACTCTCGAGAGATAACGGTCGATCCATTTACTAGTGGCTAAAATCCACAAGATAGCCAGACCGATTCCTAAAATTAATAAGCGTAGTAGCCATTCCGCCGAACCAGCCGTACCGACAAACGTTAGTAGCAAAGAAGAAATTGTCGTGACTACTCCAGCATTGCCGAGCAACATCAACCACATCACGATTCGTCTTCGCACCGGATGAGTAACGACTTGCTCTGCCTCATTAGTGGTAAAACCCACTCCCGTAAATGCCGAACGCGCCTGAAAGCTTGCCGCTTGACGGGATAACCCAGTAAGAGTTAAGGCTACAGTAGCGATACGGTTAATTAGTAAGGATAGAGTCACCACCAGTAAGACTGAAGCAAGGGCAGCCAAATTTTTCCTCCCGTTCGTAAAAAGTTTGATTTTAGATTGATGGCAATTCAAGAAGATGCGAGCTACAGGATCTAAGCCGTAAAGCTAGACACTCTTGGCTTATGTATTTTAATTGATTTGTCTAGCTCTACTATTGGCAAAATCGATCCTGCTTCTTTTACGACAAAGTCGCTTTCAGCAATCTCAGAACCGCGATCGCTCCTATCGAGCAGATACTCTAGCAGGCTGTTTTAACAAAGACTTGACCGCTTCGACAATGGCATCGGCATCAATCCGAGCCGCATGGAGAAGTTCTGCTGGTTGTCCGGAGCCGGGCATTCCCCGTACTGCCAATCTGATTAATCTTAATGGAGAACCGCGATAAGTCGGAGCGGTGTCGATACCCGCAAAAGCATCTTGTACTGCCGCACCCAGTCCACCTTCAAGCCAGTGATCCTCGACGACAACCAAATTGCCATCGGTGTCGTGAGCTGCTAGTTGGAGAGTTGCACTATCGATAGGTTTGACCGAGTAAGCATCGATAACGCGAATCGAAACACCTTCGCTTTGGAGGCAATCGTAGGCTTTGAGTGATTCATGTAGCGTCACTCCCGCTCCAATTACGGTAGCGCTGTCGTGATCGCTACTGCGTAGTACTTTGCTGCCACCAATAGGGAAAGTTTCGTCTGACTCGTAAATAATGGGGGTTTTCATGCGAGTGGTGCGGAGATAGATAATACCCTCAAGCTCTGCCATCTGTTGTACCAGTTTAGCCGTTTGATTACCATCGCAAGGGTAGAGAACCTTACTGTTCCAGACAGCACGAAAAGCAGCTAGATCTTCCAATCCCATTTGAGAAGGACCGTCTTGACCGATAGAAACCCCTGCATGAGAACCCACTAGTTTGATATTGGCGTGAGAAATAGCCGCCATGCGTACGAAGTCATAAGCACGACTTAAAAAAGCGGCGAAGCTAGAGGCAAAGGGCTTGTACTGTCGTACCTGCAAACCCACTGCTGCGGCAATCATCAGTTGCTCGGCAATAAACATTTCAAAATACCGCTGGGGATAGGCTTGGGCGAAAAACTTAGCGCGAGTAGAATTACTGACCTCGCCATCGAGTGCTACTATCTTGGGATAAGCCGCACCTAATGCTTTTAACGCTTCGCCATAGGCAGTGCGAGTAGCAACAGTATCATCGAGTTCGTAAGTAGGTAACTGTAATGGCTCTGATTTTTCTTCTGTGGAACTGGGCTGGGTTGCCTCTGGTTGCTGCACTCGAACGGTCAGTTGTCGTTCGCCACCTAGTTCGGCGATCGCTTTTTTGGCTTCCTCTTCATCTAAGTTTTTACCGTGCCAACCTTCTCGATCTTCTAGAAAAGAAACTCCCTTACCTTTAACCGTGCGGGCGATGATTACCGTCGGTCGCTCTTCCATACTCAGAGCTTCATCATAGGCGCGAGCGATCTCAGACAGATTATGTCCATCGATCTCGATCGCGTGCCAACCAAAAGCTCGAGCTCGCTCGGCATAAACTTGAGTATTCCAGCCAAATTCCGTTTCCCCTCGCTGACCGAGACGGTTGACATCGATAATGGCAGTGAGGTTATTTAGATCGTAATAAGCAGCGCGATCGAAAGCTTCCCAAACCGAACCTTCGGCGGTTTCGCTGTCCCCTAGCAGCACCCAAGTACGATAGGGCAAGCGATCGAGATATTTACCCGCTAGAGCAAGACCAAAGCCAATACCCAAACCTTGACCCAAAGAGCCAGTAGCCACCTCGACCCAAGGCAAACGGGGTACGGGATGACCTTCTAAGGGACTGCCAAATTGACGCAGCGATAGCAACTCTTCGTCAGAAAGTACCCCTGCCGCTTTGTACATGGCATAAAGTAAAGGTAAAGCATGACCTTTAGAAAAAATTAGGTGGTCATTATTTGGCAGGTCTGGTCGTTCGAAGTCATAACGCAAATATTTCGACAGCAGCATTAACATCAGGTCGGCAGCAGACATCGAAGATGTAGGATGTCCAGAGCCAGCAGCAGTAGTGGCACGAATACTATCTACTCTTAATTGCTGGGCTAGTACTTGCAATTGTCTGTTGTCTTGTTGAATACTCATGTTCGATTTTTACCTCATCTTAAAAAATTTTGTTGGCGCTTATTAAGACCGGAGCTAGCGGTTTTCCTCCTCACTTCCCAGTGCTTGTAGAAGTTTACGAGCTACGACTGCCGCGACGACCGTACCAGCTACCCATTTAACAGTTTCGCTTGGCTTTTTAGGCTCTAGATATCGTTCAAAAATAGCTTCGTCGATCCACTTTGCCGTCATCTTGAGGTCGTGAAACGGGGTCGGCAAAACGTTCATGTAGATACCCTGGCGGATTAGATGTCCTAGTTCGCCATTGATTTCAAAGCGACCCAAGAGATTTGCCGCTGCCTTTTCGAGTCCTAACTTCATTAAGGAACCTTTGATAGTGACATCTGCGGGTCGAGGTTCTCGTCCTTCTGCTAAAGCCTGCAAATTTTGAGCGATCGCAGTGCCCTGCTGATGGGCAACTTGAGCGGTAGGAGGTAAGTCGCCGTCAACTAAAGCCGCACAATCGCCACCGGCAAAAACTTCGGTAAATCCCACGAGCTGCATAGTTGGCTCGATTAGCAACCGACCGCGCCGATCCCGCTGAGGGTCGGGAATGGGAAGCTTTTTCACGAGAGGATGGGTTGCCGTTCCTGCCGTCCACAGAACTGTCGCAGTAGCAATTGTTCTCATCTCGTTCTCGTGCTCGTATTCGAGGGCATCGCGACGAACGGCAGTTGCAGTGGCTTCTGTAAGCAATTCTACTGGAACGGCGCGATTTTCCAGTTCTACTAATGCCAGATCTCGCAAAGGCTTGTTGAGATCTCCCTCAAGGATGTTGGCACTACGACTGAGTAAAATAATTCTGACTTCTTGGGGATTGCCTCCCAGTTCCCGATACCAGTTGGGAACCAAGTCAGCCAGAGTAGCAGCCAATTCCACACCAGTAGGTCCGCCTCCCACTACTACCGAGGTCAACAATTTTTGTCGCTCTTCTAGATTTGTGCTTTGAATTGCTTGGTTCAAGCACTTTCTCAGGCGAAAATCTAGGGCAATCGCATCTTTGCCTTCCCGAAACGGCAGGGCATATTCTTTAGCTCCCTCCACGCCAAAATAGCCAGTGACGCTACCCAGGGCAATGACCAGATGACTGTAAGGACACACTCTACCAGAAGCAAGCCGAACTTCTCGCCGTTCTAAGTCAACAGTTTCTACCGTATCTCTAAGGAAAATAACACCACTGCCAGTGAGTAGTTCCTCAAACTTTGGCATCACCTGTCGAGCATCCATCTGACTGCTGAAATATTCATACAGCAGCGGACGAAAGCGAAAACACTCCTGGCGATCGATTAGGATTATTGACTGAGAATAATTAGAGCGTCGCAGTCGCAAAGCCGCGTATAGTCCCGTAAAACCTCCGCCGAGAATGACCGTTTGACGAATGAAGTGATTCATAGTTTGCTAAAAATTTTCTACGAAGCGGTCGAAGTTTAGCTATTTAGAGATTGCTGACTCTCTGACGATCTAGACATCGATGGCTCCAAATCCGATCTAACCAGCTCGATTAATCTGTATATGTTCTCTGTCAAAAAATATCTCTTTCAAATCTGGGCGATCGCGCCACGTCCAAAATAAACCATAATTTTCTGCTTGCCAGAAATTATCTATCTCTGACGGTTAGCCAACTTCACTTTATCTAATACGCTCCGCTCGAAATTTTCCGACCGATAGACCGATAATGCCTTGATACTAGCGATTGCCAATTTACTGTTAATCTTTCTCAAGTTATAGTTCTGGTGTCTTAGCAGTCTACCTCGAGTGTCATACCTCGAGATGTTATTGGCAGTCGGACTGCATTAGACAAAGATTTTTGCCACTAAGATCTTTAAAGCAATTACCATTTCGATTGAGAATGATGACTTTCTCTATGGTGGGAAATTGAGTTAAGGTTTTTTCAATTGCGGTTTTAATCCGTGCATCATCCCCAATTCCTGCTGTTGGTACTGTGCGACAAAATTGTAATTTCGCTGTCTTCTGAGTGATAGAAATAGTAAAATCTCCGCCACAAGTAGACTCTCCAGTTAATTCAATCGTGTCAATTAAACCTTCTTGTCTTTCTGTCATAGTCGGTCCAGCAATTAATTGCTCGATCGCAAACCGAGCGACACCTTTACTTTCTGTAGTGCGTGTTACGGGTCGAACTTTAGTAAAACTATCGCTTGTTTCGGGACTGACGGGGAAAAATACTTTTACTGAATACTGCTTGCTTTCTGCTTTGGTTGCTTTCACACTGTGCAATCCCTCGTTCTTTGCTTTTGGAGAGCCTGACTTCTGAAGTTTCCTCATCGATCGATCTGAACGTAACTACCATCTTCAGGGCGATCGTAGCTTAGTAAAGAGTGGGCAATATCTGTGGCGATCGAATCAAATTGGAATTTTAAAGATTTATCGTACTGAAAGTTGTTTTGTGATGCATCTTGTTGGTTAAAAAGATGAGACGGATAGAGTACAGAATAGTTTAAGCGATCGCGCTTGTTTTGTTGCCAACCCAAAGCAGAAGCGGAAAAAATTTGAGTAAAAGCAAAGAGATTAGTCGTTAAGAAAAGCCAATTCAACTAGTAAAAAATATTATCATATCGAATTTTTTTAAGTGATTACAAACAAACTTTAGTAATTGATGTAATGTGTGTAACCGAACAGAAAAACTAGAGGCGGTCGAATAAGATTGATGCAGAGAAAATTAATTCGCCAAACAGTATAAAATAATAATTTTTTATAAATAATATTAATATTTTATGCAAAAAATTTTAATTAATTTTAATTGAATTTGTTTAGTTGCTCTCCTACGCCACCAGCTTTTTATGTTCGGCTCTAGCCTTACTAACTATGGTGCAATCGTGCCAATAGAAAATAAGGCAATAAAAATTTTCGCTAGAATTTTAAAAGAGAGAGTCAAAGAATATGCTAAAGGTGCGTCTCGCAGCTATAATTGTGATCCCACATTACCTGCAATAAAAAAAAGAGAGCGATCGCTTATCGTGGCAAAATCAGAGTTTTAAATCGGAAAGCATTAGAATATATTGCCTGAGAATGCTATGGCTTTTGTATAAAAATTTACATCGTCAACAGTTGGAGTGCTATTCTACGGTACAACCGAAAAACTTTGATATTTAGAAAGAGATCTTAGGGGTTTAAGTAAGTCGGTAACAATAAATTACATTATGTTACTAAGAGCGATGACTAATAACAAATAACAAAGGATAAATGACTACCTTTACCAATTAGCTAAACTCGCCGTCCTACTTAATTGACGTCATTTGGCATTATATATTTACTAATTTTTTAAGTAACTAAATCACTTTGAAAAAATAAAACACGAGCAAAGCGACAGAAGCTAATTTGCTAAATAGCCACAAAGTTTAATTAAAATTGCCGCATAAAAGAGAAACTGAAATGAATACTTATGATTCCCAACCTCGACCGACTGTGATTATCGGTGCTGGTTCTGCTGGATTAACTGCCGCTATTTATGCAGCACGCGCTAATCTAAATCCACTGGTAATCCAGGGACCACAACCTGGAGGACAACTAGTTACGACTACTGATGTAGAAAACTATCCCGGTTTTGAAGAGGGAATTCTCGGACCCGAATTAATGGAGATTTTTCAAGCACAAGCCGCACGTTTTGGTACGGAGATACGTCAAGGTACAGTAACTGCGGTGGATTTATCCGAGCGACCTTTTCGCCTGACGGTTGATGACAAGCAAACTTTAGCAGCCAAAAGCGTAATTGTAGCTACTGGTGCTAGCCCCAAAAAGCTAGGACTGCCCAATGAGCGAGAGTTAACTGGTCTAGGAGTGTCTTACTGTGCTACCTGTGATGGTGCTTTTTTCCAAGACGAAGAAGTAGCAGTGGTAGGCGGTGGCGACACGGCAATGGAAGTTGCTCTCTTCCTGACACGTTTTGCCGCTCGCATTTATCTAATTCATCGTCGCGATAAATTACGTGCTTCTCGTGTTTTACAAGACCGGGTTCTCACTCACGAAAAGATTAGTTTAATTTGGAACACAGAAATAGCAGAAATTTTGGGGCAAAACGAAGTCGAAAAGCTAATTGTTTGTAAGACTAGCGGGGAAAAATCCGAGCTAGCTGTCAAAGGTCTATTTGTCGCCATTGGTTATCAACCCAATACTCACATTTTCCAAGACTGGCTGGAGATGGACGACCGGGGTTACATTCAGACACGGTGTGATTCAACAAAAACCAATGTGCCGGGTGTGTTTGCCTGTGGCGATGCTCAAGACTATGTATATCGTCAGGCAATTACTGCCGCGGGGACGGGTTGCATGGCGGCAATTGATGCCGAACGCTGGCTTCAGTCTCAAGAAGAAATTTCTGTAGCCAAAGCGGATAAATGGGGCAGTTTAGCTGAGGCTAATAATTGAATGTAGACCATGTCACCCATGCTTTGGGCTGGTAACGGGCAGCGATATTATCTCAACCATAGAAGAGAAGTTAGCGGTCTAACTTTAACGGGCTTTTGCAGATTTATCTTCAGGCAGATACGAGCATCATCTTCAGCGTTTCCATCCCCAAGCCAAACTAACTGTTGCCAGTTCTCCAGAAACTAGCGGTATCTATCAGCAGGGTAAGAGCATCTCAAACCCTATTGACAAAAGGATTGTAGAACAGTCATCATATAATCATTATTCATAGATGCTCGCTTGCTTTTTTGTCGCAGCGATCGCGCTAGAGTATTCTCTAGATTCAAGGCATTAACTGCCATGGGTCTCAGGAGAGCGAAATTGCGAGGTGCGTTTCCTGAGCGAATGCGACAGTCATCCTCACTAAAAGTTACCTCGAGAGACCAATGGACTTGGTTTTCAATTCCCCAATGGGTCCGAATTGCATTGCCAAGATTCTGAGGGTCTGCGGGTAGAGAAGAAAGATCAAACTGGAGTTCATGAGTAACTTGATTCCAGAGATGGCGGGTTCTTTCCACCATGACAATAGTTTGAAGACCTGACCACTGTTCTTGTTGGTAGAGACCCCCAAACTCGGAGAGAGGAACAGCCCAAACCAGTAGTTTTTCGGTACGATGATGTCCTTTTTCCACGCGACGGTCATGAGAGACTTTAATGCCTTCAAAGTTGGAGGCGCGGGCTCGAACGAACCAATTTTTGACCTCTTGGTGAAGAGTGGGATGATTGCTTTTGAGTGCCAAGATATAGTCAGCTTTTTTAGCACCAATTAAGGGCACAATTTCAGTTTGAGTTCCCATGGCATCAATAGTCACAATTGCCCCGGTAACATCAATTAACTCCAATAAGGCTGGAATAGCCGTTATTTCATTAGAATGGTCTTCGACTTTAACTTGTCCTCAAATTAACTTGTGTTCCGCAGCCCATGCTGTTACTAGATGTAAGGCTTTTAGACCCCCTTCACGGTCATAAGAGCCTCTCAAACATTTACCATCAATAGGCACAATCTGTTGGTTTAAAGAAGGGATTAATTCTTCTACCCATCTGGTAAAACTAGCTTCGAGAGCTGAGGGGTCGAGCCTCTCAAAAACCCGACGAAAAGTATCGTCGCTCGGTATTCCATTAGGTAATTCTAAAAATTCTTCTAACCACTGTTGCTTGGCATAACCGTAATTTTCGATATCTTCCCAGCCTTCACCTCCAGCGATTACAGCCAAAATGGCAATGACTAAAATATCTTGTAACAAGTGTAGTGTTTTTTCGTTCGATTAACTCTCGGGTCTCGAAGTTCCTGAAAATAACTGGATAAATCAGCTTGTATTTGAGAAATTGGGGTGAGTTTTGCTCGGACTGTTGCTAGTTTTTCTGGTTTAGCTTTTACAGGTGCAAATCCTTTACCCATCAATTCTTTCCCCTTTTCAGCTTCCGCCGTTATCTAAGTTATTTAAGTCATTTGGTAAATGAAGATGAAACTTCTTTCATCTTTTTTGGGTAAAGGCTTCTCTTTAAGGACAAACAAAACAAAGAATAAACATCATGGCAAACGATAATATAGAAGATTTCGAACACCTATTCTTTCACGACTTAGATGAATCGGAGAGTGAAGCCATAAGCGGAGGATTTGGTTTTGGTCCTGGTCCCGGCGATCAGACGCTTCTCAAAAATGCTCCTTCTTTGTTGACCAACTATCTGAATGGTATCCTCTTGTTGCCAATTTTCGCACCAATTCTTCAGCTTCCGCCGTTAACTATTGAGCTTCCGCCGTTGCCTAAATCATCTGAGATTAACTCCGGTAAGCGCAAGAAAAATTGGCTTAAATAACGTGAGTTCGGAGTTAGGAGCTGATTCCTTAACAAGCTAAAACCCTTGTGTAGTAAGTGTTTTCTCAAATTAAAACAATTGAACTACTAGCCATCTGAAATCCCTATTGTGACTGATATCTAGCTGACTTAATATTTACTTTAGGAATCAGCTCTAGGAGCTAGGAAGTCAGTCTAAACTTCAGTTATAATACCAATTTCCTAAATTCCAGCTACAGATAATGCATCAAGAATGAAATCATATCCTGTAATGGAAGCGATATCTGCTTGAGTAAATTTAGCTAAGATAGTTGCCAATTTTCTTCTTAAAAAATCTAAGGAATCAAAGACTTTATTTTTCAAGACTTTTTTGACTTATTTCCACAATCTTTCAATGGGATTAACTTCAGGACAGTAAGGAGGTTGAAATAGCAAAATAATATTATCAGGTATAGACAAATCTAAACCAAGATGCGCTCGTCCATTATCTAATTGAATAATATGAATTTCATTACTGTAGGCTTGAGAAAAAAGCTCTAAAAACTTCTCAAAACAAGCATTATCCAAATGACTAAAATCATAGAAGAAAGAATCTCCTGTCTTTGGTTTTACTAACCCATAAAGCCATAAATATTTAAATATCCATTGATACAAGCCAATGGGTTTAACTCCACAAGCAGTAATCACTTTACCTGTTATAGTTTTTAGTCCAATTCTAGTTTCGACTTGACGAGCGACCGTGCCGAGGTTTCCTTGGCTAAGGAACGCGCGAGTAACCAATAGCGAATATTTATTTGATTCTCTGAAGTTTTCTTAATAAAACTAAGGCTATTTTCTATTTGAGAATTTAGTTTTTTAAAAGTTTTCTTTGGCTTCTTTATTTTGTTTTATATGTAAAGGACGCGGTACTTTTAATTTACCTTTGAGTTTATATCTTACTAGTTCATAAACTGTTCGATAAGCGACATGAATGTCAAAACAAGTTCTTAACCACAGTTGAATTTCACCATAGCTTTGGAATCCTTCAGGGTTTTGCAATTCTTCTTTTAATTTTGCGATCGCATCTGCTGGAATTGACCTTGGTCTTCCTCCTTTATTTTTCTTTGATTCTAGTAGTAAGTTTATTCCACCACTCCGATATTTACGTAACCATCCCAAATCCTGCGCTTTCCCCTGAACTTTCCACGATCTTGGTTTAAAGATGCTACGCCGACTAAATAAGAGATTGATTGGTGTGAGCTGTTACCTAATTCTGGTAAAGATGAAATAAGAGTCACAGCCACGACTTCGCCAATTCCAGGTACGCTGGTTAACAAGTCCATTTTCTGCTTCCAGTCTTTATTGATGACGATCGCCGACTTAATTTGCGATTCAATCTCCTTGAGTTGTTGTTCCAACCATTCTTTTAAGATACAAGGGGAAAAGGATCGTAAATTGACGATCGATCCTAAATTCTCAAGTTTATTTGTACTGGTTCAAGATGTGAGTAAAAAGCGATCGCAATTACAATTTTAATGTTGGAGCGAATATCCATTGTAACTGAGTAAGGCATAGTGAACTAGAATAAACCTAGCTTGAAATTAGAGAATCAATCCTTTTCCCCTTAACACGGGTAGTTAATGCTGATTGGGTGCGAGAAATCGAGGTATGATAACCCCAACTATCATCTTCAGTTTGAAAGAAGAAAATTAAACCAGGGTTAAAGCATTAAGCTACAAACCTTAACGCTAAGATAATGAATAAAACTAAAGCAGTATTATGTGGATATTACGGCAAGGGTAATGGCGGAGATGAAGCATTACTGGTGAGCTTGCTACAAATGCTGCCCCAAAGAGTAGAGCCAATCGTGCTTTCTGCCAACCCAAAAGCAACAAAGAAATTCTACGGTGTAGCGAGTTGCGATCGCGCTTCAGCATTTCCCATTCTCCAAGCTTTAAAACAATCGGATATTTTTATTTGGGGTGGTGGTAGTTTGATGCAAGATGCCACTAGTTTCACCAGTCCGATTTATTATGCTGGTTTGATGGCGTTAGCACAACAGCGAGAGTTGAAAACCATTGCCTGGGCACAGGGAATTGGTCCTCTCAAGCGTTCGTTTACTCGTTGGTTGACTCGGCAGGTATTGTCGGGCTGTAGCGCGCTTAGTGTCAGGGATCGAGCTTCTGCGGATTTACTGACGGGCTGGAATTTCGCTCCTCTAGTCGCTCCCGATCCCGTTTGGGCATTAAAAAGTTCGACAGTTAAAGGTTTGTGGGATTTACCAGCCCCTAGAGTGGCGGTGACTCTACGTTCTCATCCCCTACTTACATCTCAACGGCTTGAGACTCTCACCAAGGCATTAGTGGAATTTCAAGCCGCAACTAAAAGCTTTATTCTGCTGGTACCTTTTCAATCGAGTCAGGATTTAAAAATTGCCCAATCTATTGCTAGAAAAATTGAGAACTGTAGCAAGGTGCTCGTTTTACAAAATCCGCAAGAATTAAAAGGTATCTTCAGGGGAGTAGAAATGGCGATAGGAATGCGTCTCCATAGTTTGATTATGGCAGCAGCCGAAGAGTGTCGCTGTTTCGCTCTAAGTTACGATCCCAAAGTTACTCAGCTGATGTCCGAACTAAATATACCGGGATGGGAAATAGCTCAGTTGCCCGAAGATGCCAGCACTATCAGCACGGCTTGGCTCAAACACTATGCCAATGCCGAAGCTTTAGAGCAAGCTCAAATTCAATCTTTAATAGATCGAGCCTTACTTCATCAAGAACTGTTAATTAATACAATTAATTAGTCTGGCGGTCTTGGCAATCACTCAGGCTGGGTAGTTCCGACTACCTGATTTCAAATTTATCAAATTTATAACCAACGAGCAGAATCGCGGTCGAGAAATAGAGTTGCCTGGGGTTGTCGCCGCAGGATCGAAGCAGGAACGGTAGCAGAGATATTTCCCTCTAGCATGATTTTTACGATCTCTGCCTTTCTTTTTCCTCCCGCCAAACAAAAAATTTTTTTAGCAGTGCAGATGGTAGGAATAGTTAAGGTATAGGCATACTGGGGTACGGTTTCGATACTAGAAAAATAGCCCCCATCTACTTGCTGTTGGCGAGTTTCAGATTCCAACTTAATGATTTTCAGAACATCGGAATCGTTAAAATCGGCGATTGTAGGTTCGTTAAAAGCAATGTGACCATTTTTACCAATTCCCAAAAGACACAAATCGATCGCCTGTTGTTGAATTAGCTGGCGATAACGGTTGCATTCAGCTAGTGGTTCTAGAGCATCTCCTTGAATATAGTGGAAACGAGCGGAAGTTATTCTTTGTTCCACTTCTTGCCTTAAATAGTAACGAAAACTTCCCGGACAATCGGCAGCAATTCCCAGATACTCATCGAGGTGAAAAAAATCTACTCGTGACCAATCTATTTCGGTAGCGTTAGCTATTTGATCTAAAAATTGTAGTTGGGAATTTCCCGTGGCTAAAACTATTCTAACTCGCTTGCGATCGCTAATCAGCGAGCGTAAGTATTCTGTGGCGAGACGAGCGGCATCGATCGCTAAATCTAAAGATGAATGGCAAACTCTTACGGACAGCTCATTTACCTGAAAATGACGCAGACAAAGTGATGGTGCGGGAGATTTTTTCATATTTAGCCCATCGTTTTTTAAAAATAATTATTATTATTAATTTAAGTTTACTTTTACTTTACTCGATCGAGTTCCTAATTAAGATGGCTACTCTTTACGAAGACGAACGAGTCATTTGCGACGATGAAGGAATTATAATCAAAGGATATTTTTTGCCCATCGAAGAACAAAAAAAAATTCTTTATAGCGAAATTCGTACGATTAAACTGCAAAAACTAAGTTTATGGGCTGGTTTATCCCAAATTTGGGGCAAAGCCAATGCCATGTTGCGGGGTGATACTGCTACCAAAACTTACTGGTCTTCTTTCGATCTCAAGCGTCTATTTAAAAATAAGGCGATCGCGATCGATGAAGGCAAATTAGTTAAACCGGTAATTACCCCTGAAGAGCCAGAGACAGTATATCGCATTCTCAAAGCAAAAACCCTAGAGCTTAAATGAGAGCGAGCTCGAACACCCGTGAATTAACTACATTTCAACTGCTGTTTAGTTATTTGACCTCGTACTCGTTCGGGCAAACCCAAAGTAGCAGAATTATAGAGACGCTCGAACTCTTGCTGAAAATGTTTGGCTACCGTCGAATTATTAATAATTAGAACCGTTTCGTCATTAAGATAATTGGCACTATGCGACCAGTTTTGCGAACCAGTAACTATAATTCGGTCGTCTATTATGGCAAATTTATGGTGTAGTTTATCTCCCAGGGCTAGCTGCGGTATGCCAATAGTTTCTAGAGGCTGTTGCCAAGGGCGATTCCCGGCTTGCCGTTGGCAACCGTTTCTAAGTTCGACACCGAGCATGTCTAATGCTTCGCTGTAATAGCGAAAAGCAAAACCAGGATCGAAAACAGCCGCAATCTTTACCTGTTGCTGATGTTTTGATTTTAGAAGATCGGATAGCTTTTGGTCGCTAAATACAAATAAAGCCAAGTCGAGCGAAGATTTTGCTCCTGAGAGAGTTTTGCCAATTAAACCATTGGTAGTTAAATTCCAATCTCTACTGGTTGATGAAGGAGAAAATTGCACGATCACCTCGGTATTATCCCAACTGAAAGTTCGAGGCAATCTTTGCGGTTTATTTACACCAAACTTACTATCTTCGCTTTTGCCGACACCATCGCCCCACATATAGTTAAATTCTTCAATAAACGAGTTGGCTAACGCCCCATTATCAATGACTAACAAGTGATTGACATTACCTTTAGTTTGAGAATTGGCAAAGTCTCCGTGAATACCACTAATGGTAAAATTAGCCGAACCAGTAATTACTTTTTGGCGATCGATAACCATCATTTTATGGTGCATTAAACCACTGCCTTTCGAGCCATCGGCAGTATCGTCAATTATCGGAATTCCTGCTTGGCGTAAAATAACTAGTGCGTCTCCCCTAGAGATTTCTGAACTGCTCAACCGACCGTTATTATCGGTATCGGCTAAAGTCAGAAACTCATTATAGCTGTGGCGGTCGCGTCTGTTAAAATTCTCGATCTCAGCTGGAGTTAGCTCGCTAAGAGGGCGACTATAGTTATTTTCTAAAATCACCCTTACTCGCACTCCAGAACGCTGTCGATTCGCCAACGCTAGAGCAATTCTAGGCAATCTTAACTCCTGAACGGCAAGATCGATTGACGAGCGAGCCGCTTCAATCTCTCGAATAATAATCGCTTCTAGGTTATCTCCCTGACGCTCAATTTGACGATAGGGTTCTCGATACTGGCTGCTTTCTCGATGATTGAAATAGACTTGGATGAATATATCTTGTTTGAGATTGTCAGATAATAAACTTGTTTGTTGACAGCCAGAAAGGCAAAACACAGCAATTCTCATTTTGAAACCTGAACGGAAGAAAATAGAGGGTAAAAGATAAAAATTGGGAACTTGTTCGCGAAACTTTTTCGCGAACAAAGTCGAAGAGTTAATTGATTGTGAGTCAAAGTAAGCTCCGGAGCAGCTATCATCCCTGAGCAAGTTCGTTTTGAGCCATGAAAAAGCCAAGTAATACTTGGAACAACCAGCTATTACTTTGTAGAGCTATAAGGGGCGCGAATTGGTTCAGGTTCAACAGTCGCGAAATTTAGCTAGAGTTAACCCCGTCAGGTGCTTTTCCCTCCCTCAGCATAAACTCGAACAAAGTCTGCCAACTCTCAAACCATAAATATCTGGTCAGTGCCCGAAGCTCGTTGAAGAAGGTTTGGCGAGTAACCAACATGGAGCGAACGGCACGATAAGTGATGTGGATTAAATCCAGAGTGGTGTGGAAGAGATAGGCTAATAAATTAAGGCAAAATAGAAGTTCTGCCTGGTGGTTTTGACCGTGACCAAAATTATGTTCGAGATGATAAACCTTAGTTTTGAGAATATTATTCCCTTCATTTTCTACCTTCCAGCGTGCACGAGCAGCAGTGACAATCTCGGACACATTCTGGGCATGAATTTCATGGCAAGTAGCAAAGGCATTGTAGTATAGAGTTTTCTGGTTGCTGGTATCTGTTACCGTCACCTCACACCAGTTTACGTCCAGGGCTGGTTGGGTGGCTCTGAGGGGAATTTTATTCACAAAACGATAGTGATCAGACAAACGCTTTCGTCCATGGAACTCAATCTCGGTCAGAGTTTGCACTTCACCGACTCGTTCGAGGTAATCCACCCAGTCATAAACTTCTGGATGGGAGCTTCGCTTACAGACGAAGATAAAATGATAGCCATGGTTCAAAGCCTTTTCACAGATGGGTTGGTTACAGTAGAGGTCATCCCCAAGTAAAGTTACAGGCGGGTCTTGTGGCTCACAGGCATGGGCAGCAATCCAACGCTTGGCAGCAGCGTTTTCACAATCTTGTTTGTCGTGACCATCTTGGGGAGTGATGAATTCAGGTTCTAAACTGATGACCTGTGGTCGTCCTGGAGCCACTAATACTGGTGTTACAGCAGCGTGAAAATAGGTGGTGCTGCCGTTTTTATGTGTCTGATGGCAACAGTGACAGCAGTGAATCTTCTTGGACGAGAAATATTCAG
The DNA here is from genome assembly GCF_053543375.1 of Myxosarcina sp. GI1(2024). NCBI lineage: Bacteria > Bacillati > Cyanobacteriota > Cyanophyceae > Pleurocapsales > Pleurocapsaceae > Myxosarcina > Myxosarcina sp. GI1(2024). The sequence continues at coordinate 759,101 of NZ_JBKGTY010000003.1, read as the reverse complement.
TGCCATCGAGAGTCAGTAAAAATTCTCCACCAAAGCACTGATAGGGCTTGAGATTTCCCGTTTTTGACAAACCGTCATAGACGGAGCGAAAGACCCCAAACACCGTTGAAGCTGGCACCGGGTCGAGCAGGGTACGAATCTGATTATCACAGGGGATGCGCTCGATCCCAAACAGACTAGCCGCATTATCTCTCCCTTTCTGGGTTTTCATCAAGCGTTGATGGTCTAAAAATGACCTCGATTGCATGAAAAAGACCGAAAAAGCACTTTTTATCGCTTCTTCAACCCTATATTTGGTGTTATTGCCCTGTTTTCTTTCATCGGGCAGCTCATCTAACTCGTCGGTTAGCATCGATAATAATTCAGGCATCCCTATTGCTAAACCCATGTTGCCACTCCAGCGAAGGTTAATGCCTTTTACTTTAAGCTAATTGCCCCTTCTTGTTTTAGTTCTCTATGTTGAATAGAGAACTAATTCCCAATTCTTCTGCTTGTAACGATTCTGGACTGGGTTTCAATGTCATGAAATCTTAAAATGAGAATTGCTGGGCAAAACACCAACAAGCAAACAATAGTCCTCAGGTAAAGATACATTAAGTCAATTTTTTTGAGCGATCGACCACACTAAGATAACTTCAACTCAGCAAAAATTAACTACCCAGAAGAAACAAAACCTTTTTCCTTACGTCTATAGTTCAGCCGATGAACGATTATGAAATACAGCAATCTCCAAGCTGACGAACGAAATATGGTAAAGATTCGGTGATAAGATACCTGAAGTTTTTAGATTTTAATTTTCACCAATGAAATTAAGTGAGTTGAGTTAATTTATGTCAAATTCTAAGATTATTAATCGTAGTATCGGTTATTTAGGAGTTTTTTTGGCAATTTTCTCGGTTAATCCCGGATTGGCGCAAGAATCAACTCCCTCAGTACCAGAAAATTCTCCCAATACTTCTCCAGAAGAAGTAACTCCACCAGCCAATTCCTCTACCGATGCTCCTCCCGCTAGTATCCTCAGTTTGCAGGGAGGACAAAAACTGATGAGCGAAGCAGATGCAGCAATTAATGCTCAACAATATGACGTAGCTGCAGACAAATTACAAAAAGCTCGTCAGGTTTTCAACCAACTATCTAATTTTTATCTTCAGTTATTTGATAGCTTTTCAGGAATTGACAACCGTATCGCTGAATCGCAGCGCAAAAAAGCCTTAGAAACGGGACAAATGAGAGATGATGCCACCTACAAGCTAGCTTTGGTACATCGCGCTCAAAACCAATCTGAATTATCCGTTCCCTTATTAATTCAAGTGATAAATTCGCAAAATCCTCGTAGCGAGTTAGGGACAAAAGCCTATCAACAACTTTTCGAGATCGGATTTGTTGAAGAACCTTTATCTACTTCGGAATCTGGTAGTTAATTTAGATAAACTTTACACTTTGTTAGGCGATCTGAGGCTGAGAAATTAGACGAGTTGCAGTAGCGCGATCGCCAAAAATTGTCTTATTTGGTTTTTGAGATACGGCAAAATAATAAAAGTACTTATTAGTTTAGGAGTTAATCGTGATCGATCCGCAGCAAGTTGCAACTATGATTAAACAAAAGCTACCAAATGCAGAAGTTAAAGTAGCTGGAGACGGCGAACATTTCGAAGCAATTATTGTTTCTGCTGATTTTGAAGGCAAAACCAAAGTAAAACAGCATCAAATGGTCTATGCTACTCTGAATGAAGCTATGGCTTCAGAAGCAATTCATGCCCTCTCATTAAAGACTTACACTCCTGATGCTTGGCAAGCTTACAGTCAAGCTATTTAATACAACTTAAAACAACCACATCCTACATTGCTTTTATAAAGTGGTGTAGGTTAAATATTTAATTAAGTTTAATAAAATTTACAAAAGCTCGAGCCAGCAAAGGAACGACTTTGTCCAGGTAAAACGACCGAATCCCAAAAATTAATTACCTAATTAAGCGATCCCCGATTAAAATATATAAAGTGGAAGTGCAATAGGTCTATGCTAGAGCACTTCGCGATTTACGACTCTAATATCTAAATAGTAGATATTGCTTAACAGTTCTATATGGTTGGTTCGGGGGTATTGTTTGGCTGACAATCCCCCTTATTTTTTTGAGTTTGTGCACGGTGTATTCTGCTCGACCCTTAAGAGATATTTCTCTTTGAGGAAGACAGAATTATTATCACCAATGATAGATACAAATTAATCCCTGATTCCCCCAGTGTCTTCAGTAAATACACCCGTTAAAGATTTTACTTAATTAAACCTATTTAAGTTCTCGACCGTAATTACTTTAGGCGTATATTTGTACTGTTTTTTTATGGTTGTCTAGAGGTTTAGGAAAAACTTTAGCATGAAATTGAAAATTATCCAAGAACCAGATTAAATTACTAATTTCAAAATAAGTAGGTTTTGGAGGGTAATTTCACTCAATTAACCTACAGTATTTCGAATTTATCGACAATTTTGCATGGCTAATTCGTCAATATTCATTCGTTCGTAGCGTTCGAAAGGCTGATGTATCCACGGACTATCGGGAAGATAATCTACGTAATAGTCTGGAGCAATCTTGGAGATGCTTTTGTACCAAATTACCGCCGTACGTACTTCGGATATTTCTGCACCATATTTTTCTTGAAGCCAATTCAGCGATTGTATCAAGCTAACCCCAGAATCTACCAGATCGTCTACCAATAAAACTTTATTGCCGAGATTGGGTTCAATCATTGAAAGATGTTGGGAAAAACTTATTTGCCCTCGTTGGCGATTATTTTTTCCGCCGTAGGAAGCAGCCGAGATAATAGCTAGAGGTCGATCGAATAGTCGACAGAGAATATCGCCCACACGCAATCCACCTTTGGCAATACAGACAATGCGATCGAACTGCCAATCAGACTGGTAAATTGCGATCGCGAGAGTTTCGATTTTTTGGTGGTAATCCGACCAAGATACGTATAAATCTGGCATAAATATAGAGGATCGAGACAATAATCACATATTAACGAGAAGCCAATGGATCGAGAAAAGCTAAATTTTACCACTAAGCTGGCTTATGGTTCTGGAGACATGGGACCTGCGATTACGGCTAATATTTTAGTTTTCTTTCTGCTGTATTTTTTTACTAATGTAGCCGGACTACCGGCAGGCTTGGCGGGAAGCATTCTAGCAATTAGCAAAATAAGCGATGCGATTAACGATCCGATTGCCGGAATTTTAAGCGATCGCACTCGTAGTAAATGGGGTAGGCGGATTCCCTGGATGTTATTTGGCACAATTCCTTTTGGAATTTTCTTTTTTTTACAGTGGATCGTACCTGAGTTTAGCAGCGATCCCACGGTTAATAACTGGGCTCAATTTGCTTATTACGTGTTAATTGCGATTGTATTTAACCTGGCTTATACGGCAGTAAATCTGCCCTACACCACTTTGACACCAGAACTGACTCAAGATTACGACGAAAGAACTACTCTCAACAGCTATCGTTTTGCTTTTTCCATTGGCGGCAGTATTTTGTCTTTGATTCTGGCAATATTTATTTTTCAAGCCTACCCCGACGATCCCAAACAGCAATACTTAGTACTGGGAATAGTCGGTGCCCTAATCTCGATGGTCGCACTTTTGTGGTGTACTCTTGGCATTCAAGAAAGAGGAGCTTTACCCATTTTGGGACGACAAGGCAAAAAAATTCTCGGGTATGGATTAACTACTCTGGGAATCTTAGGGATCGTCTATGGAGGCTATAACTTAACTTTAGGTGCGGCAGCACTCGAGCTCTATGGTATTTTAGCATTCTTAATTGGAATCGAGCTTATCGCCTTCGGTCTGAGTTCGATCTTTGGTAGAGTTGAAACTCATTTAAGCGATCGCTCGGCAGTGGAAGCTAGGGATCGAGCTAATACCGTAGCAACAACACCCATAAAAGAACAGTTAAAAATCGCTTTTTCCAACCAACCTTTTCTCTACATCATTGGAATATATTTATGTTCTTGGCTGGCGGTTCAGCTAACAGCCTCAATTTTGATTTACTTCGTAGTTAGCTGGATGGGTATGGATGAGGCAGCTTTTCCAATTGTGGCGATCGCCGTACAGGGAACCGCATTAGTGATGTTATTTTTCTGGAAATGGGTCAGCGAAAAACTCGATAAAAAAGCGGTTTATTTTCTGGGTTCGGTTATTTGGATTATCGCTCAGGGAGGATTATTTTTCATTCAGCCTGGACAAACCACATTACTCTATATCCTGGCAATTATGGCGGGTTGTGGCGTATCCGTAGCTTATTTAGTCCCTTGGTCGATGATTCCGGATGTAATCGAACTAGACGAACTAAATACAGGTCAAAGGCGAGAAGGAATTTTCTACAGCTTTATGGTTCTCCTACAAAAATTTGGCTTGGCTCTAGCACTCTTTTTAGTGGGATTGGTTTTAGAATGGTCGGGATTTGTCGAAAGACCTCCAGGGGGAGATATACCAATCCAGCCGGATAGTGCTTTACTGGCAATTCGGATTGCCGTCGCGCCTTTACCGATGGTGGTGTTAATTATCGGTTTGATTCTGGCTTATTTTTATCCCATTACTAAAGAAAAGCACGCCGAAATTCGTTTGAAGTTGGAAGAGAGAAAGTAAGAGTCAATTGTAGACTGTAATAGTAAGAGCCGACCGCAAAGAGTTGGTTTTATCGGTACTTAAACAATTTAAACAGACAAAATAAGATAGAATACCTTTGCTGA
>NZ_JBKGTY010000003.1:650792-754267 GCF_053543375.1 Myxosarcina sp. GI1(2024) | reverse complement strand
AGATGGTGTCAAAAGTTTGATGATTTACTGAGAACTAAAGCGCAAAAAAGGGAATTCAGACATTATTTAGGAGGATTATTAGGGGAAAGTGAGCGAAAAAATGTATCTCAAATGGCTAAAGACGCAGTAGAGGTCACATACCACAAATTACACCATTTCTTAACTGAAGCAACTTGGTCAGCGAACAAGATAAATGAACGTCGCTTAGAAGTGATGAACAAGTGTAATCAAACGAGAATCAGTAAGGGATTTAGTCTAATTGTTGATGACTCTGGGCATAGAAAAAGTGGTAACTTTACCGCAGCAGTAGGTCGTCAATATATTGGGGAAATTGGGAAAACAGATAATGGCAATGTTGTAGTAACAACTCATCTATATGATGGCCAAAAAAGCTTACCTTTAGACATAGAACTATATCAACATGGTAATTCGTTGCCCGAAGGAAAGAAAGACAGAGAATTCAAGAAAAAACCCACCTTAGCCTTAGAATTAATCGATAAAAGTTTGAAGAGGGGATATCGACCAGGACTAGTATTAATAGATTCGTCCTATGGTAACAACACAACTGTTTTACTCGAACTGGAAAAAAAGAAATTAAAGTATATAGGAGGAATCGCTAAAAATCGTAATATTTTGGTTAAAACTCCATCAAATCAATTAGAAAAAATCAGAGTAGATGAATATGCTCAATGGTTATCTGATGAGGAATTTAAGGAGATTCAAATCCAGGGTGAAAAACCTAGAACCGTCTGGGTAGCAATAATAGAAGCAGAAATATCAAGGCTAGAAGGAATCAGAAAAATAGCTATCGTCATGAGTGCACCAATCTTTGAAGATGCTGAAGATATTGACTACTTACTCACAAATGTTGAGGGAGAAATAGTAACCGAGCAATGGATAGTTCAAACTTATGCTCAGAGAAACTGGATAGAAGTTTTCTATCGAGAAGCCAAGGGATGGTTAGGATTAAAAGAGTATCAAGTTAGAGATAAGAAGAGTTTGGAAAGACATTTTATTCTAGTTTTTTGTGCCTATACTTTTATCCTTTGGCATAAGCTTACTGGAGGTTTAAGAAGACGTTGGGCGAACAAACCTTTGGAGACATTTCCTGAAGCATTAGAAGCTTTTCGTACAGGTATATCTTATCGTTTTGTCCAATGGTTGAACCAAAATCGCGACGTATTCGTAGCTTATAAAGCTAGTTTGGGCTTTGTTTGGGCTTGATTTTTGTTTAAGTACCGTTATCACAATACCAAATTCATGACTCTGCTATTGAGATGAATGGCAAGGGAGATACCTTTGCTCAATGGCACCGATTTAATTAACGATTTCTTAAAAGAATAAAATAACCAGCAATAGAAAACCGAAGAAAGATAGACTAATTTCGGCAAAAATGGGTAATTCTAAAGGTTTCACTCGATATTCTCCTTATAATAATTCTAAATAGAGTTAGTAGTTTGAGGCAGTGTTTAAACCGATCGCTCTGTTATAGGTTGAGACGAGGTAATTTATGCTTTTTCTGTTGCTAAGGCGATCGCAATTAGTCTGCTTAGTCTTTTTGAGGCAACAATGGTCAGAACAGATCGGCTTTTGTCAATCATGTTAAAAACATTTTAACATAAGTATATATTAGTTAACATTCGAGCTAACGAGCGAATCTTGGCGATTGCATACAGCGGCGTGAAAATAAGTAAATTACAGTTATAGATCTCAATCCTATTAAACGAGCCAACTAAGTCTACTTAGTTAACCCAAACACCGCTATAATTCAAATCACAATAGTCGAGTTGGACGATCGGTAAATCCAAATCCCAGCTAGCATGTTAGATTCTGGAATACTACACTTATTGCTAATATTTTAAATAATTTCTCCATATAAAATAGCTTGAGAATTAGCCCAACTAATTAACAGAGATGAAGCTCTCGACGGGATTTGAACCCGTGATCTCTCCCTTACCAAGGGAGTGCTTTACCCCTAAGCCACGAGAGCACTTATTTGCCTAAACGATTATAACATCTACCACTCAGATAAGTTAAATTTTAGTAGAAGCGAGCGAAATTATGACAGTGTTTCTTCATCTAAGACGAGCGACATTATAGTTCTATAATTTTACTCACTTACTCATTATCGGTTTCAACAGCTCGATATATTTTTCCTAAAATATCGGCATCGGCACTGATAACTCGATTCCAGCTAGGAATAACCGGATTTAGTTGGGGATTTTGCAAAAAAGCGTTTCCTGCCTGAACGATTGATTGAGAAAAAAGCTCGATCGCCTTTTCTTCACTGTGCCGGTCGAGAGTCAAACCATTCACGATCGCATCACTGTAATAGCGTTCTACATAATCGAGAGCGGTGCGATAGTAGCTGGCTTTAATAGTTCTAAAAATTTCTTGGGAAAAGACCTCTCCATTTGTTGCCATTTTACGAAATATCGCCTTGCAGATATCGATCGACATTTTCGACAAACCTCGCTGGCGATCGCTAAAAGAAAGCTCTTGATGTTTGTGATCGTAGGCATTAGCAATATCCACCTGACAAATTTTATTCAGGTGGTAGTTACGATAAACATCGTAAAGCACGCCGATTTCTAACCCCCAGTCATAGGGAATACGAATGGTATTGACTACCTCAGAAACCATCGCAAATTCTCCCGATAAAGCATAGCGAAAGCTGTCGATATAATCTAAAAAGGGATTATCTTCAAACATCTTCTGAAGCGTTCGCACTAGAGGACTGACTAATAGTCGCATTACTCTACCATGCAATTTATTATTAGCCTGACGATAATAATAGCCTTTGCAAAATTTGAATTCGAATACGGGATTGGCTACGGGATAAATAAGTCTGGCTAGTAATTTTCTCTTGTAGGTTAAAATATCGCAATCATGCAAAGCCAAGATCTTACCTATCTTAGAGGATAAAAAATATCCCATACAGTACCAAACATTATATCCTTTGCCACGTTCGCTAGGAGCTAACCTTTCATCTTCTAATAATTGATGGACGGCTTTCATGCGAGGACCATCATTCCACAAAATCTTGTGGTTTTGCGGTAGTCGAGCAAAGTATTTTTTAGCGTACTCGAATTGCTCTTCTGAGGCTCGATCTAATCCGATAATAATTTGGTCTAAATATTTAACCTTAGTTAATTCATCAACGATATTAGCCAAGGCAGAACCTTGCAGTTCTGAGAATAAACATGGAAGCAACAAAGTCATTGGTGAAGTCTGGGAGATATCTAACAGTTCTGCTTCAAGGGATTCCAAAGAACGATTATGGAGATCGTGAAGTGTAGTTATCTCACCATTTTGAAAAAAGTCAGCTATGTTCAACCTCCTGTAAATAAAACATGTATGTTTAAAATATATTTTAAATAAAAATCGATCGCTTCTTGCCAGCCATAGGGACCTGGTTGAGAAGCAAAAAAAACTCGATCGCGTTCTAGCTTGAGATGCTTGTTTTCTTTTGAAGGAATTACCACCGACCAGTCGGCTTGCTCCAGCATGGGAAGATCGTTGTGGCTATCCCCTAGAGCAATAATCTCAACCTCTTCGTGCCAACGTCGAGCATAATAATGTTTTAATTCTGCAAAACAACTCGCCTTGTTAAAATTTCCCATAATATGATGAAATCTACCACCTTTGACACACTGCAATTGTAATTTTGCTAACTGCTCCTCAAATTTGACCAATGTCAGTTGCGTATCGTCCCATAATATTGGCTCTGTCGCTTCCCGCTCCATTGCCTTTTGGGCATCGGCAACTGTGAGTCCCGTCCAGCGCACCAAATCTTCAACTGTAGCTTCGGCAAAACCTTGGTAGTTAAGATTTAACTGTTGTTTGAGCGATCGCAAGTCTTCTAGAAACTGATGCCTGGGAGTTCCTAAATACTTTGTAGATAATTCTTTGTCGTTCTTTGTAGTTTCTGTCTCAGGCTGAAGACCGCAGAGAACTCCACCATTTTCACAGACAAATGGTTCTTGGTTATTCAGTTCGTGGCGAATTGCTAAAATTTCGGCTCTAGTTTTACTAGAATTAAGAACTATCGGAATCTCTCGTTCGTTTAATGCGGCGATCGCAGTTAAGGCAGGAGTGTATTCATAAGTTTGATGGTCTAGCAGCGTTCCATCTAAGTCAGTGACGACAAGATACCTCATGAGTTATTTTGATTTTCATTTGCTCTACCAGATTATAATACGAACGATATTGCGCCACGATTAACGGCAAGTTATCAATTTAGAGAATTTTTGTCGAGCAAACCAGCTTGGCAAAAAGTTTAGTTTTGCTGGGAACGTAGTCAAGTTTCACTCAGCCGAAATTGGCTGTAACCTATCTTGCCAAAATCCCTATCTCAGGCTAAATTGCAGTTTTTGCACTCCCTAGAAAATAACCAAAACCCATGTTTGCTCGGCAAAAAATTAGCTTGACCCAGAAAGAAGTTCCCAACTCTCAAGCCAATCCAGGGACGAAAATTCGCCACTATGAATATCCAGATTACAATCGACCACTATTGGAAATCTCCCCTAAAGTCCGCGATCGAATTTTGGCTCGTCTGTGTTTCCTCTATGGAGAAGCAGAGGCAAAAAAATATTTACCCGAACTGGAGCGAATTTTAAAAGTTTACTACGCTCACAAACCACCAGAAAAAATCGCAGCAGAACGAAATTTTCTTCCGATTAACCGTTTTACAGAAAGAGATATTATCTTAATCACCTATGGCGATCTGGTTCGCAGTAAAAAATCTTCTCCTCTAGCCAGTCTGGTGCATATTTTAGTTTTAGAACAAGTACCGGGCTTTAAGAAGGTGATTAACACTCTGCATATTTTGCCTTTTTTTCCCTATTCTTCAGATCGGGGATTTTCCGTTACTGACTTCCGCACGGTCGATCCCAAGTTAGGTTCTTGGCAGAACATTGCTGAAATTGGTGATTCTTATCAACTGATGTTCGATGCGGTTTGCAACCATACCTCATCTAAAAGTAAGGCTTTCCAAAAATTATTAAATGGCAATCCTGAGTATCAAGATATTGCTACGGTTTATCGTTCTCCCGATGAATTGAGCCTAGAAGATCGTCAGAAGGTAGTTCGTCCTCGTACCAGCGATTTACTAACCAAATTTCAATCCATTAATGGTCCTGTCTGGGTGTGGACGACTTTTTCTGCCGATCAAATCGATTTGAATTATCGCAACCCTAAAGTTTTGCTTTGGGTTTTAGAAACATTGCTGCTATACGTGCGTCGCGGAGCAGATTTAATTCGCCTCGATGCCGTTACCTATCTGTGGGAGATTCCCGGAACTTCCTGCGCTAATTTGAAACAAACTCACGAAACCATCAAATTATTCCGCGATATTTTCAATCTAGTCGCCCCTGGTGTCGCTCTAGTTACGGAAACTAATATTCCTCACCAACAAAATATTGCTTATTTTGGTGACGGCAATGATGAAGCCCAGATGGTCTATAATTTTGCTTTGCCACCGTTAGTGCTGCATACTTTCTATCGCCAAGATAGTACGGCTTTGGCTAAATGGGCTCAACAGTTAGAATATCCTTCCCAGACTTGCACCTATCTCAATATCTTGGATACCCACGATGGTATTGGCTTAATGGGCGTAAAAAATATTCTGTCGACTGAAGAGATTCACTACTTAATTAGTAAAGCCAGAGAACATGGTGCTTTTGTTTCCTATCGTACGGGTGCAGCAGGACGAGAAGAAGCTTATGAAATTAACACTACCTCGTATAGTGCTTTAAATTTGGATGATGGTAGCAAATCACTAGATATCCAAATCAAACGTTTTGTAGCTTCTCGGAGTATCGCTTTAGTACTTAAAGGCGTACCGGGAATTTACTTACATGGCTTGATTGGTACTACTAACGATGTGGATACCGTTCTCAGAACTAAATCCAAACGAGATATCAATCGCCAAGTAATTTCCGAAGCTTCTCTAGATGAAGAATTAAGCTTACCCAATTCTAAATTGGCGCGACTGAGTAAAGCTTTGGGCAAAATACTGGAAATTCGAGTTCGACAGCGTGCCTTTCATCCCCAAGGAGAGCAACAAATTTTGACTCTCTCTTCTCAATGTTTCGTAGTTTTAAGAGTTTCACCCCAAGGTGAAGAACACGTTCTGACCGTAACCAACATTTCCGGTCGCCTCTGTCAGTTAGAAATTCCCCTAAACGAACTATTATTAAACAATTCACAGTCTGCTGCTAGCAATACATCAGAAGATATCTATTGGTACGATGCGATCGGACATAGAGGTTGGAGAGTTGAAGAGCAAAAGATTTCTCTAACCTTACAGCCCTATGATGTTGTTTGGCTGGTTCCTTTTATCGAGTTAGAAAAAAGTATCGAACATTGAGATTTAACTAAAGAGGAGCTAACTCTACGGGGTGGCGCTCGTTGCGGCAGAATAACCTCCGAGCGACACTCTTCATTCATGCTTCAAGATCGATTTTAATAAGGGAAATCTCAACCTCTAGAGGAGATAAAACCGAACCTTGTTTTTTGTCGAGGATCGTATATTAAATATTGTAAGCCTAGTAAATCTTAATACTTACAACCAAGCTTAATTATTTATCCAAATTTTTGTTTTAAAACTTAATAGCTAACAATTTTGGAGGGAACATGGCTTTAATTCGTTGGCAACCCTATTCAGAAATGGACAGCATACAAAGAGAAATTAATCGTCTCTTTGACAGTTTGACTACAGCTACTCAAAAAGAAGGCGATCGCGCAGGTTTTATACCTCCTGCGGAATTGTCAGAAACTCCAGAAGTAGTTCACCTCAAACTAGAAGTTCCAGGGATGGATGCCAAGGATATCGATATCCAAGTTTCTACTCAATCTGTTGCCATCAGTGGGGAACGAAAATCTATATCCAGAACTGATGCCAAGGGGGAAAAACGTAGTGAATTTCGCTATGGTAGTTTTCGCCGTGTAATTCCTTTAAAAGTCCGCATTCAAAACGACAACGTAAGTGCCGAATACAAAGACGGTATTTTGCACTTAACTTTACCTAAAGCCGAATCAGAAAAAACTAAAGTAGTCAAAGTTAATCTCAGCTAGATTACTGCAATTTAGAGCGCAAAATTAGATCGATAAAACCCAAAATTTTCATTTTCTTTGGCTCGAGTTTAAAAATTTACATAGGAATTAGGAGGTAACAATTATGGCTTTAATTCGTTGGGAACCTTTCTCTGAAATGAACGATTTACAAAGAGAAATGAACGACTTGTTTGATAGTTTAGCACCAAAAAGTAATGACAGATTGGCTGGAGGTTTTATTCCTCCTGCTGAGATGGAAGAAACTTCCGAAAAAATTCATCTCAAACTAGAAATTCCAGGTATGGATGCTAAAGATATCGAACTGCAAGTAAGTGCTGATGCTATTTCTATTAGCGGAGAGCGAAAATCTGAAGTTAAAACCGAAGAAAAAGGCATGACTAAAAGTGAATTTCGCTATGGTAGCTTTAGCCGCGTTATTCCTTTACCCACACGCATTGAAAATAACAATGTAAGTGCTGAATATAAAGATGGAATCTTAAATATAACCCTACCTAAAGCTGAAGAAGAGAAAAATAAAGTTGTCAAAGTAAATATTGGCTAGTTTTCTATTCTCCTAGTAATTGAACTTACCAATGTAAATTGAGAAGTTGAATGGAGCGAGTTAGAATTAGGCGATCGGGTTTCTTGAGTCATTATTTAAAACACTTAAAACTCGATCGATTTCTAGCGTTTTAAGTTAAAAATTAAGCCGAACAGAACAGCTATCTTTAAATTCCCATCGACTATCTAAAAAAAGCAATTAAGCAAAAACTAAAGATTATAGCTTTATCTATAATTAGTTATTCTAAGTAAAAAAACTAAAGATGTGAAAAGTAAATAAATAATTGAGATTGGTAAGAAAAATTTTTATTTTTAGATCCTAACTATAGCTACGGTCAGGAGGTGAAAACCAAGGTGCCAGCAACCGATTTTAAAGACTATTATCAAATTTTAGGAGTAAGTAAAACAGCGACTCCAGAAGAAATTAAAAAAGCCTTCCGCAAACTAGCACGAAAATATCATCCCGATCTCAACCCAGGAGATAAGGAAGCAGAACAGCGTTTTAAAGACATTAATGAAGCTCAAGAGGTGCTTTCAGATCCCGAAAAACGTGCGAAATACGACCAATTCGGACAATACTGGAAACAAGCTGCTGCAGGAACTCCACCTGGAGCGGGAATGGGTACCGCAGGAGTCGATTTCGGACAATATGGCAGTTTTGATGACTTTATTAACGAACTTTTAGGACGCTTTGGCGGTGCAGCTACTGGCGGTTCTTCGGGAAGAAGAACTTATACTTATCGCACTGGTACTCCAGAAGGATTTTCGGGATTTGGTGGTTTTGAAGATATGTTTGGCGGTGGTAGTTTTCAAGATATTCCTGCCGCCGATACCGAAGCTAGCATTACCCTTACCTTTGCTGAAGCCTTTAACGGCACTCAAAAACGCCTACGGCTAGATGGAGAAACTATTAAAGTCAGAATTCCACCAGGGGCAAAACCAGGAAGTCGGCTTCGTATTAGAGGTAAAGGACGCATCAGTCCTTACAGCCAGCAACGGGGAGATTTGTATTTAACTATCGAGTTACAACCCCATCCTCTATTTAGGTTTGAAGGGGATAATATTGTGAGTGAAATTCCCATCACTCCTGAAGAAGCGGTATTAGGTGCAGATGTCAAAATTCCCACTACTGAGGGTAGCGCCGTGGTGAAAATTCCACCAGGTGTAGATTCGGGACAATCCTTAAGACTGCGAAATAAAGGATGGCGCAATGGGAAAGGCAAACGTAGCGATCTAATTATCAAACTAAAGATCGTCACTCCCAAAGAATTAACCGCTCAAGAGAGAGAATACTACGAAAAACTTCGTCAGTCTAGTAGTTATAATCCTCGACGCAGTATAGAACAGATGCGGTTGTAAATTCAATGAAATCAATCGATCGCCCGTGCTAGGATCGAAGAAAAGCGATCGCTCGATCGCTTTTCAGCCAGCGGTCTTTCTTAACGGAACTATTAATTAGTCTCAATATTATTAAAATACTCATATATTAGTTAGCTCGAGAGAAAATACCATGAACGACGAAACCAACAAACCTGCTGACACTAAAGAAACAACTATCGTACCCGTCAGTCCAGAAACCGATGCTCTAGTCGAACAAGAAATGGCAGGAGAAAATGACCAAATGAAGGAAGAAACTAAAGCCTTAGTAGAAGCAATTAGAAGACGGGCGCAGTCTGAGATTGAAAATGCCCAAACTTTAACTCAGGATGCTTACCTGAATGCAGTTCGTAGTGCCAAGGAAGCGGTCGAGCAGAACGAACTTCTCGATCCCAAGCGAATCGAACATTCGGTAGAGATTATTCAGAAAGATGCCCAAGAAAACTGGCAAAAAATAGTTGAAGAAATTAGTGGTTTCGGCGATCGCCTTCAAGAAGCTGCCCAGACGGCATGGGATATTTTGATGGGTAAAGATGCTTCTGGCTCGAAATAGTTGTTTGTAGCGCTGGTGAATATCGGCAATACCTCAGTTATTTTTGGTATAGAAGTTTTAATTTTAGAAAAGTTATTTTAACTCAATGGGAGAAGATTCGATATCTTCTCCCATGCCCATTTTTGAGGCGATCGTTTCAGGAAGTTAGTTGGCACATAGCAAGCAATCTCATCGCCTTTGAAATTAGGATTTTTGTCTATCGCTATGCTCGGTGACACGCCAACGAACCTTGCTTACAGTATTTAATTATTCATTAATTTATTACGATAAGCGATCGCCACTGATAGCTAACCTCAAACCGACTATTTAGTTAGGTTAAAATCGTCACAGTATCCAATGTAATTTTGTGTATGCAAGCTGCTTTCAAAGGGGCGCAATTTTTGGCGATTACTTGTGGATTTTGTCAAGTAAAATTAATAATTCTTTACTTTGCTGGTCAGTATACTTGTTATTTTATGGGTATTATAGACTTTTTTTATAAAAAAAATCCAACCACTAAATTAGTTTGCCTGTTAGCTATTTTAGGATTGGCTGCTTGTAGCGATCGCACTTTGGTAACTAACTCTAATAATCAACAGTTAACGGGATTAGAAATTAAGTTCTTAGTCGGAAGTAACCTAGTTGAATTTTGTAGAGAAGCTGCATCTAAGTTTAATGCGACCAATCCCCAACTAGAAGATGGGCAAGACTATTATTTAAACTGTGAAGCTAAAGGCAGTGGCGATGTGGTGCAAAATGTACTTAACCTAGCTCAAAACTTAAAATCCGGGAACCTTTTAGAGGAAGATACTGCTTTTCCAACTTTACTTTCAGTGGACGGGGAAATATATCAAAGCCAGCTAATTTATCAGATGAATAAGTTATTTCCAGGGCAAAACTATATTCCTCAAATTACTGATTCTCCTCTAATCGCCTACAGTCCGATGGTGTTAATGACCACTAAAGAATTAGCATCTGGTTTGGAAAAAGTAAACGACCCCTATGCTGCTTTAGTCGATACTAAAAATCATCAACAATTAGATAGTAACGCTGCAGCCATACCCATTACTTACGTGCATACAGCCCCGACTCGTTCTAATTCTGGCTTGCAAACCTTGGTAGCTCAATTTGCTTCTATAGCCGGAAAAAAACCAGAGGAGTTAACTATAGCAGATGTCGAGGGATATCAAGATCGAGTCAAACAGATTCAAAGTAAAATAACTCGTTACGGCAAGTCTACAAGTTCGTTAGCGCAATCGATGGTAAATAACGGATTATTTTGGGCTTCTGTAGGTTCTGTCTATGAATCTTCTGTAATCGAAGCTAATAGCAATAATAACCATACTACTAATAATCTCAATCAATACCAAGCCGTTTATCCCGAGGCGACATTCAGTTCTAATATCCGGGTGATTTTGCCAGATGCACCTTGGATTAGCGACGCAGAAAGAGCCGCCGCGCGAGAGATAATTGACTATATTCGTACTCCTGAAATTCAGGCAATTGCGGTTAATTTGGGCTTGCGTCCCGGCGTACCTGGGGTAGCATTAGACGATAAGTTTTCGTCGCAGTTTGGTGTCGTTGCCAATCCTCGATACGAATCATATCGAGCGCCAGATCCAGAAGTAGTGGAGTCAATGCTGGAAAGCTGGCAAAATTACGCCAAAAAAGAGTCGCAGATCGTAATTTTAATCGACACTTCTGGTTCGATGGAAGGGGCAAAACTAGCCGCAGTACAGAATACTTTATATAAGTATATTCGCAATTTAGGAACGAAAGAATCCATTGCTTTAATTAGTTTTAATTCGGCGATTGACGAGCCGATAATAGTTGATGGTAGTGCGGCGGGAAAAGAAAAGGGAATTAAGTTTATTGGTAGTTTAAATGCTAGTGGAGGAACGCGGCTATATGACAGCAGCCTCTATGCCCGTAACTGGTTACAAAATAATTTACGTGCCGATGCCATTAATGCCGTTTTAGTTCTAACCGATGGGGAAAATTCACAGTCGAAAATCAATCTTAATATGTTAGAACGAGAATTGGCTAAAACTAATTTTAACTCCGATGCTAGAATTGCCTTTTTTACAGTGGGTTATGGCAATCGAGGAGAATTCAAACCCCAGGTTTTACAGCAAATTGCCAATTTAAATGGTGGTTACTATCGACAAGGAAGTCCCGAAACAATTAATAATTTGATGGCAGATTTACAAGTAGAATTTTAGGTTTATTTTACTATTAAAAAGCGATGAAATTAGCTAATCCCTTACCTTATCCTTTCGCGGTTTTAATCGGGGGAATTACTTTAATTATTGGCGTACGTTTAGTTCGCTTACCGAGCACGATTATGATACCCGTAGCAGCCGCGATCGCAACTGGTGCGGCAATACCTTTTAAACAAAAAGAAAGCGATCGCCCCAAGCTCGATAATCCTAGTTTAAGTAAGGAGTTAGAGCGAGTTCGAGAACGAGCTAATTTACTTGCAAAAAAAGCAGAAGTTTTACGTCATGAAGCCAAACAATTATTGACTGCATCGAGTCAATTAGAATTATATTCTGCTATTGAATATGCTTGCGATCGCGCTTCAGAATTACCCAGTCAAATAGATAGTTTGGCAAGGCGTTTATCTGGTTCGGATTCATTATTGTCCGTCTCGGAATTACAGCAACAGTTAACAGAAGTTAGAGACAAAATACGCAGCAGTTCTGGAGTTGCCAGACGGCAATTACAACAATTGAGTTTGAGTTTAGAAAACAATTTACGTTTGGCGCTTCAGGGAGCGGATGCCCGTCAAGCGCAGGTAGTTTCTCTCGCTACTTTGGTTATAGAATCGGCTGGTATTTTACAAAATTTACAAAATCGCTTGCGCAGTTCTAATTTAGATAATTCAAATGAAATAAATGAATTAAAAAATCTTAGTGAGGAACTAACTAGTATGCAAGAGAGTGTTAATGTTTTGGTTTGAGAATAGCTAGGAAATAATAGGTAAGAATAAATAATTGTAGTTTGTTTGAAACAAATTAAACAACGACCGACAAAAAATTTGCTTACTAGTTGACCAATACCTCGCACCAAAAGTAACTTATATAATTTACGTTTTTATTAAAAATATTATTAAAATGGCTATAGCAGAACAAAAAAAACCTGGATTTCTCTAGGCATAATTTTAGCTTCATTAGGTTTGACTTATATTCCCATACCGGGAAGCGAACAAACAATTGTGGTAGTTAGCGGAACGGAATTGCAAGAACCGTTAGAGGAGTTAGGAACCAAATTCGAGCAAACCCATCCCGCAATCGAGCTTCAACTCGAATTTCAAGGTTTTCAAGATATTATTAATAATTACTTAGATCGCAAAAATGATTTTACTCCTACGGTGATTATTCCAGCTAGTGAAGAGATTTTAGAAGAACTAACAAACCGTTGGCAAGCTACTAATAATAGCCAACCTTTCTATAATACTCCCCAACCAATTGCCAAAACTATTTTAGTAGGAATTGCCTGGGCAGAGAGAGGAAAACTTTTATTTCCCAATAATAACTTTGCCTGGGAACAAATCGAACGAGCTATGGAGAAACGTAACTGGGGTGAAATTGGCGGACAAGCAGACTGGGGAAGTTTTGACTTTGTAATTACCGATCCTACTCGTTCTAATAGCGGTCAATTAACCTTGAGCTTGTGGACGCGAGAACGTAATCACAATGCGCTCGATCCTAGCGTGTTTAATAATGCTTCAACTCAGTCCCTATTTACTTTAATTAAAAATTCCGTATATCAACCGCCTCGTTCTACGGATATTCTATTACAAGAATTTATTTCTCGCGGTGCTAACGATGCCGATGTAGCTATGGTGTACGAAAGCATTGCTTTATATCGTTGGTCGTAAGCCCAAACTACCCAAGGTAAACCATATCAAATTTATTATCCCGATCCCACCATTGAAACTACAGCAACTGCTGCGATCGTCCGTCGAGATGTCAATCGTAAAACTGCCGAAGCAGGTGAAAAGTGGATCGCTTTCCTAAGCGAACCCGAACAATAAGAAGTATTCGTCAAATATGGTTTTCGTCCCCTAATAGACAACCTCGATCTCACAAAAATTACCGATAGTCCTTGGGCGCAAAATATACCAGGTGCGATGGTAGATTATTCTTCAAGAGTAGAACAGCCTCCCGAACCTGCGATTATTGGGGAAATTAAGCGACTGTGGAGTAGGGCGAATTAATCAGTTTCAGCCAAATGTTCCGCTACTGACTGATAGAGATCGAATACGTGATGGTCTAATAAACGATAGTAAACTTTTCTACCTTGTTTGTGATAGCTTACCAGTCGCAGCGATCGCAACGTCCTTAGCTGATGGGATACCGCCGACTCACTCATATTTAGTGTAGCCGCCAGATCGCAAACACATAATTCTTCTTGGGCTAATAGAGATAAAATTCGCAGGCGGTTAGCATCCCCTAGCAAACGGAAAAACTCCGCCATACGCTGTGCTTCTTCGACCTCGATCGCGCCAAGACGAAGTTGTTCGATCCCTTCCGTCTGAAAACTGTGAGACTTTTGACAAGTAGGAACTGATAATGATTCTCTTGCTGACATAAAAAAGCTCGGACTCATTCGATCGACAGTCACAATAGGCAAGGGGTTTTAAAGCTTAACTTTCTCGCCCCTTTACCAACTTTACTCTGTCGTTCTACGGCGGAGTAATCGGTGACTATTCCAGTTGTAGCCTAACAAACAGTCTTGTTTAGATTAGCTGCCACCACAGTGACATTCCTGGTTTTTGCAGCTTGCGTCGTTTATATGACCATTAGCACAGGCTTCACAGCAGTAGTAACGGTCGTCTTTTTTAATCGCAGCTTCTAAGGAAACATCACACTGACAGCGATCGCAAGCACATTTTACTAAGTTGGCAGTAGTCATAACTTTCTCCTTTAAAATAAGCTATTCATATTATATATGAACATACATTCAATCTTTTCTTTTCATAGCCTTCGTACTTCCCCGTTCACTAGGGCAAGCATCTGTGAAATCGTTAAATAACTAAATGTAACTAATTGACGTGCTATTTAGCGATCCATTTCCAGAGAGGATGTTTTTTGCCTACAGCCAGAATTTTTTTAACTCTTGTTTCTAATCGTTTTCTTTCCTTAGTGGGTATCCCCCAAATAATATTTCTACTCTGTCGAACTAGAGCCGAGACAGTAACTCCAACACAAAAAGCCAAACAGAGGGTAGGAACTAAATTAAAGTGAAAAGTATAATATACTGCCGACCAGGTAAAGTAATCAAACCACAAAGCGATCGCCTCCCGCAATTGCCAAATGCCATAAACCCCAAAAGTCAGCCAACAGATTAAAATAAACAGCCAGCGAAAATATATGGTTAGGTTATATAGTCTGTCTACTTGCTGCTGAAATTTAGCTCGATCGCTCATATGCGGTTACGAAATTAATTTGATGATGTAGACAAAAGGGTATAGGGAACAGAAAAAGAAAACTAAAAGATAAAAAAGGGAGTTCACAAACCTTTTCCCTTTACCCCTTGCCCTTTTACCTTTTTTCTGGAATCTAGAGCCTAAAACTTTTTACTTCCTTCCTACTCACTCGATTCAGCGATCGTCATAGGAGTTTTACTTCTACTATTGCGCCACCAACCGAGTAAAGTGCTGGCGACAAAAATACTGGAATATGCCCCTAAGAAAAAGCCAATCATTAATGCCAAAGCAAAATACTTTAGGGTTTGTCCGCCAAACAAGAAAATAGCTAACAATGGTAGTATGGTTGTCAGAGTGGTATTAATCGAACGACTGAGGGTTTGCATGACGGCAAGATCGATAATTTCGCTTATCGGACGATTGGGATTAGCGGCAATGGTTTCGCGAATGCGATCGTAAATTACTACCGTATCGTTTACTGAAAATCCCACGATAGTGAGTAATGCCACTAAGAATAAACTATCTACTTCCAACCCCATTACCAACCCCAAGACGGCAAAAACGCCAGCCGTGATTATAACATCATGAAACAGAGCGGCGATCGCGAACAGGGCATAGTCAAACTGGAAACGAATGCTGAGATAGACAATAATGCCAAAGAAAGCCACGAGCAGGGCGAGAATACCAGACACGAATAATTCTTCCCCAATAGTGGGACCTACAGAGTCGATTTGAATCGTGTCGCGGTTAAACTGCCCAATTCTTTCGCTGAGAGCATCTAGCAAGTCAGTTCTCTGTTCGACATCGAGATTGGGGGTTCTAATCGAGAGTATTTGCTGGTTATCTCCCAATAGCTGAATGCTGCTATTGCCCAGATCTCGCTGGTCGAGAACTTCTCTGACTTCCGCCGTATCGATGGGGCGATCGCAATTATTTTCGACCGCACAATCCCGTTCGATTTGCAGGCGAGTACCGCCAATAAAGTCAATACCAGGACGTATGGGTGCGTTTAAGGTGGTGAAGGAGACAAACATGGCAGCAATGCTAGCGAGAATGGCTACTGCTGAAATTGCCCACCAAAGATTGCGGTTGTTAGTAACACTGAATTTAATCATAGATCGATAAATAGGTTTCTAGCGAGCGAGATCGGGGCAGAATAATTCAGGTTTTTGTCTGACTTTAGGCATACCCAACACTATTAGTAACATTAAGGTTCGGCTACAGGTAACGGCGGTAAACATACTCACTCCTACCCCAATTAGTAGAGTTACGGCAAAACCTTTAACTAAGCCAGAACCCAACCACAGCAACGCCAGGCAGGCGATCGCGGTCGTCACATTACTATCGAGAATACTGGAAAAAGCACGATAAAATCCCGACTCTACACCACGGTATAGAGTTTTACCCGCCCTTAATTCTTCTCTGGTGCGCTCGAAGATTAAAACATTGGCATCTACAGCCATGCCAATACTGAGGATAAAACCGGCAATTCCTGGTAGGGTAAGAGTAACGCCGATTAAAGCATAACAAGCCATCGTCAGCAAACCGTAGACTACTAGAGCGACATCGGCAAGTATTCCGGGCAGACGATAATAGACCCCCATAAATATCAATACCAAGACTAGACCAGCTACTCCGGCAATAATGCTGCGGCGAATACTCGCCTGTCCGAGAGTGGCTCCTACGGTGCGGTTTTCGACAACTTCTACGGGAAATGGTAGAGAACCACCTTTAATTTGAATTGCCAAGTCGCTAGCACTTTCTATGTCAAAATTCCCCGTGATTACGGCTCTACCCCCAGCAATTCCCGTGTCGGCAAATTCTGGACCGACTACTGGGGAACTAATTAATTCATCATCTAAAAATATACCAACACTGCGACCGGTACTAGCTAAATTTTTGGTCAATTCGGCAAACTTTTTACCCCCTTCATCGTCAAAGGTAATCGCTACTTCCCAGCGATTACCAGTAGCATCGGGTTGAGGACGAGCATCTCTGAGATTTGACCCAGTTAAACCTACCGATTGAAATAGTTCGGCGATCGCCTGGTTCGATTGTTGTAAAGATTCTCTAAGTTTATCGATTTGCGCTCGCTCTTCTTCCGTCAGGGACTCTTGGGAACTCAAAATAGCTAGCTGTAGCTGTTGTTGCTGTCTGACCTGAGATTCAGCAGCCAACTCGCCTTCGGTTCCTTGTTTTTGTTCTCTAAACTCTAATTTAGCCGTGCCTTTTAACCGTCTTTCGGCGGTTTGGGGATTGCTTTCTCCTGGTAACTGAACTAAAATTTTATCTTCACCGACAGTTTGTACGGTCGTTTCCGATACCCCAAATTCATTGATGCGATTTTCTAAAACTCTCTGTACGGCTTTGAGGTCTTCAGATTTTATTTCGGTAACTTCTAGAGTTGGTTTGACCCGAATAGTTAACTGCGCCCCACCTCTAAGATCTAAACCCAGTTGCGGCGGAATGGTTATCAAAGTCGCGATCGCTGCCGCTACCAAGACTAAAATTAAAATTATGTATGTTTGTTGTTTTTGCATTTACTCTTACCTGCCCTGGTATCTTTTATACAAAACTCCCGTTTTTTCCCCATCAAACTAGTATATTCTTCTGTAGATGATTTATCTTATGGGCTTTATTAGAGACTGTTCGTAAATTTAAGTTAAGCGAAACTAGTCTGAGGGATAGGCTTGACGCTTCATCAGCTGATTTATTACTGACACTAACCTCTGTGATATATCCTCTGATACTTGGAAATACCAGCTTGTTTACCATGATTTACGAACAGTCTGTCAGGGATGGATAAACACGAATATTATCCTATTCAAGAAGCCTGCATGTGAGGCTCGAGATAAGCGGTTAACAATTCTTTGGTTTGCGCCAAAAGTTTTTGACGATAATGAGTGTTACTTTGAAGTGCTTTAAACATCATTGTATTAAAACATTGCACACAGACATCTGCTAACAGATTACTCCTCTCTTTACTCAAAACAGGATTCATCTTTAAGAGTACACCTGATAAAAGTTTGACAAATTCTTGGGTAAAACTATCGTCAATATGATGAAATAGACTGGGATTAGTAAAATAGTGTACAAAGATAGCTCTAGAAGCAGGATGCTCAAAAAACTCAACGCATCGCTCTACCATCTGGTCTACAAATACTTTTAATGGCAGATTTGCCTTTTCTGGTGCGAAAACATTTTTTCCTAAACTACGTCCTCGTTCAATATGTCTTAGTTCTAGTGCTTGGAAAATAGCTTGTTTATCGGCAAAAAATTGATAAAGCGAACCAACAGCAGTATTAGCACGTTCGGCGATCGCGTGGGTTGTTGCTTCACCATATCCCACTTCTAAAAAAACTTCAGCAGCAGCATCTAAGATATCGTTTACTCTTTGTTTGCTTCTTGCTTGTTTGGGAAAACGACGCATCGAAGTAGCCTTAGGAAAAAAATCACTCATAAAACGCGAACAAAGTTACTTAATAAATCTTTACTCAAAAAATGCGAATAATTTGTCATATTTAAAAGATGAATAATCTGTCACGATTTTACCATTTTTAATTTCAAGTAGGAGAAAATAATGAAACCAGTTTTACCAGGCGCACCTTGGCTGATAGCTCATAAATCTATGTTGGGAGTAAATCAGCCTTATAAAGTGACTCTTAACGGTCAGGATTACGTATTATGGCAAAATGAGATGGGTCAAGTTTCGGCTCTCAATAATGTTTGTCCACATTTACAAGCTCCTCTTGCTAAAGGTTGGGTATGCCAAGAGAGAAACACAATCACCTGTCCTTTTCATGCACTAGAATTTGATGGGCAAGGACATTTCTATAACAACGGCAACAAGAGTAATGCATCTGTAGCTGAAGCTTTAGATTTAGTTATTATTGGCGATCTGATTTGGACTTATGGAGGCTGTGAGCCTAAACTGCCGATACCAAAATTACACGAGCAAGTTGCTGAAGAATATGATTTTATTGGAATTACCGCTCAAAAAAGTATTAAAAGTGATTTTCTCAGAAGTCTGTTAATCAATTACGACCACAACCATCAAAATGGTACTCATCGCGAGATGTTCAAAGTTAAATCCTGTCATGCTGAGTTTGTCGAGAAGAACGGTATTTACGCTCTCGTCACTCAAACGGCTGAATTAGCTGACTATACCCCAGAAGAAATTGCAGCTAACCCCTCTCTTGGTGCATTTCCCAAAGTGATGAATAATTTTTTAGAATATACTTTCCCTTCATCACAGTTTTTCCGTTTAAATACTCCTGACATCAAAACTTATCAGGGGCATATTCTTTATCCTCAGACCGAAAATTCTACCAAAACTTTTATTTTGATGTATGCCAAGTTTTCTAAACCAGAACTAAAAGAAATGCTGCAAGAATCTATGTTACAAACCGCAGCAGTAGTAGTAGAGCAAGATACGAGTTGTTTAGAAAGTTTGTATCCTAAAGCCAAACCAAGAATTCGTCTTAAGAGTGAGGATATTATGTACTATGCTCAAGAACTTTATCAAGGTTGGGAAAATTTGACTGTTGCGGGGTTAACCAACTAATTAACTTTTGCAGCCTTTAACCAAAGGCTGCAAAAATAGCTGATTCGCTCTGATTTGATTTTTCTACAATCAAAGTAAGACAAGCTATTGAGGGAGGGCTGGTTATGGCTAGTGCTCTTAGCTTTTGCATTAATAAATGCTATGATAAGGTTTTTGTTTGTCGACATCAAAGCTACTAGCACCAGAGATTAGAAGCGGTCAGAGCTATGAAAGAATCTTCAATTATGTCAAGGCGATCGCCAATACTATCTGGTTTACTACTTAATAAATTATTAATTTTATGCCTTTTAATTTTGGGTGCGATTATTGTCTTATTTCCTCTAGGAATAGTTATAATTACTTCTTTTTCTGCGTCTCAAAGCATTACTAACGAAGCTCTATCTACTCGCATTTTTACTTTGGATAATTACCGAGAAGCTTGGACTAGAG
Source organism: Myxosarcina sp. GI1(2024) (assembly GCF_053543375.1). Classification (NCBI taxonomy): domain Bacteria; kingdom Bacillati; phylum Cyanobacteriota; class Cyanophyceae; order Pleurocapsales; family Pleurocapsaceae; genus Myxosarcina; species Myxosarcina sp. GI1(2024). Next base: position 734,314 of record NZ_JBKGTY010000003.1, on the reverse strand, counting down.
GTAAGTTTTTACTCGCTTTTGCCAATTCTACCTTGGTAGCTTTAGCCGTAACTGCAGCACAAATTATTACTTCTGCTCTAGCGGGATATGCTTTGGTCAGACTGGAATTTCGAGGTAGAGAAGGTATTTTATTACTAATACTAGCTACTTTAGTAATTCCTTTTCAATTATTAGTAATTCCCATATTTATTATCTTAAAATGGGGTAGTTTAATTAATAGTTATTGGGCGTTGATTTTACCCACGGCGGCTAATGGCTTCGGAATTTTTTTAATGCGTCAATATTTTGCTAGCATTCCCATTGAATTAGAAGAAGCGGCAACAATTGACGGTGCCAATCGCTTCCAAATTTTAACTCGTGTGATGTTGCCTTTATCTCGTCCCGCTTTAATAACTTTATTTTTATTTACTTTTATCGGCGAATGGAACGATCTATTCAAACCTTTGGTATTTACTACTAAACCGGAGTTAAGAACAGTACAGCTAGCACTATCAGAATTTCAAGAACAGTTTACTAATGATTGGTCGCTACTGATGGCAGCAGTAGTTATCGCTACTATTCCTGTATTAGTCTTATTTTTAATCGGACAGAAGCAGTTTATTCAAGGTATCGGTACCACGGGAATTAAGAATTAATTTGATTTGTCTGTCGATTGAAATTTTTGTAGCAGCCAAGTGCTAACTTCTGTATGATTGTTATGTCGCGATCGCCTCAAAGCCTCAGTTAATAGTTCAATTTTTAATCTCGGCAAAACTATAGATTCACTAATTCTTCTACTTACTTGATTTTCGATTTTAAAAATAAGAAGCCATTTAGAGGAATATTTATAAGAGTAGCGTATAAATAAATTGAGAGTAGCGTATAAATAAATTGCGTGATTGATTATAGAATGATCTTGTGAATGGTCGTTACCAATTAGAGTCATTTCAATTCTGTATCTGCCATCGTAATAGTAACCCTTTGCTTTTTGGCAATCAGGACGTTCTATGTGTTGTAAATACTCATCCCAGGTAGCTGATACCCAGGTATCTATTATGAGTTTGGTTGCATACATAAGTAGTAATCACGTTAGTAAAAAAACTAGTAGAAGTTATCCAAATTTAAATCAACTATTGTTTGCGAATTGTTGTTTCATTATTTCTAATAATTAACCGTATTTTTGACAAAGGTATAGTTACCGTTGCCTTGAGCACAAACCAAGGAATAGCCATTGGTTACCAAGCTATTTACTGATACTCTTATTCTATTTTTGTACTGACGATCGATAGGGTTAAAACACTCGTCATACTCAATGCAAATCACGTTTATATCTATATTATCTTCAATGATAGATTGAATAACTTTATACTCAGCACCTTCGATATCAATTTTGAGCAAATCGATTTTATAATGACCTAACTCCTCCATTAGGTTTTTAAGTCTTTTAACTTCGACGTATATAAAATCTTCTGTTCTCTGCAAATTCAATAGAGAATGAGAAACATGGACTGGATTTTTGGGAACGAAAAACTTTAATTGGTCTTGCTTATCCCATAGCCCAATTTCATAAAAATGATATTTAGGATTTTGTCCAGCTACATTGTTCACGTGGTTAATAGCTCTTGGAGTTGGATCGAAGCCATAAACATCACAATCAAAATAATCGATTAATCCAAGATCAAATGATATATCTTCGCCACAACCAACACAGTAACAAATTGAATTTGATTTAATCAGACTGACTGGAACTACCCAACCACCATAATCCGTTCCAATTTTCTTTAAATCGTTTCTGCTAACAATCTTTACGCGAGATACTGAGTCCCTGCCCAATAGTTTAAAATTATAATTTAATAACTTCTTGACAAACTTTGAAGGTATCTGTTGAAGGTTCATATGCTATTCGTCTTGGTAAAATACTAACTATATTAGATATTCACCTAAAAACCATACATACACGCTCGGAATTTTGCTCGATATCTCTCTAATAATGCTTCATTTAGTGCGATCCCTTCAAAGTTTGTGATACCTTCAATCCTAAAGTTAGCACTCTTCCTACCATAAACATAGACAAAGCCAGCCACAGTAAATGAGTGTTTTGCAACTGCCAAGCAGCGATCGCCACAGGAGTAAAACCTAAGAGAGCGGCAACTACGGTTGAGGTACGTAAGATTTTCCCCCGAGTCAAACCGAGAAAGTAACCATCGAGCATGTAGGCAATGGAGCCAAATCCCAATACGGGAAATAACCAAATTGTATAGTTAGTCAGGCGATCGAGGACTTCTTGATGATTGGTGAGCAAACTAAACAAAGATGGTGAGCTCCAAAACACAAATGCAAAGATCGTACCTGCAAATACACTAGCTCCTACTGCAAGCCTAATTAGGTACCATAGCTGACGAATGTTTTTCTGAGCGTAAAGATTACCGGCAATACTCTCCGTAGCAAAGGCAATACCGTCGATAAAATATGCTTCTAAAGTAACTATCTGTAAAAGTAAAGTATTGACTGCCAGAACGTTAGTTTCTATTGCGGAACTTAAATTAGTAAAGACAGCAAAAGTAGAAATCAAAGCCAGAGTACGGATAAAAATATCGCGGTTGAGGGCAAAGGCGGCTTTAAAAGCTGAAGCGCCGAAAATTTTGTTGGTATATATTTGTAGGGAACCTAAGTGAAATTCGCGAAAAATTAAAATTAATCCCAACAGTAAATTAAGATACTGACTAATAGCGGTTGCGGCGGCGGCTCCAGCACTTGCCCAGCCCAACTGCACGATAAACAGGTAATTTAAACCGACATTGGTACTTTTATCGATTATCGAAAGTATTAAGATTTTTGTTCCCTGTTCCCGTCCTAAAAACCAGCCTAAGATGACAAAATTTAGCAGTGTCGCCGGTGCGCCCCAAATTAGCATGTTATAGTAGTCTATTCCTGCCGCCAAGACTTCTGGTTCGGCACTAAGTAAAGCAAAACCGATTTCCCGTAAAGGATACTGCAAAATTAAAATAACCAAAGCAATACAGACGGCAATTAAACCATTACGCAACAGAGTCAAGATAACGGTATCGCGATCGCCCGCTCCCGAAGCTTGGGCAGTCATCCCAGTGGTACCCATGCGGAGAAAGCCAAACGACCAATAAATATAATTGAAGAGAATCGAAGCGATCGCCACTCCTCCTAGATAACGGATATCTGCTAAATGACCTAAAAATGCCGTATCTATTAGACTTGCTAACGGTACCATTAAGTTGGAGAGAATATTAACTAGAGCCAATCGCCAAAAACGACGAGCAAAGCGATCTCGTTGAAATTCGAGCATAAATAGAGTGCGGTAAATTTCCTACCTATACTGTTACTATTACCTTAAGTCTTCTAAAAGTTCGATCGAGTTTTTGGTTTTCAGCTGCGTTTGCTATTTAATTTTTCTTGACTATTGCACTATTCATCTTTAAGTAGCCAAAAACCCGTATAGGTCATGCCAGAGTTATCGGGTTGAATCAACAGAAAATGCAATCCTTTGCTAGCTCGTTTTTTCTGTTGGTAATCTTCTGCTACTCGAATCGTGTTTTCTCCTTCAAAAGTGTTAAAAATCCAGCGGTCTACTAAACCCGTCTCTAAAACCAAACCTCCAGACTTTCCTACTTCAGTAGCGACATAGTTTAAGGATACGGGGTTTTGTCGCTGTAGCCAACTGGCTAGAACCATAGAGTTTTTACCGCCATAAACTACAATTCCCGGCAGCGGTACGTTAGAAGCAACTCCCATATTTATAGGCAAAAAAGCCTCTGGTAAATCGAGAATCGGAATTGGACGCTCGCCAAACAAATTTATTATTTCTCCTGCGGCAATACTGGCAAAGTTTAATTCTTCGCCCCGAATATTTTCTGGTAAAGGTTGTGGTGGCGGCTTTTCTAGGGCTAGAGGATGGTAATTGGGTATGGTTTTAGCTCGCTGGGCGAGGGCAATTTTTAAAGTTTCCGTATGCCTGGTGGCTTCTACCGCAATTCCCAACTCTTCAGCAGCTAGACCGATTAACCCCAAAGCTTGGGGGCGAAATACCTGAATCAGATCGGGTAGCTCATTTTGCGCTACGATCTTAAATTGAGCTGCCAACCACTGGGAATTAGCTTGAGATGAGTCACAGTTTGCACTATACACTCGATCGCGATCGCAAATTAGTAATTCCCACTGTCTCGATGAGCTAGTTTGAGTAATAGGGAGATGGTTAAAATCAACTTGCCAAATTTTCATAGAAATATCTTGTCTACTTCATGGGAATTTTGCCGAGAAAGGCGAGATAAAATCTGTTTCGATTTTAGATATTAGATAAGGGACAATGGGCATCGATCGCGGAAGTAGCGCAATAAAGGATAATTTCAGTCAGAAGCTCGAGTACTTTTTAGCTTTTCATAACTGTAAAATCGATTAATACCATTTAAGATAGAGGTTTAGGGGAATTTATTCTCAAAAATGCCACCTTTTAGTAGCGAAAACTAAAATATTTTGGTTAGGCTTAAATTACTGCAAATAACAATTTTTTTATATAAAACTACCTATGAAAAACAATGGTCGGATACCTAAAAAAGAATTAACTTTTACTACTAATATTAAATCAACTACCGCTCGAAAATTGCCCAGGAAAAACTCGATCGCTAATGCTTTGGGTCGCTTGGCTGTAGGTTTGACCATCTTACAAACCATGTTACCAATAACACCTGCTTTAGCACAGCAAAAATCGAATAACGAATTAAGCTATAGCCAGTTTAAAGAAAAATTGGCAGCAGGAGAAGTTACTAGAGTCGAACTAGATAAGACTACGAATACTGCTAAGGTCGAACTAGAAGGGCAACCAGAAAATGCCGAACCCAAAGAAGTAGTTTTATTCGATCGCAATGAAAGCTTAATTGCCGAAATTCGCAATCGAGGAGTAGATTTTAGTGTTAGCGAGTCTCTCGATCGCTCCACTGCAGTGGGCGTTTTGCTCAATTTAGCCATCATTTTTGTCTTACTCGCAGGATTAATTTTAATCATTCGCCGCTCGGCTAATGCTTCCGGTCAAGCGTTTAGCTTTGGTAAATCGAAAGCTAGATTTCACATGGAAGCCAAGACCGAGATTAAATTCGACGATGTAGCGGGAATTGAAGAAGCCAAAGAAGAATTACAAGAAGTAGTTACTTTTCTCAAAGAGCCAGAAAAATTTACTGCCGTAGGGGCAAAAATACCTCGAGGTATGTTGTTAATCGGTCCTCCTGGAACTGGTAAAACTTTGCTGGCAAAAGCGATCGCCGGAGAGGCAGGAGTACCTTTCTTTAGTATCTCTGGTTCGGAATTCGTAGAAATGTTTGTCGGTGTCGGTGCTTCTCGCGTCCGAGATCTGTTTAAAAAAGCTAAAGAAAATGCTCCCTGTTTGATCTTTATCGACGAAATCGACGCTGTCGGTCGTCAACGAGGTTCGGGAATTGGCGGCGGTAATGACGAACGCGAGCAAACTCTCAATCAGTTGTTAACTGAAATGGATGGCTTTGAAGGTAATACGGGAATTATTATTATCGCTGCTACCAACCGTCCCGACGTTCTCGATCCCGCTTTGTTGCGTCCCGGTCGTTTCGATCGCCAAGTAATGGTCGACTATCCCGATTTTAGGGGTAGATTGGGCATTTTAGAAGTTCACGCTCGCGGCAAAAAAATCGCTCCTGAAGTCTCTCTAGAAGCGATCGCTCGTCGTACCCCTGGTTTTAGCGGTGCGGATCTAGCCAATTTGCTCAATGAAGCGGTAATTTTGACTGCCAGAAGGCACAAGGATGCGGCTACGATGTCAGAAATCAACGACGCGATCGATCGCATCGTAGCGGGAATGGAAGGCATACCCTTAATCGATAGCAAATACAAACGCCTGATCGCCTATCATGAAATCGGTCATGCAGTGGTCGCTACCTTAACTCCCAGTCACGATCCCGTAGAGAAAGTAACTATTATCCCCAGAGGTGGTGCGGGAGGCTTGACTTGGTTTACTCCCGATGAAGAAATGGGTTTGGAAACCAAATCTAAAATTATGGCGCAAATTACTTCGGCTCTAGGGGGAAGAGCCGCCGAAGAAGTTATCTTTGGTAAAGATGAAGTGACCCAAGGTGCGGGACAAGATATTAAAGTCTTAACCGACATGGCGCGCAAAATGGTAACTAAGTTTGGCATGTCCGATCTCGGTTTACTGGCTTTAGAAGACAGGGAACAACCAGTATTTTTGGGAGGAGAGTCGATGCAGCGAGCCGAATATTCTGAGGCAATTGCCGCTCGGATCGACGCTCAAATTAGAGTGATCGCCGTAGAATGTTACGAACGGGCTAAAACAATTATTCGTGACAATCGAGTAGCAATAGATCGCCTAGTCGATTTGTTAATCGAACGAGAGACTATCGACGGCAAAGAGTTTCGTCAGCTACTTACCGAATACTCTGCACTTCCTAAGCCCCAACTCGACCTATCTAAACAACAATTGACACCTAGTTAATCTTAGTGACTCAATTAGCCAACATTAAAATTGTTCTGGTCGAACCAGCAGGAGCTTTAAACGTTGGTTCGATCGCCCGAATTATGAAAAATATGGGCTTGTCAAACTTAGTCTTAGTCAATCCTCAATGCCGCCATCTCGATAATGAAGCGAGGAAAATGGCAGTACACGCCGTTGAGGTTCTAGAACGGGCTACTGTAGTCGATAGTTTGCCCGCTGCACTGACGGGATGCCAAAGAGCGATCGCCACCACCGTTCGCAATCGCTCTTTACCTACTAAATTAGAATCTCCATCAGTCGCCCTGCCGTGGTTATTAACGCCAAACTTTAAGGCGGCTTTAATTTTTGGTGCCGAACAGAGAGGTTTGAGCAATAGCGAACTAAAATACGCTCAAAGATTCGTTTGTATTAACTCCAATCCTGCTTATCCTTCGCTAAACTTAGCCCAAGCCGTGGCTATTTGTGCCTACGAACTGTATCAAAGCTGGCAGGATCTTGACAAGCCAGAAAGCTATGTTACCGTACAAAAGGAAGAATCGCGCAGTCTTGCCCAACCTGCGGTTGACGTTCCTCAAAATGCCAGTTCCACAAGTAACTTCGAGCCAGCCAACAGTGCGCCCCTAGAAGTTCTAGAAGCTTATTACCAACATCTCGAAACTGTACTGTTAGATATTGGCTATCTCTATCCTCACACAGCTACAGCCAGGATGAATAAGTTTCGGCGTATCTACAATCGAGTCAATCTTACAGATAACGAGGTGGCAATGTTACGAGGAATACTCCGTCAAGTACAGTGGTCGATAAACGAGTCGTCAGAATCTCCACGATCGAGGGACGAAGAAAAGTAGAAAATATCGTGTTTCTCAGAGGTATGAGATACAGTCAACATCCTAGTCGATTGTCGCTCGTTAATTGCAAACTGATGAGAGATCGAGGTGTACCTCACTTATTGGAGAACTGCTATAGAGAGTAGAAACTTAAAAGCAGGAAGTAGCAAATAATTATGTCTTCGTCTGCTTTCTCTGCTTCTTCCCTCTTTAAGTTACTCAGTCACTCAGTCTCTCTGCCCCATGCCTTTTCCCTTCTGTCTTGATTTAATCTGTGTCGGAGAAATTAGCCGTGAGTCGTAAAGCCAAAAGCCCCCTCTCTAAATCCCCAGCTAGAAATCGCAATTCATCTAGCGATAAGAGAAAGCCTAAAAGTCGCAGCTACCCAAAAAATTTCAATCGCGATAACTTAGTTCCTGCCGATTGGAGGAAGAAAACAGCTCGACATTCGATCTTTAACAATTGGCACGATCGCTTTCGCGCTTCTGCTTTCTACGTACCATTTTTACTGACGGTAAATTTAATTGCAGTTGCTATCGGTCTGTGTACTATTTTGGGTACGACAATCGCGATCGCTAATTCTTTTGGAATAACCAGCCCCGATTCTACTAGTCCTTCTGCCGAGCGAGTTTTGACAGAAAACGCCTCTGAAAATACCACTAGACTCAAAGAGTTATTTCCCATCGCGGCTGTAGGCAAAGAAATTTCCGCTCTTAAAACCCAACTAGAAGACTTAGCAGCCAAATATCCTCAACTCGAGCCCAAAATTTTCCTTGCCGACCTCGATACTCAAAGCTACGTCAGTATCGATAGCCAAACACCCCTCGCCTCTGCCAGCACGATTAAGTTACCGATTCTAGTCGCCTTTTTCCAAGATGTAGACGCAGGTAAAGTCGATTTAGAAGAACGACTAACTGTAACTAAAGACGTGGTTGGTAGTGGTTCGGGTTATATGCAGTACGAACCATTGGGGACGACATTTTCCGCTCTCGAAACTGCTACTAAAATGATTACTATCAGTGATAACACGGCGACTAACATGCTGATCGAGCGTTTGGGAGGTCAAGCCGCTTTAAATCAGAGATTTCTCGATTGGAGTTTAACTGCTACTAGACTACGCAATCCACTACCAGATTTGACTGGAACTAATACTACTAGCCCAGAAGATTTGGCAAATTTACTGGTGCGACTCGCTCGGGGAGAGTTAGTTTCGCTCAAATCGCGCGATCGCCTACTACAAATCATGAGAAGTATCGTCCGCAATACTCTGCTACCTGAAGGTTTGGAAGAAGATGCAATTATCGCTCACAAAACAGGAGATATCAAAATGGTTTTGGGAGATGCCGGAATTATCGATATGCCTAATGGCAAACGTTATATCGCAGCCATACTCGTCAAACGTCCCGACAACGATCCCCAAGCTAAAGAATTTATCCAGCAGATGTCTCAAGTTGCTTATCAGTATTTTAAATTGCAACCAACAGGTTCTTTTACTAATTAAGCATGGAAATTTTAATTGTTGAAGACGAAAAAGAAATTGCTCAACTGATCGAACAAACTTTAGCCAGAGAAAATTTTAGTTGTGCGATCGCCAATAATGGCTTTGCAGCCTTAGAAAGCTTCGAAAAACAAAAGCCCGATTTAGTTATTCTCGATCTGATGCTGCCAGGATTAGATGGCTTAGAAGTATGTACTCGCATTCGCCAACAATCCTCTGATAAAGACCCCTATATTTTGATGCTTACCGCTAGAGGAGAAGAAATAGACCGAGTTATTGGACTCTCTACTGGTGCAGATGATTATTTAGTCAAACCATTTAGTCCTAGAGAATTGGTTGCCAGAGTTAGAGCTTTATTAAGGCGCAGTCTAAGGCATGGAGCGCAGGAATCATCTCAAGTATACCGCACCAAACATTTTGCGCTCGATCTAGACCAGCGGGTCGCTACGCGTCAGTTAACCTCTCAACCAGCCGAAACTCTCGATTTAACTACTCTAGAATTTAACCTACTGGCAACCTTTATTAGTTATCCAGGTCGAGTTTGGAGTCGCAGCCAACTAATCGATAAGCTGTGGGGTAATGATTTTTTCGGTGACGAACGAGTAGTTGATACTCATATCAGACGCTTGCGTAAAAAAATTGAGCCCGATAGCGCGAATCCCACTTTTATTAAAACTGTAGTGGGAGTGGGCTACAAGTTTGAAGATGAAACTTAAGCTCATTCTTTGTGTTGCAAGAGGTTGCATTAATGTCACCCCGAGAAACGAGATTTATTCTAAGCGATCGCTCTAAACCCAATTATCTGGTTCTTAGCAGAAGCAAGCCCACAGAACCAGCAGCAGAAATAACTGGCTAGAGCCGTAGCTGGATTTACCAATTGGTCTGGGGGACAATCGCCCAGGAAATAAAAGAAAGAAAAATAAAGGTTCTGAATCATTTTTTATTGGCTCAATTTCAACTTGCGGGGTAATGAAGTCAGCTTAGCTCGAATTCTTTTAACCGAACTACCGGATTTTCTCAAAATATCCCCTCCCTTTCCATCCAGAGTCTTGGCTTGAATAAACAAACGGTTATCTACGCAAAATACTGCCTTACCCGTTCGCTTGGCAATTTCCTGAGATTGCCAGACCGAGCTTTCGATAAAAAAGAAAGCATTTAAGGAATCATATATCTTGGCTTTAAACTTGGCATCGGAATTTAATTTACGCCGCGTTTCGAGGTCGGGCAAATCTTGCATAATCAGATTTTTATATCGGACACCATGTCGTTTCAGCCATTTTTCTGTTTGAGCTCTGTATTTTTCCAAGCGGCTTGTAATCAGCCAGCCTATTTTTACAGTGGGAATAATTCTAGGCTCTACATTTTCCAAAAAATTGAGATAGCGTTCTCCGTCGTCATCTTCCTCTTTAGTTGCATCTCGACATAATACACCGTCGATATCGACACAGCTATTTATCAAGTGCGGGTGGTGATACATATTCCATTCAAAAATTTGAGGAGGATCGATTATTTCCAGTGCTATGTTTACCAATTCACATGCCGAACTGCTAGCATAAGCAGCGAGAAATACGGTTTCATGATTCAAATTACAGCTAGCAACCTGCTCTCGAACTCGGCGCATTTCCCACCCAGATGATACGGAATCATCTACGATTAAAATTTTTTGTTTGTCTTGGAAATTTAAATTAAATCCCTCAGTTCTCCGACCGCCTACAGGGACAGATTGAGTTAAATACTCATTGAGGGAACATATTGGCAAATTCAGGTTAAGGGCAATCAGACCGGCGATAATGTATCCACTACGAGGCACTGCCACAATTAGGGTAATATCTTTTGGTAAGGTAGGGATGCTGGCAATGATGAGCTGATTGAGATCTTCTACACTTTTAAAATTAACTTTTTTACGTTTGTGAATCATTGTCATTGTGGGCTCGAACTCCGTTTAGTTTTTGCTTCAATCGACACTATAAATTTACGTTTCAACCCTTTGCCATAACATAAATTTAATCTAAAATCTTTGCTTCTAATGTTTTTTAAAAACCTTATACATTTGATATATCTCTGGTAGGTGTTTATAAATTACAAATAGTTTTCGATACAGTTAGCTGGGAAGAGGGGGCATTGGCGAAACCATTTCACCCGCAGCAACATCGTTAGTAATCCCAGTTTGTCCAATAGCGATCGCGCGATCGCTAATTTATCCTTTAGACTATTCAAGCTTCAAAAAAAATGTTTATTACAAACTATCATTAGTAAGTTTTAATAACTCTGAGTAAAGCTATATTCAAACAGCGATCGCAACTCTACAGGAGGGACGTTCCCTCGAACGTCCCGACGAAATAACTAAGATATTCCTGCTACTACAGGATGGAAATAAAAAGCCAGACCCAATACGACATAAGTTGCCAGCAATAAACTACCTTCCAACCAGTTAGATTCACCGTCAGAACTAATAGAATTGGCAATTAATACCGCTACCGCTACTGCTACTAATTCAAAAGGATTGAAATTTAAATCCATCGGTTGACCGATAACCCAACCGGCAATTACTAATACTGGCGCGACAAACAGGGCAATTTGCATACTCGAACCCACCGCCACCGATACGGATAAATCCATTTTATTTTTCATTGCGACGGTTACAGCCGTAGCGTGTTCGGCGGCATTACCGATAATTGGGAGTAAAATCACCCCAGTAAACAAAGCAGTCAAACCTAATTCCTCGGTGGCTACTTCAAGAGAATCTACTAGCAGTTCTGATTCTACCGCTACGGCGATAGTTACTACCAATAGAATAAACATCCACAACCATAAGTTGGGCTTCTCGGCTGACTCTGAGTTTTCGACTGTATCTTCTACTTCAAACTCAGCTACGCCTACATCATAAAGGTAAGCATGAGTTTTCATGGAAAATAGTAACGTCAGCAGGTAAACTAAAATTAGCACTACAGCTACAGCTACCGATAATCGTTGTAAAGTAATTTCTCCGATCCCTGTGGAAGTATATTCCACTGCCGTAGGTAATAAAACTGCAATTACCGCTAAATTCATCGTAGAAGCGTTCATACGAGCGGCGGTAGATTGAAATTTTTGTTCTTTATAACGCAAACCACCTAGCAGCATGGAAAATCCCATTACAAGTAATAAATTGCTGACGATTGAACCAGTAATAGTTGCCTTGACCACTTCAACCAATCCTTCTTTTAAAGCGATATAGGCAATAATTAATTCTGTAGCATTACCAAAAGTAGCGTTAAGTAACCCTCCTAAATTTGGACCGGTTACTACAGCAATTTCTTCTGTCGCCGTACCCATATATCCCGCTAAAGGAACGATACCCAATCCCGCAGTAACAAAAACGATTGTCTCACCCCATTCGAGAAAATGGGCTGCAATAGAAACGGGAATAAACAATAGCAAAACCAGAAAAATTGTATTTTTATTGAACATTTACTTTTTCAATCGTTTAGGCTGACATGTTACCTGTCATAGCACGAGCGCCAAAATCTTGGTGGAAATTCTAGAAAAAGTCGCTCCATCTGTCTGGTAGCTGAATTTTGTTAAAATTCAAGAGCGATAAGCTTTTAAAGATCGTAACTTTATTAATGCTGGAATTTTTACAAACTCAATTTTATTTACTAGAAAGATTTGCCGATCGCCTGGTTTCGACTCAGCTAGACCATCTCAGCCTAGTTAGTCTGGGGATCGTTCTGCTGGCGGGACTGTTGACTAGCCTTACTCCCTGTATGCTTTCAATGTTGCCGATTACAGTTGGTTATATTGGGGGTTACGAATCTCAGGGAAAATTACAGGCTGCGGCGCAGTCTAGTTGGTTTGCCTTGGGGTTGGCAACTACCCTGGCAATGTTAGGTATTATCGCTACTTCTCTGGGTAAAGTTTACGGACAAATTGGTAGTGGCTTACCAATTATCGTCAGTTTGGTAGCAATCGTCATGGGACTGAATTTACTGGAAATCTTACCCTTACGCTTTCCTTCTTTAGGTGCAACCGACTGGATCGCCCAAGATTTGCCCAGTGGAGTTCGTTCTTATTTACTCGGTTTGACTTTTGGCTTGGTAGCTTCTCCCTGTAGTACCCCAGTTTTGGCAACTATACTTGCCTGGGTAGCTTCTACCAAAGATTTAGTAGTAGGTGGAGGATTATTGATTGCCTATGCTGTTGGCTATGTCGCACCATTAGTCTTAGCAGGAACTTTTACAGCTTCGATAAAAAAAATTTTAGAATTGCGGCGTTGGTCTGGCTGGATTAATCCGGTAAGTGGTGCTTTACTTCTAGGTTTTGGTATTTTCTCGTTGTTGACTCGCGTTAGCGCGATCGCTTTGTAAATAAAATAATTTCGTTTAACATCGTTATTTTAATTAATGTCGGATTCAACTTCTATTGGACAATCTCGTTCGATTTTCCGTCGTTCCCTGGCTATAATTGCCGATTTGCGTTTGGCAATTGTCATGCTATTAGTTATCGCCGTATTGAGTATTGCCGGTACGGTTATCGAACAAGGAGAATCTTTAGCTTTTTATCAGCAAAATTATCCCGAATCCCCTGCTTTATATGGCTTTTTAACCTGGAAAGTCATTCTATCCTGGGGCTTAAACCACGTTTATAGTACTTGGTGGTATTTATCTTTATTGGTGCTGTTTGGCAGTAGTTTGACCGCTTGTACTTTTACCCGACAGCTACCAGCCCTCAAAGCCGCCCGCAAATGGAAGCACTATCAACAACCCCGTCAGTTTGAAAAATTAGCCTTGAGTACGGAATTAGATTCTGGTTCTCTTAAAGGTTTAATTCCCCTATTAGAGCAAAATAACTATCGGGTTTTTCAGCAAGATAATGCCGTCTACGCCCGTAAAGGTCTAATCGGACGCATCGGACCGATTATCGTTCATGCAGGGATGCTAATCGTTCTTCTCGGCGGAATTTGGGGCATATTCACCGGATTTTTCGCCCAAGAAATGGTTCCCAGTGGTAGTAGTTTTCAGGTCAAGAATATTATCGAGGCAGGACCTTTAGCCAGCGCCCAAATACCTACAGACTGGGGGATAAAAGTCAATCGCTTTTGGATTGACTACACCGAAGACGGAGCGATCGATCAGTTTTATTCCGACCTTTCTGTAATTAGCGATCGCGGTGAAGAATTAAAACGCCAGACGATCTATGTCAATCAACCGCTGCGTTATGATGGGGTAACTTTCTATCAAACTAATTGGGCGATCGCTGCAGTCAGAGTACAGTTAAACAACAGCCCCATATTCGAGTTGCCGATGGCTAAGTTAGACACCCTCGGAGGCGGTAATATTTGGGGAACCTGGCTACCCATCAAACCAGATCTCAGTCAAGGAGTTTTCTTATTAGCTAAAGATTTACAGGGAACTGTTTTAGTTTACGATCGCGCTGGCAAATTAGTTAACGCAGTCCGCAGCGGTCAGGGTATCGCCGTTGACGATATTAATCTCAAACTAATTGAGGTGGTTGGCAGTACGGGGTTACAAATTAAAGCCGATCCTGGGGTTCCTATCGTTTATACGGGCTTCGGTTTGTTGATGGTAGGAGTAATCATGAGTTATTTTTCTCACTCGCAGATTTGGGCATTGGAAACCGAAGATAAATTCTATTTTGGTGGTAAAACTAATCGCGCTCAGGTTACTTTTGAAAGAGAAATTATGAATATTATCGAACGGCTAGAAGCATCATCTCCCGTCAGCGATTCGGTTGCCGAAAAAAATAAATCGCCAGTTTAATAGTACTAGGCACTAGGCACTAGGCATTAGGCACTAGAAAGTATATTTTCCTCTGCTTTCTATCAATCGCAATATTTAAATTAAATACTTGACAGCTTAGTTCTATGGGGAAGATTGTCAGACAAATTTTAGGTGGTTTTGGTACCTTAGCAGGGGCGAGTTATCCTCTCAAAGCATTACTCGCTTTCAAACGAAACCCTCGGTTGTGGCAATACGTAGCAGTACCAATTTTTGTTAATTTTATTATCGCGATCGCACTATATAGTGGATTGCTTTTTTTCGGCTGGCAAGTTGTCGATGAACTAAAACTGGATTTGGCTTCCTGGCTAGATAGATTAATTGTCGACTTACCTCAATGGCTAAGTTTTTTACAGTATGCCATTTCAGGATTGGTTTTTTTATTTCGCCTAATTTTAATCGTTATCTTATTAATTGCTACGGGATTTGTACTGACACAATTTGGAGTTTTACTAGGGGCACCTTGGTATGGTCAACTATCAGAGCAACTAGAAAAAATTCGTATTGGTAAAGTAGAAATTATTGAAATAAATATTTTTAGCGATTTGGCTAGGGCAATTTTATACGAACTCAAAAAATTAGTTTTAATTGCCATAGTAGCCATTCCCTTAATTTTATTAGGTTTCTTTCCCGGTATAGGTACTTTAATTTCTACGATTATTTCTTTTATTTTAACTGTTACTATCGTTTGCCTCGATTTTCTCGATTCTCCATTAGAAAGAAGAAGACTCCGCTTTCGCCATAAATTAGCCATTGTCGGGCAAAGCCTTCCGGCAAGTGGGACTTTTGGACTGGTTTGTTTGGGTTTGATTAGTATTCCTTTAGTTAACTTGGTAACGATTCCTCTCTGTGTCGCTTCGGGAACTTTGTTTATTTGCGATCGCGTCTTACCTAAATTACCAAAAAATCAATAAAAAAATGCCCTACCTTATTTGGTAGAGCTAACTAGAACGAAAACTATTTATCGTTAAAAATGCCAATGTTTGCTATATTCAGGCTTTATTTTCAAGATCTTCAATGTCTTCATTTTCAATGTATATAAATAACAAAGCCATAGCAATTCCGGCACTGACTAAGCCGACTAAAGGAACCAGAGCTACAGGGAGCCAAGCTGCTGCGTAATCACCAATCATATTTTACTTTACCTATTTTGTATTAAAACGTTCACAACATGGATATTACTGCGAACCTCGTCTAATTTCGCCAGTTATAAAGATTCTTAACAAAAATGGGACTGAAACCAAGTTAAAGTGGTGCTATTTCAAGGATTTGTAAAATACTATATTATCCAAGGAGAAATCAATTTTATGGACGAATATACTGCAATTCAACCCGCTAGCGATCCTCAAATAGGAAATTTAGCCACTCCTTTAAATTCATCTGATTTTAGCAAAGCTTTCATCCGCAATCTTCCTGCTTACCGTTCGGGGATATCCTCATTTCGCCGGGGATTAGAGGTGGGAATGGCTCACGGGTACATAGTCTATGGACCTTTTCTAGTATTAGGTCCACTACGGGATACGGCAAGTGCTGATATTGCTGCTTTGCTATCTTCTCTAGGTTTGGTCACAATTTTGACTGTGTGTTTATCTCTATATGCCTATGCAATGGGCGGTAAACCCGTTGCTACCATAACTACTCCCGAAGTTCCCGAAGGTTTAAAAACTAGAGAAGGCTGGAGTGAATTTGCTAGCGGCTTCTTTGTCGGTGGTGTTGGCGGTGCGTTTTTTGCCTATTTTTTGTTGTCTACGGCATATATTGGAGACATTAGAGAGCTAATTCCAGGTTTTTAATTAGTTTGGTTGTTATTCCAAACAGCTGAGTTAGAAAGCGTCAGTCGTTCGAACTGAATTTTGGAATAGATTCTAAGTCCAGAGGAAACTCTGGGCTTTATTATTTAATTAAGATAATTAATACAGAAATTTTAGAAAATCTTTGACTATCGTTAAGCAAGATTTACGTTCTTCAAAATGACACAAGATCTCATGTTAATCATCAAACAGGCTTCTGCTATGCTAAAAGCTCTAACCAAATGGCTATTATTGCTGGTATTTGCTGTTTTCTCTATGGCAACGCCAGTTTGGGCTACTGGAATTTATGACTTACCCAATCCTAATACTGACGATGTTTGGGTTGTAGATACTGCAGATGCAATTAGCTTCTCTAATGAAAGCAAGTTGTCCAATACTTTCAAACAGTTAGCTCAAGATACGGGTCAGCAAGTCAGAATGGTGGCAATCCGTCGTTTAGACTATGGAGAAACAGTAGATAGTCTGGCTGATGAAATATTTTCTACTTGGTACCAAGAACCAGAAAAGCGCGCCAATCAGACTCTGCTGCTGGTAGATACTTTGACTAACAACGTAGCAATTCGGACGGGAGAGTCGGCTAAAGAACTAGTTAACCAAGAAATAGCTGACAGCATCGTCAATGATACTGTAGGTTACAATCTCAGAACGGGTAACAAATACAATCAAGCTTTTCTCGACTCCAGCGATCGCCTAGTAGCGGTACTATCGGGACAGGAAGACCCAGGACCTCCAGAAATAGTCGATAATATTCAAGTTGCAGGTACCTTTACCAAAGCTGAAGATACCGAGCGAGGTAGCGCGACACTTTGGATTGTTGGCTTTTTGGTCTTAGCAACGATTATCCCGATGGCTACCTACTACTGGTACGTTAGTGGTAGTTAATCTTGAATATACTCTTCGTCGTTAATTAAGGCATACTCAGCCCTGGCAAATTCCCGACCTAAATAAGCAGCATGATCTAACTTAGTGATGGGACAGGGTTGGGGTTCTTCAATAACTTTGACGCAAAGTTCTTTAGCAGTTCTGCCCGTATATAATTTTGTCGCCTGACGCTCGACCTTTTGACCTCTAGCGGCAATTACTTTGCCCGTGTCTGGGTCTACTGCCAATCCCTTAGCATTGATAACATTAGTGTAGTGTTTGGCACAGATTAATCCTGCTTGGCGGTCTAAATAAATAATATAGTATCCTCCCGGATCTAGCGCGATCGCTCGTTTGGAAAGTCGGTCGTCTATAGCTTTGAGTTCCTGAGTATCGATCTTAGTTGTCATTTAAAATCCGCTTTTTGATAAATACATCAATACTTATGATAGTAGGTTGAGACGATGTATATTCAGTGGTTTACTGTTCGTAGTCGCTATCAATTTCCACATCGAGAGTATCTTCATCGATGCGTACGTATAAAATATTAGGGCGACAACAAACCTGACAGTCTTCGGTATATGACTGCTGCATTCCCCCACTAAGATCGACAAAGGTAGTATTGGGTTCGCCACAAAACGCGCAGATATATTCAGAGGTTGTTTGCATTGGTAAGTATTTTATCGATTGTAATGATGATGGCGCGATCGCTTTTTCGGATAGAGCCAACGAGCAAAAATTTTGGTCATTCTGGGCATGACTACATAAGTCATGAGGAGAACGATAATTGCCGTGAGCGTCAAACTGGCGATTAATGGGGGAAAAGATTGAACCAGTGGCGCTAATAGTAAATTGACTATTTGAATTAGAGGAAAAATCGCCAGTAGAGTAATTGCAGCCATTTTGTAGCGTGGCGGAGGAATAATTGGTCTGGGAGAGGGTAAGGTAAACCAAGTTTCTAAACCCGTAATTACTTTAACTGTAGGTCTTGCCAAACGCAGACTCTCAGCGCGAGCCAGCCACTGACGACGACATTCTGACTCTTGCCAAGCGCGAAGATTACTAGCGCGATCGAATTTAAAAATAATCTTATATTCGTTATCTTCCGGAGTGCTCGGACGAAAAATATTGGTGCCTAAATGTCCCTCAAACGTCATCGCTGCCGCCGTAATACCCGAAATAAACTTCTCAAACGCTGCTTCGCATCCAGGCTTGACCCGTCGTGAAATAACTACAGTAACTGGCGGATCTTCTTGCTGTTCGTTCATAAGATGAATATGTCTAATATGTCAAAAAATGGCGGTTTTTTCCAGAGCGAAAATCCAGATAGAAATGGCGTAAAACCCCTATAACATTGGGAATCAAGCCAGTTTTATAATAAAGATAATTCATTCAAAGATCGAGCTTCAATTTTTAACTCTACATGAAAATACAGTCATCAGTAATCGTACCTCTAGGTTTTGGTAAATACGTGCGTTCAGATCGCGTTACCGCCCTAGTGCCTATAGAAGCAGAAAGAGGACCTGGAAAACGAACCTTCGTTCATTTAGAAGGAGAAACTAACCCTTTGGTAGCATCCCGTTCGGAAGCGACAATTCTGCGCGACTTGGTGCAAGAACCGAAAGAAATTACTCAATCTCGCCAGCAACAAGAAATTTTGCAGGATTTACTCAGCGATCTGACTCAGGTAAACGAAACGGTTCGCCGTATCAGCCGCGACCAGGGTGGTTTGGATTTAGATCGTCTAGAACAACGTATCCGTCAGGTTATTGAAGAAGAATAACTTCAGCTACTTGATTAGTTGGAGTTTTACTAGTTGCCACCAACAGCAGCTACCTGCTAGTAAAATTAAACAGCCGGCTACTGCTAATGCTACGGATAGGGAATAAGCTGACGCGATCGCCCCAATAACGACACCGACAATGGCAAAACTCAAGCTAAAGGTAAAACTATTGAGAGACAGAACTGTCGCCCGCACTGAAGAGACTGTTTGCCGATTAATTACGTCCACCATTAGCGGTGCAACCGAACCTCTTACTATATACACGGTAGCAATAAAAATCGTCCCCCAATAGGTGCGGGTAATTGACAGTAACATATAAGAACCAGCGAGCAGTAAGATTAAACTAAATAAAGCCCTGCTCATTCCTAATGTCTGCTTTAGTCTAGCTGCGCCGATCGAAGCCAAACTCATCAACAGATGGAATACTGCCCAAACTATGCCAAAAGCCCTAACGGGCAAGTCGATTCGTTCTAAATAGGCTTGGGATAGCCAAACCATTAAAAAGCTGGCTGTAGAAAAAGTAGCACTCAACAAAATCAACCATCTAAGCGAGGGACGTTTTAAAGTTTCTACAATAATATTTTTTAAGGCGAGCGCTTGTCGGGGTTTGGCAGTAGGCTCGTGACGCTCTGGTTCGATAAGAGTTATTGCTAAGAGAAAGTAAACTATCAGACAGGCAGTCTGTAGAAAAAAAGGATAAGCAAGATTGTGTTTTGCGATCGCCGCACCGATTAAGCCAGATATAGCTTCGCTAATTCCTGCAACCGCTGCCAATCTTCCTGCAAAGACGGGATAGAAGTCTTCTCGGTTTAACTGCATTAAGGATTCATAAGCTATAGCAGTATCCGCGCCACTAATTAAACTTGCAGCTATTCCTGCTAAAATTTCTGCCAGCGCAAACCAGTAAAACGAGTCGCAAAACCCATAAATTAGCCAGCCCACAACCCAAACTCCACTGCCGGCTACCAAACAGGCTTTTCGTCCAAAAATGTCGGCTATATAACCCGACGGAACTTCTAATACTAAAACCGAGAGAGAAAGTATGGTTTTCAGCAGTAAAATCTGTTCGATATCTAGTCCGTGACTTTGATAGAACAGAACGATAGTGGGAATGGGAAACCAGGCAAAAGCTAATCCTTTGAGAATGTAAAGTTTATTGAAATTAGATTTTAAAAAGTTAATCTTGGTATTGGGTTGCACTTAAATTGGAATCGAAGGATGACAAAAAGAGGAAACGATCGAAAATAGAAAGAAAAAAATTAACCACTACTTCCAGAACTAAAAATCATTTTTAGAGAAATTAATAGCAGTGCTATGCCAAAAATTTTTTCTAACAGGTCACTTGGCAAACCTACTGCTAATTTAGCTCCTAATAAACCACCCAAAACAAAACCCAAACAGATTAAACCTGCTACTTTAAAATTTACATACCCCTGTTGATAATAAGTCCAAGCGGCTAAAATTCCAATTGGTGGTACTAACAAACTTAAAGTCGTTCCCTGAGCTTCTTGCTGAGAAAATTTAAATAAGAAGATTAAAGAAGGAACGATAATTACTCCACCGCCAATACCAATTAGTCCGCTTAAAACTCCAGCAAATATTCCTAGAAGTATGTAGAGAAAACCAATCATAGATAAAATATTTACCAGGCTATATTATTTTCAGGGTAAACGCACGAAAGAAAAAAATTAAAATAAGCTAGGATTTGCAGAAGGAAGTTATTATCTAATCCAGCTTGATAAGGCTTCATTAAATTACCGCTAGTAAAGATATCGCGATGATGTCTACAAGTTTATGGGCTGTTTTTCCTGTTACTCTCGTATCTGTAAGAGCTCCCAAGCATTGCTCTATCGACTCTTTTAATGATTCGCTGCTCAGTGTAGATGACATTTTGCTTAAATGTCTTTATTTTCGCATTTTTTATCTCTCTGGTTTCATGCGATTACCCTGATTTTTTACCTATGGTGATTAATAGTTTAAATACAAAAGATTTAAAAACCTTCTAACAAGTGATTTATTATTTATGTTAATATTTATAGGGTTTTGATAATAGCTGGATATTTCTGACTGGCGTCCGAACGAAAAAAAATAAAAATAAAAACACAAAAGGAGCGAGTCTTCAAAAGTTAGGCTTTTTTACACTTGCTCCCATATTGCTAGCAAAATATTTAATTTAGCGCAGTTCCGATAATCAAGTATCGGAAAAAATTTTAAACATCTCTGTCGGTGCCTTCTGTAGGTCCGCCAATGGCTTTCCAACCAGCTAGACCGCCTTGCAGTTGAGATACTCTTTTAAAGCCTGCTTCTCTTAGTTGTTGAGCTGCTTCTGCAGTTTTTTCGTCAGTTTCTCCGTAAACGTAGATGGCACGATTGGGTGCCAGACTATCGGTAATTCTCTGAGAAGTATTCTCGGAGAATATCGGCATTGCACCCATAATTCGCTCTAGTAAATAGGCTTCGCGATCGCGAACGTCAATAATAGTTAGAGCGGGTTCGCCCCAATCCAAACGCTCTTTGAGTTCTTGAGCGCTAGCAACTGTATGTTGTTCTGGAGGACTGGGAACTACTTCTTTGATCTTGTCTTTAGCTTCCGAAATGGTTTTAGCTTCTGCTTCTGACATAATTTTAAAATTTTTTCTTTCATGACTTATTAAAAATATATAATAGCAATTTTGTTTATTACGCCTCCTACCATCGAAGGATAAATAAAAAATATCTAACTATAGCTATAAAATTGCGGGAACAAAGGCACGCTTCGTACGAGGTTTACTTTTTACCGAACGATAAATAATCCTACGATCTCAATATCAATCGAGCAAATCATTCTCAAGACTCATTTAAAAGTATCGGTTATTTTTTATTCTAAAAATTAATCGTACAGTCGAACGAAAGGTACGACTAGCAAGCGATAAAGATCTACAATTCTCAATCGCTCGCCGCAAGTCTCCGAGCGAAAATATTAATTTAGTTCGCCGAGGGTTTTGACGATGTCATTGTCATTGCCAGAGACTCAATGCTTGAAAACTAAGAACTGACCTCATGCCTACAAAAGAACGCCGTCCAACTCCCAATGATATTCCTCCACAGAAGCAGGACTATCCAGCTTCCCAAAGGGATATGACACCCCAGCCAGACAGCAATCTATCAAATTATCAACCTGCTGAAAAATTGCAAGGCAAGGTAGCCTTTATTACTGGTGGCGACTCGGGTATCGGTCGCGCCGTAGCCATCGCCTATGCTTTAGAAGGAGCAGAAGTAGCGATTTTTTATGACCAAAACGATACTGATGCCAAAGATACCAAAAAAATGGTCAAAGAAATAGGCAATAAGGACTGCCAGATCCTTAAAGGAGACGTGCGTAACTACGAAGATTGTCAACAGGCGATCGCTTCAGTAGTAGAACGTTTTGGCAAGCTCAATATTTTGGTTAATAATGCTGCTTAGCAGATGACGCAAAAGAAATTTGAAGACATTTCTCTCGAACAGTTTCGACGCACGATGGAAACTAATGTCTTTGGATACTTTTACATGGTCAAAGCTGCCTTGCCCCATCTGCAAGCAGGAGACGTAATTATCAACACTGGTAGCGTCGTCGGCAAAATGGGTAAAGCTATGTTAATCGATTATGCCACTTCCAAAGGAGCAGTCCATACCTTTACCAAGTCTCTGGCATTAAATTTAGGCGATCGCCAAATTCGGGTTAATTCGGTAGTGCCAGGACCCGTTTGGACTCCCAATATTCCCGCAACTATGCCCGTCGAAAAGGTAGATAACTACGATACTGATGGCATTATCAAACGCGCCGCCCAACCAGAAGAACTAGCTCCCGCCTATGTTTTCTTGGCTAGTTCCGACAGCAGCTTTGTGACTGGCGCACTTTATGACGTAACTGGCGGTCAACTGTCAGCTTGATTTCATAGCAAATTGATTGACTTTTAACTTCTAGCATTCAGACAATTAACGAGGATACTTGTATGACTATTACTCCAGACAAAATTCCCCCTCAAAGTCAAGAACGAAAGCCAGGTCTCGAGTCAGAAATGACTCCCAAGCCAATTTACGATCGCGATAGCTATAAGGGTAGTGAAAAACTTAAAGGCAAAGTCGCTCTGATTACGGGAGGCGATAGCGGTATCGGTCGCGCTACAGCAGTATTGTATGCTAAAGAAGGGGCAAATGTGGCTATTTCTTATTTAGACGAACGGGGAGATGCTCAAAAGACTAAAGAACTAGTCGAAGCTCAAGGACAAAAATGTTTGTTACTGCCTGGCGATATTAGTAACGAGCAATTTTGCCTAGAAGTCGTCCAAAAGACCGTAGATGAACTGGGCAGGCTCGATGTTTTAGTCAACAATGCTGCCGAACAGTATTTAGAAGATGCGATGACGCTTGAAGATATCGACTCAGCTCGTTTGGGTAGCGTTTTTAGCACTAATATCTTTTCGATGTTTTATCTGTGCAAAGCGGCTATTCCTCACCTTAAAGAAGGTAGTTCGATTATTAACACTACTTCAATTAATGCCTATAAGGGGAATGCAGGACTACTGAGCTATTCGACCACTAAAGGTGCAATTTTGGCATTTACCCGTTCTCTATCCCAGTCTTTAGTAGAAAAAGGCATTCGCGTCAACGGAGTTGCTCCCGGTCCAATTTGGACTCCTTTTATCCCCGATGCGATGGATGCTGAAATGGTTGAAGGCTTTGGCAAACAAGTACCGATGAAACGTCCCGGACAACCGGTAGAAGTGGCTACGGCTTTCGTCTTTTTAGCGTCTGAAGATTCGTCTTATTTTACAGGACAAGTTCTTCATCCCAACGGTGGTGCAGTTGTTGGTGCTTAGATGGACTAACACTATTTTTTTTTTTAATCTTGTCAATTGGTGCACCCCCACAACTAATTGCCAAATAGCTTGGACTCCACAGATGTTCTTTGTGGGGTCTTATATAGTTTTATTTTATTTTTAGTTAATACAGATGATTAGTAGGGAGATGGGGAGATAAAGGAAATAAGGAGAAATTATCTGTCTCATGTAATTTCTAAATTGATATTAATTCTAACTCAGTCTAGATTCCCGAAGGGAAAGTCTCGGGTGCTTCACCTGTTTCCCACTGAGGTGTGCGTTCCAGTGGCTCTAGTGCCCGGGTTCGATCGAAATGAAGTACGGCATCGAACTGCTCGGGCAACCGCGCCTGAAAGTAATGGCTAATGCGCTCTGTCTCGGGACGATAGATCGCGCTGATCGCTCTTTCTAACCGAGGCGGCTTACCTAAACCGGCTACAGCGGAATTTTCGGCTCGTAAATTCAACAAAAAGCGCGACAAATCCGTATCGTGAAACAGTGCTTCATAACTTTCTGGTAGTGCCGGTCGAACTCGCTTACGCTCGGCTGACGCGCCCCAATTTGAGGCAGCAGTAACCGTTCCCTGGTAGGTGGTCGAGCCAATTAAAATGGCATCGCCCTGGTAACGCTGGCGCACTAACTGACCCAGATTTAGTTCTCCTGCCGCACCCATATCCGTAGCTCGTGCATCTCCCAAGTGAGAATTATGTTCCCAAACGACAACCTTGGAAGTTTGTCCTTGTCGGTCGAAGTGAGTGACAAGACGATCTAAAGTTTCAGCCATATGGCGATCGCGCAAGTTCCAAGAGGAAACTCGACCGCGAAACATAGTGCGATAGTATTGCTCAGCATTTTTAACAGTCGCGCATTCTGTTCGGCATAGAAAAACTCATCTTCTGGCACGCGACCATCTCGTTGGGCATATTCTGCGGCACGACGCTGCAGTTCTACAAGTTGACTGACTACTTCCTCCTCACAGGGTTCGCTCAGTCCAAAGCTGGTAGCATAGCCGTAAGATTGAGTATCGTCGCCAAAATGATCGAAACAGGAATAACGGTGACGAGCGCGTTTAGCTGCCTCTGGATCGACGCGATCGAGATAGTCTAGAACTGCTTGGATCGAGTTATACAGGCTATAAAGATCGAGTCCGTAAAAGCCTACTTTAGATTCGTTTTTCTCTAAAGAATCATTGTATACCCGCAGCCAACCGATAAAATCGAGCACGTCGGCATTGCGCCACATCCAAGTAGGAAACCGTTGAAAGTCAGCCAGAGCGTCGATACTTTCAGCGTTATCGCTAGCACCACGAACGTAACGGTTGATGCGGTAGGCATCCGGCCAATCGGCTTCTACGGCAACGGCAGTAAAGCCTTTTTCTCGAATTAACCGTTTGGTAATTTCAGCCCGCTCGCGATAAAATTCGTGAGTTCCGTGGGAGGCTTCGCCGATAAGGACGAAACGAGCATCGCCAATCATTTCTATCAAAGGATCGTAGTCGGTAGACTCACCTTTAAGACGATGTGCATTTTGACGCACGAGATCTACTAGTTGAGTAGTTGTTTTCAGTGCCATGGTTTCAATTATTTTCGCTACGGCTTCATTTGTATGTATGGGGGATAAGCTTAACTCACTTATTTATCGCGCAGTCAAAGTTTCTCGATTACCAGCCCGTTGGAGTAAGTCTCGCACTTCGGCATCGGTGGTTTGGGAAAACTTCTTATACCAAAGACCAACTGCATAAAATGGTCTTGGCGTTTCGGCACAAATAATTTCATCCACCTCAACTTTAGTTTCATCGCAGGTTTCGGGGGCAGATACTGGTACGGCAGCAATGATTTGTTTGGGGTGCAGCTTTCTGATGGCTACGGCAGCAACGTGCATGGTAGCACCAGTCGCCAAACCGTCATCGACTAAAACTATCGTGCGTTCCCGCAAATCTAAAGGAGGGCGATCGCCTCTGTAAGTATACTCGCGACGCTCCAACTCTCGCTGTTCTTGAGCGGCGACCCTGGCGATTGTTTCTTCAGAGATATGCAGGGTTTCTACTATTTCTCGGTTGAGAATGCGAATGCCACCACTGGCGATCGCACCCATAGCTAATTCTTTTTGTCCGGGAACACCTAGCTTGCGTACCAAAAAAACATCTAGCGGTACATTGAGGCTTTTCGCAACTTCATAAGCTACGGGAACGCCACCACGAGGCAACCCCAATACCAGCACATCTTGACGGTTGGCATAGGCTTTTAATTTCTCAGCTAGCCTTTGTCCTGCTTCAGTTCGGTCTTGAAATAACATTTTTCTACTCGCTCGTTTTAACGATTAACTTTCATTTTTCCTTCACTTCCCGCCTCAAATAGGGTTAGATAATCCTGAGGCAATTGAGAGCGCATATCCTCAACTTTACCCTGACTGACGGCTTCTTGTAATACTTCGATAACCACACGGCTTTGAAAGACGGCATCTGGCAGATCTATCTCCGCTCGTTGGCTGACTCGCCTAAAGAATTCATCAATAGAGAAAGGTTCGCCTACTCCCGACCAAGCATGATCTAAATAGCCAGCAATACCTTTGGGAAGTTGGGCGGCAGCATCTGCTGGTTCATTTCCCAAAAGTCTTTCGGCTAAGGTTTCTAGAACGGCACGAGTCGCTACTTCTGCTTCTCCCCGGGAAGGCAATTTAGCACGGTGTTGAACCTGTCCGATAAACTCATCGTGTTTCATTTGGTATCCTCCTTACTTTTTTGCTTACTTATTGGCAATATCTTTTAAGGTTGAGTTCTCTCTAAACGCCGGTTGTAGAGTGTTCGCGTCCTAGTAGAGTTTTAAAACTTTATCAATATTGAAATGGAATTGCCGAGCGATGGTGGCTCGCTTTAGCAATAGGAAAGTGACACTATATAATATATTTTTATTTTTTTCTTTCGCAACAGACAGATAATTGCAGACAGAATATTAGGCGCGATCGCGCAGACTCTCCTTACCTGCTTTATTGGCACAGTGAGCGCAACAGTAGAAAGCATTATCTGCTTCTACACCGTGACCGATAATTTTGCAGCCACAGTGACTACAGGTAGGGGCAAGAGCATAAATCGCACACTCAAAACTATCAAAAATATGAGTTTGTTTCCCCATGGTTACCTCAAAGGTTTTATCGTATTCATTGCCGCATACTTCGCACTGTGGCATTTTACTTGCTCCTTGCTACTGCTCGTTTTTAACTAACAATGAAAAAGAAAGAGCGATTTCTAGGGGTTGTCTTGTTGAGCAGGGGACAGGTTCTGAGGTTTCCCTAGAACTTACGTGCTTTTCAGTTGAATAGAACACAACCGAGCGACTTTTTTCTTTTGCTTCCTGACTCCTGACTCCTGCCTAATACCAAGATGTAGTCTACCCAAACGAAAACTGCTGTAACTTTCCCGTGTCTCCTCAAGAGTTTGCTTCTAAGGCGCAGTAATTAGTGACTACGCCTTTAGAGTGTTCGAAGTTATCACTGACTGATTCTTTGCGCCATCAATTGTTTCGCCCGCTCTGCTTGCTGGCAGTTTTGCTCTTTGACCTGTTGAAAGAAATCAGTCAGTTCGCGATCACCAGAATTATCGGCATCTTGAATGTACATATCTCAAACGGCGGCACTTTGTAGCGAGTGATAGATTACACTAATCAAATCGTACTGTTCGTTAGTCGTTCCCGTGTCGCAATTTCTTTTCATTTGTTGAACCATGTCGTCCTCCTTTGCTTAAAGCTAAATATTGATGTTTGCAGTTATTGAAAGTAAAGTACTCTGTCATCATGCGATCGAACTTGCCTCGAGTCGATCGCAGATATTTCGTGGTTTTATTACCTAGCTAGTCACCCCAAAATCGAGCCAATCGCAAATATGTCATTAAAGCAAAAATACGGTCTCGATTCTCAAGCAACTTGAGTTCCATCTTTGGTTTTCTTACCTATCAATAGCCTATCGATTCTCTATCGAGCTATTCGTCATTCGGAAGATAGAAACCCTGTCATAGTTTACTTTTCGCAATAAACACTACACTGGGGATAGCTGTTTTACTTTATCTTCTAAAGATTGCATCAGAGAATCAAAAGGACGAGCGAACTTATCAATTCCTTCTTCGAGGAGTTCGTACATTACTTGGTCTAAGTCGATGTCAATATCTGGCTCTTTAAGACTCTCGAGCAACTTATAGGCTTCTTCAACCCGGATTTCGATGCGATTGGCAGCAGGATTGCAGTGGTCGGCACAGGCTTGGATAGTACCCGGTGGCATCGTGTTTACCGTATTAGGAGCGACCAATTCATTAACATACATTACATCGCTATATTTGGGATTTTTGGTGCTAGTACTCGCCCAGAGAAGTCGTTGTACATTTGCCCCTTTCTCGGCTAAAGCTTTCCAGCGCTCGCTATTGAGAATTTCTTTATGTTTTTGATAGGCTACTTTAGCATTGGCAATTGCTACTTTCCCCTTAATTTGCTCGATACGCGCTTCTTCACTTAAATTTTCCGTACCAGAGCTTTTGAGCTTCTCATCGAGGCGATCGTCAATTTTAGTGTCGATGCGGCTCAAGAAGAAACTGGCAACGGAGGCAATCTTGTCGATTGCTTGGTTTTTAGCCACGCGATCTTCTAAACCGCGAATATATGCCCAGGCTGCATTTTCATAGCTTTCAACCGAAAACAAGAGGGTAATGTTAACATTGATTCCCTGAGCGATTACCCGTTCTACGGCAGGAAATCCTTCGGGTGTGCCAGGAATTTTAATCATTACATTATCGCGATCGATGGCTCGATAAAATCTTAGTGCCTCTTCTACCGTACCTTGGGTATCTCTAGCTAAGTGAGGTGAAACTTCAATACTGACATAACCATCGAGTCCTTCGGTTCGATCGTAGATCTCGCGAAGACGATCGCAAGCATTACGAATATCTTCAAAAATTAGCGATTCATAGATCTCTGAGACTGACTTACCAGCTTTAATGCCTGCTTCGATATCGGCATCGTAAATTTGATTGCCAGCGATCGCTTTTTCAAAAATAGTCGGATTGGAGGTAATGCCTCTCAGTCCATATTTTTCGATCGTTTCATCTAATTCGCCAGACTCAATCAGACTGCGATTGAGATTATCCATCCAAATACTTTGTCCGAAATTTTCGATTTCAAAAAGTGGATTGTTAGTCATGATTTTTTTACCTCCTGATTTGGTAAAGTTTATTTATGTTTTTTTATGTAGTAGGGTCAGTTGCTAGTCCAGTAAATTTTTTCTTCAACAACTTTTCCTCACTCGATCCGAATAAAATTCATTCCTTGGCGAGTAACCGATTCCCCACTGCGATCTGTAGCGTTGTCTATCCAAGCAACCGCTACTCGCGTATTCCAAAAACTACCGCGCATCCAAATTTCTCGCAGATTAAACTGATGTTGGGGTATGTATTTATATAATCGCTCGAAGGCTTTCTTAATGTCATCAATAGACTGATAGATACAGGGTAAGAGCATCTCAAACCCTATTGACAAAAGGATTGTAGAACAGTCATCATATAATCATTATTCATAGATGCTCGCTTGCTTTTTTGTCGCAGCGATCGCGCTAGAGTATTCTCTAGATTCAAGGCATTAACTGCCATGGGTCTCAGGAGAGCGAAATTGCGAGGTGCGTTTCCTGAGCGAATGCGACAGTCATCCTCACTAAAAGTTACCTCGAGAGACCAATGGACTTGGTTTTCAATTCCCCAATGGGTCCGAATTGCATTGCCAAGATTCTGAGGGTCTGCGGGTAGAGAAGAAAGATCAAACTGGAGTTCATGAGTAACTTGATTCCAGAGATGGCGGGTTCTTTCCACCATGACAATAGTTTGAAGACCTGACCACTGTTCTTGTTGGTAGAGACCCCCAAACTCGGAGAGAGGAACAGCCCAAACCAGTAGTTTTTCGGTACGATGATGTCCTTTTTCCACGCGACGGTCATGAGAGACTTTAATGCCTTCAAAGTTGGAGGCGCGGGCTCGAACGAACCAATTTTTGACCTCTTGGTGAAGAGTGGGATGATTGCTTTTGAGTGCCAAGATATAGTCAGCTTTTTTAGCACCAATTAAGGGCACAATTTCAGTTTGAGTTCCCATGGCATCAATAGTCACAATTGCCCCGGTAACATCAATTAACTCCAATATTGTATAAGATTACTTTTGTCAAGTACATTTTATACCAAATAAGATGAGCTTACCCTGCGAATCTTAGCCCTCCCGCCCCAAATTCTTCGTTTGCCACGAAAATTGCCGCTATCTTTATTCAAAAGAGCAACACCAACTAAATAAGAAATTGAGTTATGGGAAATTTTACCTAATTCTGGTAAAGATGAAATAAGAGTTACAGCTACGACTTCCCCAATTCCAGGTACGCTAGTTAACAAATCTAGTTTCTGCTTTCAGTCTTCGTTGATGGCGATCGCCGATTTAAGTTGTGATTCAATTTCTTTAATTTAAGTTGTTGCTCTAGCCATTCAATATGTTCATCGATACTGGCTTTGACCGAATTAGTCTTACCTCGGCGACGATTTTTTTCGGCAGTAATCATATCGCTTATCTGGCGACGGCGTGGTACTAAATCTTCTAATTGACGAGAGGCTCGATCGCTTATCTTTCTGACTTCGGGTCGAATAGCATCGGCAAAATGAGCTAATACCTTAGCATCAATAGCATCCGTTTTGGCTAATTGTCCTGTCGCTTGGGGGAAATCTCTACGGACAGCTCACGGTGCTGAGGCAACCTCAGCACCCGTGTCCTTAGCTTGTCGGGGATTAATTACGGCTACGGCTAATCCTGCTGGAGTCAGTTTGATTGCTGCATCGATTTCCATTCCTCCCGTTGCTTCAAGTACAATCAACTCTGGCTGGATATTGCTCAGAGTTGGAACGAGTTTGCTAATGCCTACTTCATCATTTGTTACTTGAAATAGTTTTCCTTCAGGACCTACATAGATATCAAGATATTTTTGACAGACATCGTCTTGGTGCGCGTTCCCTAGCAGGCTCTGCCAGGAGCGAATCGCTTCTTTAAATACAGATGAAGCGATTCGGCGCAGGTGCGCCCTGAAACCGCAGCGGGGTCGCACCGCTATTCCTACCCACTGTGTTTCACTCATGAGTTTGCTTCACTTTTAGTGAGATTTTACAATCGTTTTGACTCTCGCTCATCTGACTCTTCCTTGCAAAGATACGGGTTTCAATACCCTGGCGATTGTTTGAGTTGGCTTGAGGAGAGAGAAATTGTAGTGACCCAGCTTTAACACGGTTTTAATTAACCAAGGGTAAGACGGTCTACTACTTTCTCTAAACTATCAGGATTCAAGATCCTCAATTCAAGATACAAGGGTCAGGGTTAAAAAAATAATAAAACAACCTTTTACCGTTTCCCTTTCCCCCTTAACCTTTTTCTTAAATAGCTAATGTGCGATTCGTGCAAGAGGTCTATACAGCTATAACTTTAGTTTAAGAAATTGTTTATTATACTAAAGCTTCAAACTAAAGCTTCAAAGAGATCGCTCAATATAGTGTTAGAAAAGAGAAATCCTTCGGGATCGCTTAAGCGCAATCTGGTTTCGAGATTGGGATTTAAACTCGTTAAATTATTACTGTTAAGGGTAATTTGATTGCCACAGCTATCCCTTAATTCTACCCAACCGGGATCGCCATAAGGCTGGAGACAAGTTCCAATTTTTTTTAAAGTAGGCCGATCGAATTGAGTTAGATCGATTCCTTCAGCTAGTCGTAAACCCAGCATTAGAGTTTCTAAGAGCCAGTCGGTAGCTGAGATGACAGACACATCGGCGATCGCCCCTTGGTTGACCCAAGTATAGTATTCTCTTCTAGTGCGCGGACGGGTAAATCTTTTGCCGCCAACAAAACTAGCCGCACCCATGCCAAAGCCGTAAAAAGGGCGATTTTGCCAATAGACTCGATTATGACGACATTGGTACCCAGTTAGAGCATAGTTAGATATTTCATAATGTCCATATCCCGCCGCAGTTAGTGTCTGTTGAGTGAGGCGATACATTGCGGCGGCGGTTTCATCACTAGGAAGGGGTTGTTTTCCTGGCTGGTACTGTTTTCCAAAAGCCGTAACTGGTTCGAGAACGAGGTCGTAGCAAGATAAGTGATTGGGATTAATCGCAATCGCCGTTTCTAGAGCTAATTGGCACTGTGCTAGGCTTTGATGCGGCAAACCAGAAATCAAATCTAGACTAAAATTTTTTACTCCTGCTTGTCTAATTAGCTCGATCGCCGCAAAAATATCCCTTACCGAGTGGGAACGCCCGCAAAGTTGCAAGAGGCGATCTTCAAAGGTTTGTACTCCCAGACTAATTCGGTTTACTCCTGCCTGCAGATATCCTAAAAGTTGTTGGCGATCGAAAGTACCGGGATCGATTTCCATCGAAATTTCTGCATCTGAAGCGATTTCAAACTGTTTATCGAGACAATTAATAATTGCTGCTAACTGTTTTACCGATAGAATTGAGGGGGTACCACCACCAAAAAAAATTGTGTTTAAAGGTTGTTTTTCACTAGCAGTTAGCTGAATTTCTGTGGTTAAAGCCTCAAGATAATCTGCGATCGAAGTTGAGGCATGGTTTGAAGGACGATCTCCAACTACTGAAATGGGAAAGTCGCAATAGTAGCAGCGTCGGCGACAAAAAGGAATGTGAATGTAAGCGTTTGTAGGAACTGTTTCTATTAATATTTTTAGCTGGCGTTCGATAGAGGAATTGTCATTTACTAAAGATAAATTTCGCTTCATTAAATATTTGTTGCAACCCTTAAAATAACATGGTTTCACTTAAATTAGTTTAAATCTACTTCTGCCTAGAGTTAATATTAAGAATCGAAGCTTACTCGCTCGATCTATTGCTGAAATTTATTACAGTAAAGAAGAACATATTATCTATTCATCTCAACTAAAACAATGGTTGATGCCATCATAATTATCATTTGCATTGTGGCAGCAGTAAACATTGGCTTAGATAGTTTGCAACTGTTGCCAGAAGATATTTTACAAGGAGTATCCAACGTCGAAGCTTTGCGCTTTGTCATTGCTGGCTTTGCCGCCCTGATTGGTTTGGGAGTGGGGGTAGCAGTTCAAACTACCTATCGCCGTTTGGAACAGCAGGTTCGCAATACTAGAATCGAAATTCTGATTACTCGGGCGATCGGCTTAGTTGTAGGCTTATTAGTAGCTAATTTGATGTTAGCACCTTTATTTTTGCTGCCCATTCCCAAAGAACTGAGCTTTATTAAACCCACTTTTGCTATTCTCGGTAGCGTAATGTTTTCCTATCTGGGTATTAGTTTAGCCGATACTCACGGACGTACTTTTTTGAGATTGATCAACCCCAACAGCATTGAAACAATGTTGGTAGCGGAAGGAACCCTAGAAGCGATTTCCACTAAAATTGTCGATACTAGCTGTATTATCGACGGTAGAATCGAAGAACTACTTAAAACTGGCTTTCTCGAAGGACAAATTCTGATTCCTCGCTTCGTTCTCCAAGAACTGCAAAATCTCGCCGATGCCAGTAGTTCCCAAAAACGAATTCGCGGACGTAGAGGTTTAGATATTCTCAATCAGATGCAGGAACAGTTTCCCGATCGCATTACTATCGGCAATGTCGACTTTGAAGAGATCGATACGGTAGATGCCAAGTTGGTTCATCTGGCGCAAGATATTGGTGCTACCCTACTGACCAACGACTACAACTTGAGTAAGGTTGCCAATTTACAAAAAGTTTCGATCCTCAACGTTAACGATCTCGCCCGTTCCCTAAGACCAATTTATTTACCAGGTGACAGTCTCGAACTAAAAATTCTTAAAGAAGGCAAAGAACCAGAACAGGGAATTGGCTATCTCGAAGACGGTACGATGGTAGTAGTGGAAGAAGGCAACGAATATGTGGGCGGTGAAATAGAAGTTACGGTAACTTCTTCTTTACAGACATCGGCAGGAAGAATGATCTTTGCCAAACCCAATTCCGAAGCCGAGAACTATTCCAAAGTTGGTTAGTGTACAGTATCGTTTATATTAGGCGATCGCCTGTAAAAAAATCTTGGGGCGATCGCCGTACGAAAATAACATTTAAGTCGGACAACAGTAGTTTAAACTAGCTAAAAATACTTAATAATTCTCTACTAAGTCTTATCTTCAAAATAATAAAGAGTAGAACTAGATTTAAGTATTCAAACTGACGGCAAAAAATAATCACAGTGCCACTATAGAGAGCGAAAACTAGTAAAAAAAATTATATAGTGTTTAATAAAGGCAAAGTTACGGCTCTTTTAAGTCCTCTTGTAGTTGGCTCTTTACTCTCGTCGCCCGTACTGGCTTTTGGTGTTGACTTTTCTGGAGATAACGATACTGTAGATAAAGTAATTTTATTACAGAGTGACGTTTCTAGTAGTGTTGATGCGGCGGAATTTAATACCATTAGATCTGGCTATGCAAATGCTTTTATAAACAATACAGACCTTCATGATGCGATCGCCTCATATGATAACGGCATTGTCTTTGGCTTTCAGTATTGGTCAACAACTCCAGCCAATATGATTACCGATGGTTCTGACAATAAGTGGTTTTTATTGCAGACTCCACAGGACGCTATAGATTTTGGTAATCTCATTCTAAGTACGTCTAGACCTTTTGATGGGGGAACCAACATCGGTGCGGCGCTGAATCGGGGTGCAGCAGAGCTAGGTACTCTTTTTGGGTCTCCTAGTAGTTATAAAATAGGAAGTCAGACTAGTTCTGGCAGTAACACTCAAGGCACTATTGAAAATGTAGTGTACGAAACTATTATCGATATAGCAGGAGATGGTATTCAAGATCGTCGAACTCTTGATGGAACCGATAATGGTTGTGACGGTAAAACTCAAGATGAATTACCCAATTATGTTCCCTGTAACAGTTTATTAGTCAATGCTAAAGCGAATGCTTTGCTCCAAGCGGATCGCATCAATGGTTTGCCTATCTTTGAGGAAGCATCCCCAGACGACTTTCGCTTAACAGTAGTGGATGAATACTATCAAGATGGAGAGTAAACCAGCTCAGGAGATATCGGTCCAGTCATCGGTCAAGCTGACGACGCACTCAATCCTGCTTTTACCTAACCAGCTGAGAGCGTTAGTAGTTTTTCTGCTTCTCTTAATACCAAACTACTAAGAGAGGTAAGAGAAGTACCTTTCGAGTTTTCTCCCACATTAGGTTTGTTATTGTGTGGCGGTTTATTCGGTGGTAATCACTTACGCAAAAAATATTTAATCAACCGCCGAGTAGATCTTTAAATATTTCAGACTGAGAAAATTTTTTTGATTGCTAACCAATATTTAACGTGAGTTCGACAGAGGCTTAAAGCCTGATTCTTTCGTAAGCTGAAACTATTATGATTTCGTTAAGAGACTAATAATTTCTGTTTTTATCGAACTCACGTAATATTTATTATTTTTAAGCGGCTCGCAACTGCGAAAGCTTTTGCTAAGACTTCAAATTTCTGACTTAAAACGAACGCTACTAATAGCCCAATTTAAAATACCTAAAAATATTAACCCCATCACTCCAGCGATAGGATTATTGTCAATTCCGGTAATCCAGGCTGGAACTTTATTGTCGTATTCGATTAGCTGTCCGACATTGACGATATAGTAACCCCAAACCAAACCGGCGTGTAAACCGATAGGCATCCCCAAGCGATTTTTACAGCGTCGTTTGGCTTTGACTAAAGCTATTCCCAAGATGACTAATGCCGGAAAAGTTACCAGAGTACGAATAATTTCTGTTAAAGGCTTGATAAAATGCAGCAGGGCAAACAGTAAAGCACTAGTCCACATCACAGTTTTAAGTTGGTAATCTCGCCGCAACTCATCTAATAACCAACCACGAAACAACAATTCCTCGGCAAAAGCTATTCCCAAAGCACTGAGTAAACCTTCACTGACAACTTTGACCAAACTGATTTCAGCAGAAGGGACGATCTTAATCCAGCCTAGAAGTGCTTCTACAACAAACAAACTCAAGCAAAAACAGAAACCAACTGCCAAACCGTTTAAAAACTCTCGTAAATTCGCAGTAGTTGCAACCAAGCCATATCGGGCAAATATATTGGACTCTCGATACAGATATTTACCCCAAAACCGCCACAAAAACAGCAATTCGAGGAATAGTAATGCCATCGCCAAAATACCTGCCAGATTGGGATCTTCTTGCAAACTCAAATATATGGGAATTGCTAATGGCAACCATAAACAACACAAAACACCAGTGAAGATAGATAATCTTACTAGTGCGGGTTGGTTAGCTAGATTTTGCAAATGAGTTTTAATTTTTGGTATGGCGAATAAAAAACGGTCGTGATGGATATTTGTTAGTAGTTAGTCGCGAATTCCAAACTGAAGATCTTGTAGATTTTGATTACTCTTACAGCAACGCCTAATCCTTTGATGTTGACACTAGCATATGACGAGGGTGGGATCGCGCTGCCATAGTCTATTCGTCTGGTTCGATGGTGCTGGTCAAACCGTGATTACATAGAGTTTCACGATAAAATTCTGCGTGTTCTAAAGCACAGGTAATTACCAATCCTACCCCATTAGTATGTGCTTCCATCATAATGTTGACCGCTTGAGGTTGAGTCATTCCTGCAACTGTGTGCATTAGAGTCTGCACGACATACTCCATCGAATTAAAATCATCGTTATGTAGCAGAACCCGATAACGGGGTGCTGGTTTGCGAACTGTAGAAGTAGTTTTTTTCTCTATTACAGAAGTTCCAACGGACACGACTTTCTCCTTTAAAATCGAGCTAGGTTTGAATTATCGAGCGAATCTACTTTAAAGCTTTAACACCGAAATCGACCATACAATGGCGATCGTTTTTTTCTTAACTTTACTATTATAAAAAGTAATTTTGGTAATCGAAAGCGCGGCTGAGGACAATCCCTTCCAAGATCGTCAAGCAAATTCGAGCTAATATAAACAAGATAGCAATAAACTTAAAATTACTTAATATCATCATCTCTAGCAACAATGCAAGCAACTTCTCTGGCAACGGCTAGTTCGATACCAGGCAACTATTGGCAGTGGCGGGGACATTCAGTTTATTATGTCCGCGCTGGAGAGAAATCTCAGCAGAATCCACCCCTACTTTTAGTTCATGGTTTTGGTGCTTCTACCGACCACTGGCGCAAAAACTTGGCGGGTTTGCGATCGCAGTTTGAAGTTTGGGCGATCGATCTCCTCGGGTTCGGACGCTCTGCCAAACCAGATTTAGAATACAGTGGTAACCTCTGGCGAGAACAACTTCACGACTTTATCGATGAGGTTATCGGGAAATCGACAATATTAGCGGGGAATTCTTTGGGAGGATATGCCTGTCTGTCTGTTGCTGCCGAGTATCAGCAGTCGGTAGCTGGTTTAATTTTGCTCAACAGTGCCGGTCCCTTTACTGATACTACGGACAAAGCTCAAAAACCATTGTGGCAAAAAGCCATGGGACAAGCAACGCGATCCCTTTTATTACAGCCTTGGGCAAGCTATCTATTATTTCAATATCTACGCCGTCCTAGCATCATTCGTCGTACTTTAAAGCAAGTTTATCTCGATCCCAGTGCTATTACCGATAGCTTGGTAGAAGATATCTATCGTCCCTCCTGCGATATCGGTGCGGCAAGAGTATTTAATTCCGTATTTAAAACTCCTCAAGGAGAGAAAATCGATGTTTTGTTGGCTAAAATGCGCTGTCCTTTGTTAATGCTTTGGGGAGAGAGCGATCCCTGGATAAATGCTAGAGCTAGAGGAGTACAGTTTAAAAAATATTATCCTCAACTAACGGAGTATTATTTGAAAGCAGGTCATTGTCCACACGACGAAATACCTGAAGAAGTCAATCAGTCGATCGCAGACTGGATTTTATCCCTCGACGAGCAATAAAACAATTGCCGATTTTGTTAATATTTTGTTACAAAGAAAAAGTAACTCGATTTAATAACTTTATGTTTGGTGGCTTTGTCGGTTTCAATAATGATAAAGGCGGCGACTGGGGAGAAAATCTTCTAAATACCGTTGCTAGTAATACCATCCGTCACCTGTTTACTCGCAGTGAATCTGTGGAGGTTGCAGTTCGCTGTAATCCGTCCAGTAAGTTATTACAGGGTACGATTGACAGTTTTAAAATGAGCGGTCGTGGATTGGTAATCCGTCGCCAGTTTCGCACCGAAGAAATGTCTTTTGAAACCGATACCGTGTCGATCGATTTCGGTTCGGTGGTCAAAGGAAAACTCGCCCTCAAACAACCGACTCAGGCGATCGCTCAAGTTAAACTATCTCAGGCAGATATCAACAAATCTTTTGAAGCCGAGTTAGTCAGAAAGCGTCTGGAAAACCTAACCATCGAAAGCTTAACCGAGATCTCGGGAGGTGTACCCGTTTCTTTTTCGGATGTTGATTTACAACTGCTTCCCAACAATCGAATCAAGCTAATCGCTAAAGCTAGCTGGGGCGATCGCGTAGTTCCCGTCAGTCTTAGCTGTAGCTTGGGAATTGTCAAACGCCGACGCATTGTTTTTGATAACGCTCAATTCGAACCAAAAGACGTACCCGAAGAACTTAGAGGTGTCTCTAAGCAACTAACTATTGCCTTAGGTAAAATTCTCAACAGAATGGTAGATTTAGACCGCTTTAATCTCGATGGGGTCAAACTACGCTTGAATCGCCTAGAAACCGCCGGTAAGATGCTCTTATTTAGTGGTTATGCTCAAATCGAACGAGTTCCTCAAACTGGCTAAAACAATGTGGCATAGAATTGTCGAGAGTGATTAGTTTTTGTCATGCTTTGCCCTTCGTTTACAACCCAATCGCCGAATTTTTCTAAAAACTAATAAAAATTTTTAAATCGATGTTATCGGGTTCGATTTACCATAAAGCAAGTTTGAATGTGTCAATAGGATTGTCAACTAATGATCGAAGCATATGCTGCTCACGAACCTGGAGGCGAACTAAAGCCTGTTCTTTGTCAATTCTCGCGACTGTGAATGCCGATCTCGACTGGGATACCTATGTTGCAGCATTATGACCTAAAGGCAAACTTCATTTTGTTGGGGTTGCCCCCAAGCCGATATCGAGCCAACTTTTTCCTCTGATTCTCGGTCAAAAATCTCTAAATGCTAGTCCTTTGGAAAGCCCCTTTTCTGTCGCTAAAATGCTTGGTCACGACATCGAACCTATTACCGAAATTTATCCGTTCGATCCCGTTAACGAAGCGATGGATAAGCTGCGTAACGGTAAACCTAAATATCGTCTAGTTTTAAAATATTAACTGTTTTTTAAACGAAACCAAAATCCCTCTCTCCAAGTACAGTTCGAGAGAGGGAGGCTCAATATTGTCGCTCGTAAGCAACTGAAATGTTAAAGAGGTCGGTAAATTCGATAGTTAATCTTGGGAAAAATATTATCGATTTTTTCAACTTTTTCTAACCAACCAGAGTCGATTTTGCCTAAAGGAATATCTCGGTAAAGCTTATTAAAACGCAGTAAATGGGATCTCGTCCGTCGTACCGCATAAGGTACCATGGTTCCCGTACGCATAATAAATGCCCAGTCAGAAGACTGTGCTAGCAGCAATTCTCTAGCCGCCTGATTTAAAGCTCGCCATTCCAGTTCGTCGGCAGGTTCGTGCTTACTCAGTTCGATCATCCTTTCCGTAGCTTTATGCAAATGAGGATAGACCCAGGCATTGGTTTCATTCAGCCAATATTCGTGAAATCCTTTATAGCCCCAACTCGATTGTGAAGGGCGACATACTTGCTGTGTGGGCTCTCGACGCAAATAGTCGGATAGATGAGTCATCTCATAAGTATTTTGGTCGTACCAACTCTTGCGGAATAAATAGTCGATAAACCAAGGACCCTCATACCACCAATGACCGAATAATTCTGCATCATAGGGAGAAACCACGATTGGCGGACGCTGTAACATCCCTTGTAGATGTTGAATCTGTTTTTCCCGATTGTACATGAAGTTGCCTGCATGCTCGGCAGCTTTCTCTCTCGCCCAATAGGGATCGTAAAGTGCTTTTTCCGACAAACCACCATCGCGACTGGTGATTTTATGATATTTAATACCCGTATTTTTTCGTTGACCGTTGGGCATAATGTAGGGTTTGATGTACTCGTATTCTGCTTCCCAACCTAAGTCTTTATAAAATTCACGATACTCTATATCTCCTGGATAGCCAACTTTAGATGACCAAACTTGTTGAGATGATTCGTGGTCGCGTCCAAAAGCCGCTACTCCTGTTTCAGTATATATAGGTGCGTAAGAACCAAAACGAGGACGAGGACGGGCGTATAAAATTCCATGTCCGTCGGTTAAAAAGTAACGCAAGCCCGCATCGGCTAGCATTCTTTCTAGCCCTTCGTAATAGGCACATTCTGGTAGCCAAATTCCTTTTGGAGGACGACCGAAGTTTTGTTCGTAGTGTTCGCAGGCGACCCTGATTTGTGCCCAAACGGCTTGGGGATACATCTTCATTAGAGGAAGATAACCGTGTGTTGCGCCGCAGGTGATAATGTCTAAATTGTTGCTATCGAGAAACTGCTTAAATCCCGTTACTAAGTCGCGGTCGTATTTTTCCCAGGTTTGGCGAATACTGCGGAAAGAATTAGCATAAAATTCAGCTAAATAGCGTATGTGACCGTTATGCTGATTGTGCTCGATTTCTTTAGCGACTAACTCTTCCAGTAAAGCTAAATGAGCTTCATAACGCTCTTGCAAAAGAGGATCCCGTAGCATAGACACCAAGGGAGGTGTCATGCTTATAGTCATTTTAAAATCGATTCCATCCTGCTTTAAGCTTTCGAATACTTGCAACAAGGGAACGTAAGTTTCTGTAATAGCTTCAAACAGCCATTCTTCTTCTAAAACATAGTCGCTCTCTGGATGTCTTACAAACGGGAGATGAGCGTGAAGTACGAGGGCAAGGTAACCAAGAGCCATGATTATATTTCCACAACTTTTTTCTAAATCTCTCAATTAAGAGGCTAAGGCAATCTGGGTAAACTTTATGATATCTTAAGATTGAACTTTAAAAAAGTTTAATCGACCGGTGCTGCTATTATAAGCCTTATAGGTTGTTGGACTAGTACTTAACGATCTACTCTGTTAAACAATATTATTGTAGTTTGCATATTACAAGGTAAACCGATCTATCGATCTATTACTGTATCAGTCAGTTTGTCTAGCTAGCGATGCAATTCTTATCGTAACCTACCATCATGAACTAATAAGCTATAGTTACAAAAGAGTGTTTTTTCAATTACTGTTGTTCGTAGACGAGCGACCTTCGTCCCCAAATAACATTCGGCAAATTAAAGCCTATTTAGAAAGCTTGAGACCTAGTATTGATTTTAAATTAGATGTAATTGAAATTAATAGGCAGCCTCATCTGGTCGAACATTTTAAATTAGTAGCTACTCCAGCTTTAGTTAAAATTGCACCTGCGCCCCGGCAAACTCTGACCGGAAGCAATTTAGTCGAGCAGCTAAAAAAATGGTTGACGAAATGGCAATTAGCTAGCAATAGCACTTCAAAAAAAGAGCAATTGCCAGCAGAGTTAGCAGAATCCGATTCATTCAGTTGTTCTGCCGAATTAATTCAACTTTCTGACGAAATATTTCGTTTAAAACAGGAAAAAGAAGAACTAAACTCACAATTGCGCTTTAAAGATCAAGTCATTGCCATGTTGGCTCACGATTTACGCAGTCCCCTAACTGCAGCCTCAATTGCGTTAGAGACTATCGAACTAGCCGACCGACAACAGCAGCAAGATAAGATCGAACAACTAAAAGCGCAACTATTCAAGCAAGCGAAGCGACAGTTTCAGATTATGAATTCTATGATTGGCGATCTCCTTCAAAGCTCTTGCATCATTAATGGCAAGTTAAAGCTAGAACCCAGGCGCTTAGATATTAGATTGTTGTGTGAAGAAGCGAACAATCAACTACAAAAGCGATTTAGACAAAAGTCCCAAGTTTTCAAACAAGATATTCCTCAAGATTTACCCTTAGTATATGCCGATCGCGAACTAATTCGGCAGTTGCTGGTTAACTTGCTAGACAATGCTAATAAATATACTCCTGAGGGAGGAGAAATTTTTTTATCTGTTTTGCACCGCACTAGTCAAAAAATTCAGGTCAGTATTCGCGATACTGGTGCGGGAATTCCCGTCGAGAAACAGGACAGCATTTTTGAAGGCAGCTTTCGTTTAAAACGGGATGAAAAGCAAGAAGGATACGGTTTGGGTTTAGCTTGGTGTCGTAAAATCGTTCGCGCTCACTACGGTCAAATTTGGGTTGATAGTTCTCGCGAACGGGGTAGTTGTTTTCATTTTACGCTGCCAGTTTATAAGTGATTGGGGATTTGGCATTAGATATCTAAGAAGTCAAAACAAAGGCAAAAGGCAAAAGGTGAGATAATACCTATCCTTACCTTTTCCTCTTGTCCTTCGTTTCCGTATTGCTGCGATCGCGGCTAAAATTAACCCGTATTGCGCATTCCGGCGGCAATACCATTGATAGTTAACATCGCACCTCGCAGTAACTCTTCTTTGCTAAAGCGAAAATGAACTGCATTCGACCGAGCGTGTTGGCGTAGCCGTTCGATTAAAGCTACCTGTAAAAAACCCAAAGGTAGAATCGTGCCATTGCGAACCTGAATCGAGCGCTGTAGTTCGGGATCGCCATCGAGCAGACGCTGTTGACCGTTAATTTTAAGAATTAAATTTTTAGTCAAATAGTATTCTCGAGCAATTTGGTCGAATAATTTTTTAAACCGCTCCAAATCCTCTGGTTGCGATAATTTATTGACATAATGTTCGGCCATCTGCAAATCGACCTTTGCCAAAGTCATTTCCACCTTAGAAATAA
Organism: Myxosarcina sp. GI1(2024); assembly: GCF_053543375.1. NCBI lineage: Bacteria > Bacillati > Cyanobacteriota > Cyanophyceae > Pleurocapsales > Pleurocapsaceae > Myxosarcina > Myxosarcina sp. GI1(2024). Next base: position 691,472 of record NZ_JBKGTY010000003.1, on the reverse strand, counting down.
CCATTCTAAAGAACGGCCATTTAACGTAAAAATACTGTAGTAGGTCGAGATTTTTCTTGGGTTCTTGGTCGAGAAATTCTTGTAGTGCCGACCCGACACCATACCAAGCAGGTAGCAGAAAACGACTTTGAGTCCAGCTAAATACCCAAGGAATCGCCCGCAGACCACTCATGTCTTTTTTCTTCCCGTCTCCTTTACCTGGGCGTTTGGAGGGACGAGAACCAATTTGTAGTTGGCTAATTACGTCAATTGGAGTTACGGAGTGAAAGAAGTCGACAAAATCTGGCTGTTCATAGATTAAAGCTCGATATACGCAACGCGAGCGCGCTCCTAGTTCTTCCATGACTTCATGCCAAGGTTCGACGCGATCGAAACCGCTGCCCAAGAGACTCGATTGAATCACCGCAGTGGTAATAGTTTCTAGATTGTATAGTGCAAGTTCCGGTAGAGAATATTTAGAAGCGAGCACTTCTCCTTGTTCGGTAATTTTAATTCTGCCCTGAATGGTATCTGTCGGCTGTGCCAAAATTGCTGCATATGCAGGTCCGCCGCCACGACCGACCGAACCACCTCGACCGTGAAATATCCGTAGGGCGATACCGTATTCTGAGGCAACTTTTTGTAAAGCTTTTTGCGCTTTGTGAATCTCCCAATTGCTGCTTAAAAAACCCGAATCTTTATTACTGTCGGAGTAGCCCAACATTACCTCTTGTAAGTCAGTAGGCTCCAAAGAAGGAATGGGGATTTCTCCCTCTGGTTGTTCTGCCATCGGTAAATTTTGATATCCTCCCGCTAGAGCAGCGCGATATAGTGGCAGTTCGAATAACTCTCGCATTACCGCAGGAGCTCGTTTGAGATCTTCTACAGTTTCAAACAGAGGCACAATTCTGACGGAAGTTTTACCCGTAGCAGGATCGTAGAGTCCCGCTTCTTGAGCCAGCAGCATTACTTCCAAAACATCGCTGACAAAATTAGTCATGCTAATAATGTAGGTTTGACAGATTCTAATGCCAAATTCTTGCTGGAGCTGACGAAGCAGACGTAGGGTTTCAATAGTCTCGCAAGCCGTCTCCGAAAAAGGCATTTCGGCAGGAATTAAGGGACGACGAGTTTGCAGTTCGCGAACTAACCAGGCGGTCTTTTCCTCTTCTAAAAGCCGATCGTAGGGTTTGGGTAAAATTTGTAAATATTCGGTGATTTCAGCGATCGCATCGCAATGACGCGAAGAATCTTGGCGAAAATCGAGTTCGGTGAGAGTAAAACCGTAAACTTCTACCTGACAGATTAAGTTATCTAATTCACGGCAGTGGAGGCTGGTCGCTGCCAAACTTTGCTGGATCAGCTTGAGTTCGGCTAAAAACTCGGCACCCGAATGATAAACCGAATCGCCATCTAGTTCTGGTTTAAATGGTTTCCCCGTGCTCTGAGCTAAAAATCGATTGCGCTCGCGGGTATTTTTCAATCTTTGTTCGATATAGGTCAGTTTGAGACGATAGGGTTCTTGACGATAGCGAATTGCTAGCTGTTCGTAGATTTCCGGTAGCTGCTGACGGTCTTGTTCTAAAGAATCGAGTAAATCGGGCAGAACATCGCTCCAGTGCAGAGATAGACTGAGTAATTCTCGCAGCTGTTCGACCGACTTGAGATATTTTTCTAAAACGATACTTCTTTGGTAACAGGCAGTTTCCCAAGTAACCTGGGGAGTAACGAACGGATTGCCATCGCGATCGGCACCTACCCAAGAACCAAAGTAGCAAAAATTATGGGTGGGAGAGACTAAGCCAGGGAAAGAACTAGCTAATGACTGTTTGAGGCGAGATGCTAGTTGAGGCAGAACGTCAAATAATACTTCTTGAAAGTAGTGCAGAGCGTAGTCTACTTCATCTAAAACTTTGGGCTTGAATTGATGTAGTTCGTCGGTGCGCCACCATAAACGAATTTCTTCAGTCAAGCGCGCGACTGCTTCTTCGCTTTCCCAAGAATCACTAAACCCCATTTCCGCCATTTCATCTTCAGCGGCATCTAGCTGTTGCAAAATACCGGAGATGCGTCGCTGCTTTTTACGAATCGTGTGACGTACGATCTCGGTAGGGTGAGCGGTAAATACCAATCTGATGTCTAACTGGTCTAACAGCCTTTGCAACATCATCGGCGGCATATTTATTTTCTTTAAATAGGGAAATAACCAGTTAAACGTAGCCGATCTATTAAAAAAATGGTTTTGAGATTCGATCTCGCTAGTTTCCCGATGTTGTGGTCCTAAAACTAGAGGTAAAGTTCCACTAGTTTCGGTCCTCTCGCTCTGACTATTGTTATTGCCATTGGTCTCAGCTTTTAACTTCTTAAGGATAGTGCGTTGGGAAAGCTGCTGTTCTTTCCTTTCGTAGTGCTGTTCTACGATATTCGTTAACTGAAAATAGAGAGCAAAAGCGCGAGCTGCCTGAATCGCATCTTCAAGAGATAGTTGTTCGATCATTCGGGGCACTGAAGATTCTGGCAAATCTGTTGCCAGTCCTTCTGGAGAAGAAAGAGCGCGCATTTTTTGCAACAAATTTACCATTTCTTGACCGCATTCAGAGTGCAATACTCTCTCCCACAAATCTTCTACTAGTCTTTGTCGATGACGCAGCAGTAGATGAGAAGGAGAAATAGGATCGATCTCTGATAGGGAAGTTTGTAACACCGTACTCATATATAGAACACCTTTGCTAGGATCTTATTTGTCACGATTGAAATGTCAATTACAAAGCGCCTGTAGCTTTTATTATTTAAACTTAAGAATTGAATTTCACAAATAAATACTCGATCGTCATTTAGAGCGAAAAGTAAAGATATATCGAGCTAAACTCTTAACTTTCAAACTAAGCAGTAGAATTGCAACCTTGTCGAGTTATCGAACACGAAGCGATCACAACCACAAGTTAGAAATTTAGGCATTAATAACTAATGCCCAGAGACTACTTTTCCATATGACATGATAGTAATCTCTGGTTGAATATTTTAAGACTTACTTTTTTTCATTCGTCAAACAGTTATTTTGACTACCGTTTGCTTTTTTAATTGCGATTTAGTTCGGAAAAATGTAGTATTGGCAGACGCTCTGAGCGAAATAACTCTTCGCTAGTTTTGCCTAAATCTGTAAGCATGTCGAATAAAATTCTTAAGACTAATAGGCTAAAAATAAAAGGGCTGGTTGCTAAGCTCAATCCTAAAAAGGAAAATATACAGGAAGTGTTGTTGGGTTTCACGATTTATTTATGTAATTAGTATGTGAGTATGGATTTATTCGTTTCTATTATATTTGTTACGTGCCAACTTATAATTTAAAAGTCTCAAGTTTTGTTGTGGACCCGGTTGGAATTTTGCCGTTGGTGCTAACGCAAGTAGTTCTTTTTTTAGTAATAGCTTAATTTTATAACAATTGAGTCGATTTCAATTATTTACTATCGAGCGATTATTCGTAATGTAATATTTAATAAATAAACTTTAAATGAAACAACCAATTATTCAAGTCGATGCCTTTAGCGATCGCGCTTTTAGGGGAAATCCCGCCGCAGTCTGTATTTTACCTTGCTCTGTTCCTGAAGAGTGGATGCAATTAGTTGCCAGAGAAATGAACCTCTCAGAAACCGCCTTTTTAAGTCCCGAGGGAGATGGTTATCATCTGCGTTGGTTTACTCCCACGACCGAAGTCTCTTTATGTGGTCATACAACTTTGGCTAGCGCACACGTAATTTGGACTGAAGCTCATCACAAGCGCGATCGCCCAATCGATTTTTATACTAAAAGTGGTTTGTTGACTGCTAATTACCGAAACAACTGGATCGAGCTAGATTTTCCCGCCAATCCTTCTCAAGCAGTAGCAACGCCACCAGAGTTAGCTAAAGCCTTAGAAATCCCTATCAAAACAACTTTGACCAATTATCTCGGCTATTTAGTAGAAGTCGAATCGCCAGATTTAGTGAGGAATTTACAGCCCAATTTGGCTTTACTTAAAACCTTGTCAATATCTAACGTCATCGTCACCAGCGTAGCAGAAGCTAATTCGGAATATGATTTTATCTCGCGCTTTTTTGCTCCTGGTTTGGGCATCGATGAAGATCCCGTTACTGGTGCGGCTCATTGTTGTCTGGCTCCCTTTTGGCGCGCTCGCATGGGTAAAGATGAATTTTTAGCCTATCAAGCCTCTAGTCGTGGTGGTTTAGTCAAAGTTAAATATAGTGGTGGCGAGCGCGTTATTCTAGGCGGACGAGCAGTTACCGTAATGCGTGGTGAGTTATTTACAGATTAAGTATTAACGAAAATTGCTGCCGTTGCGATCGCCTCGATGGTTTGGATGCGCTAGATTAATTATCTATATTTATTTATAGTAAGCATCTCAATTCCCCGTCCTCGATACCATGACATCCATACTAAAACAGCTTAAAAATTCGGTCAGTGGAGCTTTAGTCGCCGCTTTTGGGTCGAAATTCGCCGACACCGATCCTTTGGTTACCCCTGCCAGTAATCCCAAATTTGGCGATTATCAATCTAATGTAGCTTTGTCTCTGGCTAAAAAACTCAAGCAGTCGCCGAGAGAAATTGCTCAGTCGATAATCGATTGTTTGAATGCAGATACTATCTGCGAAACCCCTACCATCGCTGGTGCTGGTTTTATTAACTTTACCGTTAAGCCTAGCTATCTCGCCGAACGGTTAAGCGAGATTCAAAGCAGCAATCGCCTGGGGATCGAGCCAGTATCGCCCCAGAATGTGGTGGTAGACTTCTCTAGTCCCAATATTGCCAAAGAAATGCACGTCGGACACTTGCGCTCGACGATTATCGGCGATGCGATCGCTCGTATTTTAGAATTTCGAGGACATCGAGTATTACGTCTCAATCATGTGGGTGACTGGGGAACTCAGTTTGGGATGCTAATTGCCTATCTCAGAGAGACTTATCCCGAAGCTTTGACTACTGCAGATGCTTTAGAAATCGGAGATTTGGTGTCGCTATATAAAAAAGCCAAAGTACGTTTCGATCGAGATCCAGAATTTAAAGAAACAGCCAGACAAGAGGTAGTTAAATTACAGGCTGGTGCCGAAGATAGTCGTCATGCCTGGCAGCTAATTTGCGATCAGTCACGCCGCGAATTTCAGTTTATTTACGACTTATTAGATATCAAAATCATCGAACGAGGGGAATCTTTTTATAATCCTTTACTGCCAGATATAGTCGCTCGATTAGAGGCAGAAAATTTACTCGAAGAAAGCGAGGGTGCTAAGTGTGTTTTTCTAGAAGGATTTACCAACAAAGACGGCGATCCCTTGCCTCTAATCGTACAAAAATCCGATGGGGGTTTTAACTATGCCACTACCGATTTAGCTGCTTTAAAATATCGCATCAAAGAAGATGGGGCAGATCGCATTATCTATGTTACCGATGCCGGACAAGCCAGTCATTTTGCTGCAGTTTTTCAAGTAGCGAGGAAAGCGGGAATTTTACCAGAAACAGTAGAAGCAGTTCACGTACCCTTTGGTTTGGTATTGGGAAAAGAGGGTAAAAAATTAAAAACCCGCTCCGGAGAGACTATAAAATTAAAAGAATTATTGGCAGAAGCAATTAACCGCGCCCGTAAGGATTTAGAAACCAGATTAAAAGAAGAACAAAGAACCGAATCTGAAGAATTTATCAGTCGAGTTTCCCAAACAGTAGGCATAAGTGCGGTCAAATATGCCGATCTCAGTCAAAATCGCACTTCCGATTATAAATTCGACTACGATAAAATGCTCGATCTCAAAGGCAATACCGCACCATATTTGCTTTATGCTTATGTCAGACCTCAAGGGATTAGTCGTAAAGGCAATATTAACTTTCAACAGTTAGAAAGCGAGCGCCAAATTGTTTTGACAGAGGAAGCAGAATTAGTACTTGCCAAACATCTTTTACAATTTGAAGAAGTTATTAAGGAAGTAGAAGCAAATTTACTACCCAATCGAATCTGTCAGTATTTATTCGAACTCAGCCAAAAGTTTAATAAATTCTACGAAAATTGCCCAATTTTAAACTCGTCAGAACCGCAACTTACTTCTCGTCTGTTACTGGCAGATTTAACCGCTCGCACTCTGAAATTAGGTTTATCTTTACTGGGAATTGAGGTTTTAGAGAGAATGTAAGGCAAAGAAGCCAAAAGGCAAAAAATATTAGATAGTGAATCGTGGTTAGTGGTTAGTTGGGTAAAACTTACTAAGTACTAACTAGTCGCCACTTACTGGGCTTTTCAGTTAAATAAAACATGACCGATCGACTTTTATTCTTCTGCTTCCTGCTTCAGATCGAGATGTGGACTACCCAAGCGAAAACTGCTGTAAAAATGCTCTTTCTGCTTCTCTAGTCAAAACCGTATGAATTACGGCCGGGATCTCCTAAGTACCAGTCACTATAAGTAACTTGGGGTGCTTCTCGCTCTAGTTGCCAATACTGTACCAAGTTTTGTAGCAATCGATCTTGAGAGGCGCGAAAATCTTCGAGGCGATCGCCTTGATTGATAATAGCAAACCAAATCGAACCGCGATCGCTGGTGGGAATGACTCCTGCTAGAGCACTTACTCTGGCTAGAGTGCCAGTTTTAAGACTCGTACCTCGAGGTAGGTTGCGGTTAGCTATCGTTCCTGCTAAATCTCTACCGGCAACAGGAAAAACATCGCTTAAACTTAAGGCATCAGACTCTAAATTACGAGCGATCGCGCTTAGCATCTGACAAACGGCGCGGGGAGAAATTCGATTGTCAACTCCCAACCCAGAGCCATTAGTTAACTGAATTTCTGTTTGAGGCACTCTTGCTAAGCGTGCTGCATCCCGAGCTACTTGGCTGGCACCTCCTGCCGAATCTGCTAAGATTTGCGCCATGTTGTTATTACTGTAGATATTCATCTGCTTGAGAATTTCTTTTAGAGGCAGAGATTGATGGCGTAATAATAGTCGGGAAAAATCAGGAATTTGCCGCTTTAGTTTTACTTTACCCGCCATCTCCAATTGGGGGCGTGGTGTGCCATCGGGCAGGGTAAGATATTGTCGAGTAACTTCATCAGTCCAAAGACGGCTATTTAAAGCTTGTTGGAGTAATTCTCCTGCAGTTTGAGAATTAGACTCATAATTTAGATAAAAACTGTTCGTAACTATCAGATTTCCTGCTACTTCGTTAATACCTAGATCGTTGAGAGCGTTTCCTAAAGCGATCGCTTCTTCCCAAACCAAAAAGGGATCTCCATCCCCTTCAATAATTAAATCTCCTGCTAAAGTTCCCCGATCTAGCGCACCCGTAGCATAAATTTTGGTTTCAAACTGATGATTTGCCCCCCATTTATCTAAAGCAGCTAGCATCGTGGCAATTTTAGTTAGAGAAGCTGCAGTCACCGGAACAGTGCCTTGATTGTCGGCTATTTTTTCCCAATCCGTTTGTAGCCAAAGTCCTTGTCGTTCGAGCTCGCTGCCTCCCTCTGCCAAACTTTTTAGGTAAGCTTCAATCGTGCGATCGACGAGGGCACTACGACCATTCAAAGGTAAATTAAATATAGCCGTTTTTTCCCAAGCTATAGAAGGTAAAGGCTCTAAAGGAGTCGGACTGCTCAAAATATCGATTAACTCTATTAAGCCCAAACTAACTAAGTCCAGCATTCGATTTTGGCAACAATATATTGCAATATTTCAAACCTTCTCAATTTTTGCAAGGCTCGATTTCCATTATGTCCGATCGCATATGTTCGTCGTACGAACTAGAATTTTTAGCTTAATAACTAGTATCGGTTCTAGCTTTGCCTTCTAACCAATCATAAATACGGTCTAGCTCTTCCAAGGTAACTAAGCCATATTGCCATAAAATCATAGGTATGGGAGCATGATTTTGCTCTACAGTACGCTTTACTACCTCGATCGAATCGGTAGATAAAGCTAATTCCTCAGTCAAAAATTTGATAAATTTAGCATATATAGTAGGTTTCATTTAAGTCGCCCTGTAAAAACTATTACCGTTTGATTTGCAGATGGAGTGGATTGTCTATTAATTGTCTATTAATAAGATATGGTTCTAATTTCTGAATAAATGCAGTTTTAACTATTGTTTGAGAAAAACTACTGATTGCCAGTGACTAAAATCACCAATAGTTAAAGTCGTTAGTGACAATTGCCATCAAACATACTTATTTAATTTATTTTTAGTCGATTATGAATATATATGAATCTTTGCCATGGCATAAAACTTTAAGTAAATTTACATAATTTTATATAAAAAACATAATACTTTTTGAGCGGTTTTCCACTCTGTCAACTGATATACTCTTTAAATTCGATCGCTGATGACTCGTCGTCTCCGTATTCATACGGGGAAATAATTTGTGACAGTGTATACTATTTCCCAATAATTGTGGAGAATAATTTTGTTAGTTGCTAATCGCTACTACCGTGGCGTTTTGAGGAGGCTTGGCGGGAGGGTTTCTTCGTATAGTTAGTCTAAATTTTAGGTTTGCTAAGCAAATAGAGCTCGTTCCGCAAACTCACGGAAAAACTCTCAGCAAGCACGTCGAGTTGGATTATTGAAGCTCGAACCATTCAATTTCAAGACTATCTCCACTTTTCAATCCTAATTCCTCAGTTCTGCCACCTTTCAATTCGATTACTCCATTCACCAAAGTATCGGGACCATAAGTCGGACAGGGTTCATTCTGACAAGGAGGAACATTTACTGCAATGTCTACAACTTTGCCATCCTTGATAAAAATCATATCCAGGGGAATTGCTACATTTTTCATCCAGAAACGAGCAACTCGCGGCGACTCAAAAGGAAATAACATTCCGCGATCGCTGGGAAGAGATTGACGAAACATCAAGCCTATTGCTTGCTGTTGGGGAGTTCTAGCAACTTCTAAGTTTACAACTTCGCCGGCAATTTTAGCTCGAGCGGAGATTTCTAGCATTTGACCCTCGAGATTAGATTCAGAAGCACTAGCAACATAGCGATTGGACATGGCGAGGGAGTCTCGCCGTCGCGAGCCATCAATGTGCTTTAAACTGGCAGTAAGCGATGAGATATTATAACAACTTGAGATTGAAATTAATAATAAAATCCCCAAACCAATTTTTAAATTCATATATTTAATCGATTTAAACGGCACTCGTGGTCGGGGTATTTATGATTCTCTCAGTACGTAACCCACTCCCCTAACAGTTTGAATTAATCTTTTTTGCTCTTTAGTTTCAATTTTGAGTCGTAGATATCGAATATAAACTTCAATTACGTTTGATTCGCCTCGATAATCGTAACCCCAGACATTTTCAATAATTTCATCTCTAGTTAGCACTTTACCAGGATTAGACATCAAATATTTCAGCAATTCAAACTCTTTCATTGTTAGATCGATCGCAATACCATTGATAATTGCTTGTCGTGTCGCCAAATCTAAAATTAATTTGCCAAAACGAAGTTGTTCTCTAACGTCAACTACTGGCTGTAAATAGAGATAAATTAGCTTTAGTAATGCTTCTTTTTTGTAGGGTTTTAATAAATAGTCGTCTGCTCCCGCTTCCAAACAGGCTACACGTTCTTCTACTGTCTCTTTGTCTATCAACATTAATATAGGAATGCGGTTACCCGAACTTCTCAACTGATGGCAAAAGTTCAAACCCAATTTGCCAGTCCAAGATTTATCTAAAACTACCATAGCTGGACTCAGCTCGCTCAATTGCTGCCAACCCTTCTCTACTCTGTCGACTGTGGTAGAGTAGCCTGCGGCTTGTAAATCTAGGCTTGCCTGTCGAGCAAATATATTATCTGTTAGCAATAAAATAGCTGAATTAGCATCGGTTGCCATCTTGCTAGTTACCATATCAAAATTCTCTTTACACTAAACATTTTGCTCTGACCGCTCCCGGACTAGGGAAGTTCCACTGAAGTTGGCTTGGCAATATGAGGTAAACCCCAACCCAGTTTTTCTCTAAGAATGCGAAAAAATTCCGGCGGTCGCAAGCGAATAAAACGGGCTTTGTAAACTGATTTTTCAATGTTAATGCGGTCGTGGGGCAAGATATAACAGCCTCCATTACCATCTACTACCATTACCATTCGATAGGGAGTAGCAGGAAACAGATTAACTGAGTCGCGATCGCTAAATACTAGAGTACGAGATGCTAGAGAATGAGGGCAAATTGGTGCTAATTGTAGCACGGGAACTTCTGGAGTTACCACCGCTCCACCTGCACTGAGAGAATAGGCTGTAGAACCTGTAGGAGTAGAAACAATAATCCCATCGGCGGCAATATCTACGGGAGCATGACTGCCAATTTGAATTTCAAAATGACACATACTGGTTAAAGGCTCGCGATGCAAGACCATTTCGTTTAAGCTCAAAGCTTCCCACAGCAAAGCCTCATGGCGATATACTCTGACTGCTAGCATCGTCCGCTCCTCGATCTCGTAATCTTGCTCGAGTAGCTTTTCTAATGCCTGTGGTAAATTATTGAGATAGGTTTCGGTCAAAAACCCCATATGTCCAGTATTAACGGTCAAAAGTGGAATGCCGCAAGGAGCCAGTTGTCGAAAAGCAGATAAAACAGTTCCGTCACCGCCCAAGACGATAGCGAAAGCTAAACTGCGATCGAAGTTTGGTGGTGTTAACTGTTCGATTCGAGTATGGCAGATTGGACTACCAGGACCAGAATACTCGAGTATACCTCCCGCCCCAGTTGCCATAAGTGCTTCCCATCCACGTTCGGTAAGTTTAGCTTGAATTTCTGAAGCAACTTTACAAGCTATAGGTTTGATATCGTTGTAAATAATGCCGGCTTTTGGCTTTGGCACGACTAACTATTTATCCTGTTTTATATGTTGATTAATAATAAATTTTGGTTTCATCTTACCAAAACTAGGGGTATTCAAGTATCTAACTATAGCAATCGTCACCCAGAGCAGCTTTGGTCGTGCAACCTAGGACTAGTTTCCATCGAACAAATAAGCCCCTCTCTTTCAATAAGAGGGGCTAGTAGCCTAATTAAACTAAATTATGTCGTGATGAACTCCGACTTTTAGAGAGCGTTACCGCGTGGTAGTACCTCCTCTGGGAATTCAAATCGTTGATGTGGTTGGTCTTGTTTTGCCATCCATGCTCTGAGACCTTCGTTGAGCAGGATGTTTTTGGTGTAGAAAGTTTCAAATTCTGGGTCTTCTGCCGCTCTCAACTCTTGAGAGACAAAGTCATAGGCTCTCAGGTTGAGGGCAATGCCGATGATGCCGATGCTCGCCATCCACAATCCCGTTACCGGTACGAACAACATGAAGAAGTGTAGCCAGCGTTTGTTGGAAAAGGCGATGCCGAAGATCTGCGACCAGAAGCGGTTGGCTGTCACCATACTGTAGGTTTCTTCTGATTGGGTCGGCTCGAAGGCTCGGAAGGTATTGGAGCCATCTCCGTCTTCAAACAGGGTGTTTTCTACCGTGGCACCGTGAATCGCACATAATAGTGCTCCTCCTAAGACCCCCGCTACTCCCATCATGTGGAAGGGGTTGAGGGTGAAGTTGTGGAATCCTTGGACGAATAGGATAAAGCGGAAGATTCCCGCTACTCCAAAGCTGGGTGCGAAAAACCAGCTCGATTGCCCCAGGGGATAGAGTAAGAACACCGAGACGAATACGGCTATCGGCGCACTAAAGGCGATGGCGTTGTAGGGTCTGATTCCTACCAGACGGGATATTTCAAACTGACGCAACATGAAGCCGATCAGTCCGAAGGCGCCGTGCAGCGCGGTAAATGTCCACAAGCCGCCGATTTGACACCAACGGGCGAAGTCCCAGTTGGCTTCTGGTCCCCAGAGAAAGAGTAGGGAGTGTCCCATACTGTCTGCTGGGGTGGATACGGCTACGGTCAGAAAGTTACAGCCTTCGAGATAGGAACTGGCTAAGCCGTGGGTATACCAGGAAGTTACGAAGGTGGTACCGGTGAGCCAGCCTCCTAGTGCCATGTAGGCGCAGGGGAAGAGCAAGATTCCCGACCAGCCAATGAACACGAAGCGATCGCGCTTGAGCCAGTCGTCGATGATGTCGAACCATCCTCGCGACGCTGGCGCGCGTCCTACTGCTATTGTCATATTTTCTAATCTCCGAATATTTAACTACTATGTTTAAAATTATTACAGCCTTGCTACTTAATTTGCTCGAGCGGCAATAAATAATTTAGTAGGCTAATTGTGAGAAAAATTTACTTTTCTTTATATCGTACATATTATAAGAAATTTTTAATTATTTCCAGGGAAAATCTTAAATCATACTAAAATTTGGCTGAGAGCTATCAATAGATAGGTTGGGATTTGGGCAAATCTAGAAGATAATCTAACTATTGAAATGAAATTTTATGAAGAGAGTTCATGTTTACCATTGACGTAATTTTGCAAGATATCCCTTTGCCAGTGTCAGTACAGCGCAAAGAAGCTGAAGCTGCCGAAGCTCTATACCAAGAGCTACTTAAGGCGATGCACTCTGAGGATCTAGAATTATTCGAGCTTACCTGCGAGAAAGAAGAAAGTAAAAAAGTCACGATTAAAACCGATCGCATTTGCGCGGTAAGTATTAATAAAAAGTCGGGCAGTATGGCAGAAGGTCGAGTACCGGGTTTCTTTGCTGCGATTCAAGAATGAACCAGCCGGTAAAATCGAATTCGGTCGAGTCTCTGGCTATTGACGTACGAGAACTTTATTTTAGTTGGTCTGCTGATGCTGCCATACTCAATTCCTGCTCTTTGCAAGTTCCTGAAGGGCAGTTTTGGATGTTGCTGGGTAATAATGGCAGTGGGAAATCAACTCTACTGAGATTAATAGCTAATTTGTTGAGTGCTGATTCGGGAACGATTACTGTTGGTTCGCCCATAGGTTTTGTGTTTCAAAATCCCGATCATCAACTAGTCATGCCGACAGTAGGCGCAGATATTGCTTTTGGTCTGGTTAAAGAAAATTTATCTTTGGCTCAAGTACGCGAGCGCGTTAAAGAAGCTCTCAGTGCGGTTAACTTACAAGGTCTAGAACGACGACCGATTTATGCTTTGAGTGGCGGACAAAAGCAGCGGATCGCCATTGCCGGAGCAATCGCCCGTCACTGTAAAGTTATTTTATTTGACGAGCCTACTGCTCTTTTAGATCCCGACACTCAACTAGAACTAGTCAAACAAGTTAGGAGTTTGGTGGAAAATCGTGAGTTAACTGCCTTATGGGTGACTCACCGTTTGGAAGAACTAAATTATTGTGACGGAGCATTTTTATTAGAGGGAGGCAAAGTTGTCGCTCGGGGAGAACCGCAACTTCTCAAACAGCGTTTAATGGCGAAAAACTAAGCAATTACTTTAAATTTTTGTTAAGGATTTTGCTTAAAATAGTAACAACAAACAAAATGCCCCGTTCGTAACATTCAATTAAAATGCTTTCCTCACCTTATCAGGCACTACTGCTGGTAGATGGCTATAACATTATCGGTCATTGGCCAGATTTAAAAAGAAGCCGCGATCGCGACGGATTGGAGGTGGCTCGCCAGCAATTGATCGAATATTTGATTAACTATGCTGCGACAGTTGCCTACCGAACTAAAATAGTCTTCGACGCTCACTATCAAAGAAACCCCCGCACTAGTGAGGAATATAGTTCTTTGTTATCGGTTCACTATACAGCTTTTGCCGAGACTGCCGATACCTATATCGAAAAGTATTGCGCTGTGTTTGAAAAAACTCAAGATCGCCAATCGTGTTCGAGATTGATCGTCGCGACTAGTGATCGCGCCCAGCAGTTAACTGCAGTCGGCTATGGTGCAGAGTGGCGTTCGGCTAGAGTGTTAGCAGGAGAAGTAGCAAAAGCAGTTAGCCAAACCAGCAAGAAAAAACAAACCTCAAAGCGATCGTCAGGGCGACTTTTATTCAATACTCTCGATCCAGTCGCTCAACAGCGTTTCAAACAGTGGCAACGGGGCATTCGTTAAATTTAATCTAAAGTTGACAGATATTTAATTAATAGCTACACTTAAAAACGTTGCTGGTTTTTTGACCAGACAATTAGACTTCCAGCCCCCATCGTCTAGTGGCCTAGGACACCTCCCTTTCACGGAGGCGACAGGGATTCAAATTCCCTTGGGGGTATTTAATTATACTTAAGTTAGAGATCGACTAAAGGTTACAACAGACCCCAGATTGCAGCACATTCGCAATTAGGATTAAAAATTGGTCGTTCCCCGTCATGTTATGTTTTGCGCTGAAGTATCTGAGACTTAAATTGACTTTTGAGTTTTGAGTTCGGTCGTAAAGTTACCTGTTGGCAAAATAAGCTTTAATTAATTTTAAGTCGGCAATTAGAGGTAGTAGGATTAGTGGCAATTAAAGAAATAGGCTGGGAATAAAACTAGTCTGGATGACTAAACACTGCAAAATACTGCATTTGGAAGTGGAACAGTAGTTCCAGATAGTGAATCTAGCCGTTGAGTCCGAGAATCGATAGTAATGTAACTCCTAAAATGCCCAGTCTGCACAGTAAACTAACGGGTCGTTCGAGTTGTCGAATCAGCATATTCTAATAATGAGAGTAAATAGGATTGATCCACATTTCGATCTCAATCGATGCTAACATCGATGAATTCAATCTAGACAATGGAGCGATCGCATTACCAATGGGAGCGACTAAATAAAATCTCGACAATATAGACAAGATAAATTTTAAGGCTTAGTTAGCTTCGAGGCGATCGCGGTCAAAATATTGAGCGATTGAGTTCGAGAGCAAGAAAAGTTTTTCCGAACTCTCAAGAGCAAGTTACTTGATAGGATGTTTTTAGGGAAGGCTGCTAGATAGTTTGATGGTCAAAGCTATCGATTAGCAAATGACCCTGGCGAGAAATTTTCGTCATCAAAATGCGCGAGTTTATTGATTGAAGATTTATAAATGGGCATTTCTAACTCTGTAGTAGCTCAACTGCTGCAATGGTGCGATCGCTGTCGACCGCAAATGTATTTTAAGTCATCTCTAACTGCCTTATCTCACGCCATGGAAGATTTGGTGTTAACAGATTCAGATGCACCGCTCATAATTGCCAGTTTTCAGCGAGAACGCTTTTATCGTCAAGAAGCTCACCGCTATCGGCGGATCGCTAGTAAATCCGACCAAGTATACGTGTTAGCAGCACCAGAAGCAGAATTCAAGAATTGTTCCGATGTTTATGAAACTATTGCTTTCGAACCGACAGATGCTTTAGCCGCAGAATGGCATCTGGTAATTATCGGCGATCGCTATACAGCCTGTTTAATCTGTCATGAAAAAACTGCATCTAATGACGAACAAACCTCCGATTCATTAATCGATAGCGAACGACGTTTTGAAGGTATTTGGACGTTCGACCGCCAAGTTAGTATCAAAGCAGCTTCAATTCTACTCGATCGCATTGCGACTTATCGCCCCGAACTTCAGGCAAAAATCGACCTTGCCTATCGACTGTATCTCTCAGCGCCTACAGAGGAGCTAACAACAGCCAAGACTGGTCTGGTGTCTGATTCTCCCATCACCAACCCCGATCCTTTCGTACAAAGATTGGTAACTTATCTTCAGGCTGGACAGTACAAATTACTCAAAGCTAACAAATCTCTCGCCGCCAAACAGCAAAAAGAGCGGTTGCTCAATTCGGTAATCGATGCCGTCAGGCGTTCGCTCGATACGTCAGAAATTTTGGAGGTAGCGGTACAAAAGTTAGGCGAAGAATTGGCAATTTGTCGGTGTATTATCTATCGCTGTCGGGAAACGGACAACGTAGCGAGGATCGAGCACGAATTTGTCAACCAAGGGATTAAATCGATTCAGGGAAAAATTTGGCAGTTAAAGAATAATCCTTTGTTTGAAGAAGCGATCGCTAAGCGCAAAACGGTCAGTGTCGATAATACCCGAGAGGATATTCGCTTGACGCAGCAAGCATGGGAACGAGGAACGGGAGAGTTCATCCAAAACGTCGTCGAAAATTACGAGATTGTTTCCTGGGTGTTAGTTCCTATTTTCTACCAAGAGCGGCTCTTAGGAGCCATTGAGTTACACCATTGTTACAGCAGCCCCGTCGTCTGGAAGGAAGAAGACCTCTCCTTAGTAGATGCGATCGCCACACAAGTGGGCATAGCTCTAATTCAGGCAGAAGCATATGCCAATTTAGAAGATCTTAACGAACAACTTGAAGCTTTAGACCGTACTCGTTCCAATTTGGTTGCGATCACAGGACACGAATTGCGTACCCCTTTATCTACTATTCAAGTCTGTTTAGAAAGTTTAGCAGCAGAACCAGATATGGAGCCCGAACTACGTCAGGTAATGCTCGACACTGCCTTAGAAGATGCTGAACGGTTACGTAATTTAGTCCAAGATTTTTTGACCCTATCTCGCTTGGAAAGTGGAAGAGTAGAATGGAATCTAGAAACTCTATCCATAGTTGAATGTATTGAATTAGCAATTAGCAATGTCAAAGCCCGCAATAGCGATCGCGCCTTGCCAGAAATTAACAATCTCGCTTCAACAAATTTACCCCTCGTACAAACCGATGGCGAGTGGCTAGTAGAAGTCTTAGCCAAATTGTTAGACAACGCCTGCAAATTTACCGACGCCGAGGGCACGATTACCATCAAAGTTAAAAGTAATGGTAGCAGCAATTTAGAAGTTACCATCTCCGATACAGGAAGAGGTATCGAACCCAAACGTTTGGAAAACGTGTTCGATCGCTTTTATCAGGAAGAAGGTGCTTTACGCCGTAGTACGGGAGGTACTGGTTTGGGACTGGCTATTTGTCGTCAAGTCGTCCAAAATTGGGGAGGCAAAATTTGGGCGGAATCACTAGGTAAAAACCAAGGTAGTGAATTTCACTTTACGATTCCTATTGCAGATAAAACCAGTAATTTTGTGAATAAACAAGCACCATCTACTAATTCCCCCTCGAAAAGATCCCCAAAACGTCGCAAAAAGAGATAATTTTTTTACATAAAGCTCAAAAGAGCAATCTGAGAAAACTAGAAAACTGTTACAGTTCTTGACAACTCAGAAAATTGCCAATGACTCAGTGATAGGATGCCGTAAATACCTTTTATGAGGCTTTTTTAAAATGGCAGAACAACTACAAACTAGTCTTTCAGGTCAAACACCTAAATTTGGCGGCAGTACTGGTGGCTTACTCACTAGTGCATTTGTCGAGGAAAGATATGCGATTACCTGGACCAGCCCTAAAGAACAGGTGTTTGAAATGCCCACCGGTGGCGCGGCAACCATGCATGAAGGTGAAAACCTGCTATATTTAGCACGCAAAGAACAATGTTTAGCTTTAGGTGCGCAGTTGAGAACTAACTTCAAACCTAAAATTCAAGATTACAAAATCTATCGTATTTTTCCTAACGGCGAAATGCAATATTTACATCCTGCCGATGGCGTTTTTCCCGAAAAAGTCAATGAGGGAAGAGAATATAATGGTAAAATAGACCGCAGCATTGGTAAAAATCCTCAACCATCTACTTTGAAGTTTTCTGGTAAAGCACCTTACGACGTGTAACACAGAAATAGGCAAAACTATAGGAAGAGAATAGACGGAAAAATTAGCTGCAATGACGGCTAATTTTTTCTTTCTTCTCCAGCGACAATTACGTTGCGGTTTCTTTGTCGATGGCAGTAGGCTTTGTCCGTGTCATGGCAAAGTAATCTGTGCTAAATTTCCCAATCAATTAGTGTTTTTTAGTATTTTTATTCTCGACCTCGTTGAATGATCTTTCCCGATTTAACTCTGTTTTCTCAATTATCGCAACAAGGTAACTTTATTCCTGTATACCAAGAGTTGGTAGCAGACTTGGAAACTCCAGTCTCAGCCTGGTATAAAGTTTGTGCGGGGCAACCCTACAGCTTTCTCCTCGAGTCGGTAGAAGGAGGAGAAAAACTCGGACGCTACAGCTTCCTCGGTTGCGATCCCGTTTGGGTATTAGAAGCTAGAGGGGAAACTACCTTTCAGACTTATCGCAATGGCAAGGTCAACCGCTTTACAGACAACCCTCTAGAAATTTTAGCTAGCTGCCTCGAATCGATTCAACCCGTAAAATTACCTCAGTTACCTCCTGGTATTGGTGGACTGTTTGGAGTTTGGGGATACGAACTCATACGTTGGATCGAACCTAGAGTTCCAGTCTATCCTGCTACTGACGATGACTTACCCGATGGGGTATGGATGCAAGTAGACAATTTAATCGTTTTCGATCAGGTAAAACGCAAAATTTGGGCGATCGCCTATGCCGACCTGCGCGTCCCCGATACAGACTACGAGCGAGCCTATCAAATCGCCTGCGCTCGCGTCAATAAGTTAATTTTAAAATTACAGTTACCCTTACCCGTAGAAGCCAAATCTCTCGAATGGCGAGGAACGGAGGCTAGCGATCGCAACGTTATTTATACTACTAATACCGACCGCCAGCGATTCTGTGCTAATGTCACCAAAGCCAAAGACTATATCCGCGCTGGAGATATTTTTCAAGTCGTACTCTCTCAGAGATTATCCACTCTTTACAAAGGCCATCCTTTTGATTTGTATCGCTCCCTGCGCACGATCAATCCTTCCCCGTTTATGAGTTACTATCAATTTGGCGACTGGCAGCTAATCGGTTCTTCGCCAGAAGTCATGGTCAAAGCCGAAAAAAAAATCCCTACTGGAGCAATCGAAGCTACCCTCAGACCAATTGCGGGAACTCGTCCCCGAGGCAAAACCATCGCCGAAGATCGAGCTTTAGCTAGAGATTTATTACAAGATCCTAAAGAAATTGCCGAACATATCATGTTAGTAGATTTAGGACGCAACGATTTAGGTAGGGTCTGTGTCAATGGTAGCGTTACCGTCGATGAAATGATGCTCATCGAACGCTATTCTCACGTAATGCACATTGTTAGTAATGTAGTGGGCGAGTTAGAATCAACTAAAACCGCCTGGGATTTACTTAAAGCCTGTTTCCCGGCAGGAACGGTTAGCGGTGCACCTAAAATTAGAGCGATGGAAATTATCCACGAGTTAGAGCCAGAAAGACGCGGACCTTATTCTGGAGTTTATGGTTACTACGATTTTGAAGGACAGCTCAACACCGCCATTACCATTCGTACGATGGTGGTTCGTCCTTACCAAGAAAATCAGTGCTTGGTTTCCGTGCAAGCAGGTGCCGGTTTAGTCGCTGACTCCGTACCCGAAATTGAATACGAGGAAACTCTCAATAAGGCTAAGGGATTACTCGAAGCAATTCGCAGTTTGAGTTAAGGTTTTTCCGATCTCCTAGCAATTTTAAGTGGGATCGAAGCTGTCGTTGGCAATTTTAAAGCAACTAAAACCAATCTGAATTATCTAGGTTGGATTCTTTAGATTTAAACCCGAAGTTATCTCGTGCTTTTGTTTCCGAGTCAGGAAAATCTTGTTTTACTGGCTCGGCTTTCGTCCAGTCGGTAAAATTTTCCACCAATTCTTTTCCTAGAGTAGCGGCATGATTGGCGTGGTGAATAGTAATTTCAAGATCGTTTTTGACTTTGTTGGCGACCGTGGTTGAAAGCGATCGCGGTAATACTTTAGAGTTTAGAGATTGGCTCTGAGGGGCAATAACTCTTTTTCTAATAGTGAAACTTTCTAACTCGGACAGAGTTTGATTTAAGAACGGACTATTAGCAAAATATTGTTTGCTATTAATATTCAAACATAAAGACACGGGGTATGGACAATGGGCTGCTGCCAACCATAATTGAAGATTATTTTGAAGATTATTCTGCCACAGAAAAACCCGGTCGGGATATTTTTGCTCGTGATTTAATTGCTCGAGCGCTTTTGCAGTGAGATTGGATTTAAATTTTGTTGCTGAAAAGCCAATCGTTCGATAATTAGTAATTAGAGGTTTTTTGCTATTTTGATGATAATCCTCAACCGTCCAAACCTGACCAACGTATCGATAGAGATTGGCAAAGTCTCGTAGCCGATCGCCCGTATAAGCAGGTAAAATTAATGGACACTGTGAGTTAGTTATTCGAGTTACATAACCCACAAAAATATAAAGCGGACGACCACGATTATCTTTACTCTGTATTGCGGTCAAATCTGGATTTAGACTACTTATTAATTCCCGTACCATGCAGGTAACGCCAACCACACAGTGAGATTCATTTTTAAATAGCGACCAGCGAGGATAAGTTGATAGTTTTTTCGCTTTACGAGTGGTGGCAAATATATATTTTGATGCCCAAGTTATTTCTCGTTCCCTAAAGTCTTCGGGAAGGGCAATAAAGCGAAAATCAAGCTGATAGCTACGTCCGTAAACAATCGCCGCCCATTGCTGTTCAGACATCGGCAGTGACCTCGTCACCACTAAAGAATAGCGAAACTTGCTGAAGTTCTCCTGATAGTAGTTTCATATTTTCTTCTATCGTAGCAATCTGAGTTTGGCAATCCTGTAATTCCGAGGTTTTAGTTTTTATTTCTTGACTATTAAGCAATTGCCAGAGAGCATTAGTTTTTTTCATCTCTTCAATCGTTTGTTCTATGCGATCGCGAGTCTCTTTGAGTTCGATCCCCCATTTTCTTAGTTGGGCGTAAACCGCAAATACTATGGGAAGGTGAACATTAACCGGTACGATATCACCATTATGAGGATCGTTACCTAGTTCTTTACCCAAACTGACCGGGCAAATCATCACTAGCCAGCTTGATTTGGGAGTAAATAAAGCTTGAAATAACTTTTTGATGTCTGCAATTATTTCTTGTTTTTCGCGATGTTGACAGAGATCGTATTTAGTAATCACAATCGCGATCGGAAAAGGACGGTTGTATGTCGGCTGAAAATCGCGGCTGACGTATTGCTGAATAAATTGATTCATGCGATCGCTTTTCATCTCTCGTACCGTAGTTGGGGTAATTTTATCTACTAGATGTTCTCCCGATACGCACAAAAACAGACATTGGCACTGAGTCAGATATTCGCTCAATTCTTTAACATCAGTCTCGCTAGAGCGATCGCTTAGTGCCAAACCTCGATAGTCCAACCATTCAAATCCAATTAGCGGACGAAAACCATAGCTAAAGTTAAATGAATAGTTTTCCATTTCTGCCGCATTGGGAGCAGGCCAGCGGTCTTCTCCCTTAATGGCGATTAATTGTTCCCATCGTTCGGTCAAATCTAAGTCCATATCCATGTCTTTTGCCGCCAAAGTAAAACCCTGTACTCCTGTCTGCATGACCGCATACATACCGAGTAAATAACTGGTTTTCCCCGCACCAGAAGTTCCTAGCATGGCAATTTTAATATCTTCTAATTTCATGTAATCTCGCACTAAAACCAGCGATCGCCTTGTTGATAAGAAGAATGCCAATCGAGTCTTGCAGCTGTCTTAGATGTTTCAAATGCGCTCCAAGGATCTTGAAAAGTCTGATAAAAATGAATTTTTTCAGTCTTTTGAGGTAGTTTGGAAGAATCTAAATGGAGCAGCTCGAGAAATTCCCCAACTGACTGCGATCTCTGTTCCACATTCATGACCATGGCTTTACTAACAGCTTGGGAAACATGAAGACTTATTTGAGGATTGAGTTGACGCACTTTTTTTAACTTGACTCCTGCGGCTCTTTCTACAGCAGAGACGGGAATGCTACCCGTAAGCAGATGATAGAGAGTTGCACCTAAAGCATAGATATCGGTAAATGCACCGTATTGTAAGGCTCTGCCATACTGTTCTAAAGGTGCATAACCAGGGGTTACCATAGCGGTAAATTTTTCAATGTTATGGCTGGTAAAATCTCTGGCTGCACCAAAATCAATTAACACGATCCTGCCATCATCTGCCAACATAATGTTACTCGGTTTAATGTCTCGATGTAAAAATTGTGCTTGATGCAGAATTTCTAATGCTTGTCCTACCTTTTCAATATAAAAAAGAGCTTCCGTTTCTCCCAATTTCCCGCCCCGTGACATCAATAACTCCATTAAAGTTTTGCCCTGTAAATACTCCATCACCATGTAGGCAGTATTATTTTCTTCAAAATAGTGAAAAACTTTAACGATACCGGAATGATTGAATTGTCCGAGAGTTTGACCTTCTTGGAGAAATTTTTGTTTGGCACTACTATAGGCGGCTATATTCCACCTACCCGCAGAGACTACGGAACTGCCTTCTCGCCAACAACCTTCTGGAAAAAACTCTTTAATCGCCACAGGTCGATTAAGCTTAGTATCCATTCCCCGATAGGTGATCCCAAAACCTCCTTGACCTAGTGGTTTGGTAATCTGATATTCGCCGTTAGCCAAGTAAATACCTGGACTGAGAACACCATCGAGCCTGGTAGAGGCGGTCATAAACAGCAATTCTCCCACGATACCTTATAAATATCCAATTTTACCCGAATTGTCGTACTTAAAAGTAATAACATCGATAGATTTATAAAAGTAATAACATTAAGCAATTTATTACCTGTTCGCACCGCTCTTTTTAATAGTTTTTTCGCTAAAAAAATAGTAGAAGCTCGATAACCTACTAATAGTAAACTCCAAGCATTAAGTTAAAAAATCGATTAAAAAGTTTTATACAGACCGCGTCCATATAGATAACTGGAGTTTTAGCCAGATCCCTTTCCCCCTTGCCCTTGCCCTCTAACCGCGGAATGCGGTTATCGCAGGCACCGCCGTTGAACGGCGGTGTACCGATGACCTAAAAGTAAAGAAATCAAAAACTACTGGTTTCAAAGTAGACGCAGTTTATGTGGCTATTTTAAAATATCTTCAAGCGAATTATAAAAAGTTTGTGTAAATTATTTGGGTAAATATATATCTTGTTTATCGCTTAAAATAAAGTTATCAAACTTCCTGGTTTGGTCCAGTATTTATTGCGATAATTGGCTTAGTTAAAAAGCTCGGTATACAGGGGTCAATCTATTTAAATTACTCCTATATAAATAATAGGGTTTAATTATCTAGCTAGTTGCTCGATTTTCTTTTCTGTTTAACTGAAACTGAGGTTATATAGAGCAAGTTTATCGGTTAATTTGTTCTCTTTCTACTGCTTCAAACAGAGCTTGAAAATTGCCTTCTCCAAACCCTCGAGCTTGCTGTCTGCGCTCGATAAACTCTAGAAAGAAAGTGGGTTGCTCGAAAATTGGTTGCGTAAAAATTTGCATCAGTAGGGATATAGGACGATCGCGCTGCCAATCGATTAAAATTTCTGCCGCTTCGATAGCTTGCCATTCTCTGTCTGAAAGAGCAATTCGCTCGCCAAACTTTTGTCGAACTTGCCGATAATAAGCCTGTGGTATAGGTAAAAAAGTAACCTCACGCGATCGCATATAGTTGACCGAGTCAATGAGATTATTGCAGCGCAGTGCTAGGTGTTGAATTCCACTACCATGATTAAAATCTAAAAATTCTTGAATCTGAGAATTGGTAGAAGTCGGTTCGTTGAGATTGAACTGTACTTTGCCACTGCGATCGACCAAAGCCTGACTGTATAATCCAGAGCGAGCGGTTTGAATTTTAAAACTCTGACGAACTTGTAAGCTGAAGAGATGTCGATACCAAGCGGCGGCTGGTTCTAATTCTCCAGCAGCAACATTTAAAACGATGTGATCGATACCGGTAATACCAGAATCCCTGTTAGGGGTGCTCGCCGTTTGAACTTGCCATTCTCTATCTGTCCATAAAAATTCAGTTGACCGATCTCCCGCATCTTCAATCAAGGTATGTTCCAAAGAATCCCAACCGACAATTTTGGCTAATTTTACCGTTCCCTTTCTCGTTGCCTGTCGTTGAGGAAATTGCAAAATCTTTGCACCGAAATCGATAGCTTTGGCAAAGATCCTTTCTAGATTGGTAACTTTAAAAGCCAAGTCTGCTACTCCAGGCGGATGAGCCTCAAGATAGCGATAAACAGAACTGCGAAAGTTTAGCGGCGAAGAAACCAACAACAATACCGTATTGTTACCGATAACTTCGGTGTGAGTGAGATCGTTAGTGCTTTTGGCGATTGCTTGAAAACCTAGATTACGAATGAACCAGTTGCTGGTTCGTCGAGCATCCCTAGTATAAAAATGTACGTAAGCAATTTCCATAAAGCTGATGGCGTAACTATTGATACTATTTATTTAGTAGCACAAATTAAACCAAAGCGAATCAGCCCTCGCTCGTAACCGCGACTCATCAGACTTAAAGATAAAGCTCCGCGAACCGTCTGACAACCCGCTCGGAGCGTGCCGGTAATCGCTTGCCAGTCCATTGCCGAGCCAATGACTACATCCCAAAAAGGCGCGACTGCCATCGACCAATCATCGACACGTAGATTTTGAAAGCCGCAGTCTCGGGCGATCACTCTATATTGTGACAGGGAAATTACGTAGGGTAGGCAGTAAACTCGATAAATCTCGTTAAGATGCTGGATTTCATCGGCAGTTAATTCTCCTGCTAGCGAATTAGTCTGGCGATGGCACCAAGTAGCCATAATTAATTTTCCTCCTGGCTGAAGCACTCGATAGCATTCGCGCATAAATTTGACCTTATCGGGCATATGTTCGCCACTTTCTAACGACCAAACTAAATCGAAACTATTATCTTCAAACGGTATATCTAAGGCATTAGCAACCTGAAAGCGAACTTTGTCTTCCAATCCCATGGCGATCGCTCTTTCGGTGGCTCTCGATGCCTGTACGGGAGACAGAGTAAGTCCTGTTGCTTTTGCGCCAAACTTCTGTACTAGATACAGGGTACTTCCGCCAATACCACAGCCCACATCGATAATATTTTGGGGTGCATAGTCTTTATCCTGACAACCCGCCCAGATGAGCAACTCCTCAATCAAGTCAATTTGTGCCTGACGGCGATCGATTTTATAGTTACCAGCCCTGCCATAGTAACCATGATGCATATGTTCGCCCCAAATTTGCTCCCAAAGTCCGCTAGAGGCATCATAAAATTCACGAATGTCTCGTTCTAAATTATTGCTCATCGATAAAGATTGATTTTAAACTTGTTTTAAAAATAGACAATAGGATTAATTTTAATACTTTCAACGTAAATTATTGGTTTTACCAATTTCTAGTTCGATTAAAAGTTCTAAAATAGTGGCTATAGCAAAATTGCCGCTCTTTCTGCCAAACTAGAGCGTTCGCCTTTATACAGAGTAATATGACCCGCTAGGGGTTCGTGTTTGAATCTTTCTACTACGTAGGTCAGCCCATTACTCGCCGCATCGACATAGGGGTTATCTATTTGATCGGGATCGCCAGTCATAACGATCTTGGTACCTTCACCAGCACGGGTAATGATAGTCTTTACTTCATGGGGCGTGAGGTTTTGAGCTTCGTCGATAATTAAAAACTGATGGGGAATCGTACGTCCCCGAATGTAAGTCAAAGGTTCGATCTGAAGCAGTCCCAGTTCGATTAATTCTTCGTGTCCCCGTCGCCAATGTCCGGGCTTATCTTTGGTGTCTTTGGTATCAAAAATCAAGTCGAAATTGTCATAAAGAGGCTGCATCCAAGGAGTCAGCTTTTCATTAATGTCTCCGGGTAAATAGCCGAGATCGCGTCCCATCGGCACTACGGGACGCGATATTAACAGTCGATGATAAATTTTTTCATCGGCTACTTTTTGCAGTCCTGCAGCGATCGCCAGTAAGGTTTTGCCAGTTCCTGCCGTACCTACTAGGGTTACCAACTGAATCGTATCTTGCAGTAAGAGATTGAGAGCGAATCTTTGTTCGCGGTTGCGGGGTTGAATGCGCGACACTCCCAGCTTGGGTAATTTAATTAGAGGAGTCAGAATGTTGCTATTACCTACTGCCATTGCTAAGGCGGTGTGGGCGGGATTGGCGGCATCAACTAAGGTCACGTCTTGATTGGGCAGTAGTTCCCGGTCTATGACAACTGCTTCTTCTTGAAATAGTCGCTCGATAGTAACTTCGTCCACTAAAATTTCTAAAGCTCCAGTATAAAGTTCTTTGACGTTTACTTTATCGGTTTCATAGTCGGCAGCATTTAATCCCACAGCATCAGCTTTAATTCGCATATTGGTATCTTTACTAATAACTACCACGGGACACTGACACTGCTGTTGGCACTGTAGAGCCACTACTAAAATTGAGTTATCTGCTAAGTCTCCATTGAGTTCGGGAGGTAATTTTTTTAAGCTGGCGCGATCGCCCAAAGCAACTCTTAAAGTACCACCATTGTCGAGATTTACCCCCTTGGTTAAGTTACCGTAAGCCCGTAACTCATCTAAAGTACGGGAAACTTCTCTAGCATTCCTACCTGTCATTTGTGACTGTTTTTTAAAACTGTCTAGTTCTTCGATTACCGCAATGGGGATGACTATGTCATTGTCCTCAAAGCGAAAGATAGCAGTCGGATCGTGCAGTAAGACGTTGGTATCGATAACAAAAATTTTTTTCATGAACCAGCAGACAACTTCAAAACTGATGCTAAAAAATAATTGGAAATAAGAGTAAATCTAGGCAATAAACATTTAGTTGTTATTAAGGATACTAAATAGATGAAAAAAGGGGACTATCCATTCCCCTTTGTGTAGTATTCGTAATAGGCAAAAATTAAATTGCTGTAAAACTAGATACCGCCAGCAGGTCGATAGGGCAGCTATTCATTCAACCAACGCACTGCATCTTTAGCGTGATAGGTTAAAATCAAATCTGCACCCGAACGTTTGAAGCTAGTAAGAGTTTCTAGGGTAACTTTTTTCTCATCGATCCAACCATTGAGGGCGGCAGCCTTAACCATTGAATATTCTCCGGAAACATTATAGGCAGCAACGGGCAAGTTAGTAACCTGCTTGATACGCCAAATAATGTCCATGTAAGCTAGAGCCGGTTTAACCATCAGCATATCCGCACCTTCAGCGATATCTAATTCCACTTCTTTAATTGCTTCGCGACCGTTAGCCGGATCCATTTGATAAGTTCGGCGATCGCCAAATTGGGGTGAAGATTCGGCAGCATCGCGGAATGGTCCGTAATAAGCTGAAGCGTATTTGGCAGCATAGGAAAGTATGGGAGTATCTAAAAAGCCTGCTTCGTCTAATCCCTCTCGAATAGCAGCTACGAAGCCATCCATCATTCCAGAAGGTGCGATAATGTCCGCTCCTGCTTTAGCTTGAGAAACGGCGGTTTTTTTGAGTAAATCTAAAGTGGGGTCGTTTAAGACTCTACCACTCAAATCTCCTACTTCTAAATAGCCGCAATGACCATGAATGGTATACTCGCATAAACAAGTATCGGCAATGACGATTAATTCTGGAACCGCTTCTTTAATTGCCGTTGCTGCTTTTTGAACGATACCGCAATCATGCCAAGCACCAGTAGCCTCAACATCTTTATCTTCGGGAATGCCAAATAGAATAACCCCAGGGATACCGAGGTCGTATACTTGCTTAGCTTCTTCGACAATCTTGTCTACCGAAAGCTGATATACTCCAGGCATCGATTTAACTTCGGTGGCTACTGCTTCTCCTGGTACGGCAAATAGGGGATAAATTAAATCACTGGCAGTTACTATGGTTTCTTGCACCATGCGACGCAATTGAGTGTGCTGGCGCAAACGGCGGGGGCGATTGATGGGAAACATAGATTTTTATAGCAATTTTACTATACTAGCATCTTACTATCATAAATGTTATCGTAGACCTCCTACTATACCTAGAGCAAACAGTTGTCCTCGTCCGTCTGCGCCAAAAATATAATTACACCATCATTATGGTGACTCACAATTTAGCCCAAGCCAAACGCATTGCCGATTATGCAGCCTTATTTTGGCTTGATGGCGATCATCGCGCAAGAGCGATCGAATTGGCTCCTGTAGACCAGTTTTTTACTGCTCTCACTCACGAGTTAACCAAAGCTTATGTAAATGGAAGAAAAGGATAACTTACAGCGGTTTCCTATGGAGTAGACCACATTCATCCTTTAACACCACTACCCACATCAGTAGGAATGATATATTGCTGCAAGAACAGAAACAGCACTAGTATCGGAGCGATAGAAATTACCGAACCTGCGGCTACTAGTCGCCAGTCAAGGGAAAACGAGCTAGCTAAATTAGCAACCGCTAGAGGTAAAGTATAGTATTCGGGGCGATCGAGTACGATCAAAGGCCACAAAAAATCACTCCAAGAACTAATAAAGGCGAAGATCGCCAGAGTAAATAAAGCAGGACGTATGGCAGGCAACATAATGTGCCACCAGATACCCAATTCCGAACAGCCATCAATACGAGCGGCTTCTTCTAATTCGAGGGGAACACTTTGAAAAGCTTGTCTGAGTAGGAAGATTCCAAAAGCCGAAACTAAATTGGGAAAAATAATTCCCAAGTAAGTATTTCTCAAACCGAGATTGACCGCCAGAATATATAAAGGAATCATCACGATTTGAAATGGAATGGCAATAGTTGCCAGGATCGCGGCAAAGATAAGTTTTTGA
Source organism: Myxosarcina sp. GI1(2024) (assembly GCF_053543375.1). NCBI lineage: Bacteria > Bacillati > Cyanobacteriota > Cyanophyceae > Pleurocapsales > Pleurocapsaceae > Myxosarcina > Myxosarcina sp. GI1(2024). Next base: position 662,996 of record NZ_JBKGTY010000003.1, on the reverse strand, counting down.
CCTCGAAACCGCAGGCGCGCTAAAGGATATGCCGCCAGAGAACAAAATAAAAGATTCAAACTAACGGTAAGAATAGCAACGATCGCGCTGTTGGCTAAATATCGTCCGAAAGGATAAGTCTGCCAAACGGTTTGAAAGTTTTCCCAAGTCGGTCGAGCGGGGAGTATTTGAGGTGGAAAACTAAAGATATCTTCCGTAGGAGATTTAAACGAAGTACCGATTAACCACAATAGAGGAAACAAAAAAATTATCGCGATCGCGCATAAAAATATATACGTCCCCAGAGTTTTAGTCAATCGATGTTGGTTTGCTGCCATAAATTACCCCAAAAATTTTGTTTGCTAAGCAACTTAGGAAAATCGAGGTTGTAGTTAACTGTCGAGCCTCAACCAGAGATGGAGATACTCCCTACTTGCTACTTATGTCGATTTTTCACTCCAAACCCAGTAAAGCAGCGATCAAAGCCTTCTGAGCGTGCATTCGGTTTTCTGCCTGAGCCCAGAGCCGCGATCGCTCGCCTTCCATGATTTGGGCGGTAATTTCTTCACCGCGATGGGCGGGCAAGCAGTGTAGTACGATCGCTTCGCTATCGGCATGACTCATTAGCTCTTGGTTGACCTGATATGGTTGAAAAATGGGGATTCTAGCAGAGGCTAAATCTTCTTGTCCCATACTCGCCCAGACATCAGTATAGACAATTTGCGCTCCTGCTACGGCCGCAACTGGATCTTTGACGACGGCAATTTCCGAACTGTTAGCTAATTTTCGAGCTCGATTGACAATTTCTGGGTCTGGTTGGTATTGTTCGGGAGCAGCGACCCGAACGTTTAAACCCGTTAAGGCACCACCCAATAGTAGAGAATTAGCCACGTTATTACCATCGCCAACATAAGCTAGAGTAAGACCCGCCAGAGTACCAAAACATTCTTTTATGGTCAGTAAATCTGCCAAAATCTGACAGGGATGTTCTAAATCGGTCAAAGCATTAATAATGGGAATCTCGGCGTAACGCGCAAAAGTTTGCAAATCTTGTTGGGCAAAAGTGCGAATCGCTAAGATATCTAAATAGCGGTCTAATACCCTAGCAGTATCTTCGATTGGTTCGCCTCGTCCTACTTGAGTAACTTGGGGATTGAGATCGATAACTTGACCTCCTAGCTGATACATCGCCACGCTAAAGGAAACGCGAGTACGTGTTGAGGCCTTGTAAAACAGCAAGCCCAACACCTTATTACAGTGTAGTTGTATCTCACCGCTTTTTAACTGGGCGGCTAATTCCAACAAATTCTGAATTTCTTCCCGATTGAAGTCTGGCGTAGCTAAAAAATCTCTTCCCTTTAGTTGTTTCATAGTTTGACTAGCTCGAGCTCGGCTTGTGGCACGGTACAGAAAACACTAATTGTAAAACTAAAAGCCAAAGTAAAACAAATTTTTCTGTCTAGCCCTGAAGTTTTAGTTCGAATGAAGTTCGATGTCTTCAATTTTTGGGACTGGTCGAACAAAAGCTATATCGTACTCAGAAAATGTTAGAATTGTATAATGTTAATCGCGCTCCAAAAGTCCGATGTCTTCAATTTTTTCTCTCGCTGCCAATGGCACCGGCGATCGAGTTAAAGATAGTAGTTGGCGTTCTCAATTGAGTTTTAAATTAGCCGTCGCCACGATTAATTTAGGCTGTTGTTTGGGGATCCCCGCTCTATTAACGCCAAAAGCCATAGGAGCCGAAAAGATTTATCTAGATTACGGACCACTAGAATTTAATTTATCTGTAGAATCCTTAGAAGTTTATGCCGAACAAGGCAGAATCAGGAATGATTTTGATACTTTTGCTAACTATCTCCAACCAGAACAGCTAGATCGCTTGCGCACTGCTTTAAATACTCAAGCAGATCTTAGCCCCTTAGCGATCGCCCAGTTCCTTTATTCCTATCAGGGGGAAAAAATCCTCGAAAGAATTGGTAAAGTTATTAAAACTTCCGCAGGTCAATCTGGTTTTTACGCCCTACGTTCGGCATTGATTTTGGCTGCAGCCGATGAAGATCAAGGACTGACACCGCTTAACGTACTCAAAAAATATCCTACCAGAGGCATTCGTATCGATTCCAATCAGGGATTTGCCATCATTAGTAATATTAGCCAAATCGTCCAGCAGAGTGAAGAAGCGATCGCCGCAATCGAACGAGAAGCACGAAGAGAAAGTAACCAAACTCCAATTTTTCCCGAGCTGTTGCCCACCGACGCTAGTTTTTTTTCCTATCGCCAACAGCTCTTAACCCTGCGCGATCGTCAGCGCAATCGGACTTTTCCCGTCGATCTTTATTTGCCCCAGACTAATAATTCCCAAACCCCTCTAATTATTATTTCTCATGGTTTGGGAAGCGATCGCACTACCTTTGCTTATCTAGCCAAACATTTAGCTAGTCGGGGTTTTGCCGTTGCCGTTCCCGAACATCCAGGTAGTAACGCCAGTCAAATTCAGGATTTGCTAGAAGGTTTTGCCAATGATGTCACTCCACCCCGCGAACTAATCGATCGCCCTTTAGATATTAAATATTTGCTAGATGTATTAGAAGCCGACTACAGCCAACAGTTAAATACTCAAGAGGTAGGTATTATCGGTCAGTCTTTCGGAGCTTATACGGCTTTAGCAGTAGCAGGTGCCGAATTAAATTTCGAGCAATTGGAAAGAGAGTGTGACAATCTCGAAGATACTTTAAATATCTCTCTGCTGTTGCAGTGTCTGGCTTTAGAATTACCCAGACGAGAATACAATCTGCAAGATGAAAGAATTGAAGCGGCGATCGCCATTAATCCTTTGGTCAGTGCGGTATTTGCTGAAGTTGGTTTGAGTCAAATTGAAATTCCCGTAATGCTAGTATCTGGCAGTGCCGATCCCATTACTCCAGCCTTACCCGAACAAATCGTTCCCTTTACTTGGCTCGATAGCGACCAAAAATACTTGGTTTTGCTTAAGGGAGGAACGCACTTTTCTGCACTTAATGAGACTTCGGGTGCTATTCCCGTGCCTCAAAGAGCCATCGGACCCGATCCTGGTATCGCCCAGAACTACCTGCAAAAATTAAGTTCGGCTTTTTTTAAAGCATACGTTGAAGACCGCCAAGATTATCGAGCATATCTTACGGCTAACTATGCTGCCAGAATTAGCAAACAGAAACTACCTTTAAGTTTGTTGCGAGCTCTCGATCTCGAGGATCTAGAGAACCCATTTGGGAGCTAACGCAGCGCTAATTTTTTATTTTTACTGATTCACGATTGGCTCCGCTTCGCTCTACCCGGGAAAAGCTGCAAAACAATTATATTTTCGTTGCTCCTAATAGGCGGAAATAGAAGGTTGGTGTCACCAGACGCAATCCGCTCTATAACTCCTTTGTCATGAGCGTTACAGCCATTTAACCATTTTTATTTGTTTCGTTCCGTTTATCTCTCATCAATAAGTTTTCCATATATATCTTTTTAGCAGTATTTGACAGTTAGCCATAAATCTGCATTTTTGATAAAATTTTCTCTACTCTTCTCTTTACCCATTTATGCTAACTGCAAGCGATAAACCCTAAAGAGAAGTGAGAATAAATGGTCAAAGTAAATTGGAACGCCGAAGAACTAATCGAAACCTGGACGCTCCTACCCCAAGAACGGGTTCGACTGGCAAGACATCTACCGTAGCCGTAGCTGACTGACTGAAATTGTTAACGCTAGCCTCATCATCGACGACAAAGCTAAGTTCACGCTGGGTTGTATCGGGGTTAGGTGCGCTGTTGCTGTAGGTCACGGATCTCAACACCTGCTGGTAGTTGGTAATAGTGTCGTTGCCGCTCAGAGTCAGGTTGCTGCTATTGGGGTCGTAGTCAACCGTTATGTTGCCTGTCGCTACGGCGTTTAGCGATTCTAGCTCCCCATCTTGAGGATTGGTAATGGTTACGGTGGCTCCTGCTAGGGTTGCCGTATCGGACTCAAAGATTTTCAAAGAATCATCGGTGATGGCAACCGAGCTAACGACACCCGATGCGTAGACAACAGGAGTACTGATACTTCTGCCTCTAACATCGCCGTTGAGGTCGATAATCGGTGCGTTGTTAACCGCATTATCTATAGTTGAAGGCTGAATCTCAATCGCCGAGATTTTGGCGTTGTTGATGCTAGAATTAAACTTCAGGTCGAGGGAGCCATCGGTTACTTCGGTTTTAAAGGTTTTATCCAAAGCGGTATAGTTGCCGCCAGCTTCGACAAAGAGATCGAGGTCATCGAGAACTAACTCGTCTTCGAGGCTGACATCGAAAACTCGTTCGATTAGACAACTTGATACTCCTATGAAAAACGCAAGTGTTTGATGTGACCAGCTTGAAGTCGCTGTAATTGAGTCAGGGTATTGGGTTCATCGGGAAATAGATAAAGTTGGGTTTTCTCATCACGGGCGATCGCGATCGTGCCGTTATGAATGCGATCGTAAAACCAATGCTTCGAGAAGTTTAACCTCTGAGCAAGTTGAGACACAGTGAGATAACCTTCAATGTGACGAGGATGAGATTGGCTTCGTTGTTGAAAGATACGATGCTCAAGACGAATACGTTTGACGGTTGAGGGGAAGAGAGTCAATCCCATTGGGGAACGAAAGCCCTCCGTAGTAAGTTGTGCAGCTACCTCATCGTCGTGGAATCCTTGTCGAGCCAGAGCAACAATACGAGCTTCTAGTTCCTCACCATTAGTCAATTCAGCCAGTGAACCAACCGGAATAGGCAAATCAAAGTTGGTATTATCCCCACCTTTCCAAATAATGCGAATTCGAACCTGGTCTCGTTGAAGACGATGAACAACAACTTTATCAATCAAACAGCGCAATAAAGACTTTCGTTGAACTTGAGTTAAAACATCAGTAGACCAGATTTGGGGAAGTTTTTCTCCCATGGTCATCAAAGCAGTTTTTAACTCTGGGTCGAGCAAGATAGCCTTTGAGGGAGTATGACGTTGGGCATGTGACAATTCGGCTTGTTTAAGTTCTCTCAAAGCTTTTTCCCAACGCCGTTCTAGTTCCGCAGCAACTAAGCGGTTATCAGGATCGACTTGATTAAATTGACGTTCTGGGGGCTGGATTGACGAATATAAATGATTGCTGTGCGCGTCAGGTGTTGGGTTGTGACTAATTCTGAGCTGCTCATAAATTACCTCCTCGAAGATGGTCATGAGTTCATCGATGATTTGTTCTTGTCGTTCTGGGGACAAACGTTCCCAGACTTGTCCTGGTGAGATAGACATAGAATCTCACATTGAGATGCTAAAGTAACTAATTCACTTACACTATCTCTCGTTATCTTCGTCCCCAAATATCTTCTGGTTGGAGTTAATTGAGTCGCTGACAAGGGAATGCGTAACCGCATCTGACCTTGATATTTCACGATCGCATGGCCAAATTCTTGCCCTGAATGGGATAGGGAAATCACCTCAAATTTTCGCCCGAACAGTGGATGCATTGGGTCAGTAATTTCAATCTCGGTAGGCTGTTCTGTCAGTGGGTTGTTGAAGGGGGTATTAACAAAGGGTTTAGTTAGTTTTAACTAACCATTCGTCAATTACATCTGTTGAGAGCCAAAAAGTAATGCTTCCTCTACCTTTTAGTCCTGCGTCATACTCAGACCAGTTGCGGACGCGGTATTGTTCTTTCATCATGTAGATTTTGTTGTGGTAAATTTAATCTACCATTTTGAAATCTATCTCTCCGCAACTCTATTTGTGCAACAACGCCGTCTCAATATGATAAATAGTTAACTGCTATACAAAAAAACAGTTAATACGGTTATGCAAATAGAAGAGTTTCTCAATCTACTTCGCCTTCCATTAATTTATCTCATTACAGTTGCCGTTGTTATTCTGTCGATTGCGATTGGATTTCGCTTGGGTAGCTATGCCCGACGACACCAAAAAAGTGAAAAGAAGCTCTCTTTAGCAACGCTCATCGGAGCCATGCTCGGTCTGCTTGCTCTGATGTTTTCAGCAGTCGAGATAATTATTATAGGTCTTATAGGTCTCGATCGCCCAAGACTAGGTTCTTTTCTCAAAGTAAGCCAGACAACGATGATGGAACTTCAGCAGAAACTGAATTCGTCCGTTAGATAGCTATCAACTAGGCTTAGAAACCTATCAGGTACGAATAGTGAAGATTTATAAATAAAGAATACTCGATAAAGTAGCGAAAATCCTTCGCTCCTGCTTGTAATCACGATTTTTGCCGGGGCTTGAGATAATCGCCCCCGATTGAAAGAGCGTAGCTAAATCGTGATACTTTGAGAACATCTTCGATCTCATTTTGAAAATTTAGGAAAGAAAAGTGCTACCCAAAATTTGGACATCGATCCTCTCAACGGTACTTACTACGGTTTTTTTGATGAGTATGCTTCCTACGGAGGCTATGGCTCAAGCTTATATAGATCTAGAGCGCATTGACCGTTCGGTGCTGCCGTTGCAGCCTCCTCCTCAAGAACCGATTACCACTCTGGATGCACGGGATGCGACACCACCACCGCTATTCAAGGTGACGGCTCCCCAAGATGCCCCCAATGTTCTGGTTATTCTGATAGATGACTTGGGTTTTGGTGGCACCAGCCATTTTGGTGGTCCAATTACAACTCCCACCTTCGATCGCTTAGCTCAGGACGGCTTGTTCTACAATCAGTTTCACTCAACGGCGTTGTGTTCCCCCACTCGTCAGGCGATTAAGACCGGGCGCAACCACCACTCCGCCAACCAGGCCAAGATTACCGAAGTAGCGACCTCCTTTCCAGGAGCTACGGGACAGTTGCCTAATGACGTGGCTAGCATCGGTCAAATGCTGCGCCTCAACGGCTACAGTACTGGGGCTTTTGGCAAGTGGCACGAAACCGCCGTCTGGGAAATCAGTCCCTCTGGTCCTTTTGACCGCTGGCCTGCCCTTCAAGGTTTCGATGAGTTCTATGGCTTTTTGGGGGGTGAAACCAATCAGTGGTCTCCCTCGATTCACCACAACCGCAACATTGTCGAAACCCCCGACGATCCGAACTATCACTTCATGACCGATATGACGGATCGCGCGATTAACTGGATGAAGTTCGAACAGGCATTAACTCCCGACAAACCTTTCTTTATGTACTTTGCCCCCGGTGCGGTACATGCCCCCCACCACGTACCCCAAAAATATATCGATAAGTACAAAGGTAAATTCGACGCGGGTTGGGACGCGATCCGCGAGCAGATTTACCAGAATCAGCTAGAGAAGGGTTACATTCCCGCTGGCACCAAACTCGCCCCAAAACCTGCTGACATTCAAGACTGGGAAGACCTAACGCCTACCGAGCAAAAGCTGTTTGCCCGTCAGGCCGAGGTGTTCGCCGGATACTTGGATATGGCAGATACCGAAATTGGTCGCTTAGTGGATGCCATTGAAGACATCGGCGACCTGGACAATACCCTAATTTTCTATGTCGCTGGCGACAACGGCACCAGTGCTGAAGGGCTCTTTACTGGCCTTTACAACGAAATGGCTTACTTTAACAGCGAACCGAAGGGTGGTGACGTTGACTTTATGCTCGAGTACTACGACCAATGGGGCAACCCCGATACCTATCCCCACATGTCTGCTGGTTGGGCAGTGGCTTTCGACTCCCCCTTTACCTGGACCAAACAAGTCGCTTCCAACTATGGCGGCACTCGTCAGGGGCTGGCAGTACACTGGCCCCAGGGCATCAAGGCCAAAGGAGAACTCCGCAGCCAGTGGCACCATGTAATCGATGTTGTGCCCACGATTTTAGAAGCTGCCGGATTACCGGAACCCAAAGAGGTCAACGGTGTAACCCAACGCCCCATCGAAGGGACGAGCATGATGTACAGTTTTGATGACCCCGATGCGCCAGATCGCCACACCACCCAGTACTTCGAGATGTTTGGTAACCGGGGAGTTTACCACGACGGCTGGTTTGCCGGTACAATCCACGTCAAACCGTGGAGCAATCCAGAAAATCGCTTCCCCGATGATACGTGGGAGCTATATCACGTTGCTGAAGATTTTAGCATGGCCGACGACGTCGCCAGTCAGTATCCCGACAAGCTAGCAGAGCTGCAGGACCTGTTCCTGGAAGAAGCGGTCAAATATAGCGTGCTGCCCCTGGACGACCGTCGTGAAGAGCTATTCAATCCCAAACTAGCCAACCGCCCCGACCTGATGTTTGGTCGCACTAGCTTGACTCTGGGACAGGGCATGACCGGACTGCTGGAAAACGACTTTATCAACATCAAAAACTCCTCGTTTGAAATCGATGCCGATATCGACAGCAGCCGAAGTGCCAATGGCGTGCTGGTGTCGCAGGGGGGCAAATTTGGCGGCTGGAGCCTGTATGTGAATAAAGGTAAACCCACGTTTGTCTACAATTACTTGGGGCTGGAGCAGTACAAAATTGCCTCTAGATCGAAGCTGCCTAGCGGTAAATCCACCGTCAAGTTGGACTTTGTCTATGACGGCGGTCTGGGTGCAGGTGGCACCGCCACGATCTATATCAATGGTGAAGAAGTGGCCTCTGGTCGGGTCGAAAAGACCGAGCCCGTCATTTTCTCGGCAGATGAAACGGCCAGCATCGGTGTCGACCTGGAAACTCCAGTCGCAAAAGACTATAGCCGCTCTACCAGCAAGTTCACAGACAAAATCGATAAGGTAACAATCTCCTTAAAGTAATAAATAGTCTTAGGAATTTTGATTCGCACAGTCTCTCTTTGGGGGACTGTGTCGCATAATATGGTCAGCTCACGATTTTTCTTTTGAGATTCTCTTGCAGAGAGTCTTGGACGTTTTACCGCTCGAGATGCACGAGTCAAATTAGAGAGGTTGTATCCGCAGCTTGACCTGTGATAATTTCTGGGGTGAATTACTAGAAGCGGAACCGAAATGCAACAAAAGGTCCGTGTTGAATGACATCTAGACCAAATTGTTCCCGATCGCTTCCGACTTCGTAGTCGATGCCATTGACAGTATAGCCGGCAGCCAATGAAGTCGTGCCCGCAAAAATCCAGTCAACACCAACTAGCGCCCGCCAACTAAGAGACATGTCACCGATACCGAATCCCGATACCTCCCCGGCGGTAAAAATTGCTAGTTTTTCATTGAACGCATAGTTAAACCGAGTTCGGAGCAGCGGCTCTACCCAGGTATTGTCGCTGCCCAAACTGAGGTCGCGCTCGAGGTCGAGCTGGTCATCAATGCTGACGTCAAAGTCGATGGTTTGATTGAGATAATTAACCCGCAACCCTCCCTGTAAGTCAAGAAAAGCATCACCTTTTTGACGGCTATGTACCGCTAGCGGTGGGGGATTATCGTCTAACCGGAATCGATAAGTTAAGGCAAAGTCAAAATAAGCTTGTTGGTTTTCTGCTGTAGCTTCAATATCAGCTGGGGTTAAATTTGGGCCGCTGACCTCTCTCGAATCAGACTGGCTGATATTGGTGTAGTAAGCATTAAAATAAAATCCCAGCCGATTGTCATAGAGAGCCTCGAATTGACCAAAAAGTGCGATGTTTAAAGCATCAAGGATATCGCCCAAGTCGAGATCGAGATCGGCGGTCACTTCGGCAATACTAGAGTCTCCAGAGAGTTCTAGGGGCACCACCGCGTAGGGCGTAAAGAAGAATGACCAGTTGTGGTTTTTTGGTTCTTTTTCCTCAATTTCAACAATTGTCGGTTCTCCAGGTATTTCTTGAGCGATCGCTTGGGCTTTTAGAGGCTTCCAGTACTCAGTAAAGTTATTATTGTCTTCAGCATTAACTGGCAACAAATCTATCCCATGGGTGCGATCGGGAGGGGCGCTGGTAATACTTTCTAACGAAGTTGCTACTGACTTCTTCGGCGAAACAGGCAATTCCAGAGCAGCCAAACTTTCGGTCGGTTTCGACGGTTCGGCTACAGCAGCGGTCACCGATCCGCTTGCACCGCCAGTGATTAGGGCAATTGATAAACATTTAAAGAGCGTTTGGAGAGACATAGTGGTCAGTCTGGCTAATTTTGAATGATAGAAATTAATACTAAATCCGATTGATAGAGGTTACTTTTGCAAAAAGCTATAAACTTTGCTAGAAAGTAATTCCATAGGTTCAGTAAGAGTAACTTTGACGAACAGAATTTAGTATAAGAGGAAATCGATCCCAGTCAAACTCTCCAACTCAACTCTGGTCGAGCCAAAAAAAGCAACATAACGGACAGAGGAAATATCACAACGACAATAAAGGATAGTTGAATGATGACTGAGAATCGTATGGGCTTAAGATGTTCCCCGATGCGTATGTTTTCGATCGCCTTAACGATGGTGGGCGAAACCGATTCAGGATAGAGAAACGCGAATCTAAGCCATTAAGGTGCGATGCGATCGGCAGCAGTACAACTACGGTATTTAGCCAACTCGGTTCGTTCCTCTGCCAGTTCATTAGTATAACCAGAGTTAGATAGTTGTCGATTTTGTGTAGAGGTAAAAAACACTAATAGCATGATTTTAAGAATTTTTATGTTAAATGATTAGAAATCATATCTTTGAAATGATATTATTTATGTCATATATGGCACCATACGCTTGATGGAATGAGGCTTATGTTACTTCTCGACACAACCCAGACAATAACTTTTTTTGTTCTAAGTTTCATTTTTGCTAGTTTTGTAGAATATTGGCTTCATCGTTTAATGCACATCTTTCCTTGGTTTGGCAGCCAACTGACCGGACACTATTATCATCACTACAGCAAACAGTCTTTAGGAGTAATAGGGGAGTTTCAAAACTACTCTACTGCCGTTCTAATTTTTTGTCCGATATTTTTGATTTCTCGATCAGTAGGAATTACAGTTTTTTGTAGTGCTTTAGTTTATACAGCTTTTAGTGCTTTTGCTCATCAATTACAGCACGAGAACCCAACTAAGTGTTTCTGGATGAAGATGCCCGTACACTATATTCACCATCAGCACAATCAGTGGCACCACAATTTTGGTATAGCTGTAGATTGGTGGGATCGCCTATTTGGAACTTATAAATTGGTAGAGTGGTCAGCTCGAGAAGAGCTCAACCAACCAGAACGGAAACTCTGGCAAATCCGATGGTGGTAGCTTAATTTGCTTGCTTATTAGATATACAATGGCAGCAGCATAGCTTTGGAGTTTATCGGTGACGATAACTCTGGAAAATAATTGTTCTTTCTTGAGTAGGTTATTCATCATTTGTTTGCCAGCTTTGACGTTGCGTTTCTGAATCAAAATATCTAGTACCTGAAACTCCCGCACAACCCTATTTAATTGTCGCCAAATATCTGGCGATAAGACCATAAAAAAACATTAAAACGCCGCCATCCCAGCTGCCCTCGATATCTAAAAGTATCTCTATCCGATAAACTCACCACCGCATTTAGTCGGTCAGCCAAAGCTACGCAGCTAGGAAAATTCTCAGTGGTATAACATTGAACATCAAGCTGATTACAACGTCCCTCCGTAACTAAAGCCGCCTGGAATGGCTGAATGCTACAAAAAATTGGTTTTTTGTACATCAAGTCTAGAGATTGAAATTCCTCTTGGGAGTAATGAGCAAAAAAGTGGTCATCAATTTGAATTCCATCCCCATGACGAGCTTCATGAATCAACTCTGTCAGGTTCAGAGAGCGATACTGAGGAGTTTGCACCCATACGACCAGAATCAGCTTTCGCTTCCTCGCCGCCTGACTGACATGCTGCTGCACTTCATTAGATACCCCGCGAAAATCCAGAAAGACCACTCGATATCCTTGTCTGTGGATGTCGGTCATGACTTGACCGAGGAGGTCTTGGGATGAGAAAAATCGAATTTGTGGTTGGGATAGCCACGTGCCATTGGGGATACCTCCGAGTGCGGAGCTCGGCCAGAAAATCGCTCCCTATATCGCCATCCTCAAAATTCTGCCAATGATTACTTTTAACGGGCATTTCGCCAGCGAGAAAATAGAGGTAGGGTATTTTATTGAAGAGTTAAAATGATTATTTTGCAACGCTAAGCGAGACTGCTTTTCTCGATCGACTCTACCATATATCCCAGTATTCGGCAGACGCTATCGGTAGAGTAAAAGAACATAACCCTCTTCTGTCACTCTCCGAAAATAAAAAATAGTAGAAACGTAAGGATTCAGGTATCAGGGTTGACAAAAAGGAAAAAGAGATTAAAGTAG
>NZ_JBKGTY010000003.1:547157-649009 GCF_053543375.1 Myxosarcina sp. GI1(2024) | reverse complement strand
GTAAGCTGAGAAAATAATTTCCCACCACCTTTCAATTTGTTCGAATTTAGTGAAACGGTAATCTGTCCAACCTAACTCTTGTTTGCACTGTCGAAATCCATATTCAACCCAGGTTCTCAATCCATAAAGATTACCAAGACGTTGCTTAATTTGACTTCTTTTGTCAGTAAGATTAGTCATAACAAAGGATGTAGAATTCTCTGGCATGGTTTCGGGGTTAGTAGTTAATTCCCAGTAGGTTCTCCAACATCTGCGACCAAAAACAATTTCTCTAACATATCTGATTTCTGAATTTTGATTACTAAAAATTCTTTCAAATTCACACCATTTATTAGCTCTAACTTTTTGATTATGAGGCATCCAAACCCCGTGATTATTCCTAATTGCTAAGACCCAAGGCAATTTAGGTTTGTCTAATGTCTGTATGAAATAACTGCTTTCTCCATACAAACTGTCTGCTAATACTAATTCAATCTCAAACTCAAAATCTATTAGTTCTTCGATTATTTCGGCAGCTAATTCAATCTTGGTTTGATATTTATCCCCTGGTTTTAATGTTCCTTTCGGTTTAAAAACTTTCAACATTAAAGGAAAAGTAATATTGTCGTATATCCCATAGCTATTTACTGTAACTATCCCCTGGTCTATCTTGCCAATACTTCCTAAGTATTGCCGCGCTACGTAGTCGGTTTTTTTTCCTTTCTTTCTATCTCCTGTTTCATCAATGACTACTGTTATTTTCTTCCCTGATAATGCCGAAAGTGTTTTTGATAATCTTCGTTTTCGAATCTCAATTATTGACCAAGGGGACTTAGCTAAAAAATGATGTAGTGATTGCGCTGAATTAATACCTACTATTTTCGCTATTTCTGGGAGTGATTTTCTCTTAATTGGTGAGACAATTCCTAAATGTAAGTACTTAAAACACTCGTAACTTCTTACTTCAGGGAATAAGTCTTTGTAGCTGCTACAATATTCGTCAATCACCGATACTGTCGGTCGTGCATCTCTGGCTAAATGTTTGAGAATTTGTAACTCTACATCCATTGCACTATGTACTCTCTAGCAATTTTGTTTTTCTAGTCCTTTATTTTACTACTCGGAGAGTGACATAAGAGGGATAAATACCCTCATTATGTATAGTAATTAATCTGTATTCATCACTATCTATGGGCTGTTACATTTAAATTACTCTATCTATAGTGGTGAGTGCGGAATGTCAGATATATATCTGCCGAAAAGTGACAAAAAAAAGATTAAAGTACTCAGAATAATCTTATGTTTAAATTGTCATCCTGCCCAAAATTGATTAGGGGCTGTCTGAAGGATTTACTTTCGCAAGTTAAAAGCTCCATTCTTCCACTAAAGTGGCGTGGTGGATTTAAAAAAAAACAGTTACAAAATCAAGTAGCTCTAATTACAGGAGCTTCCTCTGGTATTGGTGCTGCTTTAGCACGAGAACTTGCCCCACAAAATGTCAAATTGGTTTTGTTTGCTAGACGAGCTGAAAAATTAGCCGCCATCGCCGCCGAAATCGATCCTAGTGGACGACAAGTACTTACCGTTCCTGGGGATGTAACTCAGGACGTAGATCTCCAACGAGCAGTAGATTTGGCTCGTAGTAAGTTCGGTCAAATCGACATAGTAATTGCCAATGCTGGTTTTGGTGTGAAGGGAAATTTCGAAGAGCTTACTGTCGATGACTACCGACATCAATGGGAAACAAATGTCTTTGGTGTTCTCCGTACCATTTACGCAACTTTAGATGACCTCAAGCAAACACAAGGAAGATTGACGCTCATCGGTAGTGTTAATGGTTATGTGACTTTCCCTGGAGTTTCGCCCTATGTTATGAGCAAGTTTGCACTTAGAGCTTTATCGGAGTCATTATCCTCAGAATTGAAACCTTATGGCATATCCGTTACTCATGTTTGCCCGGGATTTGTGGCCACAGAATCCCGTTTGGCAAAGCTACAAAACTCGAAAAATCTCGAACGAGAGTCAATCCCATCATGGATGCTGATGTCTACCACAGAAACTGCAAGACAAATCATTCGAGCGATCGCTACAAGAAAAAGCGAAGTTATTTTGACAGTTTATGGCAAATTAGCTGTTTGGCTCAAACGGCATTTACCTCGATTGCTTTCTTGGTTGTTATCATTAGCCTAAGAATTTGACGCACAAATGCTGTGGTTGCATCGCATCTATGTGCAATTAACCGGATTCGATCTCACGATCGACTTTGGCCGCGGTTCCTCCGACGAAATCGACAACCTTCCGATCGCTCCAGACTGGAATTACATCGTCCGACTCTACAAACCGCGCAAGAAAATCCTCGACGGTTCGTGGGTCCTACCCGAAGCGATGCCAGTAGAATGAAAGTTGGAAATCTTGAGCCAGGACGCTCCAATCCGCAATTAGCCAATTGCAGTGAACGGGAAGCTCAGCAACTCATGCGATAATTTGAACACTTAAAATTACCTCACTTAAAATGTCTGAAAAAAATTCCCAACTCTACTTCACGGTATATCCTCTACCTTCCATGCAAGCAGCAAAAGCCTTGTTAAACTGAGCTTTCTGTGTTTTCTCATCATGATGGCGTATACCACCAGAAACTCCACCAACGGCTGCACCAATGGCGGCACCAGTACCAGTATCACCACCAATGAGTCCGCCGATTGCTCCTACGCCCGCACCGCGAGCCGCACCACGCAAAGCTCGGTCTGAGACGATACCACCGTCCGAACCACTTTTAGCTGGAGGTTGATATCCGGTTTGCTGAGTTGCCCAATTGCTACACTCACTTTTGTCAGTTTGCTGCTGTTGAGGACTTTGTCCCTCTTGATGATAAATATACTGTGCCCTTGCCAAACCAGCATTTACAAAGTTCATTGCTAGTAAGATTGAGACTGTAGTTATAATTAAATTTTGCTGTCGTTGTTCCTTATTCACGAGCTTATACCTCCCTCAAAATTTCCGAGTTTACATAACTCGATTAGCTGTTAATAGGGTGTTGCCCCAACAAACTCCACCTCTTTAGCATCAGCCGATGGCGAGAAAATGAACTGCCCTGCAGCTATTTCTGGGTTTAAATTCCAATCTGATAGAGTCGCCGTATATCTCGGTACACCTTCTCTTTCTTTGTAAGCAATCGCTACTTTTCGCAGTAGAGGGGTCTCGCTATCTTCAATCCATACCTGCCAGTCGATACTGTCTTGAACGAAGACTAAGTGATGACAGGGGATACCATCAACCTCAGACAGATTCGAAACGTAGTAACCGTATTGAACATTTTTGGTTAATCCCTCATAGATATCGCTATAGAGTAGTTCGGCTAAGGGCATATTGACATTTAATTTTTGAATTAAGGCATCTAATGTCTCATCCATACTCTCGGCAGCCTCGTCACTAGCATAAATATTACGTTCCGTGTCAACCACACTTACTCGTTCGCCGTCGTACCAAAACTCTCGTTGTACTAAATCTCCAGTGGTAGTGACCCTAAATTGATTGGGACGATTGACGATTACATCACTCTCGTGAGCAACTTGGAGATAAACGCCGGTGGTGGTAAGAATGTCACGTTCGGTCTCGGCAGAAAAAGCAAATTTTTCTTGAGCTTCAAGAAAATCAGACATCTGACGCAAAATTTCATCAGCTTTTTCTTCAATTGGCGAGGAGGCTACACCAGATTCATCAGTCTGAGCAATAATACCCTTGGTATCTAGCTTTTCAAACAATGGAAGCTCTGCAAAGGTAGCGAGTTGCGCACTAAGCAGCAATCCTGTCGTCAGAGCCGCTATCTTAAAATAATTTCCATATCTTTTCACTTGCGTACTCTCTTACTAGAGTCTCTATTATCTATACTACAATATTTGACTATCGCTCCGGAGGTACCAATCTCTCCTTTAGTAGCGATGGCCAAAACGTAAATAGTGGTTTATTTATCTAACCTTTGTCACCACAGAGGATAATTTTTCGGCGACAGAAGACAGATATAAACTAGTACCGCCAGAGCAAAAATATTATCGAGGCGTAAGGGATAGAGTTAACGGTAAAAGATGCGATAATCTCTTTATCGAGCTAGCTTGTCTAAGTTCTCCTCTCGAACAAACTTCTCGATCTCATCTACTAATTTTTCCGAGGAAGCCTCAGTAATTAGATAGGTTTTAAAATCTTGTTCTTTACTCAGATATTGCAGGTAGGAGGATTGCAGATAGGACAGGTATTCTTGATTTTGAGCTACATAGACTTCAGAAAAAGCCAACCCCGTACTATGACCATAATTTTCTATAAGCTGTTTATCTGGTAGGGTTAGCTTGTCTACCGATTTAATTGTCTCGCTCAATCCACCGTCAAGGTTAGAAATATCAACATGGGCTTGTCCTTCTTCCAGCACTAAATACTTGTTAGGGGGAGTAAGCCAGGTGAAAGAACGGAGTTGTTCAAAAACAAAAGGAGTAGCGGGGTCGTAACTACCTGCCCCGAGCAACAATGGGATTTGAATTTTACTCAATCCCTGGGGACCGAAAATACTCCTATTAACTGGATTGTGAGCTATAACTGCCGCGACTCGTTCGTCTCGAAAATTATAGTCTTTGCGCTCTAAGTTTAGAGCTTGGCATTGTAAGAGTAAAGAAATGTTAACCCTACCAATGAAAGCACACTCTCGTTCGAGATATTCGAAATCGATAGTGGCACCAGCAGTTGCCAATGCTGTATAACCGCCGAAGGAATGACCGAAAACCCCAACTTTATCTAAGACCAGCGTTCCGTCAAATTCTCGAATATTGCGCCTTTCCAAAGTATCGATGACATAGCTAATATCGAGAGGGCGGTTGATAAATTCATCGGTAAGAAATAGTTGGCTCGACAATCCTCTTAATAATGCTTGCTGTTGTTCGAAGTCGCTGCCCACATGTTGGGGTGCCACTACCACATAGCCGTGAGAAGCTAGATGTATTGCAGCATCAGCAAAGAATTCTGGCTTAGAGCCCAATCCATGGGAAATAACTACTACTGGAGTTTCTCGTCCTCGCCACTTTTGAGGCTGGTAAACATCGGCATAAAAAGTGCGGTTGCGACTTCGGTCGGTAAGAGTCCAGCGTTTTTGTTTCACACCAAAGTTTCCCCTCTGGCGCAAGTCGGGTAGATTAGCAAAATTGACGGGTTTGGCTTTTTCTGCTTCGCTAAGCGATAAGTTAGGAATTACTTCTTCACTAAAGACTTTGGTTGCCTTGACCACTGCTTTAGTAATCTTGGCAACTTTAAGTATTTGTGGTAGGTCGAACTGAACATTGGTCGGTAACTTACGAAAAAAATTGATTAAACTCAATCCCTCTTCATCGAAAGCTGCTGCCACTATTGCTCCACGCAGAGCCAATTTACCATTTATACCACCTTGAATTTGGATCGAGTTGCCGATACGAGTGAGAAGCTCTTCTCCAATTGAGCTATTAAACAAACGAGATACGAGGAGGGGATCGATAACTGCGGGAGTATTAAGTACTTCGCGAAACTTAATTTTTGCCGATTCATCAGCCCTAGCGAGGTCAAGATAGAAATCCAAATCTTGATTAACTATCCCCTCTCGAGCAAAGGTATCTAGAGATTCAACCTGCAGGGATTCATTAAACGGAGGATAGACAAAAAAGAGCGTTTGAGCCTTTACAGAAATGGCAGTTGATAGGACTGTTATCAATCCCAATGCTAGACGATTGAGCCAATAAGACATAGATAATCGGTGGGAGTGAGTCCGATAGCCGATCGAGTACTGCTTGGTCATTAACAAAAATAAAAAATAAAAATAATTTGTTCGACATATGTGTAAAGCTGAGGAAATGAGTATCAGTTATAAAAGACATCGTTTACCCCCCAAACTCTTTTCCTACTACGCCTGGCTGTATTACAATTGCCACTTAATATTTTCAGAGATATTAAGAAAATGATGCGTTATTGAGGCATACAGATTAGTTACAAAGCGGTTCGAAAATGTTGTCATCAGTTTGCCCAATCCTATGCTGACTAGATTCCCCTGTCATTACATCCACAACCCATTCCAACGATTCCAGCACAAACCATGCAAGTCGCCAAAGCTGCGTTGTTTAACATATTTTTGTTTCGCTACCATTTTTTTAGCAAGCCCATATTCAAAACATAGCCTAATTAGTTACCGGGTTTTATATCTTCTACATCTGGTCCAATATTAATAGTGGTCTCAGTCTGACCCGGTTGGAAAGTAATTAGTTTACCTGTAATTAGAGACAATTCCTGTTGAAACTCCGGTGCATCTGAACGGTCTATATTAAGGATCGTAATAGTCTCATCTCCTTCGGGTTTTTTATAGGTAATTATATACTGCTGATAATCTTTGTCTGGTGCAAATATTTTGCCAACAACGTTAATCGGACCGAGTAGTATCCCACTAACTGCACTACCAGAGTCGGAAAGTAATTTCTGAGCGTATTCCCCCGAAGCGATTTCCCGAACGCTTTTACCCATGATAGTTTGATTATGGTCTCGATATTTCTCTGATTCGAAGTTTATTTCTAGAGTTTTTTGCTGAATATTGACTTGGCAGGACTTGAAGTCTTGCTCCTCTTCTTGTTCGTTAAGGTAAAGACATTTACCTCCATAAGATCGCTCTCTAGCAATAGCAGTACCGAACAATGTACTAATAAAGAAAGCGATCGCCAAAAAGGAAAATAGTGGTTTATTCATTTATCTAATCTACAGCCGACTCAGCCTCAATATTGGATATTTCTTTTTGTTTATTAAACAATAATTTTGCGTGGTATTTTCCCCAAGACTTATGCACTGCAACCTGATAAACCTCGATCTAACTTCACCAATTCATTGCTCAAACTAGAAATTTTGGTTCAACTGCTTAAGTCCACTCTACTTAAAAATCATATCTTTTTTAAGACTAAGACACATTTTAAAATTGTTAATTTATAAAAAATACTATTAATAAGTGCAAGATGGCAGAGTTACGTCAAGAACTACAGCGTAGTCTATTTGACGCTCTAGTGTAAACCTACAAACTATAAAAACATATTTCAAATATTATATAATTCACATTATTTCCAGCCAAAAAAGAGAAGTTAAGAGCGTGAATAAATTATTGAAAAGTATAAAACCATTGATTCCCGTATCTTTTGGAGTTTCAATTCTAGGTCTTGCTACCTTTGGATTGACCGTTGTCACTCAAGCACAAGTAGAAACTCCCTCGTCGTCACAGCAACTTCCAGTTAAACCTGTTGCCAAAATGATCTACGGACAAACGGCTTTTTATAAAGAAAACGGTGAGTTCATCGAGGAAGTATACGAGCTTCGCAGTTACCTTCAGCAGAATTTTGACATGGAGTTGCCATCCAACACCGATTACGATATAAGCACCACCGAGGAAGCCTCTTACAACTACGTCATACCCAAGAGCAATTCTTCGAGATCTCAGGTTGGAGCACTCTTTATATCGCCTCAGGAAACTGGCAAACTGATGAGAATTATCTGTCAAAACAATAATCCGGGAGCGGAGCCTCCTGCCGCTCCTAAACTGATTAGAGACATATTAGATCCGAGCAATGTAAGCATGCAATGCGGAGAGAACTCATTTCAAAATCTTTTGTTTAATGAATAGAAATAGCTCTCGACAAATTAAATTAAAGGATATATTGTCTCAAAAATTAAATTTTCTAAGAGGAGTGCAATTAATGAATGGAAAATGGCAACAAAATCTAATAGTTATCGGACTGCTCCTCATCGGCAGTAGCAGTACCAGTATTTCTACTTTGGCTGCTCCCCTCGAGCGAATAGAGAAATCAACATTTCCGTCGCGATTGATAGAATCTAGTATTAAACAAGCTCAAGCAGAAACAGAGGAGCTTACCAAAGAAAGCACGGGTCAACTGACAGCAGAAAATATCGGTCGAGTTTTAACTCAGATCCAAGAGGCAGGAGACCAACAGAATGTAGAAGCCATTCTCGAATACCTCGCACCCTTTGCCCATTCAGAGGTTAGTTTAAATATGGGGAATACCATACTAACCACTACAGTTAATGGCATAGAAGAGCATCGTAATTTATTAGCTCAGTCATACAATCGCTTTAGCGATCGCCAGACACTAAACCAAGAAGTAGACATCTCGGTTTCGGCTGACGGAGAATATGGCATAGCCACCGTCTATCGTCTGCGAGAAGTTACCAGCCAAGAAGGAACGAGATTATTATCGGGAAGCATCAATACATTAAGATTTGGCATGGTAAATCAGCGACCGACAATCGTTTCTGCTACTTTAGAAGGGTGGTTATCAGAGCGTCCCTCCACTGAAGAAACAGAACCATCAGAACAACCATAAGTCAATCATTAAAATTCGAGGTATTCTAATGATCAAAGCAACTTTAATTGGCTTAACCACATTGACACTTGGTATTGTCGGACTACCATCTCCCGCCAGAGCAGATTTTGGCGACGTTATGCTTGGCGTAGGAGCTGGTGTAGCCACTGGCTTGATTATCAACAATAACAACCAAAGGGCGACAGAAGACCGATACAAGCAAGTTCCACCAGAGCAAGAGTACTACCGTGGCGTACAGGATGGAGTTAACGGCGAAAGATACGACAATCCTCGCAACTCTCCAGACTATGACAAAGGTTATGATGAAGGACTAAAAAGAGGGCAATAACCGTTCTTATTTCATCATTATCAATCGCCAATTGACTTAAAAATGCTTTGGGTAGTCAATATTTTCATTCGACTGAGAAGCATATACTAAGCAACTCCCACTTATTGGGATTTAGAGGAATTTGGAGAATCTTTTTCTAGGCTTGCAGGTTTTAACAGCGACTTGAGAGAATCGATTTGGAAACCAGGTGTCATGTAGTCTGGCGGTAGATAATTGTCGGGAATAGTGGTTCGGTTACCATCGCGAAGAGTAGTGTAGTGGGGTGACATGATTTCTATCCCAGACTCGTTACATTTATCTTGAATGTTTTGATGCAATTCCGAATAGATAAACTCCATTCTTTCTGGATGGTTGGTAAAAGCCCTAAGTTGATAGCTCACATAAAAATCGTCGAGAGAGGTTTGGAGTACACAAGGTTTTGGGTTGTCCAAAATATCAGTTGTGGCAAGAGCGGCAGTTGTCAATATCTCACGGATCTTACGCCACGGAACGTCATAGCCCAGCGTTACTGTAGTATGTAATGACAGAGGAGTATTCGACTCTCTAATTAGAGCACTGTAGTTTACAATACTGCTACTAAGCAAAACACTATTGGGAATAGTCACTAGCTCCCTCTCTATCGTACGAATCCTAGTCACCAGCAGAGTCCTGTCTTCTATGTCTCCTAATTTGTCAGCTACTTCAACGCGATCGCCTACTATAAAGGCACGAGTATAAATTAGAGTTATGCCAGCGAAAATATTATTGATGGCATTGGTAGCTCCAAAGGACAACAAAGCCCCAAAAAAAATGGAGACCCCCCGAAAAGCTGGAGATTCGGCGTTTGGCAGGTAGAAATAAGCACTGGCAAAGGCTACAGCAATGATAATAAAGGTCAGCAGCTGGTGAGTCGGTTGTGCCCATTCTGGATAAAACCCTGGCAGAGTAAAGACTCCTCTAGATATAGCAGAAAAGAAAAAACGAGAAAAACGAATAGCACAATAGGCGATGATGATAATTAGTAAAATTGTCATCAAATTTGGCAAATAGTCGATAAAAGCTCTCCCAAACCGCTCCAACTGGCTTGCCAACCATCCCCACATTGTTTTGCCAAACCTACGGGTAAGCGGAAACAGACTCAGAACCAGAGCGAAATACCCAAAAATTGCTAGCACCGCCAGCACTCTGAAAACTAGCTTGGTAAGTATCTTTAAAAACCCCGATAACTGGGAAGAAGAAACTAGTACTAGTCTCTGAATGCGAATATTGGGTATGCGGCGATTGCATTGCTCGTTCAGCCACCGATAGACTTGAGGAGCTATGTTGTTTAACAATTTCAACAACATAAACAGTCCGACGGTACTCACAACAGCTATAATTGAGCTTCGTATTCGAATTTGGACGCTGCGCTCTTCTCGATAGTCCTTGACAGCTTGCTTGAGTTTTTGAAGATATTCTTTAACCAAAACCTGGCGAGTTTTTCCAACTGCTTTGGCATCTTCATCGCTGATAGCAAACAGTAATTGATTTTCTGCTCCTACGATAGTAGCTCCTTCAAGTTCTAGGGTGTTGAGCGCCTGTACTGGAACTGTAGATTTGGCAAACCGCTCGATGAGATACTCGAAGTTCGAAGCTCTTTCCTCAACAGAAGGAGCCAATGCTTTAGTTTGTATCTCAAACAAAGGTCGACTTTCTAACTGAACTGTTACGCTAGATGAACTATCTGCCGTTGCGGGAGAAGAGGTTGAGGCTGGTTGGGAGAGTCCGTAAGAATTTATTGCCAAGATTAATGTTAAACAGAATCCCAGAATAATTCCTCTCCAATATTTTCCCAACATCTCGCTCTCCCAAAAAAGTTTTGTAGATACTTCCGCATACAGTTAATTATCGGTTATCTTAGGCACCTATGTTGGGTAGGCTTGATACTAAATCTCTCTGACAAGAGAAAGCGACACATCATACCGTTTCTTACGCATTAGCTGGCTTCTTACGCATTAGCTGGCGAGATAAAATATATCTGTAGAAAATATTTATCTATATAAATCAGCTCTTTGGCACGAGAAAGCTATCTGTTATGAACAATTGATTTCAATGCGATTAATTTAACTAAAATTTACAAGGTTGTCATTTTTGAGCGAAAATAGAGATAGATAGACTAGACTAGCCTTGATTTTGAGGTTGCCTTGTTATTCAATCAAAGTTTCTAGCTTTTAGTTAGATCTATCGGCAAATTAAACCACTAATTCCAAAAAAATCTCAAATCAAAGACTAGAACGTAAGCTGATTTACAGCTAAAAAACTAAGAGCTAATAGCTGAGAATTTACGAACTAGAAGGCAGGGAATTAAATTGGGGAGGTGAAAATCGTGCTCAAATCCAAATTAATCAGTGCTACACTTAAAACTCCTGCTAGCATATTGCTCATTGGGGGAATTGGACTATGGTCTTCTAGTCTGTCAGCCGAAACAGTTCCCACTACTAAAGATACAGCCGAGCATTTAGAAGAAATTGTCTCGAGGAATCATACTAAGGTGTCGGATGGCATGGTTCAACTGGCAAATGATTCGACCATAGAACCGACAATCAAGCGACCTTCACAACAACCTAGAGCCGAAAATACCGTAAGTTACTCTATCTCAGTCGATCGAATAACCGACGATTCTAGTTCGGACTGGCAGGTTCAGTCTGCCAGTCAAGACTGGCGCAATCTCAATCGAGGAGATGGTTCCGCCGAGGATATAGTACGATTTGTTGTCTGGCGATTTTGAAATTCGTTTGTTTGGGTGACAAAGTTTGTTGCTAGAGAAGCTGCTGTGTTCTGCTTATATCTCTCATACAATCGGCTTCTGCTTAGAGACTGTTGGTAAATTTAGATTAAGAAAGTGTTCTCAAATAGATCTAGAGTATAACTATGTCCCATATTAGATTTTTCAGACAAACTTTAAGATTTTAAAAATAAAATAAAATATCATTAAATATTTACACTAGAATTATTGGCGATCGCCTATTTAGTTAAATAGTATCGATTTCAAAAAACTAATAATAAATATTGTTCTAGCTTACGGAATATATATTACCAGTATTTTGCGATCTAGCATAAAAAATAGATATACATAAAGCCGAATATGATTCAGTCTAAAACTAAGAAATTTAACATAATTCCTTTCGATCGCTCTATAGAATCGCCATTATCTAAAAATAAAATTACTGTTTTACAAATTAATTTAGGCAGAAAATGCAACCTTGCCTGCATTCATTGCCACGTAGAGGCAAGTCCCAAACGCACCGAAGAATTATCTCCCGAAGTTTGTCAACAATTAATCGAATTAATCAACCGCTTTCCCCAAATACAGACTGTAGATTTAACTGGTGGCGCACCTGAGATCAATTATGGATTTAAACCACTAGTTGAAACAGCAAGGGCTAAAAATAAAGAAGTTATCGTTCGTTCCAATTTGACAATCTTTTTCGAGCCTGGATATGAAAATTTACCAGAATATTTTGCCAAGCAACAACTCAGAGTTGTGGCTTCTCTTCCCTGTTATTTAGAATCAAATGTAGATAAGCAAAGAGGAGCAGGAGTTTATCATCAATCGATTCAGGCTATCCAAAAATTGAACCAACTTGGTTATGGTAAACAACCCAATCTAATTATTGATTTGGTTTACAATCCTACCTTACCGCTAGATGATAACTTTTCTTTGACTCCCGACCAACAACAGTTAGAACGTGATTACAAAACTTTTTTGTTCGAACAGTTCGATATCGAATTTGACCATCTATTTACTATTACCAATATTCCCATCGGAAGAACTAAAAAATATCTTCAAAGACGAGAACTGCACGATGCTTATCTCAAATTTCTAGAAAGTAATTTTAATCGAGTAATTCTACCACATTTGATGTGTCGCAATGAATTATCTATCGATTATTTAGGTAATGTCTATGACTGCGACTTCAATCAAATGGAAAACATCGCAGCCACAGACGACAACGGACAAAAATTAACCGTAGCCAAACTATTAGAGTTAGGTAATTTGGATGCGATCGATCGAATAAAAACTGCTAATTATTGTTATGGCTGTACGGCAGGAAGTGGTTCTAGTTGCGGTGGCTCACTGGTTTGAGCTTGCTTATGGTTCAGTCGAAACCTCTTTCAACCGAAAAAAACTGGAAAATGTAAGATTAATGTCAATACTGCCAGAAGAGTGGCAAGATAAAAATATGCAGTAGAGGAGAATTGTTTTGTCTGAAAAGTCAAAAGAACATTGCTATCAAATTTCTCTACAATGGACGGGAAATAGTGGGCGCGGTACGTCCAATTACAAAACTTACGATCGCGCTTATGAAATTATCGTTCCAGGTAAACCAACAATATTAGGTTCATCAGATCCTACTTTTCGCGGCGACAAAACTAAATACAATCCCGAAGAATTACTAGTCGCTGCTCTTTCTAGCTGCCATATGCTGTGGTATTTACATTTGTGCGCCGAGGCAGGAATTATTGTTACTAGTTATGGCGATCGCGCCATGGGAAAGATGTGCGAAACTAAAAACGGTGGTGGAAAATTTACCGAGGTTATTCTAAAGCCAGAAATTACTATCAGTGTCGAAAGTAATTTAGAATCAGCCAAACAGTTACATCATCAAGCTCATGAGCTTTGCTTTATTGCCAATTCGGTCAATTTCCCCGTTCTTTGTCAACCATCGATCGGATTAGAGACATGAAGAAATGTTTTAATCATGACTGTTAACTAGAGATTAGAAATTGCACCTCTTGCCATATCGGCGATCGCGCGATCGGTAGCTTTGGGTAAATGGTAGTAAGTACCGCCCGCTCGTTCGGCTAGTTCTTTTGCAAAGCCTGTAGAAACAAAACGGCTTTCAGTATCAATTACCAACAGTTTCATATCCAAACTGCGAATTTTCCCGGCAATCTCTAGTAATTCTTCTTTGATATTGGGTTTTTCGCCTTCTTCTAGTGGTTCGCCCAGAGAGCGGGCGAGAGGGATATTTCCCCTCCCGTCAGTAATGGCGACGATTACTACCTGTCCGATATCTCCCGACATTCGAGCATTGATGCCGACATTGACTGCCTGGGTTAAACCGTGAGATAAAGGAGAACCACCGCCGCAAGGAAGACTTTCTAAGCGTCCCCGAGCCATCGTAATCGATCGCGTAGGTGGAAGCAGTACTTCTGCTCGTTCGCCACGAAAAGGGATCAAAGAAATTTGATCGCGATTTTCATAAGCCTCAGTTAACAAGCGCATGACGGCACCTTTAGCCGACTGCATCCGATTCAAAGCCATCGAACCCGAAGCATCCACTACAAATACGATGAGCGAACCTGCTTTTCTAGCCAAACGTTTGGCACGGAGATCGCTCTGTTCGACAATTACGTTCCGCCCCGGATGTCGCAGTCGTCGCGCTTTTTGATAGGGTGCGGCGCTACGAAGAGTGGCATCTACGGCAATTCTTTTTACTTTGCCTTTGGGTAGCATTGGCTTGATGTAACGTCCGCGATCTTCGGAGAAAATTAAACTTCGTGCCCCAGATTTACCCTGACGCTGCATAGTTTGGGCAAAACTCAGCACGCTGGGATCGAGAACTACTCCTTCAATATCAAAGACAAATTCTTCAGGAATAGCAGGTGGCTCTTGTTCTGTATCTTCTTCTTTTTCTTCTTCCTCTGGTTCGTCTTCATCGGAGTCAGTTTCGTCTCGATCTTCAGGCTGTTGCTGGGGTGGCGGCGGAGGTGGCGGTGGTGCTTCTTCTGGTGGCGTTTCGATGGTAGTCGCACGAGGAACGATAACTAACTCTACTGCCTTACGCAAATCTTCAGCGATAACGTTCTCTCTTCCTTCTAGGGCAGCGCAGGCTTTCGCCACTCTAACCGCAAATAGTTCTGCCCGATGTCCTTCTACCGTTCCTCTAACTGCCTCGTTGACTAAATATAAAATCTGGTCGTGAGTAATTTTTACTTCTTTCAACCACTCGCGCGCTAGCACGATATCGGTTTTCAAGCTATCGATGTCGTTTTCATACTGGCTTAAAAACCTTTCGGGAGAGTTGGTATAGTCGATTACTTGGTTTACTGCAGCTACCCGTTGTTCTAAGGATAATGTCACGTCGGCAGATAGGGCGATCGCAATTCTGTCGAGTAAATGTTCGCGCAGTATTCCCTCTTCGGGATTGTAGGTAGCGATTAAAATTGGTTTGCAGGGATGCTGAAAACTAATGCCCTCTCGTTCGATAACGTTGCGCCCTTCAGTCAATACCGTTAGCAACTGATTGGCAATTTGCTCGTCTAAGAGGTTAATTTCGTCGATGTATAAAACACCTCGATGTGCCTGTGCCAAAAGTCCTGGCTGAAAGATTGGTTCGCCCTGTTTTACCGATTCTTCCACATCTACCGAACCCAATAGTCGATCTTCAGTTACCCCTAAAGGTATCTGAACGAAAGGGGCAGGAATAATTTGTGTTGGTAGATCTTCTCGATCAAACTGCCCATATTTAGCTATGGTTTCGTCATCCCATTCGTCTGGCTTAGTCGGATCGCAGTTGTAAAGCGATCCTTTAATTATTTCTATTGGCGGCAAAAGCTGATAAAGTGCCCTTGCCATCACCGATTTAGCTGTTCCTCGGCGACCGGCGATCGCCACTCCTCCAAGTTCTGGATCGACTGCGGCGAGTAACAAAGCAAGTTTGATTGCTTCTTGTCCGACAACAGCAGTGAGGGGAAAGTTAAATTTTTTAGAGGCGGTAGTAACAACAGACATTACAAAGAGAGGGTGTAAGAGTAATTAGGCTCTGCAATTTTTTACTTTAATCTATTTAAAGGTCTGAGTTCAAAAATAAAGATACATATATCACCAGAACTTTGACCAACAATAAAAACTTTAAAAGAATTAAAAATTTTATGGCAAGGGTTGGACGACAATACAATTGATGCTATGCTTTGCTTGTCAAATTTGAAATTTTAAACTATGATACGCATCTAATTTGGTAAATAAGCTCGTGGGTCAGAACCTTTAAAAAATCATTATCTTTGAAGGAGAAAATTTTACTTAAAACTAGCTTAACTCATTACATCTAGGAAAAACAGTGCGACTCGGCAAATTTTTAAAATTACTTATTCTCAGTAAATTCTAGAAAACACTAAAATTGCGATTCAGTAAGAAGTGAGTAAGAATAGATAATTCATTTTTCGATGTTAGATATTATCGAGTTTTTTAAATATAAATATACATCAATTCGCTATGCTAGAAACTAGCGTCCCTAAACTAAATATCGAGATAATAATCAAGCAAATTGAAGAAGAACTAAATATGGAACGACACGATCCAGGTAATGACTTTTCTCAAATTGACTTATCTCAAATAGAGTACATAAACGCTTTAATTGCTAATGCGGATTTTTATGCAGAAGCTCCAGCTAAATGGCCTAGCAAGCTGTATTTCTTTCCTTTTAATTTTGTCAAAGTTCAACGCTTTATTTTAAAGATTTACGGGTTCATTTTTAAAAAACAACGAGTAGTTAATAATTCTATTTCTCAAGCATTAAAAGTAACTCTGACAATCAACCAGAAATTAATTTCCGAAGTTAACAGTTTGGTAGAGTCTATAGAATCAACCAAAATGAAACTTCAGAATTACGAACGAGAATTATCCAATACAGAACAACACTTTTCTGAGATAAAAAATTACTATTTAACCAATGATGTTTATATTAAAAAAAATCTAAAACGCCAAAAGCAATTATTAGAAAGTATAATTGAAGCAAGTAACTTAAATAAACTAAAAGATTTAGATTCAAACAAAAACGATAAGCTTTTGCCCAAAACAAGTTATTTACAGGACGATTTTTATATAGCTTTAGAAGATAAATTTCGTGGTGCCAGAGAAGATATCATTAGTAAATTGAAAATTTATTTACCACTAATAGAACAAGTCAAGAGTAAAATAAACAATGCACCAATTTTAGACATTGGATGTGGTCGAGGTGAATGGTTAGAATTATTACAAAATAATGGGTATCAAAACCAAGGAATAGATATCAATAGAGTAATGGTCGAGCAATGTCAAAAACGTGAGCTTAAGGTTATTGAGGCTGACGCTGTTGAATATTTAAAGTCTTTACCAGCAGAAAGCTTAGCTGGAATAACTGGTTTTCATATTATAGAACATTTACCTTTTGAAGTTTTACTAGAATTGTTTAGCGAAACGCTTAGAGTTCTAAAAAAAGGAGGAATAGCAATTTTTGAAACACCTAATCCTCAGAATATCTTGGTAGCTAGTTATAAATTTTACATAGATCCAACCCATTTGCATCCTCTTCCTAGTGAATTAATAAAATTTGTCGCAGAATTACAAGGATTATCAAAAGTACAAATCCTTAATTTAAATCCTTATCCTAAAGATTTGTTTCTCAAAGGTTCTGAAGTTTCAGAAAGATTCAACAAGCATTTTTATAGTGCCCAAGATTACTCAGTAATAGGTTATAAACCATGAAAGTTGTAGTTGCAACGACGCAAGTTCCATTTGTACGTGGAGGAGCAGAAATTCATGCAGAAAATCTTGTCAATGCATTAAAAAATGAAGGGCATCAAGCTGAAATCGTAGCTATTCCTTTCAAATGGTATCCTCCAGAAAAGATACTAGATACTATGTTAGTCTGCCGTCTTTTAGACTTATCAGAGTCTTGTGGACAAAAAATTGATAAGTTAATCACTCTCAAATTTCCTGCTTATCTAATACCTCACTCTAACAAAGTAGTCTGGTTACTACATCAGCATCGACAGGCTTATGAACTTTGGGGTACAGCTTTAGGAGATTTAGAGCATTTTCCCAATGGAATTCAAGTTAGACAGGCAATTATTAATGCCGATAATAAGATATTGAAAGAAAAAATATCTTTGTATGCTAATTCAATTAATGTTACCAAAAGATTAAAAAAATACAATCAAATTGATGCTATTCCCTTATACCATCCACCGCATAATGCAGAGCTTTTATACTGCAAAGAATATGGCGATTATTTTTTCTTTCCTAGTAGATTAAATCCTACCAAAAGGCAATTTTTGGCGATCGAAGCTTTGGCAAAAACTAAAAATAATTTTAGAGTAATTTTTACTGGTAATAGTGATAATAACGAATATAATCAGAAACTATTAAATTTAGCTAAAGAGCTTGGTGTTAAAGATAGAGTTTCCTTTTTAGGTACTGTTAGCGAAACTGAAAAAATCGAACATTACGCTCGATGTTTAGGAGTAATATATCCGCCTTTTGAGGAAGATTATGGATATGTAACTTTAGAAGCAATGTTAGCCTCTAAACCTGTAATTACTTGCATCGACTCAGGGGGACCAACAGAATTTATAGAGAACCATAAAACTGGATTGATTGTAGAGTCTAATCCCGAATCAATAGCTGCGGCAATGGATGAACTCTGGGAGAATGTTTCTTTCGCTAAACTACTCGGAAAAGCCGGAAAAGATTATTATAAAAGTCTCAATATCAATTGGTCTAATGTAATCACACAACTCTTAAAATAAAATAATGAAGCTTAACTGGTTTTCTCCACTATCACCTGCTAAAACAGATATTGCTGATTACACATTACGTGTACTGCCAGAATTAAGTAAGTATGCAGAAATAGTTCTTTGGACAGATCGAACTAATTGGGATAGAGAATTAGAGCAATATGCTCGAGTCAAACATTATCAATTAAATTATCTTCCTTGGTCGAAAATTAATAATGCCGACCTTAATATTTATCATATTGGTAATAATGCTGAGTTTCACAGTGTTATCTGGAGTATAAGTCGAATCTGTTCGGGAATAATTGTTTTACATGACTTCAAGTTACACGAGCTTTTTGGTGCAATATATAGAGAGCACAGAAAAGATAAGAATAGTTATTTACAACAAATGGTTCGCTACTACGGAGGGGAATGCAAACAAATAGCTGAAGATTTCTGGACAGGAAAACTATCTACTGAGTTTATGGCGGAACACTATCCCCTAACTAACCTAGCAATAGATGGTGCGATAGGAGTAATTACCCATAATCGAGAAGCATACCAAATTTTGACGAAAGATAATTGCTCGTTGATTGGATACACTCCTTTACCTTACGCTAGTCAATCTCATTTAAAACCAAACCATTCCCCTAATTCTCCACCTTACAAATTAATAGTATTTGGTTATATAAATTATAATCGACGGCTAGATACCATTTTAGAAGCTTTAGCGAGTTTACCCGAAAAAAATCAGTTTTATCTCGATATTTATGGTGAAATATGGGATAGGAATTATATT
This sequence comes from Myxosarcina sp. GI1(2024), assembly GCF_053543375.1. Lineage (NCBI taxonomy): Bacteria > Bacillati > Cyanobacteriota > Cyanophyceae > Pleurocapsales > Pleurocapsaceae > Myxosarcina > Myxosarcina sp. GI1(2024). Next base: position 630,027 of record NZ_JBKGTY010000003.1, on the reverse strand, counting down.
CAACGAAAAATCGAGTATTTGCAACTGCAAAAGTTAGTCAAAATTCATGGATTTGTTAGAGAAAATGTTTTAAATTCTGCACTAGCTAATGCACATTTAGCTATTAATTTGCGCTATCCCACAATGGGAGAAGCATCGGGTAGTCAGCTACGTATTTGGAATCATGCTTTACCCAGTCTCGTTACCAAAATAGGCTGGTATAGTACACTTCCGGAGGATGCAGTAGCCTTTGTGTATCCTGAATCGGAAATTGAGGATATTCAACAACAATTACGCAACTTTTTGTGTCAAACAGAAAAGTTTTTTACGATGGGCAAAAAAGGGAAAGAATTGCTTGAAAAATATCACACACCTAAAATTTATGCTAGAGCTATTTTTGAGTTTGCAGAAAAAGCAATTCAATATAGAGGTTATCCTTTAGCAGGCTATCTAGTAAGAAAGGTGAGTGAAGAAACAAATAATTTAGAAACATATCATTTCTCTAAAGAACAAATAAAAAATAGCGCCGAAGCAATTAGTTATCTCGTTCAATAAACTTTTATGTAGCATACGTTTTTGGAGAAAAATATTTTTAATTTTTAAGTTTAAATATTTATTTTTATACTATTCAACATTCTACGATGTTTTTATCATCGTGTATTTGGTTTTATGATTTTTATTGTTAATGTTTAAAATTACCATAGATGCAACTCCCATTACTACTAAACCTAGTGGAATTGGTTTATATGTGGCTAATCTTATTTATTATTTAAACAAATTACAAACTGAAGAAAACTTTCACCTAGGAATTGTCTATCAACCTGGAATGAAAAATTGGTTGACTGGTAGGTGGAAATTTCCTCAATATCTCCAAAAATATGAAAATCTTTACTTTCTACCGTTGCCAGTTACAGTTTCTAATTTATTAGCCAAATTTCCCAATCCCATACTTCCTTATTTAGAAAAATCTTTTGGTTTTCCCGACATCGTTCATGGAACTAATTATGTAGTCTATCCTTGCCAAAAAAGCTTACGGGTAATGACGATTCACGATCTTACTTGTATTAAATATCCTCAGTACACAGATGTAATTGTCAAGACTTATAGCGATCGCATCAAACAATGCTTGCAGTGGACGGATTTGGTAATTACAGTTTCCCAGGCAACCAAACGAGATATTATCGAACATCTTGGGGTACCAGGCGATCGCATTTATGTTACTCCTCAAGCAAGTCGATATTCTCCTAACTACTTATCTTTCCTACAAGTTGAAAGACTCGAGAAAGAAGTTAATTATGATTTTTCTCTACCATACTTGTTATTTGTTAGTACTATAGAACCTAGAAAAAATATTAACAATCTTATCGTTGCTTTTAATTATTTAAAACAAAGATATCAGCTCGAACACCAACTAGTTTTAATTGGACAAAAGGGTTGGCTTTATCAATCTATATTTCAGACAATTGCTAATTCCCCCTGGAAACAAGAAATACATTATCTCGGCTATTTATCTGATGCAGTGGTCGCATTATTTTACTCTCAAGCTGATGTTTTTGTTTATCCTTCTGTTTATGAGGGTTTTGGTCTGCCTGTATTAGAGGCGATGACTTTAGGGACGCCTGTGGTTACTTCCAATACTTCTTCTCTACCAGAAGTTGCTGGCAAGGCAGCTTTGCTGGTCGATCCTCAAGATCCCATGCAATTAGCAGATGCCATACTGCAGCTCGTTACTAACTCTCAACTACGGCAACAATTAATTTTCCAAGGTAAACAGAGAGCTAGTTTATTTTCTTGGGAAAGAACCGCTAGAACTACTCTTGAAGCGTACAAATCATTGTTGTAAACTTAATTTTGAATTTAAATTGAGCGATAGTGTAAGAAGTTGTTAACCGCGTGGCGCGATCGCGCGCCAACGCGGTCAAACTAAAAGAACTAAAAGTTCTTTTAGTTCTTCGCTTCAGAGCTTTTTCTCTTATCTGTTTCATTAGCAAAATAAGCCCAAGTTCCGATGCTTACGGCTAACAAGTAACCTAAGACTAAAACAGAAATTAGGGCAATTGCAGTAGACGTAATAGTCATGGTTGCATCTCCAAATAGCAATCGATTTATGACTTGTATTCACAATTTAGCAATCATGTCAAGGTGATTCAACAAATATTAACGGGATCGTCAAATCGTTACAGATAGAAATGAAAGACTCAGAATTTACGGTACTCGACTTCTGCAGTCGAGCTAGTAAGATATCTGGTTATTCAATCATCACAGGGCGATCCCTGAGTATTTTTTAGCCATAGTCATTTGCGATCGCCACTATGAGAAGATACTGTATTTTTAAGCCAAAATGAGAAAAGCAAACTTATCTTATTAAAAGTCGTTGCCGATTCTGTAATTCGTCAGTTCGACAAACTTAAAAAACGACAGGAGCAAGAGCAGATAAAGCTTTAGGGTCTAAATCGAGATAAGGTTTGTGAGGCAAACAAACAAGAATAAGCAATTAATCCTGCCATCAAATTAACCAAAAAATCCAGATACTACCATGTCTTGAATGCTCGATTTGAAACAGATTTTTGAGTTGCTGGTTAATTATTTCGATACTTTGTGATGAATTTTTGACTTAGATGTTTAACTGTTACAGATTTAACACAATTTGTGCCAAAAACAATTGTGAGAGAAAATAAAGATAAATAAACTATACTAGCTTTGATTTTGAGGTTGCCTCATTATCCAATCAAAGTTTCTCGCTTTTAGTTGGATTAATCAGTAGATTAAAACCATCAATTCCAAAAAACTCTCAAATCAAATTTAGTATTGTTGCGTGTTTAAATATTGAGGCATTCGATCGAAACTACTGTACTCCGATTGCTCTACCCCCCGAGCCAAAAGTAATCGGTATTTCTTCTTGATGAGGTTCCCAACCCACATCGAATCCTTGAGCCCAGGCTTGCTCTCTAGCCGCCCGAAACGCTGAAAAACCGTCCGGTCTGACGATAAAAGCCAAATAATCTTCTTGAGGTTTCAAATTAGCCAAGACTTGATTGAATTCGGATTCTGGTAAAGCCAATTCATCTTTATTTTCTCCTTCCCTGGTAGGAATTGGCTCGTAAATCATCGAGAAGGTGCTAGCATTAAGCATTTTGACGTTATAGTATTGAGTCTGAGTTCGAAAGTTAATCAGACGATTGGAGCGACTGCGAATACAAGAGCGATAATCACTCATGCGACGGACATATTCACTAGAGCTTTCGAAATCTAAACTATCAGAAAAATCTGGTCTGTTGCAGGAAGGAAGGTTACCGATTAGCAACTCAATTTCTCGTTGTACTTTGGCATCATTGAGATAGGTAACTTTTCCATCTCGAACCTCAAAAAATCTTGGGTTTTTTTGAGTTTTAGTTGCCAAGGGGGTCCTGACAATTGAATCTGCCTCCACGGCAATTAGCGTAACGAATAGACTAACGAACATTAGTACTCCGACTGTATTAGTCAGAATATCTAGAAAAGAGTCCAAGTTTTGACCGGGAACGGCAAGCTTACGCCGCATTCTATTTCTCATAATGCTAATTATAGTTAGTTGTTTATTGTTGAATGGTTAACTTCCAACCAAAATCGACAGGTTCGTAGCCAATATCGATTCCTTCCCCTTCTACAAGACTGCGTACCTGCTCGAATATCTCGATACCGTTTGGTCTTACGGCAACGATAAGATATTCACTCTCTTTATTGACTTTTACTTGTTGAATTAGTTTTTGCAAAGCCGAATTAGGATCTTGTAAATCCGCTCTGGGAACGAATTCGCCACTGGGGTGAAGTAGCACCCCATCATCGCGACATTCGATATAGCGAGGAGATTTGCTTTGATTTGCTCCTCCTGCTTGTTCTTTGGCAACGATAGTCACTTCTTGTTGCTCGAGAGCTTGAGTGGTAAGTACGATGATCAGTAAGATCAGGGTGCCAATAGTACAGGCTAAGATTGAAAGAAAGGGAAATAACTCTACCTCTATATGTTTTCGAGTAATAGTTTTCCTACGCATGGAATCGCTAAAAGCTAATAGTTGAAGTTGGGATTATCGATTAGTACGAATTACGACCGTCTTGTTCTACTAAGGTGATGCGACGGGGTTTGTTAAGTTGTTGGAGTAACGGTTCTAGTTTGCCCAAGTTATCTCTTACTCCTGTCAACACTGTCTCTAATTGAGCAGTTTTTTCCAAAGAGCGCAAGCTCTCATCCAAACTACTTTGCAAGGATTTAAAATCACTAACTTGGCTGGTGACTTTTTCTAGAGCGGCAACTCGATTTTCTAGGGCTTTAGCCGCATTTTCTAGTTGATGGCTAATCTCTTGAGTGCGATCGCTTAAATCGTTAGCTGTAGCGACATTTTTGCTTCTAATTTCGTCTACAGTGGCTCGAATCTGAAAAATTAGCTCTTGACTGGCTTGCTGTTGTTGGGTAAAGAAACTCATAAATTCCTGTCGATCTTGAGTTGCCAACTCTCTAATTTCGGTAACTCGATCCATTACCTGAGAATTCACATCTTGTACTTTACTTATTTCCTCAATAAATCCTTTAGCTAGAGCTTGTGAAGCTTGTTGGGCGTATTGTTGAGCTGGTTCGACTAAAGCTTCTGGATTGGGAAAATGTCCGTCGATCGCTTCTTTAACGGCTTGGTCAATGGCTGCTGCATCTAATTGCTTGTTTCGATCGCGCAGTCTGGGTAAGAGTTTATCGTTAATAAAAATATCGATTCCCAAGAGCAAGCTAGATTCGTAACGTTCTACCAATACTAAAGGAATCATTACTAATACACTCAAAAATAAAGCTAGCAGGGTGGTATCGAAAGCAACCGCTAAGCCACCGGTTACGGTGCCAATTCCTTCTTTAATTTGTTCGACATCTCCTGCTTCCTCGAGAAAACCAGAAAAACCACTAACCGCACGAGAGATACCGATTACCGTACCGATAAAACCTAACAGGGGAATTGCCCAAACCAAAATGCGTGGAATCGAATAGGAAGATTCCGAAGCACTTAAGTAGAAAGCAGAATCATCCAGAGCAAATTCATTTGCCGTGGCGCGATCGCCACTCTGAATATAGGTTTTGAGAATCCGACTACAGCGTAGAGCGACTAAATTACCGTCTCTTGCCAGTCTTTCCTGAAAATACCTAACTTCTTGAGAATTCGGTCGATCTAAGGGTATGTGATCGGCAATCCAGATGCGATTCAAAGCGCGATATTCTTGCTTGAGTCTGACATACTTAAGTACGGTAATCGCAACCACTATTGCTGCTAAAGCTACTGCTACATATTGAGTAAATCCTCTTTCGTAAAAAAGAATACCGAGATAAGTTTCTCTAAATAGCAATAATATTCCGTATACTCCTACAGTTATAGCTGCGGCAACTAACAAAACTAGAGGGAGATTGACTTCCAATTCTTGACGTTGGGAGCCACGAGCACGGGATTTAGATTTAGGGTTAAGCTTATTCATCTTACTTAAATTTACTAAATTGGCTTTGATACTTTCTCGATATCTTAAGAGATATGCTATGGCTGTTGTTTACTGTATTCTGTAGTTAAGTACGACCAAAAGTCGCATCAATGCTTTCTCACCTTAGGTCGCGGAGTAATCTTTGACCTACACAACCCTAACATCGATAAAACGATTGTAAAAAATATCTCGTTAATTGCCATTTTTCTAATCTGAATCGATAAGATCCGATGCTGCCCTAGTAAAAATTACGGCATTCGAATTGATAAATCTGGGATTAGAGCCTACCTCACTATATGTATAAAGAGGATAAATCCAGGTAAATTTGACGAAAACACTAGGCAGCGGAGTCATCTCTAACCAGAGAAATATAAGGTCGAGCTAGATAACGCTTTGCCACTTCTAGAATCTGTTTAGAAGTAACTCGAGCAATGGCTGCTTGAAAATTGCCATCGAATTCTACTCCCAAACCTATAGTTTCATACCAGCCGTAAATTTGAGCTAGCTCGCTATTAGTTTGCTTGCCTAAAGCATATTGTCCTAAAAATTTGTTTTTGGCTCTTTGTAGCTCCGCTTCACTGAGCTCGACTTCACACAAACGACTGACTTCATCCCTCAACCCAGAGATCGCCATTTCAGTATTTGTCGGTGCAGTACCCATATAGGTAACAAAGGGAGCGCGATCGATACGGGTCGGATAAAATGCCGATACGTCGTATGCCAATCCTCGTTTTTCCCTGAGTTCGACAAACAGACGACTGGAAAGACCATTACCCAAGTAAGTGCTAATTAATTTTAATGCTGGATAGTCAGGATGGTTGACACTGGTACCCAAATAACCCAGCATTACAATTGATTGCTGGGTATCCAGAATGGTTTCGGCGGTAAAAGGTTTGGTGGTTAGAGTAACTAAGTTTGGCTCGCCAAGACGCTCCCTCGGAGTTTTCCAATCTCCGAAATTTTCTTCAATTAAGCTGACTGCTCGTTCCTGGGTAATACGTCCCGAGAGACTAATAACTAAATTATCCGGACGAAAATAACTTTGATAGAATTGCTGTAAATCTCCACGAGTTAGTTCTGCTACCGAGGATTCGGTACCCAACACCGAAACACCATAGGGATGCTCTCCATACATTTGTTCGCGGAGTCGATTAAAAGCCACATTAAATGGCTGTTCCCGCTGAGAACGAATGTTTTGTAAGGTCAATCTGCGTTCTAACTCTACCTCTGCTGGCGGGAAAGAAGGGGAGCGCATAATTTCTGCTAGTAGCTGCAGCATCACGGGAAAATCAGCTGCTACGGTTTTTAAACTGAGTACGAAATAATCGGTGGCAGCATCTGCACCCAAACCCGCACCACTGGATTCTACTTTTTCAGCAATATCTAATGCCGTAAGGCGTTGGGTACCTTTAGTAATTACAGCGGAGACTAAATGAGCGAGTCCGGCGCGATCGCGAGGTTCGGCAATAGTTCCGGCATCTTTGAAAAAAAAACGACCAGAGATTATATCGGCAGCTTGGTTTTCTACAATTATTAAGGTGATGCCATTATCTAGTACGAGACGGTGTAAATGAGGTTCTGAGATTGTCAGCGGTTCGCTGCGTGGTAAAGACGTGTCTTGTAGCTGACCGTTGGTGGAGTTATGAGGCATTGGAGCTAGTAACTATCGTTTAACAAGATTTGAGAGTAGTAATAGCATAACGTTCTGGGGATAAATAGCGACTAGCGATCGCTCTCAACTGGGGTGCGGATAATCGTTTTAGGATCTGAGGGTAAAGTGCCGAATCCTGGGCAGTAGCCACTATTTCATAGAAGCCATAGATTCCCGCTAACTGATTTGGAGTTTCCATGGAAAAAATGTAGTTGTTAATTAATTGTCGTTTGGCACGAGCTAATTCTGTATCCGATAGTAGCTCGTTTTGCAATTGCCATAGGCGAGCGCTAAGTAAGCATTCGACTTCTGTTAGGTGTCGTTGGTCTAACCAAGCACTAATGGTAAAAATACTAGAGTCTTTTTGCAGCGAAAAATCACTACAAATATCTAATACTAGCTGACGCTCTTCTCTAAATTCTCTCACCAAACGAGAACAGCGACCTCCCGCTATGATTACCGATAACAAATCTAGGGCGATCGCCTCTTCTAAATTTGCCGCATTCGGTCCGACCCAACCCATTAACAACCGTGCGTGTTCGATTCTAGGTAGCTGTAATTCGCGACGGCGAATGGCGACCGCTGGTGGCTCTGCTGGTACTGGTGAGATGGGACACTCAGCAGGTAAACTAAATTCTCTAAAAGAACCTTCTACGAGCGATCGCGCTAGCTGAGATTTAATTCCTCCTACCATTACTACCGTCATCTTTTCTGGTTGATAGTGGGTGCGGTGAAAACAGCGCAGGCGCTCGGGAGTGTGCTGCATCAACAGCTCTGTTTCTCCCAAAATCGAGCGTTTGTAGGGATGATGCTGATAGAGGGTTTGACACAAAGTTTGAAAAGCGATCCAGTCTGGATCGTTATAGCTCGAGTTAATTTCTTCTAAAACTACATCCCGTTCGCGCTCGAATTCTTCATCTGGGATGCTGGCGTGGAGTAAAATATCTGCCAAGCAAGGGAGAGTCTGAGATATGTTTGCTGTAGCGGTGGTTAAATAAAAATGAGCGTAGTCATAACTAGTAGCGGCATTAGTCACACCGCCAGTACTTTCGACGATCCAGTCGAACTCTCCTCGCTGTATATTAGGAGAGCCTTTAAAAATAGCGTGTTCTAAGAAATGTGCCATTCCAGACCAAGTTTCTGGCTCGGCAGACGTGCCAGCCTCGACCCAAATATCTGCTACTACTACTGGTGTTGCAGGTAAATATTGATGGATTAAAGTCAATCCATTGTCTAATTTGTAAGTCTCGGCTTGAAATTTAATTGAGTTGAAGCTTTCTAATAATTGTGGCATTAACTAGCTACACTTGCGGCAATATAGCTAATAATAACTTTTTCTTAATCAATTATTATTTGTCAGCCAAATTTTATCTAGAAATTATGACATTTTGAAGATTAAAAGTGGCATACCGCCGCGCCGTCTTACCCTAGTTTACGACCTGGGTTCACCAGGTGGGGATTGACCTCTACTGCTTCCATTTCCGAGTGCGAGCTCGGTATACTTCCACAGCAAATAGCTATTCCCCTAATAAATCAAGCATAGATCGTTAAACTATGCAGGTAGTCACCAACGCGGTAGCACGACCTTTTCTATCTTAATAACTTTTAGGTTTTTAGCAAGTCAACGATCTCGATCTGATTCTTTAGAGTCTAGCAAATTAAAGCAACCGATGCTAATTACCTCTTGCTTCATCTTGCTGCGCGATATTATAGGGAAAATACGCAGCAACCAATGAGATTAAGGTGGAGTTAAAACACGCGATTATCGCCTATAAAGCAGGGGACAGCAACAGCAAAAAATGGGCTGAAAAATGCGCTAGAGAATTAGAAACACGGAAATGCCAAGTTTTGCTGGGACCGAGTGGAATTATTGACAATCCTTATCCCGTATTTTTAGCTTCTTCAACCATCGAAATCGATCTAGCAGTTGTATTGGGAGGAGATGGTACGGTGCTCGCAGCAGCCAGACAGCTAGCACCAGAAGGTATTCCGATCTTGGCAGTCAATGTCGGCGGGCATCTAGGTTTTTTAACCGAACCTTTCGAACTATTTAAAGATACGGAGAAAATTTGGGAGCGTCTAGAGTCCGATGTTTATGCCGTTCAAAAGCGAATGATGTTGGAAGCGCAATTATTTGAGGGCGCTCGCGCCAATTCCCATGCTGTGAGCGAACGTTTTTTTTGTCTGAATGAAATGTGTATCAAACCAGCCAGCATCGATCGCATGCCTACTTCGATTTTAGAAATGGAAGTAGATGGGGAAGTAGTCGATCAATATAGTGGGGATGGTTTGCTAGTCTCGACTCCTACAGGCTCTACTGGATATACGGCCTCGGCTAATGGACCGATTTTACATCCGGGAATGTGGGCGATCGCCGTAACTCCGATTTGTCCCCTCAGTCTTTCTGGTCGTCCTATTGTCTTACCTCCTGGCAGTATGGTTAGCATTTGGCCTTTTAACGATCCCGAAGTCAACACTAAACTTTGGACTGATGGAGCTTTGGGAACTACAATCTGGCCTGGACAAAGAGTTTTAGTCCGAATGGCAAATTGCCAAGCTAAATTTATTATCCTCAGAGAAAGTTATTCTTTTTATCAAACTCTGAGAGAGAAATTATTGTGGGCAGGAACGAGAATTCACTACGAAAATAATGGTTTGAAGTGAACTCAAATTAATAGCAACTGCTCGGTTGACCGAGAAAGCATTTCGATCGTTGCTCGATGCTAATTATACTGAGTAAATATTGGAGGGATTGATGAATTATAAAAAATTATTTTACTTAGTTATAACTGCGGTCACGGCAGTATCAATTTGGTTTACCGATGGTAATTTGACACTAGCGCAATTTAGCTTTGATGGTTTTGAAAATTTACAAATATTGCCTAATACTGAAGATACGGCAAAAGCTCCTGTAGTTATCGATGGTAGAAGAATATTTTTTGTCAGTCAATCTACAGAACAACAAGCCATTGAAAGAGCTACAAAAATTGAAAATGATATTCAAGATGCCATTGAATCTTTCGAATCTCTAAAAGTTACTGTAAGACGAGAGAATAACTATCCGGTAATTTATCTCAACGATAACTATTTGTTTACCGTTACCAGAGGAGAAACCCTTGGTAACGAAACCCTTCAGACTAGCGCGGAACAGTTACGAGATGATATTGACTTGGCGATTGCCCGAGCTAGAGCAGAAAGAAGTCGGGAGTATCTCAAACAGCGAGTTATTGCTATGGTTTTATTATTGGCATTTGCCTTACTTGTGAGCAGATTTTTAGATCGTCTACAAAAATATCCCCTACGCACGGCAATTAAAAAAATTATACCCGGTTTTCCTAGCAATAATAGTTCTCAGCCTTCTAGTCTGACTACTTTATATCGACTCAAATTAGGTTTGATTCAGTTTATTCTCTGGGCAGTCGTCATTTTAATTATTTCTGAATTATTTCCTGTTTTGCGTCAGTGGCGATTTCAAATATTTAATCTCTTCAACAACACCGTATTCGATTTTAGTGGCTATGACTTTTCGATTATCGATTTGGTAATTTTGGTGACTTTGGTCTTTGTTGCCATCACTGGTAGTGGGTATGTGACTAACTTGTTGCGAATTAAAATTTTGCAAATAACCAGAATGAATCGCGGCTTGCAAGAGGTAATTTTAATCGTAACTAGATATGGTCTAATTTCTATTAGTGTAATTATCGTCCTACAAGCCTATGGCTTGAATTTAAGCTCTTTAGCATTAATTGGTAGTGCTTTGGGTGTAGGTATTGGTTTTGGTTTTCAAGAAATTGCCAAAAACTTTGGTAGTGGTCTGGTACTGTTATTCGAAGGCACTATCCAGGTAGGAGATTTTATTGAAGTAGGCGATCATTTAGGAACGGTAGAAAGAGTAGGGGCGCGGAGTGTAGTTTTGCAAACTTTAGATCGGGTTTCAGTAATCGTCCCTAATTCGCGTCTGTTAACTGAGGAAGTAATTAACTGGAGTCATCGTAATACTGCCGCTAGACTACATATACCCGTAGGTGTTGCCTATGGTTCTGATGTCGAAAAAGTTAAATTTGCCCTACTAAAAGCGGCCGAAGAACACTTAGAAGTTTTACGCAATCCGCAACCACAAGTATTTTTTACTGACTTTGGTGACAGTTCGCTTAATTTTGAACTGTTAGTTTGGGTAGCTAATCCCAGTATTCAGGTACGCTTAAAGAGCGATCTCTATTTTAGTATCGAAGCAATTTTAAGAGAGCAAAATATTGAGATACCTTTTCCTCAGAGAGATTTGCATTTGCGTACTGGAAATTTACCCCTAACTCTTCCTCCTCAATTAGAAGGTCATCTGCTCTATCTACTAAAAGGTTTGATTGCCAAACAATACACTAGTAGTAAAACTAATAGGTAAGGATTCAGGTGCAAGCATGAGGAATAAGAGAAGGATAAGAACAATGTCCAACTGTAGCTTGTAAAGTCTGTTGAAAAAAAGTAATCACCGAACGTCCTTGCAAACGACAAGATTGAATTGCACTCAGCAGGTTGGCTGTATGTTGAAACCGTTCGATGGAACGAGAGCCACCACAAACTTTCCGCTTGGTTACAGCAGTTCTCAAACATCGTTCAGCTAGATTATTGTCGGGGGGTATCTGAGGATGTGTCAGAAAATACCACCATTGCTCCGCCTTATCACGCAGCGAACGTAGCAGTTTTCCAGCTTCATGACCAGCATTCTTGAGCCAAGTCTTAATTGCGCTAGTCACTCGCCTTCGGAAATCCTCTGCCCAATCTCGATAGTGGCTTTCCTGATGGGTCTGTCGCCAAACCCGATGTTGCTTAAATGCCTCATCAATTAGAGACAGAAAGGTGGTAGCAATTTCTTGGTTATCTACCCCTTTAGTCTTTAACAGTTTTTGAAAATGACGACGTAGATGAGCCAAACACTTTTGTTGTCCTGCTACTGAATAGCCGTTGTAGACACTAAAATCGTCGCTAATCAAAACTCCATCATAGAATACTCCTAATACAGCTTCCAATTCTCTGCGTTTTCTAGTATCGCCGGCATGAAACAGGCAGAACTCTGACCCAGCTAAAACCCAGAGCCATTCTTTGACTCCTTTAACTGAGCAGGGGGTTTCGTCACAATGTAGAGGAGGATGCTCTGAATTAATCGACTTTTTCAACCCTTCAACACTGTTGATACTCGCTTGTTGTACTCGTTCGTTCATTGGTGGCAACTAAAGTTCCCCTACTAATTTCTATTGCTCCCAGTTCCCACAACAGTTCTTGCTGTTTAGCATAGGACATATGAGCATAGTTTCCCAGCCAGGAAAGTAACCCCTGTAGTCTGACTCCCAAGTCTTGACCTGGAATCATTGTGGGAGACCGTCGAGCTGCCTCTATTGCTCCACACTTGCCGCATTGACAGTGATGACGTTGGTACTCTACGACTTGTATCGGTTTTGCCACCAACTGGGCTACCTGTTGAGTATCTACTCGTACCCCCTTAGTCTTCCATTGTTGATTTCCACAGTTGGAGCAGATGGTCGGTTTCAATACTTCGTAGCGGTCTACACGCCCAAATCCTTTTCTCGTCTTCCCTTGATGTCCTGGTTGTCCTCCTGGTTTTCTTTTTGTCTCTTTTTTGGCTTCTTCCAACCCTACTTCTGGTTTTCTCTCGCTTTTTTTCAGCAAGTCAGTTGAAGGGGGTTTCGATGAGGTTTGGCTGTCGAGGTTGAGGCTCTGTTCCAGTTGTTCTATTCTTTTTTCTAGCTTCTCAATCAGCTTTTGTTGGGTAGTCACGATTTCTGCCAGTTTCTCATTGGACAACTGGCGCAGTTCTTCGGCTTTGAAGGGGTGATTAGCTTCGCTCATTATTGGCTACTTTAATCTCTTTTTCCTTTTTGTCAACCCTGATACCTGAATCCTTACACTAATAGTAAAAAATAATTTTATTTAATTTATAAAAAACAGCCTAGCAACTGTTAAGTCGCTAGACCGAACGGAGACAAATTTTGTACGTGAGCCACCAGTACCTCAAAAAACACTTTGAAAAAATTCTCATTTCTTGAAGCGCTTTTCAATTATCTGTTTTACTGTGGAGGTTCTACGTAGTCTCTTTCACGAGAGTAACCATTGGTAGCCTTTAAATCTAATGCTGGTTTGTAGCCCTCGATTTCACTGCGAGTTTGAGCGATATTAGTTAAAATTACTCCGTAAATAACCTTGGAAAAAATATCTGCCATAGTAAACAAAAATTGGCGGGTAACTGCTGCCCATCCTCCCCAAGCAGGATAAAGTTGCCAGAAAAAAGGTACGAGATAAGCAAGAGGATAAAGCGTCCAAGAAATTAGTAACAGCCACCATACTCCCATAAACATTTTGCTTGGTTTGTCGGGTAGTTGTTTGCGGGAGTGACCGATCAGATTGCCAACTAAGAATAAAATGTAAACATAGAAAACAGTGCTAATTGCACCCCAAATCAGAAAAACGGGAAGATTGGTAACTTCAAAATACTGTCCGATGTATCCTGTATAAATCATCAGCAGTCCCGCCGTGATAAATTTGAACCGCAACTTGCGTTTATGTCCCCTGGTAAGATCGAAGAGAAACAGCATTTGCGTTAACAGCAATGGCACGTCAATCGACCAGTTAAGGTAGCGATAGCCATTATTAAAAGTACTTTCAGTGAAAGTTCCTAACTCAGATACCGTAAGCTTCCAAACCGTACCGTCAAATTCAAAAGCATCGAGCCAGCCATTTAGCTGTCGAAATAAAATTAAAAATGCTGATACCATTACGACTGCTGACAACACCGATGAAGGCTGATAGCGCGGCGCAGAACGCTTGAGGGTAACTATAAAATAAACAAAGCCGCAAGCCATAGCACTTACACCCAAAGTCAACAGATGGGAAATTAACTGACGCTGTATTGGAGTGTATGTCAGAAAATTTTCCATGTTGATTCCTGGTGGAAAATCGACTTGAGCTTGAGCGAGAAAATTAGACATTGATGAAGAATAGCTCAGTAATTCTACATCGAGCACAATGCACCTCCTATTAAGTTGATTTGTGATTTAATAATTGGTAATAACTGCGAGAAAAATATTATTTGTCCGATATCGACTGTAGTTCCTCACAACTTTTGTGTTTTTAAAGGATTGGCTTTATTGCTTCGAACGACGATGGAGCGAAATAAAACTTCGATAGTTAAAATTTTTTTATATAGCGGTTTTTTTTAAATTATTGTTAAAAGTTAGGTTCTGTTGACACAATTAACGCAACCAAATTAAAGCCGAAGCAAATTCGGCAAATCCCAAATAACATTCGTCAGTTTTGTCAAAACGGCTGAAAACGCGACGATAGTATTTAAGTTTGTTAAAAAAGCACTCAACTAGATGTCGCTCCTTGTACAGATGTGAATCGTAATCTCTAGGGTTGAGGCGACCAGAACGAGGCGGAATCACGCCTTGAGCACCAGTTTCCTCAATCAAGACCACAAAAGCATCACAATCATAGCCTTTATCGGCAATTACCTGTTGAGCTCGATAACCAGCCACCAATGCCTCTCCTTGACTGATATCGGCGGTTTGCCCTGGAGTCAGAAGCAACCGCAGCGGATTGCCCAACGCATCTACCACAGCATGTAACTTGGTACTAAATCCGCCACAAGAACCTCCTAAAGAGTGTTTTTCTGACCCCCTTTTGCTCCTGCTGCACAGGGATGAGCACGAATCATGGTGCTATCGGGAATTAAACTTTCTAAGTCAGCAGAGTGGGACATTTCTTGCAAGAGACGATGCCAAACTCCCTTCTGACACCAACGCCGATATCGTTTGTAGAGGCTGTTCCAGTTGCCAAAACGTTTGGGTAATTCACGCCATTGAGCACCTGTGCGAGTAATCCAGAGAACCGCATTCAGAAAACGACGACAAGCTTTGGGGTCTTTGATACGGATGTCTTGTTGGTGGCTCAGAACAACGAAAATTTGCTGCCAAGCAGAATCGTCCAACTTAACACGAGATTTCATGAAGAATTTTTTGACTAAAATCAGCAACTTCAGGTACTTTCTCATCTTTGCCTCTTTACGTCAACAGAACCTAAGACTAGCGACATCGCGTAAGAAAACTAAACGGTCTGGAAAAGGTAGTTTTCTGAGATTGTCTAATAGATGTTGCGCTTCAGGTGGTAAGATATCATTTTCAGATACTTGCACTATATTTTGGAGATCGTCTCGATAGAGATACCAGAGAACGGCCAACTGTTCGTCTACTGCCAGGGAATCAAAGTAATAAACTTTCTCTTCTCCTAAGCTTTTAATAGAACTCATACAAATACCTCAAACGTTTCGGGCTGTTAGTTTTTCTATTTTGGTTCAATCTAGATTAATGTTTAGTGTGAGTGCAACTAAGCGAAAATACATCTATAAAAAGTCACACTAAACTATAAAAGTTGCTAAGTTTATCTCTATCTTTTGTTGTAGTTATTTCAAAACCAAAGTTTAATACTTACAACTAATTACTTAACTTGTATATACTTTTATGTACTTAATTTTAGAGAAACCGAGGTTTAGGGTAGCTCTAGATCGATACGTCTACTTTTAGAGCTACAGTTTTTTGACTGTTGGAGGAAAAAAATCAACTAAATTAAGCTTGAGTTTGGTAAGCTCACGACTTGAAAGGTTAAACAGAATTCCCTTATGAATTATCGACGGCGATCGTTAATGTCAAGCAGGCATAACTCGCCGACTGAATTGTTTACCTTCTTCTGGTACTAGCTGGGCATAAATTCCTTGTAGCGTCTTGTTCGGACTGAGAATTAGTCCGGTGACGTAACCGCAGATATGGGCAAAGCCTTAATCCCGGCAGAAGAGAGCTCGCTAGGAGGCCATGCCAGCAGCAATTGTCGACGGGATTCCAATCAGCGGCAACATTGTGGTTAACTGTCTTGACACTTCTAATTTCTCTAGCCGATCTCCCGATCGCCTTTTTCAGCGAATAACCTTCCCAGTCATGTGATGAAATCGCTCAATTCTGCCGCCCCAGGAAGTCGATGACAGAAGTCGTGTCCTTATCTGAGCAGAGGAAACTATTTCGAGTACGTTTCTTGCTTCAAGCAGCTTAAGGAATAAAGAGTCACGAACAAATCTGTTCAGAGAAAATAAGCAGATTTTAAAAGTCAATCCTGACACTTTCAATCGATGGGACGTCAGAGTTAACAATCCAAAGAAACTCCGGCATTGTTAATCTTAGGCGAGCGCTGAAAGAGGTTAAAATCTATCTCTTAGAGACCTGAAAAGCAGCTCCATTCAAAGTTTGTCTGCTTAAATAGCAGGGACGAGATAGAAATTTACTAGCCTAAAAGTAACTAATGTCAAACAGATTGAGTCAAGGTAAAGTATATCTAGTCGGCGCGGGAACCGGAAATATCGCTTATCTTACTTTAAAAGGCAAAGCATTACTAGCTAGTGCGGAGGTTTTAATTTACGATGCTTTAGTAGATTCTCAGCTCTTAGATTTAGCCCCCTCTGACTGTCTCAAAATAGCTGCCGGTAAACGAGCAGGAAAAGCCAGCACTCCTCAAGCCAGAATCAATCAGTTATTAGTAGCCTACTGTTTACAAGACAAGCAGGTAGTTAGACTTAAAAGCGGCGATCCCCTAATTTTTGGGCGGGCGATGGAAGAAATAAAGGCGCTACAGACAGCAGGTTGTGAAGTGGAACTCGTTCCAGGAATCTCCTCCGCCCTAGCCGCCCCCTTACTTGCCGGTATCCCTCTTACCGAAAAAAATTTAAGCAGTTGTTTTGCCGTCATTAGCGGACATCAACCAGAACAGCTTGACTGGGAAGCTTTAGCCCGTATCGATACTCTAGCAATCTTAATGGGAGGGCGTACTTTACCGCTAATTGTCAGAGAATTAGTAGCTCATGGGCGATCGTCAAAGGAACCAGTAGCAATTGTGCGTCACTGCAGCCAAGCGCAACAAGATATCTTTTGGGGAACTTTAACCGATATAGTAAGTAAAATAGAGCCTAGTGCTCTCTCTCCCGCAGTTATTATTATCGGTAAAGTCGTGTCATTAAGCAGTCAATATGGCGATCGCCAGACAGAAACCAAGAGCAATCTTCCTCTCAAAAGTAAAACTGTCTTGGTTACTCGCGCTAGCGAACAGTCGAGTAGTTTTACTATCTTACTAGAACGGCAAGGGGCAAAAGTTATCGAGATGCCAGCTTTAGCCATAACTCCTCCTTCAAGCTGGCAAGAATTAGATCGGGCGATCGCCAATATACAAAGCTTTGACTGGTTGATTTTGACTTCGGCTAACGGAGTAAATTATTTTTGCGATCGCCTAATCGATTTGGGTAAAGATTTTCGCGCTTTGGGTCAAATTAAAATTGCCGTAGTGGGAAAAAAAACGGCGGCAGTACTTCTTAAAAAACATTTGCAACCAGACTTTATTCCCCCCGATTTTGTCGCCGACTCACTCGTGGCTAACTTTCCCCAAGCTTTAAACCGAAAAAAAATCTTATTTCCCCGCGTAGAAACAGGCGGTAGAGAAGTATTAGTCAGAGAGTTAACCAGCCAAGGCGCAGAAGTAACCCAAGTTGCCGCCTATCAATCTCAATGTCCCGATCGCATCGAAACTCATGTCTGGCAAGCTTTACAACAAAAACAAATCGATATAGTTACCTTTGCTAGTTCTAAAACCGTTAAAAACTTTTATCGCCTGATTGAAAAAGAATTACCTGACGATACTAAACCCGAATCTATTTTAGAAACCCTAACTATAGCTTCGATCGGTCCTCAAACTTCTAAAACCTGTATTGAATTATTAGGCAGAGTGGATGTAGAAGCGACAGAATATACTCTGGAAGGGTTGACAGAGGCAATTACTAAATATTTATCTCAATAACCAATAAATATTTGTTAGCCTTACATGAAATTAAAAGAATTAATTGATAAATTACCCACATTCGGCAGGTACAGGAGTTACGCAGTTGAGTTTAAAATGCTTTCCCAGCGTGCAATGTTTATCTTGCGATCCGCTAGCAACGTGGGGGTGTGTACCGCTATCCGTCTTGCTTTTAGTCTAGCGCAAGTAATTGAAGTGCGTAACTTCTGAGGTAGATCGGCAGAGCAGATAATATTTTCGATAAGGAGAGCCAAAAAATTGAAGAATGCGACTTTGTTCTGAAGTCAAATTGCTAATCTGCTTGAGTTGGGCAAAGCGAACCAGATGAATGGACATAAAACATTGAAATATCCAGCGCAGTGTAGGTTTAGCAGTGGGTTTGCCTAATTGATTGGCAACAGTAGCTTGGGCTTGAGCTAGAGAATTGCGTAAAGCTCTTTGTCCGATGCTGTAGACGAAAAGACACAAACCCATAACCATAGCCAATGCAGCTACTCGCTTTCGAGACTCAAGAAAAACTACTGGTAAAAAACAATGGATCTTTGAGGAAGCAGTGCGACCCCGCGTCGGCGTAAGACGCAAGGGAACGCGCACCAAGACAGCGAAAACCACGTTCGGGCGATTGTTGTGCTTTATATTCAACTAATAACTCGGAATTACTAATGTGTTGGGCATCCAAAACATTGGTAGCCAGAATAAATCTTCCTGCACGTTGCTTTTCTGTAGCGATCGCTAGCTGGTTAGGACTGAGACAAGCTTTAATCTGGTAATAGTTGACAATCAAATTTGTGTCGGCATAATTTGTTGAGGTTAGTCTGTGCCGAATTCAGACTTTTAGCTAGACGTTGTTCTAGTTGCTTGAGGTCAGCTTCTTGTCTTGCTCTACTTTCAACGACCAAGCAACGCTGTGGAATACCAGCATAACTACTACAAAATTCAGCAATAGCATATCCTTCTACTTCGCTACTGACTAAAGCTTTAAGATCTTGTACTTGGATTTTCGAGCTTGATGGTGTCATGTTTTTAAAATACCATCTACTCCTCATTTACCTGCGGAATGTCGGAAATAATTAAATAATTAATATAATCGCCGGCTCGATCGCCACGAAAATAGCTAAAATGAACCCTGTGCCGTTCGTCCGAGGTGTCATGTCTAAAATTGAGTCAACGCCGTTTACTGCTGAAGAAATAGCCGCTGAAGGTATTAAGCTTGAAGAATACCGAGAAATTGTCAACAGGTTAGGTCGCCATCCCAATAAAGCTGAATTAGGAATGTTCGGGGTAATGTGGTCGGAACACTGTTGTTATAAAAATTCGCGACCCTTACTCAAACACTTCCCCACTACAGGCGAACGCATCCTAGTTGGTCCTGGAGAAAATGCTGGAGTTGTAGATTTGGGTAATGGACTGAGATTGGCTTTTAAAATCGAATCACACAATCATCCTTCGGCAGTAGAACCCTTTCAAGGTGCCGCGACGGGAGTAGGGGGCATTTTACGGGATATTTTTACTATGGGAGCGCGTCCCATCGCCATTTTAAATTCTCTACGCTTTGGCGATTTGAGCGATGCCAAAACCAAACGGATTTTTCAAGGTGTGGTCGAAGGCATCAGCCATTACGGTAACTGTGTTGGCGTACCCACTGTTGGTGGAGAAATTTATTGCGATCGCGCCTATCAAGGTAATCCTCTAGTCAACGTTATGGCATTGGGCTTGATGGAAACAGAAGAGATTGTTAAAGCTGGCGCTTCGGGAGTGGGCAACCCAGTATTATACGTCGGTTCGACTACTGGTAGAGACGGTATGGGTGGCGCGAGTTTTGCCAGTGCCGAACTAACCGACCGGTCAATGGACGACCGCCCTGCAGTCCAGGTAGGGGATCCTTTTTTGGAGAAATCTCTGATTGAGGCTTGTTTGGAGGCGTTTAAAACTGGTGCGGTAGTGGCAGCACAGGATATGGGCGCGGCAGGAATTACCTGTTCGACTTCGGAAATGGCAGCCAAGGGCAATGTCGGTATCGAACTGGATTTAGATAAGATTCCCGTCCGCGAAACGGGCATGATTCCCTATGAGTATTTACTATCTGAATCTCAAGAAAGAATGTTGTTCGTTGCCGAGAAAGGAAGAGAAGCAGAATTAATTGAAATTTTTCACCGTTGGGAACTCCAGGCAGTAGTGGCAGGAGAAGTGATTGCCGAAACCATAGTAAGAATTTTATATCGGGGAGAAGTGGCTGCGGAAATACCTGCAACCGCACTAGCTGATAATACTCCAATCTATCAGCGACAACTACTAGCCGAACCGCCAGAATACGTCCGACAAGCTAGCCAATGGAATCCAGATAGTTTACCTGCTTGTGATTACCAAGGCTTGTTTGTGGACAACACTTATAAAACTTGGAACGAAATTTTACTCCAGCTATTAGATACTCCCACCATCGCTTCTAAGCATTGGGTGTATCGTCAATACGATCGCCAGGTACAAAACAATACTATTTTATTGCCTGGAGGAGCAGATGCCGCGACCGTACGTGTCCGTCCTCTCAATGCCAAACCTAGCGAATGTCAAACTGGTGTGGCAGCCACTACGGACTGCAACTCTCGCTATGTCTATCTCAATCCCTATGAAGGGGCAAAAGCGGCGGTAGCAGAAGCAGCCCGCAATCTTAGCTGTGTCGGTGCCGAACCCCTAGCGATTACCGATAATCTCAATTTTGGCAGTCCCGAACAACCAGTGGGATACTGGCAGTTAGCTAATGCCTGTCGCGGTGTTGCCGATGCCTGTCACGAAATTAAAACTCCCGTTACTGGCGGTAATGTTTCTCTTTATAACGAAACTCTCGATGCTCGCGGAGTACCCCAGGCAATATATCCTACTCCCGTAATCGGCATGGTGGGTTTAATTTCCGATATTACTAAAATCTGCGGACAAGCATGGCAACATGAAGGAGACATTATTTATTTATTGGGTAGTTCTCAGTTGCCTACCTTGGGCGCATCGGAATATTTAGCTACAATCCATAACATAGTTGCCGGTCAACCCCCGACAGTCGATTTTGACTTGGAACGTCAAGTACAGTTAGTCTGTCGTTACGGTATCGGTCAAGGCTGGATTAATTCTGCCCACGATCTATCAGAAGGGGGTTTAGCAGTTGCTTTGGCTGAGTCTTGTCTTGGTAGGGGATTGGGTGCGCAGGTAAAAATCGCCGTATCCGAGCGCCAGCGTTTAGATGAAGTGTTGTTTGGCGAAGTTGCTAGCAATATTATTGTCTCGGTCGATTCAGAAATGGTTACCAGTTGGGAAGCTTATTTACAGTCGAATTTGGCTGGTAGTTGGCAAAAAATCGGTATGGTGGGCAAACCCCAAACCCAGCTAAAAATTTTAACTAACGATAATCTTTCTTTAATCAATGTTAAGATTGACAACGTACTTAAGAGCTGGCATCGGGCAATAGAGAGTAGACTGAGTGTTTAGTAAATTTTAAATTTTATTACAATAGAGTTGGAAAGATGTCAGACAGGTTTCTATAGTTCCCCAACGAATTCTTTGTACTTAACTAATTGCCAATTTCAAGATTCATTATCGCAAGCAGGAGCAAGTTTACAGCATGATGCCCAACCCTCTCGATTGGCAGACAAACTTCACTAGCCTCGATCGCGCCGATAAACCCGAAGAAGCCTGTGGAGTATTTGGAGTTTATGCTCCAGGAGAAAATGTTGCTAAATTAACTTACTTTGGTCTTTACGCCCTACAACATCGAGGTCAAGAATCGGCAGGAATTGCCACTTTTGCAGGAAACACCGTACATTCTTACAAAAATATGGGCTTGGTTTCTCAAGTTTTTAGCGAATCCATTTTGGAACGGCTGCCCGGCGATTTGGCAATCGGTCATACTCGTTACTCTACTACCGGTTCTAGCTTGAGAGCAAATGCTCAACCTGTGATAATCGAAACTCGTTTGGGTTCCTTGGCACTGGCTCATAATGGCAATTTGGTTAATGCTGTAGAACTGCGAGAACATCTAACCGCAAGAAATGCTAATTTTATTACCTCTACCGATTCAGAAATGATTGCTTTAGCGATCGCTGATGAGGTCGATCGCGGTAAAGACTGGATTCAAGGAACGATTAGTGCGTTTAAATTGTGCTCGGGAGCCTATAGCTTAACTATTGCCACTCCTGCGGGTTTGATGGGGGCACGCGATCGCAACGGAATTCGTCCTCTGGTAATTGGCGTTTTGGATGTAGAAGGACAATCTCCCCGATATGTTTTAGCCTCGGAAACTTGCGGTTTAGATATTATTGGCGCAGAATATCTGCGAGATGTTAAGCCAGGAGAATTAGTTTGGATAACCGAATCTGGACTGGTTTCAATTGATTGGGCAGCACAACCCGAGAAAAAGCTGTGTATTTTTGAAATGATTTATTTTGCTCGCCCCGATAGCATTATGAACGAAGAAACGCTCTATAGCTATCGCTTGCGTCTGGGAAGACAGTTAGCTCGAGAATCTGCCGTCGATGCCGATTTAGTTATTGGCGTACCCGATTCGGGAATTCCTGCAGCGATTGGTTTTTCTCGCGAGTCTAACATTCCCTATGGAGAAGGATTGATTAAAAATCGCTACGTCGGTCGAACTTTTATTCAGCCTACCCAAAGTATGCGCGAATCGGGAATTCGCATGAAGTTAAATACTTTAAAAGATGTCTTGTCGAGAAAAAGAATTATTATTGTTGACGATTCGATTGTCAGAGGCACTACGAGTAAGAAAATTGTCAAAACTCTAAGAGATGCCGGGGCAACCGAGGTACACATGAGAATATCTTCGCCACCCGTCACTCATCCCTGTTTTTACGGGATCGATACCGACAATCAAAAACAACTTGTTGCCGCTATCAAATCGGAACGAGAGATTGCTGCAAGCATTGGTGTCGATAGTCTAGCTTATCTTAGTTGGTCTGGAATGCTCGAGGCTACGGGTGAAGATCCCAACGATTTTTGTTCGGCTTGCTTTACTGGCGACTATCCGATTTCTGTTCCCGAAGACGTTAAGCGGTCTAAGCTGATCTTAGAAGAGACTAACGTTTAGATAAAGTTGAACGCGAACGCTCGAGTTTTACAATGATCGAGTTTAGTTGCTGGCGATCGCTAACTTTACTAATAAAAACTTAAAAAATAAGTAAGTCCAGAACAAGTCAAAAATATGAAGAATTAAGAGCTATCTATGAAACAAGCACTAGCGTAAATGACCAAAAATTTTCAATGGGATTAAAATCTGGGGAATAAGGAGGTAGATAAATTGGGGAATAAGGAGGTAGATAAATTAATTTAGCTCCAACACCTGCAATCGCTTTTTCAATGTCTTCTCCTTTATGGATACTATAGTTATCCCAAACGCAGCAGCAAAGCTGCAAGCGACGCTAGTCGCGTCTTGAGCCAATAGGCTCTGCGTCGCACCCTTCCAAAGCTTCAGCACAAGTTGGCGGATGACAAAAGCTTCAAATGTCAATCTATCAGTTGAACCTAGTAGATTGATTGAGGCGACAATTCCCTTTAAGGCGATCGCTCCCATCATTGATACATTTTTACCTCGTTTATGAGGACGAGTACAAGAGTGATCTTTGACCTCGTGGCGCACGAGCATATAATCGAACAAGATCTAGGTTGACTCCTGCCTCATCTAAAAAAACTAAGTCTTTGAGCCACTTCAGGATAGGTATCTAAAAGCGCCACGGTGGCTGCTAGTGCTTCGAGATGGAGCAGGTCGTCGCTATCGACCCATCCCAAATACTTGCCCTTAGTTGCGACGAGTGCTGCGGCTAGAGATTTAGTAAATCCTTGATGATGGTAGGCGACCGTTTTGATGCGTCGGTCTTGGAGTTCGTAGCGTCGGGCGATCTCTACGCTGTTATCGGTGGAACCATCGTCCCAGATGAGCAACTCCCAGTCTGTGTAGGTCTGAGCGAGAACACTTTCAATTGCTGCTGGAATGCTGGCGATTGTAACTGGTGATAACTAAGGAGACCGTACTCACTAAAGTTAGGCTTGATGGCGAGGTTTACCATCGCGATTATAATTCCTAGCAGTTGTTTTGGCTTGGGTAAAAGCCTCAAACTAAGTTAGCAAAGTTCAGTTGGTCAAACCCCTCAACTCTTGTCAGCGTAATCATTTCTAAAACTCTTTTGTTTTCAAAGTCCTTAGCGTACAATTTTACCACGCTCGGTACTGTGACCCCTATTTATTTATTTGCTAAATCTTTCCCGTTCTGTGTTCGCTTAACCGCGATATAACTGCGTTTCCCGTTCTTCCGAGCGCACGCGCTGTTGGGGAACTTGACCTCCTCCCGTTGCCTGAGAAACGATGATATATACGACCAATCCCACTAAAGGACTGATTAAAGTGGGAAAACCATCAAAATCGGCAGTAAAAATATCATTAGGAATATATAAAAGGGTATTGTCGATTCCGAAAGTAGTAGGCATTAATACAAATAAAACCAGTCGCGTCAGTGAACCTAAAATAATACAGGAAATTGCTCCCTGCCAGGTTGCTTTTGACCAGTAAAGACCCCCAGCCAGAGGCACCAATAACCCCGCAAACCCTAAATCGAAAGCCAATAGCAATAAAACCCCAGTTTGCGGAACTCTTAAAGCAAAAAATACTCCTAATCCCGTAATCACAAACGCCATTATCCGAGTGATTAATAATAGTCTGTCTCCTGCAGCGTTGTGGTCGTCATGGCGAATACCGATAATATTGTGGGCGATTACCGAAGAAGTTCCTAATATTGCTCCATCTGCCGTTGAAAGAGAAGCTGAAAGAATTGCCACTATAACTAATAGTCCGATTATCGGAGGTACGATACCGTCAAGTAGGGCATAGAGAATCGGACCATCGACTGTAATTCCGGCATCGGCGAGAATTTGGGGAGCGGATAAAGCCATTAGAGAGAAAGGAACACCAATGATTAAAGTTCCGGCACAGCCAATCAAACAAGCTCTTCGAGCGGTTTCGGGACTCTCAGCAGCAAAAACTCTCGCCATAAAGTCAATCGCCACGATATCCCCCAATCCCAAAGCCAATAAAGTCGCCCAGTTAATTGCCGCGCCAGCAGCAGGATCGCTCAGTTGTGCTAAAGCTAAAGGACCAGTATCGGCAGGTATTACCAAGCCAAAGTTACCCACCATAAAAGCAAATAACGCCAGCGTACCGATAAAAGCAATTGCTACTTGAATGGCATCGGTGTAAGCAACGGCAAATAGTCCTCCACTAGCAGTATAAATAAAGACCACGATCGCCAAAAGCATTATACCTGCCGTATAAGTAGTACCGAGAAAAGCCTCGAATAAATATCCCCCCGCCACCAAGTTACCAGCTAAGAGAAAAGAAAAACTTAACACCATCAGAAATGATGCGACTACTTCGGTGGGGCGATTGTATTTAACCCGATAGAAATCTGGCAGGGTAATTAAACCCATGCGATTCATCGGTTTGGCAAAAAATAGTGCGGTTAAGAATAAACACAGCGCTAAGCCAATGGGTAAAGAGGCACCAGCCCAAAATCCAAATTCAGCGGTCAAATCGGTGTTGCCCAAAGTGGCGTTAGAATCTACCGACTGTGCCATCAAAGTTGCTGCTGCTAGAGGTAAAACCAAACCCCGTCCGGCAACTAAATAGTTTTCACTATCCCCTTTAACTTGTTTTGCCGCCCAGATTCCAATTCCCACAGTGGCGAACAAAAATATTAAAATACCCCAGAATAAAAGTTTTTCTGTCATCACATCTCCCAAGAAAAATTAAGTTTAAATCGTTTACTTTTTATGAAAAAGAGGCACAGTTCGTCTCTAATAGTTAAAATCTTGTTGTTAAACGCTTATTTCGGTCGAATGCGCCCCATATCGATTTTGTCTAATGCGATCGCTTACCCAATCAAACCATCGTTCTAGACCTTTGCCTGTCTTAGCTGATACAGAAATAATGGTTACATCGGGATTTATTTGTCGTACGTTACTAGCAATGCGCTCTAAATCGATATCTAAATAGGGTGCTAGATCGGTTTTAGTAATCAACAAGCAGTCTGCTTCTTGGAACATCACGGGGTATTTCAGGGGTTTATCTTCTCCTTCGGTAACGCTGAGTAAAGCAACCTTGGCGTGTTCTCCCACTTCAAATTCCGCTGGACATACCAAGTTACCTACGTTTTCCACCAACACCAAGTCAAAGTCTGTCGGATTGTAATCCCGTTCTAAAGTATGAATCCCTCCTGCAACCATGCGAGAATCTAAATGGCAGGAACGTCCAGTATTGATGGCAATTACGGGAACGTCATACTTACGCAGGCGCTCGGCATCCAGTTCTGTGGTCATATCTCCTTCAATAACCGCAATTGTGAACTTATCTCTGAATGCAGCTAGAGTTCGTTCCAAAAGGACCGTCTTTCCCGCCCCAGGACTGCTCATAATATTGAGACAGGTAATGCCCCAGCGATCGAAATGTTGGCGGTTGTGGTCTGCCCCTTCTTGATTGGCATGGAGTAAATTGATTTCTAGAGCAGCGTCAAATGTTTGGTGCATATATTATTCCTTGATGGTCGATTGTTGATGGTTAATTGCCGAATATTCCAGGCGATCAATTTTTAATTCACGCCCAGAACGAATATCTTCCATAGGTGAATTGCAATCGGGACAACTGTATTGCAGTCCAATTTCTGGTCGATATTCTCGTTGGCAAGCATGACAAAAAGCAATTAGAAAAGTTTCGGCAATCGCCAGCTCGACTCCTGCTAAAAAGGTATTGCGAATCTGCACTTCAAAAGCAAACTGTAAACTAACGGGTTCGACACAGGTAAATTGACCGACGATTAAATGAATTTTTTCAATTTGGAGTGGTTCTGGTTGGGAATGGTACCAATCTTTAATCGTCAAGATTAAAGCCTTGGTCATGTCTGTTTCATGCATAATTAGTCATTGGTTTAGGAGGATGAAGCGATCGCTAGTTGTCAAATATCGGTCGAAATTAAATTCTTCTCAGTTGTTTGAATCAATTCCAAGGTTCGTCGACCACTTGTGCCCGTTCATTGATATATGACGGTTTTGCGCTGCGGGGTAGCTGCCCCGAAATAACTAAATGAGCCATAGTGTCACAAATGACGCGAGTAGCCATTAATGCCGTCATATCGCTAACGTCATAGGGTGGAGATACCTCTACAACTTCAAGACCGCAAACCGTAGTGTTTTGGACAATTTTTTTGAGTAAATATAGAACTTCACGGGGCAATAGACCACCGGGTTCTGGCCAGCCAGTACCTGGTACGAATCCCGCATCGATGCAGTCAATATCAAAACTAATCCAAACGCAATCCGTACCGTCAGTAGCTCTCTGTATAGCAAAGTCTGCCGCCGCATTCAAACCCATTTCGGTAATATCGGTTACGGTTAAAATATTCGTCGCTCTCTCACGACAGACTTTTACTCCTTGTCGTGGTACTTGCCAACCTCCAATGCCCATTTGCACTAGATTCTTGGCAGGGGCATTTGCCATATTAGTGGCATGAAACCAAGGACAGGTATGCATTCTTTCGTCTAGATCGGTTTCTTGAGTATCGGCATGGCGATCGAAATGAATAATCCCAATTTTCTTATCTCCCAGATGGCGACAAACACCTCTAACGGTAGGAAAACCGATGGAATGATCGCCGCCTAAAATAATTGGAAACGCACCCGAACTGAAAACATGAGCTATGCCTTTAGAAATTTGATCGAAAGACTTTTCATTATTAGCCGGAATGGTAAAAATATCCCCCACATCACAGAGAGTAATCTGTTCTCGTAAATCTACTCCTAATTCAAAGTTATATGGCGTATAGAGGGCAGAAATTTTGCGAATACCTTGAGGTCCGAACCGCGTACCGGGACGGTAAGTCGTTCCAGAATCATGGGGAACGCCGATAATCGCTACGTCGTAATTGCTTACTTGTTTGACATTCTCTAAATATGGTGCCTTGAGGAAAGTATTAATTCCTGCATAGTGGGGTAACTCTCCCCGTGAAAAAGTGGAAATAGTCCGGTCTTTGATGCTTTCTGCTGCTTCTAAACCTGATTCTAAGCCCTGGTCTACTTCTTGTTGCCAACCTGTAAGAGGTAGCTGTCGTTCACGTTCTAATGCTCGTCTTGCTTCGCTACCATATCCATTGTCATTGTTATCTGGGGATTGAAATGGCGCTCGTTCGTTCATTAAAAATCGTTCCTCCGCAATCAATTTTCAATTAAAAAACCCAGGAAGTTTGACGCTTCAAACTGAGTAAGCATCAAATCCTCCCGGGCTTTTTTCCCGCCGTGTAACTACCTATTTATATGATTAGAATTTACTGGAAATATCAAAACTTTAGGTAGCTTGCTTCTCTCGGACCAGGCATTCAAGAGCTTAGCTATAAATCGGAACCCTAGAAGCTCTATTAATTTCTTTTCGACTGTCAGAATATCTGCTCGGTGTAGCAAAAAAAGTATATTTTGTTACTTAAATCTGAAATAAATGTTTTAGTTTACCGATTTAGAGCGACTCAAACTATCATTGGTTGCAGCAAATAGCGATTTCTTAGAACTAGTTTTCTCTATCGAGCCAAACTGCGATCACTACTCAGTAGGCTATCCCTTCCTACTTAGTCGGTTATAACCACCTTGGCTATTGGGAACAACTCGAGCTACTATAAAATCATAGATAAAATGTATATTTTGCTACAGAAAACTGAAAATATGTTTACTAATAATTGCAACTGGACTAAGCAAAAACTTATAGATTTTAGCCATAACTTGAGTCAAGCATACTGCCCGGGATTAGTTAATACTAAGTCTAATCAGAAAATCGATTTTTGGACTACGGAAAAATTGATTAACCTAAGTAAAAGTCTAAGTTCTGCCTATGGAGTAGATTTCTAGTTAAAACTGAGCAAGTAAATTAGCTACATAAAAGCGGAATCTCAGTTATGACCATTACCCATTACTTTCTTTTCTACTTTTATTTAACCGCGTGAGTATTGGTAGCGATCGATTGACTGGTAGATGCAAATGCTTTACGTTTGGCAATAACTTTAGCAGGAACTCCTGCAGCGATTGAATAGGGAGGGATATCTTTCATCACTACAGCACCGGAAGAAACGATGCTGCCCTTACCGATAGTTACGCCGTCTACTACCTGTACGGCACTACCAAGCCAGCAGTCATCCTCAATAGTAATTCCCTGTACGGTAAATCCTTGTTCTCTGATGGTTCGCATTGGGTCGCTAAAGGCATGGTTGTGAGCGGTAATTGCCACGTTAGAGGCAATTAAACAGTCTTTGCCGATAGCAATCTTGCCATAGCCAGAAATGCAGCTATAAGGACCGATAAAAGTGCGATCGCCGATTTCCATTTGTCCGCTTTGATGTACTTTGAGATCGACACCGCGATCTAAGCTAGCTAACTCTCCCAGGCAAATCCTACCACCTTCACCCGTACAGGCAATACGCACTTCTCGCTCTATCCGAACACGATCGCCGAGGATAATTTGATTGGCTCTACCTGGATCGAGGCAAGCTCTAACTCCAATGACCACGCCAAAGCCGATCTCGATTAATTTACCGTCAGTTATTTCAGTACCGGGATAGATTTTGACCGATTTTCCCATCTTGTGAAAAATAACAGGGTATAGAAGATATCTCAAACCCAAACCTACAATTGAAGGAACCCAGCCTAAAGCCAGCGTTATGACTTCGGTTTTCAGACGAGACCAAGGAGAGGTTACTTGATTTTTGGCTTGCATTGAGATTAAAACTTATTGAAGTAGTGGTTAAAGATTATCTCTATTGTCAGCTCACCGAGAAATGACAATTCAAGTTAAGCTGAGATATGAACGAATAATTCAGACAAAAGTATTATTTTCCTATCATGCGATCGCGTTTTTTGACAGTATTGTTAATTTCAGGTTTGTTGTGGCTAGCAAGTTGGGTTACTAGTCCCTCAGCAACAGCTTTAACCTCAATTGAACTCTCAGATCTTTCTTACGAACCCTGTACCGGAGCTATGGCAGAGGGGAATGTCAGTAGTGGCGATATGCGACCCGTTAACTGTTTTATGGTAAAGGGAAAAGCTAAAAATACCTCTGGTAAAACTGTAGTCGATGCAGACGTGTTTGGACGCATATATGACGCAAACGACAACCCAGTGATGGAAAATCGGGGTCGGGTCGGTACCATCGAAGAAGTTCCACCGGGAACCAGCGATTTTAGCATCAGAATCGATGTTGCTGCCAATCAACCCACCCCTTTAAAACTCAAGCAATTTAAAGCCTCTGGTTTTGCTGGCAGAGTCCGTCCCTACTATTACGACGATTTTGAATACTAGAAATATAATCCTGCAGTTCGGGTTAGGGGTTCTAAAGAGCTTTGGATAAACTGCAAAACTATCAATGCTAAAATCGCCGAAATATCAATTCCACCGATAGGCGGAATAATCGAGCGAAATATATTGAGATAGGGATCGGTTATCGGACTCAAAAAAGACATGATCTGATTTGCCCAAGACGCGGTTTGAAACCAAGAAAGTAGGATTCTGACGATTAGTAACACCCAGTAAATTTGTAGAAACTGAATTAGACTAGCGACTATTAGTTCCATAAATTAAAAATTCTCCACTATATAAAAACAATTGCAGTTGGTATGAGTGATTGTTTCAACCTTACATATTCTAAAGTATAAGTTATTAGTAGCGAGCAGTGAACGACAAGCAGAGATTAGATTTTTGAGCTCGATTCCGCTTCGTCGTTCTGGTAGCTCGATATTATGCTAAGATTACGCTTTCTGCAGGAAAAGTGACCGAGGAATATGAGGAATATGAGGAATAGAGTATTGACAGAATTTTTCCTACTAGCTAGCCAAAGCAGCAATCATATCTTCAGATTCCCTCTAAATGCGCTTTTCGTCAACCTAGATACAGCGGTGTGCAAACTAGTTAAGTACAGTAGCAGCAATGAGCAAACCAATTACGGACATCTTTTAACATAAGCTGTATTTCTAGACTTGGTTAAAGACAAACTTACCCTCAATCCTCGTTAAAAGGAACGGGATCGTAGCCACCAGGATAGAAAGGATTGCATCTTAAAATTCGTTTGAATGCTAACCAGCAACCTCTTACCAAACCAAACCGGTCGATTGCTTCTAAAGTATATTGAGAACAGCTAGGCTGAAAACGGCAACTCGGAGGAAATAGCGGCGAAATAAAGCGACGATAGCCAATAATCAATCTAATCAGTAAAATTTTCATTTAAATAAATTGGCAATCAAAATTAACTTTAAGTAATAGAACTAGTAGTTTTAAAAAATTGCTTTGAAAATAATGATGGTTAAGGCAATATATTCTATTCTAAATGAAGGAGCTTACTGGCAAACACAACCGTTATCTAAGCGACTAATTTCCCAGACTAAATCTGTAGTTTTGTAGGTTCAGAAGTTACAGTACACTTGGTATGAGTTAGATTTATTTTAAGCTCGGGCGCTCGCCAGCTTCGAAATCAGATAACAAAGCTTATTAAAACTTAATAACGCGCTTAGAGACACCTCTCTCTGATAGACTTTTGACTTGAGTAGGCATAGCTTTGCCAGCAAAAAATATGCAATTATAGAGGAAATAAAGCGTGGAAAACACTCTAGGTTTAGAAATAATTGAAGTAGTAGAACAAGCAGCGATCGCCTCAGCCAAATGGATGGGTAAAGGAGAAAAAGATACTGCCGACCAGGTGGCAGTAGAAGCCATGCGCGAGCGAATGAACAAGATATACATGCGTGGTAAAATCGTCATTGGGGAAGGAGAAAGAGACGATGCACCGATGCTCTATATAGGTGAGGAAGTAGGTATTTGTACTCGTGAGGATGCCAAATCCTTTTGTAACCCCGATGAATTAATTGAAATTGATATCGCTGTCGACCCTTGCGAAGGAACCAACTTAGTAGCCTACGGACAAAATGGTTCGATGGCAGTCTTGGCAATTTCTGAAAAAGGTGGTTTGTTTGCTGCCCCAGATTTTTATATGAGAAAACTTGCCGCCCCTGCTGTAGCCAGAGGACATGTAGATATCACTAAGTCAGCAACAGAAAATCTCAAAATCCTCTCGGAATGTATGAATCGTTCCGTCGAAGAATTAGTAGTAGTCGTTATGGATCGCTCTCGCCACAAAGACTTGATTCAAGAAATTCGTGAAGCTGGAGCTAGAGTGAGGTTAATCAGTGATGGTGATGTCTCTGCAGCTATATCCTGTGCTTTTGCCGGCACCAATATTCATGCTCTTATGGGAATCGGTGCTGCACCAGAAGGAGTAATTTCGGCAGCAGCAATGCGCTGTTTGGGTGGTCACTTTCAAGGACAATTAATTTACGATCCAGAAATAGTTAAAACAGGTTTAATTGGCGAAAGCAAAGAGAGTAATATTGCTAGATTAAAAGAAATGGGCATAGACGATCCCGATAAAGTCTATAATGCTGAAGAATTAGCAGGTGGTGAAACAGTTTTATTTGCTGCTTGTGGTATCACTCCAGGAACCTTGATGGAAGGAGTACGCTTTTTTAAAGGTGGTGCTAGAACTCAAAGCTTGGTTATTTCTTCTCAATCAAAAACCGCCCGTTTTGTAGATACCGTACATATGTTCGAGCAACCAAGAAGTTTGCAATTACGTTAGTAGTATTTTAAAAAGTGCTACCGTAAATTGTCATCTTTCTGGTGCTTGACACGAGCACGAGTTGCAGTTGTTGGTTTAATAATCTAAAAAGCTGGAAATCCTGGTTTTTAGATTCCTAATTGACCAAAGGTCACAGATTACTCCGTTGACTGAAGGCAGAGCGATCTGTGACCGTAATAAATAAATTTTTAATCTACTTTTAAGTTCTGATATTTAAAGCAAAATTCAACAAGAACACATGAATATTATTGTTGTTGGTTTAAGTCACAAAACTGCTTCTGTAGAAGTTCGCGAAAAATTAAGTATTCCTGAAGCACAAATTGAAGAGGCGATTGCTCGATTACAAAGCTATCCTCACATTGAAGAGGTAGCTATCATTAGTACCTGTAATCGTCTGGAAATTTATGCCGTAGCCAAAGGAACCGAACAAGGCGTTACAGAAATTTGTCAGTTCCTCGCTGAAAAAGCCCAAATTCCCCTTTGCAAACTGAGAAAAAATTTATTTACTCTACTAAGAGAGGACGCCCTACGCCATTTGATGCGTGTAGCGGCTGGTTTGGAAAGCTTAGTTTTGGGAGAAGGACAAATTCTAGCCCAGGTAAAAACCACTCATAAACTAGCGCAAAAATATCAAGGATTGGGACGATTGTTAGATCGCCTGTTCAAACAAGCGATTTCAGTAGGAAAAAGAGTTCGCAGCGAAACCAGTATCGGTACCGGAGCAGTTTCCATTAGTTCTGCAGCTGTAGAATTAGCTCAAACTCAAGTTGATAACTTGGGAGTTTACCGTATTACAGTTATAGGCGCGGGAAAAATGGCCTGCCTGTTAGTTCAGCACCTATTAGCTAAGGGAGCGACTAAAATTTCAATTGTTAATCGCTCTCATCGGCGAGCACAAGAATTGGTCAATAAATTTTCCCATGTCGAAATGGAAATTTATCCCATTGCGGAAATGATGAGCACGATTGTCAACAGCGATCTGATTTTTACCAGTACTGGTGCAACCGAACCGATACTCGATCGAGCCAAACTAGAAAGTTATCTGTTGCCCGAACGCTCTTTGATGCTGATTGATATTTCGGTTCCACGAAACATCGCCGCTAATGTCAGCGAACTGGAATCTGTCAGTTGTTTTAATGTAG
Organism: Myxosarcina sp. GI1(2024); assembly: GCF_053543375.1. NCBI lineage: Bacteria > Bacillati > Cyanobacteriota > Cyanophyceae > Pleurocapsales > Pleurocapsaceae > Myxosarcina > Myxosarcina sp. GI1(2024). Next base: position 596,169 of record NZ_JBKGTY010000003.1, on the reverse strand, counting down.
ACGATCTCAAAGCCGTAGTTGCTGCCAATCAAGAAAGTCGTCGTAGAATAGCTCGTGAAGCCGAGGAAATTATCGAACAGGAAGTAGCCAATTATGTTTTATGGTGGCGCTCCTTAGAGACTGTTCCCACCATTAGCTGTCTGCGGAGTAAAGTAGAAGACATTCGCGAACAAGAATTAGAAAAAGCTTTATCTCGTCTGGGTTCGGAATTCGCTGAGAAACACCAGGAGGTAATTGAAGCTCTCTCTAGAGGTATTGTCAATAAAATTCTTCATGAACCGATGGTACAGTTAAGGGCACAGCAAGATATTGAAGCTCGCCGCCATTGTCTTCAATCTCTGCAAATGTTATTTAATTTGGATACTGAAGAAAAGTATAGTTAGGCAATTTATTTATAGTTAGGCAATAAAAAATCGAGCAAAGAACTAAGTATTCTTTGCTCGATTTTTCTTTACATCTTGCCAAAAAGAGGGGTCTGAAGTATACCTGTTTATTGACACTAGCACGATGATTGCCAACGATGATAGCTAGAAAGTTTGAGTTTAAGAAATTTGGTTAATTAAAATACTTGACGAAATGCTTGCGATCGAATAGAACCTTGATGGAAATTAAGATTGATTCATTTCTAACCTTCATCATTATTGTATTGTCAATGATGCTCTAAGACTTGAATTACATCTGTTTTTTCTCTTACTCTATACTTTCTCGATGTATGAAATCAGTTCGCTCTTGTTTTAAGATTTTGGCAATGACGATCGCAGCTACTGCAACTCAGATCTGCACTGTCGCTACTGTTAATGCCAATACTGCTATTCGTTTAGATCGTCAACTCGATTCGATTGACATTTATGTTCCACCACCAGAACGAGATACTCCCGGAATATGCGCTGCTTATATCGAACCCATTGTCGATCGCATTATCGAACAACCTACTTTAGCTGGCGGCAAGTGGGCAATTTTGGTTCAATCTTCTGACGGCAGTACTCTTTACAGTCACAATCCCGACTCGTATATGATTCCGGCATCAAATATGAAATTGTTGGTTACTGCAGCAGCGTTGCAAAAGCTAGATATCAGTGGATATATACGTTCCAAATCGATTCGGGAATGGATTATGGTTACCAATCTTAGGAGTAACAACGCTTATGCCGATATTTTGTTGCGCTATCTAGGCGGTTCCCAATCTGTAGTAGATGCCTTATCTTCTCTAGGTATCGATACTAATGGTTATCGTCTTCGAGATGGCTCTGGTTTGTCTCGTAACAACTTGATTACTCCTAGAACTTTAGTTTCTACTTTAAGAGCTATGTCTGATGCTAGAGGGAAAGAAGTTTTTTTTGCTTCGCTGCCAGTAGCAGGAGTAAGTGGAACTCTCAAAAATCGTCTACGTGGTTCTACTGCTGAGGGAAGCGTCCACGCCAAAACCGGAACTTTGAGGGGTGTTAGAGCTTTATCTGGCTATATAGACCATCCAGAATATGGCAATCTCGTTTTTAGTATTATTACCAATCAGCCCCAAAATCAGTCTGGAGCTACTGTAGTAGCAGCTATCGATGAAATTGTTTTACGTTTGAGCACTATGAGTAGCTGTTCCTAAAACAGCTATTGTATGAAGTAATGTAACAATAATGCCGTCATAACGGCTTGCCATCTTGACAGAAATAAATTGAGCCGATAAATTGATTTACATACCCGGGTAATTATTAAATTTAGTGGTATGCAAAATAAGCAGAAAGTAACCTTATATATACCTCCAGAACTGCATAGAAAGCTTAAAATCAAAGCTGCTATAGATATAGAATCTATGTCGGCTTTAGTTGAAAAAGCAATCGCCTTTTATCTGCATCATCCAGAAAAGGTAGAGGAGATAGAATCAAGTTACGGTAAAACTCATCAAATACATTTCTGTCCCGAATGCGATAGTGCCTTGGTGATGCGCGATGGAGAAATTGCCTCCGTTAGCGACCGTAAAGGAGTAATTTCCGAAGAAATTTCCTTAGAGGTAAGAAGTGAAGTAAATACTTCTAGTGAAAGTGAGTCTAGATCGGATCGCTCCGATCGCTCCCATGGGGAAACATTAGTATCCTGTATTTAAGGAGCTAACCTCCCTCAGCAAAACAAGGGTCAACTGCAAAGTAACAAAGTAACGATCGAGGTCGGTATGTTATGAAAGAAGAGCTTAATATTTTAGTACAGGCTCAATACCCTTTAATTTATCTCGTCACACCAGAGGAAGAGAGGGCAGAGCAAGCAATATCCAAAATAGCCAAAAATAATACCGAACATCGGCGAGTCTTTGTCTGGACAGTAACCCACGGCATTGTTGAGTACGGGCAATCCCGTCAAATGACCCAACACAACACGGTTTCACCGGAGGCAGCGATAGAATGGGTTATTCGCCAAAAAGAACCTGCTATCTATATATTTAAAGATTTACATCCGTTTATAGATGGACCGGTAATTACCAGATGGTTGCGAGATGCGATTTCGAGTTTTAAGGGAACCGAAAAAGTAATTATTCTCATGTCTCCCTTACAACAGATACCAATCGAGCTAGAAAAAGAAGCAGTAGTTCTAGATTATCCCCTACCAAATTTATCAGAACTCGACCGAGTTCTTTCTGAAAGGTTGCAGAAAGGAAAAAATAGCCGATTGAATACGGAAACCAGAGAAAAGTTGCTTAAGGCAGCTTTGGGTTTGACTAAAGATGAAGCGGAAAAAGTATATCGTAAGGCTCAGGTTAAAGCAGGTCGCCTGACAGAAAATGAAGTAGAAATAGTTCTTTCTGAAAAGAAGCAATTAATTCGTCGCAACGGTATATTAGAATACATTGAAGAAGATGAAACTCTCAATTCCGTGGGTGGGTTAGAAGAATTAAAACGTTGGCTGAGGCAAAGGTCTAACGCCTTTACAGAAAGAGCGAGAGAATACGGACTGCCTCAACCCAAAGGAATGTTAATTTTGGGTGTACCGGGATGCGGCAAGTCCCTAATTGCTAAGACCACTTCTCGTCTTTGGGGGTTACCACTACTCCGCCTCGATATGGGTAGAGTCTATGACGGTTCTACTGTCGGTCGTTCAGAAGCTAATCTCCGCAATGCTCTCAAAACAGCCGAATCTATATCTCCAGCAATTTTGTTTATCGACGAGTTGGATAAAGCTTTCGCCGGTGGTAGTGGTTCTGGAGACTCTGACGGCGGTACCTCCAGTCGAATTTTTGGTTCGTTTCTTACCTGGATGCAGGAAAAAAAATCACCCGTATTTGTAATGGCTACGGCTAACCGCATTGAGAGATTGCCTGGAGAATTTCTCAGAAAAGGTAGGTTTGATGAAATTTTCTTTGTTGATTTGCCCAACACCGAAGAAAGACAGGATATTTATCGAATTCACCTTAGTAAAAGACGTTCTGATATTAGCCGCTTCGATTTAGAACAGCTAACCAAAATTTCAGAAGGTTATTCTGGCGCAGAGATCGAGCAAGCAATTATCGCTGCAATGTATGATGCTTTCGCTCAAGACAGGGAGTTTACCCAGCTAGATATAATAGCTGCGATCAAAGCAACCCTACCTCTGTCGCGTACGATGACCGAGCAGGTAGCTGCCCTCAGAGATTGGGCGAGGCAAAGAGCCAGACCTGCATCAGCCTCAGTTGCTGAATATCAGCGACTGGAGTTTTAACAGGCTTTCTTCTGTAACTTGTTTGCAGGAGCAAAGGCTAGCAAACGCTAGCAGTTAAATAAAATCCGTCCTTAAAGACGGTAATCGAGTTAAATGTTGTTGTTTACTTCTCTTTTCTACCGGAGGAAATCTTATGTCTCATTTTAGCACTCTACGCACCAAAATCAGCGACGCCGAAATCTTAACCAACTCTCTTAAAGATCTAGGTATTAACGTAAAAACCAATGCCGATGTTCGCGGCTACAACGGTCAAAGACTACGTGCTGATATCGTTGCAGTTCTCGATGGCGAATACGATCTTGGCTGGTCTGAAAATAGCGATGGTACTTTCGACCTAATCGCTGACCTTTGGGGTGTAGCTAAAAAGCATAACCAAACTGAATTGATCAATTCTATCAACCAAAAATATGCCGTTAATAAGACTTTATCCGAAGTCAAGCAACGCGGTTTACAAAACGCCAACGTCAAATTAGTTCTTCAGTAAGAGAATTTGATTTAAAACGCGTTCCCAAACAAAAGGGTTGACTTTCAGATAGTCAACCCTTTTTTACTTTTTTGGCTGCGAGAGCAACTATTTCGCTTTAGTAGTGATTGCCGACTTTACGATGATGGACTGCAGTTAAACCATCGAGGTCAGCAACTCGACCAGTGGTTACTTTGCTGTAGACGATCCAGTGATCGCTACATTCCATGCGGCTAACTACTTCGCATTCTAAATAAGCCAAAGCTTCGGTGATAATCGGCGAACCATTGCTAGCGGTTTGAGTTTTAACTCCGGCAAAACGATCTGCGCCTGGTTTGAAACGTCTGAGGAACTGTTTCATCAAACCTTGATACTTCCCCTCTTGAAGGACATTTAAAACGAAGCGATCGCCTACCTGCATTAAAGATTCGATCGCCCGATCTTTTGCCACTGCGATCGTCAAACCAGGAGGATTAAAGCTAGCTTGAGATACCCAAGATGCCAGCATCGCACTGCTAATATCACCTTTAGTAGCAGTAATAATATACAGTCCACCACTCAAACGTCCCATTGCCTTATCGAGGTCGCTATCGAGAGACTTCATCTGCTTGACTAGTTTATCCCGGGTTAATAGCTGTCCTAGATCGGTTCCCGACTCTTCACATAGCTGATATATGGCTTCATTGGGAGTATCTTTGACGCGAATTGAAGGAAAGGCTTGTTTTAAGCCAACATCGCGAAACTTAGTCAGCAAGGGATCGATCGGTTCGTCATCATCTCCATAGGATTCAAACATACCAATTGCCTGCTTTTCTTTGGCAGCCGCTAAAACCGTTCCTAAATTAGCAGTAATTTCTCGTTGGCTGTTGCTAGCCAGAGGAGGCATACCCAAAACTAGACCGGTGGCACGGGATACTAATTCGTGAACTTCATTGTTCTCTGCCGAGCGTAAATCGACCATTTCCACTGCCACGCCAGTTTTAGTGATTCCTCTAGCTATAGCTTGAGACAGGCGATCGCTATAACCATAATCGGAGACATAGAATACTGCCACCATTTTTTCAGCTTTGGTTTGAGCTTTACTCCAATTGCGATAGCGGTCTAATAGTTCTTGAAGATGATAAGAGAGCAGGGGACCGTGACCGTTAGCAACCAGCTCGATTGTTCCCAGTTTATCCATACGCTTCATCGCCGAGAGCACCGAACGAGCATTAGGAGCCATCAAACAGTCATAATAGAAGCGATAATCTGCTTCAATTGCCTCTAAATCTTCATCGAATACCGCATCGGAACAGTAGTGCATCCCAAAAGCATCGCAGGTAAACAAAATATTAGTAGCGCGATCGTAACTAAAAATCGTATCGGGCCAGTGTAAATTGGGTGCATTGACAAATTCAATAACGTGACCGCGACCCAAGTCGATCGTATCGCCGTTTTTAACTATTTGTTTGGTAAAAGGTCGATGGACTAAATCTTCTAAAAATTTAATCGCTACTTTAGCACCTACTACTGTCGCTTGGGGTGCTAACTCCAACAAGTCTTTGACCAAACCACTATGATCGGGTTCGGTATGACTGATAATTAGATAGTCAATTTGTTGGGGATCGATGAGACCTCTGAGAGTATCAAAATATAGCTGGCGAAACTTGGCGTGAGAAGTATCGACTAAAGCAATTTTATCGGCTCTAATTAAATAAGAATTGTAGGTCGTACCGTTTTGTAAACCAAATTCAATATCAAAGCGATCGCGATCCCAATCGAGCGAACGGATAGCTGTGGTATCTGGAGTTATCTCTGCGGTTTGCATAGTCAACCGCTTCTGGGTTTTTGTTGGTGTTGCTACCATCTCCCCTCTCCTATAATTTTATTAAAATTTCTTCATTCTTCATTCATTGTGACATGCCTCGTACGAGAGGACGTTAGCAATTACTGATGCCAGGTAGAAAGAAAATAAATTATTAAAAGTAGCAAACAGTGGCAGAGAAAGCTAACTTTTTAGCATCAACGGTTATTTGTCCCCTAGAAATTAATAGAAAATTACGGGTCAATAATCAAGCTGATGCAAAAAGCACAGCTATCACTCGGAAATCGCTAATTTAGGAAAAATGGTAGCAGAAGTAGCTTTAGAGGTAAAAATACTTGCGTTCATATGATTTTGTTGTTCCTGGCGAGCAATTACAGGTAACGCTCCCCGTACTTTAGTAGCAACTTCTACTGTTTTTAAATCGTAAGTGTTGGTTGCTAATTTGGGATACAAACCAATACCGATTATTGGAATTAACAGACAAACGGTAATAAATATTTCGCGAGGTTGCGCGTCTGCTTGCCAATCAAGCTGGAAACTGGGATTGGTTTCTCCGTAAAAGACTTGACGCAGCATTGATAGGAGATAAATTGGAGTCAAGATTAATCCAACGGCAGTTAGGAAAGTTACGACAACTTTAAAAGTCATACTATAGACATCACTGGTAGCAATCCCTAAGAAGACGGTTAGTTCACCTACAAACCCACTCATTCCAGGTAAAGCAAGGGAAGCCATCGCACCTGAAGTAAACAAGGCGAAAGTTTTAGGCATTGCTTTTGCCATACCGCCCATTTCGTCCATCATTAAAGTATGGGTGCGGTCGTAGGTAGCACCAGAGAGGAAAAACAAAGCGGCTGCAATTAAACCATGAGAAATCATTTGAAGAACTGCGCCATTTAAACCCAAGCTGGTAAAGGAACCAATACCAATTAAGACAAAACCCATATGGGAAATAGAAGAAGCTGCCAGACGGCGTTTGAGGTTGGTTTGTCCGAAAGCGACAAATGCACCGTAGACTATGTTGACTACGCCTAGAATGACTAACAAAGGAGCAAATTTGATATGAGCGTGAGGTAAAACCTCTACATTTAGGCGAATTAGCCCGTAGCCGCCCATTTTCAGCAGTACGCCTGCTAAAATCATCGAAATTGGCGCTGAAGCTTGGCTGTGAGCATCGGGAAGCCAGGTATGTAAAGGAAAAATTGGTAGTTTAACGCCAAAAGCAATCAGAAAACCAGCATAAGCGAGTAATTCTAGGGTTAGGGGATAGTTTTTTAATCCCAATTCGGCAATATCGAAGGTGACGCGATCGCCATATAAAGCTAATGCTAAACCAGCAACTAAAATAAATATTGAGGCTAGTGCCGTGTAGAGAATAAATTTAGTTGCGGCATATAGACGTTTCTTACCGCCCCAAATTGAAATGAGCAGGTACACCGGCACGAGCTCGATTTCCCACATAATAAAAAATAACAATAAGTCTTTGGCGACAAATACGCCAATTTGTGCGCTGTAGAGAATTAAAACGAGAGAATAATATAATTTGGCTTTATGCTCGACTTTCCAAGAAGCCAAAATTGCTAGGGTAGTTACCAAACCCGATAAGACTACTAGGGGCATTGATAGTCCATCAACTGCCACCGACCAGTTCAAACCTAACAAAGGAATCCAAGAATAAGTTTCAGTTAATTGGAACTCTGTAATTTGAAAGCTGTAACCGTGCCACAAGGCACTTACTATTAAAGTCAGATTAGCTAAACCTACGCCAAGAGCGTACCATCTTACAGTTTTACCATCTTTGTCAGGAATTAAAGGAATCGCAAAAGCAGCAATTAAAGGAAATAAAATTGCTGTTGTTAACCAAGGAAGTTGAATGCTATCCATTTCACTAAGCATATATACTCAAAATATTTCGTCTTCAATTGTATTAAGTTTTGTAAAAAAAAGCTACATTTGCGGTCGATTTTTTTTTGGCGATCGCCGCAACTAAAATAGCCGAAGCTCGTCAGCAATAGTGATTAGTTGCCATTAATAAAATTTCAACCAGGGTAGATCGAGGCGTTATACTACGGAACGGAGTTGTTGATGGCTAACATCTATCTTTATTCAAATTATCGTGGTGTTTTTCGGGCATGATGGCATTATTTTATCCAGTCGAACTTCCTCCTATAGTTGCGCGATCGCAAAGGAAAGCCTCACTGGAGATGTTTGCTTTCAAGCAAGCACCAAAATTCGAGCCTAAAGTAGCAAGAAAGAATAAAGAAGAGATAAGAGGAGAGAGAGCGAGAAATAGTGAACGCGCCACCTTATTGTTTAAAAAACCTACTTATCTAGTCACCCAAGAACGTCAGGGGCAAACAAGAGAATTTGAGCTTCCCACATCCAAACCGTCAACCACAGAGGTTCCTATCGGTGAGATCGAGGTGGTTGAAGTTATTGCCGATCGCCAAGAATACGATACTCAGCAGCAAGTAATTATCGCCGAAGGTAACGTGGTGATGCGTTTTGCCGATTCAGTCATGACAGGCGATCGCCTCCAGATTAATCTAGCCGATCGCATTGCCGTTGCCCAAGGCAATGTAATTCTGACTAGAGGGGAACAAACCCTACGAGGCGAAAAATTTGAATACTATTTAGTTCAAGATCGGGGTGTAATTATCGACGGAGGAGGAGAAATCGATCGCGCTCGCTTGAACCGAGATCTTCAAGCAGAACTACCTCCAAATCCTATTATTCCCGATAACAGTTTGAGCGATCGCCTTTATAATAACCAACCGCTCAGTCAAGTAACTTCTACAGAAGGAGTGGGGTTGACGATTGGTAGCTCCAGAAATTCCAATGTTTTTGGTGAAGACACTACCAGCCCAGGAACTATCAATCGTCTGAGATTTGAAGCCGAACGGATTGAATTTGAACCCAACAGCTGGCAAGCTAGTAATTTTCGCTTGACCAACGATCCCTTTTCACCTCCTGAATTAGAGTTAAGAGCCGATACTGCTACCTACGAGCAAATAGATCCTTTAGTTGGCGAACTGACTACTACTAGGTCTAGAGTCGTTATTGATGACAGTTTTACCCTACCTCTTTTAGCCAATCGCTTTACCTTCGATAATCGTCCTCGCCGACCTGGACTATTTAGCCTGGGTTTTGACGGTGACGATCGCGGTGGGTTGTATGTCGAAAAAGATTTCGGCATTATTACCACCGAGAAGATCGACTGGACGATTACCCCTCAGTATTTTGTACAACGTGCTTTATTTCCCGATGCTTTTGAGTTTAATGACGAAGAAGATGGAGGCGTATTTAATTCTTCTTCTTTTGGAGTGGAAAGTGAATTTAATACGCTACTGAGTGCGAGAACTAGTTTAGCTGCCGAGGGTTCGTTAACTAGTCTCGATCTCTCCGATTTAGAAGACGATTTACGAGCCAGATTAGCTGCCAGACAGTTAGTTGGCAATTTGAATAACCCCTATATTTTCGGTCTAGAATACAATTTTCGCGAACGTTTATTTAATGGTTCTCTGGGTTTTCAAACCGTTTATAGTAGTTTCGGTGGTGTAGTTACTTCGCCCGATCTTGCTGTAGGTCAAACTGGGATTAATATACGCTATCAAGGCTCGATTCAAAATATTACTGCCAACACCGATCGCCAAGATTTATTATCAGCAGACCGCGATAACGATCGCATCAATCTCACTCGCTATCAAGCAGCGGTTTTTCTCAACAAAGGTTTTTCTCTCTGGCAAGGTGAACCCCTTCCTGCCACTCCCCGAGCAGGACTGCGCTATACTCCCGTTCCAGTGGTTCCCTATTTACAGCTAATTACTGGGGTTACGGGGGTGAGTAGTTTCTATAGCAACGACGATACCCAACTATCTTTACGAGGTGAAATTGGGATTCAAGGACAATTAGGACACTTTTCTCGCTCTTGGTTCGACTACACGGGATTTAGATTGGTCTATTCTCAAAGTATTCGCGGTGATGAATCTCCTTTTTTATTCGATCGCGATGTAGATCGACAGGTTCTTTCTTTGGGAATTAGCCAGCAAATTTACGGTCCGATTAGATTTGGCGTTCAAACTGCGATCGAACTCGAAGATAGCGATGAAATTAGTACCGACTACACTTTAGAATACAGTCGCCGCACTCATAATATCGTTCTGCGCTACAATCCCGTACTGGAAATTGGCTCTCTTAGTTTGCAAATTAATGATTTTAACTGGCGCGGTAACCCTCAACCTTTCGAGCAAAATAATATTTCGCCAGTAATTCAAGGAGTAGAACGATAGTCGAGCGAGTAAACCTCAAGGCAGCGATCGTATCTAACTTGAATACCGATCAGACTCTCATTACCTTTCGTGCTAGAGACAATGCTATTTTTGTCCGAATCGATATTTTCTTTTCTGCGTGAATACCAACATTTTTAACCTCAGCAATATTTTCTGACTGCCGCTTGAATTTGGGAAATAAGCTTAAGGCGTTATCTCGGGCGATCGCTTGAAGACTTGGAGCTTGGAAAAAACCCAGGGTTTGCAAATCGTCAATTTCTTTAGCTACTAGAGGCTTTGGCGCAAAAGGAAAATCACTACCAAAGAGAATTTGCGATGGTTCGACGAGTTCTAGCAAAGACTTCATGGCGTGAGGAGAAGTAGAAAGAGCTGTATCGTAATAGAAAGACTTTAAATAGGCGAGCATGCCTCGAGGGGCTTTTTCCAGAAATTTCGGCTCGAAGTTCGCCAGGGAAAGTCGCCAAGCAATATAGGGAACTGTACCACCAGCATGTGACAAAATCCATCGCAGATTGGGATAACGCTCCAAAGTTCCTGTATAAATTAAATTAATAACGGCACGAGTAGTGTCAAATAAAAATTCAATCAGAAACCCCGGCATATCCAAATTTAATGTTTCACTAGATGGATGCATATTGGGATGTAAAAAGATAATCGTCTGGCGACGATTGAGTTCATCCATTAGTTCTTCAAAATCGGGATCGCCGAGAAATTTTCCGCCAGTGCTTGCTAACAGAATGACTCCATCAGCATTTAATGTGTCTAGCGCATATTGGGCTTCTTTAATAGCAGCTTCAGTATCGGGCAGGGGTAAAATCGCGAAAAAGCCAAATCTGTCGGGATGGTCACTAACCAATCGAGCGGACAATTCATTGCACCGCCGTGCCAAATCCTTAGCGAAATTGGCATCTCCAAAGTATACCCCTGGTGAAGAAATCGAGGTAATAGCTGCAGCAATACCGTTGCGAGCCATCATCTCGAGTGTCATGTCTGGCGACCACTTAGGAAAACCAGCTCCATGAGCGGCTTCGATACCTATGCCTTTTAATGCCGCAACATATTGAGTCGGAACGATATGATGGTGTACGTCAATACGATGGGGGGTTATGAGATCTCGCTCGGTTGTTTTCATCTTTTTTTAACGGTGGAAATTTTAGTTTCGTTTTATAGGTTAATTATTGGACTCAGGTCTTGAGAGATAACGGTTAACAGCGCATCACGATATTGTTTCAGAAAAAAGTGATCGCCCGGAAACATGAATAAAGTAAATTTTTTGGTAGTCTGTTCGCGCCATGCCTCAAGTTCCTCCATGTTGACTTCTGGATCGCATAAGCCTCCAAGAGCCGAAATCGAACAATCTAGAGGTGCTTGGGGTAAATAAACATAAGTTTCGTCAACAGCTAAGTCGGCGCGCAAAATAGGTAGAAACAAAGATCTTAGTTCGGGATCTTGCAGTACTTGCTGGGGTGTACCACTGTAACGACGCACACTTTCGACAAAAGCTGGATCGGGTAATTGGTGAACTGGAGACTTTGGCTTAGGGATTTGAGGAGCGCGGCGAGCCGAGACAAATAGGTGCAGGGGTGTAGGAAGTTGTCGCTCGCGGAGTTTACGAGCCAACTCAAAACTAATTAAAGCTCCTACGCTGTGACCGAAAAAGGCGAAAGGTAGCTCTAGATGGTCCAGAAAAATCTCTGCTAGAGCTTCACTCAGAGGCTCGACTCTACTAAAAGGAGATTCTCTCATCCTAGTTTCTCGTCCGGGAAGTTGTACGGCGCAAACGTCGATATTGGGTGATAATTTATTCGACCACGAGCGAAATACAGAAGCACCAGCACCAGCGTAGGGAAAACAGAACAAGCGCAGTCGAGCTTGGGGATTAGATCTGGGACAGAGAAGCCAAGAATTGCTAGTAGCCATTTCAATCTAAGAAAGCTGTTGCTAAGTTAATCGAGCACTTGGAATTAAAATTTGGTTCTAATTTGCTTCGCGCTTATCGATCTACATGGGAATAAATGAGAATAAACAAATTGACGAGATTTCTGCTTGAGGGTTATCGTCACCTGTGGCGATCGCGCCGAGCTTGCCAATATGACTAGGTTATAGCCGATACTGAGATTGGATTACCTTGTTCTTCTTCGGTTTGTGACCCTACTCGAGAATCTAAATCCAGTAATTCTAGGAGGGAAGCTGCTAATCCGGCGATGCTATTGGTCTCGAAAAATTTTGTGGTTGGCAGGTCAACTTGTAAATCGACCTCGATTTGTTGTTTCAGCTCGAGGATAATTAAGGAGTCTACCAATGATGTTAGGGATTGCTGGGGTTTCAGCTTGGACTTGGAAAGCTGTAGTATTTTTGCCAGTTCTTCGATCAAATATACTTCTAGCATCGCTTGATGCTTTTCTGAGGCAGCAGCTATAAGTTGTTCTCGCGACAAACTACCTTTGGCTCTCGAGCGAGCCTGAGTTGATTTGCCTTGACGAGAATTTAATAACGCCTCTCGCTCTATATGTCTTAACTGGGCATTGTTAAACTCTGCTACTAGTTTTCCTGCTGCGTCAAAGATACGGATGTCGGCAGTATAGGTCTGGTTGTGGCGATCTATCCGTAGGCAGGCATCGCTCCACAGTTGCTTGGAAGAAGAGCCATAAAATCTGAAGCTTTCGATCCCTACCATAACGATAGGCTCGTCAATTAAGTCGAACAAGATAGCAATTAATAACTGAGTTCCAGCGTCAACAGCACCCAGGGGCAGATGCTCGCCACGATCGCTTGCTCTGACTGTTTGAGGAGCGCAAATTTTACCGAATGCTTTTTGTTCTGGTTCGTCCAGCCAAATATGTTCTAGCCACTGGCAGTTAGGTCCTAAGTAACCTCCTTTTTCTTGAATGCGTTGGTAAAACTCAGAATTGGTAATTTCTTGCTGATAGTTTGCTTTGACGGTTTCTAAAGCAACTGATTCTTCAATCTTAGGCTGGCTCTCTAGGTCTTGCAAATCAATTTTTCCCGAGGCATGACGTGTCCAAACCGGTCCCTCCGTTTCCTTCTCGCTCAGACTGAAGATTTGGAAAGAAACTTTGTTGGAGTCTAAAGGCTCTAGAACTAACTGAACCGGTCGCTGTTCTGCCTCGGATAGAGTGAGTGGGTGAGAAATGAAGACATTTTCGATACGATGAACTGCTTTGCCGAATTCTTCCCTAGCAGCAGCTAATACCATTTCTAAGTAAATTACAGCATTCAAAAATGAGATGCCGCCGAGACGATGATCTTGAACCAGTGGGAGTAAGTCCAAACTCAACTGAGTTTCAAACTGAATTTGCCGCAACGGCGAAGGCAAACGTTGACCCAGAAAAGGATGGGTTTTCGCTCGAGGGGCAAAAGTTCTGAGAGGCTGACGCTCGAGCGCCTCTATCCAATATCTTTGACGTTGGAAAGGATAAGTGGGCAGACAAACTCGCTGTCGCCGATAGTCTCGGTCGAATCCACTCCAGTCTATTTCTAGCCCCCGCTCGTAGCAAGTTTTCAGACTTGGAAGCAGTTGCTGCCAATCGGACTGTCCCCTTCTCAAAGAAGGTAGCCAAACTATCGATTCTTCTGGCAAACACTGTCTTCCCATGCCCAGGGAGACTGGATGGGGTCCAATTTCGATAAAGATTTCATAGCCGCGATCACGTAGTGTTTCGATGCCACTAGCAAATCTGACTGGTGCTTGAATGTGGCGACACCAATAGGCAGCAGTAATTTCTGGTTCGGCTAAGGAACCCGTCACGTTAGCAATCAGTTCTAGTTGAGGCGTGCAATATTTAACTTCGGAGGCTACAGTCTCGAATTCGGTCAAGATTGGCTCCATCAAAGGAGAATGAAAGGGATGAGAGACATTCAAACGACGGAAATCGAGTCCTCGCTTTTCTAGTTGCTGGAGTAGGACTTCGACAGCATCGTACTCTCCTGAAATTACGGTATTCTGAGGACTGTTGATTGCTGCGATCGCGACTTTATCTCGATAGGGTTCGATTGCCGCCGCGATCGTGGCTTCATCGGTAAATACGGCCGCCATTTGTCCGTTGGGCGGTAATTCCTGCATCAGTCTTCCTCGGTGGGCGATCAGCTTTAGTCCCTCTTCTAGAGTGAATACTCCGGCGATACAAGCTGCTACATATTCTCCCACACTGTGACCCATGACGGCATCTGGTTCTATACCCCACGATTGCCATAACTTAGCCAGGGCATATTCGAGGGCGAATAAAGCCGGCTGAGTATAGGAGGTCTGGTTTAATAATTCACCATCAGATGAGTCGGTATCGGAATATAAAATTTCTAGTAAAGGTTTATCTAAATAAGAACCCAAAATGGCATCGCAATCTTCTAAGGCTTGGCGGAAAGTGGGTTGAGTTTCGTAAAGCTGCCGTCCCATTCCCAGGTACTGAGAACCTTGACCGGTAAATAAAAACGCTACTTTGGGCTGGCTCGATGCTGACTGGTCTGGTTCTGCTGGAATTGTAACTGCAGCTAACTGTTGGCGTAACTCGGCTACGGAATCGGCGATCGCTGCTAGTCTGTAGTTAAAATGCGATCGTCCGGTATTGGCTGTAAAGCAAAGGTCTGCTAGAGATATTTCTGGATGACGTTCTAGATAATTCCTCATGCTAGCTGCCATGGTTTGGAGCGCGGTTTCGCTCTTAGCCGATAGAGCCAGGAGGTGGAGCGGACGTTCGAGTTTAGTGGGTGCTGACTCGGTGACTGGAGCTTCTTCGAGCACCAGATGGGCATTAGTGCCAGTAAAAGCAAAAGAACTGATGCTAGCCAGACGCTGACGGTCTGAGTTTTTCTGCCAGGGAACTGGCTCGGTAGGAATTACTACGGAATTTTGTTGAGCGACGATATGGGGATTTAGTTCTTTTAAATGTAAATGAGGCGGAATTTCTTCGTGCTGCAACGCTAATACGACTTTAATCAAGCCAGCAATTCCCGCTCCTGCTTCTAAGTGACCGATGTTGGTCTTAACCGAACCGACCATCAGAGATTGCTCTGGCGAACGACCTTTACCCAAGACAGCATTTAAAGTTTTTAGCTCCACGGGGTCTCCCAAAGGAGTTCCCGTACCGTGAGCTTCGACGTAGTTAATTTGAGCTGGCTCTACTCTACCATTAGCCAGGGCAGCGCGAATTACTTGCTGTTGGGCCAATCCATTGGGAACAGTCAGTCCACTGCTGCGACCATCTTGATTGACAGCGGAGCCGCGAATTACGGCTAAAATGCGATCGCCATCGGCGAGTGCCTGACTCAGACCCTTGAGAACCACCATACCGCAGCCTTCTCCTCGCCCATAGCCATCGGCAGTAGCATCAAAAGTTTTGCAGCGACCGTCGGGTGCTAGGGCGCGTAACTTGGACATGGCGATAGTAACTTGAGGAGAGAGAATGAGATTTACCCCTCCGGCGATCGCCAGTTGACACTCTCGAGCTCGAAGACTCTGACAGGCTAGATGAACTGCAACTAAAGAAGACGAGCAGGCGGTATCGATCGCCATACTCGGACCTTGCAAACCCAAAATATAGGATAGACGACCGGCAGCAGCATTTAAAGCATTGCCGGTAGCTGTATAGACATCAATAGCATTGGGAGCCTCAAACATAGTCCGTTGGGCATAGTCGTTAGCCGACATGCCGACAAATACTCCCGTCGGGCTGCCCGCTAGTTTGTGGGGTGCGATTGCTGCCCGTTCCAAGGCTTCCCAGCTAACTTCTAGTAACAATCTCTGCTGGGGATCCATACTCACCGCTTCACGGGGAGTCAGACCGAAAAATTCCGCATCAAACTCTTCGATCGCAGCTTCTAAAAAACCCCCCTGGCGAGCGTACATTTTTCCAGGAGTATCGGGATTGGAGTCGTAGTAAGCGGCAGCATCCCAGCGAGATGCCGGCACTTCGGTAATGGTATCGATGCCCTGGTGAAGTATCTGCCAAAACGACTCTGGGTCATGAGCTCCTCCAGGAAAGCGGCAACCCATACCGATAATGGCAATTGGTTCTGTTTGCGCTCGCTCGAGTCGTTCGAGTTTGCCGCGCGTTTCTTTCAAGGCATAGACGGCACGCTGTAAGGGGGAAAGTCGGTCTAGTTTTTCAGAAATGCTGCTCATCTTAATTTCCGTTGGCTAATGCGGTCAATTCTTCATCTAGCAGAGCTTCTAACTCGTCATTAGAAAGCTGTTCTATTTGGCTGAGAACCTCAACACTTTCGTCACCATCGCTTTCAGACTCGTCTACGGAGACCGAATCTAAGGAAAGTACTTCGTCGATTAGATATCCAACTAAGGCTGCGATTGTAGGATATTCAAAAAGTAAGGTCGAGGGTAGGGTATGCCCCAAACTACCCTGAAGCCGGTTTTTCAGCTCTAGGGTCATCAAAGAGTCCATACCCATGTCAAAAAAGCCTAACTGTGGGTCTGGCAACTGGGAGCGCTCGCGACCCAAAACAGTTGCTACATCCTGTTGAATGCGAGTAGTAAGAATTACTCGACGGCGTTTTACAGGTGCTGCGATTAACTCCTCTAACAGTTGGGATTGTTGAGATTTCCACTCAGGCTCGATGTCTATTTCGCTGGCGATTTGAGACAAAAAGGTTGGTTCTACTTCACTAGCAAAGTGCTGAAAAAACTTAGGCCAATTAACTGGTAGTACTCCAGTCTGTGCTGCCGAACCTTGGAGCAATCGTCCGAATACTTCCATTCCCTGCTGTGGGGCGATCGCGCTTACTCCTGCTGCTGCCCAGCGCTGCTCCCCAAGGCTGCCTAAATCTGCCGCCATACCAGTCTCGCCCCAAGGACTCCAGTTGATACTCGAACCAGAAAGCCCTTGCCAGCGTCGATAGTAAGCTAGAGAATCTAAAAAAGCATTGGCAGCTGAGTAGTTGCCCTGACCGGGAGATCCTAGTAGAGAGGCAATTGAAGAAAAAGAAACCAAAAAGTCTAATGATAAGTTTTGAGTGAGCAGATGAAGATTCCACGCCCCGATCATCTTCGGGGCCATAACTTTGACAAAGCGTTGCCAATTTTGTCTGAGCAATACGCCATCATCTAGAACGCCAGCCAAGTGAACGATTCCTCGCAGCGGTGGCAAAGATTCGGCAATTTCAGCCAGAACATTTTCTACCTCAGTCTGCTGGGTAATGTCTGCCTTAGCCACGACGATTTGGGCTCCCGCTTCTTGCAGTAGAGCAATCTGCTCGCAGGCAGCTTCAGAAGCCCCCCTACGCCCGACTAGCACCAAATGTCGGGCTCCTGCCTCGACCATCCAGCGAGCTAGTTTCAAACCCAAACCACCAAGACCACCGGTAATTAAGTAAGCACCATCAGCTTGTAACTCGATATTTTCAGTCGCTGCTCGCTCAGCTTGTTGGCGTACCAAGCGAGGCACGTATCGCTGTCCTTGGCGAAAGGCAACTTCCGATTCTGTATCTGGTTGCCAAATTTCCTCCAAACAGAAGGCCCCTGTCTCAGCAACATTGCCAGAAATCAGATCGATTTGTCCTCCCCAAAGTTCGGGATGTTCGATCGCTACTACTCGGCTTAAACCTAACAGAGGGGACTGAGTGACCGACAGAGGAGTAGCTTGAGATACCGGTTGGGCATTTTGGGTAACTAACCAGAGGCGAGGTTGAGTAGCTAGTTGAGCCGCGCTGAGTGCTTGGACTAAATGTAGTACGCTTCCACAACTGAGAAGTTGGTCCTGTGTCCAAGAATCGACAAAATTTTCTGTAGAAGTCAGATCGATACTCCAAAGATGAACTATTCCTCGCAAAGGACGTTCGTCAATGGCAGCAATTTCTGTTAACAATCTTTGAAAATCTTCTGGCTGGGCTGGATCGATCTGCCAGCGTAGGTTGTCATCAGTTTGATAAACTTCACCAGGAAAAACCAGAGCGTAGCTCTCACCACGAGCTACTAACAGTTCCGCTAGAGTATTGCCAAGCTCTTGATGTCGGTCGGCAAAAATCAACCAGCGACCAGGTGTAGTACTGGGCACTGCTGCCGCGAGCGTTGCAGTACTCTCGCGAGTTTGGGGCTGCCATTCAACTTGATAAAACCAGTCATCAAACTCTCCCTCAGGCTGAGCTGAAGATGGCGATCTAGTAGATTCGAGCCAATATCGTTGGCGTTGAAAAGGGTAAGTTGGCAACGGTAGACGACGGCGCGTATAGTCGCGGTCAAATCCGCACCAATCTACGTTAACCCCGCGAACGTAAAGTTCTGCTAAGCTGTGGAGCATTTGCTGCCAGTCGCTCTGACCTCGGCGTAGTGAAGGTAACCAAGCTCCAAAGCCTTCTGGCAAACACTGTCGTCCCATTCCAGTCAAAACTGGGTGGGGTCCAATCTCGACAAAGATCTCACAACCGCAGTCGTGGAGTGCTTGCATTCCGTCTGAAAATCTTACTGATTCTCGAATGTGGCGACACCAGTATTCAGCTCGGGCAATCTCTTCGCCCTTGATCGATCTTCCGGTTAAATTAGAGATAATTCTAATCTGGGGCGCAGAGTACTCTACCGATCTGGCTATCTGCTCGAAGGCAGCTAGCATCGGCTCCATTAAAGCAGAGTGAAAAGCATGGGAAACTTTTAGGGGACGAAAATCTATTTTGAGAGCTTCCAGTTTTTCAAGAACTGCTCGAATTGACTGGCGATCGCCAGAAATGACCGTATTCTGAGGACCGTTAACGGCGGCAATGGAAATCTCTCCGGGTGATGAGTCGAGCGACGATTTGACTAGCTCTTCATCGGCAAATACTGCCACCATCTCTCCCTCTAACGGTAGCGCCTGCATCAACTCACCGCGATAAGCAATCAGTCTCAGTGCGTCTTCTAAATTAAATACTCCAGTGACACAAGCGGCAACATATTCTCCGACACTATGACCCATAACTGCACTGGGTTCTATACCCCAAGACCGCCATAACTGGCACAGAGCATACTCGAGGGCGAACAAAGCTGGTTGAGTATAAGCGGTTAAATCTAATTGTGGATTTTGCGCCGCTCGAACTACATCATCGGGGTAGAGCAGTTCTAGTAGGGGAACGTCCAAATAAAGACGTAAAATTTCGTCGCAAAGCTGCAAAGCTTTTTTAAACGTCGGTTGAGTTTCATAAAGCTCACGTCCCATCCCCAAATACTGGGAGCCTTGACCCGTAAATAAAAACGCTACCTTAGGCTTATTCGTCCGAGGCACTATACCTCTAAAACCCCCTGCTACTTCTCGACCTGCTGCCAAAGCAGTTAGTCGTTCGGTAGACTGGGAAAACCGTTGAGTGACGATCGCATGACGATGTTCGAAATGCGATCGCCCGGTATTAGCAGTAAAGCAGATATCGCTCAGAGATTGGGAATCGTTTGTTTTTAAATAGTTGCTAACTCGCTCTGTCAATTCTGTTAATGCTCCTTGATTTTTAGCCGACAGAACGAGCAAATGTAGCGGTCGCTCTACTTTAGAAGGTGCTAGTTTGGCTTTGGGTGCCTCCTCTAATACCAAATGAGCATTGGTGCCACTCATGCCAAAGGAACTGAGCCCAGCCAAGCGTCTTTGCTCTGCTTCGGTTTGCCAGGCAGTTAGTTCGGTGGGAATCGTTACGGGCAGATCTTGCCAGGAAATCGCAGGATTGGGTGTTTTAAGATGTAAATGTGGTGGAATCTGGCGATGCTGCATTGCTAAAACGACTTTGACTAACCCCGCCACTCCCGCTGCTGCTTCTAAATGACCGATATTGGTTTTGACCGAACCGAGCATTAGAGATCTTTCTGGGGACCGTCCTTCCCTCAGGAGATTGGCTAGTGCTTCAACCTCTATGGGGTCTCCTAAAGCCGTTCCGGTGCCGTGGACTTCTACGTAATCTATCTGGTTGGGTTCTACTCCAGCGTTAGCTAGAGCAGCACGAATTACTTTTTGCTGAGCCAACCCATTGGGAACTGTAAGTCCGCTGCTACGACCATCGTGATTGACGGCCGAACCTCGAATCAAACCTAAAATATTGTCATTATCGGCAATGGCATCAGATAATCTTTTGAGTACCACCAAAGCGCATCCTTCTCCTCTTCCGTAGCCGTCTGCTGCCGCATCAAAAGTTTTACAGCGTCCATCGACAGCCAAAGCCCGCATTCTAGAGAGGATAATCGGTCCCTCCTCAGACAGCATGAGGTTAACGCCACCAGCTAAAGCCATGCGGCACTCTCCCGCACGTAGACTTTGGCAAGCAAGATGCACGCCCACCAGTGAAGAGGAACAAGCGGTATCTAGGGCAATACTCGGTCCTTCAAAGCCTAACAGGTAGGATAGGCGACCGGCAGCAACACTAGCAGTGTTGCCGGTAAAGAAATAGGCATTGAGATTATTACTATCTCGCTCCCTCATTTGGAGCTGGGAGTAATCGGCAGTATTAATCCCGACAAACACACCAGTTTGGCTGCCAGCTAGCTTGTCTGATGCTACCCCGGCATTTTCTAACGCTTCCCAGCTAACTTCCAGTAACAATCGCTGCTGGGGATCCATACTCAACACTTCACGGGGGGCAAGACCGAAAAAATCCGCATCGAATTCATCTACGCCAACCTCCAAAAATCCCCCCTGCCGCACGTACATTTTACCCACAGTTTCGGGATTGGGGTCATAGTAAGCATCGATGTCCCACCGCGAAGCAGGAACTTCTGTAATCGTATCGATGCCATTATGAAGTAGCTGCCAGAAAGATTCGGGGTCATTGGCTCCTCCAGGAAAGCGACAACCCATACCGACGATCGCAATTGGCTCTGTTTTCGCTCGCTCTAAACGCTCGAGCTTAGCACTCATTTTCTCTAGTGCTAAAAGTGCTTGTTTTAAAGGCGACATTTGTCCAAAACGTTCCGAAATTCTACTCATCTGCAATTTCCGTTCAAAGATTGGCTAATTTTTGAACCAATAAGGCTTCAACTTCTGCCTCCGATAAATTTTCTACCTGCTCGGCAGTCAAATCCAGCTCGTTGGTGTCGTCCCGAACTAGCTCGCTCTTCTCAGTACCCTCGAAATCGAATACCTCATAGAGTACATACCGAGCTAAACTTTCAATGTTGGGATGATTGAAGGCTACAGTTGAAGAAATACTAGTTCCCAAGCTGTTTTCCAGTCGATTTTTTAACTCGACCGCCAACAGAGAATCCATTCCCATGTCAAAAAATCCCAGAGTGGGATTGGGAAGTTCGGAGGAACTGAAACGCAAGACAGTAGCAACTTCACGCTGAATTTGGGCGATCAAGAAAGCCAAACGTTCATTCTGAGGTGTGGCTTTTAAGCTTTGTAACAGCCAAGGTTCTTGGGGCGGGGACGTTGGCTCGACCTCCAGAGACAAATCCGAGGGCAATTCCTTGCTGGCTTTATAGTGTTGGTGCTGGTGTAATAATTCCAGTAACTGAGGCAGTAATTTGACTGTTTGTTGTAACCAAGCTTCTATTTCTTCTGAATGAACATTTTGATTTTGGATTGAAATATTATCGTCAGACCGGTCTATCCAATAGCGTTGACGCTGGAAAGGATAAGTAGGCAACTGGATTAGACGACGGGAATAGTCTCGGTGAAAGCCAGACCAGTCAATTGATATGCCACCTATGTATAATTCAGCTAAACTTGCTAAAAGTTGTTGCCAATCGTCAGACCTGGGATGCAAACTAGGTAGAAACGCTACCTGCTGCAGTGCTGTATCCGTCAGACAGCGACTACCCATGCCCAAAAGTATTGGCTTGGCTCCTATTTCAATAAATATTTCATAACCTCGGTCGGTGAGACAATCCATACTTCGAGCAAATCTTACTGGCTGTAAAATGTGACGGCACCAGTATTCAGGAGTAGCAATTTCGGATGTAGCTGGTTGTCCCGTGAGATTGGAAATTAAATCTATCTGTGGGCTAGAATAAGCGATCTGTGTAGCAACCCGCTTAAAATCTGCTAGCATCGGCTCCATCAAAGGAGAGTGAAAAGCATGGGAAACTTTCAAGATCCTACTGTCAATCCCTTTAGCTGCTAGAATGGCGACTGCTTTCTCAACACCTTCACGCCGACCAGAAATCACCACATTCTTCGGACCGTTAATAGCGGCAATTGTTACTCCCTCGACATCAGGCTCGAGCGCCGTTTGCACCAGCTTTTCATTGGCTAAAACCGCTACCATATTACCAGTTTGAGGTAGGGTTTGCATCAAACGCCCCCGTTCGGCAACCAGTTTCAGTCCATCTTCAAGGCTAAAAACTCCAGCGATACAAGCTGCGACATATTCGCCAAGACTATGACCCATGACAGCAGTAGGTCGTACCCCCCAAGAGAACCACAGTTGATAGAGAGCATATTCGAGAGCAAATAAGGCGGGTTGAGTGTAGGCGGTTTGGTCTAATCTGGGATTTTCATGTGGCGATTTTTCAGGGGCAGAATCGAGAGCCGGATAGAGAATCTCTAGCAGGGGAACATCTAGATAGGGACGCAAGATTTCATTGCAGCGCTCGAGAGTGGCTCGAAAGGTAGGTTGTGTTTCGTAGAGTTGTCTCCCCATACCTAAGTACTGCGAACCCTGACCCGTAAATAAAAATGCTATTTTAGGGCGCTTAGGGCTAGTTAATTTTCCCCTATGGATTCGGTCTGTCTGGTTGCCGTTATTGAAAGCCTCTAGCTGTTGGCATAGCTGTAAGCTAGTTTCAGCCGCGATCGCCAAACGGCAATCGAACTGTTTTCGCCCAGTGTTGGTGGTAAAGCACAAATTAGCTAGGGGGGTATCGGGATAGGTTTTTAAGAATGTTTCATAACGTTCTGCTAATTGTCGCAAAGCGCCCTCGTTTTTTGCCGAAAGAGTCAGAAGATGGCAAGGAAGATCGCGATCGTTAGCTACTGGTGCCGGTATTGGTGCTTCTTCGAGGATGACATGGCAATTAGTACCACCGAAACCAAATGAGCTAACACCTGCCAAGCGAGTGTCTTGACTCTTCCAAGCTTGGCACTGAGTCGGAATTGAAAAGGGCGTTTTCTGGAAACGAATATAGCGATTGAGCTGTTTCAAATGTAGGTGCGCAACAATCTCTTTGTGTTGCAGCTGTAGGACTGCTTTGATTAAACCCGCTATTCCTGCAGCCGCTTCTAAATGACCGATATTGGTTTTGACCGAGCCAATCCAACAAATCTGGTTGGGATCGCGTCCCTCCTTCAATACGGCTTGGAGAGATTTGACCTCAATCGGATCTCCTAAAGGAGTGCCAGTACCATGAGCTTCTACATAACCGATCTGAGATGGAGCGATGCCAGCATTTTTTAGAGCTTGACGAATGACAGATTGTTGGGAAGGACCGTTAGGAGCAGTCAATCCATTGCTGGTACCATCTTGGTTGATTGCTGAACCTCGAATAATTGCTCGAACATTGTCGCCATCAGCTAAAGCATCGTGCAAACGTTTGAGTATGACTATGCCGCAGCCTTCTCCTCGCACGTATCCGTTGGCAGCAGCATCAAAAGTTTTACAGCGACCGTCAGGCGAGAGCATTTGAGCTTTAGCGAAGGTAATCGAGGGACCAGGCCACAACATTAAGTTTACTCCTCCTACCAAGCACAAGTCAGATTCGTCACTACGCAAACTCTGACAGGCTAAATGGACTGCCACCAAAGACGATGAACAGGCAGTATCGATCCCGATACTAGGTCCTCGCAGATTCAAACAATAAGAAATGCGATTAGCAGTAATACAGGGAGAAGTTCCAGTGCCGCTGTAAGCACACAAGCGCTCGAAATCGCGACACCCTAGGCGATCGTAGTCACTACCGCTAATGCCGACAAATACTCCCGTTTTACTTCCAGCAAGCTGTTGGGGTACTAACCCAGCATTTTCGAGAGCTTCCCAAGAAACTTCTAACATCAATCTTTGTTGGGGGTCGATATATTCGGCTTCGCGGGGTGAAATACCAAAAAACTTGGGGTCGAACCAGTCTACTCGCTCTAAAAAGCCACCCCAGCGACTGTTGATTTTACCTGGTTTAGCTGGCTCTGGATCGTAGAAGCTTTCTATATCCCATCGCTCTGGCGGGACTTCAGTAATTGCATCTACACCTTGACGCAAGAGCCTCCAGAAAGATTCAATATCTTGAGCACCAGGAAAACGACAACCAGTTCCGATAATAGCTATGGGTTCCAATGTTTAAAATCTCTCAATCAAACTGTAAGTATTTGCTTGTGTGCCAGCTTTTAACTCTGTCTCTGTCAATCAGACCGATTAGGCAACAAATTATGTTCGACCACTGAAGGATCGTCGCCACTGCTAGTAGTCTACTTTAGGCAACAGCTCGGGC
The DNA here is from genome assembly GCF_053543375.1 of Myxosarcina sp. GI1(2024). Lineage (NCBI taxonomy): Bacteria > Bacillati > Cyanobacteriota > Cyanophyceae > Pleurocapsales > Pleurocapsaceae > Myxosarcina > Myxosarcina sp. GI1(2024). Next base: position 571,600 of record NZ_JBKGTY010000003.1, on the reverse strand, counting down.
AAACTCCTTGAAAGTTTTCTGGTTGCTTTGAATCGCTTTGTCAATCGTTCCTTCTGAAGCCATTAACCGCATCTCCCGATTGACTGGCCAGAGATGCTCGAAGCTTTGGTAAAATCGGCAAAAATCCGCTCTGAGACGTTGGTGATACTTAGCTGTCATTTGGAAACCCTCGTGTTCGTGACAAAAACATTGCTCGACCCAGTGAAGTGCTTCTGAAGGAGACATTTCAAACAGAGGAGACTGTAAGATTTTGTAGACAAAGTACATCATCGAGCAGTCATCTGCATAATAGCGATCTGGTACCACAGCCGAAAGTCCGCTTAAAATTCCCCGCTGCATCATGTATAGTGCTAGATTGATCGCGAATTTTTCGTATGCTGTTGGCTTGGGAAAGTCTTTATATAAGTCCCTGGCAATCAACATCGAAGTGGTAGTGTGAAAGGCTTCATCTAAGAAATGGTAGTGGGAAACAGCTGTTGGTGCTGGGATAAAATCACCTTGTTTGGCTAACTTCTTAAAATATTTAGACGTACTGTGCTCGGTATTTTTTAGTACCATGTTCGCCATAATGCGCAATCCATAGTATTGGCTTGCTAGAAAAGGTGACCCCCCCCAGTTAAAGGCAAAAAATCTTTGTAACACTCGGGGGGAAAGTCCTCGTCCGATCAATCCCGTCGTCGATACGGGAATGAATTCATAAGTTTTTTCCAACTCACTTAGATACTGCGAAGAGAATTTTTTGTGTTTGGCAAGCATCGATTTGGCGATAAAACGTAAGCCATAATACTGCCAATCTTCGAGTTTATTGCTCTGTTTCTGAGGTAGACGCGATTGAGACGATTGTCCCGATCCTCCTTTATTAGATCGTCGATATAATTTATTTTTAAAAGAAGCTTTAAAGGCATCTTTGCCTAATAAAGCTTTCATCGTTTTGTGTCCGATATTGTGAAAGGCATGAATGTGCGAGCGTTCTTGAGAAGTTTCTAAAGTCAGCATTTGGGATAGAGTTTCGTACCCACAGGCAGCAAAAACACTCGCAGTAATCTGATTGTAAGTAATCGTTTCAGTTTCGCTGGCAGCAACCACATTGTACATTCCAAACCAATGGAGATGATTGAGCGCCATCTTTTGACTGGAGGAAGCGGCTTCATAGAGTGGAGTGCCGTAAAGCATTGACTGTTCTGGGTCGCTCCAATAATAATTGCTATTAGTACTATAATTAAAGTTTTTATCGAGTTCTTGTATTTTTTCGGTATAGTCTGAGTCGTTATTGCTGCTGAAAGTATTGTTAATTAGTTTGATATATTTCTTTTTGGCTGCTTCTGTTACAGTCCAAGACTGTTGTTGCTCCAGTGGTTTAATGGTATTGACCATGATATTCTCCGTAGAGTGTCGATATCGAGCTTGTTTTGAACTTGCAATTACTTGCTTTTAGGCTTAGATTTCTTCTGCTAGATGTTGGGCTAAACCTTCAATAGTAGGATAATCGTACAGTAGGGTGGGGTCGAGTTCTCTTTCTAACCAATCCTCTAGGTCACCTGTCATCCCAACTGCAACCGAAGAATCGAGACCGTAGCGATCGAAAGGAATCGCCAGATCGATTTCATCGGGAGCTATTTCCAATTGTTCGGCTAAATAAGAGACGATCCAGACTTGAATTTCTGCTGCCGACTGCGGGTGTTGAGCTTTTTCTTGAGAGTTGGATTGGTTACTCGCTAGAACTGAAGACATATCAGTCAATTGAGAATTTTGTCTTTCCATGCTCTAAACTTCATATATTTTTGTACTTGTAGCTGGTAATTGTCGCCTAATTGCTAGTTTTGGGTTACTGGCAACGAGGATCTAATTTGGATTTATTGAAGTTGCTTCGAAGTTGAAGAAGATTATTCATGATTGTTGAATTGATGCCCGGGACTTATCTTATTTAGCAAGGAGTGACCATAGTAATTAATCGCAGCCAAATTTATTTATATTTATAATAGTTGGATTTTGCTGAGCAACTCCTAATCTAAATATATTATTGGGGTAAGCTTTATCGGTTTATGCAGGATGTGGTTGCTAATTTTTTTTTCGACGAGCAATTTTCCTTCTTCTACCAAGCGTTGTCTCACTCTTTCAATGGTCGCGACGCTGATTTTAAGAGCCTGACTGATATCTCGATCGCTCCAGTCTCCTCCTGACTGATTCGTATCAGCATACTTAGATAAGATCGATACCAACAATCTTTTTACTATTTTTTTCGCAGATGGTAGATTTTTTCGACCGACAAAACCAAATAACTATGCTTCAATTACCTTAGACAGTAAAATAAAAAATGAAGCATAACTAATATGGATTTTGGCACTATATTGACGAGCAGACAAGCAGTTCCTGAAGATACTAATTCGTTAGCTACAGGAACTGGTACGCTGGGTCTCGATGAAGAAGGAAATGCTTTAAACTACAGTCTTACTTTTGTCCTACACTAGATTAAAGCGAGCTTTATGAAACTAAATTTGACAATTCACCATTGGTTTAACTGTTTTCTGTTAATTTTGTCCTTAGCCGGTCAGTTTTACATAGCCGAAAAATCTGGTGACTGGGCGGCAAAAAAGAGATTGTCTGGCATGGACTCAATATCAGTGTTGAGCTCGATAATGTCTGAAAGACTAAGCTCTCTTAGCCAGTCTATAGCCTTTCCCCTACTACCTGACTCTGGTGCTTCCCAAGAAGCAAAATCCGAATCATTTTGATACCAAAATCGATCGCCATCCCGCAAACGTTCGAACTGATCTTCTAAAATTGCTTCGTTTAATTCGCCGATACTGGCATTAGCTAAACGATCTTCAGCAAGCATTCCGATTAGAGGATCGATGCGATCGACGCTGCCGTAAAGGTTTTTTAAAGATGCTGCTACTTCCGAGCTACTGGTGATTTCTGCAAAGCTAGTCGCTCTTTCCAATCCATAGGCTTCTCTGGTATCGTTATAGGTCGATATGCCATGGTCGCGACCGCGTTGAATGTCTAAAGCGGCAAGATCGGTCCCGTTGACAACGGGTCCATCATCGGGGTTACTACCAAATAGTAGATTGCGCAGGCTATCCACTACTTTGAGATCGGTCGCTTGTTGTACTTCTGTGGCTAAGCCACGCAGAATCGGTTCTATGCCATCTGCTTTAATCAGATTGGGATTAAAAGATGCTCGAGCTAAGTCGAAGGCTTCAGCGTCACTCGAGCTACCATCTTCTTTTAGACGAGTAATAGTTTCGCCGTTTTGGCTGTGACCCATGCGAAAGCCTACAGTGGCAAACTCATTAGTTATGGACCCATCTACTCTAGAGTCATAACCAGTATAAGAATCGAGGGTAACTCCTAGCGCTGGTAGAAACTCATTGTAGGTAATTGATTGAATTTGGGCGCCCACGAGCTTGCGAGCTCGTTGATAAATTTCCTCATCGCGCTCGGCAGAGTCACTCGGCAAGTCGGTATGAGTAGCATCGATTAGCTCGGCTAAACGGTTATGCTCGCGAACGAACACGGTATTTAAAGAAGTAAAGGCCACATTTTCGTTGGCACGAAAGTCTCCTGCCACGAATACTGCAGCATCGTCACCTATGCTATCCATATCGGGCGCATTGCGATCGCCTCGTGATATTGGCAGTAAATCTCCTGTTTCGTGCGAACTGACTTTGAGTTTGCCTTCTTCAAAGGTTCGTAACCAATCAGCACGTTGTCGATCGCTTCCGTAGATCATACTACCATCGAGCCAGGCAGTAACGTGATTGATTTGCTGACGAGGATTATCGGGAGAAGTACCCGTACTGGGATCGAAAATCGAGCGCGTGACGGGAATAACCGTTCCTGGTTGGTAAACTGGGTCTCCTTGAGGTATTGGAATATCAATGGTTTCAGCTTCTCGCTCTCGTCCTAGGAGCAGAGCAAGTCCTGAAGCAAATCCTGAATTGGAATAAATAGACTGGAGATCTAGATCTTGCTGACGCTCGGTAGAGACGAGATCGTGGTCGATAAATTGTCCCCACGCCCAGATATAGTCACTGAGGTTTCTCCGATCTGGTATGGATTCTGTTTGGTTGGATAATGTATTACTAATTAAACGAGGATTGGGTAAGTCTGGATGTGCCGGTGTTGAAATTCCATCTGCATAGGCAGGTGGTGCTTGGCGAATTAGATTTTCCCCTGCTCGACCTAGATTCGAGTAAATTGGGTTATTGTTTTTGCTGCCGTCAATCGAACGATATTTATCTTTTTGGCGAAATTTCATAATTGAAAAATAATTAGCATTGAACTCAAGGCTAGTCTCGACACAATTGAGTGAGCGAGTTTTTGCTCAAACGACAATCTTGCAAGGCTATCAATTTCGTTTACAATTTCTTGTGGCGATTGCAATCGAGCCATTTAAAAATTGCCAAACGACTTCATTTTATAGACATTGCATTAGGGTCTATCCCTGCCAATATTTTTGATGTTACTCAAGCAGATAAGCTGGTTTGCATTATTGAATTTGGAGACAAAATATGCACTGGGGTCTTCTTTTATAGATATTGGGTTGATTTTTGCTGTTTTATGCACTCTAGTGGCATTTTATAACTAAATAGCAACTTAAAAATATAGCAGCTTTTTTGATTTTGTAACCTAATATTTTTTATTTTTTACCGCTTTTACACAATAGTTTATATGTGTTTTTAATAGTATTAATAGAATTGTTGTTAATAATTTAACTAGCAAACAAATCGATATAAAGTTTATTTGTTGGAGATATTTATCAGTGAACATCAAAAAAAATATTCAATTTTGTAGATTTTTTCCACAGACAAAATTACACAATTATATTTCAATAGAGATCGAGCAGATAGCAATTTTTAAGGTTAAAAATTATTGACCACTAATTTTTTTTGGCGGAAGACACAAAAACCCGAATTTAATTTTTAACCAAAGCAGGCATAACATCATACCAACCAACAATAAGGAGAATTAAAAATGTTCTTGGGGTCTTCGAGGCATCAGGCGCGATCGCATCTAATCTCGCTTGGTGCGATGAATAAGTTTCAGTAAAAATACAAACAATAGCATGAACACTGCTGAGAATAATAATTTTACCTCTATAGACCCGAATGTAGTAAGGCTCAGACAGCAATTAGCAGACCCTGTTTTAACTTTTTTAAAATTCTTGACACCCAACAGCGAACCGAACTATTTTGCCGATAGAGAATTTGAAATTATTTGGGGTCGCGACGGCAATGACTACCTCTTGGGTTTCGATCCTGCTGCTGATAATGCTGAAGAGAGGCAAATAGATATTTTCTTGGGTGATAGCGAGGATTTAGTTGCAGCAGCTCTCGGTACTTCCAATTTACCCGATATAATTTTGGGCGTTGCCGAGATACTTGGGATTACAGATACGAATATAGTTGAGTCAGTCAGCAGGCAGTTTAACGACACCTTAATTGCCGGAGAACGTGATTGGCAAGATACATATATTCTAGGTGATTGGCAACAGCCTTACTATGTCGGGGATCCAGAACTTAGTCTCAAACAATTTGCCTCAGTTGCTGATTTTAGTCCCAGTAAAGATGTCATTCAGCTGCATGGCACTCCCGAAGATTATCGGCTTGAAGAAAGATATAACTCTACATGGATATATTGGCAACAAGAAAACGGCTCCGATCTCGTCGCTTTTTTGCCCTGGGTTACCGATCTGAGTTTAGAGGAAGACTACTTTAAATTTGTAGGAGACACTCCACCAGTAGGACCTGTTATTGAATCAGCTCGACAAATCGGTACCAATGGAATTGACTTCGTCTTTAATTCGACTACCGATTCCCAAGGTAATCTGTTAATCGGTGGAGGTACTAGTGGAGATTTAGGAGGAGCCGCCAGAGGTATTAGGGATGCTTGGGTAACGAAGTTTGATGGCGAGGGCAACCAACTGTGGACTCAACAGTTTGGTACTGAAGGACAAGAAAATGCCTGGGCTTTGGCTAGCGACGATGATAGCAATATTTATGTGGCGGGTAACACCTCCGAGGACTTAGGAAGAGAGAATTTAGGAGGAGAAGATGTCTACTTGACAAAGTTCGATCGCAATGGCAAACAGCAGTGGACGAAACAATTTGGCAGTGAGACTTTCGATCAAAGTTTTGCTGTTGAAACCGACAGTCAAGGCAATATCTACCAGTCTGGCTACACCATAGGTAATGTAGGAGGACAGAACAAGAATGAAGCAGACATTCAGCCATCGACAGATCCCTGGCTGACTAAGTTCGATAGCGAGGGTAACCAACTATGGACTAGACAATTTGGCACCTTTTCCAATGATGATACCTATGGTCTGGCTATCGATCGAGATGACAATATCATTCTCGGAGGATGGACGTTTGAGGATTTGGCTGGAGAAAATCAAGGGTTTTATGATGCTTGGATAACTAAGTTTGATGGCGAGGGCAACCAACTGTGGAGTCAGCAGTTTGGTAGCCTCGATTATGAATTTCTCTGGGATCTCGATACTGATAGTAATGGCAATATCTATGCTATGGGCTGGACTTTAGGAGACTTAGGGGGAGAGAATGCTGGCTCTTACGATCCTTGGCTGGCTAAATACGATAGCGAGGGCAACCAATTGTGGCTCGAACAATTTGGCTCTAGTGGCGATGATAGCTCTTCTTTTGGTGGGATCGAAGTTGACTCCAACGACGATATTTTCCTGACTGGATTTACTGATGGGAACTTGGGAGGAGAGAATGCCGGCTCTTATGACTCCTGGGTGGCTAAATACGATTCGGAGGGCAACCAGGTATGGCTGGAACAGTTTGGCACTCCTGATTATGACTATGGGGGCAGTATCAGTGTTGACGATCGCGGTAGTCTCTACATTACGGGGGTGACAGATGGCTCTTTAGGAGATCTTAATGCCGGAACTTTCGATCCCTGGGTAGCAAAGCTAGATACTCAGTCGGGCAGCCTACAAGATTTTTCTGGTGATGCTTTTGGATCTTGAAGTAGGTTGAAACGAATTAGGTTGCTTATCCCGCGAGTTAAAGCCTCATAAGCAATCTCGTAACCTTTGAGACAATAATGAATTCATTTAACGATAATTATTTAGAGCCATTTATCTCAAATGCTATACCGATATTTTACAGTACTATAGCACCAATATTTTTTCAAGATAATCTGGCTAACACAGTTCAAGATACCATTCAAATCATTACACCTTCAAGCGATTACAATTCGCTGCTCGCTGAGCGAGGAAGTCAAGTGATTTGGGGTCGTCATGGAAACGATAGCCTTGTGGCTTACGATCCTGGTGCGGTTCGTCCCAATCAATGGCAAATCGATATTTTTTTAGGTGATTTTGTTGACGAAAACTTTATCGATTCGTTAGGTTTAGTCGGTCAAGATGCCAGTCGCACTCTCCGTAAGTGGCAAGACAGGTTTATTCTGGGGGACTGGCGGCAACCTTACTATACCGAGAATCAGCCCCATATTTTCGGTCTAAACCAATTTGCTGTAATTATTGACTTTAGCCCAAGTCAAGATCTCATTCAGCTACATGGCACTCCAGAAGACTATCGACTGGTAAGTTCTCCCCTGGGAACGGCGATATTTTGGCAGCAGGAAACTAGCTCTGACCTCATCGCCTTGTTGCCTGGAGTCCCTCGGTTGCATTTGAACGATCGCTCTTTGCAGTTCGAGGGCAATACCCCACCGTCAGGACCAATTCTAGATAAGGTCAAGCAAGTTGGAACTGCCGGATTTGACTTCATCTTTGATTCAACAGTAGATGACACTGGCAATGTTTATGTAGGAGGTGGCACTACCGGAGCTTTAGCAGGAACTCTTTCAGGATCTAGAGATGCCTGGCTAGCCAAATTTGACCGCAATGGGGATCTGCAATGGAGCCAACAGTTTGGTACTTCTGGAGTTGAAAGTGCCTGGGCTTTAGCTAACGATGGTAGCAATATCTACGTTGTAGGTGATACCTCGGGCGATTTAGCCAATACCAATCAAGGAGGAAGAGATGCCTATTTAGCCAAGTTTGACAGTGACGGTAACGTACTATGGAGCGAACAGTTGGGAAGTTCCGCCTTAGAACAAACATTTGGTGTTATCACTGACAAACAAGGTAATGTCTACGTCAGCGGACAAAGTGTAGGTGACTTGGGAGGAACCAACTTCAATGTAGGTCAAAATTTAGGTTCTACAGAAGCAAATCAATCAACAATTTTACGAACCACTGATTCCTTTATGACCAAGTTCGACAGCGATGGTAACCAGCTCTGGCTTGAAAAATTTGGCACTCCCGAACTGGACGATTTTTATAACATTGCCATTGACGAAGATGGCAATGTCTTTGCTGGAGGGCCTACTACCAGCGACTTTGAAGGAGAGGATGCCGAACTTTATGACAGCTGGCTAGTCAAGCTCGACAACAATGGTGAGTTGCAGTGGCTCGAACAATTCGGTAGTCCCGATTACGAATTTCTCTGGGATATTGACACCGATCTTGAAGGCAATGTCTATGCTACGGGCTGGACTTTAGGCGACTTAGAGGGAGAAAATGCTGGTTCTTATGATACTTGGGTGGTCAAGTATGACACCAACGGCAACCAACTATGGATTCGACAGTTCGGTACTAGTGGTGATGATGGCAGTGGTTTCGTTTTTGGTGGCATAGACGTAGATTCAAATAACGATATTTTCGTGACAGGGGCGACTGACGGTAACTTAGGTGGAGAAAATGCTGGTTCTTATGATGCCTGGGTGGCTAAATATGACAGTGCCGGTAACCAACTGTGGTTGGAACAGTTTGGCACTCCCGATTATGATGTCGGCGGTAGTGTTACTACAGACAATGCTGGAAGTCTTTACGTGACCGGATTTACAGAAGGTTCTTTAGGCAATATCAATGCTGGAGCTGTCGATGGCTGGATAGCTAAATTTGATAGCGACTCGGGAAGCTTACAAGATTTTACTGGCAATATCGACCGTAATGTCAATCTGATTGAGTCCCAGGAAAAATTCTTAGAAGCAGCAGCGAATCAGTTGCCAATTGACGATACTTTTCCTTTTTCAACCACAGAGTTGACTTCCTCGGTAGATAGTCTCGAGAGTTTAGCTGAAATTGATGTTTTATGAAAGGCTCGAGCTGAAAACTCGTTCAGATTGCCAATCCTGTCGAGGAAAAATTGGCAAGAGAAACTAATATGAAAAATTTTATTTCTAACCTTCTTGGCAATATAGTTATTCCAGGTTCCCCTGGCAGTGACTTACTTTTTTCCAACGGAAAAAGTTCGGTCTATTGGGGACGCGATGGTAATGATACTTTTTATATCGCTCCCGAAGCTAATAATCCCCTACAAATCGATTTGCTCTTTGGCGATCTGGTTGATGGAAAATTATTTCCCGGACTAGAAGAAACACCGAGAGATTGGCAAGATCGTTTTATTCTCGGTGATTGGCACCGTCCCTACTATGTCAGTAGTTTACCGTTTCCTTTGGGTTTGAATCAATTTGCTGTTATCGCCGATCTAAACCCCGAGTTGGATCGAATTGAGCTACATGGTACCCCTGAAGATTATCAATTAGTAAGCACACCAGTAGGAACTGCACTTGTCTGGCAACAGCTTCCTACACCAGATTTGATTGCCCTGTTTCCTTTAGCTGAGGATTTGAGTTTAGAAAGTGACTACTTTCAATTTGAGGGTGACACCCCGCCAGAAGGTTCGCAACTAGAAACAGTACAACAATTAGGAACTGAGGGAGTTGATGGTTGGGCTAGTACTACTACAGATTCTTTAGGAAATGTCTATGTAGCTGGAGGTTCTAATATTGATGTTCGGGTGGCTAAGTACGATCGCGATGGCGTTCGGCATTGGCTTCGCGACTTTGGTAGTTCTGGTTCGGAGTCGGTCACTGAAATTGTCAGCGACCCGGAAGGAAATTTATACGTAGTCGGAGTGACCAATGGCGATTTGGCAGCAGACAATGCTGGCTCTTTTGATGTTTGGCTCGCTAAATACGATAGCGAGGGCAACCAATTGTGGCTCGAACAATTTGGCGATGAGCTAGTCGATCTTTCCTATAGCATCAATCTCGATGATGATGGCAATGTTTATTTAACGGGACATTCTGGCAAGATAGACAACGAGTCCCCCTTAGGGCAAACACTCGAACCATGGGTAACTAAATATGACAGCGATGGCAATCAGCTCTGGTTTCAGCAGCTAGAGGGGATGAAAACTAGTGAGGCTTACGGTATTACTTTCGACGATCGCGAGCGAATTTATCTCACTGGCTGGACTTTAGGCGATCCAGGCGAGGACGGTGGAGGACTCTATGATATCTGGTTAACTCAGCTCGATAGTGATGGTAAACTAGTCTGGCGCGAACAGTTTGGCAGTGAAGATTACGAATTTCCCTGGGGAATGGATAGCGATAGTCAGGGCAATACCTATGTATCGGGTTGGACTTTGGGGGATTTGGGAGGAGTCAATGCCGGTTCTTACGATCCTTGGATAGCTAAATACGACAGCGAAGGCAACCAACTTTGGGTCGAACAGTTTGGTACTAGTGGTGATGATGGCTCATTTTTAGGAGACATAGAGGTCGATTCCGATGACAATATTTTTCTGACTGGATATACAGACAGCAACTTAGGTGGAACCAATGCTGGTTCTTACGATCCTTGGGTGGCTAAATATGACAGCAAAGGAAATCAACTGTGGATTCAACAATTTGGTACTCCTGAATTCGACCACCCCACCGATATTACTACGGACGATGCAGATAATCTCTACGTAACCGGATTGACCGAAGGCTCATTAAGTAATCTCAATACTGGATCGGTCGATGGCTGGATTGCCAAGCTCGATGCCGAATCGGGAGCTTTAAAAGACTTTGGCAACGACAACTTTAACAGTATCGGTTCCCAGGCAAATCCTTTAGAAGGTCAACTGAACCAGTTACCAACTACCGATACTTTAACTTCTTTGACTACAGGACTTGACTCCACAGGCATGGGTTTCTAATTGTTGTCTGAAATTAATACTGATGTTTGAAAAGTTTGAACTCAAAACTCGCTGTTAGAACTTTAAACTACTTTAGCTCCAAAGATCGAAACAATATTTTACTGGTAAAAGTTTTATGAATGATTTTACATTTGGTCCTTTTGGCAATTCATTGGGGATTGGACCCTTTTTATTTCCTGCTTCACCGGGCAGCGATTTAGTATCTTCAATACATGAAAGTGCAGTGTATTGGGGGCGCGATGGTAATGATACGATTATTAGTTTCGATCCTGGAGCTAACGATCTTCTGCAAATCGATCTTTTGATTGGCGACTTAGTTGATGGAGCAATTTTTCCCGATGAAATTCAAATCTCGCCACGGGATTGGCAAAATCGATTTGTCCTCGGCGATTGGCAAAAACCCTATTATTCAAGTGGCTTGGTGTTTCCCTTCGGATTAAACCAATTTGCTGTTGTCTCTGATTTCAATCCTAGCTTAGATCGGATTCAGCTACATGGATCCTCAGAAGACTATCAACTGTTTACAACTTCAGTGGGAACAGCTCTTTTCAAACAGCAGTTCCCCACACCAGATCTTATCGCCTTATTTCCGTTAACTGAAGATTTGACTCTAGAAAGTGACTACTTTCAGTTTGAGGGAGACACCCCACCACCAGGTCCAATACTAGAGCAAACTGAGCAATTAGGAACCGATGGCATTGACTCTTTTACTAGTTCGACTACGGATTCTTTAGGAAATATCTATCTTACTGGAGTAACTAGGAGTGATATCTGGATCGCTAAATACGATCGCGATGGTAACCAACTATGGCTCGAACAACTGAGTACTTCTGGATCGGAATCTGCGACAGAGATCGTTACTGACCGAGAAGGCAACTTATATTTGGTAGGGGTGACTAATGGCGATTTGGCACCAGACAATGCTGGCTCTTTTGATGTCTGGGTAGCTAAATACGACAGCGAAGGCAACCAACTTTGGGTCGAACAGTTTGGCAATGAGTTAGTCGATCTCTCCTATAGTATTGACATCGATGGAGATGGCAATGTCTATTTAACGGGACATTCTGGCGAGATAGTTTCAGAAGAAGGGGAACCAGGACTGCTAGGACAAACACTCCAGCCATGGATAACCAAGTACGATACTAATGGCAATCGACTGTGGTTTCAAGAGTTTGAGTCCAGCGATTTGACTGAAGCTTACGGGGTTGTCGTGGGTAGTGACAATCAGATTTATGCTACCGGATGGACTTTAGGGGATTTAGCAGAAGATAACGCAGGTGCCTACGATATTTGGCTAGCTCAGCTTGACAGCGAGGGAAATATCTTGTGGAGCGAAAAGTTCGGTAGTGAAGACTACGAGTTTCCCTGGGGTATTGATACTGATAGTCGGGGTAATGTCTATATAACTGGATGGACTTTAGGGGAGCTGGGAGGAGATAATGCTGGTGCTTATGATGTTTGGCTCGCTAAATACGATCGTGACGGCGATCGACAATGGATTCAACAGTTTGGCACTAGTGGAGATGATGGTACTGGTACCTTTTTTGGAGATCTAGAAATAGACTCAAATGACAACATTTATCTAACTGGCTATACTGACAGCGATCTAGGCGGAGCTAATGCTGGTTCTTACGATCCTTGGGTAGCTAAATATGACAGTAACGGTAAGCAACATTGGATCCGACAATTTGGTAGCCCAAATTTTGATTATGGAGGCAGTATCAGTTCTGATAATAATGGCAATCTCTACGTGACCGGAGCAACAGAAGGATCGTTAGGTGCACTGAATGCTGGAGCAATAGACGGTTGGATAGCTAAGCTCGATGCCGAATCGGGAGCTTTAAAAGACTTTAGCGACGACAATTTCAACAGCATCGGTGCACAAACCAACACTTTAACAGGGGAACAAAATCCGTGGTTAACTGCCGATGCTTTAAATTCAATTTATACAGGACTCGCTCCTCCGAGTGGCACTTCCGATTTATGGACTGAAAACTTAATTGGTATCTAAATTCTAAATTAAAGTTTATTTTGTTACTGCCTTAATTTTAGTGAGCCAAAACTCTAGAAAAAAAATCCGGCTATCAAGTGCATAAATTAGCTAACACTACCCCAATAAGTAAATTAAGAAGGTTTAAAAATATTTTTAGTAAGCCGATGCATCACCCAATCGCTTCTTCGAAAAAAGAAAGGACAGAGAAAAAGCGTCAAAGAGGGACAATAGTAGAACAGTTAAGAGACAAAGCCCAAAGAGAGGCAGAAAAAACCATTTATACCTATCTCCGCCACGGAGAAAGGGAATCAGGAACACTCAGCTATGGAGAATTAGACCGGCAAGCAAGAGCCGTAGCCAGTCAGCTACAACAGCTCGAACTAGAAGGAAGTCGCGCCCTACTACTCTATCCACCAGGACTAGAATTCATCATCGGCTTATTCGGATGTTGGTACGCCGGAGTAATCGCCGTACCAGCCTACCCCCCCAGACGCAATCAAAACCTCTCGCGACTAGAGGCCATCGTTAGTAATGCCCAAGCCTCAGTAGTACTGAGTATCAGCCTTCTGGTCGCCAACCTCAGAGAGCGCATCGTCGACAATCGAGAACTCGGAGCAATCCCCTGGTTAGCAACCGACAGCATCGCCAGCCAAGGTAACGATTGGCAACCCAGACCAAGCGAGCCAGAGAACCTAGCCCTACTACAATACACCTCCGGCTCCACCGGAACCCCCAAAGGAGTAATGGTCACTCACGGCAACCTCTGGCACAATCTCGGCGCCATCTATCAATGCTTCGGACATCGACCCGACAGCCAAGGAGTAATCTGGCTGCCACCCTATCACGACATGGGCTTGATTGGAGGAGTACTGCAACCACTCTACGGCGGATTCGAAGTCACCCTGATGTCCTCAGTGGACTTTCTGCAAAAACCCTGGCGCTGGCTCCAAGCAATCAGCCGCTATCGGGCCACCACCAGTGGCGGACCCAACTTCGCCTACGAACTGTGCCTGCGCAAAATCAACGACAGCCAACTAGCCCAACTAGACCTGAGCAGTTGGGAAGTAGCCTTTAGCGGAGCCGAACCAGTGCGAGCCGAAACCATCGAAGAATTCAGTCGGGTCTTCGCCCCCTGCGGATTTCGCCGAGAAGCCTTTTACCCCTGCTACGGCATGGCCGAAGCCACCTTAATTGTCTCGGGAGGTAGCAAAGACCAGCCACCAGTAACCTGCTCGGTAGCAGCAACGGCCTTGGAACAAAATCGAGTGGTAGTCAGCCAAAACCCAAGAGAAGGATACCGCACCTTAGTGGGTTGCGGACAGAGCTTGCCCGACCAACAAGTAATCATCGTCGACCCCGAAACTAGTACTCAATGCCCCGAAGAGCGAGTAGGAGAAATCTGGGTAGCCGGAGCCTCGGTAGCCCAAGGATATTGGCAGCGAGCCGCAGAAAGCGAACGGCTCTTTAGAGCCTACCTCGCCGATAGCGGTGCCGGACCGTATTTGCGCACCGAAGATTTAGGATTTATCCGAGAGGGAGAATTGTACGTCACCGGCAGAATCAAAGATGCGATTATCATTCGGGGACAAAACCACTATCCCACGGACATCGAACGGACGGTGGAAAACAGTCATCCAGCACTGCGACCGGGTTGTGGCGCGGCCTTTGGAGTCGAAATTAAAGGGAGAGAGCGCTTGGTAGTGGTGCAGGAGGTGAAACGTTCTTACCTGCGGCGGCTCAATGCCAACGAGGTGGTGGGACAACTGCGACAGGCAGTGGCAGCGCAACACGGACTACAGGTGTATGCGGCAGTGTTAGTCAAGACGGGGAGTATTCCCAAGACTTCCAGTGGCAAAATCCGGCGTTATGCCTGTCGCTCGGGATTTGAGGAGGGCAGTTTGAAGGTAGTGTCTGATTGGAGCGAGAATCCTCAAAGTAAAGCCGAGTTTTTACAGTTGTGGACTGACACTGAGTCTTTATTGGCTAAATTACAACCAAGTAAAAATGGAGGACTAAAAAGCAGTGAGTAAACAATTCGAACTTTTAGAAGGTTCGCAACAAAAGCCTCTAACTTCCTTGGAGGTTCAAGACTGGATAGTCTTTCATCTTGCCGAACTGTTAGAGGTAAATCCCAATGAAATTGATGTTACTACTCCCTTCGGTCGCTATGGACTTGATTCTTCAGAGGCAATCGGTATGACTGGTGAATTAGAAGATTGGCTGGGCAAAGAACTTCATCCTACTCTACTGTATGATTACCCTACTATTGAAAAACTTGCTGAGTATGTAGTTTCGTCGAATTAAATTTACTGTGATTCTCAAAAGTTCATCAGTCGTGTCGTCAGGCAAAAAGCAGGCTAAATTTTATGCAACTTTCAAGTATTAAAAGCAACTCTTCAAAAAAATGGCATGCGAGTAGGATAAAACAGCGTAAATCAATCGAACTAACTTATCGTAGCAACTCTGACTCTGACTATACAGAGAAAATACAAGAGTTAGACAGAAATTTTGATTATGATGACAACCTAAATTATTACTGGACCGATCCCGAACAGTCTCTGCTTTACGGTACACCTTTATACGAAGTTGCTTCTTCTACACAAAAAAAAGCTCTCAATCATCTTTATTGGGTTATTCAGAATAATAATACTGCCGCTAGTGAAGTTAATACTATTATTTATAATCAGGTTACAGCCGGGGTTTTTCAAGCTCTTGGGGGTTATGAAAAACTTTGCCGAGAGCTAGAGCTAGAAACTTCTCAGGAATACCATCACATTCATGCCTTTCAAAAGATTGGATACAAAACGAAGGTAGCTTTACTAGGAAAACAATGGTTTCGCAAGCTTCGTGATGATAAGTCAACTCAAGCAAATCAGGAAAAACTCCGATTATTGCCCGATTTAAACTTTGCTTTGCGCTTTGTTGCCAAAACAATGCTTAAAAAACAAGAATATTGTTCTTCTGAGTACCTAAAAGAGCTAGAAAAGAAAGGTGAGTTTTTTCCAACTCCAACTCAGGGATCGGGAGGAAGATTTGCTTCCCCAGCTTTGCTTAAGTTTTTCACTTTAAATTGGGGGAGTTCGCCTTTTTTAGCCTGCCACTACTATACATTGAGGTACGTATCTAATGCTCTACTCAAAAATCAAGAACATCCTCGCTCTCGATATTTCACTAAGTTAAAGAAGAAAGGAGAGTTTATTCCTGCTCCAACAGCTGTTTCTCATTACCATTTTTTAGATGAGTCTTTTCATACTACAATTTCTCAGATTATCGGTCGAGAATTGTATCGAGATTTTCCTCAGCCAACGGGATATGAAAAATTTGTGGCTAATGTAGCAGTTTTCTTAGCGCAGCGCAACGTAATTGACTATCATGGCGGTCTCTGTTTCGGTCTACCGGCTCGCTGTTTCCGTGACGACTCTTATTTTATGAATTTTATTTATAAATTATTACAAAGTCCTCTATTCGATCTGTCTAGTGAAGAAGCACTCTATTGGATGGAAAAATGCTTTTGTCACGAACACCAAGGCTTTCATGTAGCCCAAAAGTATCACCGAGGTTTTGTTTCAGATTTTCGTCGATTTTTCGGTGGGATCGATTATTTATGGTCTTTCAATCGTGAAATGCGCCTGATCGATTCGGGAATTTCAGTTGCTGGCAGTCTTCAGAAAAGCACTAAAATTTTTCAACAATTTCGCCACACTCTCGGCAAAAAATAAATTTTATCTTTAATTTTAGTAAATTGGCAAGCTTCCTCCTTAGCGATCTAGTTAGTAAAAAACTATGCAGTTAGCAGGTTAAACATGGAACCAATAGCAATCATTGGCATCGGCTGTCGTTTTCCCCGTGCTAGAGGACCAGAAGAATTTTGGCAGATACTACGAGATGGTGTAGACACGATCTCCGAAGTTCCGCCAGAAAGATGGAATATCGATGCGGTTTACGATGTGGAATCAGGTAAACCAGGAAAAATGAATACTCGCTGGGGGGGATTTCTGGAGCAGGTGGATTGGTTTGATTCGGGCTTCTTCGGGATTTCACCTCGTGAAGCAGAACGAATCGATCCCCAGCAAAGATTAGTCTTAGAGGTAGCCTGGGAAGCTTTAGAAAACGCTGGCATAACCTCAGAGCGAGTGGCTGGTAGCCAGACTGGAGTTTTTATCGGGATTGGCAATTATGATTATGCTAGAGCCCTATCTAAAGATTGGAGTAAAATTACTGCTTACGATGGTACTGGCTGTGCCTTTAGTGTTGCGGCTCATCGCTTATCATATTTCTTAGACCTGCAGGGACCGAGTATGGCGATCGATACTGCTTGTTCTTCAGCCTTGGTTGCTCTCCACTTAGCTTGTCAGAGTTTACGGCAAAAAGAGTCAAATCTCTCTCTAGTGGGAGGAGTCAATCTCATGCTTTCTCCCGAAGGAACTATTAGTTATTCCCATGCCCAAATGATGGCAGCCGACGGTCGCTGCAAGACTTTTGACACTAATGCTGATGGTTTCGTACGAGGAGAAGGTTGTGGCATAGTCGTGCTCAAGCGTCTCTCCGAGGCTCTTCAGGATGGAGACAACATTCAAGCCATTATTAGAGGTTCCGCAGTTAACCAAGATGGTACTAGCCACGGGCTGACCGCTCCCAATGGACCAGCTCAAGAAAAGGTTATTCGTCAAGCTCTTAAAAATGCTGGTGTAGCGCCAGCACAAATTAGTTACATCGAAGCCCATGGTACGGGTACTCCTTTAGGAGACCCAATTGAAGTCAGAGCACTTAAGTCCGTACTGATGAAAGAACGTGAGCCAGATCAGCCCTGTTGGCTGGGCTCGGTCAAGACAAATATCGGACATTTAGAAGCAGCAGCAGGCATCGCAGGTTTGATTAAGGTGGTTTTACAGCTACAACATCGAGAGATTGCTCCTCACCTACACTTAAAACAGCTCAATCCTTATATTTCTCTTGAAGGAACTCCCCTCTCAATCCCTCTCGAACCTCAATCTTGGAATGTTACCACACAAACCCGCTTAGCTGGAGTGAGTGCTTTTAGCTTTGGCGGCACTAATTGTCACGTAATCATCGAAGAAGCTCCCGTGGCTACTTTGATAGCTCCCGAGTTTGAACGCCCCAAGCATATGTTTACCTTCTCAGCTAAAAGTGAGACAGCTTTAGTAGAATTGGCACAAAAGTATCAAGATTTCTTAGAGTCCCATCAGGAAATAGCGCTCGCCGATATCTGCTTCAGTGCCAATACGGGAAGAGAGCATTTCGAACATCGCCTGAGCATAGTGTCCGAATCTAGCTTAGAGTTGGGTAAGCAACTAACAGCTTTGATGGCTGGGAAAGAAACACCCCAATTAGTCCAAGGTAGAGTACGCAGCCGTAAACCCCCAAAAATCGCCTTGATGTTTAGCGGACAGGGGTCGCAATACGTAGGTATGGGAAGACAACTCTACGAGACCCAACCCACCTTTCGAGCCAGTCTCGAGCGCTGCGAGGAAATTCTGCGTCCCTATCTCGATGTCTCCCTACTAGAAATACTCTACTCCAACAGCGACAATTCCCGATTAGACCAAACCGCCTACACCCAACCCGCCCTATTTGCCCTCGAATATGCCCTCTACCAGTTATGGCAATCTTGGGGGATTGAAGCCGATGTAGTCATGGGTCACAGTGTCGGAGAATATGTCGCCGCCACAGTCGCAGGAGTGTTTAGTTTAGAAGAGGGCTTAACACTAATCGCCCATCGGGGAAGATTGATGCAACAATTACCCTCTGGGGGGATGATGCTAGCAGTGATGGCCTCAGAAGCCCAAATCGAGCCACTGATACCCCCCTACCAAGATAAAGTAGCCATCGCCGCAGTTAACGGACCTCAAAGCGTAGTAATTTCCGGTGCGGCAGCAGCGATTGAGACGCTGAGGGACAAGTTAGAAGCAGCAGGCATCAAGACCAAACAACTACAAGTATCCCATGGCTTCCACTCTCCACTGATGGAACCAATGTTAGCGGAGTTCGCAGCCCTAGCCAATCGAGTAACCTACCAGCAACCTCGGATTCCATTGCTCTCAAATGTAACGGGAATTAGAGAAGACGAGCGTCTGACCAGAGCAAGCTACTGGGTAAATCATGTCAGACAACCGGTGCAGTTTGCCCGCAGTATGGAGACTTTGCACCAAGAAGGTTACCAAGTCTTCCTCGAAATTGGACCCAAGCCAATTTTATTATCTATGGGGCAACAGTGCATCGAGTCAGAGCGATCGCTCTGGCTGCCTTCGTTGCGTTCTGGTGGCTCGGACTGGCAACAACTGCTGTCTAGTTTAGCTCAGTTATACCGGCGAGGGGTGAAAGTTGACTGGAGAGGATTCGACCGAGATTATCCCCGGCGCCAGCTAGCATTGCCTACTTATCCCTTCCAACGTCAGCGTTACTGGGTAGAAACCGCCGAACCACAGTCTCATCAAACCCAATCTAGCTCGACTAACGGAGCTCGAAGTAGTGCTGTTCATCCCCTGCTCGGTCGACGGCTGTATTTAGCCGACTCGAACCAAATCCAATTCGAGAGCCAGCTGAGTAGAGAGCAGACTGGATATTTAGCCGACCATCAGCTCTACCAAACCGCCATCGTCCCAGCCAGCGCCTATCTCGAAATTGCCTTAGCCGCAGGAAAACAGATTTGGGGAACTGAAAACTTAGTTCTCGAACGGGTCAACCTTCAACAGGCATTGGCACTACCAGAATCATCAGTCACCACCATCCAGACGATTCTCACTCCCAAAACTGCCACCAGTTATTCATTCGGGATCTACAGCCTCGACCTCAAGTCGGGTAACTCAGAGCCTAGTTGGATAACTCACGCCTCGGGCAAAATTGCCGTAGCTGAAGAAGAAGAAACTCCCCAAATCGATTTAGAGAGTGTACCACTAGAGTATGCCGAATCCATCTCTCCAGAGAGCTACTACCAAAAATTGCGAGCACGAGGCATGGAATATGGCACCAGTTTCCAAGCCATTAGCCGGTTGTCCCAGCAGCCTGGTACTGCCGCCCTGGGACAAATTCAGTTACCGCCCCACCTAGAATTAGACTCAGCAGCATACCAACTGCACCCAGTCTTACTCGATGCCAGCTTTCAGGTACTAGGAGCACTCTTCTTAGATAAGCCAGGAGAAGATGCTTATCTGCCAGTGAAGCTCAAACGATTGAGACGATACCGTTCTCAGAGTTCCCGCCTCTGGAGTCAAGTATCCCTCAGCCCGATTAATGGTCACCAGCAGCAGCATTTAACTGCCCAAGTGCGACTACTAGACGCAACGGGAAATCTCGTCGTCTCAATCGAAGGTTTGTCTCTGCGACGGGTCAGTCGAGCTGCCCTCAAGCGAATCCTGCCACCAGCAGAGTCCAAAGCACAAGACGCGAACGATTGGCTCTATGAAATTGCCTGGCAACCCCAAACTCACCACTCCCAGCCAGCAGCAACAACCCAACCAAGTACCTGGCTGTTGTTTGCCGATGGGGGAGGAATCGCCGCTCGAGTTGCTCGACAACTCCAAGAACGAGGAGATTACCCCCTCTTAGTTACTCGAGGCACTAATTATCAGCAGCAAGACGAAACCAATTATCAACTCAATCCCGAGCGACCAGAAGATATTCGACAGCTACTAGACCAATGCCGCCAACAGCGACCGCCCCTCAAGGGGATCGTTCACCTGTGGAGCTTAGACCACCCCAGCAGCACCGAGTTATCCCTCGCCGACTTACAACCAGCGCAAAACAACAGCTGTGGCAGCATCTTACATCTGGTGCAAGCCCTAACTAACACCAACTGGTCTCAGTTACCTCGTCTGTGGCTAGTCACTGCCGGAGCGCAACTGCTCGACACCGACCGAGTGCCAGTTGGGCTCTCACAAACACCATTGTGGGGCTTGGGACGCACCATTAGTTTAGAGCATCCCGAGCTTAACTGTACCTGCCTCGACCTCGACCCAGCAGAGCCGAGCGGTCAGCTTCAAGCTTTAGTTGAGGAGTTGTATTCGAGGGATGCTGAAAACCAAATTGCCTATCGTCAGCAGGTGCGTCATGTCGCCCGACTAGTCAGAACCCAGTTTCGAGAACATCCCCAGCAGGGAGAAGCGGTGCGAGTCAAGATATCTCCCCCGGGAATCTTGGAAAACTTGAGACTCGAGCCGCTACAACGACGTCCACCAGCACCAGGAGAAGTGGAAATTCAAGTACGGGCTACCGGACTTAACTTTAGAGATGTACTCAACGCTTTAGGGATGCTCCAAGAATATAGCTCCGAATTGGGTCTCGACTCGACTACCGATTTACCCTTCGGCGGAGAATGTGCCGGAGTCATCGTAGCAGTAGGAGAAGGAGTCAGCCACTTGAGCATTGGTGATGAAGTCATCGCCGCCCTGGCGATTGGTAGTCTTAGCAGCTTTGTCACCGTCAAGGCCGACATGGTGGTACCCAAGCCAGCGCAATTGAGCTTTGAAGCGGCAGCTACGATCCCCACTACCTTTTTAACGGCATACTACGGATTACACCATCGGGCAAAAATTCAGTCGGGAGAGCGAGTCTTAATTCATGCCGCTGCCGGCGGTGTCGGACAGGCAGCAGTACAACTGGCACGACAAGCAGGAGCGGAAGTTTTCGCCACCGCCAGTCCAGCTAAATGGGACTACCTCAAGTCTCTGGGCATCACCCGGGTGATGAACTCCCGCAGCTTAGATTTCGCCGACGAAGTGATGACGATGACCGAAGGGCAGGGTGTGGACATCGTACTCAACAGTTTCAATGGCGAATTTATCCCCAAAAGCTTGCAAGCTTTAGCTCGGGAAGGGCGATTGATTGAAATTGGTAAAATCGGCATTTGGTCTGAAGGTCAAGTAAGCGCCACTAGACCCGATGTTGACTACATTCCCTTCGATCTCTTAGAAATTGCCCAGCAAGACCCCGGCTTAATCAGACAAATGTTGAGGGAGCTGATGTCACAATTGCGGTCAGGAAGCTTGCAACCACTGCCCCATCGAGTCTTTCCTCTGGGGCGAGTGGTGGATGCTTTCCGCTATCTGGCCGGAGCCAAACACATTGGCAAAGTGATAGTTTCACTGCCCGCTGCTACCAGCTCGGAGCCGCCTCAGTTACTGCCCGAGAACAGCTATCTGATTACTGGTGGACTGGGAGCTTTAGGATTGACCGTCGCTCGCTGGATGGTCGAGCGAGGAGCGCGGCATTTAGTCCTGAGCGGACGGAGCGAACCCTCCACCGCAGCGCGGCAAACACTCACAGAATTAGAAGCCTTGGGCGCTAAGCTCCTCACCGTCCCCGCCGATGTTTCACAGCCAGAAGATGTCACCAGACTGCTAGCTCGGGTTGATAGTTGGGGTCCACCCCTGCGAGGGCTAGTTCACGCCGCCGGAGTCCTCGATGATGGAGTACTGCAGCAACTCGATTGGCAACGCTTTACCCGAGTGATGGCGCCCAAGGTGGCCGGAGCCTGGAATTTACATCAGTTGACCCGCTCGTTACCCTTAGACTTTTTTGTCTGTTTCTCTTCAGTAGCTTCCCTGCTGGGTTCCCCGGGTCAGGGTAACTATGGGGCGGCCAATGCTTTCCTCGATGGTTTAGCTGGTTATCGTCACCGCTTGGGGTTGCCAGGTTTGACGATTAACTGGGGACCTTGGGCTCATTTGGGTATGGCCGCTCGCGGTCAGTCCGGTCGCTTCTCTGCTAGCGGGCTCGAGCCGATAGCTGCTGCGGGGGGTCTAAAGATTTTAGACAAATTATTAAAACGCGATATCAATAAAATTCAGGTAGCAGTTTTATCGGTTGACTGGTGGAAGTTTTTGAGGCAATTTCCTCCTGGTGGTGAGCCTCCTATATTTAGTACTTTATCATCGACTTCCGAGCAACCAAGACTAGAACAGCGATCTGAGTTTCTCCAACAATTAGAAGTGGCTCCAGTTAATGAGCATCGGAGTATGTTGACGGTTCATGTTCGCACTCAATTGGCTAAGGTTCTGGGTTTGAGTTCTCCCGAGCAAATAGAGCTTCAGCAAGGTTTGTCTGACTTAGGAATGGATTCGCTCATGGCTGTGGAATTTAGAAATCGTCTGCAATCGAGTCTAGAATGCTCCATTCCTTCAACCTTGGCCTTTGATTATCCGACGGTAAAAACGCTCGTGGATTATTTAGCCGAACGAGTACTAAAAATTGAATTTTCCTCAAAATCTGCTGAAAAGTCACAGAAAAATAATGGAGAGAAATTTGTGGCTCGGTCAAACCTAGAAAATTTATCAGATAGCGAGGCTGAAGCCTTGTTGATTAGCAAATTGGAGAGCATGAAGTACTAAAATTATGAGTATGAGTTCAGAACCAGTAAAACCTATATCTCCGATTAAGCGGGCTGTTTGGGCTTTAGAAAACATGCAAGCCCAACTTGATTTCATAGAATATTCCAAGAGAGAACCAATTGCGATTGTTGGAGTGGGCTGTAGATTTCCAGGAGGAGCCGATAATCCAGAGGCTTTCTGGCAGTTGTTGCACGATGGAGTAAATACAATCGCGGAAGTTCCTTCAGACCGATGGGACATTGATATGTATTATGACCCCAATCCAGATACTCCAGGAAAAATGCATACCCGCTACGGCGGATTTGTCAATCAGTTGCGGGAGTTCGATGCTCAGTTCTTTGGGCTCTCTCCTCGAGAAGCTATCAGTCTCGATCCTCAGCAGCGTTTATTGTTAGAAGTTAGTTGGGAAGCTCTAGAAAATGCCGGGCTAGCGAGCGAGCGACTAGCAGGCAGTTCCACGGGAGTATTCATCGGCATTTGTAGCAATGATTACTCCCAACGCTTGCTGACTAGAAAGCCAACTGAGATTGATGCTTATGTAGGTACTGGTAATTGTCATAGTGTGGCGGCAGGACGTTTGTCTTACCTCTTAGGGTTCACTGGTCCGAGCCTAGCAGTAGATACAGCCTGTTCCTCATCATTGGTAGCAGTTCATTTAGCGATCGCCAGTTTGCGTAATGGAGAGAGTGACTTAGCTTTGGCTGGAGGGGTAAACCTGCTTCTCGCCCCAGAAGTGTCGATTAATTTCTCGAAAGCCCGGATGCTATCATCAGATGGTCGCTGCAAGACTTTTGATGCCAGAGCAGACGGCTATGTGCGAGGAGAAGGTTGTGGTGTCGTAGTTCTCAAACGTTTGTCAGATGCTGTAAACGACGGCGATAATATCTTAGCTCTGATTCGCGGCTCGGCAGTCAATCAGGATGGTCGTAGCAGTGGTTTGACCGTACCTAATGGACCCTCTCAGCAAGTGGTGATTCGTCAAGCTTTGAAAAATGCTGGAGTAGAACCAGCCGAAGTCAGCTATATCGAAGCTCACGGCACCGGCACAGCTCTAGGCGATCCCATTGAAGTCGGAGCTTT
>NZ_JBKGTY010000003.1:375124-546901 GCF_053543375.1 Myxosarcina sp. GI1(2024) | reverse complement strand
GGAGTCAGTTCTTTTGGGTTTAGCGGTACCAACGCCCATGTAGTTTTAGAAGAAGCACCACAACCAAAGTTAAAGCAAGCTGAATTCGAACGCCCCGTACAATTGTTATCGCTTTCAGCCAAAACCAAAGGGGCACTAGCTGAATTAGTCACATCCTATCAACAGTATCTCGCAACTTACCCGGAATTAGCCCTCAGCAATATTTGCTTCAGTGCCAATATCGGGCGTTCCCACTTCAAACATCGACTGAGTGTGGTAGCTCCCTCTACTTTAGAAATGGGGCAAAAATTAGCCAGCTATGTCGATGAGCCCTCAAGTTCAGGCATCTCTACCGGACAAATTTCAGGAACGACTCAGCCCAAGCTCGCCTTGATGTTTAGCGGACAGGGGTCGCAATACGTAGGTATGGGAAGACAACTCTACGAGACCCAACCCACCTTTCGAGCCAGTCTCGAGCGCTGCGAGGAAATTCTGCGTCCCTATCTCGATGTCTCCCTACTAGAAATACTCTACTCCAACAGCGACAATTCCCGATTAGACCAAACCGCCTACACCCAACCCGCCCTATTTGCCCTCGAATATGCCCTCTACCAGTTATGGCAATCTTGGGGGATTGAAGCCGATGTAGTCATGGGTCACAGTGTCGGAGAATATGTCGCCGCCACAGTCGCAGGAGTGTTTAGTTTAGAAGAGGGCTTAACACTAATCGCCCATCGGGGAAGATTGATGCAACAATTACCCTCTGGGGGGATGATGCTAGCAGTGATGGCCTCAGAAGCCCAAATCGAGCCACTGATACCCCCCTACCAAGATAAAGTAGCCATCGCCGCAGTTAACGGACCTCAAAGCGTAGTAATTTCCGGTGCGGCAGCAGCGATTGAGACGCTGAGGGACAAGTTAGAAGCAGCAGGCATCAAGACCAAACAACTACAAGTATCCCATGGCTTCCACTCTCCACTGATGGAACCAATGTTAGCGGAGTTCGCAGCCCTAGCCAATCGAGTAACCTACCAGCAACCTCGGATTCCATTGCTCTCAAATGTAACGGGAATTAGAGAAGACGAGCGTCTGACCAGAGCAAGCTACTGGGTAAATCATGTCAGACAACCGGTGCAGTTTGCCCGCAGTATGGAGACTTTGCACCAAGAAGGTTACCAAGTCTTCCTCGAAATTGGACCCAAGCCAATTTTATTATCTATGGGGCAACAGTGCCTACCAAAAGAAGAAGCCCTATGGTTACCCAGTCTGCGTCCGGGACGGGATGATTGGCAACAAATGCTTCATAGTTTGGGGGAATTATATGTGCGGGGAGTCAAAGTAGATTGGTCTGGGTTCGATGCAGATTATTTTCGTAGCAAGGTAGTATTGCCAAATTATCCATTTCAGCGACAGCGTTATTGGGTAGAGGAATCTAAAAATAGGCATCAAACAGCAGGGACTTTATCTTCACAAAAAGTTCAGACCCCAATTATCAATCTCCTTCAACAAGGAGATAGTCAAAAACTTGCTCGACATTTAGAGACTGTAGGACAACTGTCAGAAGATGAAGTAAAACTACTGCCTAAGCTGCTGGAATTATTAGTCGAACAGCACCAACAACAGCTAACGACAGCCTCGATTGAAGATTGGCTTTACCAGCTAGAGTGGCAATCTAAGCCCAGAATTCCCAAGACTTCTTTAAAGAGAACCCAAGCTTCCGAACCGGGCATTTGGTTGATTTTGGCTGACCCTGATGGTTTAGGACAAAACCTAGCCGACCTATTACGAGCTCGGGGACATAGCTGTATTCTAATTTATGCCGGGCATGGCTATCAAGCTAAAGAAACCGGAAGTTGGATTCTCAACCCAGCTAGTCCTGACGATTTCGAGCGTTTGTTACAAGAAGATTGGGCAACCAGTGAGATGCTCTTAAGGGGTGTTATCCACCTGTGGAGTTTAGAAGCAGCTCCGCCAGACGTGCTGACCGCCTCTTCTTTAGAATGGGCTCAGAGCCTCTGTTGTGCTAGCTTATTACACCTAGTACGAGTCTTGGTCAAGCACAAGTGTTCGACCTCACCTCAATTGTGGTTAGTGACCAGGGGGGCATTACCAGTCAGTCAGTCTCTGCCGGCAGTAGCTCAAGCTCCTCTGTGGGGACTAGGTAAAGCGATCGCTCTAGAACATTCGGAATTTTGGGGAGGGATGGTGGATTTAGCTCCTGAGATGACCGATGATGAGGCGGCAAAGCTGTTGGAAGAGATTGAGGATTCCCAAGGAGAAGACCATCTTAGTTTTCGAGATGGACGACGCTATGTGGCACGCCTAGTGCGGAGCCAACCCTCAGAAGTCCAAACATTATCGTTACGCTCAGACAGTACTTATCTAATTACTGGTGGATTGGGGGCTTTGGGACTTAAGATAGCTCGGTGGATGGTGGAGCGGGGCGCGAGGCACTTGGTGCTTATCGGGCGTCGTGAAGCTTCTTTGCAGGCACGGCAGGTCATTACTAATCTGGAGCAGGTAGGAGCGAAGGTCCTAGTGGCTCGCGGTGATGTGACTAACCGAGGAGAGTTAATCAAAGTTCTCGAAGAGATTCAGGCATCAATGGCTCCGATCAAAGGCATCGTTCACGCTGCTGGTATTCTTGACGATGGCATTTTGTTGCAGCAAAATTGGTCTCGCTTTAAGCTGGTTATGGCTTCAAAGGTTGAGGGTACTTGGAATTTGCACATCTTAACTCAGCAGTTACCATTGGACTTTTTTATAATGTTTTCTTCTGCTGCTGCTTTGCTGGGATCGCCAGGGCAAGGTAATTACGCCGCAGCGAATAGTTTTATGGATACTCTAGCCCATTATCGCCGCTCACTGGGACTGCCGGGATTAAGCATTAACTGGGGACCATGGGATGATGCTGGAATGGCGGCTAGTTTAGCCAGCAGTCACCAGAACCGCATGATCTCTCGAGGACTAAATGCGATCGCGCCAGAGCAGGGATTACAGGTGCTAGAGCACTTACTAGGGCAAACTAACGCTCAAGTTGGCGTGTTGTCAGTCGATTGGTCGATGTTTGAACGACAATTTCCCACTGACATACGATTACCGTTGCTTTCTGAGTTAGTCGATGAGACGCAATCTTTGAAGCAAGAAGAGCAGAGCTTAGCAAAGCGAGCTGAGCTGTTACAGTGCTTAGAAGAGGCTACCACCAGAAAAGAGCGTGAGGCAATTTTAATTACCTACATTCAAGATTGGTTGGTCTGCCAAGTTGCCAAGGAGTTAGGATTTAAACCTGAGGACATAGATATCAGAGCACCTTTTGATAGCTACGGCATGGATTCATTGCTAGCAATAAGTATTAGCAGTGCTGGCAGGCAATTTCTAGGGATTGAGATGTCTCCTCTTCTGCTGCTTCACTATCCTACTATTGAGTTGCTTTCACAACACTTAGCCGAAGAATTTGAAGCTAGCGAATCAGAAATCATTGAGATTTAAATACTATACTACTGTTTCTCAATTGCAGAACTAGGGAGATTGTCGAACTATGAAGGTAACCGAGCTTTTAGAAAACCTTACCCAACAGGGCGTTCACTTGTGGAGCGATCGCGGAAAACTAAAGATTCATTCTCCAAAGGGAATACTTACCCCAGCACTACGCACAGAGTTAGCCGAACGCAAAACGGAGATTCTAGCATTGTTGCGGGACACCGATCGTACTGCAAGGGATAGTTCTCCACCTAATGGTCTAGATTTGAGTTTGCAGACAATTGGTTACTTAATTGGAGGACTTGACGCTTGCTCCACAGTAAACTTCAAGCCACCGGTTATTGAGCCAATAGCAATGGCTAAAAAGCTCAAGATTGCTTTTAGACCTTTGCCCAGTGGATACACAAATAAAACAATTCTGAAATTTAGAGAAGAATTAAAAGACAAACTAGAAAACTATGGAGTTCGGATTGAACCCTGGGAGCGAGCTACCAAAGAGTTCAGCTATGAGATTAACCTACCACTTACCAAATGGAAGAAAAGAATTAACACCAGAGTAGTTAAGTCTGATATCACTGCAGTAATTGATGTCGAAAGACATCCTTCTTGGATAGGTAAAGTAAAGCTCCACATAGCAGAAATGCTATATGGAATATACTCACAATTTGTTTTGAGAAATCGAAAAATATCCGTCTGGAAAATTGCTCAGTTTATTAGTTGGGCTGAAGATAATCTCAGAAACATTGAAAATCCCACCAACACCCAGACGATCGTACTTACAGAACTAGATGAGGAGTTTGTCAGCCCGAAACTTTCATATCAGGATAAGATCCCAATTGGTGTCAACACTTTGGTCAGAACATTTTCTGAGATTGTTATCGGAGTTTCCAATACTGATATTTCCATCCTAAATATGAATCTTTCAGATTCAAAATTTCCTGTTGAGAAAATAGATAAATTTGTCTTGAATTCTCTGATTCCCAAAATTTATGTGCCGATACTTCCATTACCGATGAGCAGATTTGAAGTGGGAGAATACGATCCTCAGCAATCGAGCTATGCAGTCCAATTGGTAAGATTGGGTCGGCAATTGGCTTCGACAGGTCTACTCCCTTCTGGTTTTAAAATCGGTAATGTGATTAAAAGAAAATCCCATAGAGATATTGTTGACTGGATGGCGAATGGCAGGACGGGTGTTTCTTATGGTTTTGTTGCCTATGCCGAGCCCCCAAAATACATTGGAGCACCTGAAATATCAGAGAAGGAATGGGAAAATTTATCTCCTGTATCGGGATACAGCAGCAATGAAGTACGACAGAATCAACATGGTAGAAGATATCTCAAAACAAGATTGGGAACCAAATATGCATTCAAGCAGATACCAGATATCTGGCTAGTGAGTTCTCGCTCCGGTTCGTGTAAAACAGACTTAGATCTTGAATGTGACATTCTCAGAATTGGTTTGAAAAATAAGTTATTGCTGCAATTTCCGCAAGGAGTTGAGCCAGGAACTATGGATATCAAACCTTCTTACGATATTTATGTCATGGTTGCTATTGCTCTGGCAACTGCTTTATATCTACCGAAGCTAATTGAAAATGGCGCGCCCATGGTTCATTTTCACGGATACCCATCTAAGAACTGGTTTAAGTCGGAAAACGAATACTACACTGGAGTTTCTAATCCTTCCGTTCCCTGTGGAACTTATGAATCGGGAGTCTTTAACTTCTTAGGAGTGCGTAATTTGGTCGAGCGCTATGGTAACGATATTGCTTTAGCTTGTTCGATCGAGCCAGATCATGGCACGAACATCATCGCCTCTAACTGGGAGTATTTAGTTGAGAGAATCAAAACTGGCGTAGAAAGGGGACAAATCGAACTAGGTGGCAAGCATTTCGCTTCTCTTACCGAAAGACAATTAGCAGTTACCAAGTTGTAGGGACGCAGTATGACACCTTAGCACAGAAGATATTAATTTTGAATTCGGAGCAAAGCGACGTGACAACTATAGCAGGTAAGACAGTACTTCTAACGGGTGCCTCCCGAGGAATTGGCGTATTTATCGTTCGCGAACTAGCCCAAAAAGGAGCAACTGTAATTGGCATCTCCCGTTCTCAAGCAGGACTCGATCGAGTTTGTGCGGAAATTAAAGCTATGGGTGGTAAAGCCATAGGTATTCCTTTCGATCTTAGTCAGGTAGAACAACTACCAAAGCTAATAAAAGAAATTGAAAAACTTTTCGGTTCGGTTGACATCTTAATTAACAATGCTGGCATGGAAATTTATAAAGCCTTTCCAGATTATTCCCTTGCCGAGCTTCAGTTGATAATGTCAGTTAACTTACTTGCTGCGATGGAGTTAACTCGTTTCGTGTTGCCAAATATGTTACATAGGCGTAGCGGTCACATTGTCAATATTGCCTCTCTCGCCAGTAAAAAAGGACATCCTTACGACAGTGCTTATTCTGCTAGTAAAGCAGGTTTGCTGATGTGGAGCGATGCCCTCCGACAAGAATTAGCCGATACCGGAGTGGAGATTACTTCTATTTGTCCCGGATACATTTCCGACTACGGATTGCTTGCCGATACTGGTGTAGCCGCACCGAAATTAGCAGGAAACTCTAGAGCGATAGATGTAGCTAAAGCAGTAGTCAAGGCGATCGAGAAAAACAAGGCTGAAATCATCGTAAATGGCGGATTGCTCTCAGAAATTTTGTCAAAGCTGTTATTGGCAGTCGAACAATTTTACCCTCGACTGGGAGATTTGGTTAATCGGTGGCTTGGTGTGACTAAGCGCAATCAAAGGCGGATAAAAAGTTTAGATAACAGTAAAGAAAATCTTAAACAATCGAGTTTGGTTGGCTAAATTTTTAAGGCAAAAAGAGTATAAAAGCCTCACGCGGGAGATTTAATTAAATGAAAAAAATATATTTCACTATTTATGATATGGGAGCAGGCCATCGCAGCACTGCTAATGCCTTAAAAGAAGTAATCGAACAGCGAAAATTACCTTGGGAAATTCAAATAATCGAAGTTTTTAAAGAAGTTTTTGATACCACTAGACCTCAGTTTATCTACAACAATTGGGTCTTGACAAAAAAGTGGGCAAAATTAATTAACGACCCCTTATCAGTGCCCCTATTTAAGCTAGAAATTCGCCTTCGTCATCGAGCTTGGCGAAAACGCCTGCAACAGTATTGGCGCGGGCATAAACCAGATCTCGTTCTTTCTTTAATACCATTAGTCAACCGAGTGCTGTATGAGAGTGTATTAGCGGAGTCGCCAGAGACTCCTTTTGTCACTTTTATAACAGATTTTGCCGATTGTCCTCCCAGCTACTGGATAGAACCCCAAGAGCAATTGCTCATTTGTCCTTCGGAACGAGCAGTCAAGCAAGCCCAAGATTTCGGGTATCCAGACGAGAGAATTTTCCGGACATCAGGAGTAGTTATTCACCCTTGCTTTGAGGAGCCAGTGACAGTGAATCGGCAGGTTGAAAGGCAACGACTGGGACTAGATCCCGATTTACCCACCGGCTTAGTCATTTTTGGCAGTCATGGCTCGAAGGAAATGCTCGAGATTGCCGAACGTTTAGAGCGCTCATCCTTGAAACTCCAACTCATATGTATCTGCGGTAGAAATGACCGACTAGCAAAAGATTTGCAAAATAGGCAAACTCGCTTTCCTAAGTATGTTGAAGGATTTACCAAACAAATTTCTTACTATATGGATTTGTGCGATTTCTTTATTGGCAAACCAGGCAGTGTTGGCGTTAGCGAGGCTGTAGCCAGAAAATTGCCAGTGATTACTGAGTGCAATCATACCACGACTTTGTTTCAAGAAAGGGCTACTGCTGATTGGCTGGCAGATAATCAATTGGGCATTGTGGTCGCTAATTTTCGTGAGATTGACCGAGCTGTTGCCGAGCTAATCGCTCCTGAAAATTTTCCCGGTTATAAAACTCGTGTTGAAAATTATCACAATCAGGCTGTATTTGAAGTCGTGGATATTTTGGAAAACATTTTGACAAACTCCGATTTGAAAGCCGACCAAAAACTAATTCAAGTTGGAGAAATCACCGGAGTGAAATAAAT
This sequence comes from Myxosarcina sp. GI1(2024), assembly GCF_053543375.1. Taxonomy (NCBI): domain Bacteria; kingdom Bacillati; phylum Cyanobacteriota; class Cyanophyceae; order Pleurocapsales; family Pleurocapsaceae; genus Myxosarcina; species Myxosarcina sp. GI1(2024). Next base: position 539,349 of record NZ_JBKGTY010000003.1, on the reverse strand, counting down.
GATATTTGATTGGCTAATCGTAGGGGCAGGATACTCAGGTTGTGTAATAGCCGAACGAATCGCAACTCAGTTAGGACAGCGAGTGCTAATTGTAGAACGGCGAGACCATATCGGTGGCAATGCCTACGATTATTACAACGAACATGGCATTTTAGTGCATAAATACGGACCGCATATCTTTCATACTAAATCTAAAAAAGTCTGGAATTACCTCTCCCAATTTACAGAATGGAGACTTTACCATCATCACGTATTGGGAGTAGTAGAAGGAAAAAAAGTTCCCATTCCTTTTAATCTCAATTCCCTTTATGCTCTGTTTCCGCCAAAATATGCAGAAAAGCTCGAGAATTTACTGCTAGAAAATTTTGGTTTTGGTGTAAAGGTACCTATTTTAAAACTGCGTGAGAGTGCCATTGGAGATTTAAGGTTTCTAGCCGATTACATCTATGAAAATATTTTTCTTCGCTACACGATGAAGCAATGGGGTGTAAAACCGGAGGAACTAGACCCAGGGGTTACTGGACGCGTACCGATTTATATCAGTAGGGATAACCGTTACTTTCAAGACCCCTACCAGGCTATGCCCAAGCTTGGCTACACGCAAATGTTCCGGCGAATGCTGGCTCATCCCAACATTAAGCTCTTACTAAACACGGATTATCGGGAGATTATTAAGGATGTTAAGTTTAATCGGCTAATTTACACCGGACCAATTGATACCTTCTTCGACTACATGTATGGAGAATTGCCCTATCGCAGTATTCGTTTTGAGTTTGAGACTTTAGATCGCGAATACTATCAAGAAGTGGGTACAGTCAACTACCCCAATGACTACGATATTACTCGTATCACCGAACAGAAGTATTTGTCAGGACAAAATTCTCCTAAAACTACCTTAGTTATGGAATATCCCCAAGCTTATCTACCGGGAAAAAACGATCCTTATTATCCTATTTTGAATAAAGAAAATCGCGATCGCCTGAACCTTTATCTTAAAGAAGTGGAAAACCTTAACGGTACAGTATTATTTACTGGTCGACTTGCTGATTATAAGTATTACGACATGGATCACGCAGTGCTTCGAGCACTTGGTGTATTTGAAAAAAAGACAGCGAATTCAAGCCAGAAAGATCGAAGCGGGCGAGAAAAGTTAATTCACGTTTAACTTGCTAATTATCAACTTTCAGAAGTATGGAAACATCATTTTATCCTAAACAAAGGTTTTTAATTAGCTCTCTTTTGTCACTCTAGGAAAATTGAACGAGTTTACGTCATTTATTTTAGAAAAAAGTAAGGATCGACCTATGATGATAAAATTACATCGATTGTCTGGTGGCTCATTTACAAATTGGATAAAGCTCCTCTGGAAAAATGGAGGTATTGATAGAAATTATCTCTTGAGAGCTTTGTCTGTTTCATTGCTCAGTTTTTTGAGTATTCCAATGTTAATTTATGAGAATATCAGATTTGGCAAAAAGATTGAGAATATTCAAATCAAGGAGTCTCCAATATTTATTATTGGACATCCCAGAAGTGGAACAACATATCTGCATAACTTAATGAGCCAAGATAAAAATTTTGGATGGGTATCATTACTTCAGTGTGTAGCTCCAAACCATTTTTTGGTAAATGAAAAACTCCTGAAATTAATATTAAAAATATTTCTGCCTAAAACAAGAGAGATGGATAATGTAACTCTGTCTATTTACGATCCACAAGAAGAACAGTTTGCTATGTCAAATATTTCATTTTATTCTGCGTTTCACTTATTTCATTTTCCCAAGAATATGGTCGAAATATTTACAAAATATGTCTTGCTCGATGAAATTTCACAAAAAAACATAAATCACTGGAAAAATCAATATGTAAAAGTATTAAAAAAAGCTTCATTTTGCATGTATGGAAAAAAAATGCTCCTTAAAACTCCTGAAAATATGGGTAAAATTAGATTATTACTAGAAATATTTCCTGATGCAAAATTCATTCATATTTATAGAAATCCTTATTATGTTTATTTGTCTACTAAAAAAATGTATTTATCGACCTTGTCAGAGTACAGCTTTCAAGACGTAAATATCAATGAAATAGAAAGGAATATTTTTTTGTTTTATACAAAAATGATGCAAAAGTTTTTTAAAGAAAAACAACTAATTCCATCGCAAAATTATGTAGAAATCAAATTTGAAGATTTTGAAGCTAATCCTTTGGAAGAACTTGAGAAAGTGTATTGCGCACTCAATCTTCCGGGTTTTCAGGAAGCACAAGAGCATTTTAGAAAGTATATTGAGACTCAGAAAAAATATAAAAAGAATGAATATATGTTAGATGATAAAACCAAAGAGAAAATCGAACAAAACTGGAAGTCTACGATAGAAAAATGGAAATATGATGTTCCTAATAACTTACGACCAAAAGTAGGAATTAATATTTTATAGATCCGGATCTAGCTCGCTGTATCCGCGCTCTGCTCAATCAGGTCTGCCTACAATACAGTTTGGGGTCTAGGATTGCTCAATAAGAACATCTTTATCAACTCTCAAGTCATACTAAATCCAATCGATCTAGGTCACAATCGCCGTTCTTTAAGTTTCCAGAATTGGTGGATTTAGGAAGCTTTTTAAAAGTCACTTATACGAACGGGATTTAGTATCAGTGTAAGGATTCAGGTAGGATCAAAAACCTTTAAAACTTTACTTCTTTAAGCTGCAAAATTCTAGAAAAGAAAACTACTAAGTTCGACTATGCAATTCTCGATTAAAACAAACTAACAGTTTAGTAATGAACCTGATCCGCTTTCTCTTACGTCATTCTCCTCTTCACCTTACTCTCGCTGTGTTAACCGGCATTCTCAGCGGTGCTAGTGCTGCTGGTCTGGTCGCCCTAATTAACACCATGTTAACTCAGAATAAACCTTCAGCGGCTACCCTAATTTGGTTCTTTGCCAGTCTCTGTCTGCTGCGACTCGTTACTAGCCTAGCTTCTCAAGTCCTCTTAATCCGTCTGGCACAAAATGCGATTCTCAACTTGCGGATGCTACTGAGCCGTCAAATTCTTGCCTCTCCCTTACGTAAATTAGAAGAGATCGGTGCTTATCGCCTTCTAGCAGTCCTGAGTGAGGATGTCCAAGTCATCTCTGATACATCTCTGATTATTCCCTTTTTCTCAGTTAATATCGCGATCGCGATCGGCTGCTTGGTCTATCTATTCTGGCTCTCCCCAACTGTATTTTTGTTAGGCTTTACCTTTTTGGTCATAGGAATATGCACCTATCAATTACCAATGAGAAAAGCTTGGTTTTTACTGAAGTTGGCACGAGAGCAAGAGGATAGGCTGTTTCATCACTTTCGCGCTCTCACCGAAGGAGTTAAGGAACTCAAGCTCCATCCTCAGCGACGCCAATCATTTCTCTTAGAAGAACTTCAGACTACTGCTCTATCCTATCGACGACATAACATTCTCGGCAATACTGTTTTTGCTGCTGCAGCTAGTTGGGGTCAGGTTTTATTTTTTGTCGCCATTGGCTTGCTGATTTTTGTCCTGCCTGCGCTTCGAGGGATCGATGTTCCAATTCTATCGGGTTATGCCTTGACTATTATTTATTTAATTAGTCCCTTGGAACACATTATGGCTATGCTACCGCGATTAAGCAAAGCTACCATTGCTCTGCAAAAGATTGAGTCCTTAGGTTTATCCCTGGCAACCTATGCTGGTAAGAAGGTCTCGACTTCCCTGATTAAGTTCCAAGATTCATCGAGTTACTTAGCACTTGTTGGCGTGACCCATACTTATTATCAGGAACGAGGCGACGCTGATTTCACCTTTGGTCCGATTGACTTAGTCTTTCATCCTGGAGAACTAGTTTTTATCGTGGGCGGTAATGGTAGTGGCAAGTCTACTCTCGCTAAGCTGCTGGCGGGTCTCTATACCCCTGAAACTGGACAAATTTATCTAGATGGTCAGCGGATCGATCGCCATAATCGGGAGTGGTATCGCCAGCAATTTTCGGTAGTCTTTGCTGACTTCTATCTTTTTGAGCGTTTACTGGGTATTGACAACCTCGATCTCGACGCTCGGATAAAAGACTATCTGGTCAAACTGCAACTCGATCATAAGGTTCAGGTCAAAGATGGCGTGTTTTCTTCTACTGCTCTTTCCCAAGGGCAGCGTAAGCGTCTCGCTTTGCTGAATGCCTATCTAGAAGACCGTCCGATCTACTTGTTCGATGAGTGGGCATCAGATCAAGATCCGCTGTTTAAAAAAATTTTTTACACTCAACTACTGCCTGAGCTAAAGAGTAGAGGCAAAACCGTCCTGGCAATTAGCCACGATGACCGATATTTTAGTCTGGCAGACCGAATTGTGAAGCTGGAATACGGCAAGGTGATAGATAACAAATGCCTCTACATTAAGTAAATCAAATGCAGAAGATTTTCTTGCATTCAAACCCAAATAACTTAAAGGAGCAATTTAGGCATGAAAATACTACTACGGAATGCGGTCATCGCAGGCACCGTCGTTGATTGGCGATGTACCGATGACCCAAAGGTAGAAAAATAAGACACTACGGGTTTCAAAGTAGACGGGGTTTAAATTTAGCAAATTGAATTATTATGCCACTCAATTGAATGGTTTTAGAGCAATAACTTTGAGCCTCAGCTCCATGAAATTTTTATTAGGAGACAATTAAACCAAAATGGCTATTCTAGACCGAGTATTAGCAATTCTTTTGCCTTTATTCGACACTTTCTTTGATATTCAAACATTAACACCAGGCAGCGACCTCGTTCCCGGAGGACCGAACAATCAAATTCTTCTGGGTCGTGATGGAAACGATACTCTGGTTGCTTTTAATCCTGCTGCTGATGAATTCGAAAGTCAAAAACTCGATCTTTTTTTTGGTGATACAGAGCTTGCTCCCACATCGATATTATCAGTAATATTTCCAACTATCGAAGATCCTTTACCAAAGAATGGGAAAGATAGATTTATTTTGGGTGATTGGCAACAGCCTTACTATGTCAATAGCGGTTTTAATGACTTAGCTTTAATTTTTGATTTTCAATTGACTCAGGATAGCATTGCACTATACGGCGAACCTCAAGACTACCAACTACTGGAAACACCAATAGGCACAGCCCTTTTTGGGAAGCAGGGAATTATTCCCGAGCCAATCGCTTTTTTTTATTTAGTTTCCGATTTGAAACTTGAAAGCGACTCTTTCGAGTTTGAGGGCGACACTCCACCGAAAGGACCAGTCCTAGAGAAAACGCAGCAACTGGGAACTGCCGGGATTGATGTCTCTATTAGTTCGGTCGCCGATTCTGAGAGTAATGTTTATTTAGTAGGACAAACCAGCGGCGATCTGGAAGGAACCAATGCCGGGGCTTCTGATGCCTGGCTAGCAAAGTATAATAGCCAAGGGGATCGGGCGTGGCTCGAACAATTTGGCACTTCTAGTTCAGAATTAGCCACTAGGATCGTTACCGATAAGGACGGCAACTTATACTTGACAGGAATTACTGGAGGTAATTTAGCAGAAACCAAGCAAGCAAATAATACTGATGCCTGGTTAGCTAAATATGATAGCCAGGGCAATCGGCTATGGATTCGACAGTTTGGAAGCGATCTGATTAATACTCCATTTGGCATTGATATTGACGGGGAGGGTAATGTTTACTTGTCTGGAGTAACTGTTAAGCAAAACGAAGAAGGAGCAGAATTTCCCGTTCAAGATGATTCTTGGGTGACCAAATACGACAGTAATGGCAACCGACAGTGGTTTCGAGAGTTTGGCACTCCGACGGCATTCGACGAAGCTTACGACGTTACTATCGATCGCGATGGCAATGTCTATGCTACTGGATGGACTGTAGGAGATTTAGGAGGAGCTAATGCCGGTGGTTACGATCTCTGGCTGGTTAAATATGACAATGATGGCAATCGACAGTGGCTCGAACAGTTTGGAAGTTCGGAAGATGAATTTCCCTGGGGAGCAGAAACTGACAGTCAGGGCAATATCTATGCTACCGGATGGACGAAAGGAGACTTAGGAGGAATCAATGCGGGCTCTTATGATACCTGGATAGCTAAGTATAACAGCCAAGGCGATCGCTTATGGGTCGAACAATTTGGTACTAGTGGAGATGATGGCTCTTTTGTTGGCGGCATGGAAATCGACTCAAGTGACAATATCTTTACGGTTGGATATACTAATCGCAATTTAGGTGGGGATAATGCCGGTGCATACGATGCCTGGGTAGCTAAGTATGACAGTGAGGGTAACCAACTCTGGCTCGAACAGTTTGGTACCTCCGAACTAGACTATGCCACGGATGTGAGCGCCGATCGCTTTGGCAATCTCTATGTAACCGGATTTACAGAAGGCTCTTTGGGCGATACTAATGCTGGCTCGGTGGATGCCTGGGTAGCCAAACTAGATATTAATTCGGGCAACCTAAAAGACTTTTCTGGCAGTAGTATGGAGCCATCGTTGGATGTTGGAGGTGAATTGTAGTCAGCGTTCATTTAGTTAATTGGTACTAATTAAAGTTTCGAGTAAAAGCTAACTCTTCGGTTTGTATGCGTTTATGGAGCAAAAATGCATTAGCCAGACTAAAAATAGTTGCCGTTAGATAAGCACTGTGAATCAAGGGCAAACCAGCAATTTCCAGCATAACTCCCAGCCAATTAGGGTGTCGCAAATAACGATATATTCCGTTTTCGACTTTAGGCATCCCAGGAATTGTGATAATCGGCAGAGTCCAACGGTATTCCAAAGCCCGCATAGACAAGTAGCGTAAAATTTGACCCGTGACTATCGCTAGTAACCCCAAGATAGCCAAAGTAGGAATAAAGGGGCGATCGAGCCACCATACTTCTACAAGCATTGCGAGCCACCAGCTTACCTGTAGAACTTTGACCATGCCAAGAAAATTATCACTATGTTTCCGGGCTCCTAGCGCCAAAAGATATGCTTCATTGCGCTGGCTCAAGCGCAGTTCGAATAATCGCTGTAAGATAACAGCGGCAATAATGATATAAAAAAAACCTTGAGTCAACATCGTCAACTAGAATTAAAATTTTACTGAGAGTAAATGAGTAACAGTCGAGAGAACAATAGGCGTTTTACTCGCCAGCGATCGCCAGCGATTGCTATTAATTCCGAACTAGTATAGCTTCGTCTAATCGATCGCGGACCATCTATCCAAATAAAAGAACTGGGAAAAAATGGTTTTGTAAGTAAACTAAGCAGACTGAAAGCAAAATATAAAGTATCGGAACGCTCGACATCATTGAAAATAACTAACTTGTTTGCCAAATGCTCTACGTCGCTCATAATCTCTTTTAATTCACTGGGGTTGAGATGATGAATTAAGTGGTTAGAAATGATTAAATCGAAAGATCTATTTGAAGATAGTAGATCTTTGGTCGAAGCGTGCTGAAACTTGACATGGTGAGGATTACTCAAGTTTTTGACAAAATTAATCGCTCTGATGTCTGTATCTATAGCAGTGATATCTAATGATAAATTATCTGCTGCTGCCCATTCAGCTATTTTTAGAGTTACATCACCCCCTCCACAACCAATATCTAGTAAAGTCAACGTTCTATTTTCCCGTTCTAGCAGAGGTCTGATATAAAGCTCGTATATGCTTCGCCAGTGTGAAAAGAGTAAATTGAGAATTTTAAATTGGGTATAGGTATTATAGAGTATCTCTTCGCTACAATCGGGAGCATCAGCTAGTTCTCGTAACTGGGTTGCTCTTTGATTCAAAAAACAAAGCATAACAGCATGGCACGATAATTGTTTACAATGCGAGCGACTTAAATGGCACCAAACTACCAAGTCCGGTAATAAATATCAAAGCATTGATTGTTTAGCTAATTTTGGCATCATCTCGGGCAAAATTTACCATTGCAACAAAATTACTTCTTGAGAGAAGCCAGGTCCCATAGCCAATAATAAGCCATAAGAACCTGGAGGCGGCTGTTCGCCCTCTAGAGTTCGGTCGAGAATGTAGAGTACTGTAGGAGAAGAAATATTGCCAATTTTGGCTAGGGCATCGCGACTTGCTTGCAGTGCTTCAGGAGGTAGTCCAAACTCGTCTTCTATGGCTTGAATGATTTTCGGACCACCTGGATGTACGATCCAGCGAGCGATTTTATCTAGGGACAGATCGTATTCGTCTAAAAATGGATCGATTAACTTTCGCAGTCCAATTTTGACATGGTCGGCTACTTCAGGTCTGAGAATATTCCTCGTACCCGTATCGACTAAATCCATACCCATCAGGGGAACGGTGTTGGGCAGCATAATCGAGCGGCTGTCGATGATTCGAGGCTGTCCTGGCTGGGCTAAAGGATGTTCGCTACCGACCATTAATACTGCTGCCGAGCCATCACCAAACAAAGCCGCAGTAACGATCGCCATGATAATATTAGTATATTGAGATGGATCTTCGGGCAATTGCTGGATCAGAGAGTATAAATCCCGTTGTAGCGAGCCTTGCCAAAGACATGAAGAAAGCTCGATCGCAAATAAGACTGAGGCTTCTGTAGGACGGCACTTGAGATATTCTGCGCTTCTGGCCAACCCAAAAGCTCCACCCATACAACCCACTCCGCATAAAGGCATTCTCTTCACATTGGGAGTGAAGGGAATCTGGTTGATCAATCGGATATCCAGTGAAGGAACTGCCGGAGTTAAAGTGACTGAGGTCAGCTGTGAAACTTGCTGTGGCTCTAGTCCTGCTTGCTCTAATAATCTACCTACAGTTTCCTCCAGAAGCTCGACGCTAGTTTTAATCGCCGCATTAGCTATAGTTCCAAATCCAGGCGGCTCGTAAAACGAATCTAGAGGAAAGGCAAAGTAACGACCGTCGATCGCGCTATTGGTAAAAAAGCGATCGATAGTATTGAGATCGAAATTTAGTTCCATAGCCAGAAAGTACTTTTGCAGAGCTGTAGATAGCACCTCCTGTGGGTAATAGTGGGGAGGAAAGCCGGTAGATGTAGCAACAATAAAAGCCATAATGTTTTGTCTGGTGTTTAGCTAAGAATCAAAAGTTTTTGCATCTGTTGAGCTAGAGCGGGCAGCAGCTTGCGGCAGGCAGTATGTAAGAAGAAATGGTCGCCAGAAAACATTTGTAGGTTAAACTCACTATCGGTTTGTTCGCGCCAGGCAGCAAGTTCTTCTAGGCTAACTTTGTTATCTTCTAAACCACCAAAAGCAGTAATGGGAAAGTTCAAGGGTTTCTCGTCAAGATAAAAGTAAGTTTCTAACAGCTCGAAGTCAGCACGTAAAGCAGGAAGAAATAGCTGCATGAGTTCTGAGTTTTCTAGCACCTCCTCTGGTATGCCCTGGAGACGCTTGAGCTTTTCCATAAACCTAGCTTCAGATAGGCGATGAATGGGCGGTTCGGGGTCTGGCAGTTGGGGAGCACGGCTACCAGAAACTAGTAAGCGAACTGGGTTTTGGCAATTTCGCCGCCGCAGTTCGCGCGCTAGTTCGAAGCTCAGCAAAGCTCCCATACTATGACCGAAAAAGGCAAAGGGTTTATCTAAATAGGATTGAATGAGTGTGGCAAGAGTGTCAATTATTGGTTTCATCCTTGTTAAAGGAGCTTCCATTCTGCGATTTTCCCTTCCTGGTAACTGAATCGAGCAAATTTCTATTTCTGATGGCAGAGACTCAGTCCAGGTGCGGAAACAGGAAATCCCCGCTCCAGCATAGGGAAAGCAAAATAGACGAAGATGGGCTTGAGGATTTGGTCGGGAGCAGACGATCCACGAATTAGCTGGAGTACTAATTGGGCTGTGGGTACTGACAGAGCCGATCGCACTCTCACCATTGGTGACAAAACTTTGAGAATTAGTAGTGCTATTGACTGGGGACGGTAATTTTGATGAAGATTGCTGCTCGATTAGAAAAAGAACCTGAGTGATGAACTGTTCGATCCTCAGCTCGGCGAGAAACTCTACCGGAACTTCAATACCTAAGTTGTCCTCAAGCCGTTTTCTCAGCTCGGTTGCCATTAAAGAATCGAGACCTAGATCGGAAAGACGCTGCTGCCAGTCTAGTTCCGAGGCAGAAAGTCCCATCACTTGACCGAGGAGCTGGCTAAAGTAACTTTCTAATAAAGGTCGGCGTTTTTCTGGATTAGCACTCAAAAGCTCATCGCGCTTTTGGCTCCACTCTATCTCTGAGTCAGCAGCACCGAGAGGGGAAAATTTTTCATTTAGTCGTATAGACTGATTCGATTCTGCTTGTCGCTGGTCACCCTCGGCAGACTCAAACCAATAACGCTGACGCTGGAAGGGATAAGTGGGCAATGCTAGTTTGCGGCGCGGATAATCTCGGTCGAATCCCCTCCAGTCCACTTTGACTCCCCGCAGGTATAACCGAGCTAAACTAGACAGCAATTGTTCCCAATCACCAGCCCTTGGACGCAGACTCGGCAGCCACTGTCGGGCTTGAGTACCATTACTCTCTCCTGCTGCCAGACACTGACGACCCATCGAGACTAATGTCGGCTTGGCTCCGATTTCCACAAACAGATCGTACCCCTGTCGTTCTAGCTCGCCGATTCCGGCAGCAAACTGGACTGGCTCGAGCAGATGACGACACCAATAGCGGGCACTGGCTACTTCTGTTCTTACCTCTCGTCCGCTCAGATTGGAGATTAGAGAGATTCGCGGTGCAGAATAGTCGATTTCCTTAGCAACTTGCTCGAACTCTGACAGCATCGGCTCCATCAGCGGAGAATGGAAAGCATGAGAGACTCTTAACTTTCTCGACTCGATTCCCTCTGCTGCTAGGGAGACAGTAACTGCGGTCACCGCCTCAGCCTTTCCAGAAATAACCACATTTTGGCTGCCGTTAATCGCAGCAATGGCAACTGTTCCGGCGTAGGGTTTAATCGCTGCTCTAACTCGTTCTTCATTAGCAAACAGGGCAACCATAGCACCAGTTTGAGGTAGAGCTTGCATCAACCGTCCTCGCTGGGCAATTAACCTCAGCCCTTCTTCGAGGCTGAAGACTCCGGCGATGCAGGCAGCGACATATTCGCCCACGCTATGACCCATGACGGCGCTGGGACGAATGCCCCAAGAGAACCATAATTGACACAGAGCATATTCGAGGGCAAATAGGGCGGGTTGGGTGTAGGCGGTCTGGTCTAATCGGGAATTGTTGCTGTTGGAGTAGAGTATTTCTAGTAGAGGAACATCGAGATAGGGACGCAGTATTTTATCGCACTGCTCGAGGGTGGCTCGGAAGCTAGGTTGTGTTTCGTAGAGTTCTCGTCCCATTCCCACATACTGTGACCCCTGTCCGGTAAAGAGAAAGGCGATTTTGGGCTGAGTTTCCCGCACTCGTTCCCAAAAAACTCCTGGAGCTTCTTGTCCAGAACTGTAGGCAGCTAGTTTTTGCGCTACTTCGGCAGTCGAGCCAGCCAATACACCCAATCGATGAGCAAAATGCGATCGCCCGCAATTGGCGGTATGGCAGACCTCTGCCAGGGTTAAACTGGAATCTGCGGCTAAGTAACTTTGGTAGCGTTGAGTTAACTCCAACAGTGCAGTTTCTGTTTTCGCAGATAGGGTCAGTAGATGTATTGGGCGTTCCAATTCAGCTTGCGCCAGTTGGGTTGGCGGTGCTTCTTCTAAAACTACATGGGCGTTGGTACCGCTAAACCCAAAAGAACTGACTCCTGCAATTCGCCTCTTTACTCCGGCAGTCCAAGGTATCGGCTCGGTTGGCACTGATAATGGTAAGTCGTCCCAATCGATATAAGGATTGGGCTCTTGGAAGTGCAAATGTGGCGGAATTTCCTCGTGTTGTAAGGAAAGCACTACTTTGATCGAACTTGCTATGCCAGCCGCTCCTTCTAAATGCCCGATATTAGTTTTGATCGAGCCAATCTTCAGCGGTTCTTCAGTGGAATGGTTATTAGCAAAAACACCTGCTAAAGCTCCGACTTCAATGGGATCGCCTAGAGCTGTGCCGGTGCCGTGAGCTTCGATATAGCTGACTTCGGCTGGTTCTACTCCAGCATTTTTCAAAGCTTGACGAATCACCACTTGCTGAGAGGGTCCATTAGGTACGGTCAAACCACTGCTACGACCATCCTGATTGACTGCCGAGCCGCGAATCAGAGCTAAGATATTATCGCCGTCGTTTACAGCATCTGACAAACGTTTGAGAACTACGACACCACAACCTTCTCCTCGCACATAGCCGTCTGCTCTGGCATCAAAAGTCTTGCAGCGACCATCTGATGATAGCATCCGGGCTTTCGAGAAATTAATCGACACTTCTGGGGCGAGAAGCAGGTTTACCCCTCCAGCCAAAGCTAAGTCACTCTCTCCATTACGCAAACTGGCGATCGCTAAATGAACTGCTACCAATGATGAGGAACAGGCTGTATCTACTGCTAGGCTCGGACCAGTGAACCCTAAGAGGTAAGACAAACGTCCTGCCGCCACACTATGACAATTACCAGTACCTACATAAGCATCAATCTCAGTTGGCTTTCTAGTCAGCAAGCGTTGGGAGTAATCATTGCTACAAATGCCGATGAATACTCCCGTGGAACTGCCTGCTAGTCGCTCGCTCGCTAGCCCGGCATTTTCTAGAGCTTCCCAACTAACTTCTAACAATAAACGCTGCTGAGGATCGAGACTGATAGCTTCTCGAGGAGAGAGCCCAAAGAACTGAGCATCGAACTCCCGCAACTGATTGACAAATCCGCCGTAGCGGGTATGCATTTTTCCTGGAGTATCTGGATTGGGGTCATAATACATATCAATGTCCCATCGGTCTGAAGGAACTTCCGCGATTGTATTTACTCCATCGTGCAACAACTGCCAGAAAGCCTCTGGATTATCGGCTCCTCCTGGAAATCTACAGCCCACTCCAACAATCGCAATTGGTTCGGTTTTGGCATAGTTCAAAGCACTGAGTTCGGCTCTCATTTCCTTTAACTCAAGCAGTGCCTTTTTCATTAAAGTTTGATAGTTTGTCTCTGCTGCATTCTCGCTCATCGAACTTTCTCCTCCTCAATGGCAGTTAATTCTCTGGCAAGTAGGACGGCAATTTCATCGTTAGATAGTTCTTCCATGTTGGTTGTTAATTCAAACTCCTCTATAGTTGGTGACTCTTCAGTAAAGCTTGGGTCTGGTTCGAGGGAAAGCAGTTCTCCTGCTAGATAATTCACCAGTGCTTCCACTGTGGGATAGTCAAAAGCCAATGTGGAGGGAATAGAACATCCTAGGCTCGATTGGAGTCGGTTTCTAAATTCTACAGCCATCAATGAGTCCATTCCTAGCTCCGCGAAACCCTGCTCTAAATTTATTGCTTCAGGAGAATTCAAACCGAGAACTGTAGCCAGTTGCTCTCGAACCTGGGCTTGCAACAACTGCCACTGCTGCTCCTGTGGTGCCTGGTGTAATTGTTGCACTAACTCTGGTGTCTGCTGAGAAGACGGCTCGGAGTCCTCTCCAACCAACTCCAAAAACGGCGAAACCATTGCCGATGGTAACTGTGCTAAAAATTGTGACCAGTCAATCGCCATCACCCCTACTTGCGGTCGCTGTTGCCCGAGTAACTGCCCCAATACCTGCAAAGCTCTCTCGGCAGCTATCGGCTCGAGCCCGCTAGCAGAGAAGCGACCGGACTGACCGCGAGCGGCCATACCCAAATGAGCCCAAGGTCCCCAGTTAATCGTCAAACCTGGCAACCCCAAGCGGTGACGATAACCAGCTAAACCATCGAGGAAAGCATTGGCCGCCCCATAGTTACCCTGACCCGGGGAACCCAGCAGGGAAGCTACTGAAGAGAAACAGACAAAAAAGTCTAAGGGTAACGAGCGGGTCAACTGATGTAAATTCCAGGCTCCGGCCACCTTGGGCGCCATCACTCGGGTAAAGCGTTGCCAATCGAGTTGCTGCAGTACTCCATCATCGAGGACTCCGGCGGCGTGAACTAGCCCTCGCAGGGGTGGACCCCAACTATCAACCCGAGCTAGCAGTCTGGTGACATCTTCTGGCTGTGAAACATCGGCGGGGACGGTGAGGAGCTTAGCGCCCAAGGCTTCTAATTCTGTGAGTGTTTGCCGCGCTGCGGTGGAGGGTTCGCTCCGTCCGCTCAGGACTAAATGCCGCGCTCCTCGCTCGACCATCCAGCGAGCGACGGTCAATCCTAAAGCTCCCAGTCCACCAGTAATCAGATAGCTGTTCTCGGGCAGTAACTGAGGCGGCTCCGAGCTGGTAGCAGCGGGCAGTGAAACTATCACTTTGCCAATGTGTTTGGCTCCGGCCAGATAGCGGAAAGCATCCACCACTCGCCCCAGAGGAAAGACTCGATGGGGCAGTGGTTGCAAGCTTCCTGACCGCAATTGTGACATCAGCTCCCTCAACATTTGTCTGATTAAGCCGGGGTCTTGCTGGGCAATTTCTAAGAGATCGAAGGGAATGTAGTCAACATCGGGTCTAGTGGCGCTTACTTGACCTTCAGACCAAATGCCGATTTTACCAATTTCAATCAATCGCCCTTCCCGAGCTAAAGCTTGCAAGCTTTTGGGGATAAATTCGCCATTGAAACTGTTGAGTACGATGTCCACACCCTGCCCTTCGGTCATCGTCATCACTTCGTCGGCGAAATCTAAGCTGCGGGAGTTCATCACCCGGGTGATGCCCAGAGACTTGAGGTAGTCCCATTTAGCTGGACTGGCGGTGGCGAAAACTTCCGCTCCTGCTTGTCGTGCCAGTTGTACTGCTGCCTGTCCGACACCGCCGGCAGCGGCATGAATTAAGACTCGCTCTCCCGACTGAATTTTTGCCCGATGGTGTAATCCGTAGTATGCCGTTAAAAAGGTAGTGGGGATCGTAGCTGCCGCTTCAAAGCTCAATTGCGCTGGCTTGGGTACCACCATGTCGGCCTTGACGGTGACAAAGCTGCTAAGACTACCAATCGCCAGGGCGGCGATGACTTCATCACCAATGCTCAAGTGGCTGACTCCTTCTCCTACTGCTACGATGACTCCGGCACATTCTCCGCCGAAGGGTAAATCGGTAGTCGAGTCGAGACCCAATTCGGAGCTATATTCTTGGAGCATCCCTAAAGCGTTGAGTACATCTCTAAAGTTAAGTCCGGTAGCCCGTACTTGAATTTCCACTTCTCCTGGTGCTGGTGGACGTCGTTGTAGCGGCTCGAGTCTCAAGTTTTCCAAGATTCCCGGGGGAGATATCTTGACTCGCACCGCTTCTCCCTGCTGGGGATGTTCTCGAAACTGGGTTCTGACTAGTCGGGCGACATGACGCACCTGCTGACGATAGGCAATTTGGTTTTCAGCATCCCTCGAATACAACTCCTCAACTAAAGCTTGAAGCTGACCGCTCGGCTCTGCTGGGTCGAGGTCGAGGCAGGTACAGTTAAGCTCGGGATGCTCTAAACTAATGGTGCGTCCCAAGCCCCACAATGGTGTTTGTGAGAGCCCAACTGGCACTCGGTCGGTGTCGAGCAGTTGCGCTCCGGCAGTGACTAGCCACAGACGAGGTAACTGAGACCAGTTGGTGTTAGTTAGGGCTTGCACCAGATGTAAGATGCTGCCACAGCTGTTGTTTTGCGCTGGTTGTAAGTCGGCGAGGGATAACTCGGTGCTGCTGGGGTGGTCTAAGCTCCACAGGTGAACGATCCCCTTGAGGGGCGGTCGCTGTTGGCGGCATTGGTCTAGTAGCTGTCGAATATCTTCTGGTCGCTCGGGATTGAGTTGATAATTGGTTTCGTCTTGCTGCTGATAATTAGTGCCTCGAGTAACTAAGAGGGGGTAATCTCCTCGTTCTTGGAGTTGTCGAGCAACTCGAGCGGCGATTCCTCCCCCATCGGCAAACAACAGCCAGGTACTTGGTTGGGTTGTTGCTGCTGGCTGGGAGTGGTGAGTTTGGGGTTGCCAGGCAATTTCATAGAGCCAATCGTTCGCGTCTTGTGCTTTGGACTCTGCTGGTGGCAGGATTCGCTTGAGGGCAGCTCGACTGACCCGTCGCAGAGACAAACCTTCGATTGAGACGACGAGATTTCCCGTTGCGTCTAGTAGTCGCACTTGGGCAGTTAAATGCTGCTGCTGGTGACCATTAATCGGGCTGAGGGATACTTGACTCCAGAGGCGGGAACTCTGAGAACGGTATCGTCTCAATCGTTTGAGCTTCACTGGCAGATAAGCATCTTCTCCTGGCTTATCTAAGAAGAGTGCTCCTAGTACCTGAAAGCTGGCATCGAGTAAGACTGGGTGCAGTTGGTATGCTGCTGAGTCTAATTCTAGGTGGGGCGGTAACTGAATTTGTCCCAGGGCGGCAGTACCAGGCTGCTGGGACAACCGGCTAATGGCTTGGAAACTGGTGCCATATTCCATGCCTCGTGCTCGCAATTTTTGGTAGTAGCTCTCTGGAGAGATGGATTCGGCATACTCTAGTGGTACACTCTCTAAATCGATTTGGGGAGTTTCTTCTTCTTCAGCTACGGCAATTTTGCCCGAGGCGTGAGTTATCCAACTAGGCTCTGAGTTACCCGACTTGAGGTCGAGGCTGTAGATCCCGAATGAATAACTGGTGGCAGTTTTGGGAGTGAGAATCGTCTGGATGGTGGTGACTGATGATTCTGGTAGTGCCAATGCCTGTTGAAGGTTGACCCGTTCGAGAACTAAGTTTTCAGTTCCCCAAATCTGTTTTCCTGCGGCTAAGGCAATTTCGAGATAGGCGCTGGCTGGGACGATGGCGGTTTGGTAGAGCTGATGGTCGGCTAAATATCCAGTCTGCTCTCTACTCAGCTGGCTCTCGAATTGGATTTGGTTCGAGTCGGCTAAATACAGCCGTCGACCGAGCAGGGGATGAACAGCACTACTTCGAGCTCCGTTAGTCGAGCTAGATTGGGTTTGATGAGACTGTGGTTCGGCGGTTTCTACCCAGTAACGCTGACGTTGGAAGGGATAAGTAGGCAATGCTAGCTGGCGCCGGGGATAATCTCGGTCGAATCCTCTCCAGTCAACTTTCACCCCTCGCCGGTATAACTGAGCTAAACTAGACAGCAGTTGTTGCCAGTCCGAGCCACCAGAACGCAACGAAGGCAGCCAGAGCGATCGCTCTGACTCGATGCACTGTTGCCCCATAGATAATAAAATTGGCTTGGGTCCAATTTCGAGGAAGACTTGGTAACCTTCTTGGTGCAAAGTCTCCATACTGCGGGCAAACTGCACCGGTTGTCTGACATGATTTACCCAGTAGCTTGCTCTGGTCAGACGCTCGTCTTCTCTAATTCCCGTTACATTTGAGAGCAATGGAATCCGAGGTTGCTGGTAGGTTACTCGATTGGCTAGGGCTGCGAACTCCGCTAACATTGGTTCCATCAGTGGAGAGTGGAAGCCATGGGATACTTGTAGTTGTTTGGTCTTGATGCCTGCTGCTTCTAACTTGTCCCTCAGCGTCTCAATCGCTGCTGCCGCACCGGAAATTACTACGCTTTGAGGTCCGTTAACTGCGGCGATGGCTACTTTATCTTGGTAGGGGGGTATCAGTGGCTCGATTTGGGCTTCTGAGGCCATCACTGCTAGCATCATCCCCCCAGAGGGTAATTGTTGCATCAATCTTCCCCGATGGGCGATTAGTGTTAAGCCCTCTTCTAAACTAAACACTCCTGCGACTGTGGCGGCGACATATTCTCCGACACTGTGACCCATGACTACATCGGCTTCAATCCCCCAAGATTGCCATAACTGGTAGAGGGCATATTCGAGGGCAAATAGGGCGGGTTGGGTGTAGGCGGTTTGGTCTAATCGGGAATTGTCGCTGTTGGAGTAGAGTATTTCTAGTAGGGAGACATCGAGATAGGGACGCAGAATTTCCTCGCAGCGCTCGAGACTGGCTCGAAAGGTGGGTTGGGTCTCGTAGAGTTGTCTTCCCATACCTACGTATTGCGACCCCTGTCCGCTAAACATCAAGGCGATTTTTGGGGGTTTACGGCTGCGTACTCTACCTTGGACTAATTGGGGTGTTTCTTTCCCAGCCATCAAAGCTGTTAGTTGCTTACCCAACTCTAAGCTAGATTCGGACACTATGCTCAGGCGATGTTCGAAATGCTCTCTTCCCGTATTGGCACTGAAGCAGATATCGGCGAGCGCTATTTCCTGATGGGACTCTAAGAAATCTTGATACTTTTGTGCCAATTCTACTAAAGCTGTCTCACTTTTAGCTGAGAAGGTAAACATATGCTTGGGGCGTTCAAACTCGGGAGCTATCAAAGTAGCCACGGGAGCTTCTTCGATGATTACGTGACAATTAGTGCCGCCAAAGCTAAAAGCACTCACTCCAGCTAAGCGGGTTTGTGTGGTAACATTCCAAGATTGAGGTTCGAGAGGGATTGAGAGGGGAGTTCCTTCAAGAGAAATATAAGGATTGAGCTGTTTTAAGTGTAGGTGAGGAGCAATCTCTCGATGTTGTAGCTGTAAAACCACCTTAATCAAACCTGCGATGCCTGCTGCTGCTTCTAAATGTCCGATATTTGTCTTGACCGAGCCCAGCCAACAGGGCTGATCTGGCTCACGTTCTTTCATCAGTACGGACTTAAGTGCTCTGACTTCAATTGGGTCTCCTAAAGGAGTACCCGTACCATGGGCTTCGATGTAACTAATTTGTGCTGGCGCTACACCAGCATTTTTAAGAGCTTGACGAATAACCTTTTCTTGAGCTGGTCCATTGGGAGCGGTCAGCCCGTGGCTAGTACCATCTTGGTTAACTGCGGAACCTCTAATAATGGCTTGAATGTTGTCTCCATCCTGAAGAGCCTCGGAGAGACGCTTGAGCACGACTATGCCGCAACCTTCTCCTCGAACATATCCATCGGCAGCAGCGTCAAAAGTCTTGCAGCGACCGTCGGCTGCCATCATTTGAGCCTGAGAAAAGGTAATACTAGGCTCGGGGGAGAGCATCAAATTTACTCCTCCGACAAGACAGAGACTCGATTCGCCTTGTAGCAAACTCTGGCAACCTAAGTGTACGGCTACCAAAGAAGAAGAGCAAGCGGTATCGATTGTCATACTCGGTCCCCGCAAATCTAGCAAATAAGATAAACGGTTGGCAGCAATACTGGGACCGGTACCCGTGCCACTATAAGCATTAAGACAGGCATAATCTCTGTAGAGCATCCTGTGGTAATCTATATTGCTGAGACCGATAAACACACCAGTCTGACTACCAGCAAGATCGGCTCGAACGATGCCGGCATTTTCTAGAGCTTCCCAGGCTACCTCTAAGACTAATCTTTGTTGGGGATCCATCTGCTCGGCTTCTCGAGGGGAAATCTCAAAAAAGCTAGGCTCAAAACGATCGACCTGTTCCAAAAATCCCCCCCACTGAGTAGTCATTTTTCCTGGTTTGCCTGGCTGTGGATCGTAGTAAGCGTTAACGTTCCATCTTTGAGGGGGAATTTCAGTGATGGCATCAACCCCATTACTTAACAGATGCCAGAATTCTTCTGGGTTCTGAGTACGGGGAAAACGACAACCAAGACCGATAATTGCTATGGATTCCATGCCAAACCTACTTAATAGATGTACTTTACAAAATTTTTGGTCATACGAGCGAGCCGAGCGATCTTTACGATTAGCCGATGGTAAGCTTAGAAAACTGCTTAAAGGTTTTGATATTATTCTGAATGGCTCGATTGATGTCGGCTCCTAAAGCCATGAGGCGCATTTTTCGGTTTACCGACCACAGATAGTCAAAATCTTCGAAAAAGCGGAGAAAATCTGCAAGTAGCCGCCGGTGGTTCTCAATTGCTAGATGAAAACCCTGATGTTCGCTACAAAAGCACTGATTCATCCAATGTAGTGCTTCTCGTGATGACATTCCAAATACAGGTGACTGTAACACTTCGTAGATAAAAGTCATCAAAAAGAGATCGTCTGACAGATAACGATGGGGGAAAACACCAGAAATTCCACTAAAGCTAGCTTGTTGCACCATGTAGATTGACATATTAGCTATAAATTTTTCATATGCCGTCGGCTTGGAAAAATCTTTGTACATTTCCTTGGATAAAACCTTAGATATTGTCGTGTGATAGGCTTCATCTAAATGATGGTAATAAGAGACTGCGGTCGGAACTGGAATAAATTCGCCGTGTTTTTCTAGTTTCCGAAAATACTTAACCAGTGGGTATTCCATACCCTTGAGTAAGATGTTCCCCATCATGCGTGCGGCATAGTATTGGCAAGCCAAAAAAGGCGAACCTCCTCCCCAATTAAAAGTGAAGAAACCTTGCCAGGAACTAGAAACCGCACGCCCTAAAATTCCTTTAGTAGGAGTCGTAACTACAAACTTTTCTCGAGCTTCTAACTGACTTAGATACTGAGAATAATATTGCCTTTGACTTTTAAGCATATTTTTAGCTAAAAAGCGCAAGGCGTAGTATTGAGATGTTGCCCAAGAATCTGTTCCCAAACTCGCTTTGTATGAGTGAGCTTTTTGCAGGTTTTGCAGCGGTTTTTTACCGATTAGAGCCGTCGCAGTCATCAACCCCATTTTGCGAAAGGCGTGAATATGCGAATATTCCTGCTTCGTTTCTAGATCTAATTCTTGACAAACCGTATCGTATCCTCCAATAGCTTTAAAAACGCTAGAGGTAATCTGATTAAAAGCAACTGTTTCGGTTTCAGTTTCGGCAGTGTAATTGTATTTAGTAAACCAATGAAGGTGATTTAAAGCTATTTTTTGAGAGGGAGAAGCAGTCTCATAGACTGGAGTACCATACAGCAGAGAATGTTCTGGTTGGCTCCAATAGCAATTGCTATTCTCGCTATATTTGAAGTTTTTGTCTAGTTTTTCTATTTTTTCGGTGTAGTCAGAAACAATATTGCTGAGATAAGTAGTTTCAATTAGTTTAGAATGTCTATTTCTGGGTCTTTCAATGACAGTTGAAGACGGGCGGTTCGTTGCTGAAGCTTTGATAGTATCTCTCATGTCTTTTTTAGAATAAAAATGTCGATCTTGCTTTCACCGTAAATAGTTCAATATTTAAAATTCCTCAACCAAATATCGAGTCAAAGCCTCAATGGTGGGATAGTCGTACATCAGGGTTGGCTCTAATTCTATTTTTAGCCAATCTTCTAGATCTCCAGTCATACCAACTGCTGCAGAGGAATCAAGACCGTAGCGATCGAAAGGAGTGGTAATATCGATATCATCTGAATCGACTTCTAACAGTCGAGCAAGATAGGAAATCATCCAGGCTTGAATCTCTGCTGTTGTCGGCAGGTTATCAAGGTGGTCTTCAGTAGTAAATGTTTGTTTTTCTGAAACTTTGGGCTTGCTAGCACTCGAAAAACTTTGAAATTTCATTTTCTCAACCTCTATGATTAGTATTAATGCGGCTTGTTAATTAAATTCTCTCAAGCGACCGCAATAAAAGTAAGTCAGTTCGGGATAGGCTATCTAAGCCCATGAGTTTACGAAGGAATAATATTTTTAGCCAACGAAATCATCAGTGTTTCAGCTCCCACCCGAACTTAGGTTTTTGAAAGAGTAAATAAGGTAGTGGAAATTGGGAGTATCTTATGCCATCGGCAAAGCCGTAGGTTTGAGAAGCAGACGAACTACTCGCTCTATTACTCACTCCCAACTTTCTCGACCGAGTAGGCAAGACTAAAACCACAATCTCTCGACTACTCAATTTTTTTTGCTTCGATCGCGCCTGCTTTAGGAGCTTTGACTTTCCAAACCAAACCTACTGCTTCTAGTACCCGAATTACCCAGGTACTGAGGTCGATTTGCCACCACTCCAGTCCGACGATTGCCGAGTTGGGAAAAGCGTGATGGTTGTTATGCCACGACTGGCCGAAAGTCGGTATGGCGAGCCAGATATTGTTAGTACTGCGATCGCCAGTGTCGAAGGGACGACTGCCATAGAAATGGCAGATGGAGTTAGTACTCCAAATAAATTGATGTACTAGAAAAATTCGGACTAGCCCCCCCCAGATAAAGCCTCTAAAGACTCCCATCCAGGTTCCAGTTATCGTTCCTCCCATAACTGCTGGGATAACTAACCCCAAAACTACCCAGATTGGTTGTAGCCGATTGATCTTGGTCATCATGGGATCGCGCAGTAAATCTTTGGCAAAAAGCATGGAATTGGTAACTTCGCCTTGTAAAATCCAACCGACGTGAGCATGCCATAGTCCCCGTACTTGCTCTTTAATTCCATTTCCCCATAAATGAGGTGAATGAAGATCTCCGAGCTGGTCGGCGTACTGATGGTGACGTCGATGATGGGCTACCCAATAAATGACTCCTCCGCCAACTGCCATAGAGCCTAAAATAGCTAAGGCAATCCGAATGAGATTGGTTGTCTCAAAAGCGCGATGGGAAAAATAGCGATGAAAACCTAATTCGAGTCCAAGTGCGGTTAACCCATACATACAAACTAGCAGTGCTATTTCCCAGGTACTAATTCCCGTCTGCCAGAGTAATCCCAGTCCGACTATGAAACCAAGGGTAGGAATGATAACAATAAAAAAGCTCAGCCTTTTGTAAGTGTTTTGTAAATATCTACTCTTGATGGTGATATTCATCATAAATTACTCAAGAAAAATTACACAACTTTAGCTTTTTTAAACTCGATCGCGGCTGTAGTAGGAACTTTGACATCCCAGACTAAGCCAACTTTTTGAAGACCGCGAATCAACCAACTACTAGGGTCAATTTGCCACCACTCCAGTCCGACAATTGCCGAGTGAGAAAAGGCATGATGGTTGTTATGCCAAGACTCTCCCATAGTAGGTATGGCTAGCCAGATATTATTGGTACTGTGATCGCCGGTATTAAAAGGACGTCTGCCATAGAGATGACAGATCGAGTTGATGCTCCAAAAAGCATGATGTACTAGAAATATCCGCACAAATCCCCCCCATAACAACCCTTGTAAGACTCCCATCCACGTTCCCGTGAAAACTCCTCCTAAAACAGCAGGAATTGCAAAACCCAAGAATACCCACAATAAATAGAGTCGATTTATCTTAACGAGAATGGGGTCTCGCAGCAGGTCTTTGGCTAGGAGTACATTGGGAAACTCGCTGTCCAAAAACCAACCACAGTGGGCGTGCCATAGACCGCGAATTGAGTCAAGGTACTGTCCCTGGGGGTTTATATGGGGTGAATGGGGATCTCTAGAGCTGTCGCTGTCCTGATGATGACTTCGATGATGGCTTACCCAATGAACGATGTGACCTACTGCAGCCATAGAACCCAGAATAGCGAGTAGAACTCGAATGGCAGTAGTGGTTTGAAATGCACGGTGCGAGAAATAGCGATGAAAACCCACTTCAAGTCCGACTGTAGTCGAGACATACATACCGACGAATAAGACTACTGCAACAGGATCGATGCCCGCGTAGGGAAGTAGCCCGACTGCGAAAAGTGTCCCGAAACCAGGAACCAAAACAGCCGCCCAGCCAAAATTTCTTTGGATTTTTTTTAAGTGGGCATTGGCTACTGTCATTTTCCGTCTTGACTGAAAATTGTTGTCAAGCTCGATTTGTGTTTCTCGATTTGATTGCACTGACATCGATCTATTCATGATGATTGAGATTAACTCTATTGAGGACTGAAAATGTCATTATCTTGGCTGGAGTTATCTTCTGGATCTGGTATTTCATATTGGATGATGTAGTTTACGACTTCTGATTCATTACGCCCTGTTTTGAACAAACGTTTGACAAAATCTAGACAATAAACTTGATAATCACTCCAATGAGTTTGCTTGGGTATATATTTAAATCGCTCATTCCAGCTAACGACTAATACATTGATGTATTTGTGAAATGTAGCCTCACTAATTTTTAGCTTTCTTTTTGCTTCTAAGCGACTATAAAACCGAACTTTCTTGCCGGTTCTTGGGTCGGTAGCCCACATTAATTGTTTCCCCTTTAAACATGAAAGTTAACTTCTGGTAAAAACTTAGTATTTTCAAGTATTAAGCTTTATTCTCAAATACTCGAATTTTCTTTGTGGCTCCTCCTCCTTACCTTGCTTGCTATTCTAAGCTCAGTCGTTCAATTTTGTCTGTGGAAAGAATCCACATCTTTAAATTTTTTGTTAGAATTTGGTTTGGTAGCGACTTTAGCTAGAGCTTGCTCGATCTGAGCGAGTAACTGAAAGAAGCTCGCTTATAGACCAATCTCTCGGTCAGAGCTCAATCTCTGCTCGATAGAGATCGGATAAAATAGGTACTTTAGGTATGATTTAAAGATTGTTCGGCTAGATGTATTATTCCAATAATTATCCAGAAGTCTTCGCATTAAATCGATCGCTCTGAGTAGGGAACTTTTTTAGCAATCTCTCGCTCTGTATAATTTAACGAACCAAAAATGCGATTCCCGCAATTGAAATTCAAAATCAGAAAAATATAATTAGAAATGTTAGAGATGAAATTAGTGCCGACAGAGAAAAAATCTTACGACTCCAACTACGACTATGCGAAAATCTATGTTCGGGTTTATTGCACCTTACTAAGTCAATCAGAAACTTCTGGATTTTTACCGTCAATTCCTTCTACTCAAGACAAAGCTAAAGCCGACGCAATTGCCAAACAAGCAGGAGTCCACACTGAGGCAATTATTGAATATCTTAGAGCTAATGTTTCTCGAAAAGCACAATCGGCTAAAAGTTAAGTAGAATTTGACTGTTTCGAGCGAGTTATCCTCAAACAATGCCATACTTTCCTAGTGGTTGGCGATCGAATGCAAAATTTTAGCTAAAAAAGATAAATACATTAGATCGAATATTTTAGGTTGTTTGAGCAGATTTGATTTTACAATTACTTTTAGCTTGAGAGTGGTCTCAACAAACTTTAACGGGGATTGATTAAATAGGTCGCATCAACTAACTGGCGTTCTCCAGAAAGCCACTTCTTGGCAATTGTAGCTGCTAGCTTTTTCACTCGTCTAGATGGATTATTCTTCAAATAAGCTCTCATTGTCTGTGGTTCTAAGCATAACTCCTCTGCTGCTTCTTCATGAGTTAGACCAAAAGCCAAGCGAAAATCCAAAGGATGTAATTCCTCTAGCTCACTAATCAACTGATCTGTATCAATCTCACAGTTTTCGTTGTTAGTTACAATCACTTTACTATACCTCTTTAGATCGATTGAACAATTTACAGAAACTTATTTAGTTGTAATTTAGCCAATAAAGACTCAGTGTCAGTCCACAACTGTAAAAACTCGGCTTTACTTTGAGGATTCTCGCTCCAATCAGACACTACCTTCAAACTGCCCTCCTCAAATCCCGAGCGACAGGCATAACGCCGGATTTTGCCACTGGAAGTCTTGGGAATACTCCCCGTCTTGACTAACACTGCCGCATACACCTGTAGTCCGTGTTGCGCTGCCACTGCCTGTCGCAGTTGTCCCACCACCTCGTTGGCATTGAGCCGCCGCAGGTAAGAACGTTTCACCTCCTGCACCACTACCAAGCGCTCTCTCCCTTTAATTTCGACTCCAAAGGCCGCGCCACAACCCGGTCGCAGTGCTGGATGACTGTTTTCCACCGTCCGTTCGATGTCCGTGGGATAGTGGTTTTGTCCCCGAATGATAATCGCATCTTTGATTCTGCCGGTGACGTACAATTCTCCCTCTCGGATAAATCCTAAATCTTCGGTGCGCAAATACGGTCCGGCACCGCTATCGGCGAGGTAGGCTCTAAAGAGCCGTTCGCTTTCTGCGGCTCGCTGCCAATATCCTTGGGCTACCGAGGCTCCGGCTACCCAGATTTCTCCTACTCGCTCTTCGGGGCATTGAGTACTAGTTTCGGGGTCGACGATGATTACTTGTTGGTCGGGCAAGCTCTGTCCGCAACCCACTAAGGTGCGGTATCCTTCTCTTGGGTTTTGGCTGACTACCACTCGATTTTGTTCCAAGGCCGTTGCTGCTACCGAGCAGGTTACTGGTGGCTGGTCTTTGCTACCTCCCGAGACAATTAAGGTGGCTTCGGCCATGCCGTAGCAGGGGTAAAAGGCTTCTCGGCGAAATCCGCAGGGGGCGAAGACCCGACTGAATTCTTCGATGGTTTCGGCTCGCACTGGTTCGGCTCCGCTAAAGGCTACTTCCCAACTGCTCAGGTCTAGTTGGGCTAGTTGGCTGTCGTTGATTTTGCGCAGGCACAGTTCGTAGGCGAAGTTGGGTCCGCCACTGGTGGTGGCCCGATAGCGGCTGATTGCTTGGAGCCAGCGCCAGGGTTTTTGCAGAAAGTCCACTGAGGACATCAGGGTGACTTCGAATCCGCCGTAGAGTGGTTGCAGTACTCCTCCAATCAAGCCCATGTCGTGATAGGGTGGCAGCCAGATTACTCCTTGGCTGTCGGGTCGATGTCCGAAGCATTGATAGATGGCGCCGAGATTGTGCCAGAGGTTGCCGTGAGTGACCATTACTCCTTTGGGGGTTCCGGTGGAGCCGGAGGTGTATTGTAGTAGGGCTAGGTTCTCTGGCTCGCTTGGTCTGGGTTGCCAATCGTTACCTTGGCTGGCGATGCTGTCGGTTGCTAACCAGGGGATTGCTCCGAGTTCTCGATTGTCGACGATGCGCTCTCTGAGGTTGGCGACCAGAAGGCTGATACTCAGTACTACTGAGGCTTGGGCATTACTAACGATGGCCTCTAGTCGCGAGAGGTTTTGATTGCGTCTGGGGGGGTAGGCTGGTACGGCGATTACTCCGGCGTACCAACATCCGAATAAGCCGATGATGAATTCTAGTCCTGGTGGATAGAGTAGTAGGGCGCGACTTCCTTCTAGTTCGAGCTGTTGTAGCTGACTGGCTACGGCTCTTGCTTGCCGGTCTAATTCTCCATAGCTGAGTGTTCCTGATTCCCTTTCTCCGTGGCGGAGATAGGTATAAATGGTTTTTTCTGCCTCTCTTTGGGCTTTGTCTCTTAACTGTTCTACTATTGTCCCTCTTTGACGCTTTTTCTCTGATGATTTGTTGACCAAAGCAGTCATTTCTTTCTCCTAAGTTAGAAATTTAAAACACTTTGTCATTGCTGCTGCAGTGGGTTAATTGGTATTAACAAGCAAATGGAGCAAATTGGCGTTACACAATTGCAGGATGATTTATAATCAAAGGAAAAGTTTTTTTTGCGTCTGGTGCGTCTTTTGTCACCGTATCAAACTATATCATAGGCTTATCGTGCAACGCCAGCAAATTTAAAGCTTATGCTAAAATTAAAGTTTATGCTAAGATAGTAGTAGCATTTAAGTAATTCTTTAGCTGCTCGTCATTATCATAAGAAAGCCCAACCAAGGGCAAATCTTTAGGATTAAAAGCTTTTACTTCGCTTATTTCTAGCGGATCCTGAATTCTGATTTTTCCTTTTACCTCTGCTTCGACGACAATGCAAATAGAGTGAACTCGCGAATCTCGCTCCGGTTTAGAATATACTCCTACCAAACGCGAAATACATACTAATTCCAATCCAGTTTCTTCTTGTAACTCCCGGCGAACTGTAGTGGCAATCTCTTCGCCCCATTCAACCATGCCACCCGGCAGAGCCCATTGCCCAGTATCATGGCGTCGAGCTAGGACAATTCGACCATCTGCTAAAACTGGTATGATACTAGTCCCAGTTACGGGATGTCGTAATATGATCCCCAGTAATGACTTAGCCAAATACAACAAACGCCTAACACTGTAGTCAACTTCTAAAAAAAGGTCGATTGCTTTGAATAGAAAGCTTTTACAGTTAGTTCTACTGCTACTCGCTTCGCTCGTATTATTACTCATTTTCAAAGTTAGCTGAGAATTAATTAAATTTATCAAGCTATCACTAGTCAATTTTACCGATTCGAACTAAGAGATTGATATGTTACGATTAGCTCTTATTAACAGAGAAATATCGCTCTCTATATTGAAAAATCGACATTTTTTTCATATTTAATTTAAACCTATTTT
Organism: Myxosarcina sp. GI1(2024); assembly: GCF_053543375.1. Classification (NCBI taxonomy): domain Bacteria; kingdom Bacillati; phylum Cyanobacteriota; class Cyanophyceae; order Pleurocapsales; family Pleurocapsaceae; genus Myxosarcina; species Myxosarcina sp. GI1(2024). The sequence goes on along the minus strand of NZ_JBKGTY010000003.1, from coordinate 511,367 downwards.
CTTAATCTTGTCAGTCGAAAAAATCAACTATTGTAGCTAAAACTTGAACTTGACAGTATCGAGCCAATTTTGTTGTTATTTCATTAATATTCGGCGTCAGTAAGCTACTCAAAAGATTTACGGAAGGTTATCGGCTCAATAGTTCGGGGTAGACAATTATTCTGGTTGCCACGACCAACCTAAGGAATTAAGAGAAGACTTCTCACGAATAATAGCTGCCAGAGGAGGAATTGTTCCCGTCTTACAAATACGGTCACGCACATAGTCAAAAAAGCTGATTCCCAACTTCCGAGTAGTCGCCACCAGAGACATAAAATTGTCCCAAGCCTGAGTACCTTCAATTGTCTGAATCCCATAACTAATACTTAAGTCGCTGCACCATTGTCCTGGCACCTAACTCGACCGGATTATTGTGTAATCCCTCTTCTAAGAAACCAGATTTGCTGAGGGTTGAGGAATAAGCTCAAAACCCAAAGCAATCGCTTTTTTGTGGAGGTTATTGACCATTCGCTCTCGGTAACGCTGCTCATAATAATCCATGCCAGGAGCGGTATAATCTCCTTGGGTTGTCCAAAGTTTGTAAAAAATTCGTGCAATTTTATGAGCGGTAGTAATGGCTTTAGGGGAGCCAAGTCGAGAACGTCAGCGACGATAAAATGCGCCTAAAGCACAATTTTCAATCTTACTCCCGATCTCTTCCTCCCTCAATTATGCAACGCCCAAGTCAGAGGTCATGAAATAATTTCATGACCTCTGACTTGGGCGTTGCTGAATAGTAATGATTTAAGCGATCGCGCTAACAGTTTTAGACTTGAGATAATGGAGTAGAATTTAGACTTGAGATAATGGAGTAGAAGACGAATAGAATACCTGAGCATTTCCAAAGATTTGGAATAACACAAAGTTTTTCGGTGTAGTCTGGCTAAATAGTGCCTGAGCCTGGTATTTTCTCCCTCTACCCGTGTCATGCATGTTTTACTAACAGCGAACCCTGTTCGCTCCACAGCGTAGCTGTGGGAGAATCAAAAATTCTCGGTCTTCTGGTTCAATAAAATTAGGATAAACAGGATAGCCATCGCTTACATACCAAAAACTACTCCAGCATTTGATAATTAACCAGAGAGAACGGAAAGTTTCATTACTGCGATTGCGCTCCGCGCACTGGCAAAGCCAATCGCCAATTTTCCACTTTAAAATACCTGGTCGCCAGTGATTAACTACCGTCCAAATCCAAATTTTGTTTTTTTTGTTATCAACAAAAGTTTGTCATTCGTCTATTTCGATTATTTCAGGTATTTCGTCTTCTTCTGGACTATCAGGTAAATGTATTCCTGCTACTTTAATCCAGTTCATGATTGTGGTGTGATGAATTTCTGTTACTCTTTCAATTCCCCTCAAACCCATACCATTTATAGCGGTGTGCAAATAGAATAAGTACAATCATTTATACTAACTGATTGAAAGAAATTGTATTTTTAATCAAGCCATACTCTCTAGATTTGCGACAAAAAATTGTTGATAGTTATGAACAGCAAGAAGGTTCGATTAGACAGCTAGCACAACGCTTTAAAGTTAGTTCAGATTGTGTTAAGAGACTTCTCAAACGCTATTATACCGAAGGTACAATCAAACCCAAACCTTACAATGGAGGCAATAAACCGCTTTTACAACCTCAACATCTAGAAGTTTTGACGGCTTTAGTTGAAAAAGACAATGACGCAACTTTACCGCAGTTAGCTCAAAGACTTCAGTCGCAAACAGAGCTGAAAGTTAGTAGCTCAACTATTAGTCGTAGTATCAAAAAATTGGCTCTGACGAGAAAAAAAAACGTTCAAGGCAGCTAAAGTTTACACCCAGGAGAAACAACTTCAACGTTGTGAATATTGGCATCAAATCAAAGATATTAAAGCTGAGAACGAAGAAATTTTAGTTCCCCAATTATGGTCAGGAGCAGTGGTAGTTATGGATAATTTACCAGCACATAAAGTTGAAGGAATCACCGACGCGATCGCGTCGGTAGGAGCTAAAGTTGTCGATCTTTCCCCTGACTCTCGAGACTTTAACCCAATTGAACATCTCTGGTCTAAGCTTAAATCATCTCTTCGTTCTGTCGAGGCTCTAACTCGTGAAACACTTCATCAGGCTATTCGAGACGGATTACAACTTATTAATTTGAAAGATATTCGTCATTGGTTTACTCATTGCTGCTACTGTACTTAACCAGTTTGCACACCGCTATAGGTACATTTTGAGACACAATTGTTTAACTTCTTCTGAATAAGGTTGAAATTTTGGTGATTCTACAAACTGGCGACCGCAAGAGCGACATTGATAGCATTGTTTACTCTGGCGACGACCATTCTTCCGAATTTTGCTACAGTTGCATCTAGGACATTTCATTCCTTCATTTTGCAACATTTATCATTATTTTTCAGCAATGCCTTTTTTCTTCTCTACCCAGGCGTCCCTAGGTAGTGTTGGCAGAGCCTACTTCTTTTAAGATACAAGGACATAAACAACATTTTTGCAGCAAAGGACTGATACGGCTTCTCTCTCCTACTCCCAATCTTTCGAGTTGCTGACGACGTAAACGTAATTTTCCTATAGAACTCTTGATTACTCGCTCTTTTCCTCATCCGCCTAAATCCGAAGCAATTTATACTTGGTTATTTTATTACTAGTTAATTGAAAACGTGGATTTTTTCAACAGACAAAATTTATGATTTAGGTAAAAATATCTGTATCTGCCAAACATTAATTTATGCAATTTAGAGTTTAAAGTTTTTACTTAACTAAAAGTTCTTTGACTTACAAGATAATTATCTACTCACTCGATTGTAAATCAAATCAATCTAAAAAATAATTTCAAAAAACTTTAAGCATAATGGTTAATAAATATGTAGGTCAGAAGTTTCTTAACCATTTTTTGTTAATTGAGTTATTTAAATAACTTTCAATTTCTGCCGAAAGGTTTATGCCTAGTATTTAAGTTACACTTCTAGTGCAGATTTAGTAACGATGAGCAAATCATTAAAAAATAGCCATAACTCATGGAAATTCATAAATTCTACACGTTTTATGACTTTAACAATCATAACGGCTATCCACCTTTTAAACCATTGATTCAAATTCAATTGAAAAGAAGAATGGAATGGCTAGTCAAGCTGTATCCCAATTGGGATCGCAATACATGGGTTAATTATTTTATAAAAATTATTAAAGACAACTCTCAATCCGAGTTAGAAAAACGCTTTGCCCATTGGCACTTAATAGCTTACTTAGATCAAGATCGTTGTTATTTTATCTGGAAAAATTTTCGTAAGTTTCCTTTTTATCCGATCGATTACTACGAGCTTTATGATTTCAGTAATAACTTATTTTTTCAAAGAGATAAATTCCAAAAGTATATTTATAAATACGATTTACAAAATCCCAGTAGTGCTAATTTAAAGACCTACATTTTAGCTATACTTAAAAAAAAGCTTTTGGAAAAATTAGATTTAAAATCTATCTGGCGTATTTTATGCGATGTAGACATTAATAGTACTAAAAAAATCGATCGCGCCTTACAAAAAAGAAGAGAAGCTTTGGAAAACTATGGAATAACAGAGCCATATACATCTCAGTATATTTTCGCCTTAAAACATTTTATTTTAGTTTATAAAAATAATAGAGTTTTTCATCCTAATAGAAAAAAAGGAAGTAGATGGCCAAAACCAGAATGGTCTGATTTTGTAGAAGTTGCCAAATACTATAACGCTCAAAGATTTCTACCAGATGCTCCGCTTCAAGTAGCGGTAGGCTCGGAGGTAACACCAGAAACAATACAAAAATGGATAAATATTTGTATTAAAGCTTTACAATATTCTCCTAGAATAATGGAGATCTCCTATAATCCAAAAATTTACGAACACCATAATAATGAAACGAGCAATCCTTGGAAACTTTTAGAGCTTGAAGACGAACAGACAAACATTTTACAACAAGCTGATTCTATTTTACGGGAAAAAATTGAAATTATCGAGGATAGTTTTGAAAAATTTCGCACCAAAATTCCACAACAGTTTCGGCAAGCAGTCATGCCACTTTGCTATCCTCATTCATTTGCCCCTTTAAACCAAGAAAAACTAGGTAGTCAAATTGGAGTCCATCAAGGAACTGTTTCACGCTATATTTCTAAGTATTTCGAAGTTCCTTTGCTGAATAAATTTAAGCAATTTACCAATGAACAATTAAACCTCAAAACTTATTTGACCGTATTTCTAGAAAAAAAATTTACTAACCCTAGACTTTCAAATTTATTGGATAAAATTTTAATTGAAGCAATTAGAAATTTAGATGACGAATCTCAAAAAATTTTAAAACTACGCTATAGTCAGAAGATGAATATAGCTGATATTGCTCGTCTTATGAGTAATCAAAAAATAGTCGAGCCTAATGAAATTAAATTAATACTCGTCGATGTTAAATATAAGTTGGAAAAAGAATTTTTAAAGAAGCTGAGTAAGTGGCAAGTAGAATATGTTAAGTTGTGGATAAAAAACTATTATCAAGATTTAATCCAATCAGTATTATTAAATTCTTTTAAAGAACTAAATTGTGTGGTTCAAGAAATCGTACAGATGAGATATTGCCAAAAAATAGACGAAGACACAATTATTGATTTTTATTCCCAGGTCAACCCGAAGCAAACTATCGATGAAGCCAAGCAGCATTTACAACGTTCTTTACTGCGTTGGATAGAGATTAATTTCGGTATTGCTTTGGTAACAGAAGATCTACAAATACTAAAAATAGTAGAAGATTGGCTGTCAACTAACTTAATTTATCTCGACCTAAGAAAATAGTTTAATTCACAGGACTTACGCACTTCAGCATTGTAAACCTAGATTTACCGTTGCAAACTCGCTGCTCAAACAACAAAATTTCATTCAACTGCGTAAGTCCTAATTCAAAAAATAGTGGACGTTGTCTGCTCGGGCAACAAAAAGCTTAAAAAGTAAGTGCAATCGGCAATTGAAGGAGATAATCCTCTAAAAAATCAGAGTAAGCTCATCTAATTTAGTAGAAAATGTACTTGACAAAAAGGAAGCACATGAGTTTTTGAGAGGAAATTGAAGAAGTAGTAGTAGAACAGGAAGATAGTGTGGATTGGGTTAGCGGATTAAATTTGCTAACTTGCCCGTCAATGGTTCACTGACAAAGTTTTTTGACCATAAAATCTATAAGATAGTCTTACATTTGAAGATTATTAGAGGAAAGAATTGATGGCAATGGAATTTACACCTGTAGCAGCTAAACCAGTAAAACTACCAGATAAAACCGCAAAATTAGCCTCAATTGCCGAAATACAAGCGAATTTATCCTACTACTTTTCTGAGATTAAAGACCCTAGATTGACTGCCTGACACAAGTAGGTGAAAGTATTGAAATCTCAAGCGAGAAAAGAAAAGGGCGAGTATTCATGGGAAGCTGAAAATAGACGTTTTTAGCTTAGAGTCCATGTCAACTTCTACCCCTCTTTATAATCAACTGTTCAGTTGGCTAAGTCAACACAGCAAATATCGAGACTTACGACATCTAAAAGCATTGGCTTGGATGATTAATAGTTTGATTTGTAGCGGTAAAATTAATCTCAGCGAATGGGAATCTTATGTAGCAAGCCGTGCAACAAAAGCTCAGAGTGTCGAAAGAAGATGGCAGAGGTTGATTCGTAATCCAAGGATTCGAGTCAAATCGTTATACAGACCTTTATTGATGGGAGCAATCAAGAATTGGAAGTTTCAACGCCTTTATCTGGCACTAGATACGACCATATCCACCTTTCAATAGTTTGTGGTGGTCGAGCTGTGCCATTTCTTTGGAAAGTATTAGAACATAAAAGCTCTACTGTGGCTTTTGAAGAATACAAACTGATTCTAAGATTAGCACAACTACTACTGTCTGGTTACTCGAATATCATGCTTCTAGCAGATCGTGGGTTTGGTAATCATGAGTTGGTTAATTGGCTTCACAATAGTAGTTGGCATTACTGCTTGCGTTTACCTTGTGATGTTACTCTTCACGTTGCTAGAAAGCATCCAATTGAATTAAAGTAGGGTGAACGAAAAAAGGTGTGGGAGTAAAAAAGAAAGAAGTAACTCGTCTTGAGTAAAGAGTAAAGAGTTTTTTACTTATTACTTATTACTCCTTACTTAAACGACGCAAAAAATAATTTTTCCACGGTAAATTTCGCTCACCCATTAAAGTATCTCTATCCGGCAAAATCCGAAGCGGTTTTCTACCGTCATGTAGGCTTATGGCTAGACGGAAAACTGCGTTGTAATATCGTCTTGGCAAATGTCAAAGGTGTTAAAGAACCTTGGGCTGTAATCACTGATGAAGAACCTTCTCTACAGACTCTTTGGCAATATGCATTGCGCTTTGGCATTGAAGAATTATTTTTATACCAATTTGAAAAAGTAGCGAGAGACTTGATAAACTAACAAAAACCTAGAGTGTTTGTCAATGTCAGGAGTTTCTAAGATAGCAATTGCTGAATCAGTAGAGCAACTAAAATCTCTGATGAAGCAACAAAAAACTGGATTGGAATATGCCAAAGGACAGACTTTGTATCTGTTAAAAATCAATGCTGTAGAAACCATCAATCATTTAGCAGTAATAATTGGTCGAGGCGAATCAACGATTCATCGCTGGTTGAAAACCTACCGAGAAGAAGGCTGAGAAAAATTACTGGAAGAACCGCCCAAAACTGGAAGAAGAAATAAGCTGGACATTGAAACAATAGCACAACTGCAACAAGAACTATCCGACCCTGAAGGATTTAACTCTTATAAAGAAGTCAAGTTGTGGATTTATATCTGGAAGGAGATTCAGGTATCTTACTCCACAATTTATAAAATTGTCAGATATAAGCTGCAAGCAAAACTCAAGGTTCCACGACCAAATCATGAAAAACAAGTTCCTGGTGTCGTTGAAGTATTCAAAAAGTTTTAATTCTGAGTGTTTTGAATTATACCTCCAACAATTTTCTCAAACGTATCGTCAAGAAATACACATTATTCAGTTGGATAATGCTCCTAGTCATACTGCCCAAAAAATAGTCGTACCAGATAATGTAATTCTTTTATTTCAAACTCCCTCTGCTCCCGAATTGAATCCCATTGAAAGAGTTTGGGAAGATCTTAAGTACCAAATCAAAAACTTGTGGTTTTCTAGCCTAATTGATTTGAAAGAGAAAGTGGCAAGTCTGTTATCTAATTTATCCAATGAAGTAATTGTTTCTCTAACTTCTTGGCAGCACATAGTTGAAGCTCTATCTCTCTCTTCACTTTAGATAATTGGTATAACTTTTAGTGAGGATCGCTGTCGCATTCGATCATGCCACGCACCTCGTAACTTTGCTCTCCTGAGACACATGGCACTAAATGCCCTGAATCTAGAGACAACTTTGAAGCGATCGCTGCGTCAAACAACGAAACGCGCAGCTATGAATAATGACTATATGATGACTGTTATAGAATTATACAATCCTTAAAGATTTATTAATAATGTAAATTATTGGAATTTTGTCTTTGATTAAGTTTGATAATTTTAGTTCTGTAAAATCCGATTATTTCTTTGTATTTGTCAATGGTTTAACTCGGTTCCGATTTTGATTTTTTCGACTTTCTTTAATTGGCTGTTTTTCAGTCCAATTTTGCCATCGAGATATTGCCAGAGACACTGTTTGGGGATTTTTATCTCCGGCAAAACAGATACGTCCCATTTTTTCACAAGTTATGATGATTTCGCCATTTCCCAAGTTAGGTGCGAGGACAAAGAAGCCCAGGTTTCTATTGGTATATTGGTTGACGAGATAAGCTACAATTCCTTCTACTCCTTCTATTTCTGTTGTTTGTCGAAGCTTAGAGATCGATTGATGAGAAAAAATTGCGACGTATAGCTTACCCATCATTAATTCAAATCTAAAAGGCATCTGCTGTCGGGTACAAAAGTCACAAATTTGTCCTTCTTTGAGAATTACAGAAACGACACGAGCTTTATCGATTAAATAGTCATGATTCCAGGGTGTAGAACAAGTCGCGATTGCCAAAGCAGCCTCAGAAGGCAAAAGCTCGATAAATTTATTCTCGGTTGTGTCTCCACAATAAACCAGATGCCGCTCTAAGAGCCATTCATCACCATCGTGAACTTGAGGCTGATTGGAATGACTTGAAGCTCGAATTTCAGTGTCAACTTTTTTGGTAGTAGACTTAGCTTTTTTGTTCAGAACTTCGTTTAAGGTTAACAACTGCAGCTGTTTTTGTTTGGCTCTTGCCCGAGCTAGGATCGCTTCTTGCCGTTGAGCTTCTTCTTTGTTCCCTTCGCTTCTGGCTTTAAGTGCGGCTTTTTCTGCCTCTTCTGCTTTCTTATCTTCTTCACTGCCAGCTCTTGCTATCTCCAGCAACGCTGTAGTTTTTCTCGCTATTTGAGTACCTTTAATTGCCTGCTTTACTTCGGGAAGAATTTTACTAGCAATCTGCTTGCCATATTGGTAAGTTCTTTTGGTAAATCCAATCTCTTTGGCAAGCTCTTCAGTAGTTTTGGGAGGTGAGGGAATCCCTGTATTTGGTTTGCGGATATACTGATTTTCTCCTGGTTTAGCCCTTAGTCCCATTCGTTCGAGTATCCGCTCTCGCTCCAACCAAAGCTCGGCACGTTCTAAAGCTTCTAACTCACTACGGATCAGATTTTCGTCAATCTCTGCCAGACGCGCTTGATCGGAATCTTCGCAAGTAATAATATTACACTCAATTTGTTTAAACCCAAGCATTTTACAGGCTGTAAGCCGGTGTAAACCTGCAATTAAATTCAATTCTCGGTCTAAAGTGATTGGGTTCAGCAGTCCATTAGCTGCAATTGACTCCTTCAATTCGGCTACTTTTTTAGGCTTGAGAGGTCGTCTTCCTGCTTTAACTTTAATTCGATCTATCCCTATAGTTGGCATATGTATACTAGTTCTGGAATTTTAAAATTACTATTGCTTTTGTCCCTAAAATAGTTGACAGGTCTAAAATTGGGCTATGTTCAACCGACACAGTGAACTTAAAACATTATCATTTTGGGTGTATCAAACCCACATCCAAACACGACGAAATGCAACTTCAACTTATCTGCGCCGATTGAAGCTAAAGTCACACCTGATGTAGGAGCAAGGCAAGAATCCAAGCTTAATATAACTCAATACAGTCAAAATTCTTGCTCAAAATCTCAAATTGGCTCAATTTTCTTGCACTTATCCCCATGCCTTATCTTATATCACTATGGTTTTTTTGTCATCGTAATTTGAGTATTGTCCGTGTATTATAACTGCAGGTAAGCTTCTTAACAGTAAAATCTGCTAAGTTATCCATCTCCATCGTTTCACTTAGCTTAAAAGAAGAATTATCACAAGCTAATTCAAGCGATCGCTTACCAAAAGAGAGAGCGAGGTACTTTTTAGTGTGGGGCAATACGTTTTTCTTTGGAGTTATAGTCTCGGTCTACAGCTGAAATTTTGACCGACGGTCAGAGCAGCAGGCAGACCCCCTAAAGAGTTCGGCAGTTGCTCATGGGTGGACCCCTCAAGATTGCATTGCTTCTCAGCGCCGCCGTCAGAGGTCGAAACGCCTTTGAGGTTTTCTCAAAGGGCGCAAGCTAACCTAGCAAGAGAATGCTACCTAAGACAGACTTCGTCAAGGGCGCGGAGTAATCTTTGACCTGCTAAAGTTTAGAAATTAAGCTCTTCTCTGCTTAGCGAGCACGCTCGCTTTGTTTTATTTATCTGTTTATCGGCATTCATTCTATTATCTTTGGTTACTTCGGGCTCAGCCTACTGTTTCATATTGTTCTGGTCGATCCTGAGGTAGTAAATCGATTACATTATTGTAACTGCTGAAATAATCTCGTAGTCCTTGGGCGTGGCTACCTGTAAAATGAAGCCATTCATAATGATATAATTCTGGAGAAGTAGTGTCTTCCCCTGCTAGTAAAGGAAATCTTGGAGTAGCCATGAGAACGGAAAGACTTCTTTCTCCGCTAAAAGTTTGACTTTCTAGTTTGATACTAGCAATGTAATTGGAGTTGAGAACGATATTACCAACTTTCAAGAAGGCCATAGGACAATTGAACTAAGTTTAGAATAGTTAAAAAATAAAGTTGTGTAACTTAATTGACAAAAAAACATTGAATTCAAATAATGTATTAACGGATATTCATCTAGAAATAAGTTATAGTTTTGGTAGTAAGTTTTGAGTCGAATTTGACATGATTTTGACATCATTAGTTTTAGAGAATAAATAATTAGTTCAACTCAAAAAACAAACACCTACCTACTAGCATATTACTCATACTACCCTAGAAATAAAATTTGTAAATATTCGAAAAACTCATACTTAAGACTTATTTGAATGTTTGATTTATCTTTAGTTCTAGCTTCGCTCTAAATAAATATTAAATATTTTAAATGTTTTACAGCTGGCAACTGAAAGGCAAATATTAAATACTTATCTCTAGTTTGTATAAACTATCAGCTAAACTACTGTTTGGTTCGCTCCTGATTCGACTAATAAAATAAATTATGTAAAGTGTAAAGTAAACCAAAACTTACAAATTTTGTGCAAAACTTAAAACTACTCAAACAATACTAGTATTAGACTCATATATTACTTATACCATAATAACCAAATAAATCAAGCGAATTAAATTCATATTTAAATTCTTTATATATGATTTTTAAGTATCCTAATATACGATTTGTAGGTATCATAATATACATCAGATTAAATAATCTAATGTTGGTAAATTCGGGAGCGATTGCGGTCTAAGTAGTCCTAATGTTTTACTAATAATTTGTCACCGAAATACACATCAATTAGAATCTACTTTCCAGTTGTTAGGGCTCGAGAATTAACATTTTTACATTCGTACATAACGTTTTAAACGTTTCCGTTCACTAACATACATATTTAAGTTTAAGCTTTAACAATTCTCAGTCATTCTATTCGATCGTTAAGATTACCTAAAATTTTGTAAGTTTCCATTTCTTTTGTTGGAGCATTTTGCTTGAGTAACGACACCGTTTTCTAGATAGGCTAATTTACACTCAGGATGTTACCACGCGTTAATTAAATACTCAAAAAAAGCGCTTACTTTGATTTGTAACTTACGTAAAATATCCGTTTTCCACGCCAATTCTAGGTTTCGACCACTTGTGTCCGTCAGTCAGCTAGCATTCGTAATGGGATAACTGGGTGACAAAACAGCTCGTGACCCAGTCCGTTGCAACTACAATTTTCTCGTTTTATAGAGATCGATTAAAAATCTGTAAGTAACCTTGCTTTTCTCAAAACAAAAGTTAACACTGTTTCTTCTTTGGAAATAATATCGGCTCTTCCCTCCATGCCCGATCTAATCGCACATTTCTTGTCGCCAGCATTCAAAGACAGAGTTTCTGGTTCGATAGTCACATTATAAACAGTTTGAGCCTCATCCAAACTATTGGTTTCAGCCAAAGTATTAACACCATTGCCTTGAGGAGTGGTGGCATCAGGAGAAATTGTCTTAACGGTGCCTTTGAGAGTGCCATAGTCGGGATAAGGACAGGCAGACACTCGCATTTGGACTTTTCGACCTAGATCCACTTTGTCGATATCCTGTGAAGAGACCAAAGCTTTAATTTCTAGGGGAGCCTTACTAGGAGAAATTTGAGCGATAACATCACCGGGGCTTACTAGTTGATCTGGGTTGCGAAGATTTAGTTCTTGAACGATGCCAGATGCCGAAGCGCGAACTATCGTACCTTCAAGTTCGGTTTCTATTTGTTGGAGTTCTTGGCGATCGCGACTGAGTTGATTTTGGGTTTCAATTTCGTGTTGAATGAGCTGCTCTCGTTCTTTATTTAGTGAAGCTAGAGTAGCCTTCCCTTGAGCTCGTGCTTGAAAAATTTGTTCTCGGGCAATCTCAACCCCTGCTTGGCTGGGATTGAGAACGGCTTGAGCTTTTTCTAAACGAGCCAAAGCAGTTTTGTAAGCCGCTTCCTTTTCTTTTACTTGCAACTGGGGGATGACGCCCGTATCGGCTAGCTGTTGATATCGAGTCATTTCCTCTTTAGCTAACTCGGCTGCGGCGGCTGCTTCTTTAACTTCCGCCTCAGTGGTAACCAACTTATCTTGATAATCCCTTTGAATACGTCTGAGTTCGGCATTTGCGGAGGCAACATTTCCTTGAATGCGATCGCTTTCTGCAGCAATTTGCCTTTCAGTTGCCAGCAGTTGAGCGGCGATTTGAGTCAGTTGTAACTGGGTTCGCTCGATATTGCCCTCTAGTTGGCTTTTTTGCGTCTGAAGACGGGAATCGTCAATATAGGCAACAATATCCCCTTTGGTAACTGTTTGATTGGCTTCGATCGGGATTTGTTCGATTTTACCTTCTACTGCTGCCTGCACGATGCGCAGTTCGCCAACCGGACGCACGGTGGCAGGAGCTTTGATGGTTACTTTGTATTTAAGAATGCTAGTTAGAGCGATCGTTGCACCGAAGATAGCGATAAAGATGAATCCTCCGATAGTCACCCACCAGTCGATCCGAGGCAAAAATTCTTCTGGAGCCACGGGACGGAGAGAATCAGCATCCCGATTAAGCTCGAGAGATTTGGCATTAAGATTACTTAGCATAATTGATAATTGTTAGTGTGAATCCAACTTGGTTGCCTAATCTAGCAGATAGGCAAAATCGATCGTTCGCTCGCGGTTATTGACTAGCTGATTAACTAGTTATTTTTTGTTTTTTCTGCAAATTTAAAACTATATTTTTACAATATAAAGTACCGTTAAACATTTTAATTCAAAATGTTTTTGATTTACTTGTTGATTAATGAAACATTTCGACATTTAATTGTTTAACCTAGCTTACTTTTGCCGATACAGCTTATTGCTTCGATCTGCTCTGATTAAGTTGCCAGTGTGGAGCTTGGAATGCCACAATTTCGTTTACCGACACTTAACAAGTCATTTATTTACGTTAGCTTCAATCTCAGCTAGATACATTTTAAAACAAAAGATACATTATTAAAACAAAATTTTAGGAACTGAACTATATATTAATTATTATATTAATTGTTAATTAGTTCGATTGTAGAAATATTCAACTTAATTAGTTCGATTGTAGAAATATTCAACTAAAATAAATTTTGAATGTATAATTTTTCGACTGACAAAAACAAAATACTAAGTTTAAATGAATTTAGTCGAGAAAGAAACATTAAATTTTGAATGGGTTTTTTCGACTGTAAATTTTTGAGTATACTAGGAGATACGAATTAAAATGATGGGAAAAAATAATACCGCTTCTCAACTAGATTTTCTTCAATTTGAAGAAATTTCCAATGAAGCAGCTGAAGCTATTTCTGGAGGTCAAGACATTTTACTAGGTGGAGTTCAGGAAGTAGAATTTGAATTAGGTGAACTTCCTTTATTACCGCTTATTGCTGCCCAAACCACTGCAGAAACAGCCCTAGACCTCTTTACGGGAATACCTGCTACTGCTCAGGATATGCTTGAGCCAATACTTGGAATAGTCCCGGCTTTTGGCGCAATATTATAGTAAGATCCTACCCACATAGGATCGTAAAACAACTAGCTCTTCTTGCTACCTTAATAAGCTCGGTCGCTCCATTAGCCCTTGCTATTAGCGATTGAGCTAAGCAAAAAACTCATTTTTTGCAGTTTAAAAGTTTACCGAACGAGTCTTAGGTAGGCAAGCCTAATCCTAAGACTTGTTTATTTTTAATTTATTAGAACTTGAAATTGACAATCCCTCGAACAATTATCTAAAAAACTACAGGTTTCAAAGTGGACGCGGTTTAAAAGACAGAAATAGAGAAATAGAATAGATTGCAATTATTTTATTTTTTGATGAAAAAATTTTGACTTGTTTGAGTTGGAGTCAAAATAACCTGGTTGGCTATCTGTGTCGTTTGCTAAAGCCAACCTCTATCTACTATGGTCGCGATCTAAACAAAACTAATTCTGGACAATCCACATACATATTTTATATTTTCATGAAATACCAGACAGTTTTACAGCACAGTGAAGAAGACTGTGGTGCGGTTTGCCTTGCCACTGTTGCCAAACATTACGGACGCACCTTCGCTATCAATCGCATTCGAGAGATTGTCGGTACTGGACAAAGGGGTACCACTCTATTAGGTTTGAGACGAGGAGCGGAAACCCTGGGGTTTAACGTCCGGCAAGTCAAAATCACTAGTAGACTATTCAAGCGTCTTAACAGAGTTCCTCTACCGGCAATTATTCACTGGAAAGGCAATCATTGGGTCGTACTATACGGAAAAAAGCGTAGAAAATATGTTATAGCCGATCCTGCTGTGGGAATCCGTTATCTAACTAGTAAAGAACTAATTGCTGGTTGGACTAATGGCATCGCGCTGTTATTGGTGCCAGACCCCATCCTGTTCGAGGAACAACCGAGCGATCGCGTAGGTGGATTTGGGCGTTTTCTCAAACGAGTTTGGCCTTATCGAGGGATTCTGACTGAAGCATTTTTAATTAACTTAGTCATTGGAATTCTGTCTCTGGCGACCCCTTTTCTGTTTCAAATTCTCACCGATGATGTATTAGTACGAGGAGATACTCAACTGCTTACGGTTGTAGCTATTGGGGTAGTAGTAATGAACCTCTTTAGCAGTATGCTTCAATTTGTTCAATCTAATCTCATCTCTCATTTTGCCCAACGACTTGAGTTAGGATTAGTTCTCGCCTTCGGAAGACAAATTTTGCGCTTACCTTTGAGTTATTACGAAGCTCGTCGCAGTGGTGAAATCGTCAGTCGTCTGAGAGACATCCGCGAAATCAATCAGCTAGTTTCTCAAGTCGTCATCAGCTTGCCCAGCCAAGTTTTTATCGGCACCATCTCACTGGCTTTTATGCTGTTTTATAGTTGGAAACTCACTGCCGCTGCCGTTGGTATTGCTGCGAGTATGACACTCTGCACTGTCATTTTTCTACCCGCCCTACAACATAAAACTCGTACGGTTTTAGTTACTGCTGCTGAAAACCAGGGTTTTTTAGTCGAAACCTTTAAAGGTGCACTGAATCTTAAAACTACTAATGCTGCGCCTCAAGCTTGGGAAGAAATTCAAAGCCGCTTCGGTCGTTTGGCTAATGTAACTTTTGGTACGATTCAGATTGGCATTATCAATGGTGTTTTTTCTAAGTTAGTTTCTGGGATAGGCACTGTGGTCATACTATGGTTGGGTAGTAGCTTGGTCATCGACAGAGAATTGACTATCGGTCAATTGTTAGCTTTCAACAGTATGAATGGCAATTTTGCTGGTCTAATTGTCACCGCGATCGGTTTTGTTGATGAATTTGCCCGTGCTAAAACCGCTACACAGCGGCTTAGCGAAGTAATTGACGCTACACCAGAAGATCGAAGCAACAGCAACAAATCTTGGACGGAAATCTCTGACGAAGCAGACATCGTTTGTACTAACCTGAACTTTCACCACGCTGGAAGAGTCAATTTACTAAGAGATTTTTCTTTGACTATTCCCGGTGGCACAGTCACCGCTTTAATTGGTAAATCTGGCTGTGGCAAAAGTACTCTGGCGAAACTAATTGTCGGTTTATACTCTCTTGAGTCTGGTAATATTCGCTTTGGCAACTACAATCAACAAGATTTATCTTTAGAATGCTTGCGACAGCAAGTGGTCCTAGTGCCCCAAGAATCACACTTTTGGAGTCGCTCGATTATTGACAATTTTCGTTTTGGCACTCCCTATGCCACGCTCGAACAAATTGTCGCAGCTTGTCAGATAGCTGGTGCCGATGAATTTATCAGTCAAATGCCAGATAAATATCAAACCGTTTTGGGAGAGTATGGTGCCAACCTTTCGGGAGGTCAAAGACAACGTCTGACGATCGCACAAGCAATTATCAACAATCCTCCCGTACTAATTTTAGATGAATCTACTAGCGCCCTCGATCCCGTACTAGAAGCTAAGGTATTAGATCGACTCTTGTCTTATCGGCAGAATAAAACGACTATTTTAATTAGCCACCGCTCGAGTGCGATCGGACGTGCCGACTGGATCGTATTGCTAGAGAACGGCGAGCTACAGCTTGAAGGTACGACAGATAAGTTACGGGCTCAGCAAGGCGTACACCTAGATTTTTTGACTGGAAAATAACATATATGACCCTACAGCTTTGAGAAGTTGACATTGCCGGTCGAATGGAGAAATCATGAATAATTTGAACTCCCCCATCTCAAAGGATTTGTCGAACGATGAGTTGCCAAAACCCGAGTTTTTATCGCTCGAACCAGATAAACAAACCTCTCCACCATTCTTAAATATCATCGATTCTTATTTAGGAAGAATTTCGTTTCAAGATGTAATTTCACAGATTTCTTCCTTACCAGCTCATTTATACGAGCTAACTCAAAATTTTATAGTTTTAGAGTTACTCGGACTCATACTTGGTACTCCGGGAAGTGATGCATTTGTTCTCGGTAGAGCCGAAAAAAATGACACTCTTTTGACGCGACAAGGAAAAGATGTTTTATTAGCTGTAGATCCCGCTGCTGACCAACCAGGACAGGGAGAAATCGATATTCTTGCTGGCGATCTAGATATTTTTGAGCTATTTCCTTTACCCGGTAGACCACCATTAGAAGAAAACCCCCGCAGTTGGCAAGATAGATTTATTCTGGGTGATGAGCGCCAGCCTTATTATATTGGTTCTGGTGCCGACGACTATGCCTTAATTCTCGACTTCGATCCAGAATTAGACATTCTTCAACTCCACGGCACGCCAGAAGACTACCAGGCGATCGCATCTTCTAACGATACAAAAATATATTGGCAGCAAGCAGGGGAATTAGACCTCGTTGCCTCATTACCTGGAGTCTCAGATTTGAGTCTGACAGAAGACTACTTTTTGTTCGACGATCCGCCATCGGAAGAACCAGTTTTAGAGGAGGTCGAACAATTTGGAACTTCGGGTGCCGATCTATCTGTTGGTATTGCCAGTGCCAACACCTCCAACGCGGTCGAGACAACTGAGAATCTGGACGCGGTAGAGTCTGCCGACGGTAGTGTCTATGTGACGGGAGTGTCTGGTGATTCTTTTTGGGTGGCTAAGTACGATCGCAATGGCGAGTTGGACTGGTTGGAGTCGTCCCCATCTACTGGAAATCTCGACACCGATAACTTGGGTAATGTCTATGTAGGAGGAGGATTGGGAGATGTTGAGATCGCCAAGTACGATAGCGAGGGCGAGCAGCAGTGGACTCAGTCGTTAGGCACTTTTTCTCTCGATAATTCTTTCAATCTCGACGTTGATGACTTTGGTAATGTCTATCTAACAGGTTATACACTCGGTGACTTGGGAGGAGAAAATGCCGGTGAATTAGCAGTAGGTCCTTTTCCGATATTTACTACCGATGCCTGGATAGCTAAATATGATACTGATGGAAATCAACTATGGCTGGAACAGTTTGGCTCTGGTGATTTTGACGAAGCTTTTGCGATCGCCACTGACAGCAACGGCAATGCCTATACAAGCGGATGGACTTTAGGAGATTTGGCAGAACCCAATGCCGGACTATACGATATTTGGGTTGCTAAAAATGACAGCGATGGTAACCAGCAATGGCTCAAGCAGTTTGGCAGCGAAGATTATGATTGGTCTTGGGATGCCGCTACCGATAGTGAAGATAATGTTTACGTCACTGGCTGGACTTTAGGAGATTTGGGAGAAACTAATTTTGGCTCTTACGATGCTTGGGTAGCCAAGTATGACAGCAATGGCGATCGTCAATGGCTGAAGCAGTTCGGTACTGCTGGGGATGATATTGCTCGTAGTATCGATTTTGATGATTCTGGTAATTTTTATCTGACGGGATATACCGATCGCGATTTGGCAGGGGCTAATGCTGGCTCTTATGATATCTGGGTAGCCAAGTACGATCGCGATGGCAACCAGCAGTGGCAACAACAATTTGGAACCTCTGAAATTGACAATCCTTTCGAGCTTACTGTCAATAGTGAAGGTCGGGTTTTTGTTACTGGATTCACGGAAGGCTCTTTAGGAGCAGTCAATGCTGGATCTTACGATCCCTGGTTAGCTGAGTTGTCTTCTGCAGATGGCAGTTTGCTAAATTTTGGTAACAATGGGGTAGATAATTTGCTTTAAGACTCAAGTTTGTTTGTCAATAAGTTAAATACCAATATGACATTATTACTTCTCTATTTATTCATTGCATGTGGCTACTTTAGTATTTTAATCTTATTAATAGTTAAGGATAGAGAATCATCTTTTAAAAATCCAATTCATTTGCAAATTGCCTTGTTGGCTTCACTGTTATGGCCCATAGTCATACCTCTATCTCTATTAGAACTAAGGCTTAAAGCCAATAAAGCCAAACAAGAAACTGTTTTCTCTAAATTTAAGCTATTATCAATAATTCAAAATAAATTGAAATATTTTAAATCGAGCAAGCAAATTGAAGCAACTAAAAACGAGACTACCTCATCCGATCTGAATCTATAAAGTTGAAATCTATATTTATTGAGTTAAGTCATTAAGATTATAATGATATTTGCAAAGTTTGAATTTGAAAAAATAAAAATGTCATTTACAAAATAACCAGATTGAATCCAATAACTTGAAATAAAAAGTAGTAAGATGTCGATTTTATCGACAGACAAAATTCAACAATCGGTCTTAAATAAATAAAGCCAGAAATTTTCTAGCGAATTATAATTTCAATTAAAAGCTGGAAATTTTGTCAAGTTGTCGCTGCCGATCTATAGTCAGAATAGCTAGTGAGAAAATCAATTATAGCGTTTCTCACAGTGGAGAAGTGCGCTTGCTTCTGCCTTGGGTTTCCTGGCTTCTACCTCAAAGCGATTAACATTGTACCTCGATGAGTTTGAGAACTGCTATATAGTAAAGTAGTTGCTTAACGAGAACTATGGCTATCATAAATTTGCTCTCAATTAAATATAGGAACCTCCAACCATCATGACTCCACTAGAATTAATTTTATTACCAATAATTACATCAGCGATCGCTGTGGTGACTATTAGATTGACAATTTGGATAGACGACAATTTACCTCGTTAATATTTTAGAATAGCTAGATAGCTTCAAATAAAAAGTAGCCAAGTGTTGATTTTATCGACAGACAAAATTCAATAATCCGTCTTAAATATAAACAAGGAAAGTCCTAGTGAACTGCAATTTATTTAATCGAAAAGCTTGAAGTCGAGCTCAATGCTCGTAAAGATTCAGGTCAAAACAATTAATTGCAATCTACAGCTAATAAGCTATTTAAAACTGCCTTCTGTGCAAGCAGAAAAAATTATAGGATGAAAAGTCAGCTATTTTTCAGAGCGATCCAGCGGAGAACGACGACCCTTTTAGTCACTGCTAGTGTAGCGACCACTGCTGTCAATATCTACTTTTTTTTAAGTTACCAGCCTACTGCTCAAAATATCTCAGCGACTTCCTCAGACGATCCGGTAAACGTTGATGCTGTTGCCGCCTTAGGATACATAGAACCATCAGGAGAAGTAATCGAGCTATCTGCTCCCAACTCCTTTGAAGGATCGCGAGTCGAGAAACTGTTAGTCCAACGGGGAGATAAGGTTGAGGTGGGTCAAACGATCGCGATTCTGGATACTCGCGATCGCCTTGAGGCTGCACTTCAGCAAGCAAAAACCCAGGTTGAAGTTGCTAATGCTCGCTTGGCACGAGTGAGAGCGGGTACTAAAGAAGGGGATATTCAAGCGGCAAAGGCAAGATTTCAAGGTACTCAAGCTGAATTACAGGGGCAAATTGCCACTCAACGGGCAACGATCGCCAATTTGGAGGCTCAGTTGCAAGGAGAAAAAAGCGCCCAAGAAGCGACAATCGAGCGGATCGAAGCCGAGCTGCGTAATGCTCAAACCGAATGTAGTCGTTATCAATCGCTGTATCGAGACGGAGCAGTATCTGCACAAGAACGTGATAACTTTTGCCTACAGGCGAAAACAGCCGAAGAAAGACTCGAGGAAGCACAAGCCAATCTCAACCGAATTATCACAACGCGCCAAGAACAAATTGCCGAAGCACAAGCCAATCTCAATCGCACCATAACTACGGTGCAAAGACAGATAGACGAAGCACAAGGAACTTTCGATGCGGTAGCAGAAGTTCGTCCTGTAGATGTACAAGTAGCAATTGCAGAACTTAAAGCTGCCCAATCTGATGTCAAACGAGCTCAAAGCGAACTAGATCTAGCTTATGTGCGCTCGCCTATAGACGGTAGAGTTCTAGAAGTTAATACTCGCTCGGGTGAAATTGTTGGCGAGGGAGGAATAGTCGAAATCGGACAGACAGACCAGATGTACGTAACCGCAGAAGTTTATGAAACCGATATTGGCAGAGTGCGTCTCGGTCAAAAAGCAACCATTAAAACTGGTGGCGTAACCGAAGAGTTACAGGGAACAGTTGATGAGATCGGTTTGCTGATTGGCACTCAAGATGTTCTCGGTACGGATCCGGTAGCAGATGCAGATGCCAGAGTTGTTGAAGTTAAAATTCGTCTGACTCCAGAAGATAGTAAACGAGTAGCGGGATTGACGAATTTGAGAACTAACGTCATCATCCATACCTCCTCGCCACCAAGCTCTAGCGAGGGAGCTAATTAATCTCATAAATCTCACAGTAGATTTTTAAGGAAAATAATCATGTTTCAAAAACTTCCTACCGCTTGGCTACAGCTAAGATATCAAAAAGTTAGGTTGCTGGTAGCTCTTTTGGGGGTAGTCTTTTCTGTCGTTATTGTCTTTATGCAATACGGCATTCGCGATGCTTTATACGACAGTGCAGTTCGGCTCTATCAGGGTATGGTAGGAGATTGTTTTTTAATTAGTCCTCGCTCTACCGCTTTAGTGGCGTTAGGAAGTTTTCCAGAACGCCGTCTCTTGCAAGCTTTAGCTTTTGAAGAAGTCGAACTGGTCAGTCCGATTTACATACAGCAGGCTCAGTGGAAAAATCCCGTAACCAGAGATTATTGGCGTAATATTTTTATCATTGGTTTCGATCTGCGCCATAAGGTTTTTAATTTTCCGGGGGTTGACGAAAATAAAGATAAACTCCAACTTCCCGATGTCGTTTTATTCGATCGAGAATCTCGTTCCGAATTCGGTCCGGTTGTCCAACTATTCGAGCAGCGAGGCAGCGTTACTACAGAAATTGAAACTAGTGGATTCAATCGTCAAGTTCGAGTAGTTGGATTATTTGAATTGGGTACATCTTTTGGCTCTGATGGCAATTTACTGACCAGTCATCTCAACTTTCGCAGGATCTTTCGCACTCGTCCTGCGGGTTTTATCAACGTAGGTTTAATCAAATTAAAGCCAGGAACAGACGTTGAAAATTTTAAAAATAACCTCCAGAAATATTTGTCGAATGATGTCCGTATCTACTCTAAGGAAGAATTGATCGAGTTTGAAAAAAATTATTGGCAAAGCAGCACCGCTATTGGATTCATTTTTAGTCTGGGGGTAGGATTGGGAATTATGGTCGGGGTTGTAGTCGTCTATCAAATTCTTTATACCAATGTTTCCGAACATCTAGCTGAATACGCTACTCTCAAAGCTATGGGATACAAACACGGCTATCTTTTATCGACAATTTTCCAACAGGCCATATTTATTGCTGTTTTAGGTTATATACCGGGATTCTTACTAACCATAATTGCCTACGAATTTGCTAAAGGTATGACGCTTCTACCTTTTGCCATGACTTACAGTCGTGCCGTCATGGTCTTATTAGGAACGATTATTATGTGTTTGATTTCTGGAGCGTCGGCTGTTAGAAAGCTCAGAGCAGCAGATCCGGCAGATATTTTTTAAGCTCAAACTGCTATGAAATCAATTATCGAAATTCGCAACCTCAATCATTATTTTGGTGAAAAATCGTTAAGAAAGCAGATATTGTTTGATATCAATTTGGAATTACACGCTGGAGAAGTTGTGATTATGACGGGTCCTTCGGGATCTGGTAAAACGACTCTACTCTCACTAATTGGTGGATTGCGATCGGTTCAAACAGGAAGTCTTAAAAATTCTGGAGAAGAGCTAAATGGCGCGGATGAAGAGCAACTAGTAAGAGTGCGTCGCTACATTGGCTACATTTTTCAATCTCATAATTTATTACCATTTCTGACCGCGCTTCAAAATGTACGAATGTCAATCGAACTACATGAAAATATCAGCCAATCAGAAGCTATTAATAAATCTAAAGCCATACTCCAAGCAGTTGGGTTGGGAGATAGAATTGATTATTATCCACACGATCTTTCTGGAGGACAAAAACAAAGAGTCGCGATCGCTCGTGCTTTAGTAAGTTATCCCAAATTGGTTTTAGCCGACGAACCTACCGCTGCATTAGATAGTAAGACGGGTCGAGATGTGGTCAATCTGATGCAGCATCTAGCAAAGGAACGAGGATGTACCATTTTAATAGTAACTCACGACAATCGCATTTTAGATGTTGCAGATCGCATCATCCATATGGAAGATGGTCGGCTAGTATTGTCAGGTTAACAATTTATTTAACCTTAATTAAACTAGCAGCTTGTCTACACTAGTAGAGTTAGTTAATCTCGTGTTGCAACCATTCTCACTAAATTACATCTTAGGCATAGTTATAGTCAGCACTCCATCAATAAGTTCGGCATTAACTTTTTCCACTCGAACTTTTACGGGTAAAGGAACATTACATTGAAGCCGACCATAATGAAGTTGAGAAAAAATTAACTCTTTTTCAGATGTTGACTTATGTTGGTCGTGAATTCCAGAAATTGAAACTGATTCTGTTTCAGCATGAATATTTAAATCTTTGATTTCAACTCCTGGAACTTCTGCTTTGAGAATCAAATCTTCATCAGTTTCATTTAATTCAATGGCAGGACACCAAGTTTTACTTTGCTGTTCATTCATCGAAGTTTTCTCCTAATGCTTTGATTAATATGAAATTTTATATGAGATAGTAATTTTGACCGACTTGTGAGGCGAATTGATAAGTTACCACCCTAATTATAGCAATCCTAAATCATTCACGAGATTTACCAGCACTAATGAATGATTTAGGATAATTATAGTATTTGAGTACTTAGTTGCCATCGTAATTCATTCAACTCAAATAAAATCATCCTGTCTTATAACATCTTACTTGATGTTTCCGAATTATTATTTTGGTTATAACTAGGAGTTATTGGCAAACTATCTCGACTAACTTGGCTGGGTTTAATTGGAAGTTTATTACCGTTAATTGCCATAATGCCACTAATACGATAAGTGACACCGCGATACTTTAGCTCAAAACTAGGCTGAGCAATCAAAATGGTATTCTGGGGTGTCTTTTTCCAAGGCAGACCTCGATAAACACCAGTTTTGGTAAAACTTCTAATTAGTTCGATATCCTGTTCTCGTTCCTGTTGTACTGGCTGCCACTCGATTTTTAAACAGCGTTCTAAGTAGCGAACTAGATTAATTTCCCAACAAGTTTCTAAATACCTATTTCTATATCTGCGCCAGAAGCTAAAGGGATTGAGCGATTTTACATAGGTATTAGGACAAACTAATTGTTGAAAATAGAGACTAAAAGGAAAACTAATTTTTATCCTTCGTTCTTCATTAGCTTTCATAGACAAACCTCCACTACGAGCCTTTTTATTTTCAGACTAAGCTAATAATTTGAAGAACTTGTGAGATAAAGTTTTGGAAATTAAAAAGTAAAAATTTAAATATGACTAATCGTGCGATTCTCAACTAAATAAGTTGACAAACAAAAAAACAAAAAAATTTCTAACTAGCGATCCATTCTAAGGCTTTATCTCGATCGGCAAAGGTAAAATGTTTGACTTCGATGCTGGAAAATAATAAATTTCCAAATATAGCTAAGTATTCGAGCCATCCACCCTCCGAAACGATCGCTTCTTTGTCAAAATCTTGGAAGTGTTGTAGGCTGAATTTAAGATCTTTTATCAAAGCCTCTAAAGACATTCCCGACCAATTACTAACCTCAGCATAAATTTTTAATTTTTCTTTCCGTTCCAGTTTTAGACTGTTTTCAATTGATTCGATTACGCGGTCGATATCTTCAGCTTCAATTCTGCCGTCAATATTTAAACCGATTATCTTATCTGGTTTGTGAGGAATGAGTTTAATGGTCATAATTAGTAATCTCTTATAGCTAGCGGCTGGCTGTGAGTTCTTCGTTAGAAGTAATAGTATCTAAATTCGAGCTATTAGCGTTTGCTGAATGCACGACTAAAACCGAACAAGGTGCATGGTGAGTTACATAATTACTAACGCTACCGAGAAACATTTCTTTCAGTCCTTTTAAGCCCCGACTACCAACTACGATTAAATCGGCCGACCAGTTACTGGCTATTTCGCAGATTGTCTGTCCTGGATTACCGGTTAGTTGAAGTTGACTATATTCAGTCTTGACTCCTGCTGCTGTTGCCTTTTCGGTTAGATTTCGTAATAAATCGATTCCCCACTGCTTATACTCAGCCAACTTTTCTTCATATACGTTGTAATTGCGATCGTCCACGATTGGATAGTAAGCATAGGTAGGTAATACGGGATAGTCCGCTTCGTCTTCAGTTAAAACTTGGAGCAACAATAAAGTTGCCCCTGTAGTTTTGGCTAAGAGTATTGCCGAATCAAAGACGGATTTATTTCTTTCGGAACGGTCTATTGCAACCAAAATTTTATCGATCATATTAAGTACCTCGTTCTTAGTTTCTGTTATAGCTAGCTAATTTGAGGAACTTGTGAGGATATTTCTGATAGTTTGACGAGCGCTTTTTCGGCACTAATAGTTAAACTTAATAGTTCCATGTCTCACTTGATTTCTGGTACGCTAGCAAACATTAAAAAGAGGTGCTTCCAAATTGGAATTACACCTCAAGTTATAATCATGCACTCAAAATCGAGCTGCGTTTGCTTTTAAATTATTTAATTGTCTTTTAAATAAACTAATAATTTGACTATTTAATTATTAGCTCATAGCTGCATTAGAGCGGTCGTAAACAGTACCAAAATCATTAATGGTCTTGCCTTGAATGTGATTGTGATAATTGGGATCGACATCTACGCCGATATCAGCAGCAGCACGAGCTAACATCGATCTTTCGCGGTTCATGACCAATTTGTGATGGCGCATCAATAAAGAGCGAGCTTGAGTTTGAATAGACATTTTTCCTTCCTCCTTTTCCTTCCATCATAAATATACTATATTTTCTGTATCAAAAGTTACTTTTTTTGACTAACTTCGCATTTCTTCTTAATTTGCCAGCCAATTTCACAAGACGCAAACCCAGAGAGGATAAAAATATCACCGATACTCTACACCGTTCGAAGATGTATGGATCTGCTTACACAATTCAATTTCAATAAAAAATTGACGATTACCGTCTGTTTGCCTTAACTAAGTTTAAGTTGCCATCGAAAGGTAATCGCCAATCTTAGAGTAGACAGTTTTTCCGAGCGAACGCTCGTGATTATTGGTGACTGATGTTCCATTGAGATAGTAGACGAAATGCCCAGATGCTCAATGTAGCTCCGATGAAAAGTCCCAGCCAGGAGCCCCAGAGCGGAACTGTCACAGCACCAATTTGAAATGTCCAGTTAGCTAACAGTCTGATTAGATGTAAGGTTGCAACTAAAGCAAAAATAGTTGCCGAGATTAAAATATAGTTTTTTTCGCTCATTTTTCAAATCCTTCCTGGCGTATCGCTGGAGGACTGGAAATGTCTATTCCTATAATTCGATCTTGCATCAAACACCAAAAAAGTAGTGACAAATTGTTATTTTCGTAACAAAAAGTCATCCATTACCTCAAAGAAGCAAAAAACTGTGCCGATAATACCGATTGTTAGGACAGTATGTTAGTTAAGAACTATAAGATCTTAATTTAGCTCGAAAGACTCAATTTTATCGAGACGAACGACCGTATCGTCGTTTAGTTTACACCAATCGGCACCGTCGGCAGCATAGACATCGACGATCGAACCCCGTACTTCAGTTAGTTCGTTATTTTCATTGCGATAACTTATATGACATTTTTGATTCATTATCGCCGTAGCTCTCAGGCGATCGTACAACTTGCTACTTACGGGAGTATAATCACTCATAATTTATTTATTTCTTCTAACAATCTGTTTTGAGACTAATTTGAGACTAATTTTATAAATTCAGTCTCGCGATCGACATCTTAGGAGTTTCGCATTGACAGAAAAACCAAGCTATGTAGGCAAAGAAATTGAGGCAAATAATCGCTTCTTAATAAATTCTCTGGACACTTTTAAAGAGAGTTCTTTTTTGAGAAAATACCAAGTCTCAATTTCTTCAGTTATTCTCATCAATTCCAATTGGCAAAAGGCTCTTAAAGAGCAAAACACATGAGTAACCATAGCCTCTGTCTTTCACACTTGAAATTTAGATAAACCACATAATTATTTTAAGGCTCTATGATAGCATTCAATGCCCCAATGGATAGATTGTAACTCTCTGAACTGAAGACAAGTCCAATAGACTTGTCCGAAAATAAGATGAAATACTTAAATGTTTGCTACAGATGACCAAAGTGGGTAAAGCCAATAATTTCTTCTTCTGCCTTCTGCCTCCTGCCTTCTACCTTATAAGATCTATGTGTAGCATTTTTTTTTAGATTTCATATAAGCAACACTAGATAAGCCAAGGGAAAGCAGGGTAAGCGCAAGAAAATTTGGAAAGAAGAAATGCTATTGTAGAGCAGTGTTTAAAACTTTAAGCATATAATCGCAATTCATGGAAGCCAATTTAGTTTTCTGTCTTAAACTACGTTGAGACTCAACTTCTTGATGGAGTAAACTAATCACCATTTTTCTAAAAAGAGTAAAGTTCTCAGGGCTATGTCCTCGACGAACTCGCGACTTATCTTCGTTGAATGTCACATCAAGAACCCAATGCAATTAATTCTCAATTCCCTAGTGTTGGCGGATGGCTCCACTAATAAATGTTTAGTTGGACTATCGGGTTGAATTCTGTGCTGGTTAAAACACTGTTGCACCTGTGAATGTAAAGTAGGATGGTTTCCTTTAAGACTGAGGATGTAATACCATTTACCTAAAGTAGTGAGATGGATAATAATGCTGAAATGACGATATATCGAAATTGAGATTGACTAAGTCTCTCATTACTTTTTCCAATTGGTATAATCTCCTCATCGCCGAACAAATAGTGCGGTGAGGAGGGTTTGTGTTCCCATCGCATGATAATACAACCTGTCAAATCGAATAAATTTAGTAATTGAGGAATCGCCGTGATTTCATTGCTTTTAGTGTTTACTTTTACCTGTCCGAAAATTAAGCGATGTTCATTTGCCCATGCTGTCACTACACTCAAAAAACTATGTTTTCTTCCTTGTTCCCCTCTAGGGTCTTCGAGACTCTTGAAGTATGACAGCCATTGCTGTAACGTTTGCTTAGCTTCGCTGCCTAATTCTGATTGACGAGCAAAATCTTGATTCATGCTGCTTTAGAGATAATTTGCTGTTCTCTCGTCTAGCATATTTTGCTCACTTTTTTCTTGCGCTTACCCTGTAATTTAAAGAGCACAGAGCTCTCTATAGTCGTTCCTCTTTATAACGAAGAGAAAAATATTGATATCAAATTTTCTAAATAGAAAATATTTTTGATAATTCACTAATTTGCTGCTGTCTCGAGCTCACCTCGAAAGCACTCAATATACTTTTAATATTTCTTTAACTACAAAAAAGTTACTGATAATAATAGCATCAGTATTATTTATTTCTACAAATTAGGCGAGCGCATTACCGCTCGTGCCGCTCAAAGCTCTTAATAATAGGGAATACGTCTAAAAATTTTGACCTTAGCTATAGTAAAAAAATTGTAGATTAAGAATTTTTAACCTTTCAAATTGAATTCTCAAATTTGCCTTACAAGGTGCTAAATGTACCCTCTAACTTTAGTGAAAACTTAAACATCTGTTAAGAGAAAGATAGTCATCAAGTTAACCATGATATTAGTAGATCGTGGTAATTAAATGAAAGATCATCTCAACAACTACTAAGAGGTTTGAGTTCGTAGTAAAACTACAAGGGGATCTGGGTTCATCGACATTTAAGACGAGCAAATTGCCTTGGTGCAGGAATAGCTCACGAGGGCGATCGTAACTGTTGTGGCTGATGTAGTTGAGAACATAGTTTCCATGCCAAAGAGTTGATGAGATGAGCGAGCAGGAGGCAGACAATGAATCCCAGCAATAGTAACGAACAACACCGTCATCGACATCGAGAAGGCGATCGCTCAAGAGAAACTGAAAACCATCGCTCCCAACGCTCTCTTATGCCATTGGCAAAGGCTCGGGTAGGCGATCGCCTGTGGATCGCTGGCTATGAAAGTAAACAGGGGATCGAGCGGTTACTGGGAATGGGATTAGCTCCAGGTATGGCGATTGAAGTGGTGCAAAATTTGGCAGGTAACTTACTGGTCGCTGTGGGGGAAACTCGCATTGGTATCGACGGTGGGATGGCGAAGCGAATTCTCGTATCAGACAAGCCGTTTGATTATTTAGTTGAAGTGCAAGAGGTGAATGAAATGGAAAGTAGTGCCACGACATTAAGAGATTTAAAAGTCAATCAACAGGGGAAAGTAGCTCGTTTTGAGGCAATGGACGATCCCACTAAGAAAGCCTACAAGAGAAAGTTATTGGCAATGGGTTTAACTCCCGGTACCGAGTTTACCGTTACCCGCGTCGCTCCACTAGGCGATCCAGTAGAAATCAAGGTGCGGGGCTTTAAATTAAGTTTGCGTAAGGATGAGGCTGCTGCATTAGTGATCGAGGAATTACCGTAGGGGCGAACGGCTGTTCGCCCAGTAAAGAAATAACAGCTAATTATTGATAGGTAAACAGATGAAAAAACAGACGATCGCTTTAATTGGCAATCCTAATTGTGGAAAAACTACTCTGTTTAACGATCTCACGGGGGCTAACCAGCGTACGGGAAATTGGCCTGGGGTGACGGTCGATCGCAAAGAAGGTAAGTATAAACATGACGGTGTGGAAGTTACCGTTGTTGATTTGCCTGGGGTGTATTCCCTAGATGCCGAAGACGAAAGCACCGGACTAGATGAGTTAATCGCCCGGGATTATCTCCTGTCTGGAGAAGCGGATTTAATCATTAATATCGTCGATGCTTCTAATTTGGAACGCAACCTCTACCTAACCACTCAGATTATGGAAATGCGCGTACCGATGGTAGCAGCACTAAACATGATCGATGTGGCGCGAGAACGAGAGTTAGATATCGATACCGAGGTTTTGTCTCAAAGATTGGGTTGTTATGTCATTCCCGTTAGTGCTTTTTTGGGAGAAGGGATCGACATTCTCAGAAGTAGAATTAATGAATTGCTTGATAATCATGGTAATTTGCCGACAGTGGTAGCTTACCCCGCAGTGATTGAAGATAGTCTCAATCAAATTGAACCCTTAGTTGAGGACAAGGGACGCAATAAAAAGATTTCTACTCGTTGGTTTGCTCTCAAATTACTGGAATACGAGGATCGAGTTGCACCCGAACTCAAAGGAAAAGAATTAGACCGTATTGTTATTGAAAATCGCCGTAAAATTCACCAACTATTACATGAAGATATAGATATTATTATCGCCGATAGTCGCTATGGCTTTATCCGCAGCCTGATGCAAAGTTCGGTCAGACAGACTAGAAATATTAGTACTACTACATCAGATAGAATCGACCAATTTGTCCTCAATCGTTGGATTGGTATTCCTCTATTTTTAGTGGTAATGTACCTGATGTTTTTCATTGCCATTAATATCGGTGGTGCATTTATCGATTTCTTCGATATTTCCTTTGGTACGGTTTTTGTAGATGCGCCT
This sequence comes from Myxosarcina sp. GI1(2024), assembly GCF_053543375.1. Classification (NCBI taxonomy): domain Bacteria; kingdom Bacillati; phylum Cyanobacteriota; class Cyanophyceae; order Pleurocapsales; family Pleurocapsaceae; genus Myxosarcina; species Myxosarcina sp. GI1(2024). Next base: position 481,357 of record NZ_JBKGTY010000003.1, on the reverse strand, counting down.
CAAGCTTGGCTAGAATCCCTCAATGCCCCAGGATGGTTAATTGGGTTTATCACTGCTATTGGTGGCGGGATCCAAACCGTAGCGACTTTTATTCCCCAAATCGGCTTACTATTTGTCATTCTTTCGATTCTGGAAGACTCTGGTTATATGGCAAGGGCAGCCTTTGTCATGGATAAATTGATGCGTCTAGTGGGATTGCCTGGCAAATCCTTCGTGCCGATGTTAGTGGGTTTTGGCTGTAACGTACCCGCAATTATGGCGACTCGGACTCTAGAAAATAGACGCGATCGCCTGATGACGATCATGATGAATCCATTTATGTCTTGTGGGGCGAGATTACCCGTCTATGCCTTGTTTGCTGCGGCTTTCTTCCCTCGTAACGGACAAAACCTAGTTTTCGGCTTATATTTAATCGGCATTGCTGCGGCGATCTTTACGGGGTTGGTGATGAAAAACACGATCATGCAGGGAGAAGCCTCCCCCTTTGTCATGGAGTTGCCACCCTATCACATTCCCAAACCCAAAGGAATTGCGATCCGCGCTTGGGACAGGCTGAGGGGATTTTTACTCAGAGCGGGTCAAGTAATCGTACTAATGGTAATGGTCTTGAGCTTATTAAATTCTATTGGTACGGATGGTTCTTTCGGTCAGCCAGACCGCAAAGATTCGATCCTCTCAGCTACCAGCCGAGCCGTAACTCCTGTCTTTGCGCCGATGGGTGTTCGTCAGGAAAATTGGCCTGCGACAGTGGGGATTTTTACAGGAGTATTTGCCAAAGAAGCGATGGTTGGTTCTCTCGACTCTCTTTACACTCAGCTAGCAGTTGCAGAATCGGGAGAAGTAACCGAAGCAGAATTTGATTTTTGGGATGGTATTGCTGCGGCTTTTGTCAGTATTCCCGCTAATTTAGCCGATCTGGGCAATCAAATACTCGATCCTATTGGTTTGAATATCGGCGATGTCCGAGACCCAGAGTTGGTTGCCGAAGAACAAGAAATAGCCGTGGGAACGTTCGGTCAGATGTCCCAAAGATTCAACACTACGACAGCAGCTTTTGCCTATCTCTTATTCGTGCTAATGTACTTTCCCTGCGTTGCCGCGACAGGTGCCGTTTACCGCGAAACCAATTTGGGTTGGACGCTTTTGGTTGCCGGATGGACGACTGGTTTGGGTTATTGGGTAGCCACTATGTTCTATCAAATTGCTACTTTCCTCCAACATCCAGGTTCCTCTCTAGCTTGGATTATCGGTGGCGCAGTCGTTATGGCAGGAACTATTTTTATCCTCAAGCTGTCTCGAAGTCCTCAGAAAATTTCTGGCGATCGCGAACAGCAAGGAGCTAGAACCACAACTCGCGTATAGCAATTATGGAAAGTAGTCAACTACCCACTCTCCAAGCATCAGAGCAACTGTGTAATCGATAAATCAAATGACCTCGATCGCGACTCATTCCCATTTACCAAAGTCCCAACAGTTGTATCGTCCGACATTTTCTCCAGAACACGGGGTTTATGTGATGCTCATAGTATCATTTCTTACGGGGGCTGCTGCCGCCCAACAGTGGACGTGGGGAACGACCCTGGGATTGATTTGTGCTTTCTGTGGCTTTCAAGCAGAACATCCCTTAGTTTGGCAAATTAAGCAGCCTAAAAGCTGGAAACCAAGATTATTAGTTTGGGCGAGTTTTTATAACAGTAGCTACTGGCACGATTTCCCAAATTGCGCTCGCTCTTTGGCTACTAAATACATTATTCTTTTCCACTGCCATTTTTACCGTTAAGCTGCGGAAAATCAAAACTGCTGCAGTTATTCCAGCTATTATCTTTCATGGAATAGCTAGTGCGATCGCTCTATTACTTTGCCTGACTGGCTGGCTATCACCAATTACAGCTTCGGCATTTGGAGTATCACTAATTAAGTTCGCTCTAATTATCTGGCAAAAGAACTGGTACTGCACTGCTAAAATTCAGCAGGTGGCATTGTTGGAAACATTATCGAGCTTCGCTTTTTTAATAATTGTCGCTTTGTCAGTGCTGCCAGCCCATTTATCTGGGAATGATTCAATAACCTATATTCAATTTTGACTAACAAAAAAGGACAAATTATGCTATCTCAAAAAACTATCGATCGCCTTAACCAACAAATTAACTTAGAGATCTATTCTTCCCATCTCTATCTGCAAATGAGTTCTTGGTGCGCTTACAAAGCCCTCGATGGCTGTGCCACTTTTTTAAGTCAACACGCCGATGAAGAAATGATGCATATGCGCCGCCTACTCAACTATCTGCAAGAAACAGGTGCATTAGCAACTATTAGTGGGATGCAAGCACCACCCACTGATTTTAGTTCTCTAACAGAAATGTTTGAGCAAATCTACGAACACGAACAACTCGTTACCAGTAAAATCAACGATCTAGTGCATCTAGCCAATACCGAACCAGACTATGCTACCCTTCAGTTCCTCCAATGGTATGTCACCGAACAACATCAGGAAGAATTTTTGTTCAAAAGCATTCTGGACAAAATTAAGCTAATAGGTACGGAAGGACAGGGGATCTTTTTTATCGATCGCGAAATTGCTAATATGGCAGCCAACCGAACTGCCGAAACAACAGCGATGAATTAGAAAAGCAGGCAGGAGGCAGGAAAAAAGACATTTTCACACGCTAACAATATTAACTAACAGTAGCGATGTCTTCTGCCACCACAACCACCATGATGTTGTCTTCTTCCTTTACCTCTGGTGAAGTTAGCATTTTGTCGTTCTGGCGAAGCAGTTATGTCAGCAAGTTGCTCTGCACGACGTTGAAAAGCACGTAGATGATTTTCTTGGGATGCTCGTTGTAAGTTGGAAAAAACTCGCCGAACATCTGGATATTCTTCGGTTACAGCTAATAACCGTCGATACATCTCTCCATTCTCTATTTCTGCTTCAACACCAATCTGACAAGCTTCTAAAACCGAAGCAGGCACTGTAACCTTTTCTGCCCAATTATCTACGGGAATGGGGATTTGATACTTCTGAAATAATGAAAGCAATGCTTGAATATGTCCTTCTTCGGACTCCAGAATGTTAATAAACGGTCTAATTTGTCCAAATTTATTAATTACCAGTCGATAGGTCGCACGAGCTTTATATTCGTCCTCAAGAGCTTCAACTAAGGCTCTTTCTAAATTCTCTAGCATAGTACATTTCTCGAAAGCTAATTTTTGATTATCTCAGGTTCTATAGCAATCTTATCTGAGTTGTGAAAATTATTAGTCTTGAGTGTCATTCGTCATTAGTCTTTTGTCATTTGGTAAAGATATCTGGATATTCTCCTTACCTCTTTGTCCTTTACCTTAACGTGCGACATAAGCCCCTGCCTTGAACGCAAGAGCTTATGTCAACTCAACCAAGCATGAGATAGTTAAATCGTTAATTTAAAAGTATTAACTAACTAGCCTAGTTATTCTCTTTGGCTACTGGGGTTGCTACTTCAGAAATATGAGTTTTTCCTGATGAGTTGCGATTATGTTTGGGTTCATAAAACACTGTTTCAATTCGTTGGGAATAAGGCGACGCTTTAGTCCGAGTCCTTGGCTGTTCGTACAGTTGCGTCGAGCTATTACTACCATATCCAAACATTTCCTTAGCCTTCGACTGCTTAGGAGATTGATAAAAACTGTATTTTCTGGTTTGATAAGTGGTTTGATACAGTGTATTCTCAATCCCATCGATCGTTGTCAAGTCAGGTTGCTCAATTCCTCGAGACGGACGATAAAAATAGTCATCAAAGGGTTGTTTTTGTTTGAGGTAGGGTTGAGGTTCAGCTTGAGGCATTCCGTATTGTAGCAAAGGAAAAGTCTGAGGCTGTGACTGCCTTGGCTGCTGATACGCTAACTGTGGATTGTCACTTGCTAACATCAGATTCTGCTGCCAGTTTTTTAGTACCTTGCTAATATCAAAGCCCATTGCTCGCTGAAAATGCCATAAGCCTCCTTGTAAAAAGAAAAATGCCAAGTAAAAATGAGCATTAGCCAACCAAGTACGGACGGTATAACCTTCGGCTTGGGTTGGTTGAGACTCAATATAGCGTGGCAAAAATGCCGATTTCAATTCTAAAGTGGGACCGTAAAATTTCTCTGGATAGGACAGTGTATCAAAGCCACAGTAATAAGACGCAGCAAATCCTGCCAAGGCAATGCCAAACAAGGAATAAGACAAGATACCATCCCCCGAAAAAAGGAAGACTCGCTCAACCCACTTAAAGGGTGGTCTCAGGATATGCCAAGCACCTCCTGCGATAAGTAACACGGCTACATATATGTGTCCGCCTACTAGATCTTCCAAGTTTTTGACATCAAACAGATGGGTTTTATAATCCCAAATGATAGCAGGATCGAGGGTCGGAGACGTGACTAGGCGCACTCGATCCAAATTGGCATCATAAAGACCACCAAAGAATTGTGCTTTGACAACGAGCAACAATGCACCTAAACCTAAAAAGATTAGGTGATGTCCTAAAATAAAGCCGAGCTTGCGAGCATCTTGCCATTCAAAATCAAATTTCGCAGCTTTTTCTCCAGCCTTCGCTAAGCTAGATGGCAGTCGAGTGCGATGAAAATAGGCTCCACCTGCTAATACGACTGCCGCAACAATATGAATTACACCGATCGCAAACCAGGGGTAAGTATTGACAATAGCTCCTCCTGAGCCTATGCCCCACCCTTCAGTCGCCAAATGCGGCAACAAAATTAGTCCTTGAGTGTATAGTGGCTCATCAGGAGAATAGACGGCTAACTCAAATAAGGTAAATGCTCCAGCCCACAACATAATTAGGGCAGCATGAGCAACGTGAGCCACAATAAACGTGTTAGATAAGTCAATAAATCGGGCATTTCCCGACCACCAGGGATATTGCTCCTGGGTTTTATTAGAAGCGTACATAATAATAGGTTGACTTCAGCAATAATTTCTCAAGTAAGCCTACCCGTAAGAAAGAGTAGGCTTTAGGGGAAGATTTTTAGAACCTATCCCAGACCATTAATAATGTGATCGAGATAGAAATCCATTTCTTGACCTGCTTCAGTCCCCACCCGCCGAGTAACTACTTCTTTCATAGCCTGAAGAGCCTGAATCGTTGGCTCAATAGGAACTCCAAGAGATGAGTAGGTGTCCTTCAAGCCATTTAGAACTCGCTCATCCAAGATAGAGGTGTCAGCTGCCAACATGGCATAAGTTGCATAACGCAAAAAGTAGCTTAAATCCCGCAGACAAGCTGCATAGCGTCTTGTGGGGTACATATTGCCACCAGGGAGTGTAATGTCTCCATATAGTAGGCTTTTGGCAACTGTTTCACTGATAATACTGGCAACACTCGACCCAATCTGATTAGCTGCTTTGACCCGCAGAGTACCAGTTTGAAAGTATTTCTTGAGTTTTTCTAGTTCATTACCCTCAAGATATTGACCTTTCTCATCAGCAGGGTTAATGAGGGAAGTAATTGTGTCTTGCATGGCTATTTCTTATTTTTTAATACGGAGTTTAAGTACAGAAAAAATACGCTTTTATGTCTTGAACCTGTCTCGCCTCAGAACCTAGAATTTTTGATTCCTTTCTAGGCTTGAACCAAGTTCTTTAAGAGAGTTAAAAGCGATCGACCTTAAAAGGCACGTACAAGCTGATCGAAGTAAGGACCAGCTAGGGCAGCTTCCTCGGAAGTTAATAGACCCATAGCAACTGACTTTAAGCAGCGCATTGCTAACTTTAGATTAGTAAGGGGAACTCCTAGAGAGATATACATATCGCGCATACCATCCAGTCCAATATCTTCTAGAGGCTTAGAATTACCAGCTAGTATGCAATAACTCACTAAACGAATGTACCAACCTTGATCGCGTTGGCAAAGGGCAGTTTTTTTCGGGTCACCGCTATTACTGGGGGTATTGGGGCAACTAGACCAGAACTGCTTGCTGCCTTCATCAACAATCTTCTGTTCGTTAGCTGCTAATTTTTGGGCAGCGCTAATACGTACACTACCTTGATTGAAAAAATCTTGAAGTTGAGTTAACTCAGCACTACTTAAAAATCGCTCAGAAAGATCCGATTGAGCAATCACTTTAGCCACAATACTCATTGATAAAATCTCCTTTAAATTGATGCTATTTTGCTCGGGAAATTTACATTTGAAGTTAGAATTTCAAACCGAACGCTTGATGTGAATTAAAATTACCTTTTATTCAATAAGGATTCTAAAGCTAGTCAAAAATGGTAATTTTAAATTATCGAAGATATTACAAAGGTTCTATAATTTAATTCACATTAAACGTACAGAATAAATTCTAAAAATGATTTTTTTGATCTATCAAAAAAACCAAAGGATTGAAATCTTTTCCATAGAAAAAATCCAATCTTTTCCATAGAAAAGTTCTATTGCCAATTGCTTCCTTTTTAGATCGATATTGATTTTTCAATTTTTAGATTATCATATCTAATTTTAAATTATCATATCTAAATCTTGTCTTAATATAAGTTAATGATTATCTCGGGGATTCAATAAAGAATAAAAATTGCCAAGTTATTCTTATTTTCAGCATTTTTCACAAATCAAGGCTTTTACTTAAAGTTATATATACTTAACAAAGTATTTAAAGTTAAGTTTTATAAACTATTTTTTGAGCTAGCTTCCTATATACAATTACTGAAGTTAATGTAATTTATCTAAATGCTTTATTTCTAATTTGTTGAGGTATTTCTGTTATCTGCAAAATTATTATATAATTGACTGGGTAATCGCATCTTAATCGAGGTCTCAAATTGCCGAAACCTGGTTGAAAATTTGACTGAACAATTCAGGCTCTGCCCCGAACAAAGCTCTATAATTAGTGTGTTTGTATCAAACCAGTACTGGTTATCCTGGAGTTGGAGCTGGTTAAGTTAGTCCATCAGCTCCTTAAACTAGTTACGCTTCGTCTTGCATCTACCTGGGGCAACTCCTCACTCAGCCGTACTAGCCGCCAGGATTTTCATGAGGAAGTTGTTGTCGAGCCCGGCTTTATACCGTTTCATCTTTAGACTCAGCTTGGATGGTTCGCGCTTCAATAAGTTGACACTTAAATGGAATGGCGCCACAACCCCAGGTTTTCGGCAGCACGATCCTGGCGAATCCGACTAGCATCTTCATTAAAGGTGACATCTAGCACCCAATGCAGACTGTCTCTTGGTGCGCGTTCTCTTGCGGAGGAAAACTCTGCGGGGTCACACGGCTTTTCAATACTCTAATGAGACCGAATCACCCGATTGTGCTGCTGTGCATCCGCATCCAGGCTACTGATGTAGAATCGAACAGGTGTCGTAGTTTTGTTTCATAACTGCCGTCTACTCAATATCATCACGACGGTAGTTAAGCCCAGCCACTGCCGTTGCCGATGTAACGGTGGTAATTGACTTATTAGATGCGATTACCCTGGGTAAATCTATTTATTAGGGTATTTTACTGATATTATTAAATGAGAACTATTAGCTATAGTTTAAAGTTTATTTAAATAATATTAACGCCAATAATTTTTAAAATTATTATCATATCTTACTTAACAGAGCCTAAAAAATCTATAACCTAAAAATATATAGCATTTATCGTAACACTCGATTGCTAAAAATTTCTAAAAAGGATTTTTCTAATGATTCTTAAAGAACTACAAGACTTTGTACTCGATTATCATCGAGTTTCTCTAGCAGAAATGGAGTTGCATTTTCATATGGATGGAGAAGCACTCAGGCAAATGCTTAACAAGTTAATTCAAAAAGGCAGGGTGCGCAAGCTGCCAATTCCCGATAAGTGTCATGGCTGTACTTTCTGCGATCCCGACACGATCGAATTTTATGAATGGGTGAAGGGAAACAATTTTGGTTCTCCCCATCTACCTAAAAGTTCTTTCACAAAAGCTCAAATTCACAGTATTCAACCTCTAGGGGAAGATAATGCCCATGCCGAGCCAACAGAATTCAAATATGCTGTCATTTTGCACGACTGTACAGCAGCAAAAGAAGAAGATAAACGATCGCTCCTTGAAGAAAATCAATCATGAACTGGTTTTTTAAACGCTTTAAACGTTCGTCACCTAAAAATGAAATTCAATTCCACGTCGCAGATCTGCACTGTCAGATGTGCGCTCAAACCGTTAGAGAAGCTTTACGCAAAGTCGAAGGAGTGAAGCAAGTGAGAATTAATTTAGCACGAAAAAATGTAGCGATCGCCGCCGCTCCAGAGATTGAGGTTGATAGCTTGATTGAAGCTTTAAAACCTACGGGATATCGAGCCGAGGCAATCGATCCAGCTAGAGCGAATAAGTTTTCTTAAAATTTCATTTACCAACAGCACATTTTTTCTTAACCTAATAAATAAATATTAGGAGTAATTATAGCCATGACAGCTAATACAGCTTCAACCAACAATCTTAGTAATCTCTCCCCCGAAGATGCTACCGCTCAGTTGGGAGCATTTTTAAAAGAACATGGAGAGATTGAAATGATTCTTCCAGTGGCGATCGGAGTGTTAGCCACCAGTCAGTTCAAACTGCGAGGAGCCAATGCTTTACTAGTTAATTTATTGGTAGCAAGTTTAACCCGTCAAATTTTTACTCAACTCAAACAAGAAGCCCCTCAAGCGGTAACTCAGAGGGATGATTTGGGTTCGACTGAAGAAGAAACGGCAGCATTAGAGACCAATCTTCAAGGCTATGCGATCGCTCATGCCGTACCCGGACGAGTGCGTTTAAAAATGCCTCAATTAGCCATTGACGCTGATTTCGCCCATCGCCTCCAACAGGCTTTAAACGCAGATGAATACGTCAACCACGTCCGAGTTAATCGCACGGCAGCTTCTATTGCCATTAATTACCACAATCTCGGACTTTCTGATTGGGAGTTGGGTATGCGTTTGATGAGTATTATCAATAACGTGCGACAAGAAAGCCAAGTTGTTGTGTAGGTAGTAGATAGTTAGTGGTTATTCCTCATTAATGGCAAAGAATAAAAAACAGAAAAAACGGGAACGCAAACTGCAAAAAAAAGCGAAAAAACTGCAAAAAAAAATTGAAAAACAAAGGATAAAGTATTTGTCAGATTCCCCAACTAGTGGTGACACTCATCAAATTGAAGCAATTGAAGCTCGTTTGGTTCATCATATTCCGGGTAGAGCGAGATTTCGCCTTGACCGTTTACAAAATGATTCAAACTATGCAGCCAATCTTCAACAATTTTTGCTAGCCCAACCCGGAATTAATCATGTCAGGGTAAATTCCGTTGCAGCTTCGATCGCAATTATTTATAGCTACAAAAACGCTTTGCTGAGCGAAATTGCTTCTGGGTTGAGCGAACTAATTCAACGAGTAGATACAACTAAATCACCCACGAGCAAACCAACCAAAAATTCCACTTCAGACAGGGAAAATTGGTTTAGTTTAACTTTACCTGTCTTGACCACTGTCGTTAGTTGGTTGAGCAATTATCGTAGATTGCTATGGTTACGACCTCTCGCCCTAGCAAGTCTAGTCACCGTAACCATACCCATAGCTAAAAGAGCCAGTCAAAGTATTTGGCGCGATCGCAAAGTTAACATAGATTGCCTAGACCTACTAGCGGTGGGTTTGAGTTACGGTCAAGGAAGACTGGCGACTCCTGCTTTAGTGATTACGTTGCACGAACTAGGAGATCTAATTCGCGAACGTACGGCTCGTTCCACAGCAACCCAAACCGCCGATCTCCTCGATGCCATCGGACATTTTGCTTGGGTAATTAGAGAAGGAAAACCTATCCAGATCGAGAGCGATCACGTCGAAGTAGGAGAAACTGTAATTGTCTATCCTGGAGAACAAATTCCTGTAGATGGAGAAGTGCTGAAAGGTTCGGCAACGGTCGACCAACAGCAACTTACAGGAGAATCGATGCCCATCGTCGCCCAAGTGGGAACGGTGGTTTATGCTTCAACTTTAGTTCGCTCTGGACAAATTTATCTTCGTGCCGATAGGGTAGGAAAACAGACTCGTGCTGCTGCCAGTCTCGAATTACTCCAAAATGCCCCCGTACACGATACTCGCATGGCAAATTATGCAGCACAGCTAGCAGATAGGTTAATTTTACCTTCTCTAGTTTTAGCTAGTATTGTCTTAGCCATTACTAAAGAACCAGCACGGGCAGCCTCGATCCTGACTTTGGATTTTGTCACGGGTATTCGCGTTTCCATGCCGACAGCATTTTTAGGTGCATTAAACCACAACACGCGCCACGGTATTTTGGTACGTAGTGGACGAACCATAGAACAATTAGCAGAAGTAGATACGGTCGTTTTTGATAAAACGGGTACTTTAACCCAAGGACAATTGACTGTAGTTGGCATTGAAACCATACCAGGCAGAATGTCTGCAACAGAAGTATTAACTCTAGCTGCTGCTGCCGAACAAAGAATTGCCCATCCCGTAGCCGAGGCAATTACCCATTATGCTCGAAGCCAAAAGATTAATATTCCCCGTCGGGAACAATGGAACTATGAAGTTGGGTTGGGGATTCGTGCCACTGTCGAAGACAAAGAAGTTTTAGTCGGAAGCGATCGCTTTTTACTACAAGAGGGAATTAGTTTAGAATGCCTAGAAACTAAAGCTTTTCCTTTGCGTCATAGCTGCGATCTCGAACAAAAATCCGTCACTTCCTCCTGGTTATCCTTAATCTATGTCGCTGGCGATCGCAAATTACAAGGAGTAATCCAATATGCCGATCCCCTGCGTGTTGAAAGTCCTGCTCTAATCGAGTCTCTCCAAGCATCTGGTCGCGAGATTCATTTATTGACGGGAGATAACCAGCAAAGAGCTAAAATAGTGGCAGAGGAACTCAATATTCCCCTCGCTCGAGTCCACGCCCAAGCTTTTCCCGAACAAAAAGCTGCGATCGTTCGCGATTTAAAGCTGGCTGGCAAAACTGTCGCCTTCGTCGGTGATGGCTTGAATGATTCTGTCGCTTTAGCTTATGCCGATGTCTCGGTATCTTTTGCTAATGGCTCGGATATTGCTAGAGAAATAGCTGATGTGGTGCTGATGAATAACGATCTAGCTAGCTTGATGCAAGCACTCGATATCGCTCGGGAAACTAAGAAGCTAATCGAGCAAAATACCTTGATGGTTGTGGCTCCCAATTTAATGGCTTTGGGTTTGGCTTCTACAGTGGGATTAAATCCGCTAATGGCGACGGTAGTTCATAACGGTTCGGCGATCGCTGCTGGACTTAACAGTCTTCGTCCTCTGATGCAACATCAGTTGGAGGAACAAAATTACTGGAATTTCCAGTAAAATCGGTTAATTTTAGTTAATTTTAGGAGAGGTAACCAAATGTCATCAATACAACGAACGGGAAGTTCCGTTCTCAACCAAGTTCAAAATGCTTACAAAAACAATCCCCTTCAGACTCTTGCTCTTGGAATGGGAGCGGTGATTTTAGCTCCTACAGTATTGCCTTTGGTAAAACCCTTTGCCAAAGTAGCGATCAAAAGTGGTGTCAGCTTCTATGAAAAAAGTAAAGGTGCGATCGCCGAAACCGGAGAAGTAATCGGCGATATTGTTGCCGAAGCTAAAGCAGAAGTAGCTGCCGAACGAGCTAAACAAGCTAGTGTAGCAGCAGGATTAATGTCTACACCAAATACCAATCGAGAGTCTCAAGACAACTGATTGGTTAATTCTCGAGACTGGCGCTCGTCATTATTTTCGATGGCGAGTGCTGCTTGTTGCCAAATTTTAGTTAATTCAGTGGTTGACGAGTTAACTGGTAATGCCTTATCCGGATAAACAGATAAACCATTCTTAATTGCTGCCTTAATTAAAGGTCTGCCTAATTTTGTCACCGCAGGTACGAGCAGGGAACTTACGGCGATCGCGCTCAATCCTGCTAGAGCAACGGGGTTATTGCCGTGACCATCTTCAATGATTTCTTTAAGGTGAAACGAAAGCACGGACTTATCCCAATGAATCAATGACATAATTTTCTTTCTCCACAGCGATCGAGATTAAGAGTTAGAAGAGGATAACTGGTTTGCTATTCGAGAGCTCCAATTCTATAGCTTATTAGCATTTATCATCATTTCACCTAGAATTTATCTCAGCAATGATTGCTATCTAATCTGGGTGTCGATAACTAAATAACCCTTGTTAGTCTGGATTACTCGAGCAAAATTAAATTACCAAGTGTAATTTAATCTTTAAACTTAATGATAATTAATTTCAATTAATTGTCAATAGTCTAACAAAATTCGGTCAAAATTTTAACCGGAAAAAAATTAGATCGATGTCATTAGTGAGACAGTGCTTGGCGAGCGTATGGCAATAGGTTTTGGTCAATTAAAACCATAGAGAATGGTTAACTTGCGATCTATCTGTAGCCAACTTAAGTATTTCGTCTAAAAAGACATTATCGCTCGATTATACCTTGCTGCTGCCAAACCCCGATTGTTTGTTCTAAACCTTCTCGATAACTGACATAGCTAGGACTCCAGTTTAACTGTTGAGTGAAGCGATCGCGGTTGACCGTAGTTGAAAGGTCGAGTATTTCCATTTGTGGCTCTTTAATAATTACTTTAGCTACTGGAGCAGTGAACAAAGGAATGTGACCTGGTTTGGTATAACCCAACTTCATCGCATAGGTATCGATAAAATTAGCAAAAGATGTCGGCGTACCATCAACCACATTAAATACTTCTCCTACAGGTTGCCGTTCGACTACTAAGACCAAAGCTTTGGCTGCATCCTCATAGTGCAGAAAGTTAGCTAGATTATCTTCAGGACCAGCATAATAAGGTCGGTGTAGTTTGAAAGAAGTTTCGTATTTTTTTAAGTCTTCTGATTGAGGACCGTAAAGAAAACCCATTCTTAATAGACAATAGGGAAGATTACTCTCGATTATCTGTTTTTCTGCGGCAATTGCCGCACGAAAGATAGGATTTCGGTCGGGTGCAGTTAAGGTCGTGTTTTCAGTAGCATTTGTAGCATTACCATACAGAAAAGCATAGCTGGGGTGAACTAATAGCTTAACTTCAATATTTTCTAGTGCTTTCAATAAGGCTGCGGTAGTAACGAGCAAAGTCTCGTCATATCCTTGCCAGTTCTGTCTATCATGTAGCAAAGTATTGGGAATTTGAGGAGTCAGATTCAATACGATGTCGGGTTGAGCCGCTCGTAAAGCTTCAGTTAGTTCTGCAGCTTTGGTTAGGTCGGCTTGAGTAAAGGTAGCACCATGTTCTCGCAGCGTCTGGACACTTTCAGGTTTACTCCCAACCCCAGTAACTCGATGTCCTTTTGCTACCAATTGTCTGGTGGTTTCCCGTCCCAGTTCGGTATCTGCACTCAAAACTAAAATCTTTAACGCTGCCATGTTGCACGCTCTCGGCTGAAGTAAACTTTTTCACACTGTCAATTACCGTTCCAGTTGGTATCTTTCTGCGGAGATACAAAGTCCACCGTATGGAGAACGAACGAGATCTAGATCGAACTCAAGCAAATAGTTAGTTTCTTACTGAGGTAGGAAGATATTAGCCAAAAAAATTTTTAAATTTAACATAAATGGATCTTAAAATTGGAGGGAAAACATATGAATATGGATATCGAACACCAAGCTCGAGAAGAAACCACAGCTAGACGACAACGGGAAAAACATTTGCACGATACCATGTCAACTCGCGCCGAAGCTGAGCTCGAAACAGCCGCAGACAATGAGACTAGCGAACGAGCTCGTGAAGGGGAAACTACACGACGACAGCATGACGACCATCTCAGAGAAAAAATGCTGAAACGTTCTCAAGCAGAGATTGGCGATCGCTGATGACAAAAAGTAGATCGGTAATGTTGCAAAAACTTAAGACAAACTTGTAGTATTTAACAAACGTAAATAACTACTAGACCAGATGAACTCAAAGCAACCATTTAAGTGGAAACATTTTCAAGGAGAAATAATTTTACTTTGTGTGAGGTGGTATCTCCGCTATGGTTTGAGTTATCGTGATTTAGCAGAAATCATGCAAGAGCGAGGACTATCTGTAGACCACACCACGATTTACCGATGGGTGATGATTTATGCACCACAAATAGAAAGAAGAGCCAGAAAGCATCTCATCTCAACTAATGACTCTTGGCGAGTAGATCAAACTTATCTCAAGGTCAAAGGAAAATGGAAATATCTATATAGAGCAGTTGACAGCAATGGTATTACCATAGAGTTTATGTTTAGTGCCAGGAGAGATAAACAAGCTGCTAAAAGATTCTTGAAGAAAGCCCTGAAATCGAGACATAATAAGCAGCCAAGAGTTATTAACGTAGACCAAAATCCTGCTTATCCCGCAGCAGTTGAAGAACTTCAAACGGAAGAAATTATCTCTAGTGAGTGTGAATTGAGACAGAACAAATATCTTAATAATATCATCGAGCAAGACCATAGATTTCCGAAAAAGCAGGCTAAGTATAAATTATACTTTCAACATTTCCACTCAGCATGGCGGACATTAAAAGGGTATGAAATCATGAATGTGATTCGCAAAGGGCAAATAAAAAATATCGCTAAAGGTGACATCTTGGGACAAAGAAATTTTGTCTATTCTCTGTTTGGGATCGCTGTCTAAAAAATTAGTTAATCACAGGTATATTCTCTCTGTTCGGATTTTTTGCAACAGAACCAAATTATTTCTCCTTGAAAATGTTTCCACTTAAATGGTTGCTTTGAGTTCATCTGGTCTAGTAGTTATTTACGTTTGTTAAATACTACAAGTTTGTCTTAAGTTTTTGCAACATTACCATATTTACTGCTTTGATGCTGGGATTAAAGATTATGGTGGTTTCTGACTCGAAGAAATTTATCAAAAAATTAGAAGCTGCCATGACGGTCAAAGTATTTGAAGGCAGAGGGCAGAGGGCAGAGGGCAGAAGTGAATTAGACAGTAAATCCGATAATAAATTACGTATCTGGTCGATTCACGCTGAAAATAGCGGTAGCGAAGAGAATGTGGCGTTTATCAAGGATATTTCTACTGAAGTAAAAAATGTCGATGTTCTGCTGGCTTCTCCCAGTTTGGGTACGGGGGTCGATATTCCCAATTACCACTTTGATGCGGTATTCGGGGCATTTCACGCGGTAAGCCAAACTGCTACCGAATGCGCCCAATCCCTCCATCGCTATCGTCCCCAAGTCCCCCTACATATCTGGGTCGCTCCCCGTCCGCCCTTCGGGTACAAAGAAACCAATGCTGCTAAGATTAAGGAGCGGATGCTAGAACTAAACGAGATGACGGCATTTTTAATTCGCATCGACCGCGAAACTGGCAGACGTGGGGCAGAAAAAGATTGGGCTTTGAACGCTTACTGTGAAATTGAAGCTCAGAGAAACCGTTCTATTAATAATTTACGGGACGATTTACATTCTCTGTTGAACGAGATGGGGTATAACCTAACCCCAGCCGATAGTGAAGCAGACCCTTTTGTCGCGATGGAGTTAAAGGAAGCTGGTCGTACTTTAGATACCGCTCACCAACTAGCTGTAGTTCAAGCTAATAATATTAGTAGTAGTGAATACCTCAGCCGTCAGTCAAAAGACTATCTCCAACCAGAAGAGCTTGTGGAGTGCGAAAAATATCGGATTCAACGAGATTACGGGATGCCAGTAACTGAAGAGTTGGTCAAGCAGGATGCTGGGGGCTACCTGATTAGTAAAATAATTGCTTTGGAATCTTTATTAGCCCCCGATGAAGGAGAAATTATCGATCCTACAAGTGGTAAAAAATATCCCACACCACCGCAGATTGTAGCCGAGAAGGATATAAGAGAACGGGATAATCTGTCTTTGTGTATGGATTGGCATAATTACTCTAGTAAATGGTTAGCCCGTCATATTTTGGGTTTACCAAAGATATTAGCCCGATTGCTGGCAGGAGAAGAACTCTGTGCCACTGACACTGATGTAGTTCAGATGACTAAGGCTGCTGTTGCTACTCGCGCCCATATTAAAGCAATCCTGGGATTTACCATTCCAGAAAACTGTAAACCGATGTGGTTGCTGGGAATATTAATGGGGCAACTGGGGTTAAAGATGATTGGTCGTAAAAAAGGCAAGCGAGGACAACAGGTTCGCTATTACAGTTTGTCAGTAGAAGAACTAGCCTTTGCTGTGGAGGTGTTGCAATACAGAGAGCAACAGAGGATTGAAAAAGCGCAAGCGGAACAGGAAATTAAAGAGGAGAATCGAATTTATCAGGATAGAATGCAGACGCAGTATGGCATAGACCCGCCATTACCAACCGTAACCACTCCCCCCGAAAAAAGGGATATTTATCCTTTAAGGGGAGTGGTGGATACGGGAAAAGATGATCCCAATTTGGCAGATAATAGTTCAAATGAACCATCACCCGATCCGTTGTCAAAGCTCAAACCGTGTCTAGAATTATTAGAGGTCACAATAGATCTAGGTTTATCGGTAATTAAAGAGATTATGGTCAAGCTGATGACAAACGATGGCGTACCGAACCAGATTCTTAGTTGGCTCGATCGATCGAAGAAATCGATGATTGTGTATATGGGGGATGGATAATGGGTAAAGCGAATCGTCGGAAAAAACCAAGAAGAGTTTTAGCTGACATAAAAAAGCTAGACAATAAATCAGCTTCCCCCAACACATCAAAGCCAGGACAAGGCTCGTTGGTTATGAGTCTTTTGGACGAGCAGCAAAAAATTACCGTAGCTCAACTGATTAAAGAAGAAGCGATAACTCCTCCCCCTGCTGATGTTCAGTTGGGAGCTTTAAACGGCATCTTTCATGCTGCTTTGGGTCGGGGAATTTTTTCTTTTACCTCTGACAGTCAGCCAGCCTATGTTCCTTTAACTAATCTTCGCTCATCACAAACCCAGGCGATTTCTCTGGTTAACAGTTACGATCCTGAAACCGAATTTCTATTTCATACACAATTAGACCCCGATGATGCCAAATTGGGTGCTGTTGTGGTACACGATCTAAATAGTGGGGTAGGTTGGCGATCGCTTATTCTTAAATAAAACGGCGCATAGTTGGACTTTTGCTTTTGCTACTCTGCTTATATTTCTTTTATTTAACAGTTACCTATTTAGTTAAGTATTAAGGCAGAAAATACCTAGCGGTCATGGTTTTAAACATTGATACTAAAATAATAGACAATGCCAGAATTACTATTATCTATTGGGGGTTGACGTTTTGGGTGAGGCAAAAAGACGAGCAAGGTTAGACCCAGATTTCGGCAAATCAAACTACGAAATAACTTTCTTTAATCTCGATGAGGCAAACGAGCCGATTAAGAAGCTTTGGTCAAATACGACCAAAGGTCATCCACCTTTTACTGGTTTTAAGTTTAGTCATAAATCGGAAACTTTTTTCGGTTTAGCCTTTATCAGAGCCAAAAATGGCGTGATGGCTCTAGATTACGAGTGGATTTTCAATCCTGAAACAATAGCGAGGCAAAAAAGAATTTTAGATCGGTTTATAGAATCAATTAATCAAGAGATGCTAAAAAAACTTTTGCAGGAAGTAGAGCCTGATTTGGAGACCAAAGATATATCAAAAATTTTCCCAAAAAGTACCGAAGCAAAGTTTAACCGATTTTAGAGGTAAATTTTTTCTATGTATGACTGAAGCTTGGTTTGCTTTTGTAATTGTTGGCGTTTTATAACTTGGCTCAGGGTAACCTACCCAAACTCATCATCGGGAAATAAATCATCATCGCCTTCTTCTCCTTCAATTAAACTTTTAGGAATCAATTCCTCATCATCCTCATCAAGCTCAATTTGAGGGTTTGAATTATTGACAGTATGCTGACTATTGCGACTACCATGTGCCACTGTGGTCGGCATAACATTAGAATGCCACTGGGGTTGAGAAACTCGCAAAGAGGAGCGCAGATTAAATCCATGCTTATCTAACAGATTCTGTGTCTCCCAACAGCACCTTTCTATCTCAGTCGAGTCAACACCTTGACTAGCTCTGGCGTAGGGTAAATAAGCCATAACCACAGCGTCTGCTATCAGGTTATTCTTTTCATCGTTCTGATGAGAGTTTAACCACTCAACCACTTCAGCCAACAAAGTACCCGAATAAGGCTGCAAACGGGTACTCAAACTCACTCGCTTTCTTTTGCTCATGCCACCGACCCCTCTTTTACATTTTTGGGCGAAACTTTCTTAGATTTTTTCTGATTCAATGAAATTAAAAGGTCGAACAAGCCGTAGGCATCTACTAACCTATAAGACAAAGAATTTTCCGCTTCTTTTTTACCATCCAGGGCTAAAATCTCTTCAATTTCTTTGGTAAAACCAGCTCCCCAAACCATAGGGGTAAAATGCCGATCGTATTCTAAACGCCTATATTTCCCAGTACGTAGATAGCGAGAAGAATAACCAGATTTTGTCTCGTAAGCGTGTTCACAGTTAAAATGCTTTTCCAAATCGGGTTCTAAAAACCTGGATGCACCACCCGAAATCACCACGGAATCCAAATCTGAGGGAAATATTTTAGCCAGCCATTTTGATACTGTTGCCCAATATTCCTCTGTAGCAATCTCGATCGCGTTACTAACCTCTCTTATTTCAAGGGAGCGTAAATCTCTATCTTTGGCATTAGCCAACTGTTTGATGGCATCCAAACTAGACCATTGCGGATAGTCGGTATGGCTTGCACTATGAGAAGAACTGTAGCTTTCTGTTCTCTTTGATTCTAATCCCTTAAAAATAGCCGATGCTATCCTATCCCTATCTAACCCACTGGTTCTATCGATTACATTGTCGAGAAATTTAGAAAATCCAATTAAGGGGCTATCTCCCGTTAACTCTCCATACTCAAAACACAAAGCCGTAATATTACGATGACCGAACATCAAAATACCCAGCTTCTTATCTTGTTGCCAGTCGCTACCTTGTTTACGTGTATGAATAGCTGCTAACCCACCACCTTCAGGGCGACAAATAAACTTATCTAGTTGGACTGAATATGATGACCCTCGAAAGACGAAATTAGATAAATACTCCTTTAGCTTGTTGTAGAATTTTGCGCGATCTTCGTACTCATTCCAGGGCAATAAAATTGCTAACTGTAGTGAGATTTTTTTAGGGTTAAGCTGACTTTGTTCGGCAATTACACCTACAGCAGCTAAGGTTTTATACAGAGCATTTTCATACTTAATCTCTTGTAATCTGTCTTCGGGGTCAAACTTACTGGCAAAATAACCAACTACAAATGTCCGCTCTTTGACCTCTAAATAGGCTTGTCTAATTGCCGAGGGACTAGACATCGAGGATTCTTTTTCCAGATAGCGTTTCAAATTATCTTCTTTAATTTGTTCTACCTCTGGAGGCATTAATAAGTATCTGGGTTTTTTATCTCTTGTAAGTTGATAGATAATTTTGGTTTGACTCCCTCCAGGGTCAACACAAAGAAAAATTTTGGGCATATAAAATAAGTTATGAATATAATACAACTCAAGTTTAGCCCTCAAAAAAACTAACGTCGATTAGAAACTAAATTAGGCGAAGCAATACTTTCACAGTTTTGGCACTATGATTACCAAAATAGAGCTAAAAACTGTGCCATTTGATAAATTGGTCTGCGTTAAATAGCATTATTACTTTGAACTAATTTGTGCTTAATCTGTGCCAAATGTTGAATCAAACTAGAATATATGAAGTCAAAGTGTGCGCCTACTAAAAAAATTAGTCGCGATTAACTTTCTGGTTGTTTCTGGTCAATAAGAATAGAGATTGGAGAGCCAGCTATCGGGAACAACATCAATCAGATAGCTAAAGTCATAAATACAGCACAATTTAAAGGAGAAGCAATTCCCCAATCCCTACCAAAGCCTGAAAGCCTAGAAAATGCTTTGAAGTTAATCGAGATGATGAAAGAAAAACTGACTGAAGTTAGGTTAGCTCTGTCTGGGGTTAAGCAAGATAATGACATTGAACCATGATCGGTCATATCGAACATGGCAGCGACTTTGGCGGTTTGTTTCGTTACCTTTTGGCTGAAGATAAAGGAGCGAGAATAATAGGGAGGAACGCTGCGGGACGAACACCATCTGAGTTAACCCAAGAATTTAATAATTGTGCCGACCAACGTAGGACTACTAAAAAGCCAGTTAAGCACTTAATTATTAGTTTTGCTGCTGCTGATGGTTATGTATCGGATGAGGTTAAAGCCAGAATTGCCACCGAAGCAGTTGAAGAACTGGGCTATACCTACAATCAATATGTAGTAGTAGATCATCATCGCGATGACCCAGGACACGATTGGAATCACGACCACGACCATATTCATATTGCGGTCAATATGATTACCTTAGACGGTAATAGGGTAGACGATTGGCAGGATAAGCGTAAGTTTGAAGAGATCCTTCGACAGTTGGAACTAACAGAACAATTGACAACTGTTGCTCCGTCCAAAAAGAGAAAGCGAAAAGCCTTATCTCACGGACAAACACAAAGAATTAAACGAGAAATCAAAGAGTTTAAAGAGGGCGAACGCACGGCTTTACCAGAGATCCCATTGAGTATTAAGCTACAGGCTGCTATCGACAAGGCGAGCGAGGACAAGCCCGACTAAACTACGTTTATCGGTCGGTTACAGGGTTTAGATATTGATGTCAGACCAACTATCTCCGATAAGGGTAGAAAGCGTATCAGTTATCGATTGGGAGATTTGAAAGTAAGGGGAAGTAAGCTGCATAATGGTTCTTTTCCTAAATTAATCTCTCAACGAGGTCTTGATTTTGACTCTTATCGCGATCGCTCTGCTATGGATTTGGCTTATTCTGGTCAACGAGTAAGTATTCCCCAGTCGAAACAAGTAACATGGTCCCAGATCGATCTGGTGAGTTATTTGCCGTCTTCTCTTCATAACGATTTCATAAGGGCGCAGACGAACTTCAAACAAAATGAGTCACAGTTGAGCAATGATGTAAAAGATGAAGAAACAAACCAACAGCCAACTGAACTTACTGACGATAAACTATTAGAAATTAAATCGAATGTAGAAAAATGGCTATCGTCGCGTCCATCTGAACCGAAACACGAAATAATTCAAAGTATTGAAACAGAGATCGAAAGGTTAGAAAGGCTCAAAAAACTAGGAGAGCGAAGAATTAGTTCCCAAAAACAACAGCTAGAGCAACTATCACCTCGTTCTCTGCTCAATCCCTTTGGAGTAAGCTCTGATGTCATCGAACAGAAAAAAACTCAGATCCGATTAAATCAGTCTAAGTTAAAAGACATTCAGCGCGAGTTAGCTACAGCCAATAACAACCAGGAAAAATGGCAAAAAAAGGTTCAAGTTTATCAGGATTGGCATACCTCACCCCAAACTCAAGAGATGGAGAAATTAGCCCAGTTGCTTTTAACACCCGATAATATTGCTCGCCTAGACAGAATAGAAGAAGGTTTAATGGTTTATGATTGTGCCAGCTATATTTTGAAGCAGTTGGGAGAGTCATCAGGAGGAACGCGCTGTTTCCAAGGTAAGTTCTATCGGCTTGAAGAACGAGAAAAGACTTTGACCATTTTTCGTCTTCATGACGACTCGATCCTTTATGCAGCGTCAAAAGGTCGAGAACAGGGAGGCATTATTGAAATTGAGAAATTTAATTTGAGCCAACAAGACAGGGAAAGACTAGATGAATCTGTACGATACTTAAAGCAGCAAGAAAAGCAAAAGAAAAGATCTAAAGGATTCTCCATTGGTTAACTGCGCGGGTTCATTCAATGTCTAATAGCGAGTGTTAAACAACGGCTAACATATAACATATAGATAAAAACAGTTGGCTGTTGTTAGCATTGCGCTAGTTCGCGCTTGTAGTCTTCTGATTACTACCTTGCTCCGCGCAACGCTAATCCGCTTCGCCAACACCCTCGAACAAGATGAAGAATGTATATCAAGGCGGAAAAAACTTGGTGTAATAGCTACCTTATATACAACAGATGCAACCAAATTTCTGGGAGTAAATCAACGATGGGAGCATTCCTCAAGCTATTAGAATTACCTTAAAAAGAACCTCTGTAGATTGGTTTTATGGTTTCAAGCTTCATTTGGTAATTAACGATCGCAGAGAACTATTAAATGTTGCTCTCACTCCTGGAAATGTAAACGATAGAAAACCCTCGCCAAAGAAGCCCCGTCGAAATCTAAGATTTCTCGCGATGTACCCAAACGAGCAAAAGATTGGAATGAATTGTTACAGCACATCAGACAGAAAGAAATAACTCGCCACAGACAAAATAGGAGTAGAGGCTGGTCATTGTAAACATTTGTTTGACAAAATACTTAACGCCAAAGTTTTGCTTGCTTTAACCATTCAACAACATCCCTAGCATTTTGATTAGGAGGAAAAACTGGATAAAAAACTTTTACTATTTTTCCTTCTTGGATAATCAAAGTTAGTCGCTTAATAAGTCGTTTGTTTTCTACCTCGAAAGTTGGCAACTGTAATGCTGTGGTCAATTCAAAATCTGCATCACTTAGAAGTTCAAATGGTAAATGAAGTCTTTTCACTGCTTCAGTTTGAGCAGTAGATTCTTGTGTACTTATTCCATAGACTTGAGTACTAAGTGCTTGAAGCTCTTGATAGTGATCTCGAAAACTACATGATTGTGGAGTACATCCTCTCGCGCCAGGAATTGAATCCCAACCATCAGGGAGTTTAATACCTGGTTGTCCCGTCATTGGATAACAATAAAATACTACTTTGCCCTCAATGTTTGAAATATTTACCTGTTTGTCAGAAGTAGAATGAAGAATAATATTAGGCAAGCTTTTTCCTAATAAATGAGAACTTGCTCCATCATCTTGAGGTACAGGTAAGTTAGATGGTAGGTTTGTAAAATTTTTCATTATCGTTTTTCTAGATGGGGTATGAGTATCATTCGATACTGCTGACGAACTTAACAAAAGGGAGAGGGCGAGCGCCTGAAGCATTGGAAGCATTTCGTACAGCTGTGTCTTACCGTTTTGCATCATGGCTCAATCACAATATAGAAGTTTTTACTGCTTATAAAGCTAGTTTGGGGTTTGTTTGGGCTTAATTTTTGTTTAAGGGACTTGCGGATAAATAGAATCCCAGGCATTTTAGAAGATAGCTAATACTAAATTAGAAGCAGATATCCGTTCCCTGGTAGATGCCCAAGCTCAAGCAGACCCAAAATTTCGCTCTACTTTTGGTTATGCTCGTATTAGTGCCAGAGCGGTACGAGAGGCATTAATTGGCGAAAAGGGATATACCGAAACACAATTACCAACTCGCCAGACAATTGGCGAAATTCTCAATCGCTTAGGATATCGCTTAAAAAAACTCAAAAGACCAAGCCTCTAAAGAAGATAGCGCAAACCGATGCCATCTTTGAGAATGTTTTCGGCGAAAATCAACTATCTGATAACAATCAGAGATCGTTGCGAGTATCGATTGATAGTAAAGCCAAAGTCAAGATTGGCAATCTACCGAGGGGTGGCAAAGCGCGGACAATTGAGGCACAAGAAGCAGATGACCATGACACACAATGGCAAGCTACTCTAGTCCCCTTTGGTATTCTCAATACTAGCAATGACCAATTATCGATTTATATGGGTCACTCGTCTGAAACCAGCGATTTTATCGTCGATTGTTTAACGGCTTGGTGGGATGAAAATCAACCTCAGAAATCTCAACTCGATGAATGGGTAATTAACCTAGATGGAGGAGCAGCGACTAGAAGTGACCGAACTCAATTTATCAAACGTATGGTCGAGTTATCCCGAAGTATTGATGTCAAAATTCGACTAATTTATTACCCTCCCTATCGATTAAGTAATTGGTCTAACGTTATACTCTACTTGGTAAGTTTTTTGTTGCACCAATATGCTGCATATTGATTTAGATAAAACTCCAAAGCATCTCCCGTATTACCTGCAAATATCGGAGCAGATTCGCGATGCAATTTCGTCTGGGAAACTGACATCAGGTACAAGGCTACCTTCAAGTCGTCAATTGGCGTTCGAATTGAACATTGCTCGTCAGACGGTGGTTATAGCGTATGAAGAACTTTGTTCACAAGGATACTGCACAAGCACAATAGGACATGGCACTTTCGTCGCTCAGATTCCAGTTGTACAACAAAAATACATTGGCAACACTCGAAGATTTCCCGATTGGCTATTAATGAAAGTCGACTACACCTTTCGAGCAGATGACCAAAATATAGACAAGATATGTTTTACACCAAGCCTCGCTCAGAACACTTACCTACCGTTTAAGGCAATGCGACAGACCTTTAATCGGATGATTCGCCAAACTATTCCTGAATTTAATAATTACAAGAAAGATAGTGGAGATTTATGGCTAATTCAGGCACTCTGCCAACGGGTTTTACCAGCACGAGGCATTCAAGCGGAACCGAATCAAATTTTAATTACTCACGGGTCGCAGCATTCTTCTTCTCTTCTGAGTATGTTGCTTGCACCATACGGTGGCAGCATTACCTATGGGGTTCCTGGTTATCTATCAATTCCTCGAAATTTCACGATTCGGGGCATCAAAGGGATTGCCTGTCCAATAGATTCAGAAGGTATGTATTTAACGGAAGATGCTTACTCAGCTCGAGTTCACTATGTCATGCCCGAACATCATTTTCCTGTAGGTGTAACTCTATCTCCTCGCCGTCGTTCAGCTCTATTACAACTCGCTGAGGAGCAGGATGCACTAATTATTGAGGATGATTATGATAGTGAGTTTTATTATAATAGACATCCATTGCCAGCATTAAAATCCGACGATTTGGGGGGACGAGTCGTTTACTTAGGCACTTTTTCAAAGTCATTGTTTAATAGTTTACGGCTAGGGTATATTGTTGCTCACCCAGAAATTATTCGTTGTCTAGTTGATATTCGATGGCAGTTGGATGGTGGAACGAGTTTAATCTTACAACGTTGGGTCGCGGAACTTTTAAAAGATGGGGCAGTGGAACGTCATCAGCGACGCATGCGAATTCACTACCGTAAAAAACGCGACTTGATTGCGACATACTTACGAGAGTTGTTTCCAAAGTGGAGTTGGCAACTTCCTAGCGGTGGTATGCAGTTTTGGATTAAGCTTCCATCCATTCAGCCAGCAGAAGAGTTAATATATCAGGCCGCAGAACGAAGAGTGGGTCTGTGGTCAGGAGCGACTTATTATGAGCCAGAGGCCAAAAGGGAAGATTGTCATTTGGTACTGGGATATGGTGCAATTACAGAATCTGAGATTCATCAGGCGTTTAATAGACTTCGAGGTTTGATACATTGATACCAGTCAAGGATCATTGGTGACAAGTTAAAGCAGAGCGTAACAAGTCGTGTAAAACTTACGAAAGACGAATGGTTGAGCGATTTGAATAACCATAAGCAAAAATCCAAAATTAAACCGAGACGAAGAGCAAAAAAAACACAACGTTTGATCGTAGAAGATCGAGCAATTGCTCGATTTTCTAGAAGCATTATTTACTCCAGCAGCAGTCTTAACGGACGAAGATACTGGAGATGAACCCTTTCTGCATCTTGTGAGAAATGCGAAATTGGTACACAAAAAAAATCTCTAATTGGGGCTTTTACTAACTCATATAAGGCGATAGCATACTTTAAAGAGAATTATTGTAACTAAGATAACAGTATTATTGGAAAACTGCAATTGTTATTAATTTTCTCTACTGTTGTTTTGCTGAATATCTAGGAGCTTTTTTATGACGACGGCAAACTACCTTGCTGAACCAACCTCTCAAGAAAACTACCGAAGTCCTTTTAGCCGATGGAATAAATCAAGTTGGATACGGAGCAAACCATTTCGAGAGTGCGACATTGGTAACGTTGAAGGTTTACCCTTTTCTCCAGATCTCGTTCCAGTTGCAACTCATCCTGCCATTGTGTCAGTTCCGACTCATCGGATAACGTTTCTAGCTTATCGACTCCTTGCTCATTTGCAATTCACAACCTTATTAGAATTGAGCCATGTCAATCCCGTTTGCAAGAGTCTGGCTCTGGGACGAGCGCCCATTTATTTGAGCACTCTCCAGCAAAATGACGCTTTGAGAATTTACTGCGATGAAGGAGGACATGCTCTTTTTGTAGAACTATTTTCAACTCAGGTGGAAGATGCATTTGGACTCAACCGCTCGGTTGTTGGTCGTCCTCAATTTGACCGCATCATCGAGAAAATCATTACTCAACATCAAACTCGACTGTCACCCAATCTCATTAGATTATTTTTTGTCACTATCTCAGAAACTCTGGTGACAAAAGTCCTAAACGATATTCCCCACGATCCTCAAGTCGCTTCCATTGTCCGTGCAGTCATCGGCAATCATGCGGCTGACGAAGCTTTACACAGCGTTTATTTCCGTGGCTTGTTCCCTGCCCTTTGGCAAAGCCTTACATCCTATGACAAGGAGGAAATGGGTCAATTACTGCCACAATTGGTCTGGGCATTTCTAGGTCCCGATCATCAACTTGAATACAGCATCCTGCGCCGCTTAGGATTTGATGCCAAGGATTCAGAAGGAATTCTAGAAGAGGTTTACGTACCCGATCGAGTCGCCCAGGTTGTTCGGCAAGCTGCTAATCCAACCTTAAAGATGTTTGCAGCGGCAGGAGTATTCGATAATCCTGCAATTGAACGAATTTTCGCAGATTACAAATTGATATGAGGATGACTACCATGAAACAGGCCACTATCATTCGACATATTGCCTTTGAGGATCTGGGAAGTTTAGCTGAAGCCTTGAATCAACGAAACTATACCTTGAGATATGTAGAAGCTGGCTCAGATGACTTGACTAGCATTGATCTTAGCACAGATCTGCTGGTGATTCTCGGAGGTCCAATTGGAGCTTGCGATGAGCACGATTACCCATTCTTAGTTGATGAGCTGCATTTGTTAGAACGCCGTCTTGCTGAAGATTTACCTACATTGGGGATTTGCTTGGGGGCACAGTTAATGGCTCGTGCCTTGGGAGCAAGAGTCTATCCAGGTTCGCAAAAGGAGATTGGGTGGTTTCCTCTAGAGTTAAGTTCAATAGGTCAGAAAACATCGCTTGCTCACCTGGAAGGAGATCGAACAGCCGTTCTCCACTGGCATGGAGACACCTTCGATTTGCCTACTGACGCTACTCATTTAGCCTCTAGCTCACTTTACCACAATCAAGCTTTTTCCTGGAAGCAAAGAGGGTTGGCGTTGCAGTTTCATCCAGAAGTCACAGCTAAACAGCTAGAGCAGTGGTTTATCGGTCACGCCTGTGAGATTGAGGCAACGCCTGATATTACAGTAGCTAAACTTCGAGAAGAAACAGTTCGTTACGCTGAGCGACTATCAATTCAAGCAGCGAAATTCTGGCAAGATTGGTTAGGATCTTTGGCAACTTCTGAAAGCAGAGAAAAGAACGTAGTTACCAGCATCTAACCCCATCTTCATGGCTGGGGTTAGATTTGATTGTTGCCCCGAACGCTGAAAACGGTCATGAATTTTCGACCTGCACTGTCCTGTAGAAACTACCCAATTCTGAGTATTAGAAAGATTCTTATGAAGAGTAAAAAAGTGTATTTAACAGGTCTTGCATATGAGCTAGGAGATCTTTGTGATATTAGAGAAATAGACGATTTGAAAAGAAGTTCTCAACTTCTAGACATGCTATTAATGCTTAATTTAGATAAATACAGTAAAAGTCAACTAACAGCATCAGAGCTTGCTAAAAATAGCATCTTGCAAACTCTAGAGAAAGCACAAGTTTGCCGAAAAGATATTGATGTAGTTATATACGCTACTAATAGTTTTTGGAATTTAGGTGCTGGGGTGAATGGTACTGGATTACCAGAAGTTGCTCGTCTGATCGACGAATTAGCATTAGAGCAAGCTTATCCTATAGGAATAAATCTTTCTGAGTGTGGAAATTTACACTCAGCCTTAAGGGTAGCAGCAAGTTTAGTCAGAGCAGGAGATTGTGAAAATGTTTTGATAGTCACTACTGATAAGAATTCAGAGGAAGAAAGAATACTTCAGGGTACATTGTCAGTATTAAGTGATGGAGCAGCAAGTTTTCTTCTAACTAACTCTAGAGAAAAAGGAGAATTTGAACTACTTTGCACTAGTCAATATATAAATTCAAAAGCTAGTAATATCGATCCGAAAACACCAGAATTCCTCGAAGAGACAATTAAAGGGGTAAAACAAACCGCGAACATAGCCTTAAAGAAAATAAACAAAAAGCCCAACGATTTTCGCCGGCTAATAACCAATTGTTATAACATTTCAGTATCCAGAACCTTTTGTCATATCTTGGGTTTTAATGAGGCTCAAACCTATACTAAAAACATTTCGAGATTTGCTCACGCCTGGGCCTCAGATAACATAATAAATTTGCATGACTTTTCTATCGAAAGCCCTCTTTTAACAGATGAACTTGCCATGTTGATTGGAACAGGATCGAGTGGATGGGGATGTAGTTTGTTATCTAAAACTTGAAGATTGAAACTATGTTTTTGCCGAAATATAGTTAGATGTCGCGACTAGAAATTGAAATTGAAAATATTCTTTTGAGGAAGTATACGGAAAAAGTTTACAGATAAATTGCCTTTCCGTTATATATATTCCGCTAACTCAACATATATGGTAGGAATAGTAATTTATGTTTAATGTTAGTGATACTGTAAATGTCGGTGATGCTATATCTGTAAAGAACGCGCGTTGGTCTTTTGGTGGTAATGTACCGCAGACATTCGATCAGCACGTTAGCCGTTCGGTGCCGCAGTATGAACAAGGTCACAAGATTGTTGTAGCACTGTCCGATTTTTTTATTCGTAACGGTTCGGTAGTTTATGAATTAGGCTGCTCGACAGGTGAACTTACGCGCCGACTAGCTGAGGCTAATTGCGATCGTGATGTTTCTATTACCGGTTTAGAAATTGAGCGAGCGATGGTTGAAGTGGCAAATCGCAAAAACTCGGACTTATCAAAGGTCAAGATTTGTCAAGCTGATATCTTGGATGCGGAACTAGATGCTGCCGATTTGATTGTTGCTTACTACACCATCCAATTCGTTAATCCTGCCATGCGACAACTATTATTTAACAAAATCTACAACAGCTTGAACTGGGGCGGCGGCTTCATTCTTTTTGAAAAAGTTAGAGCTGCCGACGCTCGTTTTCAGGACATAATGGCGTTGAGCCGAGATACGTGTAAAATCGTGCCACATCTCCTTCTGACCCTTGCCAGTCAAAGCTTTCAAGCTTCACTGCCAAGCAATCTGCTCCACGTCTCTCTGTAAATCTTCACTCGTCCCGCGAACATAAACCATCGTCGTATCAAGAGAATCATGTCCCATGATTTGAGCCAAACGATGCAAAGGTACAGTTTCAGCCATTCGATAGCCAAAGCGATGGCGTAAATCGTGAGGACTAATATCTTCAAACCCAGCAATTCGAGCATATTTACTAACTAAATAGCCCAAGGCACGGGTAGTTAT
Source organism: Myxosarcina sp. GI1(2024) (assembly GCF_053543375.1). Taxonomy (NCBI): domain Bacteria; kingdom Bacillati; phylum Cyanobacteriota; class Cyanophyceae; order Pleurocapsales; family Pleurocapsaceae; genus Myxosarcina; species Myxosarcina sp. GI1(2024). Next base: position 451,831 of record NZ_JBKGTY010000003.1, on the reverse strand, counting down.
GGCAGATTTAGTTTTTCGAGAAACAAATAACCAACTACCTTTTACTGTGGGAAGATACTCTAGCAACATCTTTCTGACTGTGGCATTAAGAGGCACTTCTCGATACTTATTTCGTTTGCCATAAACCTGTAGATAGCCACTACGTTTTCTCAAATGAATATGCCCTTTCTTTAGCTGACAAACCTCTGCTGCTCTCAAGCCTGTATGAAGCATCAAAATGATTATCGTGCGATCGCGAGCAGAACCATAATTGGTAACAGCCGAAACTATCGCCGATTCCTCCCCATCGCTAATTTGACGTGGCGAAGATTTAATCAGAGGAATTAATTTAACTACTTTTGCGGGGTTACTAGTAATTTTCTGACCTTCCACAGCGAGCGCAAAATAGGATTTAAGAGTTACTAAATAGCGATTAATCGAAGCAGGAGCTAACTTTAGCTGAGATTGAAGATAGCTACGATAGCGAGTCAAAGTAGGAGTTGTAATTTTGGTTAAATTGAACCCGACTTTTGCCGAGTTAATACTTTTTGTTTCATACCAAGTAATAAAAGAACGTAAATCTGACAAATAATTACGAACCGTTACGGGACTAATATCTCTTTGTCCGCGCAGATAAAGTTCGTAGTCAGCTAATTCCTGACGACCTAATGGAGATAAAGATGTGGTAGCATCAGGCTTCATAACTACGAAATATGCAGGTGATTCATCGTCGGCGACGGGGGGTCACTCTTCAATGCTACCGAGGAAAAACCTTAGCAGACATTAAGAATTGAAGTTAATTACAGCATTAGCAGACATAAACGGTAAGATTATGGCAGTTTTATGTCTGCTAATATCAGTTATCAGACACGATGAAAACACTATCAGATGGAGGTGATGAGAAATTACATCAATCGAGCGTACTGCTTACCCTCGTTTTAAACCCAATCCCAGTAACAAAGAATTAATTGAGCTTTACACCCCAACATCCGCAGAAATTAAATTAGCTACATCTAAGACTCGAAGTTACGACGGACAGTTTAGCTTTCTAGTTATGCTCAAAACCTTTCAGCGTTTGGGCTATTTCTGTCAATTCGAGTTTATCCCCCTTCCCATTATCGACCATATCCGTAGCTGTTTGAATTTAGGTAAAAAGAAGAGCGCGATCGCTCCCGAACGTTCTTGCCGTCGCTACAGAGAAGCAATTCGGCAGTATTTGAAAATATCTACCTACAACAAACAAGGACAAAAAATCATAGCTAAAGCAGTGGGAGTTGCAGCTACAGTTCGCGACCATCCTGCGGATTTAGTTAATGTCGCTATCGAAGAACTGGTTAAAGAACGCTACGAATTACCAGCCTTCAGCACGCTAGACCGTCTGGTACTGCATATTAGAACAGTAATTAATAATCGCCTGTTTAGAAAAGTAGCTAGTTCCCTTTCGGTGACTGAGATTTCTTATCTCGATAGTTTATTAATCGATGACCCCGATTCGGATTCGGTAACTCTTAACGAAGTCAAACAACTCCCTAAAAAAGCTACATTAAATCAAATCAAGAAGCTATTAGCTAAATTCGAGCGTTTGATGTCTTTTGGCGATGCAAAGAGACTATTTTCGACTATTGCCACCACTAAAATCAAACATTTTGCTGCCTATGCTCGAACCTTAGATGCAGCCGAATTTCAAGATATTCTCCTACCCAAACGGAGAACTTTACTGCTGTCTCTAATATATCAATCCCAAGTCAAAGCCAGAGACAATTTAGTATCCATGTTTCTCAAACGGTTGGCTACCATTCACAATCGAGGTAAGGAAAGGCTAGAGCAAATTAGAGAAGAACAAAGAGCTATGACTGAGGCTCTTTTGGGGGTTTTTGGAGAGGTGCTTGATGCTAATGATGCTACTGACAACGAAATAATCTTAGGTCGGCAGGTAAAATCTCTCATTCAAACTCATGGTGGAAGCGAGAAGATACGCGCAAATTTGGAAGAAGTCACCGCTTACAACAACGATAATTACCTTCCCTTATTAAGAAAATACTACTCTAACTACCGTGCTTCTCTATTCAAGCTAATTCAGGGCTTAGAGCTACGTTCCACCACTCAAGATCGTTCGGTAATAGACGCAGTAACCTTCTTGCTCGATAATCAGCACCGAAGAGGAAAATGGCTACCCCCAACGGTGGAGTTAGATTTTGTCTCAGAAGCTTGGCGTAAATTGATCAAAACCCAGAAGAGAAACAATCCCATGTATCTACGTCGTTCCTTTGAAATCTGTATTTTTTCCTATCTGGCAAATGAGTTAAAGACGGGAAATATTTGCGTTGAGGGTTCGGAGAGTTTTGCTGACTATCGCGAACAGTTATTATCTTGGGAGCAATGCCAAAAGTCCCTTCAATCCTACTGTGAGGAATTAGATTTTCCGACTGAAGCCGAAGAGTTCGTCGCATCTTTAAAAACTCAATTAAGCGAATTGAGCCATTCGATAGACCAACTTTGCCAACAAGGAGATTTTATTAGTATCAATGAAGATGGTGAACACGTTCTAAAAAAGGTTCAGGCAAAAACACCATCAACCGACGCTGCTGCATTAGAGAAAGCGATTCTTCAACGAATGCCAGAACGCAGTATCTTAGATATTCTCTGTAATGTAGAGCATTGGCTCAATTGGACGAGACATTTTGGGATGCTTTCTGGTTCAGAGCCAAAGATAGATAAACCCCAGGAACGCTATATCCTAACTGCTTTTGCTTATGGCTGTAATCTGGGAGCGAATCAGATGGCACGTCATGCGAGAAGAAAGATAAGTTCCCATGCTCTGTCGTACACCAACCGCCGTCATATCAGTGCCAAGAAATTAGAAGCAGCAATTCGAGATATTATCAACAGCTACAATCGCTTTAACCTTCCTAAAATCTGGGGTACGGGGAAATGAGCAGCAGCCGATGGTACGAAGTTTAATATCTACGAGAATAATTTAGTAGCAGAATATCACATCAGGTATGGAGGCTATGGTGGTATTGCCTATCACCACGTAGCCGACAATTATATTGCTTTGTTTACTCACTTCATTACTTGTGGAGTCTGGGAGGCAGTCTATATTCTCGATGGACTGCTGAAAAACACCTCGGATATTCAGCCCGATACTCTCCATGCGGATACTCAAGGTCAGTCATCTCCTGTATTTGCTTTGGCTCACTTGCTGGGTATCAAGTTAATGCCGAGGATTCGCAACTGGAAAGACTGTAACTTTTATCGTGCCAGTACTGACGATAAATATCAATATCTTGAGCCTTTGTTTGGAGATGTCATTAATTGGGAGCTAATTAAAACCCATTGGCAGGATTTGATGCGAGTAGTACTGTCCATCAGAGCAGGAAAGCTGATGCCCTCAACTATCTTGAGAAAATTGGGAACCTATAGTCGCAAGAATAGACTATATCAGGCTTTTCGAGAATTAGGCAGGGTAGTGAGGACTATGTTTCTACTACAATATATTTCCGACATGGGTTTGAGGAGGCAAATTACTTCCTGTACCAATATCGTAGAAGCATATAACGGTTTTTCTAAATGGCTGTTCTTTGGTAAAGATGGACTGATTACTGACAATGACCCCTTAGAACAGGAAAAACGGCTTAAGTATCTCGATTTAGTTGCCAATTCGATTATTTTGCAGAATGCTTTTGATATTTCTTCGATTATCCGTTCTTTGAGTGCGGAGGGATATGTCATTAAGCCTCGAACTTTAGCTACTTTGAGTCCTTATCTGACAGGTCATCTCAAGCGTTATGGAGATTATATAGTTGATTTTGATAACTTGCCTCAACCTCTGGAGACAGTGATGGTGATTCCTATAGAACCTGAAATGTAATCAGGGTAGTGGTTAGAGGGAGATGTGGCACGATTTTACACGTATCTCGGCTCAACGCCAGGTTATCGCAACCATTGGTAGCTTAGAAGTTGATATCGAGACTATCACAACCATCAGCATAAATCCGACTAAACTTAAGTTGACTTTAAGAAAAAGAGAAAAATCAGAGTAATGTATGGCGCAAATCCTCAAGAAAAACATCCAATGCCAGGATTCCCCCAAATTTGTTTTATCAAGAACACCGTTAAAAATCCTAAAATCATTATTGGAGACTACACATATTACGACGATCCAGAAGATTCAGAAAATTTTGAGCGTAATGTTTTATATCACTATTCTTTTAGCCAAGACAAATTAATTATTGGTAAATTTTGTGCTTTGGCTAGGGGAATAAAATTTATTATGAATGGCGCAAATCATCAGCTATCTGGATTTTCTACTTATCCTTTTTATATCTTTGGCAAGGGTTGGTCAAAAGTAACTCCAAAAGATGAAGAATTACCATTCAAAGGGGATACATTAGTCGGAAATGATGTTTGGATTGGTTATGAGTCTGTAATTATGCCTGGAGTAAAAGTGGGAGATGGCGCGATTATAGCTGCTAAATCAGTTGTAGTTAATGATGTCTTACCATATACCATTGTCGGAGGTAATCCTGCTCAAATTATTAAGCAAAGATTTAATGACGATATAGTTGAAAAACTACTAGAAATTGCTTGGTGGAATTGGGATATCAAGAAAATATCAGCTAACTTAGATAGAATTGCGGCTGCTGATATTCAGGCTTTGCTGTCAGCTTAGAATAGTTTTTTCGTAATTGTTTTTACCGTTTTCAGTCAAATCTACTTCAAAGTACTTCTTCAATTTAATCCATCCAAAAGTTCTCAAACCTTTGGGGCGACATCTGAGTATAGCGAACTGTGTGGTGAATATTTTTATGTCCCAAGTAATCCTGAATCGCTCTCTTATCATGTCCTTGGGCAGCTAAATAGTATCCGCACCCATGACGCAGTTGATGTGGACGAACCTGAAAGGAAAGACCAGCTAATTCTCCCGCCCTACCTATAATGTGACGAATAGAACGAGTTGATAAAGGAGCTTTGCGTTCGGAGACAAAAACATAGCTCGTATCGGCATAGTCTCTCTGAATTTGGCGTAAGGCTCTTATTTCGGGAGAGCGTAGGGGATGAATACTGTCGCGACCGTGTTTGACCCGATGAACTTCAATGTAACCACCTGCTAAATCTATCTGCATCCATTTGAGGGCAACTAATTCAGCAGTTCTCAAGCCGTGACGAAACATCAGTAAAATAATTCCTCCATCTCTGATGCCATGACGACCTACTTTTTTAGCTGCGCGAATCATCGCATTAATTTCTGAGCTACGCAAGTATTCTCTTTCTCTGGTTGATGGTTTTTTGGGTGGAGGAGAAAACTTTGCCTTTAAGGGAAGTTGGGCAGTGGTTTGTAGCATGGGTTAGGTCCTCATGCTGATGTTTATATCTTCATGATACTTTGCCTAGAATGCTTCATTCTAGGCAATGTTTTGATTTGTATTTCTTATCATTCAGACCGAAAAATGGTATAAAAAATCACAATTATTTTGAGGCTGCACTTCGTTGCACGAACCTTCTATTTCCGCCAAGTAGTAGCAGTGGATGCGGTCGGCTCTTCAATTTTTAATTTTCCTTTCAAACCTTATTTAATGAACGGAATTGGCTTGAGCTGGCAACCTGCTAACCTAGACACCCAATACATCGACCGAGTAAAAATAGTTTCAGATTTGGAAGCATTCTCAACTTGCCACCTGTTAGCCAAAAAAGAAGGTCTTCTAGTTGGAGGGTCTAGTGGAGCAGTATTATTTGCCTGCTTGTGTGCAGTCCTGGAAAAACAGAATCCACAGAGGGTATTGGGTATTATGCCCGATAGTGGAACGAATTATTTAAAGGAAATTTTTAGTGATGAATGGCTAAGTCAGAAAAATTTAAAGCTATTTGCCAACTTAGACGAATTGTTTGACGCTATCAAACATACCACTCCCAGTAAACCATTGAATTTAGTTTGCTGATGAAAAATATTAATTATATTGCTGAACCTTAGTATTATACACCTCAATGTTTTGGGATGAGTATTGTTAAGTACGCTTCTGTGTAATTTATCGAAGAAAAGCTGTATCAGTAGTTTCTAGAATCGTAAAACACAAAAGTACTGGCGTTTCATTTACTCATTTTCAGGAAATGACTCAACAGGCAAAAGATAGATTATCAGAAAGAGCGAAGAAAATCGGTGCATTCATCACGATATTAATACTTCTTTTTATTCAAGGCGCGATGTATCTACTTCCCTTGTTGTCACCTGGACAGGTTCGGCAAGTCTGAATTCAATTCAACTTTGGGAATAGTCTTTCTAGACTTACTTTAAACAACTTGTAAAGTCTAATTGTTCCCTTTATCAATAGACACTTTTTGGTTTTTGGCAATTCCTTCGAAACACGCGAAATGTAAGTTTTAAGTTTGATTCTTACTTGCCCATTTACTTTCTTTTTCGGTTTTCCCCTTGAAATAAGATGCCTCCAAAGAAGTTTTATGCAAAGGATAATATTGTTATTCGTTCTGACACTGTGCTTTCTGATTCTGCTGGTTAGCACAGCTCAAGGTATTTTTATTGCTTATCCACTGCTGCTGACTCTCACTATTATAACTTTTGTTTATGTTTGGCAAGGATTTACACTTCAGTCTCTCATTCGAATGGCTATTGTCGGCAGTCAAAAGTCTTTTTCAATTTTAATTATTTTGCTTTTGATTGGGGCTTTAACTTCTGTTTGGATGGCTGCTGGCACCATTCCAGCCCTTATTTATTATGGAGTTAAAGTTATTAATCCTCAATACTTTATCCTTTCTGCATTTATCTTAACGAGCTTTGTTTCTCTGCTCATCGGCACTTCTTTTGGTACTGTTAGCACAATTGGTGTGACTCTTATGGCAATCGCTAGAGGCAGCAATGTTAATCTACCTCTGATTGCTGGAACGATTATTGCTGGAGCTTATTTTGGAGATCGATGCTCGCCTATGTCTTCTAGTGCTCACTTAATCGCTAGCTTAACTGAAACCAACATCTATCAAAATCTCAAAAATATGATGAGCAGGAGCAACCTGGTGTCGCTGCTTGGTTCCATTCTTGTTTATGGGGTTTTATCGTGGTTGAATCCAATTGCAGAAGTCAAACATTCTCTCACTCTAGCAATCAACCAAGTTTTTGAAGTTAACTTCATCGTCTTACTACCTGCATTAGTAATTTTAGTTCTCTCTTTGGTGCAGATCGAAGTCAAGCTTACCATGCTAGTCAGCGTGATAATTGCTCTAGCAATTGGCATAGAAATCCAGCACTACTCTTTGGCGGAACTTTTTAAATTTGTCATGCTCGGTTACAGCTTAGAAGAACCATCCTTGAATAACATTTTAAGGGGAGGAGGCGTTCTTTCTATGGCTAAGGTTTCATTAGTTGTAATTATCTCTACTGCAATAGCTGGCATTTTCGCTGGAACAAAAACTTTATCGATGATTGAAAGGTTTGTAAATCAAGCCAAATCGAGAAGAGCATTATTTTTGAGAACAATTACAATTTCTTTAGCTGCTGCCGCCTTTGGCTGTACCCAAACTATTGCTATCGTTCTAACGCAGCAGCTTGTTCAAAAAAAATACGAACAAGAACAACTCGATAACTATCAGTTGGCAGTAGACCTTGAAAACACAGCAGTTGTTTTGTCTCCATTAATTCCTTGGAACATTGCTGGATTAGTTCCTGTTACTGTGCTCATGACCGACTCAAGTTTTATTCCTTATGCATTCTACTTATATTTTTTACCACTGTTTTACTTGGCTCGATTGGAAATAAAGCAGAGATATTTATGAAATATAACTTTTAAGCTGAGAGCGATCGCCTGATTGGTCGCTTTTTGAATTCGTCAACAGTATCAAGTTTGTGAAAAATTGGCATACAAAAATTATCTTAAATTGGCTCATTACATCAGTCTATTTGCTCTTATATGATGAGATGATATCTAATTCGCGAATTTTTTTACCGTGCACTGATAAAAGAAATTTAGTAGCAAACGCTTAGCAGATTGAGTTCTCAGGATTGCCTCAGAACTCGATAAACAACTATATTGATGCCGACTAAACGTATGAGTTTAATAAATACGCCCCATTTAATTTCAATTCAAGTGAGTTTACCTATAAATTTAGGGATAGAAGATGCTCTTAATCCAATGGATCGTCCTTGGTCAACTGGATTTTTTAAGAAGCCGATTGAGGGTGCTGTATGGCTAGGAAAAACGAATTTAGATGGTGATGGACAAGCTGATTTATATCATCATGGCGGACTCGAAAAGGCAGTGCTTGCTTATGCAGCCGAGCATTATCATAAGTGGCAACGGCGATTAATGCGTTCAGAGTTAACATGGGGAGCATTTGGAGAGAATTTTACTATCGTTGGACAAACGGAGTTGTCGGTCTGCATCGGCGATATTTATAAAGTTGGCGATGCTCTAATTCAAGTCTCTCAGCCCCGTCAGCCTTGCTGGAAATTGTCGCGACGGTGGCGTATTAAAGATCTGGCATTGCAGGTGCAGCGAACAGGTTGGACAGGCTGGTATTTTCGTGTTTTACAGGAAGGATTTGTAGCACCCAAGCAGCCCGTTATTTTGGTTGAGTGTCCCTATCCCCAATGGACGATCGCGCGTGCTAATGAAATTATGCACCAGCATCTTAACGAACGCAAATTAGCTGCCGAGCTAGCCGATTGCCCATTACTAGCTCCAAATTGGCAACGAACCTTAGTGAATCGCGCTAGTAGAGGCATCAACCCAGATCCTAAACCTCGGCTTGTTGGAGCAAATGAACAGCTATGAATTATAGATTTGAATTGTATTAACAACATCATGCCTAAATCCAACTTTGATTTTTTGACTGAAACTGATCCCGTAATCGCCGAGTTGATTCAGTGCGAGCTTCAACGACAACAAAATCATCTAGAACTCATCGCCAGTGAAAACTTCACATCGCCTGCTGTATTGGCAGCGCAAGGATCGGTGCTCACCAATAAATATGCTGAGGGGCTTCCAGTTAGACGCTATTACGGAGGATGTGAATTCATCGATCGAATTGAGCAGTTAGCAATTGACCGCGCCAAACAGCTCTTCAATGCAGCATACGTGAATGTTCAACCGCATTCTGGTTCACAAGCCAATTTTGCGGTTTTCTCAGCTTTATTGAAACCAGGAGACACTATTCTCAGTCTCGATCTTTCTCACGGTGGACATCTTACCCACGGTTCTCCCGTCAATCTTTCAGGGCAATTGTTTTACACCGTTCATTATGGTGTTCATCCTGAAAAAGAAATGTTGGATTATGAGCAGATTCGTAAACTTGCTCATCAGCACAGACCACAATTGATTATTTGTGGTTATACTGCCTATCCTCGCAAAATTGACTTTGAGAAGTTTCAAGCGATCGCCAATGAAGTTAATGCCTACTTGCTGGCCGACATGTCCCATATTGCTGGATTGGTTGCCACGGGCTATCATCCTAGTCCAGTCCCCTATTGTGATGTTGTGACGACAACCACCCATAAAACCCTGCGAGGTCCCAGAGGGGGGCTCATTCTCAGTCGTGATTCAGAGTTGGGTAAACAACTGGATAGAGCCGTATTCCCAGGTACTCAAGGAGGTCCGTTAGAGCACGTCATTGCGGGAAAGGCAGTCGCTCTAGGTGAAGTCTTACAGCCAGCTTTCAAAGACTATGTTCAGCAAGTGATTACTAATGCTCAAGTCCTAGCCGCTCAACTTCAACTACAAGGAATCAGAATAGTGAGTGGTGGAACTGACAATCACCTCCTGCTCATTGACTTGCGTTCACTCGGACTCACAGGAAAGCAAGCCGATCAAAAACTGAGTGACATCGCTATAACTGCAAACAAAAATACTGTCCCTTTTGACACCCAACCCCCGTGGATTACAAGTGGGATTCGACTTGGATCTCCTGCGCTCACGACTCGTGGCATGGGAAGTGTCGAATTCGCAGAAATTGGGGAGATTATCAGTGCTTGCCTCTTAGATTCAAGTAATACTGTACTCAAAGAGCAGTGTCGTCAGCGCGTTGCGCAACTGTGTGAAGCTTTTCCACTTTATCCCCATCTCAATCAGAAACCGTCAACGCTTGTCTCAAGTGCTTGTTAATCAATTTTTACTGTCTATGAACGCTGTACTCATTCTTGATTTAGTTGGAACATTTGCCTTTGCAGCGGTAGGAGTAATTGCTGGATTACATAAAGGTGTAGATATTTTAGGTGCGTTTCTTATCGGCTGCGTAACGGGTCTTGGCGGAGGAATTATTCGAGATTTGATTCTAGAGCTCCCAGTTTCAGCCTTTCACAACTCTTGGTATTTGCCCGTTGTTTTTCTGGCAATAATATTGACCTTTCTATTCCCAAAACCTTTTATTTCGAACTACCAAGTTCTCATCGTTCTAGATGCATTAGGATTAGGAATTTTTGCTGTAATCGGAACTGAAAAAGCAATTCAAAGTGGGATAACGTTGGCAGGAACATTGGTTTTAGGAATGATTAGCGCAGCAGGGGGCGGGATGTTGAAGGACATACTGTTAGGAGAGATGCCGTCAGTGCTATGTAAGGAGGTTTACATGACAAGTGCCTTAGCTGGTTCAAGTGTATTTTATTTGCTCCATTCGTTACTACCGCTTGATCTTGATTTCTTGTTCAGTGCCTTAATCACGCTCTTTTTACGGCTCGTTTCTCTAAAGAATGGATTGAACTTACCATTTAAGTTTTTACAATAAGATAGAACCGATATTCCGCAGACATAAAATGGCGACTGAACAATTAATTTGAGAGACAAAAAGACAATTATCAAATGAACAAAAATAGAAGAAGAAGTTGACGATATTTATCTTGTAATGACACCAGTGAACAGCGCAATAATTACATTAAGAGAAAAAATCATCAGTGGAAGCTTTCTAAGTATTCTGAATAACTCCTTTGAGTGGAATAAAGGAAGCGTTATAGTTAGTTCTGCTCCAGTAGAAGCCAATAATGAAAAAATGATCGTTATTACGACTCCGTACGCTTCTGTTATGAGTTGGCTTTTCCAACAACTTGAAGAGACTATGTATGCTCTTCAGAATCCTCAGAAAGAAGATTTTTACAAGAAGTTTGCCATTTTCATAAAAAGATATCTTGGCGAAGTTGATACTAATGATATTCATCTGTGTGACTTTCTGCTCAATCTGACTAAGAAAGCTGAGGATATTTTAGACGAGTTTTATGTTGAAGTTTTTGTCTACGGTACTCTCATGTCTGGAGAATCTAATCATTCTATAATGAGGAATGCTGAATTTTTAGGAGAGGATATTGTCGAAGGAGCTCAACTTTTTCATCTAGGGACTCATCCCATGCTAGTTCGAGGGGAGGGTATAGTTGGCGGTGAATGCTACCGCATTTCCCTTAAAACTTTGGAAACGCTAGACAGGCTGGAAGGTCATCCTGAATATTATCATAGAAAACAAACCTGTCTAAAGAGTGGACGTCAAATGTACGTGTATCAAGGAATGATTGAACAGGTTCGAGGGTATCCACATATCTTTTCTGGTCAGTGGAGTGAAGTATCTCGCAGTAAAACTAGGTTTAGCGTGAGCTCTGAAGAAGATTTTGTGTCTTCAGATACCTACGACCTAATCTTGCGCTTGCGTAGATTGAACGTCAAGATCCATGCTGAGAATGGAAATCTACGCTGTGAGGGTCCTCATGGAGCTTTATCAGCTACTCTTCGAGCAGAAATATCTCAACAAAAAAAGGAGCTACTGATGCTGCTACGCAGAAATAATTCTATTAGAGGGGTTTGAGTAGCAACTGATATCGCTATTTCCCTTGGATTTTAACCACAGCGCAAAACCATCTAAATCGCAGAAATAGTTTCTAATCGTATAAGCACTTCGTTCTGATTCGGTTAGAAACTGCTCGAAACTGTCTCGATGGAAAATTGAGAGGGCATTTGAGAAATCAAAGATAGGCTTTAGGATAGCAACGGAGAAATTTTGGTCGGTAAGGAAAATTAAAGTGCTGAAACCCTTATAAATAAAAAATTTTGATTTTCGGGGTAGAATTACATAGCGATCGCGTACAAAAAAATGAGCATTCTTCAGTTAGTGTCCCACTTTTGGGACAGTTTTTTCTGAAACTGTTGCCACATGGTTATCACAGACTTGAATAAATTGAATATTCAACCATTAAAAATGGGACAGTTACTATCCAAAAATCTTTTAGCGACCAAAATTTCTCTTCTGCTATACAGACACCAGATACGGCGATCGCTCCTCTACAAGTACAGACTACTACTCTGGTCTGGTCGAACATGGAGATAACGGGACGTAATAGCAACACTGCTATGACCTAAAGTCTCTTTAACTAATGAGATCGGCGCACCTTTTTCTAGAGAATTAGTAGCATGGCAATGTCTGAGGGTATGAGACGAGACAGGTTTATCAATGCCTACCTCCTTCGAGATCGCCTTAATCAACTGAGTTACAGACTCTCTTCTCAACTTAGATTTAGTTCTAGCTGAGATAAACATATAGTCATCTCGTTTACTCAAGCGAGGCTTAAAGTCTTTCAACTCAGCAACTATTTTGGCTGGTAGTCTAACAATTCTGGTTTTACTGCCCTTACCAAACACATTGAGATATTCCCCGTTCAAATCTTTCCAGGTCAGATTAATTAATTCACTTACTCGCAAGCCAGCATAGTAAAACAGGTTCAGGATTAACCGATTGCGATCGCTAGTGTTGGCATTGAGCAGAGCGTATAGTTCATCTCGGTCTAAAATTCGTTCTGAGAGCTTGTCTTTAGCCATCGGAGGTTTGACAGAAGCACCCACATTAAAGTTGATTAACCCGCATTTGCTGGCGAAACTAAGAAGAGACTTAGCAGCACTGATATACGTCCGACGGCTAGAATCAGATAATTCTTCAGCTTCTAGGCGATCGCAGAATAGTTGAATATCCTCTAAAGTAAGCCAAGCTAAAGGTTTATTGTCTGTGGCTTCATTTAATCTCACAATAGTTCTGTGGTATAACTCCCGTGTGTGTGAGGATTTACCGTGTAACCACAATTGTTCTATCTTTTCATTAGTAGGAGTATCGGCGGTGATTCTGTGGCTTGGAAGTGGCGATAGTTTAGACGTAGAGTACATAGAGCGTAATTCTCACATTAGAACAGTTATGTGCGATCAATCGGGTTTTTAAAAACTACTGGAGCTTGCTTGCCATCCAGAAAAAGCCAGCAATACCACCTAAAATACTGACAACCAAGCTTCCGCCGATAACACGGTTAAAAAACTCTTGGTTGCTAATCCTCTTTTCTAATTGGTCGCTCTTGGTGTCGATTGCCTCCTTTTGCCCCGATACCTTTTCGTCTAGTGTCTTAATTTGTCCTGACAATTTCTCATCGACATTTTTAATTTCTCCCGACAACTTTTGGTCTAAGGTTTCGATCTGTCCTCCCAGTCTTTCGTCAACCGCCTCAATCTTCCCTTCGATCTTGGCTTGACCCACTTCTAACCTGCCCAGGCGATCGTTTATACCTCTTAATTCCTGCCTAACTTCGCTTAGTATTTCTGCTATGTCAGTTTGAACAACTGGATTAGTCATTGCTATACTCCTAATAGTATTGATTTGATTAGAACATCCCTTCATGATTGGTAGTCGGTGGGGATGTTCTCATTTTATGACCCAAGCTCGGTTTTTAGATAGTCCGAAATGATAGCGGTTAAAGTAGTTCCCCTCAATCTAGATTCTGCTACCCACTTCTGTCTGAGTCTTCTAGGCACTTTAATACTCAAATTTACCAGATCTTCCGATACTACTTTCTGGTTTTCTGGTTCTCTGGTTTTAATGTTTTCTCGCCTGCCAGATTTATTGCTTTCAACATTACCAGTTTTACTGTTTTGTTCTTTGATGGTTTTATTACTTTCTGGTTTTGTTACTTTTTGGTTTTCTGGTTCGCTGTTTTGACTTTTGCGTTTGACGATTTCGCTGTACTTACCCATTAATTATTTCCTCTACTTCTTTACCTAAAACTTTGTAATCTTCCCAAGCTACCCTTGTCTTATCTCTTAGATCTCTGATCGGAATGCCTGCGATCGCAGCTTTACCGAAACCCGATGTCCGCCGAATCGTGGTATTAAAAACTGGAACACCGCCAGAAATTAGATCGTCTTTCATCTGTTCCCCTTCCTTGCTTGGGTAGGGAGGAACGACGCAGATTAACACTCGATAGTTAGAACTACTAGGTAAATCATTCGCAGTAGCTAACATCGGCTGGAGGCTTACTACGTCGGGGATAGTCGGTAGAATTAATAGATCGCAGCCGTCGGCTAACTCCTGTAGATCGTCGCTTTTCGGTCTAGCTGGCGTATCCACAATGACATAATCGCTGCCAGGAATGAGCTTAATCGCTTTTCGCTCGTCTTCCACTGTGAAAGGTAGATTGCCTCTTTTAGACCATTCGATTGATGTCCGATTTGGGTCTGAATCTATTAGTAATGTCTTCCCGCGATCGCTGAAGTAAGTAGCTAGATGTATGGCTGTGGTTGACTTTCCGCAACCCCCCTTATATCCAGTGACGGTAATTAATTTCATGTTTTCTCCCTTTACAGAAAACCAGATAACAATATAACCTGCTTTCTGCACGGCTGGTTAAACTAAATTGTTAAGTTGTTTATCTGTATTTAGGATTAGCTTCTTTGAGCGTATGGAAGTAGAGGGCATCACTTCTAGCTATTCTATATGTAGATTATCATAGTCTTTTACTAAGCAAAAGACTCTTTACATTACTTTTAAAGCGCGAGCAAAAACTTATACATTACTATTACTTATTGGTACTTTACCAAGTCAATTACTTTTAATACAATACTAAGTAAGGTCTATAGTAAAATACTCACTTTGGCTACCAACAAAAAAGCGATCTCAGCTTACCTAGCATCTGATCTTGAAGAGTACTTGACTGAGTACTGTATTGAGTACGATATTACCCGTAAAGATAAATCGGGAGAAATCAAACCCGCATTAGGAACAGCAGTAGTAGAGATACTTAGAATATTTTTTAGTAGCGAGAATATCCTTAGTCCATTACCAGATAATGTACCTTTACTTCCAAGTAATGTAGTCACCGAAGATAGACTATCAGAAGCATTATCAGAGTTCAAAAAAACTAGCAAGCTAGTAGATACTGTACCCAGTAATGTACTTACTAAAGATGACCTTGATAAACGGGTTGAGGCTGTAATCAATGAAACTATACCAAAAGCGATCGCAGTTTTGAAAAGTGATGAGGATTTTTTAAAGGCGATTGCGCTCCGCGCACGCGATAGCATCGCCAATTCCGTTGTTCAAAAAACATCTACAGTAGCTACAGGTAAAGAGAATTACCCCAACGAAAAAGCTACAGAACAAACGGAAACTGAAGAAGATGAAGACGAAATCATTACTCAAATAGATAAAGCTTCTTCTTCTCCTATCTTTGAGGAAATAGAAGCAGAAAAGTCTACAGAACCTACACAATCCGCTTCATTAACTGATGCTGAATTAGCCAAGCAATTAGGCATGAGTAAATCTACTATTTATCGCTACCGTACAGGAAAATCCAAACAAAGCCAAGGTTATCAACAAGTAATGAACGATTGGAAACCAGTTGGCGATCGCTGGTATAAACAAGAAGAATAAATCATGGGACAACAAACAAACTATTATATTGTCTTAAAGATAATGATTTATTCGAGCGAAAATAAATGTAAGATAGATTACATTGGGTAAGCGGTGAAGCTATAAAGCTGATGTTTCATCGCCTTGAGCTATCTACTCTCTTCCAAAGATTGGTTGAATATTTGATAGCTAAATGTAGCTCGAACTAGAATTAGGTATCGATCTCAATCTTTAGCAGAGTGCAGTCATGGTAGATAAAATTGCCTTCCAGAGTATTGGTGGAGTCGAAGGAATTTATTTGCCCTCAAAAGAGAATCCTAAATATGGAACACTACTTACTGACTATGGAATTTTTACCACAGAGACATCTAAACAAGTAAGAAGAACATTTCCTAGATTTGCAGGTCATCCTATATCTGAAGCTAATGGCGAGACACGATTAAAATTTTTGACTTGGGTTAAAGGTACTGAAAATAGTCCCTTCTACAGCCTCGATCTACGCTCGATACACAATAGCTTTCCTGAATGGATTGAAGGCAGCAACTGGTTCTATCTTCAAGGAATAGTTCGCGAACGTACTCCCGATCTGGTTAGCCTAAGAATGCAGCGTAATTATTGGCAAAATTATACCTCTGAAGCGATCGCCTCTTCGATTAACTATCTCAAGATTAAAAATTGCCCTAGTTCAGTAAGAGCGTCGCAATTTTGGCTCTTTACGGTCTGTTTTCGTGATGGCTTCCTATACTGTTTAACTGGCGAGAGATTAGCCGATGCCATCACCACGAAAAAGATTTTAAAATCTTGGCATACCGATCCCATACATGCCGACAATTATGAAGAATTATTAAAACGTTAGCAATAATTGTGGCGGTTTCCATCTCTGCTTTGATTCGGATAAGGTTATTTGTACCCCAATGCAGATAAGGAATAGAAGCGTCGATAACTCAGTGTGATTGTCTTGCTAAAAAAGTTAAAGGTAGATGGAGAATCGAGTACTTAAACTCAACAATTAGATCGATTCCGCATCTGAAGTTAAAATATGGTGAGTAATTAAATATTTAGGACGGACGCTGGTCCGATACCTCAAAGCAGTGAGAATATTGTTTGCCGACGATACCACTGAATTGAGTCAATTTCTGTTGGATGGATACCCGTCCTACTGATAATTGTACCGCGTTTGTCTGTAATCCTCAACTTTTAGATCCTGGATACAGACCGTACAAAACAAAGCAATAACCCTCAAATCCCACTAAGTCAAGAACCAAGCCGAGTTTTCGACCATCACTTAACTGAATGGCGATCTAGTTCAGTTGACCCAAAATTAATAACTCTTAACCTAATTTCCCTATTGGGGTTTACTATTTACGAGTACCTCCTCTACGGACTCCCAGACTCGGAACGCCGTAATGACGGAAGGTTAAGGGATAAATGGTTAAATCGCTATGCTCCCTTACTCGATGGGGGCTGGTGGGTATCGGGGCTTGACCCCTTAAATAATTGGCTGCCGATGATTTGGGGCAGATACAAGCCCGATAATTCCAGGATTATTGGCAGTAAAAGTAAGCCGATTAAATATGAGTCTCCTCCAAAAGTTGCTAACAGAGTCACCTATTTCAATGTTCCCCAACATATCTGGTCAAGGGTAGCCCAACGCTATGGCATTAAACTTTACCACTCACCATTAGCTCGACGTTTAACTGCCAGAACCAAACCCCTCTGCTTCTGGGAGTGGGTACGTGCCAATTCTCAAATTCCAATTATTCTGACCGAAGGAGAAAAAAAAGCAGCTTGTTTGCTTTCAATGGGCTTTGTGGCGATCGCCCTCCCTGGAATTTGGAATGGTCGGGTAGGTAAGAAAGAACGGGAAAGACTACATCCTGACTTAGTGCCAATGGCTCAAGCAGGACGTAAATTTATCATCCTCTTCGACTACGAAACCAAACCTAAAACTCGCTATGCTGTCTATCAAGCTACTCTTCGCACGGGTAAGGCAATTGAGGCTGCTGGTTGTGAGTGTGAAGTAGCAATCTTACCAGGACCAGAAAAAGGCGTTGATGATTTTGTAACTGCTCGTGGGTCAGAAGCGGAAGCACTTTTGAGCGCGATTATCGATGACGCACATAGCTTAAAAGATTACCGTCGAATTTGTTTTCCTAAGAAGCGAGGACTCAGTAATAAGTATCCCCCTAATGTCAAACTCAATACTCGCTTTTTAAGTAACGCGGTAAGTTTACCAACAATGGGGCTGGTAGTTCTCTGGAGTGGTATGGGGACGGGTAAAACCGAACTAATGGCGAAGTTTCGCGAGCTTTACCCACAAATGCGCTTCCTCAATCTCGGTCATCGGGTAAATCTGCTTAAAAACCTTTCCAAGCGGTTAAATACGGAGATGTATTCTGCCATTTCTCAAGGAGATTTAGCCAAAGCTGTTGGACTTTCGATTACGGTAGATAGCTTACACAAGCTACAGACCCAGCTTAATGAGTACGGCTGCATTTTTATCGATGAAGCCTGTCAGTATTTAGCCCACCTGCTTCATAGTAAAACCTGTAGAGAACATCGGGCAGAAATTTTAGAAGTTTTAGAATTTCTGCTCCGCAAGGCTAAATTAGTGGTGCTAGCAGATGCCCACATGGATGATGTGACGCTCGATTTCTTCCGTGCTATGCGTCCATGTGGGGAAGTTCCTTTTATTATTAAGAATGATTATAAGCAAACTGGCAGAACGGTTTATCTCTACGAAGGTGACGATAGCAGTGCCTTAGTCTCTAAAATATTTACGGTTCTGTTGCAAAAAATCCGAACAGAGAGAATATACCTGTGATTAACTAATTTTTTAGACAGCGATCCCAAACAGAGAATAGACAAAATTTCTTTGTCCCAAGATGTCACCTTTAGCGATATTTTTTATTTGCCCTTTGCGAATCACATTCATGATTTCATACCCTTTTAATGTCCGCCATGCTGAGTGGAAATGTTGAAAGTATAATTTATACTTAGCCTGCTTTTTCGGAAATCTATGGTCTTGCTCGATGATATTATTAAGATATTTGTTCTGTCTCAATTCACACTCACTAGAGATAATTTCTTCCGTTTGAAGTTCTTCAACTGCTGCGGGATAAGCAGGATTTTGGTCTACGTTAATAACTCTTGGCTGCTTATTATGTCTCGATTTCAGGGCTTTCTTCAAGAATCTTTTAGCAGCTTGTTTATCTCTCCTGGCACTAAACATAAACTCTATGGTAATACCATTGCTGTCAACTGCTCTATATAGATATTTCCATTTTCCTTTGACCTTGAGATAAGTTTGATCTACTCGCCAAGAGTCATTAGTTGAGATGAGATGCTTTCTGGCTCTTCTTTCTATTTGTGGTGCATAAATCATCACCCATCGGTAAATCGTGGTGTGGTCTACAGATAGTCCTCGCTCTTGCATGATTTCTGCTAAATCACGATAACTCAAACCATAGCGGAGATACCACCTCACACAAAGTAAAATTATTTCTCCTTGAAAATGTTTCCACTTAAATGGTTGCTTTGAGTTCATCTGGTCTAGTAGTTATTTACGTTTGTTAAATACTACAAGTTTGTCTTAAGTTTTTGCAACATTACCTACCGTTTCGACCTATTAAGTAAGAGTTACTAGAGGATTTCTTCGTTCCAAATAACCTGTTGATATGAACCTTTAGAGTGTGTCTATATACCGACTGTGGCTAGTGTTGTATTTCTTAAAAAACAACTTAAGAAATAACCTTTGTTACAGTTTCACCTTTTTGGTTGCAGCTTCTCAGTTCTGTTTAGCTGCCTCGTGATAACGATACTTGCGACTTTTACCTATCTACCGACTACAGTTAGTGTTGTATTACTTAACCGGTAATTAAGTAATAACTTTCGCGTAGTTTTACCTTTTGGTTACAGCTTGTCAGTACTGATTTAGCTGTTTTGTGGTAACGATAGTTACGGTACTTTGAGCGAACGCTCTACTCATGGGTTTCTTGCTAGAGGATGATTGGCTCAGACTACCGTTCAGAGCCCCGTTTAACCCCGCTTTACCGATTGATGACCAGTCACTACAGTAGGGGTTATGCTTTCACTCCCAACACCGAGAGGGTAGGGCTTGAACTGTTATGCTTTTATTAATATTTAGCAGCCTTGTTACAGGTTGTTCTCACCTACACAGGTTATTTAGTTGTCATGGTTCAATTTGGATGGTTAAGTTTTGTCAATTTCTTGACATAACTCAATTTTCCATCTTTTTTACCAAGCTAGTATCACGTACTTTCCAGTACTTTTGTACTAAACGAGTCGCACTGTATTTGTCATATCACAAAGTTTATGAGCTAGCTTGAACTGGTAATCCTTGCGTTTGAAAGCAATATGATTATGTAGCCACTCTACCTTTTTTCTAGCTTTCTCGTAATTCGCCGAACGCCTTTGTTTCTTCGACAGTCTGTGCTGTAGTACTTTCAACCGACGATGCAAACTTTTGAAGAACTTGCGTCTAGGCTCGACAAAACCATCGCTGGTAGAAACGTAAGAATAACAGCCCGACATCTATTCCAATGCAGTGACCGTGAGGTACTGGGTCGGGGATAGATATATCCGATTCTTTAGCAATCACCGCCAACCAACCTATAGCTTTCTTGAGAACTCGTACCTGCTTGACCGCAAACCCTTCAGGTATAGGTCGATGTAAGTTGATTGATACGCTACCTAATTTTGGTAGTTTCACGTGGAAGTCTCTCAAAGGATTAGTTTTGAACTGTGGAAACAACAAAGATTTCATTTGCCCAAACTTTTTGAATCTGGGAAATCCATACCCCCGATTACGAAAAAAATCCCAGGCATCGTGCAGTCTTCTAATATTCGTCTGAAGAACCTGAGAAGGTACTGTTTTGAGCCTGGGATACTCTTTTTTTGCTTTGGGAAGATTGTTTTGCTGTTGGTGGTAGCTTGGAAAAGGGTAATCGGCTGCCATACGCCGCAGATTAATTGGTTTAAAGTCTAATTAGCTGGTTCGCTGTCGAGGGTTAAGTGAAAATTGAAACTATCGACAATCGACGATCGACTATTAATTATTTGCAAAGTAGAATAAGTTATGCTGAAGCTGCCGATTATCAATAACAGTGAAGTTGCGCGATTAGTTAAAACTGATTACCAACTGCACGATCTACAAGCGATTGCCTCCTTATTAAATCATAGAAAGACTTTACAATTTCCCGCCTTAGAAAACGGTCTATTTCCCGCCGCGATCGTAGCAGATTCCACAGAATATACGGGATACACTGCGGTGTGGGTGCGAGATAATGTTTACGTTGCCTATTCCTGCTACCTTTCAGGAGAAATTGACGTTGCGGTTAAAAATGTTCGCTGCTTGATAGAATACGTCAAAGAACATCGATTTCGTTGGCAACAGATTATCGATCGCCAAGTAAATCCAGATAACGTAATGCAGCGTCCTCACGTACGATTTAATGGCAGAGATTTAACCGAAATCGACCAGCAGTGGCAACACGCACAAAATGATGCTTGGGGTTATTTTTTATGGTTCTACTGTAAGTTAATTAGCGATCGCGTCTTAGAACCCAGTCCAGAAGAAATAGAAATCTTAATTCTGTTGCCGCTATATTTTCAAGCCATCGCCTACTGGGAAGATGAAGATAGCGGACATTGGGAAGAAGATCGCAAGGTGTCAGCTTCTAGTATTAGTGTAGTAGTGGCAAGTTTGCAGGTTTTTAGAGATTTACTTAAAGAGCGTGCTTGCCTGTTGTCCCACTGCCGTTATCGAGAGCGTCCAGTTGCGATCGCACTTTTAGATAAGTTAATCGAACGAGGCTGGAATGCTTTGCAGAAAATTCTCCCGTCTGAGTGTATTCAGCCAGAGAAACCAAGACGTTATGATGCTGCCTTATTGTTTGCAATTTATCCTCTAGGAATTCTAACTGACGATTTGAGTGATCGCATTATTCAGGACGTAACTGAGAATTTGCAGGGTGAATACGGTATTTCTCGCTATTTATACGATTCATTTTGGTGTCGCGATTATCAACAGATTCCTGAAAGTATCCGCACTAGCATCTCTACGGAACGGGAACAGTGGATGAAAGAACGGGGACGCACTCTACAAGAAGGTGAAGAAGCACAATGGTGTATTTTCGATCCGATTATCTCGGCTATATTTGGGGTGAGATTTCAACAGACTTTAAAGTCAGAGTTCTTAACAAAACAAACTTTTTATTTAAATCGCTCTTTGGGTCAACTAACTGCTAAAGACTTTAGTCTCGGTGGATGTAAATGTCCAGAGCTTTATTATTTAAAGCAAAATCGCTACGTTCCTAACGATGCTACACCGTTGTTATGGACTCAGGCAAATCTGCGTACGGCAATGAAGATGATGGAACGAAGTTTGAGATTTAAAGAGCGCGATTTTAGAATCTTGATTTAAAACCCATATATTCAATTACTCAAGGTTGCTCCCTGACGATTTTAAGGCTTGATGGATACAATCTTTATTGGCAGAATGGGTGATAATTTTATAGCGATCGCCCGAGTAGCAAGCGATCGCGCCTATTAATAATACTCAGTTATTGCGGTGGTTGCTGAGTAATTCGCTGTAAAATTTCGACAATTTCACCCTGACGGCGGGATAGTTCGTCTTGCCGTTGGTCTACTTCTGCTAAACGACCATAAAAACCAGCTTGTGCAGAAGCTAAGTCAGCCATTGTTTGATATAGTCTAGCGCGATCGCGATTGAGTTCTCGTTCTACTTGTTTTCTCTCGTTGCTGAAAGCTTCAATCGACTTACCATTAGCATAAGCGACCGCTCTAGTTTCTTCTAATCTTTGAGCAATTGATTCGAGTAAGGCTTCAATTCTATCTAATCGGTTACTACTATTGTTACTAGTCATTGAATTGCATTAAATTTTTTCTGTAGTAATTTTAATTTATTGTCAATAAAAAGCGATCGCCAGAGTAGAGAGCGATCGCGCCTATTAACATTACTCAGTTATTGCGGTGGTTGCTGAGTAATTCGTTTTAAAATTTCAACAATTTCTCCCTGACGACGGGATAGCTCATCCTGTCGTCGATCTAACTCTTCTTGTCTAGCATACATATTACTTTGAAACTCAGCGTGGGTAGTTGCCATGTTTGCTTGTGCGCTAGCCAAGTTAGACATAGATTGATATAGTCTAGCGCGATCGCGATTGAGTTCTCGTTCTACTTGTTTTCTCTCGTTGCTGAAAGCTTCAATTGCTTTGGCATTAGAATTAATTCTATTGTCTAATTGTTCTAAGTTTTGGGTAAATCTTTCTTGGCTCTGAGCAATCGAATCAATTCGATCGTCCAACTGTTCTAGGTTTTCGGTAAACCTTTCCTGCCTTTGGGCAATTGATTCTAGCAAAGCTTCTATTCGGTCTAATCGGTTGCTGCTATTGCTGTTAGTCATTAATTTACATTACAAAAATATTTATAATTTAGAAAGTTTTATTTAATTGTAACTCTGTGTGCATTGGCGATCGCCCGATCGCCAAAAAATGAAAACTCTAGCAGAAATCGAGCAAATTTTAAGTCAATTAAAGCCAATAGTTGCCGAGAAATACCATGTAACCCAATTGGGAATATTTGGTTCTTATGTTCGTGGCGAACAAGATAAAAGTAGCGACGTAGACGTTTTAATTGACTACCAAGAAGCTCCTAGCCTATTAGAATTAATAGACTTAGAATTCTATTTAAGCGAACGTTTGGGCATTAAAACTGATGTAGTGACGAAAAAAGGGCTTAAACCTCGAATTAAAGAAAAAATCCTGGCTGAGGTTGTTTATGTATGACTTCCAGAAAGGCAGTTGACTCGTTACAAGATATTCTTGAAGCGATCGCCGCTATAGAAAGATTTACCACAGAGGTCGATTTTGAGCAACGCTCAATCGCAGCGCTGGATGTAAAATCCAGCGAACGATTGAGAGCTTTCATCAAAATGAAGAAAAAATATTTGCTGTAGAAAAAGCATTAGAAATCATTGGAGAGGCGGTTAAAAATATTCTCTTATCTGTCAGAACTGCTTATATGCGAGATAAACTAGCTCATCAATATTGGCGAATAGACGTAGAAGTAATATGGAAAGCTGTTACTAACGATCTACCAAAACTCAAATTAGCAATTTCAGAAATTATTGAAGATATGCAGATCTGAGTTATTGATACTATAAAATATTAAGCGATCGCTCTCTAGTCGGGCGATCGCTTACATTGTTATTTCAAATTTGGCCGATGTTTAATTTAGTCGGCGAAATATGAAATTCCATTTATATTTATAGTTACATCAGCACTGCTAACCACATCATTTTCATTTGTGATTGTATAGTTAAAAGTATCGCTATCAGTCTCACCGTCATTAAGTGCATCAAAACTATTGTTAGGATCGTATTCATAAGTTCCATCTTCATTGAGAGTTAATAAAGCTCCCGATTCTAGAGTGTAGGAACCAGCAGTAGTGACGGTTAAAGAACTACCTGTATCATTAGTCAAAACATTACCAGTAACAAGAGTATTTTCATCGGTAGTGTTTGAATCATCAACCGCAGCAGGAGGATTGAAGACCGCTTCTTGAGCACCCTTAGGAACAAAAAGTCCACCACTAGAAATTAGATCGAGTCCACCATGATTCGACTGAGAACTAGTATTTAAAGGAAAATCGGAAAGACCAACTAAATCATTGTCCGAATCAATATCACCAGGAAAGACAGAATAACCATAAATAGTTTGCTCGGCGGTAATTCCCAAGGCAGAAATTGAAACAAAAACGCCTTTAAGGTTTTGGCTAGGAACATTAGCTGTTATTTTTGGCTCGGTCCAGTCTGCCTGATTTTGAAAGACGGCGGTTTCCATGCTGATTCCCGAACTTCCCCAAGTCTCTTGAGAAACACTAACCAAATTTCCAAACTCAGTTGGATTGCCATTAGCATCAATTGCAGTAATAGCTGCAATTTTGAATGGATCGTTCCCGCCTCGTTCTAAAAGCAAAAATCCAGCATTATTAACGTAGGTAGGTTTGACGTTCAAGCCGCTGTTAATAATAAAATCAACTCTTTCAATATTATTGAAGTTTGGCGTACCATCATTTTCTCTGTTGGCAAAAACATTATCCGTTCCACCATTAATAAAATCACTTCTTACCGCTTCTTGCATCGTGGATATAGCAGAACTAGCTATAGAACCGTCAGAACCCTTTTCCAAAAAGTATATGTGTCTTTGACCACTGATAGATTCATTATCCTTTCTTTGAAACTCAACCCTATCTACAAGTTCAAAAATTTCATAGTCTTGCTCTCCAACAGTAAATCCATTCAGTTTAATATTGTTTCCAGTACCAAAATTTTTAGAACTACAACTATTTCCCTCACAAACATTCATAGATGAAGACGTAGCGTTTTCTGTTGTTGTATCCAACGAACTAATCCCTACTGGTTCGTTAGATCCTGCACCTACTGGACGAATAGACAAAGAGCTTGCTATTAATAGACTAAGAACACTAGTGGAAGAAATTTTCTTAAAATTAACTGAATTAAGCATTATAGAGATTCCTTTTTTATTTAATATCTGTTTTGAAGCTATTTAATTAAGAGGTGAAATTTATAAATCAGACTTGGTAAGTTCATTTGAATCTACAATAGCAATGACCACGAGCTATAGTAAATTCAAAAAAATACCGATTTTTTTTATAAAGCAATGATTAAAATCGCGTAGTTTAATTTAGCTTTTGATGAAGTTAATAATTTAAAGCAAAGGAATATAAATTAAATTACTTAGCTTTTATTCTTTTGTGTACTGGAATCAAAATGCTTTTTTAGTAGCTGTGATTTGATACTAGAGAATGTCAAAATTTAATCAGTCAGGAGCCACACACTTGCCCCCTTATATCTTGAATTTAGAGAAATACCACGTTCGTCATCAAGACTTTCAAAGCGAATCGTAATTTTTTAGAGTGAAGAGGAAAATTAGATAAAGTAATTGTCGGTATGAGTTTGCCCTTTCATCAAGACAGGCTTTCACTAAGTTCCTGCGATCGCTCTACAGTGGAACTACCTGCGTCGATCGCTCGTAGCAAGAGAAAGTTAATCACCGTGCGCAAGGCAATAATTGCGGCTAGTTGAGCGATTTCATTCCAATCTGGGGCGATCGCAGTTTTAAGGATACTCGAGCCGATCAAAAAACTCAGTCCCAAGGAAAAAGAATAGCCGATTGCGAGGCGACTTGCCTGAAAAGAGATTGCCGCACCAGAAATCGAAAAAATATTTTGACAGAAGATAATAAATCCTTTGGCAATACCTACGACAATAATTATTAGTGCTAGTGTTTGGGTGAGAATAATTCCCCAACCGTAAAGAGTTGGAATTAAGCTTTTCATCTTAATTGTTTTGAGTCAAAGTTTCTTACCAGAGACAGCGATCGCCCTATTTAGCTAATTGTGTTGGTAGATCGAAACTGCCGTCACTATTGCAGGGAAAAGCAATTATTTCTACCACGGCAGCTATAGGTAATGAACCATAAAGATGAGGAAATAATTCTGCCTCTCCTAGCAAATTTTCTTCGACAATCTCGCCTGTAACTAAGCTTGGCGCGATCGCTAAGATTGCCAAATTATCTCTGCCGCGAAACAAGCGATTAGCCACTGGTAGTAATTGCCAAGCGTAAGAACAGTGGATAAATCCCTCCGTAGCAAACGAACTAGGTCGGTATTCTCCCGTACTTTGTGCCTGCTGCCATTCTTCAAGAGAAGTGATGTGGTAGATCTGCCGCTCCATCGTTACTAAATGATATTATTGTTGACCGCTCAATCTCAACACTGCCATAAATGCCTCTTGCGGAACATCAACCGAACCGATCGCTTTGAGGCGTTTTTTACCTTTGGCTTGTTTTTGCAGTAATTTTTTCTTACGAGAAATGTCACCGCCATAGCATTTGGCGAGTACGTCTTTACGGAGAGGAGGAATATGTTCGCTGGCAATTACTTTAGAACCGATACTAGCTTGTATGGGTACTTTAAACTGATGACGGGGAATTAATTCCTTAAGTTTTTCGGTCAAAGCTCGACCTACGTAGTAAGCTTTATCACGATGGACGATGGTGGAGAGAGCATCCACGGGCTCTTTGTTAACTAAAATGTCTAATTTGACCAAGTTATCGGCACGATAGCCCAACAGCTGATATTCCATGCTTGCATAGCCGCGAGAACGAGATTTCAACTGGTCGAAAAAGTCGGTGACTACTTCAGCTAATGGCAATTCGTAAACCAGACAGGTGCGGTTTTGGGCAAAGTATTTCATGTCCTTAAAAACACCCCGACGGGTTTGACATAACTCCATCAGCGTACCGACAAAGTTCTCGGGAGTAATGATCTCGACTTTGATGTATGGTTCTTCGATTTTTTCTCTTTTTTGAGGTTCGGGCAGCAAGGAAGGATTGTCAACTTCCAAGACTTCTCCCTCTACCGTAGTGACGCGATAGATTACTGAAGGAGCGGTAGTAATCAAATCGAGATTATATTCTCTTTCCAATCTTTCCTGGACTATTTCCATGTGCAGCAAGCCCAAAAAGCCACAACGGAAACCAAATCCCATTGCCGACGAGGTTTCGGGTTCGTAAGATAGAGCCGCATCGTTGAGTTTGAGCCGATCCAAGGCTTCACGTAAGTCTTCGTATTGGTCGGCATCTGTGGGGAACAAACCACAGAAAACCATCGGTTTGGCTTCAGTATACCCCGGTAGTGGTTCGTCAGCAGGAGATTCAACTAAAGTTATGGTATCGCCAACGCGTGCATCTTCTACCGCTTTAATCGCTGCCGCAAAATAACCCACTTCTCCTGCATGAAGTTCTTCTACTTCTATTTGATTGGGAGAAAGAACGCCCAGTTCGTCGATTTCGTATTCTTTACCCGATGCCATCAGACGAACGTTATCACCTTTTCTGACTCTGCCATCCATCACCCGAAAATAGACGATTACGCCGCGATAGGAGTCGTAATAACTATCAAAAATTAAAGCTCTCAGTGATTCGTCTATGGTATCCTGTGGCGGAGGAACCAAATTAACGATCACCTCTAAGATTTCATCGACACCAATTCCCATTTTGGCGGAGGCTTTGATAATTTCGGTACAGTCTAAACCTACTACGTTTTCAATTTCCTGGGCAACTCGTTCGGGTTCGGCACCGGGAAGATCGATTTTATTGAGTACGGGAATTATTTCTAAATCGTTTTCTAATGCTAGATAGACGTTAGCCAAAGTCTGAGCTTCTACCCCTTGAGATGCATCTACTACTAGTAATGCCCCTTCACAAGCTGCTAGAGAACGGGAGACTTCGTAAGAAAAATCTACGTGACCGGGAGTATCGATTAAGTTTAAAATATAGTCCTGACCGTCTTTAGCCTTGTAGTTCATTCTCGCTGCCTGAAGCTTAATCGTAATTCCTCGCTCTCGTTCCAAATCCATATTGTCGAGGAATTGTTCCTTCATTTTCCTCTGGGCGACAGTTTCGGTATACTGCAACATGCGATCGGCTAAAGTTGATTTGCCGTGGTCGATATGGGCGATAATTGAGAAGTTACGAATACGAGAGACGGGGACGTCAGTCATAAATAGTAATTAAGTTATAATCTTGAAAATTTTAGTCGTTCTTAAACTATTGTAAGGTCGATCTTTACCGATTTTCTATGGAGCGATAAAATTTGTCTTCACCATAGACGAAACAGGTAAAATTAAAGAGAAGCAATAAGAAACTTATATGAACGAAGATGCCTTACAACAAGAGCGTTCTGCTGAAAAAGTAGAAATATCAATTCAACTCGATTCTGAAATTTTAGAACAAATACAACATTTAACTAACGACCCCAGTCGGGCAATTGAAGCTGCGCTCAAGCACTGGCTGAGAGGCGAACGCGATCCCAACACCGATCTTACTCGCACTTGGCAACGCAATCCACCCCTACCGCCGCGAGGAGAATGGAATGATTGAGCTATAGACAAATATCTAGAGCTAAACTAAGCTATTAGTCACAGATTACTCTGCCGCACTCGTTAGGAGTGCGAATCTCTGTCTTTTGCAAGATGGCGATGCTAGAAAAACTCTAAGGTTGACGCTATTGGCTTGAAGTCATTACGGCTCGAGCGTGAGAGGTGTCGAGCAGCGTTATTCTGCTAGATTTAAGCGTTTGCCGTCTAGCTGTTGAGGTTTGGCACCACTCTCGGCGATCGACAGAGACCGGTTTTCAAACCTACTGGGATCGTCAATTTACTATAAGATAAATACTCTAAATATTATGTTGTGCGAGCCTCTAAAAAATAGGTTAATTTTACTCTAATATCTATAAAAGTTTTAGTTTTGCCAGAACTCGCTATTTTTTAAAACTTAATTCAAACCAAACTCATCTGCTAATGTTGCCTAGATTTCATCCAGAAATATCTACTACGAGTGCTACTGCACCAAATATTAGTACTAATTGGCAAGATTTAGGCGCAGAATTAGTTTTTATTCAGGATATTTCTGGAAACTATTTTTCATTTTGGTGGGCAAAAGCTGAAGTATATGGATTAAATCAGGATGATTTGAGTTGCTCAGAAACAGCAGTTTTTACTCCTGTAGATCGCCAGGCTTATATTCGGAAAATTCAGCGTGTCATAAAACGCAGGCTTCCCGAACAATGTTACTGTATGTTTGAGTGCGGGGATTATTCTTTTTCTTTTGAATTAGTTATCAGTCCAATTTTGCCCCCTCAAGGAGAGGTTCGCGCGGTAATGGTGATTGGGCATCTGCTCGAAGAGCAAGAAGTGTTTTCTTGTTCTCATCCCAAAACTTCAGTACCGATTTACAGTTATCAAAAACTGCTAGACCGAATCGTACGCAAGATTCGCCGTAGCTTAGATTTAGATAATATTTGGCAACAAACAGTTACTAGTTTGGGTCAAACTCTATCGGTAAGCCGCTGTTCGATCTTAGTCCCCAATCCTTACCAAACCAAGTTAGAGGTAAAGGCTGAATACTGTCAGACAGAATTAGCTTCGATTTTGGGGGCAGAGATTGATTGGCGGGAGCAAACCGAGTTCAAACAGGCTCTAATTTCTTCTTATGTCATCGCTCTAGATTATATCGTTCCAGATCGATTCGAGCAAAAATCGGTTTTAATGGTTTCTACGTCTTGTACTAGCGAGCATAATGTTTTAATCTGCCTCCAGCAGTGCGATCGCTATCGCTTTTGGACGACGGCAGAAATGGAACTAGTCAGAGAAATTGCCGAACACGTAGGAGGAGCGATTTATCTGGCTAAACTCTATCAAGAAGTAGAACAAGCCAGCATTCAAGCAGAAGAAGCTAACCGTCTCAAAAGCGACTTCTTAGCCAACACTTCCCATGAATTACGTACTCCACTCAACGGTATTATTGGCTTTCTCAAGTTGTTGATGGAAGGGATGGCAGATAACCCAGAAGAACAGCAAGAATTCATTGAAGAGGCGTATAAATCTTCCATACATTTACTAGATCTAATCAATGACATTCTCGATATTGCCAAAATTGAAGCTGGCAAAATGGAATTGGAATTAACGGAGATAGAATTAGATGAATTACTCCAAGATGTGGATAAACTAGTTCGTACCCAAGCCGAGCAAAAAAATCTTCAATTTCAGATCGCATATCCCTCTACCCTCACTCCAGTAACGGTTTATGGTAATTATCAACGCATATTGCAGGTAATGCTTAACTTGATTGGTAACGCGATTAAATTCACTCACGAAGGGGGAATTGCGATCGCCGCAGAAATTAGTAATAAAAAAATCGAGTTTCAGGGTAGAGAGTTTCCCGGTACGGTGAAAATTAGCGTTGCCGACACGGGTATTGGGGTTTCCCTAGAAAAGCAAGATAAGCTGTTTGAAAACTTTTTTCAGGTAGATGGTTCTCGTACCAAATCTTACGGTGGTACTGGTTTGGGTTTAGCAATTTCCCAAAAGCTCGTCGAGGCAATGGGAGGAACGATTTCTTTCTACAGCATGGGTGAAGGCTTGGGTTCTACTGTTACCTTTAACGTTCCCCTTAGCCACATACCCGTAATTAAGACCGTTCAGTAGCGCGATCGCACTGGTTCCCTGGAGATATCTGCCAAGCGATCTTCAATAATCAGTTGAATAGCATTTTTCAAACTTTCCTTAGCTTCTTCGATAGTTTCACCCTGACCATTAGCACCAGGAATCTCAGGGCAAATAGCCCAGTATCCACCCTCGATAGTTGCTGTTAACTCTGATTTCATAACAATTTTTATTTTTTGAAATGTCTACTTTGTGAATAAAAAATATTTGATGCGATTGCATAGGAAAGAACCAACAAAGTAATTCGCGATCGCGCTACTACAATTTCTCTTTCTAATTAACTTGATAGATTTTTCGGTTTTTGTCAACGATCGCGATCGCACTAGATTGAGAATATTTGAGCCAAACTACAGATAGTGACTATTTATATCTATCTGTAGATTTTATATGAAATTACTATTAAAAACGTTATTAATTCGTCGCGCTAGGGATGAAGGTTTTGTCCTTCCTGTAGCCGTTGCGCTGGGTTTAATTATGGCTTTATTGGGTACATTTAGTATAGTTCAGTCAAGTGAAGAAAATTTATCTGCAACTGTTCAAAATGAAAAGTCTAAATCTCTAGCTGCGGCTGAAGCTGGAGTTTCTCGTTACTTAAATTTGATTGCTAGAAATCGTCCGATTGCGCTTTACGATAATGCTGATTGGTCAAGTTGGGATAGTACACCTACACCTGCTGGTGTTCCCACCAATGGTCTTTGTAATATTTACAGTGAAATAAGTGATGCAATTGACGGCTGGGAGGATGTAGTTAGCAGTACTGGTACTTATGATGATTTGGGACAATATCGATTGATTAGTTATCAATATTTGGACAATACTAATGCCGTTGTTCCATCAGGAACAACTCCTACAGACTTAACGAAAGGAAGATTAATAGTCGAAGGTAGAGCTAGTTCTGGAGATACTAGCGCAACTAGAGTTCAAGTTGATATTCCCGTTCGACGAGAACAACCAGACTTGAGTAATTTCGATCCCGCTTTGTGGATTGGCAGTCCTCAAGTTACTAATATTGGCGGTAACAATCTCAAAGTTGGGGATAATAATGGTGGTCTCCGCAACCTAGATCCAGCCGATGGCGATACTTACAACACTATTGTTTTTTCCGACCCAGCAGGAGGAGCAGAAGAATGTAATATACCTACAGTAAGCAATCAGCCGTCTTCAGACAACACTACACAAGTCATTTATCAAGCTTATAGTTTACCTGACACTCCCGCAGAACCTACAAAGTATATTCTAATTACCTCAACTCAGTTAAACAATGCTTTAGCAGCAGGAGCAAGCCTACCTTATCGCTTTACTTCACCAAATATTTCTTCGGCTGAGGATAGTAGTGGATATTTCCATTACATAATTAATGGCAATCTTACTATTGATAATACTTTATCAGTAACTACTGGTGCAAAAGTTATTCTCTATGTTTGCGGTGACATTACTATCGATAACAGTGGAGGAACTTTAAATATAAACCAAGGTGGTAATACCTCAGAATTTTTAGAAATTTATGGAAACTATGTAGATAGTGGTGTCGTTACCAGATTTAATACTGTTTGCGGTGCAACCACTACACAAAATATTACATTGCAGGGAAGTGGAACTACTAATATTACAGCTTTTATTCACGCACCTGATGCTGAAGTTAAGACCAACAGCGATCCCACAGTAAACTTTACTGGGGCAATCTGGGTTGATGATTGGAACGATACATCTACTAATTCAGATATTATTATTACCCCAGATTCATACGAATCATATAGCAGCAGACAAACAATGGTAATTCCCAGCATTGGTGCTCCTACTGATTGGCAAATAGTCGATACTAATTAACTCACAATGAAAATACTTAAATTTACAGAACTAGAACCAAAAAAAAAACCAATCTGACCGAGGTTTCACTATTTTAGAGGTTTTAATTGCTATTCTAGTTGCTTTATTTTTTGTCAGTACTTCTTTACAGGCAATAGTTTTAGCAACCATGTTCCGAGTTAAAGCACAAGAAAAGCAATTGTCTTATCAGGCAATACAAGAAGATATTGAGGCTATTCAGGCTACGGCTAGTAGTCTGCCAGCCGATAAAAGCCTTTGCAATGCTACTAACTTTGCTGATGGATACGCCGATGCTTTAATCGACCGATATCAAACTCTCAATGGTTACACAGGTCCTAATGTTTCATTGCTTTATTCATTAGACGAGAATTTTCTAGGCTATACCATGCGTCTGCATAGAGACTTCTTAGGTGATGGTCGGGATATTGATGGCAATACTGGTGATGCTACGGATACTGCCGAAAGTGATGCACCTCACAGAATTTTAAAAATTAGATATTTAACTCAATCAATAAAAAATAGTCAAACAAAAAATGTCACCGAACACTATGTTGAAATTGTACCAAATGCCGCTTTACAGTGCCCCTAAAAATAACAGAGGTTTTAGTCTTATGGAGTTGTTAGTTGCTGTGATTTTTGTGGGAATAATTTCGGCAATTGCGGCACCAAGCTTTATCGGTTTGTTTGCTCGCAATCAAGTAATAGATGCAATGGGAAGTATAAAAGGAGCTTTAAAAGAAGCCCAAAGACAGGCTAAAAAAATTGGGCAAACCTGTACTGTTACTTTCAATGATTCTACTAAAGCTATTACTGGTGCTCCAAATAGCTGTTTACTTAGTGATAGACTGCTAGATGACAGAATTAACATTAGTGCCACGGGACGTACGAGTCCCTTTGATATATCTTTTTCTTATAAGGGAACTACTACTGATGCAACAACAATAATTGTGACTGGAAATAATACCGCTCTTCAGAGGTGCCTTTCTATCAGTAATGGAGTTGGAATTATGAGAATAGGTAATTACGTAGGTAGCAATTGTGAAAAATTAGACTAAATATAAAAAGTAATATTTTAACTTTTGATAAAAATTATTCAACAAGCTTTCAAGATAGTTTATTGCTTTTACTCATTACAAAAGCTTTTTATATACATAAAATACAAATAAATTATGTAAATTTTAATTTAAATTTTACCAAAATTATGAATAAATTAGA
Source organism: Myxosarcina sp. GI1(2024) (assembly GCF_053543375.1). NCBI lineage: Bacteria > Bacillati > Cyanobacteriota > Cyanophyceae > Pleurocapsales > Pleurocapsaceae > Myxosarcina > Myxosarcina sp. GI1(2024). The sequence goes on along the minus strand of NZ_JBKGTY010000003.1, from coordinate 418,035 downwards.
TTTGCTTAAAAGCGTTTATAGACGAAAATACTCTACTGGTTTTACTTTAACAGAATTAATAATCGCTTCATTCATCAGCATAGTTGTAGTAGGTGCCGCAGGTTTTGGCTTATTACAAATGATGTCAGCAAGTGGCAGTAATAGTGATGAAACAGAAAGACGAGAAGAAGTAAACCGCGCCATGGATTTTATTTCTGATGAAGTAAGACGTGCCCGAAGAGTCTGGCAGAACTATCCAGGAAGTGCTGCTGTCACTGGTACGAGAGTTTTGCAACTAGAAATTCCTGACGTTGATGGCAATGGAATTGATGAAATTGTTACTTATCACATAGTAGACTGGGCAAATCTTAGTTCAAGCAGTCAAGCTAGATGGTACGGACCGCAAGTACTATATCGTACTGGTCCTGCCTTTAAAGGTGATGGAGACTATTCTATAGATTCTGGTACTGGCTTAGTTAATACCTCTACCAATCCACTTATCGATCGCCTTGTCACATTTAACACTCCACCCTGTGGTGGTTTAGTTAGCCCAACTCCAAGTAGTGGAGACGTACCAGGTTTTGCAGTATGTTTGGAAAATTCTGAAACCGTTAATATTAGTGGTACAAATTATACTGCTTATGAAGCGGCTCAACTACACTTTAATGCTGTTTTTGATTCTAGCGGCAGCGATACGTATACAGCAAATTCCAAAGTATATGCCAGAGTAGATGAGGATTTCACTGTTGCTGCTGCAACTCCATCACCTTCATCATACACACCACCAACTAGCTCTTGTAGTATTGCAAATAATGGAATAAGCTGTACCAACAATACTATTATGACTATTCGTAGTATAGGAAGTAGCTATAGTTGTGATACATCTGGCACTAACTGGAATATGAAAACGACTGTTAAACTTGGAAGTGATGATGGAAGTGGCAATATCGCTAGTCCTACTCAATCGGCAATTTTGGATGAAAATAATAGTTCTACCACTGTACAATTAGCAGCAGGAGAGTCAACACAGGTAGAGTCAGATCCGTACATTCCAACCTCTGGAGGAGATTGGAGTAGTATAGATACTACTGCTGAAGGAAATTGCCTGAATAGTTCCAATCCTGTTGATAGTACCAACACAACACAAGTTTCTTTACTGGACGTTACCAATAACTCTTTTACCAGAAGGGATGGTTACGATTTCACTCCTGACGATGATTCTGATGATGATACAACACAACAAGATTCAATTTTTGATATTCTGGCTGCTGAAGAAGATATACTTTTAACTAAAGAACTTGTTGAGCAGATAGATAGATATCAGCTTTTAGATGACGGAACTATCCAAGAATTACAGGATGATGGAAGCTATGCTGATACCACTCATAAAGTAGTTGATGTTGATGGGACGGACTATATTTTTACTTCAGATGATAAACCAATATTAAACATTGAAAAAGATCAGCAAGTTTTTCTATATCTTTTTGAAATAGGTCAAACTGATACAAGTGCACCAGGATTCGACCAACAAGATAACATTGTTTTAATTATTACTGATAACGCAAGTTAATTAGATTTCATTTGTTTATTTAATTTTCGCGATCGCATTAACTAACAATTTTCATTTGTGCGATCGCTTTTTTATTATCTTAAGTTGCGATCGCCTATTATATAAGTACCATTTTATAGTTACTTTCTTTATGACTTCTGGTACTGTTGCAAAAACTTAAGACAAACTTGTAGTATTTAACAAACGTAAATAACTACTAGACCAGATGAACTCAAAGCAACCATTTAAGTGGAAACATTTTCAAGGAGAAATAATTTTACTTTGTGTGAGGTGGTATCTCCGCTATGGTTTGAGTTATCGTGATTTAGCAGAAATCATGCAAGAGCGAGGACTATCTGTAGACCACACCACGATTTACCGATGGGTGATGATTTATGCACCACAAATAGAAAGAAGAGCCAGAAAGCATCTCATCTCAACTAATGACTCTTGGCGAGTAGATCAAACTTATCTCAAGGTCAAAGGAAAATGGAAATATCTATATAGAGCAGTTGACAGCAATGGTATTACCATAGAGTTTATGTTTAGTGCCAGGAGAGATAAACAAGCTGCTAAAAGATTCTTGAAGAAAGCCCTGAAATCGAGACATAATAAGCAGCCAAGAGTTATTAACGTAGACCAAAATCCTGCTTATCCCGCAGCAGTTGAAGAACTTCAAACGGAAGAAATTATCTCTAGTGAGTGTGAATTGAGACAGAACAAATATCTTAATAATATCATCGAGCAAGACCATAGATTTCCGAAAAAGCAGGCTAAGTATAAATTATACTTTCAACATTTCCACTCAGCATGGCGGACATTAAAAGGGTATGAAATCATGAATGTGATTCGCAAAGGGCAAATAAAAAATATCGCTAAAGGTGACATCTTGGGACAAAGAAATTTTGTCTATTCTCTGTTTGGGATCGCTGTCTAAAAAATTAGTTAATCACAGGTATATTCTCTCTGTTCGGATTTTTTGCAACAGAACCGTTCTGAAGACGAGTCGCCTCGGTGACGAGGTGGCTTAGTTTAACATCTTTGTTGAAGATTGCGACTTTCGTATTATGGCTAAAGGTTTTTTAAGTAAGCATACTATTGACGCTAGCTTTGGTCAGTTTCGGCAGATACTCAAGTACGTTGGCAAACGAAGAAATGTTTTTGTGGGTGAGGTTGACCACCGAGGTACTAGTCAAGTATGCCCGAATTGCCAAATAGCAGTCAAGAAAGAACTTGGCGATAGATTACACTCATGCCCAGAATGCTTATATGAAGTCGATAGAGATATCGCATCGGCTCAAGAATTATGTAATCGAGGGATAGAAACGTATCGGGGGACTTCCGAAAAGCAAGAAATTGGCTCTCAAGTCGTAATGTCGGGGAACTTGGCTAGATAAGTGGCGCGGGGGAGCAATGCCCAATTGTGAGATTGGGAAGCCCACACTATATTGCAATAGTAATTAGCGTCGGGAGGATGTCACTTGGCAAAGATTCGTTCGGCAGTAAGTTGCAGTTGAGGAAAAATTTTAGAAGCGATCGCGCGATCGCTTTCATATACGGTTTCTTCGTAAAGTCCCTCATTTAAAATTAATATCGTTACTTTACTCGCTTGAGGATCGACAATCCAATATTCAGCAATACCTCTAGCTGCATACTCCGACTTTTTATAACGATAATCGCGATTTCTACTTACCTTTCCAGGAGAAACAACTTCTACTACCAATGCCGGAGTAGGCATATCTGACATAATTGTACTGCGTCTATTGCCATATAAAGCATCAGCTAATTCTTCTGTTAATACCATTAAATCTGGTAGGCGAACCGTCGTGCGACTGCCACTAACGACAATTTCAGTGTCCTTACAGCGAAGTAAACGAGGAGCGACAAATTGAGCGAAGAGTAATAATAGTTTGATAGCGATTTCGGCATTTTCAGGGCTTTTAGGTGGCATTTCTATCAAACTTCCCGCCACTAACTCAAAGTGCAGTTCGGTATCATTATTGTTGCTGTATTTTAGATAGTCTTCTAGGGTGAGCCGTTCTCTAGCGATAGTCATTCGTTTTAAAGAACACAGTAGTAAAATTTTAGCAATTCCCGATAAATGACAAAACCGAGTAACCTGAATTTCTAAGGACACAGCACATGCCATGTCCCCATAATTGGAGTTGCAACTCAATCTAATCAAATAAATCCAAATCCGTTACTGCGCCCAGGCTACTAGAAGAAACCAACTTAGCGTATTTTGCCAGTACTCCGCGTCGATAGCGAGGAGGAATTGGTTGCCAGTTAGCTCTTCTTTTAGCTAATTCTTCATCGGAAACGTCGAGATGTAATAATTTTTGTTGGGCATCTATGGTAATGTTATCTCCTTCTTGGACTAGCGCGATCGCGCCACCAACAGCGGCTTCAGGTGCGACGTGACCCACAACCATCCCGTAAGTACCGCCAGAAAATCTGCCATCGGTAATCAAGCCTACAGAGTCACCCAAACCCGCACCGATAATTGCTGAAGTAGGAGCGAGCATTTCTCGCATTCCAGGACCACCTTTAGGGCCTTCATAACGAACGACGATAATGTCTCCTGGTTTAATTTTGCCCGTAAGGATCGCATCCAAACAGCTCTCTTCGGATTCAAAGACTCTCGCCGAACCAGTAATCTGTGGCTTTTTAACCCCCGTAATTTTAGCAACTGCACCTTCTGTCGCCAAATTGCCTTTTAAAATCGCCAGATGTCCTTGTTTATATAGAGGATTATCCCAGGTACGAATTACCTCTTGTCCAGTCGGAGGCATATCGGGAACCTCGGCGAGAACTTCGGCGATAGTTTCACCGGTAATGGTTAAAGCGTCGCCATGTAGTAAATCGTTAACCAACAACATCTTCATGACCTGGGGAATACCGCCAGCCTGATGTAGATCGACAGTAACGTATTTACCAGAGGGCTTGAGATCGCAGAAGACAGGTACTCGTTTGCGGATTTCCTCGAAGTCATCTAAGGTTAGTTTCACTCCAATGGTATTGGCGATCGCCAGTAGATGCAGTACGGCATTAGTCGATCCTCCCACCGCCATGATAACGCTAATGGCATTTTCAAAAGCCTTACGAGTCAAAAGATCTCTGGGTAAGATTTGCTGGCGAATTGCCTCAACCAAAGCAAAAGCAGATTTTTGCGTACTGTCTGCTTTCTCTGCATCTTCAGTCGCCATCGTCGAGGAGTAGGGCAAACTCATGCCCATCGCTTCAAATGCTGAAGACATAGTATTAGCTGTAAACATACCGCCACAAGAACCAGCACCAGGACAGGCGTGATGTTCGATCGCATCCAACCTTTCCTTATCGATTTTTCCCGCACTATACTGCCCGACAGCTTCAAAGGCACTAACTACGGTTAAATCTTCACCATTGTATTTTCCTGGCTTAATCGTACCCCCATAGACAAAGATTGCCGGAATATTTATACGCGCCATAGCAATCATTGCCCCAGGCATATTTTTATCGCAACCGCCAATTGCCAATACGCCATCCATACTCTGTCCGTTACAGGCGGTTTCGATCGAGTCGGCAATTACCTCGCGGGATACTAGGGAATATTTCATCCCTTCCGTACCCATAGAAATTCCGTCGCTAATGGTAATGGTGCCAAACATCTGCGGCATTGCCCCCGCCTGCTTTAAGGCAGTTTCAGCTCGTTGCGCTAAGAGATTAATGCCCATATTACAGGGAGTGATAGTGCTGTAGCCGTTAGCCAGTCCCACTATTGGTTTATTAAAATCATTATCGCCAAAACCCACCGCCCGTAACATAGCGCGATTGGGCGATCGCTGGTTGCCTTGTGTAACTACTTTACTTCTGCGATTGTCCGACATTTATCTACATTTCCTTACTAACCGTAACTGTAAGATATCTAACTATTGACCGAAACGGAATTGAAGTTAGTAATTTTCCCGATAGATAACAACTATAAGATTTTGCTTTCTTGTGCCCAAATTTAGGGAAAAATAAAATTTAAGCAGCCGTGTTGGTTCAGTAGGATTAAACCACAGGGTGTTTGAGATATTTTTGTTTTACGATTACTGGAAGTGTATTAACTGTAACAACATTGAAAACATACAACCATCGCAATAATTTGTATCAGTTCATGGATTGGGAAAGAAAATAAATTTGCCCAATCCAATTACCAAACTTACTATGGCAGTAAAAGCCAAAACAATTAACGCCCAAATCTGTTTATTCTGCGAATCTTTAAGCTCTGTAACTATTTTTTCTTGTGCTTCAAACTTCTCTTCTAATCGTGCCTGAGAGATTTCTATATTATTTAGGCGATCGTCAATCTTACCTAGCTTGGAGTCGATCTTACCCAATATTTCTTTGAGGTCAGATTCTACCTGTATGTTACTCATAGTGAACGTTTAAGAGCATTAAATATATTCTACTACTGGGCAACCGCATCATCCCTAACACTACAATAAAGCTATAGCTACATTAGTTATACTATTAGTCAAAAATAGCAAGATAAATAAAGAACGAATTGTAGATTTTGGGTTTCGTCACAACTGTTAGTTTTTATTTAGTTGCGGGAATATTAAATTTATCGATAAAAATCTTTAAGAAACTATCAAATCAAAGTTACTATGTACAGTTGGGGCGCGCACAGTTTACATAACGATTGGGTCGATAAAGAGTTTGAGCTTTTAGAGCTTCAATTGAACAGACAAGATAGAGAAGCTCAAATTTACGAACAAACAAAGTTAGATAATCTCGATGATATTTTACGAGAATTAAATAGCTTAATCGGACTAAACGATCTAAAATCAACAATAAATAATTTAATTAATTTTCTCAGTATTCAACGCCAACGCCAACAACAGGGTTTAAAGCAAGTTCCCGTTACTTTGCATTCGGTGTTTTGTGGTTCTCCTGGCACGGGTAAAACTACCGTTGCTCGATTAATTGGAAAAATATATAAAGAACTAGGAATACTCAAGAAAGGACATCTGATTGAAACAGACCGTTCTGGTATTGTTTCGGGGTATATCGGACAGACGGCAATTAGAGTCGATAAATTAGTAGAATCAGCTTTAGATGGCGTGCTTTTCATCGATGAAGCTTATAGTTTAAAACCAGTAAATTCTGATAAAGATTTCGGACAAGAAGCGATCGATACTTTACTCAAAAGAATGGAAGATTATCGCGATCGCCTGGTAGTAATTGTTGCTGGCTATAGCGATGAAATGACCAGATTTATTAAATCCAATCCAGGTTTACAGTCTCGATTTACTCGTTATTTTTATTTTGAAGATTATCAACCGAATGAACTATTGGCTATATTTGAAAAAATTTGTAACTCATATAATTATGAACTGGAAGTAGCAACTAAACAGCAACTAATAGATAAATTCCATCGATTATATCTCGAAAGAGATAAAAGTTTTGGTAATGGTAGATTAGTTAGAAATTTATTTGAAACAATTGTAGAAAAACAAGCAAATCGTTTGGCACTCATAGATAAAGTCGATCGCCAGATGATGAACCAAATAATTCTTGAAGATATTGATATATTTTAATTTAATTGATTAATTTATAGTTTATTTTTTGGTTGCAAGTATAGCAAGTAGCGAATAACTCGCTACTTAATTACTATTTAACAATTGATGTATTTTATCTCAAAGCTAAAAGCTACCAGTCATGGCACGATCTCTAGATCGCAGAAGCCAGTGAGCTAGTCAGAAGATTACGCTTAAAGCTGGCGAGCGATTTATAAATATTTTTCTAGCATAGTTTGTAATTGCTGTTTGCCGATCGCTCCTTCGTGAGAAGATAGAACTTTATCATCTTTAAACAATCTCAAAGCTGGCACCCCTTCAACCTTACATTTAGCTACAGCTTCAGGACTGGGATCGATTTCCAGCTTAACTACCTTGAGGCGATCGCTGTAGTTTTCTGCTGCCCAATTAATGGAAGGAGAAACCAAACGACAAGGACCACACCAGTCTGCCCAAAAATAAACCAGCACTGGCTTATCGGCTTCAAATACTTCTTTATCGAATTGGGCATCTTCAATTTCAATTACGCTACTCATTACTTCTTACTCCTGGTCAAAAAGCGAATATCTTTAAAAAACTCTACCGAAATGTGGCTAAAAATGGAAATAGCAGGTAGCTAGTACCTGCTCGAATTGCTGATGAAAGCAATAATTTTCGATTGGCGATTTATTATATAAATCTCTAAAATTTCTCCCAGTCTTAGAGCGAAAAAGGATCTGGTTTAGCGATCGAGTTGAGAACGTAATTCATCTAACTCGGCATCTATTACCGAATCTTTGGATGAAGTGTCAGATTCTTCACCAGCAGGCAGAGCTTCTTGACTGGGGGATGCACCAGACAACTGAGCTTTCATTGCTGCTAGCTCGTCGTCAACACCAGTACTGGCTTCGAGTTGGGCAAACTGTTGCTCGATTCCCGTACCGCCCAATTCGGCAGCAGCTTGAGATGTTGCTTCCAGCTCAGCTACCTTATCTTCCATGCGCTCGAACGCTCCCATAGCGCTACTAGTACTCATATTACTCACGCTATCTTGCAGTTGTTTCTGAGCTTTTGCAGCATTAGCTCTGGCGCGGAGCATATCTTTTTTGGTCTTGGCTTCAGAAATTTTGCTTTCTAAGGCAATGAGGTTGCGTTTGAGAGCAGTAACTGTATTGGATTGTTGCTCTAGCTGCACTTTCAAAGTGGCAGCAGTATCGGCAAAAGATTTTTTGCGTACTAGTGCCTCGCGAGCTAGATTTTCATCACCTTTAGAAAGAGCCAGTTGCGCCCTTTGCTGCCAGGTGTTAGCTTCAGATTGGTTTTTATTGTACTGTTGTTCGGTTCGTTTCTGAGTCGCGATCGCACGGGCAACGGCTTGGCGAAGCTGTACCAAGTCCTCTTGCATATCGATTACGGCTTGTTCTAGAACTTTTTCCGGGTCTTCAGCTTTGCTAACTAAATCGTTAACATTAGCTCGAACCACTCTGCTAAGACGATCGAATAATCCCATGATGACTGTATAGATCCTTTATTCGTTGACAAAAAGCGTGAAAAATCGGCAAACTCAAGGATATTAGCCTGCCATAAATTGCGTCTTCAGACTGTGATGACCAACGGTCAGAGCAGGCTCCGTCGTGTCTTGGTGCGCGTTCCCTTGCGCCGTGAGACGACGCGGGGTCGCACCGCTTTTACGGCGGAGTAATCTCTGACTTTCACGAAGTTAAAGCAAGCCCCATCGTTTGACAGAGGGGTTTCTCTAACATTATTAGTGTTACACATTCCACTAGGCTAACTTCTATTTTAGAAAATAGGACAAAATGATTAAAATCCTTCACTTATCAGATATTCATATGGGTAGCGGCTTTGCTCACGGTCGCATCAATCCCGAAACTGGAATTAATACTAGATTAGAAGATTTTCTCAATACTCTCAATCTCTGTATCGATCGCGCCATCTCCGAACCCGTAGACTTGGTTTTATTTGGTGGCGATGCTTTTCCCGATGCTACCCCCGCACCCTATATTCAGGAAGCTTTTGCCAGTCAGTTTCGCCGTTTGGCAGATGCCAACATACCTGCGGTGTTGCTGGTGGGCAATCACGACCAGCATTCCCAAGGCAATGGGGGCGCGAGTTTGTGTATTTATCGCACTCTGGTAGTACCGGGATTTATCGTCGGCGATACGGTTAAGACTCATCGCCTCACTACTCGCAATGGCGAGATTCAAGTAATTACCCTTCCTTGGTTAAATCGCTCTACTTTGTTGACTCGCCCTCAAACAGAAGGTTTAACTCTAGCAGAAATCAACCAGCTACTGGTACAAACTCTACAGCCAGTTTTAGAAGCAGAAATACGACGTTTAGATCCCGACTTACCGACCGTCTTGCTAGGACATTTGATGGCGGATCGGGCTAATCTGGGGGCGGAGAAATTCCTTGCCGTCGGTAAAGGGTTTACTATTCCCCTGTCTATGTTAATTCGCCCCGAATTCGATTATGTGGCTTTGGGACACGTTCACAAACACCAAAATCTCAACCCAACTAACGATCCTCCTGTAATTTACCCAGGTAGCATCGAACGAGTTGATTTTAGTGAAGAGAAAGAAGATAAGGGTTACGTTTTAGTCGAAGTAGAAACGGGTAAAGCTAAGTGGAAATTTTGTCCCTTGCCCGCACGTCCCTTTCGTACGGTAGAAATAGATGTTTCCCAGTCTGAAGATCCTCAAGAGGCAATTTTAGCAGCGATCGCCAAAACTTCCATTGAAGGGGCGGTAGTTAGATTAATCTACAAACTTCGCTCCGAACAGTTAGAGTCGATCGATATTGCAGCCATCAACTATGCTTTAAAACCCGCTCACAGCTACAGCATTCAACCCCAACTCCTCAGCCAGCTAGCTCGTCCCCGTCTACCAGAATTAGGCGCGGGTAACACCTTAAATCCTATCGAAGCTTTGAAAACTTACCTCAATAACCGCGAAGATTTAAAAGATATTTCTAGCGATTTATTAGCAGCAGCAGAAAATTTGCTAAGTAAGTAGTATGAACCAAGGGAATAGAGCACGGATTAGGTAGATAACCATATATGGAACGTGGATTACTTTGGCTACCTCTATTGTTGGCATTTATTTGGCTGGCTTGGAGTGGTTGGAATGAATACCAGAAACTAGAAGCTTATAAGATTTGGGCAGAACAATTCGACCGAGCTAAATATGATATCTATGCAGTATTGGGTAAAAAAGATGCACAGTTAACCTGGGGCAAACCGACTCGCAAGGGAATGGTAGATTTGAAAAGCTTTTCTCTCGACGAGGTTACGGCAATTGAATTATTAGTCGGCGATCGCGTCGTCGAGCTTGACAATCTTCCTACCAAAGGTAAAACTGCGCTTAAATTTAGTCGCAATCGCGCCGAGTCACTAGAGATACCTTTTACCGAAATTCCCCTCGCTGCGAAGTGGTGTCAATATCTACAAGAGGAACGAGATAAGCTAGTAAAAAACAGTAGTACGTAAGGGCAACGAGCGTTTTTCCCCGACTAAATAGAGTAATGGTTGGATAGAGAAGCTTTATCTAATAATAATTTTGCCAGTCCTAAATAATTAATTCCTTGGGGCGTAATTTCAAAACGACATGGTAAAATTTGGACTCCCATTGCTGCCGCTTCTCGTAGTAATTGGGCATATTGCGGATCGCAGCGATCGCTCGGTGAAAACTGAGAACAGTCGTTTCGATTGATAAAATAAAGCATTACTGGTTGGGCAGCGGGTAGTAGTGCCATTAACTCTTGCAAATGTTTCTGTCCGCGAGTGGTTACTGTATCGGGAAATAGAGCCAGGTTTTCTGCTGAGAGAGTAACATTTTTTACTTCTACGTATAGAGGTGGTTGGGCATCATCACCTGTAAGTACGAAATCGATCCGACTTTTTTTATTTTTGCCGTAGGGAACTTCAGCGCGGACTTGACTATATCTTCCTGCTAATTCGGGCAAGAGCTGTTGTTGTAAAGCTGACTTGATGATGCGGTTGGGTAGAGCTGTATTAATCCCTACCCAGGTATCTCTAACTAAAATCGCTTCCCAGGTGTATGCCAGCTTGCGTTTGGGGTTATTGCTGTATGACACCCAAACCGAGCTTTCTGGGGTGCATACTCCCGTCATGGGACCTGTATTGGGACAATGGGCAGTTATTACTTCCCCGGTAGCTAGCTCGATATCTGCCAAAAAACGTTTGTAGCGTTTGATAAGCTTACCAGAAATCAGAGGTGGATAGTGATAAATATAGGTCATATGGCGATCGCAATAAAGTATTGTAATTGTAATCGATCGGCTTAAATCCAACTTATAGAAGAGAGACTTTGACAGTATAATTGCTTATGATTAAAGAACCGATATAAATCTTTAATAAAATACATGAATTTTTCTTCTCTTGAGCTAAAGGATTTTAGGCATCAGCTACAGGAAAAAGTTTTTTTGGGTTATAAAATAACGCCAGAACTTTTGGGAATTCTGACGGTTTACTTCGTTCAAGGAATATTAGGTCTAGCACGTTTGGCAGTGAGTTTTTTTCTCAAAGACGATTTGGGATTGAGTCCTGCCGAAGTTGCTGCCCTCACTGGTATTGCTTCTCTACCTTGGATCGTTAAACCTGTTTTTGGCTTTTTATCCGATGGCTTACCTATATTTGGCTATCGTCGCCGTCCCTATCTGATCTTATCGGGGTTGTTGGGCAGTCTCTCCTGGCTGGCATTAGCTACAGTTGTCGATACTGGTTTGAAGGCAATGGTAGTAATTTTGCTTACTTCTCTTTCCGTAGCAATTGGCGATGTGATCGTAGATTCTTTAGTTGTAGAAAGAGTTAGAAAAGAATCTTTAGCAAGAGCAGGTTCTCTACAATCGTTATGTTGGGGAGTTTCGGCGATTGGTGGTTTGATTACCGCCTATTTAAGCGGTTGGTTGCTCCAGCATTTCAGCAATAGTACCGTATTTGAAATCACTGCTACCTTTCCTCTATTAGTAGCGATCATAGCTTGGTTAATTAGCGAAGAAAAAGTAGATCTCTCTAAATCTCAAGAAAAAACAGAATCTGTAGTTACCAGTCAAGTTCGGCAACTCTGGCAAACAATGAGGCAAAAAACTATTTGGTTGCCCGTAGCTTTTCTGTTTATTTGGCAAGCCACTCCTACGGCAGATTCGGCATTTTTCTTCTTTACCACCAATGAATTGGGATTTGAGCCAGAATTTTTAGGAAGAGTGCGCTTAGTAACTAGTATTGCTTCTCTAATTGGTATTTTTATTTTCCAACGTTATTTAAAAACCGTTCCTTTTCGCACTATTCTGGGTTGGAGTACGGTAATTGCCGCTGGTTTGGGTATGACCACCTTATTACTGGTCACTCATACTAACCGAGCTTTGGGAATTGACGACCATTGGTTTAGTTTGGGTGATAGTCTGATCCTAACGGTGATGGGACAAATTACCTGGATGCCGATGATGGTTTGGTCGGCTCGTCTTTGCCCCAAGGGTATAGAAGCCACTTTGTTTGCTTTGTTAATGTCAATTTGGAATTTGTCGGGACTGCTATCCCACGAATTTGGAGCGTTGTTAACTGCTTGGTTGGGAATCACTGAAACCACTTTCGATAATCTGTGGTTGTTGGTAATTATTACCAATCTTTCTACTTTACTTCCCCTACCGTTTCTAAAATGCTTGCCCGCAGAGACTACAGAAGAGGTGGCGGAAAATCAAAATGGCTCTTTTGCTCCTGCAGAAGCCCCAGATCGACACCGTGTAGGTTCTCTAATTGAAACTAAGTTAATGCCCGATCTCGTACCGGAATTTGTGGTCGATATTTTCGATCGAGAGAAACATGAACATTCCCAACAATAGCTAAGTTGGAAGACTCGTGTCGAGCATTTTCATCAGTCATCAGTTCACCGCCTTCCGAAAGCGCAGAAAGATAGAATAAACATAAACCAGTCTGGTGGCTAGCAATAAATGTAATCTCACGAGCTTTTTAGGCAGGGACATTGCTGAGAAAATAATGGCAACCCAAACGTTCTCCAGTTGGAAATTGAATACTAACCACTAACTACTAACACTACGATTCATTCTGCAAGATCTTTGGCAGTATAGTTTATGTCTACCTCAACTGATTCCTCCATAACTAAACTTCCCAATGGACCTAAAAAGTTTATTTTTCTCGCCAATCTTCAAGCCATAATCGATCAGTTTGGCTCTCTAGATAAATACAGTCGAGAATATGGTGACATTTTTTATATCCCCCAATCGATGGGATTTCCGCCGTTAGTAATTTTTAGCAATCCTCAAGCGATCGCTCAGGTATTTACTGCCGATCCCAATTTATTTGAGGTAGGAAAACAAACTTCTGCACCGATTAAAGCTTTACTGGGGGATAATTCTCTGGTTTTACTCGACGGCGTACGACATCAACGTCAGCGCAAGCTATTGATGCCTCCTTTTCATGGCGAAAGAATGAAAAGTTATGGTCAGACAATGGTAGATGTCACTAAAGAAGTCATCGAGCGATGGCAAGTCGGTCAAACCGTTGCGATCCGCTACTACACTCAAGAAATTTCTTTGGAGATTATTATCCGGACTATTTTCGGCATCGATCGAGGAGAAAAATACCTGCATTTGAAAAAAGTTCTGCTCGACTGGCTCGAAATTTTTAATTCTCCGGTTAAATCGATCTTTCTCTTTTTTCCTGGGCTGCAAATAGATTTAGGTTGGTTGACTCCCTGGGGTAAATTCGTCAGACAAAAGCAGATTATCTATGAAATTTTACAGACAGAAATCGATCGCCGTCGCCATAATCCGGCTTTATTGGGAGAAGATATTCTTAGTTTGTTGCTTTCGGTTAAAGATGAAGACGGACAGCCCATGAGCGATGAAGAAATTTGCGATGAGTTGATGACCATGCTGTTTGCGGGACACGAAACCACCGCCAACACCTTAGCCTGGTCGTTTTACTGGCTGCACTATCTTCCTCAAGTGGGACAAAAATTACGGACTGAGTTGAATTATGTAAGCGATACTGACTATGGAGCGATCGCCAAACTACCCTATCTTAATGCCGTAGTATCTGAAACCCTCAGACTCAATCCCGTTGTCGCTTTTGTCGGTCGTCAGTTAAAACAACCCTTCGAACTAATGGGATACCAATTAGAAGCGGGGACGACTTTGCTGCCTTGCATTTATCTAACTCATCAAAGAGAAGTTGTCTATCCCCAACCCAGAGAATTTAAACCAGAAAGATTTTTGGCAAGAGAATATTCTCCTTATGAATTTATCCCCTTTGGTGGCGGTAATCGACGCTGTTTGGGTTATGCCTTCGCGCTGTATGAAATTAAGTTGGTTTTGGCGACTGTTTTGTCTCGAGTAGAACTAGAACTTTTAGATAATCGTCCCTTAAAGTCTCTGCGTCGGGGTATTACCTTTACCCCTGCCGGTGGAGTCAAAATGAAGGTGAACCAGATTAAATTCGATCGTTTTTCAGCCGCCGATAAACTATAAACTATTGTTTTCGATAACTGACTTGCTAAACTAAAGCGATTGCCATGAAGTTTAATATTCAAGATTTAACTCAAGAAATTATCCACGGCAGAGGTTATGTTACCCTTCCCAATTTGATTAGCCCTCAAGAAGCTGAAACCGCTCGCCATTTGGTTTTAGAACGAGCAGAACGCGATAGACAACGAGATAAATCTAGACGCAGCAATAAAGAGAGAGTTTATGGTTTAATCTATCAGGGACAAATTTTCGAGCGATTGGTTCAAAATTCGACTTTACTATCGGTTATCGAAGCAATTTTAGGGGAAGATCTAATTTTAGGCGGATTTTCAGCACATATTCTCCATCCAGGCGCGTCGCCAATGGGAGTTCATGTAGATTATCCCTACTGGGCAATGTCTTCTCCTTTTCCCCAATATCCTATTTTGGAAATACAAGTAATTTGGTTAGTAGAAGATTTTACCGAGGATAATGGCGCACCGTTATTTGCCGCCGCAACTCAAAAACTCCCTACCAAACCAGATTTAGAAAAGTTCGCACAAATCGCGGAAAAAGTCACGGGAACTGCAGGAACGGCGATTATTTCTCATGGACTGTGCTGGCACGATACTTCTGAAAATAGGAGCGATCGCCCTAGAGTGTCTCTACTGGGCAACTACACGCCTCAATACATTCACCCCTTAGAAAACAACTTATTCGAGTATCAACCAGCGGTATTCCAACGCGCTACTCCCAAACTCAAACACCTACTACGACACGAATGGCAATCGCCACAGGAGCCAATGTTGGGGATGAAGTTCAAAATGGACTGAGTGGAATTATGAGGGGGAGTGCCTTATTTATCTTGGCATTGGTTACTTCAGTTTCAAAATCGTCTGGCGAATTCTCAACAGTAAGCCCAGAGTAATTTGCTTCATCAACCAATAAGTTACGATTAAAACAACAAAAGTAATAGCGATTACTAGCAAAGGTCGTTTGTCAGTAAGTTCCTCGATCGCACTGACAAATAACACATTAGGCTGGGTGACAATGTCCCAACTATTGAAACGCAGAAATCTGCCTAAATAAATCCCGATCGCGCACAGAAAGTGGGTAATTAATTCGCTGCCTAGAATAAATCTTTTCTTACCTTGCTGTTTGAGATAGTAACCTTGATTTATCAGGCAAATAACATAAGCTTCCCAACCCAGCCAAATTGCGATCGAATGTAGGGGAATAAAGACTAAGGTAGTAATCCAAACTGAATAGCCAGCGCGAATTGCCTCAATTAAATGAATGATATCCGTCAATAAATATGGCGCATTGGGTAGAAAGGCAAAATAAACTATGAAACCAAGCCACCACAAAGGCGATCTCCTATAGGCTTTGGGTTTGAGAAATAGCCAAAAACTCAAAACGAGGGGAATAAAGGCTAAAAATAAGTTCCAGACAATCCAGCCGCTATATTTATTAAATGCTCCTAAAGCATTAGCCAGTATCGCTTCCATTTGTTTGTTTCGTTTACTTTAAAAACAGATTAACAAAAGCCCGACCGATCCTACCACTCTCCCCAGACTGCTAAAGTCATGCCTGGATTATAGATATTAACGAACATAGTCTTTCCGTCAGCAGAAAAGCAAACACCAGCAAATTCACTACTATTTAAAGCATTACGGGCGAATTTATAGTATTTGCCCTCTGGAGTAATTCCCACTAAAAACTGTTCGCCTCTACCGTCTTCGCAGACGATCAGATCGCCAAAAGGTGCTAGAGTTAAATTATCGGGGTAGTCTAGGACACTCTTACCTGGAGACTCGACGAATAGTTCGAGGGTTCCTGTAGCGGGACTGTAGCGAAAGATTTGTCCCACACCCGCTCGACCTCCATTAGTACAAGTCCAGTAGAAATCGCCCCTTGCATAACACATTCCTTCCCCTCTTCTAAAAATGGCTCCACCTTTAGATTGAGCCTCATAGCGTAGGGTATCGTGTTCGGGATCGACATCTTCCAATCTCACCCAAGTAACTGGTTGGGGTTCGCCGACGGGAAAATTCATTCCCGTATCTACTTGAGGCAACTTGGCGATCGCCAAAGCTTCTAAAGTTCCTCCTGCTGCCAAATTGCCTGCTTTATAAGGTCGAAACCGATAGATACAGCTATCGGTGCTATCTTCTGTTTGATAAATGTAACCCGTTTGGGGATCTGTGGCGATCGCTTCATGATGGAATCTGCCCATAGCAGTTAGAGGTACTGGTTGGGCTAATCCCCCCCTTGCCGGAACTTCAAAGTTATAGCCGTGTTTGCGAGATACCTGACCCCAACGAGCTTCGCTCTCTTCGATGCTATAGTTTGGTGGCGGATACGGGGTAGTAGTTACTTCCTCGCAACTGATCCAAGAACCCCAGGGAGTCGTTCCTCCCGCACAGTTACGACTAGTTCCAGCCAGGGAAAGATAATGTCGTTTGAGTCGATTGTGAGGATCGATAACTAGGGTAGTAGTGGCGCCAGGACACAGGCGATCGTATTGGGGAAGATCTTCAGCTAGAGTATTTCTGGCTTGCAAGGGATGGAGTTCGTGATTTCTGACTAGAATAGTCGCGCCATCTTTGTCTGCAAAAGCCGCCATGCCATCGTGATGGTTGGGTACGAGATGTCCGTCATTCATGGTTTCGCCGACGGGAGAGAGAATGCGATACTGAAAACCTGCGGGTAAGTCTAAGATTCCCCGAGGATCTGCTTTTAGTAGTCCAAATTTATTAGTGACCAGAGATTTTCCGCGATCTGCCCTCAGATAAAGCTTTTTAAGAGGTTCGGCGAGTAAACCTCCTGCTACTCCTACTCCTGTAAGGGAAAAAAACTTTCTTCTAGATAACACAGTTCAACTCGGCGAATCATCATTTGCCAATATAGCCTATGAAATGGTTAAAATAACTACTCCCCACAACAGCGATCGATACCGAGACTGTCTAAAATTAGATCGCTAACTGCATTGGCGATCGCAAACTCGCTATAAAAACTACGACTAAAATCAAAAGCTTGCATCTCGGTAACAATGGCAATCACCAAAGAACCCAGATCGTTTTCCCCTTCCAAACGCTGGCGAACGAAAATTTCTGAAGCTCTAGTGGCGATCTTTTCATTGATCTTCTCTGGTAAGAACTCCGTATCTAACCAATGATGTAAAGACTGCTTGAGCCACTGAGCTTCCACATCTGGGTGTTGTATGGGCGGTAAGATAATTGGAGGAATCGGTTGGGCAGATTCTGTCATATATTTATCAGTCTATACTTAAATTTAATTTTAACTATCTCTCCATCGCCGCCATTAATAGATAATTTAATTTTATTGCAAGATATTCAGTTGAGTATAGATGAGTGCCAAGCCGATCACCGCGATCGCACCAATTGTCGTATTGATAAAGTTAACCACTTCGTTGCTCAGCCAAGTAAATTGAGACTGCAGCGTCGCACCGATTAGACTCTCAATGGTAGTGGCAATTAATGCCGCGATTGCACACCAGACCACACCAATGGGAGCGATGATGCCAATTGACCAGGCTAGTGAGGCAATAACCAAAGAAGCCGCGAATCCTGCTATGGTTCCTTCCCAACTTACCGCTCCTTCCGTACCTTGGGGGACTGGTTTTAGGGTAGTAATTAAAAAAGTATGCTTGCCGTAGGCTTTACCGACTTCACTAGCGGTAGTATCGGAAAGCTTGGTGGCAAAACTGGCTACGTAACCCAGAATTAATAACTCTTTAATTGGAGCAGCATAGAATAAACTCGCTACCGCACAAATCGCTGCCGTCAATGCCGAACCCCAAACATTTTCGGGACCTCGCATTCCCGAGCGTTTTTCGGCAATTCCCCGTGCCTCTTTTTCGGTCATGCCGATGCGAGTTACCAGCGAACCGACTAAAAAGTAGAACATTACTACTACATATCCCCGCCAGCCTAAAGTTGCCCAAACCAATACGCCCAAGATCCAGGCATGAACGTAACCAGCAGGGGTCAATAACTTTTTCGAGGAGATCCAGGCGATCGCCAAAAGTACCGTATTTAAGATCGAAGCAATCGACCAGGGGTTATACCAATCAATGTTAATTTGCATGTTTAATTACAATAAACCACAGCAATCTCTTAGCTAATTCTTATGACTATTTCCAAAGCTGAAGCCAAGCAAGTTTTAGAACGCCTAATCTTTGACGATCGCCAACCCCGAGAATGGGTAGAAGATGTTTGGGGACTTACGCCAATTTTAGGAGACAGTGCGGCAAAATTACTAGAAGTTTTTGAAGCGTTAATTGAATGCTGTCCTGAAGAAAAACTCGATAATCTCTTACAAACTTACTTACAGGAAAGGATCGAGTAGTCTCGTGATAAGCTCTTTGGTTCGACTTCGTTCTCTACGTCCATAATTGCCGTTAAAGCTGACAGAGTGCTTCTCTTCTATCTGGTGACAGAATTTTCCAGTTTAATTTCGGCGCCGATGTCTATCTCTGGTTCATTAGTTTCTTAACATTACTTCACTAAGCTATGTAAAGAAAGTAAAAACAACGACTGGCGAAGTAAAGATAAACAAGTGCTCGCTAAGTCGATGAATTAATTCGGAGGTATTTTATGACTTATACAACTCTTGAAAGTATCAAACAACCCCTTAACGAATTCAACAAATTCGATGCCGATACTAAGCTTGCTTTGCTGTGGTATGGTTATCTAGATATTAAAGACAACTTAAGCCCCGCACCTGCTTCTGATGTCGAAGCGATCGGTAACAGTGTGTTCGACAATGTTAAAGCTATGTCTCAAGAAGAGCAACTAGAGGCTCAAAGAGACATTGTCAATCGCAAAGACACAGCCATTAGTCGCGAATATGGTGCACTAAGTCCTAGTGGCGCATTGGAATTTTGGCTGTTACTAGCTCGCGGAATGGAAGAAGGTACTATTATTAACGTTCCCGATGACTACAGTTTGCCCGAACAGACAAATGAGTTCGTCGAGATGATTAAAAAGCTTGATTTTGAAGAACGAGTTAACTTTACCCGTAACGCCGTCGAACAAATGGGTAGTAAGCAATCTGCATAAAATTTCGCAGCAGGATCGAGGGTTGAGAAAATACCCTTGTCTGCTATATATCATCAAGAATTGCTGTTGTAGCAAATTGGGCGATCGCCGTCGAGCTTCCATTGAGCTTGGATCGATCGCTTCTCTTTGGCAGCAATTTTCGTTGGTAAAAATAGGCTTTCCAGACTTAGGCGACGCAAAACAATTACAAATTAAAGATAATTGCGATCGCAAGCGTTTCCTATAAGTCGGATGTCTATTTCTTTATTCTGCGGTACTAAATATCAAAGCGATCGCCCTTGACGGACTTTAATCGACCTCTATCCTCACGATTTTAGTAATCTGGGTTGTTCGATAGTATTTTACTCGATCGAACACAGCCCTGAGTGGCTCAGATCCTTAATTGTAGCCAATATCAAAACGCAATTACGTTCTGCGTCAGTAGATGGAAAGTATGTCGGCTCGTTTGATTGAAATGATTAAGCTGATTCCTCTTACTCGACAGTCTAGATTTGAATACTCTCGACAAAAGAACCTATCGACGTTTTATTTCCGTCGTCTCTCAAGAAACAATTTTATTTGAAGGGACAGTGATAGAAAATTAGCAACGACAATTGAAGAAAATAGAGTCAGAGATTACTGCGGAGACAAGCGAGTCCTACTCGCGAGGCGAGAAGCTACGCAACGGACTTGCTGAGTCTACGACTTGCTCCGCAAACGCAACCCGCAGCCTGTGACCGTTGCTCAAATTATCGAGGTGACAAAGACAGAGATTGGCAATTGCCCTTGCTTTAATTCGCAATCCGAGAGTATTAATTTTAGACGAGGCGACGGCTTATTTAGATACTGCTTCGGACTCTCTGATTCAGGAGGCTTTGAAAAGATTAATGCAACATCGCACTACATTTGTGTGCTTATCGCTTTTCCGCAATTCGCCAGGCAAATCGGATTATGGTACTAGACAGAGGAAGAATAGCAGTGATTGGCAATTATCGTTTTTTGCTTGCCAATGGAAGAATTTTTGCCAAACTACACGAGTTACAAATCTAAACGCGATCGCCTTAAATTGCGATTACTCGTTCTTTGTATAAATATAATAGTGACATTGGTCTCTATGTTTACTCATATTGCCTGTCACTCTGCTTGGTGACATTATAGTTGTAAGTAAATTTCTGTCGAACTCCATTCACGAGATATTGCGATGAATAATTCTCTTAAGTCTGAAATACCTGTCGACGAGCTAAAAATTTCTTTCAACCACGATGTGTTTTTACGTAACTTAATTAGAGAGTTAACAGGTACATTACAGGATGTAGTAGGCTTAGAGGAAGCTTCGGGGTTTATTAGTGTAGTGGGTCAAAATATGGGTAGGCAAATAGACCGCGACTATAAAGGGGCTCTACAGGTATCCCATCTGACGCGAGAGCAAGTAGCCTATGTCTTAGTGGATTTGAAGCGACGAATCCGGGGTGACTTTTATATCATCGAACAAACGGATGAAAAAATTGTCTTAGGTAACCGTGTTTGCCCGTTTGGCGAAAAAGTCATCGATCGCCCTGCTATGTGTATGATGACCTCCAATGTTTTTGGTTCTATTGCAGCAGATAATCTAGGATACGCTAAGGTGGAACTAGAAGAGACCATCGCGAAGGGTGACTCTGGTTGTCGGGTAGTGGTTTATTTGAAATCTACTCCGGAGGCAGAGGCAAGTCAAGGAAGAGAATACTTCAATGGAGGAAACCAGGGGTGACTCCCGAACAGTTTCTCGAATTCGCCAGTCTTTTGCCGGAACCCGTACTCTTGATTTTGGGAAACGGTCAAATTATCGCTGCTAACCCTTCATTTTCTAAAATGCTGGGGCTACCCCTCCAGAGCCTGCTAGGAAAAATGCTCTTTGAGTTAGTAGTCAATCCTCCCGTGCAGGTCAAACAATATCTAGGCAATTGCTCCAGCAGTCGAGAAATGGTGCTTGGTTCCTTAACCTTGAGGCTCGAAAACGGAAAAACTTGTTCGTGTCGCTCTGAAGGAGCGGTTATCCGTCCGTGGTCTCCTGAATCCCCCGCACTAATTTTATTGCGCTTAACCAAGAGGCAATCTGCCAGTAGGCGATTTATCCTACTCAACCAAAAGATCGATGAATTGTCACGAGAGATTCGGCAGCGTCAACAAGCAGAAGCAGAACGTGCTCGACTTTTGGTACGAGAACGGGAAGCACGAGCCGAAGCTGAGAAACTCAACCGTTTAAAGGACGAATTTCTGACAACCGTTTCCCACGAACTGCGGACTCCACTAAATGCTATTTTAGGCTGGTCTCAAATCCTTCGAACTAACAGACAAGACGAAGCAACACTCGCTCGTGCCCTAGAAACGATCGAGCGCAACGCCAGATCTCAAGCCCAGTTGATTGAAGACCTTCTAGACATTTCGCGCATGGTTACAGGCAAGATTAAGATCGACGTTCAAACGGTCGAACTATTACCAATTATTGAAGCAGCGATAAATACGGTGCGACCTGCGGCTGATGCCAAGAATATAGAACTGCAATCGGTGCTCGATCCAGCATCGGGTTATGTTTTAGGTGACTCAGAACGATTACAGCAGATTGTCTGGAATTTGCTTAGCAATGCCATTAAGTTCACACCGAAACGCGGGCGTGTTCGGGTTTGCTTGGAGCGAATTAACTCTTACGTTCGAATTATCGTGGCGGATACAGGTCAAGGTATTAGTGCCGAATTTCTTCCCCACGTCTTCGATCGCTTTCGCCAGGCAGATAGTTCGAATACCCGTTCTTCTGGTGGGCTGGGACTGGGTTTGGCGATCGCTAGTAAATTAGTAGAGCTACATGGCGGAACGGTACATGCAGAAAGCCCAGGGGAAGGACAAGGAGCGACGTTTACAGTAAAATTACCACTTCACCTACACTTTATTTAAGAGCAAAAAGAGCCATTCTCGCTCGTACCTCCATCTTCTGCTACTGCAACCCCTCTAGAAAAAAATTACTAAAAAATACGTGAGTTCGACGAAAGAATTTTATTCATTGTGGTTACGAAAAATATACTCTTCTGCATCCTGACTTAACCTAAAAAATTAATTTTGTTCTGGTTTATACTCCTGTTTGCTAAAGCAACCTACTTATTATCAGGTCAATCGCTCATTTAGATCTCCGCTCTATACCGATCGTATTATCTATTTGTCCCAAGTTCCTTGGTTTAGAACTCATAGCCACGAATTGTTAGAAGATTTTTTTAGCCTCGGTAATTACGTCTCCAGCACCCAATGCAGGGGAGATATTGCTCTTGGAGTCCGGGATAAGGCGATCGCTTTTGTGGTTACTCTAGATTCGGTGCGGTCGCCCTAAATTATTAAATCTAATCTTTAAAATAAACTCAAAGCCGGAAAAAAATCTCTAAACATGACTCAACAAACGACTCCTCCCATTGCTGCCAAACATCCTCACGAATTGGTAACCCACGGCGATAAAAGAATCGATAACTACTATTGGTTGCGCCAACAGGAAAATTCCCAAGTTATCGCCTATCTTAAAGCTGAAAATGACTATACAGCCGCTAAAATGCAACATACGGAAGGGTTGCAAAAATCCCTGTATGACGAAATGCTCTCGCGGATTAAAGAAACCGATCTTTCCGTACCCTATCGGATTAAAGATTACTTTTACTACTCTCGTACCGAAGAAGGTAAAGACTATTCAATTTTATGCCGTAAATATCAGAGTTTAGACGCAGCAGAAGAAATACTCCTAGACCAAAATGAGTTAGCCGCAGGCAAAGAGTTTTTTAGTTTGGGAGTAAGCTCGATTAGCCCCAATCAGCAAATTTTGGCTTATTCGACCGATACAACTGGTGCAGAGCAGTATACGCTCTTTTTTCTCGATTTAGCTACCAAAGAGCTTTATTCAGAAACAATTGCCAACACCTATTATTCTTTTGCTTGGGGTAATGACGACCGGACGGTTTTCTACACTAAAGTAGACGATACCAATCGTCCCTATCAGTTATGGCGGCACGTTTTAGGTAGCGATTCGAGTAGGGATGTTCTAGTCTACCAGGAAAATGATGAAGCCTACTATCTAGATGTAGGAAAGACTCGTTCTCGTGCTTATATTTTACTGGAATTGGGCAGTCAAATTACTTCAGAAGTCCATTATCTCGATGCCGACAATCCTGATGGCGAGTTTCAACTATTCCAACCCCGTCAGTTGGGAGTTGAATATTCTTTAGAACATCATCAAGATCGCTTTTATATCCTGACTAACGAAGAGGCAATGAACTTCAAGTTAATGGCAACCCCAGTTAATTCCACCGATAAAACTAACTGGAAAACCATTATTCCCCATCGAGAAGAAGTAATGTTAGAAGAAATTGATGCCTTTGCCAATCATTTAGTCATTTACGAACGCCAAGGAGGTTTACCTACCGCCAGAATACAAACTTTAGCCACGGGAGGAATGAGAGATCTAACTTTTCCCGAACCAACTTACTCTTTTTCAGGAGGAAACAATCCTGAATTCGATACTACCAAGTTTCGCTTTGCCTATACCTCAATGGTTACTCCTTCTTCTGTTTTCGATTACGATTTAGAAACGGGGGAAAAAGAACTCAAAAAAGAAACAGAAGTATTAGGCGGATACGATCGCACTCTCTATGCTAGTGAGAGATTGTATGCCACTACTTCAGACAGTACGAAAGTTCCCATCTCTTTGGTATATAAACAAGGAATTGCCAAAAATGGTAATAATCCTCTGTGGTTGACTGGTTATGGTTCTTACGGCTATTCTTATCCCGTCACCTTCTCTTCACTGCGTCTTTCTCTCTTAGATCGGGGATTTGTTTTTGCGATCGCCCATGTTCGCGGCGGAGAAGAAATGGGACGTAAGTGGTATGAAGATGGGAAGTTCCTCCAGAAAAAAAATACCTTTACCGATTTTATCGCCTGTGCCGAACATTTAATTGCCGAGAAATGGACCGATCGCGATCGCCTGGTAATTTCTGGTGGTAGTGCGGGGGGGTTGCTGATAGGTGCGGTAATTAATCTCCGTCCAGACTTATTTAAAGCCGTTGTCGCCGATGTCCCCTTTGTCGATGTCTTAACCACTATTTTAGATACATCTTTACCTCTAACGATTTTAGAATGGGAAGAGTGGGGCAATCCCAATCAGCCAGAATATTACGACTATATCAAATCCTACTCGCCCTACGACAACGTTACTGCTACAGACTATCCTGCCATGTTAATTACCGCAGGTTTGAATGACTCTCGGGTTAAATATTGGGAACCGGCAAAGTGGACAGCGAAACTGAGAGAACTGAAAACCGATAACAATCTGTTGCTGCTAAAAACCAATATGAGTGCAGGACACGGCGGCGCATCGGGACGTTATGAAGCTCTTAAAGAAATTGCCTTGGAATATGCCTTCGTTCTAGATCGTTTGGGCATAAGTTGCTAATTTTGGGCGGTCGTAATTGATGTGGGAGCAGGAGAATATTAATACAGGGCACCTCGATTAATTAGGTTCTTGGGAACTTGAGGAAGAGAAAAAAGGAAGGTAGTCCTGTAGAAGTAACGATCTAAAATAAACGTCGAGCTTAAATAACTCGAGAGCAAAGCCTACTTGTCCAAGCTGCCATTCTGAGAAAATTGTCAAAAATGGTCGGATTCACAACGGAAAACAAAGGTTTAGATGTAATCAATGTCATCGTCAATTTGTAGAGAAACCGCAAAAAATCGTCGTTAATCAAGAGAAACGGGAGTTGATTGACAGGCTCTGATTAGAAAGAATTTCTTTGGCGGGTATTGCACGAGCAGTTGAAGTGTCAGAAAAGTGGCTTCAAACCTGACGGGGTGACAACCCTGTGAGAAGTCAGACAGTGTAGGGAACAGAGACAACCTATGGTAAAAAAGATTCGGTCAGTTATTGAGAATCCGACCGAACCCTAAAAAATGTTAAACCAATTGTACCGCAATCATCTTTCACGTTATCTGAGTGATGACCAACTAATTACTTTGGAAGTGCTGGTATACCTTATCCAGACCTACAAACAAGTAAAGATAGAAAGACTAGCTGCATACTTCCCTTTACCAATTAAATATGAGAGCCGTCGTCGCCGAATCCAAAGGTTTTTGAAGTCCTCAGCTTTATCAGTTTCGTTAGTCTGGTTTCCCATAGTCAAAGAAGTAGTTCAAAAGAAATTCTTGCCAGACCAGACAATTTATCTAGTCTTAGATAGAACTCAATGGCAAGATAAAAATCTGTTCATGGTTGGAGTAGTGATGGCGAAAAGAGCTTTGCCTATATACTGGCAGTTTCTAGAGAAGAAAGGAGCCAGTAACTTCGCTCAACAAAAAGCCATATTACGTCCAGTATTGAAGCTGTTTAAACAACACCAAATCGTTATTTTAGGAGACAGAGAATTCCAGAGTGTTGAACTAGCTAAGTGGCTGACCCAGCAGCAGGTCTACTTTGTGCTTCGACAGAGAAAGAGTACGAAGATAATGGTAACTCAATTAGGTTTTACTCCCTTAAAAGACCTAGACGTTAATCCAGGAGACCAACGGTTTTATCAAGAAACTAAAGTCACTCAACTGCATCAAGTTTCGGGGATTTATTTAGGGGTCTATTGGCGACGTATTTACCGAGGCATGGGGGCAAAGGAACCCTGGTATCTGCTGACAAATTTACCCAATTTACCTGAAGCTGTCAAAGCCTATAAAAAGCGCGTAGGGATTGAGGCGATGTTTAAAGATTGCAAGTCAGGTGGCTACAATCTCGAGGGGTCGCAAGCTCAGATTGAACGCCTTACTCGTCTAGTTTTGCTCATCGCCATTGCTTACACTCACTCGGTGTTCAAAGGACATACTCTTAGCCTTCGAGGTCAGTCTAAATACATCGGTCGCCATCGAAAAATTAAACAATCTTTGACTCGCAACAGCTACTTTTGGCTTGGTTTATATGGTAGTAGCTGGCTGGTTTCATTTACCTTGATGAAGGAATGGATAAACAAATTGATGTGGCTCAATCTCAATAAGCTGCCTTTTTACCAGAGGGGTCTACGAGCTATGTTTATTATCCAGCAATCTTTCTAGCTCCCTTGTCACCCCTTCAGAGTCTGCATGACTGCTTTTATAGTCTGCATTGCTAATTATTCAAAAATCGAGAAAGTTGCGAATTCAACTCCTAAGACGGAAATACCAGTCGAACTAGCTGCCAATGATACTGAGAATGCCCAAATTGGACAAACAGAAATCGTCGCCGAACTCGACATCATGCCTGGCAACGTTACGGTTTCTCGTGACGGAAGAATATTTGCTTCGGTACATGGCAGACGACGCGGGGAAGCACAGCTTATAGAGGTTACGGGTTATAACACTTGGGAGCCATTCCCCAATGAAGCTTGGAATGCTACTCCAGGTAGCATTCCTGACGTACTTAACACACCTCATGGCGTGGTTATTGACTCGCGCGATCGCCTGTGGGTTATCGATCATGGGAACTGGCTTTCAGAACAACAAAGACCTAAACTACTCGCCTTCGATATTAATACCCGCGAACTGGTCTACCGCTACGACTTTAACGAGCTACGACTTTAACGAGACGGAAGCACCAGGACAATTTCCAGACGGGCAGTTTATGCAAGATCTGGCAGTAGATAGCGACCGTGGTTTTGTCTATATTGCCGATAGTTCTTCCGAATGTCCTGCAATTGTCGCAGTTGACATCAATCGCAATACAGTAAGACGCTTTGAGGGTCATCCTTCATTACAGAAAGAAGAGCGAGTTGTCGTCATGGTTGAGGGAAAAGTCTGGACGATTACAACTCCCGACGGTGAAAATATCCCAATTGGTGCGCCTCTCAATCCCATTACTCTATCGGCAGATGGAGAAACTTTATTTTTCGGTGCGGTCAGAGGATTGACTTGGTATGGCGTACCTACTCAACTGTTTCACAACGGTGCTGACGATGAAGAAATTGGCGCAGCTATCGAAGTAGTAGGGTCTAAACCAGTTACCGATGGTGTCAGCACCGATGCAGAAGGAAATCATTTTTTTACAAATCTTGCAGCGAATTCGGTAGATGTACTGTTTAGCGATGGAAATATAACTCGTTTAGCTCAAGACCCAAGATTCCTTTGGCTGGACAGCGTGCGGTTCGGTCCAAATTCCTGGCTTTATGCGTCGATTAATCAACTGCACCGCGCTCCAAATTTC
Organism: Myxosarcina sp. GI1(2024); assembly: GCF_053543375.1. Classification (NCBI taxonomy): domain Bacteria; kingdom Bacillati; phylum Cyanobacteriota; class Cyanophyceae; order Pleurocapsales; family Pleurocapsaceae; genus Myxosarcina; species Myxosarcina sp. GI1(2024). The sequence goes on along the minus strand of NZ_JBKGTY010000003.1, from coordinate 390,195 downwards.
AATAACGGAAAAGAGCTGGGAGAACCGCCTTATTTAATAGTCCGAATTTGGACGGGAACAGAAGGACAAATTGGACGATAAATTCTTATGACTGCAAAATTAGCTATTCAAAGTATCAATCATTTAGCAGTAATTCAGTAAATCACCTTTCATCTAAATCAGATTATGACTAATATCAAAAAACTTGTTTTATCCCTAATTGTAGTAACACCTTTGTTTGTGACTAAAGGTTTCGCTCAAACACCAACAGAGACAGAAGAAACAACTGCAAGAGTATTACTCAACACGACATTAGATAGCGATACGGGTGCTATGGTTCTCGATGAAGTCACTATCTACGAAGGTACGAGAGTCAGAAATCTTACCGATCGAGATTTACAAAAACCAGAACTGGTAGGCTATCAAAATAGTGGTTTATCACCCGCTCTCTACGCTCATCCAATGTCCCCAGGAACGGAAATCGTTGAGGTTGAGGGCGACATAGGTAGTCCAGTTTCGGATAGTGTACGACAGGAGGCAAAAAATTATCTCAGCGATAATATTGTTAACTCTGTATTTTTTGATATTGGTAGTAATGATAACGGAATCACCTTTCGTTTCGATCCCCCTTTAGTCAATGAACCTGGAGTAGATCTGCTCGTTGGAGAAATGGGCGCGCCAGCTGGTAGTGTTAGTTCTGGTTGTCCCAATACTCCCTCTCCTGGTGGCGATCGCCTTCTATTACAGAGCTGACGGGGTGACAACCCTGTGAGAAGTCAGACAGTGTAGGGAACAGAGACAACCTATGGTAAAAAAGATTCGGTCAGTTATTGAGAATCCGACCGAACCCTAAAAAATGTTAAACCAATTGTACCGCAATCATCTTTCACGTTATCTGAGTGATGACCAACTAATTACTTTGGAAGTGCTGGTATACCTTATCCAGACCTACAAACAAGTAAAGATAGAAAGACTAGCTGCATACTTCCCTTTACCAATTAAATATGAGAGCCGTCGTCGCCGAATCCAAAGGTTTTTGAAGTCCTCAGCTTTATCAGTTTCGTTAGTCTGGTTTCCCATAGTCAAAGAAGTAGTTCAAAAGAAATTCTTGCCAGACCAGACAATTTATCTAGTCTTAGATAGAACTCAATGGCAAGATAAAAATCTGTTCATGGTTGGAGTAGTGATGGCGAAAAGAGCTTTGCCTATATACTGGCAGTTTCTAGAGAAGAAAGGAGCCAGTAACTTCGCTCAACAAAAAGCCATATTACGTCCAGTATTGAAGCTGTTTAAACAACACCAAATCGTTATTTTAGGAGACAGAGAATTCCAGAGTGTTGAACTAGCTAAGTGGCTGACCCAGCAGCAGGTCTACTTTGTGCTTCGACAGAGAAAGAGTACGAAGATAATGGTAACTCAATTAGGTTTTACTCCCTTAAAAGACCTAGACGTTAATCCAGGAGACCAACGGTTTTATCAAGAAACTAAAGTCACTCAACTGCATCAAGTTTCGGGGATTTATTTAGGGGTCTATTGGCGACGTATTTACCGAGGCATGGGGGCAAAGGAACCCTGGTATCTGCTGACAAATTTACCCAATTTACCTGAAGCTGTCAAAGCCTATAAAAAGCGCGTAGGGATTGAGGCGATGTTTAAAGATTGCAAGTCAGGTGGCTACAATCTCGAGGGGTCGCAAGCTCAGATTGAACGCCTTACTCGTCTAGTTTTGCTCATCGCCATTGCTTACACTCACTCGGTGTTCAAAGGACATACTCTTAGCCTTCGAGGTCAGTCTAAATACATCGGTCGCCATCGAAAAATTAAACAATCTTTGACTCGCAACAGCTACTTTTGGCTTGGTTTATATGGTAGTAGCTGGCTGGTTTCATTTACCTTGATGAAGGAATGGATAAACAAATTGATGTGGCTCAATCTCAATAAGCTGCCTTTTTACCAGAGGGGTCTACGAGCTATGTTTATTATCCAGCAATCTTTCTAGCTCCCTTGTCACCCCTTCAGATTACAGAGTAACGATTCTACCTTCACTATCGAACCAGAAACCTACACTCCGCAGGGACCCTTGGGCGTTATGCATTACTACGGAAAAGAAGAGCTACGAGAGAACACTCAAATAACCTCTGTAGCCAATCTGGAAAATTATCCCGCATTAGAACGCAATGTAATCGACCATTTGCATCTTTACACTACCACTGTCGATTTGAGTAATCTGGGAATTTCTGAAGGAGAAACCATCAGTCAATTAACAGTCGGTGCAGTTCCGATTGAAACTACAGTTGAGGGAGAAGTAGTACTCTGCTTTACTGCCGATCCAGCCTTTGTTTATGGACTTTCAGCCGAACAGTGAACAGTATTCCCTCCTTTACGGTCGGAGCTTACAAGAGTGAGGAAGCGGTACGCTCGCATATACGCGCACGAATACATTTCTCGCGACCATCTCACTACTTCGGAAGTGAAGCTCTGAATTGAGGCGGTAAAGAATAAAAGTAGTTGGTAAGCAATTTTGAAATTCTTATGTAGCATGGATTTCAGCCTAGATTGCACTTGGTAACAGCTTCGCTAGTTTTGCCCCTAATAGTGGGATTTTTCGCCAGCCAGTCGGAAATGCTGGGAATGGTTAAGCGATCGAAATCACCTGTTACTTGAGTATATCCTGCCATTGGCGCATACAAATTGTTAGGCTCGTCGATAGCTTTGGGTTCTGTGGTACGCTGTCCTGAAAAGCCAGTAGCTAATAACAAAGCGTCCATCAGTTCTGGAGAGAGCCGTTGACAAAAGTCTAATATTCGACCCACATCACCGACAATAAAATCACGAGTGGGATGTTCTGCCGTGTAAAGAATGGCTTCAGCTACTAGCTTGGGGGAATAGTAAGGTGGTAATCCCGTAGGCTTTACTCCTAATTTAGTTAGTACGTGGTTGTAAAAGGGTGTGTTAATTACTGCTGGCTTGATGCTAGTAACGCTGACGGGTATTTTTTGATGTTGCAGTTCTATGCGCAGAGATTCGAGAAAACCTTCTAAACCCTGTTTGGCTGTGGAATAGGGACTTTGGAGCGGTAAGGCTCTTCTTCCTTCCATAGAAGAAATATGGATCTCCGGTTCCTTCCCGTTTGAGATGGGGTAGTGCTGCCATTGCTCCATACACCTGTCCCATTAAGGTAACATCGATGACGCTCTCGAACTCTTCGGGAGTAATTTCGGTAAAAGGAGCGAGAATACCAGTAGCGGCGCAATGTACCCAGGTATCTATTCGTCCATACTGCTCGACAGTATAATCGGCGATCTCTTTTACTTGTTGGTAATCTGCCACATCAGCAAGAATTGCCTTAGCCTCACCTCCAGCAGCTTGAATTTCCGCTACGAGAGAATTTAGTCCTGATTCGTTGCGTGCCGAGACGACTACTTTAGCTCCTCTGTCGGCAAATTGAAGCGCTGTTTCGCGTCCGATCCCACTAGAAGCACCGACGATGGCGACTACTTGCCGCTCGATTGGTTTTAGTTGCATTTGGATTCCTGTGAATAGTACGAATCACACTAAATAAAATAAGATTAGTGTTTACAATCTATTGTCCGCTTGCTGCTAAAATCCTCTGTCAAAAGAAGTGAACGACAAAAATTTACTTGGTAATTTAAGTATCGGTTGGATTTCTCTTCTTGGTTCTTTTCGAGCTAATATTTAAATTTCCTTTCTGCCTCAATTATAGATGCTGGATCTAACCAAAGGTATAAATTGAATCGTCTAACTTCAGTAATTTAACGCTACCATAACCCTGACTTACTATGATGAGCTAGATACAATTGAATTAGTCGGTCTTAGCGATATTTCCATGATTAACTTAGGTAAAAAAAGAGTAGAATCTCTCAGTGCAATCGCCCGTTATGCTGTCGGTGGGGGAACTTTGGCAGCCGCTCCGCTTCTGGGAGGTGAAATTCCCAAACAAATCGCTCTGACTGCTTCTGATATATTTATGTATGTCTCGATCTGGAGAATTTATTTTGAGGAGGATTTATCTCACAAGGAATTATTTGAGGTATTGAAAGAGATAGGAATAATTACTATAGCGGCAACAGGAACGGCATATGTCGTGGCTAAAGGCAGTAGTGCGCTATTAAGCGAAATTTGCAATCGTTTCGGACCCGTCGGCTGGGGAATTGTAGCTACGATAACGGGTTCGTTAACCGGTCTGTGTGGTTTGTTATGGATTTTGTATTGTGATTTTGCCTACGAATACCAACGAAAATCTCGTCAAAAATCAGCTGGAGTTGTCGATTCGGGCTCTGAAACCGATAGTAATACTATTCGTAGCTTTAAGCGCGAAATGCCTCGTTTGGAAGCACTTGAAGCAGAGCTTAGCGGCTCAAATGCCTTTGGTTAAAAAAGCTCGTCACTATTTATTCTATTTTGTACCGAATTTGTACCGAGCCAAATTTAGGGTAGTGGGATCGCTTACAGCAGTTTTTTCTTGGGTAGGAAATTATTAAATCGCTGTAAATCGTCTTACTCTTAAGAAACACATTCGCTCTTGGAGGAATGGGGAACAAGGTCAAAACCAAGAGCCTGAGCCTTTTGCTCAAGATATGAAAGGGTGCGTTGGCGATACTTTTGTTCATAAGCATCGACACCAGGCTCGATGTAAGCATCACCAGTCTTCCAAAGATGATAAAAAATACGAGCTATTGTCTTGGTGCGCGTTCCCATGCTGGGGAAACCCCAGCGGGGTCGCACCGCTTTATGTGCGGTAGCAGTGATAGCTTGAGGTCCACCTAAGCGACTTCGCATTCGCCGCTCGATTAACAACATGGCGGGTTTGAGAACTTTTAACTTTACCACCAGTAATGCGACTGCCAGGGCATAAACCCAGCCAAGAAGTAAAATGTTTAACTGTGGGAAATCGAGAAGAGTCTAAACCTAATTCAGACAAAAGAACTAAAACAGTTAAAGCTCCTATTCCATCAACTTGGGTAAAATCTACACCACTGAGACGGTAAAGATAAGTGCCTAAATCAAATTGAGGATCATTAGCTGGTTGCTTTTTGCCTCGACGCTTGGGTTGAGGCAAAGGTTTAGCAGCTACATCCGACTTGAGGGGCAAAGGTGGTCAAGTATTGCTCAATTTGAAGCTCGATAGCCGTAATTTGAGCTTGATAACTTTCGTAAAGTTGTAACTCTTGAGAGAGGATAAACAACAATTCAGGTCGATAATCCCCTGTTAAAGCAGCAGCGATATCCCTACAGCTTGCCTTAATTCGACCATCTCTTAAAGATGCTAACTTATTAGGGTCGCCGTCTCCTGCCAAAATTGCGGTGATAATTGCCATTCCAGTTTTACCAGTTATATCGCTAATGACTCGATGCAGTTGTAGGTTCATCTCCGTGAGGGCTTTTTGCATTCGTTGAATGTGAACACAGCTACTTTTGATTAGATTATCCCGTTGTCGGATGTAACTACGTAAAACACAAATCTCTTAAACGGGATAGTGGGAATCCACTTCACCAATACTATTGCCATTTACCTCCAGAACTAGGCTCACATTCGGACGCGATTGCGTACCATTGTGATGACGGTCTTAACTGTCACGGTACAAGTAATAGTGTAGGGTGGATTGCTTGTGTTTCTTTCTACTATTGCTAGTGGCGATCGCCGCTAGTTAGAGGCTCACATCAAAAAAAATACCCAAGTACAGTTTTACCTGTTACTTGGGTTGATATATTTTATTCAATTAATAAATACTTTTTTAGGACTAAAAGCGTAACCGACTAATTACACTAGACCTAGCCAGTGAAAGAAGCCTTGTCCTGTAGTTAACTCTACGATAAGAGCAGCGAGAAAACCAATCATTGCTAATCTGCCGTTCCAGATTTCGGCACTAGGATTAGAACCAAACTGAAACTTGGTGGCGAATTCGCCGTATTTACGCTCTGATTGTTCTGAGTAATGTGGGGTTGTGTTAGGATTTGGACTTGTCATAATAGAGAATAATTACGTTTGTGTGTGCTCAACTATTGGTTATATTAAAAAAAATGAAGTTAAATTTTTTCTATCAAAAGTCATAAAAAAGATATCTAGACCGAATATTTCAAAATAATCTTTCTACCAATTAGTATTTTTAGTATTTTGGTATACAAAATCGCAGAATTCGGCTTCGGAGCAATATTTTATAGCTGAGTTTATTTAAAAGGGAAATTTAAGCTATCGCTGCTCCAACCTACATCAGAATCAATCGATCTACTTAATTTAGATTTATATGTAGAACTCGGAGGCATAAAGTTTTAGCGACAAAAAGATTACAATTAGGATTGCTATTCGATTTAAAATTAAACAGAATATTTTCTAGTCTTAACTGAGAGAATCCGAGTCTACCTACGACGATTAGAATTTACATATTTCAAAATATCGCTATTGTCTTTGTCGAGTTCGTAAATATATCCCAGGTCGATCGCAATTCTTCTTCTCAAACCCCAAGAAGGATATAAGTTATCCTCTAAAACATTGGTAGCATAGAAATTTGCAGCTTTGATAATTTGAAGAGTAGTATCTTTGGACAAGTTTTTACCAAAAGTACTAAAAATATTGTTGGCACATTCATTTTTAGGGATTTTTTCTAGTTCTAGTTCTCTCTGCTCGTAGGCTAATAAAATTGCATCTAGACAGATCCCATAATCATAAGAATTATCAAAATTAAAAGTTAGTTGTTCTACTCGGGGATCTTTAGTTACGGCTGCATTATCAACCGATTCGTTTTGTGGTGTATTCGTCGAGCCATTATTAGTTTGAACTTGTGGTGTATTAGTCGAATCAGTAGCAACTTGACGAATTTTATTGTTAGTAGAGTCATAAATAAACTTACCAGCATCAATTCTTTCATCGGGAACTATGCAAGCAATTTCTCCAGTACGATCGTGTTCGATCTCGGCAACATTACCTTGACAGTTGGTAATTTCAAATCCCCATGCAGTAGACAACTCGATCATCTGGTTAGAAGCATTTGAAAATTCATTTTTAGTTACCTCAGTTTCGATGGGAACTGCTATGACCGAGGGAGCACTAACTAGTACTCCTAAAGTTATCGATATTTTTACGATTTGGTTCATTGTTAATAATTCCCTCGAACGAAAGATGAAATAATATCTTAACTCAATCAAACGAGCTCTTGGATTGATTTTTATTAATAGTATGCATACCCTTAGTACATTTTTAAATGCTGCGATCGCCACGAATCATGATAGCAATTTGTGATTATTTATAGATGTAATTAAATTTTAAAAAGATTGTGGTTTTTGTCTATGTCTTAGTGGTAGTCTGAGGCATACGATTCAATAATCGAGTGAGTGTCGCGATCGATACCAGATTGTTCTCAAACGGACACCTTGAAAAGGCTGCTCTGTATTCACGAGTATTGGCTAATTTATTCCGAACACGATCGCAGTAACTGTATTTAAGGTCACAACAATTCAATTTTCAAGCTAAATTGAGGAGATATTATTTATGTGTTGGAGCGGAGAAGCATCTGCAACCTTAGCCACGGTCGGTCTGACCAGCACCGCATATGTTGCTTGGAAAGGCGAAAAAAAAGCATTTTGGATTCCACTCGGCTATTTCTCATTGATGGAATTGCTGCAGGCATTTACTTATACCGTTATCGATCGTCCCGAACTGCCTCTAAATCAGATTTTTACCCTGCTTGGAGTCTTACATATTATTTTTCAACCGTTTTTTATCAGCGCGGTAGCACTACAATTTATTCCCGAGAAAGTCAGAAACCAAGTTACCCCGATTATCTATACTCTGTGTTTTGTGGGAACGATCTTGATGTCCATCAAGCTGTATCCTTTTGAATGGGCTGGAAAATGTACTATTGGATACGAACCTCTTTGTGGTAGTCAACTTTGTTCTGTGTCGGGAAATTGGCACATTGCCTGGAACGTACCGATGAACGGCTTGAAATGGCTGACTTTGGGTTATTATATTCCAGTATTTGTCGCTCCCCTAATTTATGGTTCTTGGAAATTTACGGTGTACCATCTGCTCGTCGGACCGTTAGCAGCTCGCATTTTAACCGATAATATTAATGAATGGCCTGCCGTATGGTGTTTGCTATCGATTGGCATGTTTTTAATTGCCATCAAAACTCCCTTGCGACAAGTACTCTACGTCAAAAATTGGTGGTTTTGGCAATCTGACGAACCGCAATCCGAATTGGCTGCGACACCAAGTATTCCATCAACTGTAAAAACTGCTACTAAACAAATCGAACAAGTAACTGCCGAGTGAGTTGTTATCTGCCTTTGCCCTAGGAATCCTGCAAATTTGTCAGGCTCATTATCATCAAACTGCTACGGTATTTAAGTAAAAGACTATTGGGCGAGCGATCGCCAAGGAATCAGCGCAGGTTATGGAAATTATTTTAGGACTTTGCTTGGGAATAACTCTAAGTGCGGCTTGTGGCTTTCGGGTTTTCGTACCACCTTTAGCAATGAGTTTGGCAGCTATTTATGCTAATTTTCCTCTATCCTCGGGATTTGAATGGCTGGGTACTCCCGAAGCGGCGATCGCCTTGGGGGTGGCAACTTCAATCGAAATCTTAGCTTATTATCTTCCCTTTATCGATAATCTTTTAGATACCATTTCAATTCCCTTGGCGATAAGTATTGGTACCGTAATTACTGCAGCCAATCTTACCGATGTCGATCCGGTGGTGCAATGGACGTTAGCGGCGATCGCCGGAGGTGGTAGTGCGGGAATTATTCAAAGTGTGTTTGGATTTAGCCGCTTTGCCTCTACGGGAATGACGGGGGGACTGAGTAATTTTATTATCGCTACTGTAGAAGCATTGGGGGCGGCAACGCTCTCGGTTTTAGGCTTGACCGCACCTTGGTTCGCTGGGGGAATTGTGATTGTCTTACTAATCCTAGCTATAGTTAAAATCGCTCAATTTGTGCTTTCTAGGTTGCCCGACAATCAGAGTCAGAGCAACGATGTTTAACTGAATGGGTTTTTGCTTCTTTTTAAAGCTAAAAAAATGGGACAATCGATCGCACGTAGAAGTAAGCTAACTATCTAAATGGATAAGGCGATCGCCACTCAACTGCAATCTCTAATCGGTACGGACACCGAATTAATCGAATTAAGTAATAGTGAATTTTGGCTAAAAAAAATTTCTACAGCTATTACCGAGCCTGTCGATTCTCTTTATGTGGTTTTTCCCGAAACAATAGAAATCCTCTCAGAAATCGTCAAACAAGCCCACCAGCAGGGGTGGCGAATTTTAATTTGTGGTAACGGCACTAAATTAGACTGGGGCTACTTAACTTTGAACATTCAACTAGTAGTCAGCACTCAAAAATGCGATCGCCTCATCGAACATGCAGTGGGAGATTTAACGGTTACGGTAGAGGCGGGAATGAAATTAGCCGATTTACAGGCAAAGTTAGAGGTTCACCAGCAGTTTTTGCCACTCGACCCGGTATATCCCCAACAAGCTACCATTGGTGGCATAATTGCTACGGCCGATACGGGAAGTTGGCGACAGCGTTATGGTGGGGTTCGAGATCTGCTACTGGGAATATCTTTTGTCCGCGCCGATGGTCAAGTTGCCAAGGCAGGAGGCAGAGTAGTTAAAAACGTGGCGGGTTACGACTTGATGAAGTTGTTTACTGGAGCTTATGGCACTTTAGGAATTATCTCTCAGGCAACTTTTCGAACTTACCCCCTACCCAAAGCCTCGACAACACTGCTGTTAACCGGAGATGCCGATCGTTTAGCCACAGCAACTCAAACTATTCGCAATTCTGGTTTGACTCCTACCGCCATGGATTTGGTTTCGGCATCGGCGATCGCCAAGCTAGAGTTGGGCAATGACATGGGTTTATTACTACGCTTTCAAACCATACCCGAAAGCATCGAGCGACAGTCAGAACAGGTAAAAGCGATCGCCCAGCAGACAAATCTAGCGGTCGCTTGTTTTACCGGTAGAGATGAACTAGATCTATGGCAAGGATTGACTAAAATCGTTCGTATTCCCCACACAGAAACTGGAATTGTTGGCAAAATAGGAATAGTACCCACTGAAGTTGTAGCTTTACTGTCAAAACTATTCCAGAGTGATCGCCAAAGTCTAGCTTTGATTCATGCCGGAAGTGGTATCGGACACATCCAGTTACCCACTGGAACGACTATAGATTTAATTCGAGAACTACGTTCCTTTTGCCAAGTTCGTGGCGGCTTTCTAACTGTTTTGAGCGCGCCTAACGCCATCAAACAGCAATTGGATATTTGGGGTTATACCAGTAATGCTTTAGAGATTATGAAGGCGATCGCTCGTAAGTTCGATCCCAATCGAAGCCTAAATCCAGGTCGTTTTGTCGGCAAGATTTGAGGGTACGATGACTACAGCAATTTTTAAGCTATCTCCTCTAATAATAGGCAACGGGAAATAGAACTTTGTAGCTTCTTACCGAGCTGAATTTTCAAGGCAGATCGATTTAAAAACCGCTATAAAAAATCTAAAATGACTCATTTTGATTCTAAGAATCCTCCTCAACCAGAACTAATTGACACCTGCGTTCATTGTGGTTTCTGTTTGGCTACCTGTCCGAGTTATCGAGTTATCGGTAAAGAAATGGATTCTCCCAGAGGTAGAATTTATTTAATGGATGCAATTAATCGCGGTGAAGCAATCATAGATGACACGACTACCTCACACTTCGATTCTTGCTTGGGTTGTTTGGCTTGCGTTACTACCTGTCCTTCTGGGGTAGAATACGGTAAATTAATCGCTGCTACTCGTCCTCAAATCGAAAGAAATCAATCCCGCAGTTTACCAGATAGACTGGTTAGAGCTTTAATCTTCAATTTATTTCCCTATCCTAACCGCTTGCGCCCTTTACTCGTGCCTTTATGGCTATATCAAAAGTTGGGATTATCTCAATTAATTCGCCAAACCAAACTACTCCAGAAAGCCGCACCTCGTTTGGTAGCGATGGAGGCGATCTTACCAGAAATCAGCAACCCTTTGGTAACCAATAATCTACCAGAAGTTATTACCGCCCACGGAAAAACACGCTATCGTGTCGGTGTTATTTTGGGTTGCGTACAAAGACTATTTTTCTCTCATGTCAATGAGGCTACGGTTAGAGTATTAACAGCTAATGGTTGTGAAGTGGTCATCCCTAAAAATCAAGGATGTTGTGCTGCTTTACCCGCGCACCAAGGGCAAGAAGCCCAAGCCCAAACTCTAGCCAAACAAATGGTCGATCGCTTTGCCGATACGGGTGTCGATGCAATTATTATTAATGCGGCTGGTTGCGGACATACTCTTAAAGAATACGGACACATTTTAGCAGATGACTTGGAGTATCAAGCAAAAGCTCGTGAATTTTCCGCCAAAGTTAGAGACGTACAAGAATTTCTAGCTGAAATCAAGATGACTGCGGAACTATCGCCCCTAACTTCCAACGAATTAGAAGTGGTTTATCAAGATGCCTGTCATTTACTCCACGGACAAAAAATTAGTCTGCAACCCCGTCAGTTATTAAGACAAATTCCCAACCTTAGACTAAAAGAACCAATTGATGCTAGTTTGTGTTGCGGTAGTGCGGGAGTTTATAACATGTTACAGCCCGAAGTGGCTGACGAACTAGGTAAACAAAAGGTCGCTAATTTAGCTAATACTGGTGCTAAATTAATTGCTTCTGCTAATCCTGGCTGTGCTTTACAAATTAAAAAACATCTAGCTGCACGAAAAATCGACCTTCCCTTATTACATCCAATTGAATTATTAGATTATTCAATTCGCGGTATCAAATTGAACATTTAAATTTTCATAAATCAGACCAAATTTCTGTGCGCTTGAATACATCTTGAGATAAGCGCCTGTAAATTGACACTGAATATTGAGCTGTTGCTTCTGTCCCCAGCTATCTTCCTAATTGACTAGCTAATTTACTACTACATATAGTCTATATATAGTGATTTTCAGTTGAAGAGAACAAAACTAATAACCTATTATTTTTTGCCTTCTGCCTTATACCAAAATGCGATTTACCCAAATGATTCCAGGTCAAGACTTGGGAGTCAGACTACAGGGGTTACTTTCCTGGCTGGGAAACTATGCTCATATGTCCTATGCTAAACAGCAAGAACTGTTGTGGGAACTGGGAGCAATAGAAATTAGTAGGGGAACTTTAGTTGCCACCAATGAACGAACGAGTACAACAAGCGAGTATCAACAGTGTTGAAGGGTTGAAAAAGTCGATTAATTCAGAGCATCCTCCTCTACATTGTGACGAAACCCCCTGCTCAGTTAAAGGAGTCAAAGAATGGCTCTGGGTTTTAGCTGGGTCAGAGTTCTGCCTGTTTCATGCCGGCGATACTAGAAAACGCAGAGAATTGGAAGCTGTATTAGGAGTATTCTATGATGGAGTTTTGATTAGCGACGATTTTAGTGTCTACAACGGCTATTCAGTAGCAGGACAACAAAAGTGTTTGGCTCATCTACGTCGTCATTTTCAAAAACTGTTAAAGACTAAAGGGGTAGATAACCAAGAAATTGCTACCACCTTTCTGTCTCTAATTGATGAGGCATTTAAGCAACATCGGGTTTGGCGACAGACCCATCAGGAAAGCCACTATCGAGATTGGGCAGAGGATTTCCGAAGGCGAGTGACTAGCGCAATTAAGACTTGGCTCAAGAATGCTGGTCATGAAGCTGGAAAACTGCTACGTTCGCTGCGTGATAAGGCGGAGCAATGGTGGTATTTTCTGACACATCCTCAGATACCCCCCGACAATAATCTAGCTGAACGATGTTTGAGAACTGCTGTAACCAAGCGGAAAGTTTGTGGTGGCTCTCGTTCCATCGAACGGTTTCAACATACAGCCAACCTGCTGAGTGCAATTCAATCTTGTCGTTTGCAAGGACGTTCGGTGATTACTTTTTTTCAACAGACTTTACAAGCTACAGTTGGACATTGTTCTTATCCTTCTCTTATTCCTCATGCTTGCACCTGAATCCTTACCAATTGAGATTGTTGGAGCATCATCGTCTTTAATTGGGTAATTTCTTGCAAATCGTTCTGAGATTTTCCAAGTTTGTGTAAATACTTTTCTAACGGTACTTAAACAAAAATCAAGCCCAAACAAAGCCCAAACTAGCTTTATAAGCTACGAATACGTCGCGATTTTGGTTCAACCATTGGACAAAACGATAAGATATACCTGTACGAAAAGCTTCTAATGCTTCAGGAAATGTCTCCAAAGGTTTGTTCGCCCAACGTCTTCTTAAACCTCCAGTAAGCTTATGCCAAAGGATAAAAGTATAGGCACAAAAAACTAGAATAAAATGTCTTTCCAAACTCTTCTTATCTCTAACTTGATACTCTTTTAATCCTAACCATCCCTTGGCTTCTCGATAGAAAACTTCTATCCAGTTTCTCTGAGCATAAGTTTGAACTATCCATTGCTCGGTTACTATTTCTCCCTCAACATTTGTGAGTAAGTAGTCAATATCTTCAGCATCTTCAAAGATTGGTGCACTCATGACGATAGCTATTTTTCTGATTCCTTCTAGCCTTGATATTTCTGCTTCTATTATTGCTACCCAGACGGTTCTAGGTTTTTCACCCTGGATTTGAATCTCCTTAAATTCCTCATCAGATAACCATTGAGCATATTCATCTACTCTGATTTTTTCTAATTGATTTGATGGAGTTTTAACCAAAATATTACGATTTTTAGCGATTCCTCCTATATACTTTAATTTCTTTTTTTCCAGTTCGAGTAAAACAGTTGTGTTGTTACCATAGGACGAATCTATTAATACTAGTCCTGGTCGATATCCCCTCTTCAAACTTTTATCGATTAATTCTAAGGCTAAGGTGGGTTTTTTCTTGAATTCTCTGTCTTTCTTTCCTTCGGGCAACGAATTACCATGTTGATATAGTTCTATGTCTAAAGGTAAGCTTTTTTGGCCATCATATAGATGAGTTGTTACTACAACATTGCCATTATCTGTTTTCCCAATTTCCCCAATATATTGACGACCTACTGCTGCGGTAAAGTTACCACTTTTTCTATGCCCAGAGTCATCAACAATTAGACTAAATCCCTTACTGATTCTCGTTTGATTACACTTGTTCATCACTTCTAAGCGACGTTCATTTATCTTGTTCGCTGACCAAGTTGCTTCAGTTAAGAAATGGTGTAATTTGTGGTATGTGACCTCTACTGCGTCTTTAGCCATTTGAGATACATTTTTTCGCTCACTTTCCCCTAATAATCCTCCTAAATAATGTCTGAATTCCCTTTTTTGCGCTTTAGTTCTCAGTAAATCATCAAACTTTTGACACCATCTCATCTATCGAAACAGGGAGGCATGGCTGCGGGAGTAGTTTCTTTCATAAAGTAAGTGCGATCGGGCTTTAGAATAATGTTAAAGTTAATCAGCAAAGGTATTCTATCTTATTTTGTCTGTTTAAATTGTTTAAGTACCGCTAATAGTCCCGATCCTAGATGAAAATAACCTTTATATGCAGAATAAACAGCATTAATTAATTCTTTGGCTGGAGTATTTTTTAATAAATATCCTTTAGCACCGACTTGCAAAGCAATATTTAAATAATTCTTTCTCTTCATCATGAACACTGATGATTATGACATTACAATCGACAAATCTCTCTGAAATGATTTTAGTAGCTGTCAAACCATCTAGTACGGGCATTTCTATATCCATTAAAATTATCTGAGGACGATGAATTTCAACAATTTTTAAAGCCTGCTGTCCATTTCTAGCGCAATCTAATATTTCTAAAGAAGATTCTGTTTCTAGATGGCTTTTTAAAATCTCTTGAACTGTTATTCGATCGTCAACTATTAAAACTTGTAAGGATTCAGGTGCAAGCATGAGGAATAAGAGAAGGATAAGAACAATGTCCAACTGTAGCTTGTAAAGTCTGTTGAAAAAAAGTAATCACCGAACGTCCTTGCAAACGACAAGATTGAATTGCACTCAGCAGGTTGGCTGTATGTTGAAACCGTTCGATGGAACGAGAGCCACCACAAACTTTCCGCTTGG
>NZ_JBKGTY010000003.1:369872-373847 GCF_053543375.1 Myxosarcina sp. GI1(2024) | reverse complement strand
TGGCTACTTTAATCTCTTTTTCCTTTTTGTCAACCCTGATACCTGAATCCTTACTAAAACTTTAATCATTGGAATGATGCCAAGTATTTTTAATTTATCAGCAATGTTGAGCGCGAATGGATCGAAAAGGATAATAAAATTTAAGCTGTCAAATTTGGTTGCTAAAGTATGCGATCCAAGAGATTGAGGACCGTGGTTTTATTGCAAATGTAATCTATCGTATATATACTAATGATAGTTTACTTGGTTGTATGAAAATAACATGAATTTTGCCTACAATGAGGCTTTTGTGACTATAGCCACGACCAGTAGCGAAGACTTAGTCGTTTTTTACAGTCGACTACTGCAACAGAAGCCTTTTCCCTACATTCCACAAGTTTATGCTGAGTTTAAGCTAAAAAGATTGCGTCTCGGTATTTTTCAGCCTAAAAAAGAGCGACAAATGGAATTTGCCAACTCTCAAAGCAGCAGTATGAGTATCTGCTTGGAAGTACCCAATTTAGAATTAGCGATCGCTCATTTACAAGCAATTGGCTATCCTCCTTCAGGAGAAATTATTACTGCCTCTCATGGCAGAGAAATATATACTTACGATCCCAAGGGAAATCGTCTCATTTTACATCAGTCATCACTCGACAGATAGCATAAATCCTCCTTGGTTAAGGAGGATCGGAGCGAACTAGTACTAGTTTTTATAGAAAAAAAGTATTTTGGCAATTGCCTAAAGCTAATATCATTCCAATTAATACTTGTTGAGGTTAATTCCTGCTTCTTTTGCCATTGCGTTAATGCCTTTTTTCTCCAAGGTTTTAATGGCTTTAGTAGAAAGACGTAGCCTAACACAACGATTGCCTTCGGTCCACCAAACTTTTTTCCATTGAAGATTTGCTTGCTGCAATTTCTTAGTCCGGCGGTGAGAATGAGACACTGCAAAAGCGTTATTCGCTTTTTTACCTGTAAGTTGACATTTACGAGCCACAATTAGCCTCCATTTTAACGACACAATGTTCAATTATAGCAAGATAACTATAATCTACAGACTGAGGTCGAGATAGGGATAAAGGAAAAAAGTAACTATTACTCTCTTTCCCTTTTACCCCTCAGTGTTTACTTTTGAGTTAGTTGGGTTAAAACCTTATTGGAACGTTCTACAAAAGTCTTCATACCTTCAGCATCAAAAGCTTT
Organism: Myxosarcina sp. GI1(2024); assembly: GCF_053543375.1. Lineage (NCBI taxonomy): Bacteria > Bacillati > Cyanobacteriota > Cyanophyceae > Pleurocapsales > Pleurocapsaceae > Myxosarcina > Myxosarcina sp. GI1(2024). Next base: position 372,662 of record NZ_JBKGTY010000003.1, on the reverse strand, counting down.
TTGTGCCATCAACGCTAAATCGTAAATATGTTGGCACATCAGATTGACCATCGGGTTAGTACCGTCGCCCCCGCTTTGGATAATCGTACCGCGATTTAATTCCAGTAGATTTTGAATCAAGGGATGGGCAGTATTGATTAGCAAGATGTGGTCTTCGGGAAACGCCATAGATTTTTCTTGCATTAAAGCCGTCATTTCTTGCAAGCGTCGCATGGCTTCGGGCAAGAGAACCATAGCTGGTGGTGTTGCTTGCGGATCGTCGGATTTAATCGCTTGAGTTTTGATATTAACTCTAGGTTTATCGATCGCTTTCTCGAACAGTTCTTTAATTAAGTCGTTACGAGTTTTATTAGTTTTAGGATCGACTATTTCCTGTGCTTTATCGTCTTCAACTAGAGTATTATCTAGTTCCGAATCAACGCGAGAGAATTTAACCTCAGAATATTCTCTTTCTAGAAAAGGAATGAAGTAATTAACATCGATAAAAGAGTCTAAGAAGAGAACTTCCAAACCTTGCTTTTTGTAGAGTTCTACGTAGGTACTTTGAGTATCGGGATCGCTACAGTAAATAACTCGATTTTCCTGTTTATCTTTATTGCGATCGAGATACTCTTGCAAAGTAGTGTAGGGTTCGGTAGCGGCATGATTATTTTTCTCGTCAGAGACATCCTGCCAAGCATCTCCAGATTCGGTTTGAACTTCTACCTTGGGAGTTTGTTCTTGACTGGCAGAACTATCTGGTTGATAGGTAGTGCGATAGATAATAAAATCTTCGACCTGCTTTTTAAATTTTTCATTTCTCATCGCGCCGTATTTGACAAAAGTTCCCACATCCGTCCAACAGCGAATGTATTCCTGACGGTCATCATTATAGAGTGATTTCAGGCGATCGCCGATTTTCTTGGCAATAAAGTCGGCAATACGGCGAACGGTGCGATCGTTGGTTAAAGCACTACGAGAGACGTTTAAAGGAATATCAGGACTATCGATGACACCCCGCAACGGCATCAAAAATTCGGGAATGATTTCTTCGCAGTGATCGCTGACAAATACCTGATTGCAGAAGAGTTTGATCTGTCCTTTAGATACATCTACATCCGGTTTTAGTTTGGGAAAATAGAGAATTCCGTTAAGTAAGAAAGGATAGTCGGTTTTTAGATGCACCCATAGCAGGGGATCTTCTTGATAGGGATAGAGGTAGCGATAGAATTCTAAATAATCTTCGTCTTTAAGTTCTTGAGGCGATTTTTTCCATAAAGCGTCCTGCTTGTTAATCTGTTCCCCATCGAGAACGATCTTAACCGGCATAAAGTCACAGTAAGTTTTAACTAACTGTCTGACTCTCTGGGGTTCGGCATATTCTACTTCGTCGTCTTGAAGAGTAAGAGTAATAGTAGTACCTACTTTCTGGCGATCGCTTTCGGTTAGTTCGAATTCGGGAGAACCATCACAAGACCAGTGTACCGCAGTCGCTCCTTCTTTATACGAAAGAGTATCGATCTCTACTTTTTGCGCCACCATAAACGAGGAGTAAAAACCCAAGCCAAAGTGACCGATTAAATCTTTAGCGTTTTGTTCGTACTTTTTGATAAAGTCTTCCGCACTCGAGAAAGCTACTTGGTTGATATATTTTTTAACCTCATCAGCTGTCATTCCGATACCGTTATCGGAGACAGAAATAGTTTTATTAGACTTGTCTAAAGCAATGGTAATCTTAGGTTCTTCAATCTCTTTTTGAGTTTCGCCAGCCAAAGATGCCATTTTTAACTTGGAAATAGCATCGACTGAATTAGAAATCAATTCCCGTAAGAAGATTTCGTGGTCGGTGTAAAGAGACTTCTTGATAATCGGGAAGATATTCTCGGTATGAATCGTGATGTTGCCTTTTTCAAGTACAGCCATAAGTTATTATCGTTATCTAATCGATATAAATTACTACAGTTTTAAGATCGATCTTGCCCGATCGCTTTAAATAGCTCACCTTGTGATACCCAGACAATGATGATTCGGATTTCCTCACCTCTTTAAGCAGCAAGCAATTGCCAGCGACTGGCTAAACTCAATACTAGCAAATGCGGGCGATATCGAGTATTTTAATTACAGCTACGCCGGCTCGTTAACAATTCGTAGACTCGTTCGAGTATTCAAATGAGTGCTACTTCGCATCAATCTCTTCATTTTTTCAAACGATCGCTACCGTTCGAGCGCTAGAAGCATTAATTTATTTTTTTTGTCGTCAAACTGGTAATTATTTCGAGTAAATTAAACTTTAGAAGTTCGCTGATTGGATACGTTAGAAATTGCTTCATAAGCTTGGTTTTAAAATTGTAAGGATTCAGGTATCAGGGTTGACAAAAAGGAAAAAGAGATTAAAGTAGCCAATAATGAGCGAAGCTAATCACCCCTTCAAAGCCGAAGAACTGCGCCAGTTGTCCAATGAGAAACTGGCAGAAATCGTGACTACCCAACAAAAGCTGATTGAGAAGCTAGAAAAAAGAATAGAACAACTGGAACAGAGCCTCAACCTCGACAGCCAAACCTCATCGAAACCCCCTTCAACTGACTTGCTGAAAAAAAGCGAGAGAAAACCAGAAGTAGGGTTGGAAGAAGCCAAAAAAGAGACAAAAAGAAAACCAGGAGGACAACCAGGACATCAAGGGAAGACGAGAAAAGGATTTGGGCGTGTAGACCGCTACGAAGTATTGAAACCGACCATCTGCTCCAACTGTGGAAATCAACAATGGAAGACTAAGGGGGTACGAGTAGATACTCAACAGGTAGCCCAGTTGG
>NZ_JBKGTY010000003.1:256523-368863 GCF_053543375.1 Myxosarcina sp. GI1(2024) | reverse complement strand
GACATTGTTCTTATCCTTCTCTTATTCCTCATGCTTGCACCTGAATCCTTACTTAAAATTTAAGGTTAGCTAGTGCTAAAGATGAAAAGTGAATCATACTATCTAAACTACGGCATAGAAAATAAATATGCTTCCTATGATCAAAGTGTACATAACTGATTTTTTCTAATTAAAATACTCAGTTTTTTTTACAGTTGCTCTATTTGGGTTCAGTTAAAATTAGATCGAGCCAATTTATAGAATAGGCAGATAAAACTATAGCCAAGTACTGCTAAACTTCAATATATTTTAAAAATAATAAATTTTATTTATCTTTGCGTTTATTTTTAAAGCTTCTATCATGAATCAAACTAAACCATCAATACCGATTTGGCAGATTTTGCTGCTAATCAGCGTAGGTAGTGTTTTTGGAATTGTTTTTCTAATAATATTCGGTATTTGGCGAACGAGCGATCGCTTTTTTGAAACCGTAGAAGGATTGTTGCAACCTCAGCCTATAGTGCCGCGAACCCAACTTTCGACTGCGATCGTAGAACAACTCGAAAGCGTAAGTGAATTGACGACTACAGTTTATAGAATGGAAACCATCGTTCCTGCCTCTGCCGATCGCAAAATTGGTGAATTTTCTTTAGCTACTACCAAACTGCTATATCTGGCTCATGGTGAAGTAAAAGCAGGAATAGATTTAAGCGCAATTACGGTAAATAATATTAGCGTTACCGATAACCAAATCGATATCAGTTTGCCATCACCTCAAATACTCGACAGTAAAATAGACATCAATCGTTCTCGCGTATATAATTACAATCGCGGTTTCCTCAATCTCGGTCCTGATGTCGCACCCCAACTTCAAATCTTGGCTCAACAGCAGACTTTAGAATATATATTAAGTAGTGCTTGTCACGACGGAATTTTAAACGCTGCCAACAAAAAAGCTGCAAAAACAATTTCTCAACTACTGACAATTACCAGCGACAAAGATATCTCGATTCAAACTACACCAACTTCCGTAGAATCTTGTTTGAAGAGTGTCAATAAGAAATAAAAAATATTATTATTTTATTCATTAAGACAATGAACGACTGTTTTATCTTCGGGTAATTGTTCGTATTGGGGCAAGTCGTCGGATATTTGCCACCAGTCGGCTTTTGAGTCGGTAAAAATATGAAACTCGCGATAATTATTATCTAACTTGCCTTCACATCCAGCTATAGGCAAACCTAATAAGTTTGGTCTGAGAGGATATATCGTTACCAAGCTAGAACCGCAATTGCGACAAAAAGTTTTGATTACGTTTGGTGTCGATTGATACTGCGTTACACATTCTTCTCCCTCAAGCCATCTATAGTCTTCCTTTTTAATAACCATTCGGCTTCTAAATGCGGCTCCGTGCCATTTGCGACATTTAGAACAATGACAGTGAATTAAATTACCAGTTACGCCTCGGTATTCGTATTTAACTTTGCCGCAAAGACATTCCCCTTTCAAATTCGCCATTAGTTTGCTCGCCAATCGTACACAACTGATATAATTGTAAGTTCTGGATTATTGAAATCTTGGCGATCGAATCAAATATTAGAAATCATTAAGTAAAGTTAGGAAAGAGAAAATGTCCAAACGTGTCTCTGTAGTTTTAAACCAAGATGTTAAAAAACTAGGTAACAATGGCGATCTAGTAGAAGTTGCCCCTGGTTATGCTCGCAATTATTTAATTCCTCAAAGTTTAGCAGTTTTGGCAACACCGGGAATTATCAAACAGGTCGAACAAAGAAGAGAAAAAGAAAGACAAGAGAAGCTAGCTGAAAAACAAGCCGCTGAAAATAAAAAAGTCGCTTTCAAAACGATTGGTCTTTTGACTATACGCAAACAAGTGGGAGAAGCAGACGCAATTTTTGGTAGTGTTACCGCTCAAGAAATTGCCGATGTGATTAAAGAGCAAACTGGAATTGAAGTAGACCGCAGAGGTATTGAAGTTCCCGACATCAGTAAGACTGGAGAATATCAAGCAGAGGTTAAATTACATCCAGAAGTTTCGGCAATGGTCGATTTTCAGGTTATACCTCTTTAATTGGTTCGAGGTTATTCACGATCGCGGTTATCTAGGTAGATAAAAGAACGAGGAGAGGTTCGAGCTGTTCCTAATGCATCCTCAGTCGATCCCTTCAGCAGTTAGCACAATAGAAGGAAAATATAACACAGCAGGAGTTTGACTTGCTCGCGAAGAGTAAAGTGAACTTCTGCTTTTTTAACAACTCGCTGCACTCGAAGGAAGAGGGAAGAAGGGTAACTTCTTACCTCTTCCCTCTTCCTTCTTACCTCTTCCTTCTGTTTAATTTTTTGTCTCAAATTTACAATCTATAACTATAAAGAGATGCAAAGCTCGTGTCGGTTTGCCAATATGTTCCTGGAAATAGATTGCGAAGGTTAGCCTAATAATATAATTTCCGATAGGCTCGTCTAGATCTGGAACTAATAAGACTCAATTGAATTTTTCCCTCGCTTCTGCCACTGAAGTTATAGCTTTAGAGAAGGCAAGAATTTAGCAACGGACTAAACTTTATCTCTTTTAAATTTATGAATGAAGACAAAAATAATTCTTACACTCGTTGGTTTGCCGATCTAACCAATCAGGATGTGGAGCTTGTAGGAGGTAAGAACGCCTCTTTAGGAGAGATGATTCGTAGTCTCAAAGATGAAAAGGTGAGCGTTCCCGACGGGTTTGCTACTACGGCTGAAGCATACAGAGAATTTTTACAACATAATAATTTAACCGAACAAATTAAGTCTCAAATTGAAGCTTTAGAAAATAAACAACAGTCCTTAGAAGAAACGGGCAAAGCCATACGTCGCCTGTTTTATCAAGCTGATTTTCCCCAAGAAGTCTATCGCGCCATTCGTCAAGCTTACCGAGAACTAAGTCAGCGTTACGATACCGAAGAAGTCGATATTGCCGCTAGGAGTAGCGCCACGGCAGAAGATTTACCAGAAGCCAGCTTTGCAGGGCAACAAGAAACTTTTCTCAACGTCACGGGAGCAGAAGAAGTTTTAAATGCCTGTCGTAAGTGTTACGCATCTTTGTTTACCAACCGCGCCATTAGTTACCGCGAAGAAAAAGGATTCGACCACCTGCAAATCGCTCTTTCGGTGGGTATTCAAAAAATGGTGCGGAGCGATCGCGCCAGTGCGGGAGTCATGTTTTCCATCGACACGGAAACTGGATACCCGGATGCGGTGATTATTACTGCTGCTTGGGGTTTAGGAGAAAATGTGGTACAAGGTACGGTCAATCCCGACCAGTATACGGTATTTAAGCCTTTACTCAAAGACAATCTGCAGCCGATTATTGAAAAAACTAAAGGTAGCAAAGAGAAAAAGATGATTTATGCCACCGAAGGCAGCGAAACGACTGAAAATGTCGAAACTTCGGGTAAAGAACGCCAAGCTTTCGTGCTGAGCGATCGAGAAATTCTCCAGCTGGCTCGTTGGGCGGTGGGGATCGAATCCCACTACGGCAAGCCGATGGATATGGAATGGGCAAAAGACGGTGATACAGAAGAACTATTTATCGTCCAGGCACGACCCGAAACCGTACAGTCTCAAAAGTCTGCCAGTTCGTTGAAAACTTATAAATTGAAAGAAAAAGGCAAGGAATTACTTGCCGGATTGAGCATTGGCGAGGCGATCGCCGCTGGTAAAGTTTGTCGGGTTAAAAGTTCTCAAGATATCGATCTCGTTGAAGATAATAGCATTCTGGTTACGGAAATGACCGACCCCGACTGGGTGCCAATTATGAAACGCGTGGCGGGTATTGTTACCGATTATGGCGGACGTACCTGTCATGCGGCAATTGTCAGTCGAGAACTAGGTATTCCGGCAATTGTCGGCACGGGAGATGCTACTCGCGGCCTTGAAAATGGCACCGAAGTGACTATATCTTGTGCTGAAGGCGATCGCGGCATCGTCTATGAAGGTAAGTTGGAGTATGCTACCGAAGAAATTGACCTGGAAGAGGTTCCCGAAACTAAAACCCAAATCATGATGAATATAGCCAGTCCCGCAGCCGCGTTTCGCTGGTGGCGACTGCCAGCAGAGGGTATTGGCTTGGCACGGATGGAATTTATCATTAACAACATCATCAAGATTCATCCGATGGCTTTAGTGCATTACGACGAGTTGGAAGATAGCAACGCTTGGCGACAAATTCGCGACATAACTCAAGGTTATGAAGACAAACGAGACTATTTTGTGGAAAATTTAGCTCAGGGTATCGGTAAAATTGCCGCTTCTCAATATCCCCATCCCGTAATCGTCCGCATGAGCGATTTTAAAACCAACGAATACGCTAACTTAATTGGCGGACAGCAGTTCGAGCCCAAAGAAGACAATCCCATGCTGGGGTTTCGGGGTGCTTCTCGTTACTACAGCGATCGCTATCGTGAGGGATTTGCCTTAGAATGTCGTGCTATTAAGCAAGTAAGGGAAAAACTCGGTTTTGACAATGTAATTATCATGATTCCTTTTTGCCGCACCCTTGAAGAAGCCGATAAAGTATCGCAAGTATTGGCAGAAAATGGCTTAAAACGTGGGGAAAATGGCTTGCAAGTTTATGTAATGTGCGAAATTCCCTCTAATATCGAGCTGGCTGAGGCGTTTTCCGACCGTTTCGATGGCTTCTCCATCGGTAGTAACGATCTAACTCAGCTAGTTTTGGGAGTAGACCGAGATTCAGCCGAACTTTCCCATCTATTTGACGAACGCAACCTAGCGATTAAACGCATGATTTGCCGTCTAATCGATACTGCTAACAAAAAAGACCGTAAAGTAGGGATTTGCGGACAAGCACCCAGCGATTATCCGGATTTTGCTGCTTTTCTAGTAGAAGCAGGGATCGATTCGATGTCTCTCAATCCCGATAGTGTGATTCAAGTCAAGCGGCGCGTAGCAGAAGCCGAACAGTAGGGGCAAATGGCGATTTGCCCCTACTTTTGTGGGCGTTATGGGCGAATATTAATTTGCATCTACAACCAACTGGCGACCGCCTCGGTGGACTTAACTCGGTGCATTCCGGCACTAGCAAAGCGTTCGAAGGCGATATCGGCGCGATCGCTAAAGTCAACTCCGTCGGGAACGACTATGGGTGAGGTGCAGTCTTCTAGCAAATAGACTTTTTCTGCTAGTTTGGGGTTTCGTGCCTTAATTTCTTCTAGTAAGTTATCTACCGTCCAAGCCACACAATGGCTCTGTGCCTGTCCGGCAATAATCAGCAGATCGAAGCTCAATAACTTATCGAGAAATGAAGCATTCTTTTGAGCGATCGCTTTGCCATTATGGTCTTTTAATACTTCAGGCTGAAGTACTGAGTAGTTTTCCGTTAGGGGATTATCGCCCTTGAGTTCGAAATGAGTCGGGCTATTACGGGCAAAGTTATGAAAAAAACAGGCAGATTGGAGTGCGGAAACTACAGCATGACTAGTTCCCCCTAAAATTGCGTGATAGGGCCAAACAATTAGGGGATACTTACTGTCTAAGTTAAGCTTTCTGACATAATGCTTGGCGTAATCTTGCAGCCAAGAATAATCTCCCTGGCTGATGTAGGGAGCTACTGCGGGATTGACCTGCCAGATTCCCCGTTCCACATCTTCAACTGAAATTTCTGTCATTGGCGATGGTGGTTGCCCAGTATCGTCTATCCAAAATATGGGATGAAAAATTTGCATGGCGCTATGAGTATCCATCGTCACCATAATTTCAGTTATTACACCCAAATTACGATAGATAAATTCGCACAACCGCACGTTGTCTTCTACTGCCGCAGTGCCCGATTTACCTCCAACAAAAAGTTCGTAACCGGGAATACAAAAGGTATTTTGTACGTCGTTCGCCAACAGACCAATTTTAATTTTATCTTCGCTGGCAGGTTGGAGGTGATGCTGTTGCGCCCAGTTTTTGGCTTCTGTGGTTAGGGTTTGATAGGGAACTTGCCAGACTTCTCCTACCGTTGAGGAATCAAAATGTGGGGGTATTGGCAGTTGGGTTTGAGTCTTCATAGCTTAGAGAATTAGAGAAAAAGGAATTGGCTTTTAGTTATCGTCTTTGCTTGCCGCTCGCTCGAGTAGCTCTACGATTTCTTCATCCGTCGTTGGTGGAAAGTTTCTGTACCACAAACCGACGGCAAAGAAAGGTTTGGGGGTTTTTACACAGATGATGCGATCTGCTTTAATTAAAGTCTTATCGCAGGTTTCGGGGGCAGCTACAGCTACAGCGGCAATAACTTGTTTGGGATTTTGCTGTTTGATGGCTGTGACAGCAGCATTCATGGTCGCACCAGTTGCTAAACCATCATCCACTAAAATTACCGTGCGCTCGTTGACAGCTAATGGGGGTCGGTTTGCACGATAAACCCGTTCGCGGCGTAATAACTCTTTTTCTTCTGAGGCGACTACTCGAGCGATCGCTTGTTGGTTCAAGTTCAGACGAGCAACTAATTCATCATTGATAATCTGAATGCCACCACTGGCGATGGCTCCCATAGCTAATTCTTCATTTCCAGGCACACCTAACTTGCGCACTAGTAAAACGTCTAATGGCGCATTGAGAGCTTGGGCGACTTCAAACGCTACAGCAACGCCACCACGAGGCAAACCAAGCACTAAAATGTCATTATGGTCGGCATAGACCATTAACTTTTTAGCTAGCTGGCGACCAGCATCTGTTCGATCTCGAAACAACATTGGTTCGTCGCAGTTGTCCTTCAATTAGTTTGTTTATAACAGTTTCTACTATAGTTTTGCCCTAAGCATCCATAACAAAAGGATCGTTAACCGAAACACAAGCGATCGCATCTATGTCGTGGTGCTTAATTTCGTCTGCTTGTTGAACAAAGCCTGGTAGATGTTTGTCGGAACAAGCAGGAGTAAACGCTCCCGTAACTGCTACCAATACTACTTTTTTATCGGCGAAAAGTTTGTCTGTGGATACTTCTTGGGGTTCTCCAGAACTAAACTTTGACAGATTGGTCGAGGGAATGCGGTCGTCTACGGAAATAATCATCAACTTTTGCCCCAAAATAGACCGTTTATGAATGTTTATCGCGAAATTTGGTGCTTTTTATTTTTCTTGCTTTTTTACCAAAATCTTTTCAGCAATTTGCTTACGCCTCAAAGATTTAAACAATTACTGATAACTAATGGCAAGTGCAGCGGGCAGCTATCTCTCCCTGCCATTTTTCAAAGAAATAAGCTCTCCGCTGCTTTGCATAACATTGTTTAATATGCCAGCACTATTGCCTAGTTATCTACTAGTTATCTATGATGCTTTTTTCTCTAAACCGAGATTGAAAGTAACCTCGCGAACACCAGGAATGGCTTTAGTTTTTTCGACTAGCTCCTCGGCTGTATTTTTGTCTTGAACTCTTCCTGATAGTCGAACAGAACCGTTAGCGACACTGATAATCACATTATCGCCAGAATAACCCTCGATAGTCTCTTGGATAGTGCTATCATCGACGGGCATTTGGTCGGGTCTAGTTTGCTCGATATGCTCGATACCGCTATAGTGACCTCCGTCGGGAGTCAATTTAAGCTTTTCCTCAAATGCCTGTTGTTCTTCCGTTAGAGCGCGGTCGCTAGCCCCTAAAGCTGCAATGTTGGTGGTTGCCAAAGCAGGTAGACTATTAAAGTAAGTAAAAAGTACTACTCCTGCTAAGATCGCTAGGGAAGTTATTCTACGTCTTACACTACTGAAATATAAAAGTAACGCGATCGCTACAAATACGAGTGGATAAATAAAATTAAAATTCATATTTTTTGTGACCTCCTCGAGCGAGTATCGAAAAAAATCTAACTAACTTTAGATTTAAATTTTGTACTTAATCTCTATTGCAGGATAATTTTTAAAATTATTCATCCTTCAAAAGATAGGAAAATAGTTATTTATGGGTTATCAGTCGAAATTACTAGCAAGAGCTAAGTTTTAATCTCCACCCCATGGTAGACCAGTAATTCGGCTTAACTTAGTTAACTTTAAATTAGAGAAAAAACCAAATTAATTATATTTTGTATTACAAAGTAGTCTAAAAGCAGAAGTTTACGGGCTACTAGTAGAGATAAATTTTGAATATTAATTAAGCTATTTATACGGAGGAAATATGCAAGGATTTAGATTGGGCAAGATTTTCGGTTTTGAAATTCGTGTCGATCTATCGTGGCTACTAATTTTCTTTTTAATTTTGTGGACTTTGACGGTAGATTTATTTCCGTTTAACTACCCGGGACTTCCTGAAAATACCTACATAATTATGGGTACGGTAGGAACTCTCTTGTTTTTTACGTCTTTATTACTACACGAACTGTCCCATTCTTTGGTGGCAAGAACTAAAGACATTCCTGTAGAAGGAATTACTTTATTTGCCTTTGGCGGCGTGTCACGTACGCGTATGGATGCTGAAACTCCTGGAGATGAGTTTCAAATTGCAGTAATAGGACCTCTAACCAGTTTGGCACTATCTGGTTTATTTGCCCTCATTTCCTATTTTGGGCAAACTAACGGTTGGAGCATTGTTATTACTGGTGTTGCCGCTTATCTTTCCTGGATTAACCTGATTTTAGCTATCTTTAACCTACTACCTGGATTTCCTCTCGATGGCGGACGACTATTTCGCTCGGCTGTTTGGAAATTCACCAATAATTTGCAGACTGCTACTCGGGTTGCTTCCATTGGTGGCAGAATTTTAGGCTTCGGTTTAATTGCTTTTGGTTTCTGGCAGTTGTTCAGTCCCGTACCCAATTTTATTGGTGGACTGTGGCTGATTTTAATCGGTTGGTTTTTAAATAATGCAGCAGAATCTAGCTATCGCGAACTAGTATTAAGAACTACCCTAGAAGGCTCTCGCGTTAGTGAAGTGATGACTCTAGAACCCGAAACAGTGCCAGCCAATTTGAATTTACAAGAGTTGATGGACAACTACTTCTTCAATCGCTACTATCAGTCTTTTCCGGTAATTGAAGACGATCGCCCCATCGGGATGATTACTCTCAATCAAGTAAAAGGTGTATCGAGACAAAACTGGGGACAGCATACGGTTAAAGAAATGATGATTCCCCTTGAGGAAAACATTGCCATCGCGCCACAAGCAGACATGACCACTGCTCTATCTCAAATGCAAGAAGTGCGATCGCGTCGGCTGTTGGTTACCGATAATGGTAATTTAGCCGGTATTATCTCGGCGACAGATATTGCTAACTGGCTGCGACGACAACAAGAATTTGGCGATTCTCTACCTCAAAAAAGAGTCTTTAAAAAATCGCAACCACAACAAGTAAGCCAAATTCCTTCTAGTTAACTAGAATGTCATATCTTTTTGGCGATCGTTAAAATACGACCTAGCTACGGGCGATCGCCTAGTAAACTCTCAATTTTATTGTCGATCGCAAAACGAATCATGAACTATTTAATTGCAGTTTTAGAAACTAAACAAGAAGCAGAAGCAGCCGCTTATGCTTTGAAGAAAAATAATATACCCACCGAAAACATAACTATTATCGGTGAAGGTTACCAAAGTGCCGATGATTTCGGCTTAATTAACCCCAATCGTCAAGCCAACAAAGGAGCGAAAAAGTTAGCCTATTGGCTGATTCCCTTTGGTTTTGCTGCAGGCTATGCCTTTAATGTACTGACGGGAATTCATATTTTTCCTGGTGATAACTCTTTAATTGACCATATAGCTGGTGGAATCTTAGGCGCAGCTTCTGGCGCGTTTGGAGCTTTTGTCGTCGGTGGTGGAGTCGGCTTGACTACAGGCAGTGGCGATGCACTTACCTATCGCAATCGTCTTAACGAAGGCAAATACATTATTGCTGCCAAAGGTACGGAAAGTTTAGTTCGTCAGGCAACTAGAGTGCTGCGTCAGTTCGAACCCGAATACATTCAAGGATATGAAGAACCCGTAAATGCCTAAATTAACTATTGTAGAGGCGAATTTTCATTCGCCTTTAAGAGAATTTATCTTTAAAAGTCGAAAACTAAGTGGGTGGGCATATTTATCACTTGCCAACGAGTAAATAAATAAGAGAAATTATCCTAATTGAGGTTCTACAATTAATTACACCTACCCACTTGTAGTAAGACAAAATTAAAATGCAAAAATACATTTGTATGGTTTGTAATTATATTTACGATCCTGCTGAAGGAGATCCCGATTCCGGAATTGACCCAGGCACACCTTTTGAAAAGATTCCAGATGATTGGTCTTGTCCTCAATGTGGTGCGACAAAATCCCAATTTGAACTCTACGAAGAATAGCCACTATATTGCAGGCAATAGCCTGCAAAGGTAAAGTATAGGACGACCGACTGTTGTTTTTTGCTATTCTCTATTCTCAAACAAAGTCATTAGTAACTACCTGGACATGATTAATTAATAAATGATGCTTTTCTTGCCGTATTCAGGGCAGCATGAATTTTGCTCCATCAATTTTATATTATATAAAGAACGGGGGGCGAGACAGCGGAAAGGTAGTAGTTATAGAAAAGGATAATTTTTGATACTATGTGTAATTGATTGAAAAGAACGGTTTTTAAGCATTAATAAGCACTTGAAAAATTATTATCCAAACTAGCAAAGACTGTTCCAGAAAAAAACAAAGACTGTTCCAGAAAAAAACAAATAGTCTAAATTATTTGTTTTATATTATTTTAAATCCAGGTAAGGATTCAGGTATCAGGGTTGACAAAAAGGAAAAAGAGATTAAAGTAGCCAATAATGAGCGAAGCTAATCACCCCTTCAAAGCCGAAGAACTGCGCCAGTTGTCCAATGAGAAACTGGCAGAAATCGTGACTACCCAACAAAAGCTGATTGAGAAGCTAGAAAAAAGAATAGAACAACTGGAACAGAGCCTCAACCTCGACAGCCAAACCTCATCGAAACCCCCTTCAACTGACTTGCTGAAAAAAAGCGAGAGAAAACCAGAAGTAGGGTTGGAAGAAGCCAAAAAAGAGACAAAAAGAAAACCAGGAGGACAACCAGGACATCAAGGGAAGACGAGAAAAGGATTTGGGCGTGTAGACCGCTACGAAGTATTGAAACCGACCATCTGCTCCAACTGTGGAAATCAACAATGGAAGACTAAGGGGGTACGAGTAGATACTCAACAGGTAGCCCAGTTGGTGGCAAAACCGATACAAGTCGTAGAGTACCAACGTCATCACTGTCAATGCGGCAAGTGTGGAGCAATAGAGGCAGCTCGACGGTCTCCCACAATGATTCCAGGTCAAGACTTGGGAGTCAGACTACAGGGGTTACTTTCCTGGCTGGGAAACTATGCTCATATGTCCTATGCTAAACAGCAAGAACTGTTGTGGGAACTGGGAGCAATAGAAATTAGTAGGGGAACTTTAGTTGCCACCAATGAACGAACGAGTACAACAAGCGAGTATCAACAGTGTTGAAGGGTTGAAAAAGTCGATTAATTCAGAGCATCCTCCTCTACATTGTGACGAAACCCCCTGCTCAGTTAAAGGAGTCAAAGAATGGCTCTGGGTTTTAGCTGGGTCAGAGTTCTGCCTGTTTCATGCCGGCGATACTAGAAAACGCAGAGAATTGGAAGCTGTATTAGGAGTATTCTATGATGGAGTTTTGATTAGCGACGATTTTAGTGTCTACAACGGCTATTCAGTAGCAGGACAACAAAAGTGTTTGGCTCATCTACGTCGTCATTTTCAAAAACTGTTAAAGACTAAAGGGGTAGATAACCAAGAAATTGCTACCACCTTTCTGTCTCTAATTGATGAGGCATTTAAGCAACATCGGGTTTGGCGACAGACCCATCAGGAAAGCCACTATCGAGATTGGGCAGAGGATTTCCGAAGGCGAGTGACTAGCGCAATTAAGACTTGGCTCAAGAATGCTGGTCATGAAGCTGGAAAACTGCTACGTTCGCTGCGTGATAAGGCGGAGCAATGGTGGTATTTTCTGACACATCCTCAGATACCCCCCGACAATAATCTAGCTGAACGATGTTTGAGAACTGCTGTAACCAAGCGGAAAGTTTGTGGTGGCTCTCGTTCCATCGAACGGTTTCAACATACAGCCAACCTGCTGAGTGCAATTCAATCTTGTCGTTTGCAAGGACGTTCGGTGATTACTTTTTTTCAACAGACTTTACAAGCTACAGTTGGACATTGTTCTTATCCTTCTCTTATTCCTCATGCTTGCACCTGAATCCTTACAAATCCAGATGTTTTCTAGCTTTTTTTTATATGTCGAATGTGACGTTTACTCTAATTTATCTCATTTAGCAAAAGTGCTGAGAGCCTTGAAATCTACAAAGTAATAAGAAACATTTAGTTTAAGGTACAATCGTTAAAAACTATCTTGCTATAGTTTTCTTATGGTTTTTTGCGAGAGTATTAGAGCTATTTTAGAGATTGTTTATAAAGTAAAACTTAAGACGAATATAACGTTTAATTTTGTTGGGTTACAGCGAATAGCAACTAGAAAAATACTCACCTAACCCAACCTACACAAGCATTTAATTTTTGTTTAACAAACACTCTCTTATATTCAAACGTTACAAAAGTAAGTATATTTACCGATTAAAAATAACAAGTCCGTATTTTTCAGTTATATCTTTTAGTGTTATTCGTTCTTTATATGGGTCGATAAACCTTTATAAAAGCCATTTATAACTCGAGAAAGATGAGTGGGGATCGTTACGGTTGTCAAAATAGTAAATATGTTGAAATCGATTTTCGATCTAAATCGAGTTAGCAAGTTTATTTTTTTCGCAATATCAATCATTTTAATTTATGCTCGGCACAATGAAAAAACCTAATGTTAAATGGTGGAAAAATCCTGTAATAAATCGTAGAGCTTGGACGTGGGAAGATGCCAATAATCAACAGCATAATGGTCATTGGTGGCAACACGCAGTAATCTATCAAATCTATCCTAGAAGTTTTCAAGATACTACGGGTAATGGGATTGGCGACCTCAATGGCATTATCGCCAGAATGGACTATATTGCTTCTTTGGGAGTAGACGCCATTTGGCTATGTCCGATCTTTGAATCTCCGATGGAAGATATGGGCTATGATATTACCGATATGCGAGATATCGATCCGGTGTTTGGAGATATCGGAGATTTCGATCGCCTGTTAGAGATTGCCCACGACTTTGGCATTAAAGTTTTGATCGATGGAGTTTGGAATCATACCTCAGACAAGCATCCTTGGTTTGTTGAAAGTCACAAAAACCGCGATAATCCCAAAGCAGACTGGTACGTTTGGGCAGATGCTAAACCAGACGGTTCGCCACCCAATAACTGGATCTCGGCATTCATGGGTAAAAGTGCCTGGGAGTGGGATGAAGTGCGTCAGCAGTATTATTTCTATAATTTTCTTCCCAGTCAACCAGAACTCAACTGGCACAATCCCGAAGTAGTCGATGCCATTCTCACCCGCGCCGAATTTTGGCTCGACCGCGGTATCGATGGTTTTCGCCTCGATGCAGTAAATTTCTACGTTCATGACAAGCACCTACGGGATAATCCCGTTAGACCTGAAAACGGAGTGTTTCCCGATGGAGTCGATCGCGATAATCCGATGGTCGAACATATGTTTCAATACAACTTCTGTCGTCCCGAAAATCTCGAAGCTCTCAAACCAATTCGGGAGTTATGCGATCGCTATGGAGATGCAGTTACTATGGGAGAGGTGACTCTCTGTGAAGATTCCATTACCCTATCGGGTAACTATGTCAAAGGAAAAGACCGCCTGCATTTAGCTTATAACAGTGCCTTAATGGCAGAAGAACCCATGAGTGCTAAACTCATGCGCGAAACCGTCAAACGAGTACAGCAACATTTCCCCGAAGGCGGACAGTGCTGGATGGTAGGCAATCACGATTATGGTCGTCTGCGATCGCGCTGGACGGGAGTAGACGCTGAGGGACAACCCTATCCCGATAAATTTTATTATGCGATCGCCGCTTTATTATTATCCCTACCAGGGGCTCTCTGTCTCTATCAAGGAGACGAACTGGGTTTGAGCGAGGCGAAAATTCCCAAAGATATTCCCGAAGAAAAAATCCAAGACCCCTTCGGTCAAGCACTCTATCCTACCGTACCAGGTCGCGATGGCTCTCGTACCCCCATGCCTTGGGAAGCCGACCGACCCCATGCTGGCTTTACCGATAGTGAGGAGCCTTGGTTGCCAATTCCCAAAAAACATCTCGCACAAGCAGTAGATCGACAAAACGCCGATCCTGATTCTTTACTCAATACTTGGCGCAAATTACTCCACTGGCGCAAACAACAACCAGCCTTAATCGCCGGTAACTTCGAGTTAATCAATACTCCAGAACCCGTACTGGGATTTATCCGAGAATATGCCGAACAGCGTTTGCTATGTCTGTTCAATCTCAGCGACGAGCCAGTAAAATACGATTTGTCATTTTACGATGAGTATACACCAGAAACCAGTTTGGGTTTTGAGAGCAAAATTTGGCAAGATGTTTTAGAGCTTCCCGAATATGGAGTCTTTTTTGCCAATTTGTAGCTATAAAATCAAACGTATGAACTCAGCTTTAGATCCACAGTCTCAAACTCGTCAATGGTGGCGCAGTGCAGTGATTTATCAAGTCTATCCTCGTAGCTTTTTTGACAGTAACGGGGATGGCATTGGCGATTTACAGGGAATTATCCAAAAACTAGATTATATTGCAGCCCTAGGAGTCGATGCAGTTTGGATTTCACCTTTTTACAAGTCTCCGATGAAAGATTTTGGTTACGATATCGAAGACTACTGCGCTGTCGATCCAATTTTTGGCACTATAGAAGATTTTAAATTATTAACCAAAGAAGCAAAGCAGCGCGGACTCAAAATTCTCATCGATCAAGTTTGGAATCATACCTCTAATCTACATCCTTGGTTTGTCGAAAGTCGTAGCAGTAGAGACAACCCTAAAGCAGACTGGTATGTGTGGGCAGATCCCAAACCCGACGGTACCCCGCCGAGTAACTGGCTGGCTACCTTTGGTGGCAGTGCTTGGACTTGGGACAAACAGCGACAGCAGTACTATCTGCACAACTTTCTCGCCGAACAGCCAGACCTCAACTGGTACAATCCAGAGGTTAAAGAAGCAATTTTAGAAGTGGCTAAATTTTGGTTAGATTTGGGAGTTGATGGCTTTCGCTTGGATGTAGTTAATTTCTTTTTACACGATCGCACTCTCAAAGACAATCCTCCTCGTCCCAAAGGCATTCCCCTTCCCGACGGTGCATCACCGAAAGATCCCTTTTTCTCGCAATTAAATCTTTACAATTTTTGCCAACCTGAAATTTTTCCGTTACTGGAAGAGATTCGCCAATTGATGGATAGCTACGCCGACACTACTACCTTGGCAGAAATTAGCTCGGCTGAAGATGGCATTTTAACCGCTAGTGAATACGTACGGGGCAACAATAGATTACACATGGCTTATAACTCCTCTCTAATGAGTGACGAACCTTTAAGCTATGAAAAAATGCAAGAGTTAATCGCACGGGTAGAGGAACTATTTGCCGATGGGGTAATTTGCTGGACTGGTGGCACCCATGATTTTCCTCGTCTTAAGTCACGCTGGCGTAAGTTTCAGATCGATGACGAATTTAGCCATGAAGCTTTCGACCATATGTTTGCCGCACTGATACTATCTCTTAGGGGCAGTTGCTGTATCTATCAAGGCGACGAACTAGGGCTGACACAAGCCCATGTTCCTTTAGAAAAGATGCAAGATCCTTTTGGTTTGGCAGGATATCCTTCTATTCTTGGCAGAGATGGCTCTCGTACTCCCATGCCCTGGCAAAAAGAAGCCCCCAATGCTGGATTTACTGAGGCTCACGAGCCTTGGCTGCCCGTCTCTGAAGAACACCTCCATCATGCTGTAGAACTTCAGGAAACTCACCACAATTCTCTACTGAATAAATACCGTCGTCTGATCGAATGGCGCAAACAGCAACCAGCCCTACTCTGGGGAGATTTAATTTTACTCGACACTGAAGAACCTTTACTGGGATTTATTCGTAAATCTGAAGAGCAACAATTACTTTGTTTATTTAATCTCAGTCCCGCTCCTCTTCGTTACGATTTGTCTAATTATCCCCATTGTGTCGAAGCTGATGAGGTAGATTTTCATAATCGCCAATACGATAGCACAGTAGAGATTCCTGGCTATGGAGTATTTTTTGGTTGTCTTTGACCAATTTTCTGAGAGCTTTTGGGGTTAATAATAATCTAAAATCTAATCGGCGATTGTCGCACTAAGGAAATAGTAGTAAAAAAGTTTATTAGTCGCGATCTCGATTACCCAGAGCCAATACTCCTGCGATCACACAGCTAATAATGCCCAAACTAATTGCCCAACTAGTACTGCCAAAGCTAAGGTCGATTAGCCAGTCGGTAACTGCTCCTGCAATTAAAAAGGGCACGATACTGAATACCGAAGCGTAAAAAGCATTTTGAGAGTCTCGAGCCTGCTGAGTCTCTTGATATTCTTTCATCGTATAAAGCGAGCGCTCGGCAAAATTAAACCACCTGCTCAATTGCTTAGTAATCCAATTCTTGACTTTAGGAAAGCTAACATACAGTGCCAGCGACCACAAACAACTTCCGGCGATCGCTACAGTGTCTAATTCAAAGGTAAATGGCAAGACTTTTAGTTCCATAGTCTTTAAGGGAGTTATAAAGGTTTTCAACCAGATCGAAGCTTGAGAGTTGTTGTACTCCAATTACCCAAAAAGTCGAGCAACCCAATAAATTTAAATAATTTCATCTGTTTTGGAAAATTTTAACAAAACTCTGACCGCAATCTTAACTTTTATCTGTAATACTAATGTTGGTAATAATACTTATCAGACTCTTGCTCGTCAGTAAATTTAATAGTATATTGGAGTGACTAAATTACTAAATGGCGATCGCTTGGAGCGATTAACAAGTCGAACGCTATCTGATGATTTAATTAGTACTCACTCATCTATTTATTTCTTGCAGCTTGAGAAGCTTAGTTGGTAGCTCTTGCCCTAAGTAAATTTGTCAAAGTTAAATTTATATTTGTTTCTCTAAAATACAGATGAGCTATAAATTCAGAGTGAAATGGTACCGTCTGCTGCTGATTGCAGTTACAACCTTTTTGTTATTTATAGGCTTAGAGAATCTTAGCTTCAGACAAATTCAAGCGTCCACTGTACCTAATTATCGACCTGTTTTTCAACATATTGCCAGTGCGATTTGGCAACACGGTTCTTTTCCAGTAGAAAATTTTCAATCATACACCTCTCCTTTCGGCTATCGTATTTCTCCTATTGATGGTAAGCCTCAGTTTCACAACGGTTTAGATCTGGCGGCTCCTCGAGGAAGCTACGTTCGCAGTTGGTGGACGGGAAAAGTAACTAAGGTATCAAACGATCCTACTTGCGGAACTTCTTTAACTATAGAATCTGGCACTTGGAAACATTCCTACTGTCATTTAGAAGGTCATGTAGAAAGGGACAACGCAGGTGCTTACATGATCGATCACCATGGAGGCGTAAAAATCTTACAAGGACAAGAAATTCCCGTCGGAGCCAGAATTGGACGCATTGGTATGACGGGACGCACTACAGGACCCCATCTCCATTGGGTTCTGAAGTACAACGGGGATTATGTCGATCCGGCACTCGTGTTAAAAGAAATGTTTAAAAACCAGACAGTTTCTAGCTCGGCTCCTCGAGCAGCAAGGCTGATTTCCTCGGCAATTTCGCCCAGAAAACTGCCACCACAATAAAAACTTAGTTGTTGCCAAATGCCAAAAAAGCTGCTTTTGCCGCTGCCTGTTCTGAAGCTTTCTTGGAACGACCCTTACCGGTTCCCAAACAACGATTTTGCAACCATACTTCAGCCGTAAAGCGATCGCTATGAGAGCGAAAAGATTTGTTTTCCCTAACGCGATACTCGGGTAAGACTTTATACTTACTCTGAGTCCATTCCTGCAAGGCATCTTTATAGTTTTGCCGTGCGGGGTCTTTTCTAACCTCTACTGCTTTATCTAGTAACGCTTCATCCAACCAGGGACGAATCAACTCCATATTGTTGGTGCTCAAATATAATGCCCCTAAAATAGCTTCAAAAGTATCTGCTAACCAAGACTGTCTGGTTACTGGATTACCCGTAACATTGGCACCAATGAGCAAATATGGTTCGATACCATAAGTTTCTGCTAGTTCCGCTAACAAGCGATCGCTGACTAAAATCGAACGAATTGCAGCAAATTCACCGACCTTTTCCTGGGGGTAAGTTTCCAATAATAGTTCGGCTGCAACTAGACGAATTACCGCATCTCCGACAAACTCTAGCTGTTCGTAATTGTGAGTAGTAGAAATGCTCGGATGAGTAAGTGCCAAATCCAACAACGACCAGTCAACCGATTCAGTAGCTGGTACTCCCAATTTTTGAAGCAGGATTTGGAGTTGTTTTTGGCGTCGTGGATCGGCAAACATTGAAACGAGAAGAAGCTATCGAAAGTCGAGCAAGATATCGGTCGCTCGCTCATCAAAACTAGAGAGAGTAGGACGTAAGCTGGATTCTGTTCTCACCAGTCAAGGTGAGGGCGGTTATCTATCTAGGATGCCTGTTACCAGACACCTCTGGCGGTTCACCTCAAACGGGACTGGAAAAAGACCAACCATAGTCCCTTCGACCTTGCTCCCAACCGGGGTTTACCGAGCCAGTACCTCTCGATACTGCTGGTGCGCTCTTACCGCACCTTTGCACCCTTACCTGTTGGCGATCGGCAATTGATATTTATCGTCGATCGAACAGGCGGTATTTTTCTGTGGCACTATCCTCGCGATCGCTCGCACTGGGAGTTACCCAGCAAGTTCGGTCTTTTGGGAGTCCAGACTTTCCTCAGATTTCTCTCAATGAGTAGATCTGCAACCGCCTCGCCTACTCTCTCCTTTATATATTTTATTATTAAACTTCAAGTTTGAATAAGTTTTATCAACTATTTTGTTCGAGAAAGGTTAGGCTAAACAGTATTAAGTGTTTTAATTTACAGCAAAACTTAATTATGAATAGAAACACAGAAATTACTCCTTTTGAAGAGCGTTCTTCTCGAGCTACTAAATCTCCTAAGATACGTCGTGTATATAAATCTCTAAAATGGGCTGGTCTAACTGGTTTTTGGGTACAGTTGGTTTTGGGAGTAGTTTCCACTGTGATGTTACTTCTAGCTATTATTAACCAAACCGAAAGAAGTAATCCTGGAACTGGTTTAAGTCTCTTTGCTGCCGTTTGTGGTTTGATTTGCCTAATCGTATCGATTTACTTTTCTTTTCGATATGGCAAAATGTCTCAACGTTTGCAGCGAAATACTACTCCCCCCAAAAAATCGACTACCATTAAAACGATTAAAATTGGTTTGATGGTCAATTTGACAGGAATGCTCTTAACTATTATTGGTGCAGAAGCGATCGCCGGAATCGTCTTGTCGAAGATCTTAGCCTTCGATCCGGCAAGAATTTTTAATAATCAAACCAACACCCAGTTCGTCAATTCCCTCGACTTGTTTATCATCCAAGCTAATACCAACATTATTGCGGCTCATTTTGCGGGATTAGCCTCATCCTTGTGGTTACTCAGTCGTATAACTGAATAAAATTTAGCTAACTAATTCAATCTGCTAAATATCGTGCAACGTACTCGACTCTCTACTCTAATCGACACAGCTAGCACTCAATTGGGAACTTTGTTTAGCAATCCCTGGCGCAGAATTGCGCTGAACTTAATTAGTCTCTTGATGGGATTTTTTATGGGTTCGGCAATTGCTACCACAGCAGGACAAGATGCGGTATGGGACGTACCAGCCGCAGGAGTACTCTTGGTTTTTACCGAAGTAACTAGCCGTGCGGTTTATCGTCGTCGCGACCGCGCCAGCACTTCCGAACCTGTTAGGCGATCGCTTTTGATTGACGTGCTCAATTTATTTAAAATCGGTCTTACCTATAGTTTATTTGTAGAAGCTTTCAAGTTAGGCTCTTAAATAATAATTACAAGTTTATAATTGTTTCACTCGACAATTTTTCAAATCAATTGCTATTTATTCGATCTAAGCTGTTAGATAAATAGTAATTTCATTTTAGTTAAAAAGATAGGTAAGACAAAAAAACAGAATAATGGGGCGATTGCTCATCCAATCCCTCAAAAGCAACCTTCGCAGACAACATCTTCAAAGAAAAGAACTTGTTTCTTGAAAAATTTTAAAGTAGCTATAAGCTTTAAGCCAACTTGAAAACTATTAAACAATTTATTTCTTACAAAAATTTACTGTCTTGCTAGTTTTTACCGTTTACGAACAAAAATTAGTTAGATAGAATGAAGCAAGTTTAAAAAACAAGTATAAGTATAAATTAAATGTTATTTTTATATTTATTTGTTTGCTGTAGTTATTTTAGTTTTCTATTATTGCTAGTAGCTAGGGATAAAAAATCATCTTTTAAAAATCCAATTCATTTAAAAGTAGCAATATTAGCTTCAATGTTTTGGCCTGTAGCAATACCATTATCATTACTAGAATTAAAAACTAAAGCCAACAAAAAAGCCAGAGATAAAGCTTTTACCGCTAGCTCTCAGACTCTATCTCTGTCTAACGGCGAAATTAGATATATTAAAGCCATCGAACAGACTGAGGAATCGACCAAAAACACTTCCTCACCAGCTTATGGCAAATAATAAAAACATTCGATCGCCACGATACTCAATCAGCAGCTCTATAAGAATAGACAGAAAAAAGTCAAATTAGGCAATAGGGAACCCAATTTTTTCTGGTTCCAAACTTCAAACTTTTCGAGAGATTCAAAATCAGAGATTACTCCGTGCTCTCGACGGCCGAGCCTATCTTGGGCAGCATTCTCTTGCTAGGTCGGCTTGCGTTCTTTGAGGAAACCTCAAAAGCGTTCCGAACTCTGAAGGCGGCACGGTGAAAAAGTGCGGTCTTGGGGGTTACCTCCATGAGCAACTGCTGAACCCTTTAGGAGTTCTGCCCGCTGCTCTGACCGTTGGTCAACTACCAGTCAGTTCTAGGCACTGAAATCATAGAAATTATACCAGTTCGTGGCTGCAATGAATACCACTAGCAACTCGAGATTTAGGTTTTGAGCGACCGACTGACATTTTTGTGTCATATTTAGAAACTAAAGTTATAAAAAGTTAACCTAACTTAGATTTGCACTCTTATAGAACTGAATCTCAATCGAAGTCATGAAATCCACCGACACTCCCCCAAGCCACTTATCAGACTCAGAACTTGAGGTGGCAGAGCAGAAGGCAGAAAGCTCAGAAAAAACTACCAAGAGCAAACGTAAATTATCTGCATGGTTGCTAGTTATCCTAATCTTGGGAGGACCTGTGACTTTGTGGCAAATATTCACCTCTTTCTCAGAACCTACGGCACAAACCAACTCGCAAGCACCGCCTCCCAAACCAGTTGAAACTATATCCCTCACCCCTGGGACGGCAAGCAGACAAGTTAGATTACTAGGACAAGTAGAAGCAGGAGAAAGAGCGACTATCAATCCGCAAATTGATGCTACGGTACAGAGAGTTTTAGTAAAAGAAGGCGATCTCGTTACTCCGGGAATGACCGTTGCAATCCTCGATGACGCCGACTCTAGATTGGCTTTAGCAGAAGCTAAGGCAAGATTGGCACGGGAAAAGAGTAATTTAGCCAGGTTACAAGTGGGTACTCGCCCAGAGATTATTGCCCAACGGCAAGCCGAGTTAAATGCAGCTAGAGCCAGAGAGTTAGAAGCACGAGATAATTTGGAGAGAGTTTCGGACTTAACTGAAGAAGGAGCATTATCACAGAGAGCTTTAGTTGAAGCCAAAACCGCAGCCGATGCCGCAACCAGTGAGCAATTTCGTATTGCGGCCCTGTTAGCTGAAGCTCAAGCAGGACCAACTCAAGAAGAAATCGATGCCCAACGAGGTTTGGTCTCTGCCGCCCAAGCTGCAGTAGAACAAGCAGAGTTAGCCATGCAGCGTACGGAAATTAAAGCGATATTTTCTGGGATAGTTCAGTCGCGAGAGGTCGATCCTGGTGATTATGTTGAAGTTAACGATCCTGTGATAACTTTGGTGAGCGATCGCTCTTTAGATATTTTTTTAGAAATTCCCGAAACCTTAAGCGGACAAGTCGCCCCAGGTATGACAGTAAACTTAACTGCTCGCGCCCTACCTAATTGGCAACGAGAAACGGCAATTACAGGCGTAGTACCCACTGCCGATCCTGCCTCTCGCCGACGGCTAGTACGAGTCAGTTTAGATAATCCGCCCCAGGAACTGTTACCAGGTATGGCAATTCAGGCTAATTTAGCCATGCCCATTGATGCTACCAATACCTTCATCGTGCCCCGAGATGCTCTAACTAGACGGGGAAATAAATGGCTAGTGTTTGCTGTCAGTAATAACCAAGCTCGACAGTTTGAAGTAGAAACGATCGCCGATATGGGTCGAGAAGTGGTTATTGCTAATCCCGAACTGCAACCGGGACAAACAATTGTGGTTAGAGGTGGAGATGGACTGACAGATAGCGCGGCGGTGAACGTGGTTAACTAACTCGTTATTTGTTAATCGTCAATCGTCAATAGTAAATTGCCAATCGAATACCTTAAATAATTTTCATCATGTTGGAAAACGAACCTAAAACTGAGAAACGAGTTCATCTCAGATTGAGAAACAGAGATCTTGTCGCTGCCTACACGTTGCTACGAATTGTAGTAGGAATTAATTATTTCAATCATGGTGCAACCAGGATTTTTAATATTCCTGGCTTTATAGATTCGATGGTAAACACTATGCAATCTTCCTGGATTCCTGAATTTTTAGTCAGAATTAATGCTGCTTTAGTACCGCCAGTAGAACTAGTTGTAGGTGTATTGATAACTATCGGTCTATTTACGCGGGGTGCTTTAATTGCCTGTTTTGTCCTGATGATCGTCCTAATGTACGGCGTTACTATAATTCAAAACTGGGATACAGCTGGCAGCCAACTGATTTACAATATCGTCTTATTTATTCTCCTTGCAGGAGTCAGTTTCGATCGCATTTCTGTAGATGCTTGGTTGAGAAGAAAAAAGCGGCGAACGACCATGGATTGATTAATCAAAGAGCTCGTTTAAAAAAATTAGCGTGACTCCTAGTTACTAATAACAAATGACAAACGACCAATAACTAACTAATAAAATGAGTTTAATCAAAACCGCCGTTCGTTGGCGACATGGCACGGGAGTATTATTTTGTTTGTTAGCCCTTTTTGGGATTTTAGCCTTATTTCAATTACCTTTAGAATTACAGCCAGGAGGCGATCGCCCAGAAATTAGTATTTCTACCTCTTATCTAGGTACTTCTCCTGCCGAAGTCGAAGATTTAGTGACTCGCCCTATCGAAGAAAGACTCGAAGAAGTCCAGGGAGTCCAGGAAATTACCAGTACCAGTCGGGCGGGTATCAGCAACATTAATATTGAGTTTAACTGGGATAGCGACATCGATCGCTCATTGGTTGATGTTCTCAATAAATTACAGCAAGTCGAAGCACTACCCACAGAAGCCGATGAGTCCGATGTAGAAGTAGTAAGCGGTAGCAGCAGTCCGATGATGTGGGTAATCTTAATCCCCAAAGAAGGTTTTGAGGCTGACGACTATCACTATCGGGATTTAGTTGATGATATAGTCGTGCCCCGTTTCCGTCAGGTACGGGGTGTGGGACAGTTTTTAGTCTCTGGCGGGAGAGAAAGGGAAGTAGAAGTGATTGTCGATCCCAAAGCTTTAGCCGATCGCAATCTTACCATTGGCGATGTAGCTGCTACCCTCCGTAATAATAACCGCGATATACGGGGCGGTCCTTTAGTCTTAGGACGTAGAGAGTATCGCGTGCGAACTGTCAGTCGTATTCAAGATGTCGAACAACTAGAAGGTTTTGTGCTGCGTCGGGATGAGTCGGGAACGGTTTATCTGGGTGATGTCGCCGAAGCGAGAATGGGTAGGGCGATACAAGATCGAGCTTTAATTAGAAATAACGAACCTGCGGTAGCTGTGGGGATTATTCGCCAAGTAGGAGGCAACGTTCCCGAAATTTCGGCAGGAATTAGAGAAGCGTTAGTAGATTTAGAAGCCAGATTCGATCGCGAGGGAGAAAGCGTAACTTTTGATATTCCCTACGATGAAAATGACTACATCGATGAATCGATCGCTTTTGTCCAAGGAAACTTGATTATTGGGGCGATTTTAGCCGCCATAGTCTTACTGTTGTTCCTGGGTTCGTTGAGGACAGTGGGGGTAATTGCGATCGCCATTCCCACGACTTTAATTACCGTTTTTATTGTCTTCTATTTATTGGGTCGTACCCTCAACGTAATTAGTTTGGCAGGGTTAGCCTTTGCAGTGGGAATGGTGGTAGATAACGCCATTGTCGTCTTAGAAAACGTCTTTACCCAGATGCAAAAAGGTAAAACTCCCATGAAAGCAGCGATCGATGGTACACAGGAAGTAGGCGGGGCGATGCTGGCTTCTACCCTAACCACCGTAGCGGTGTTTGCACCTATAGTATTGGTTACAGGAGAAGCAGGACAACTATTCTTCGATATCGGCATTGCCCTTTCCGCTTCCGTAGTGTTTTCTCTGTTTGCGGCACTCACCCTGATTCCCATGTTAGCGGGACTGTTTCTCAAACGGACAGAAGCAGAGCAAATGTTAGCCGGAAGTAACTATCGGGGTAATAATTGGTTAGAACGTGCTGTCGCCAAAACTTCGGCAATTTTTCGCCTAGGACAGAGTAAATTAGAAAGTTTTCTCTTAAAAACCGTGCGTTGGTCTTTAGGAAGAGGTAGATTAAAACGTCGCTTGCTGGTATTGGCTATTCCAATTACTTTAATTTTCATAAGTTTTCAACTGCTACCCCCTGCCGACTACCTACCAGAAGGAAATCGCAATCTAATTTTATGGCTAGCCGAACCCTTTCCAGGTACGAGTATTCCCGAAGCGATCGAACTTACTCAAGCACCGCGAGATTTTATTCGAGAACAGCCAGGAATTATGCGTACTCTTTACGTATCTCGTCCTGGGTTGCGAGCGATCGCGGGTTTTGTCGAACCAGAGTTAGCAACAGGTAACAATTTAGATGCTATAGTCAATCGTCTGCGGGAAGCCAGCGCAAATTTTCCTGGTTTTCGTTTTATGGTACCGACGCGACGCTCTATTTTTCAAGACCCTGGTAAAGAATTTGAGGTGCAGATTATTGGCGAAGACTTGGCAGAATTAGACCGACTGCAACAACAAATCATCCCACAGATCCGAGAGTTAGCAGGAATTCAAAATGTCCGTTCCGATTTCGTGACGGGTGCGCCAGAATTACAGGTAATTCCCAACCGCGAACGTCTAGCCGAAGCGAGTTTATCGGAAGCAGAAATCGGCGATATGGTACAGGCGGCTTTGGGTGGTTTGCGTGCCTCAGAATTCGTTGATGGCAAACGCGAACTAGATGTTTCTGTTGAATTACAGGATACTTTTGTCGAAACCCCCGAACAGTTGCGCCAACTGGCTATCTATAACGGTTCTGGTCAACGAGTCCAACTAGCCGACGTAGCAGAAGTTCTAGAAATTACGGGTGCAGATGCGATCAACCACGTCGATTTAGAAAGATCGATTACTCTAACCGCCAATGTCGCCAGAGAAGCACCGTTAGGCGCATTAATCGATCGCACCGATCGAGAAATCCTCGAACCCCTGCGCCAAGAATTACCCCCTGGTTTCCGCGTCGAATTAGCAGGATCGGCAGACGTTTTAGCCGAAACTCTATTCCAGTTAGGCTCTACTTTCTTACTCTCGCTAGTAATCACCTATTTACTCTTGGTCGCTCTCTATCGCTCGTTTATCTATCCCTTATTAATTATGGCAACCGTACCGATGGGCATGACAGGCGCATTACTAAGTCTAGTAATTGCTAATTCTATTCCTGGTGTGGTCGTACCTTTGGATATGATTACGGGGTTGGGTTTTGTGATTTTAACTGGAATCGTAGTTAACAACGCCATTCTCCTAGTCGATCGCGCCTTACAACTCCAAGCAGAAGGCATGGAATACGATGCTTCTCTCTATTATGCTGTAGGCGATCGCTTGCGCCCTATTTTTATGTCAGCAGGAACTAGCGTACTGGGTATGTTACCTTTAGCGATCCTTCCAGGGAAAGGCGCAGAACTCTATCAGGGTCTAGGTATTGCTTTAACAGGCGGTTTGGCTTTCTCTACTTTCCTAACTCCTACAGTAATTCTCGCTTTGATGGGATTATTACAGGATTTTAAACCAAAAAGAAGTGTAGATGAGCAAGAGCTTCAAAAAGAATCGAGGAAATTGGTATCGGATAAAAGTTAATAAAATAGTTAGCCAATACAATAAATAGTTGTCTTTATATGATGATTAGAGCAAAGCGTAAGACTCATCTATTATATTATTTATACGCTGCTATTGTATTTTATTGTAATTTAATTGATACACTGTCTCTGTTTGATTTTCCTGTGCAATGCGATCGCGCCTGACAACCCCAAGAAGAATGTATGGAATACGATGTCTCTATATGATTAATTATACTGAGTAACAATCGCTTTTTTTCTCTCTATGCTTATTTTGATTATGTGGTGAAGTGCGATCGTCGAACCAATAGCGATTCAGTAAAATTACTCTGGTTTCCAAGGCTCGATAATCTCAATACCACATTCATCAAAATCCAATATATTTCGCGTCGCTAGGGTGGCATCATGAGACAGTGCGATCGGAGCAATCTGAGCGTCAATCTGAGAAATAGGACGACCGAGTGTTCTTCTTAAAGTCGAGCTCGAACATATTGTCAATACGACACTAATTTGTTAGCGATGACAAATAGCTTAACAGTTGACAACAAAAATGGGATTAGAATTAACTCCCCAGGTAGGATTTGAACCTACGACCAATCGATTAACAGTCGACCGCTCTGCCACTGAGCTACTGAGGATTGCTTATGACAGCGATTCTTATCATAACCAAAAAAAAATAATTTGACAAGTATCTTCACGAGATATTCTATGTTTCCCAAATAGTGTAGTGTTGAGGATATCCTAGAAACTAATAGCAAATATTTGAATCGACTCGAGCTAGTTACTATCTCGAGTCGTATTATTTTCGTAATTATTTTTAAACTATAAGTAATGTTAGTGAATCGTCAGCAAAATGTATATCTTTCATTTATTTCTATCGATCTACCACTGTGGAATGTCATTGAAACCACTGCTTCTTTGTATCAACAAGATGGCGATCGCTTTCGTTTATTATTAGACCGACAAAATTTACCTTATTCTACTTTTGCTGAGACAAGCAAAAGTCCCAAAGCTGGTGAAGATGTCCCCAAAGGTTTATTTTGGCTGGAAATTTCGCCCTATCGAGTCATTTTAACCATGCAGAGCGATCGGCGCTCGAGCTATCGGCATTTTTGGGAAAAAGGGATTTATGGTGTCAGTCGGTATTGTTTGAATAGTAGTCCGCCAGCAAAATGTAATTCTCTACGGCTACGAAATTACACTCGACAGCTAATTTTAGAAGCCGATCCCTATCCTAAATTTTTGCAAATCGAATATGAATTGTGGTCGGCAAAGCTTAAGTTGGGTTCTTATATTTTGTATGTAGATATAGACTAGTAGGCAATCCCTAGAACTAGATCCCTCGTTCCCCAAAGATCCCGAGCTGCCCTAATTCTCGTCTCGATTAATTTCCAATAAGCCAGGAGGAGGACAAATTTCCAGTCGTTTATTTTTTAGATCGACGACGGGAACTATTTCCTTGACAAAAGGAATATAAACCGTAGCGGGTTTACTTTTAGCTTTAGATTTAGATTTTTTGCGTTTGCTTTTGCGGGTAATTAGGGAAGAATCGATTATCTCTGTCTGTTTTGGTTCTGGTTGGCGATGCAGCTTTACTTCTAATAAATCGTTACCGGCAGTATACATTTCTACCGTCACGCCAATTTTTTCTCCAGTAGTGCGATCGTATACTTCTAAATCGATCAAATCGGCAACGTGATATTCATCGGGAGCTAAATTAGGTTTATCCCTGCGATCTGCTAGTAGCACGTATTGACGTAACTCTTCGGCGCGATCGCGGTTGTCAATTCCTGCCAATTGGATTGCATAGAGATTTTTACCGGCAAGATAACGCCCTTTTAACAATTCCACTGCGATAATTTCTTGAGTCCGGGGATGCCGCAACCAGCGAGTTCCTGGCTTGAGAAAGCGTTCGGGAAAGTCAGAATTGGGATAGATCTTTAATTCTCCCTTCAATCCTTGAGGTGAGACGATCGTCCCCACTTCGATGAGGTGGGCGATCGCGAATTGCTCGTCATTCATAATACTGATTGGTAAATATTATCGGTGACTGCTGCCAAACGCTTCATGGCAGTAACTATTTCAGCCTCGGTTGCAGTCAAACTGAGACGCAGACACTGATGTTTGTGTTGCCAGTCTACTCGTAAGCCTGGAAAGAAACTGTTTCCAGGTACGGCAATTACTCCTTCTCGTTTGAGATGCTGATAAAATTCCCAGTCGGTTATCGGTAAATCTTTTAGCCACAGCCAAGCAAAAATTGCCCCTTCGCCGCGATGTAAAAACCAGGGTACGCTGTTGGGCATTGTCTTATCTAAGGTAGCTTCGAGAAGTTCTAACTTGTGCTCATAATGGGGACGAATAACCCGAAGCGCGATCTCGGCTAGTCGACCAGAAGCAATGGCTCTGGTGGCGATCGCCTGTCCGTAACGGGAGGAATGAATGCAGGCATTGGTTTGAAAAGATTCCAAAATTCGAATTAGCTCGGGTTCGCCAATTGCTACCCCAATTCTCTCTCCAGGTAATCCTGCTTTGGACAAACTCAAGCAGTGGATGATATTGCCGCCAAACTGAGGAGTCATGGGGGTAAAGTTGAGCGCGGGAAAAGGAGGTGCGTAAGCAGAGTCGATTAGTACCGGTACGTTATTAATTGCTGCTAAGGTAGCAATTTTTGCCACTTCATCATCGCTCAACACATTACCCGTTGGGTTACAGGGACGAGAAAAAATTACGCAGCCAGTTTCGGCAGTAATTTTTAGCTGTTTGAAGTCGGGACGATATTTAAATCGATGCAGATTCGCTTCGATTTCTAACTGCGGTTTGTAGGCGACTAAAGCTTCGGGGGATAGGCTGACTCCACCATAACCCGTGTAGTCGGGACTAAGAGGTAGAACGACCTGCTTGAGTTCTCCAGTTTCTGTATAGCCGCCAAAGGCGTTCGCTGCATAAAAATATAGCGTTTGAGAACCAGGAGAGATCAGAATGTGGCGATCACTCAAGTTCAAACCGTAGCGAGCATTAAAATCGTTTTTGACCGCTTCAATTAATTGTGGATACCCCTGAGAAGATCCGTAACGACAGACGACTTCACCGTATTCTTTACTGGCTAATAATTCCTCAGTACATTCGCGCCAGAGATTTTCTACCTCTGGAAGAATTACGGGATTACCAGCACTGAGATTGATAAATTCTCTACCACCACTATTACTCAAGGTTTCGATAATATCTTTCATGATCGCCCGAACTCCCGTAAGTTGGGACATTTGCTTGCCGAATTGAGATAGAGTGGAGTTCATGAGTTTGGGGATAATGGGGAATTGGCGAAGGAATTAAAGGTTTATTGTCAATTTTAAACTACGATTAGTAAGGGCTAATTGACAATCGGCGATCGTTGATATTTATTAATCATCGACCTCGTGTCTGAAACTTTATTCCTCTTATTCTGTTTATTCTGTTGGCGAATTTTCTGAATTAGGATTAGTTCTCGGTGGTGCGCTTTCTGGGTTTACAGGTATTGTTTCGGTAGGAGTCGCTTCTAATTCGGGTTCTCTTTCCCGCACTTCTGGAGGAGGAATTAGCCAAAAAACTGCCGCCGCTACAGCCAAACTGGCAACGCCGACAACCGCAGGAGTTACTCGATCGGCTAGGGGTTGTTCTGGTTGACGGTAACGCCTACCTACGGCTTGCAATTCTAAAGCCAGTTGGGGTAAGGTAGCGCGATCGCTTACCATTCGATCTACAGCATCTACCAGATCGAAAAACTCCACCGTAGTTAGATCGAGAGATATCGTAGCTTCGCCGCTATCTGGTGGTGGCTCAACAGTCACGCGATGTAATTCATTTTCAGTTCTAGAGATCTCGACCAGGGGATATTCTGCCTTAGTATTCTGAGGATGGGGTAAGCCACTTAAAATTTCTTGAGCATAACTACTGACAGCCTTGACTAAATTCTCGAGAAATATGCTACCGCCGCTCAGTTTGCGCTCTGAACCGATGATACACTCCGCATTAACTAAGATTACCATCGGCAATCGCCCGTCTAAAATATCAACTTTATCTTCACCAATATCTTCCAATCCCTCGAGGATTAAAGAGCAGTTGGGCAAGTCATACTGCCGCTTAATAGTCACGTCAAGCTACCTCTCCATCGAACAAACTATACCAAACTCGTTCCACGCCTCTGGTACCAGTACAAAATAACAGTTTTTGTAAGAGCGTTAAAGCTAACTCATTCAACTGTGATTCTGAGCTTAGATAAGCCGATACTTTCGCCCGACGGTAATTCATCCGACTGCGAAAATGAGCGCGAAATCTGGCAAAATATTCCGAGAGACGAAAATGATTTTCTAGCGGGAGTTGTTTGGCTCGCATTTGTTGTTCTGCAATTAACAGTTGTCTGATTAAGACCATCAAATCTTTGGCGCGATAGCTAGCTAGAATTACCAATGCTTTTGCCACATCTAAACTCAGAGAATCTCGGGTATAAGAACGCCGCCAAGGATTACTACAGCGCAAACGCCAAAGTACTACTCGATTTTTAATAATTTCTTCTATTTTTAACTGTTTTGCCGTAGCTAACATCTTTTCAGAAGCACCTAACTCTAGAGCTTCAACAGCTAATAAGAGTAAATCGATTTGTTGCTGAGTGTGAGGAGAACAACCACGCGCCGGGAGGGCAATATCGGGTAAGGAATTCAAGACTGCCGGCTTTTTGGCGATCGCTAACTGAAGATCGGATGTCGTGCTTGCAGATTGACTCATTATCAAATTAAGTCCATATTCTAAACTAAATATATTTTCTTCTTAATCGAGGATAACAAATAGTTTCTGCTGCTATGATGCCATAGCGATGGCGATCGACGTTACTCAATCGGTCGCTGGATGTAAAATCCAGCGCTGCGATTGAGCATTACTCAAAGTAGATTTACTAACTTTTATTTAGATCTATGGAACTAAAATCTTTAATTCGCGACATCCCCGATTTTCCGCAGTCAGGAATTACATTTCGAGATATTACTACTCTGCTTAAAAACCCCCAGGGTTTGCGCTTTACTATCGACACTATGGCAGAAAAATGTCGCGATCGCGGTTTGTTACCCGATTATATAGTAGGTATGGAATCACGGGGCTTTGTTTTCGCCACACCTCTAGCCTATCAACTCAATGCGGGTTTTATTCCAGTGCGTAAACCAGGGAAACTTCCTGCGGCGATTCATTATATCGAATACCAACTAGAATATGGTACGGATAAGTTAGAAGTCCATCAAGATGCCATCGAAACTGAGGCGAAAGTTCTAATCGTTGACGATTTGATTGCCACCGGTGGAACTGCCAAAGCCACCGCTGAACTGTTAGCCAAACTGGGAGCAAAAATTTTGGGATTTGCTTTTGTAATCGAGTTGACTGGTCTGGGTGGCAGGCAAAAGTTACCCGATTTACCTGTTGTTAGTTTGATTGAATATTAAACGAAGGAAGAAGTTCGAGGGAAGAGGGAAGAAGGTTATTTAAATAGTAGATTTAAACTACTATTTAAATGTAGACTTTTTATTTAGCGATTAAAAAGGGCACTTGAACCCAGTAGCTCAAAGCAAAAGTTAAATATTAGGCAATAGAAACTGGGGAATTGAACAGTTGAAAATTAACGAGCGACAGTTATTTTTCAGTTTCTTTATTTCCTCTACCAGACTTAAGATCAGATCGTACCTAGATTTTTAGCAACGCCGATAATTGTCTATGAAGAAGCTATTAGTTACTGGTGCAAGTGGTTTTTTAGGTTGGAATTTGTGTCGGGTAGCTCGATTGCACTGGCAAGTATACGGCACTTATTTTTCCCATCCAGTAGAGATATCTGAAGTCAGTTTAACCAAAATCGATCTTAGAGATTATGTCAGTCTCCAACAGCTATTTATGACAGTTAAACCCGATGGGGTAATTCACACTGCGGCGGCGGCTAAACCTGACTTCTGTCAGACTAATCCTCAAGAAACTTATACTATTAACGTTAGCGCCTCGTTAAATATCGCTCGTTTGTGTGGCGAGTTTAAGATTCCCTGTGCTTTTACTTCGACAGATTTAGTTTTCGATGGCAAAAGTTCTTTTTACAAAGAAACTGACTTTGTTTCTCCTGTTTGTTATTATGGCGAACAAAAAGTAGCAGCCGAACGAGAGATGTTAGCCATACATCCCCAGACAGTAGTTTGTAGAATGCCGTTGATGTTCGGTATGGCTTCACCCGTAGCTGCTAGTATTTTGCAGTCTATGGTTACTAAACTAAAAGTGGGAACAGAATTAAATTTATTTATCGATGAATTTCGTACTCCAACGAGCGCGACAACGGCAGCACGAGGATTATTGCTCGCTATAGAGCGACAAGTAACGGGCATACTGCATTTAGGTGGACAAGAGAGAATCTCTCGCTATGATTTTGGTTTATTGTTAGCAGATATCTTAGATGCACCGACAAGTTTGATTAAAGCTGGAAAACAAGGAGAAGTAACTCTGGCTGCCCCGCGATCGCCCGATACTTCTTTAGATAGTAGCAAGGCTTTTGCACTCGGTTATCAGCCTCTATCTTTACGAGAAGAGTTACTAAACATTGTCGAATATGTTTAACGTTGATAGTAAGAGAATAATTAAGGTAGCCGAGATGAAGAAAATTTCCGCTTTAGGATTAGATGTCGGAAAAAAACGCCTGGGAGTAGCAGGTTGTGACGGTACGGGTTTGATTGCTACTGAGTTGACTACGATTTATCGTACTTCTTGGGCAAAAGATCTCGAACAGCTCAAAGCGATCGTCGCTGCCAGAAAAGCAACCATACTGGTAATCGGTTTGCCTTATTCTTTAAATGGCACCATTGGTCCGCAAGCCGAAGAAGTACAAAAATTTGCCGAAAGAATTACTCAAGAGCTACAGTTACCCGTTGAATATGTAGACGAACGCCTGACCTCTGTAGAAGCCGAAACTCAATTAAAGACTCAAAAACGGTTTTCAACTCGCGACAAGGGAGCGATCGACCGCCGCGCCGCTGCCATAATCTTGCAACAGTGGTTGGATATGCGTCGTCGCGATCGCTATTTCACTCACTATTGATTTGTTGTGGTGAGACGACTTAAGTTTAATATGTATTCCCGCTCGAACTATGCTACAAGTTCGTCTTTTTTAGCAAGGGAACTCAAAAAACTGTATACTCTTTAACTTCAACCATTAACGACGATGAACCAAGAACGATACAAACAAAAAATGCAGCGACGCAAGGAAGTTCAAGAGCGTCGTCTGGCGGCGAAAAATAAGCAAAAAGGTTTAATTATTGTCAATACAGGTGACGGCAAGGGTAAGACTACCGCCGCTCTGGGAATGGTAATGCGATCGCTCGGACATGGTTATCGAGTGGCGATAATTCAGTTTATTAAAGGTGCCTGGGAACCGTCAGAAAAAGTAGTTTTAGCCAAATGGGAAGGGCAGTTACGCTTTCACGCTATGGGGGAAGGTTTTACTTGGGAAACCCAAGATAGAGAAAGAGATACTGAAAAAGCGATCGCAGCTTGGGAACGAGGACTAGAATATATTACCAATCCCGAATATAAGTTGGTTTTATTGGATGAAGTTAATGTGGCTCTCAAATTAGGATATTTAGATATAGAGCGAGTGCTTGCTGGTTTAGAACGAAAACCAGCAGATTCTCACGTAATTTTGACGGGCAGGGGCGCGCCAGCCGAATTGATTGAGAAAGCCGATCTCGTTACCGAAATGACTTTAATCAAACATCCTTTTCGGGAACAGGAAATTAAAGCACAGCCAGGAATTGAATTTTAAACGACAGCGCGAAAGACGAGCGATCGCTTTAACTTTGCTGTTTTCTGGAGGCTAAAGTTTTATGATTGAATATATTACTTTTTTACTCAAAAAATACAGACTATATGTGTGCCGAAAGAACTTTACCAAAATTCGATTCTAGCAGCGTCAACCTGACTAAAGAAGAGGCATTAATGCTTTACGAAGATATGGTTTTAGGACGCTCATTTGAAGATAAGTGTGCTGAAATGTACTATCGAGGCAAAATGTTTGGCTTCGTTCATCTTTATAACGGTCAGGAAGCGATATCTTCTGGAATAATCAAAGCATTGCGTTCTCGTGGCGATTATGTCTGTAGTACTTATCGCGACCACGTTCACGCTCTCAGTGCGGGAGTTCCTGCTAAAGAAGTAATGGCAGAATTATTTGGTAAGGAAACAGGCTGTAGTAAAGGAAGAGGCGGTTCGATGCATATGTTCTCTGCCGAACACGGGCTATTAGGTGGTTATGCTTTCGTAGCAGAAGGAATTCCCGTGGCTACTGGTGCGGCGTTGCAAAGCAAGTATCGTAGAGAAGCTATGGGAGATGAAGATTACGACTCAGTAACCGTTTGTTTTTTTGGCGACGGGGCGAGTAACAACGGTCAGTTTTTTGAATGCTTGAATATGGCGGCTCTCTGGAAACTGCCAATAATTTATGTGGTAGAAAATAATAAGTGGGCGATTGGGATGTCTCACTATCGCGCTGCTTCACAACCAGAAATTTACAAAAAAGCCAGCGTATTCGATATGCCTGGTTATGAGGTCGATGGTATGGATGTCTTAGCTGTCAATTCCCTAGCTAAAGAAGCGGTTGCTAGAGCGCGGGCGGGTGAAGGACCGACCTTGATTGAAGCTCTAACCTATCGCTTTAGAGGACATTCCCTTGCCGATCCCGATGAATTGCGATCGCCTGAAGAAAAAGAATTTTGGGCACAACGAGATCCAATTAAGAAATTTGCCGGTTATATTACCGAAAAAAATTTGGCTAGTACAGAAGAACTAAAAGAAATAGATAGCCGAATTTCTGCTCAAATTGAAGAAGCAGTTAAGTTTGCCGAAAGCAGTCCCGAACCCAAACCCGAAGATCTACGCCGTTATGTGTTTGCCGAAAGCTGATCTGTTGGTTAAGTAGTAAAGTAGGAAGTTGAGATATCGGGTAGACCAGATCTCGATCTGAGGCAGGAGGCAGAAGGAAAGAAAATTAAGGGGAAAAAGCGAGCGCGACTAATTGCGACTAATTAGAGGGATTTGAGATCGGAGGTCATATATTGTTCTCCTCATCACCTCCTCCCCTCTTTTTTCAGTTTTTTTGTCTTCCTCTAGTTTCTTGCGTCTTCAATCTTGGCGGCTTTGTCTTTCAATGGTCTCAATTGCCGCATTGATCGCTGCCAATCGCGCTTCTAAATCGTCCCGTATGGATTTGAGAAATTTAAGTTTACGCTGACGACGTTGTTGGGAATTAGAGTCGAAATCGTAGCAAGAATAATCTTTGAACCAAGGAAAGAACATTTCTAATCTCCTGAAGAAAAAGGAATCAGGACGAACTCGTACCAAAACCTATCTTTACTTTAAAATAATTTTCTCAATTAAACCATTGTCTCGACGGTTTTTAGCGATCGCTTGGTATTCAAGTGAAGAGTAAGTAGGTCAATTCAATTCAACAGTTTGTCATAGATAAACTAGGTACCCGAACGTAAACGGTACGGTTTTTGTTACTTCTTAGTTCGGGCAGAAATTCCACCAAATCCGAGGTATAACCGCACTTACACTTAGATTTGTAGATGACTAATATAGTAATTGAACATTAATTAAACATCACAAAAATCTACTAATTAAAGAAAAAATATGGCTTTAGTTCGTTATAATCCTTGGAAAGAAATGAATTCTTTACAACGTCAAATAGACAGTATTTTAAATGAAGTAATGGTTCCCGCATCTTTAAGAGATTTTAGTAATCTTACCAAAGTCCCTGCAGCAGAACTATCTGAAACCGAAGAGGCTTTACATCTCAAATTAGAAATTCCTGGAATTAAAGCTGCCGACTTAAATGTTGAAGTAATGGCAAAAAGCGTAGCTATTAGTGGCGAACGCAAATCTGAAACCAAATCTGAAGAGAAAGGCAAAACTCGTTCTGAATTTCATTACGGTAAATTCCAAAGAGTAATTCCTTTACCTGTCAAGATTCAAAACACCAACGTTACAGCCGAATACAAAGACGGTATCTTAAATCTAACTCTACCCAAAGCAGAGGAAGAAAAAAACAAAGTCGTTAAAGTAAATCTCAGCGAAGCTGCTGTTTAAATTAGTTAAACACGACGTATTTCTTCAAGCGATCGTAGCTTAAATAAGCGACTCAGTTGCTCGATGCAACTGAGTTTTTTAATTTTTGGCATTGCTGATTTCGGATATGATTTGCCCCCCTACCCCCAATTCTGGGGAAGAAAATCAATTACAAAGTACCCAATTATTCAAACAAGAAAACTATAATACTTCAATTCAGCAACGTTTAATTTTTTTTGTAGGCTGGATTAACTTCGTTCTCTTTG
The DNA here is from genome assembly GCF_053543375.1 of Myxosarcina sp. GI1(2024). Classification (NCBI taxonomy): domain Bacteria; kingdom Bacillati; phylum Cyanobacteriota; class Cyanophyceae; order Pleurocapsales; family Pleurocapsaceae; genus Myxosarcina; species Myxosarcina sp. GI1(2024). The sequence continues at coordinate 332,073 of NZ_JBKGTY010000003.1, read as the reverse complement.
TTACCAATGTCATACAAATATGACATTCAATCTCAAGGCTGCAATTTTTGGTAATGTCGCACATAGATAAATAACAGTTACTTAAATTATTAAGGATTAAGGAGAGAGCGATTGATGCAGCTTACTTATCGTGGGATTAAATATCAAACTAACTTAGCGGAAATTGAGATCGAGAATAACCAACGAATTGACAAAAATTTTATTGCCGATCGCTCCCAGAAAATCTGCGGAAAATCAATTTGTTATTATACTTATCGTGGGATTAGTTATATTAAGTATCCCGTTTTCACTGCCAAGCAGATAAATTTTAAGATTTAATCATTGCAGTGCGATCGCCGAATTGCTCGATATAATAAATCTATCAAACTGAATATTTATACTCAATCACTTATAGTTCGAACGTCTATATGTCATCACAAACAGTGTGGATTGCCAGACACGGAAATCGTATCGATTTTGTCAACCCAGAATGGTTTAATACCGCTGCAAGACGTTACGATCCTCATCTCTCCAATGATGGTTTGCTTCAAGCCAGAGAACTGGGACAAAGGCTAAAACAAGAAAACATCAAACATATTTTTGCTTCTCCATTTCTACGTACCATTCAAACCGCTAACGAAGTCGCAGAAGTATTAGATCTATCAATTAAAATTGAAGCGGGATTGGGTGAATGGCACAATCCTGAATGGATGACAGAATTTCCTGAAACTCATCCTCCAGAACTATTAAAAGCAGAATTTCCCCGTCTCAACTGGAATTATCGATCTCTAATTATCCCTAAATATCCCGAAACCGAAGCTGAGGTAAATCATCGTACTGCAGAAACTGCGAGAAGGTTAGTTGCCAAGCACTCGGAAGATATACTGATCGTCGGACACGGTGCGTCTGTGTGGGGTGCTACTCAAGGCTTAATACCGGGATATCCAGTTTTTAATGTCTCTTTATGCTGTTTGGTAAAAATAGTCCGCAATGGCGATCGCTGGCAGCTAGAATTATGTGGCGATACTTCTCATCTCAGCCAGGTCGAAACGAAAGTTCGGTATAACTAAAAGTAATATTAAATAATTAAAGAAAGCATCATTACATCTTTAACGCTACTAGTTTTTAACAGTGGTTTTGTCATTAGCAGTAAAGCGATCGCTATTGATGGGTAAGTCTAATTCGAGTATCATACTTTACCAATCGTATTGTTAATTAATTGACTAAAGCGCGATCGCAATTCATCCAAAATATTCATCTGTCATAATTGTTTCTATATCCACTAAATTGTCTGTAGGAATAGAAAATTCTCGTTTCATTGCTTTAACTGATTTTGCGTACCAGTCAAGATAATTTTGTTCTAAATAATTATTCAAGCTGGGAGACTCTTCTAAAATACTTTTAATTTCTTCACGAAAATTAACTACTTCTTTTTCCCAACTACGCCGACTATATTCCTTCTCGCTATTCCAATACTTAAGTTTGAGAATATGCTCTATCAGTCTTTTAGTATAACTGCGTAAAGCACGTCTCTCACTGGCGGTCATATCATTAATTTCTTCAATTAGATTCTCCCAATCCATGTTTTCTAATTGTTTGTTTTGAATCGCTTTAATAATCTTTTGTCGCCAAAGGTTTAAGTCTTGATGATAAAGCTCTTTTAGTTGCATAGTGATTTAATAGTATTTGATTAGATTAAAGGCGCGATTGCATTATTGTCTATCGTGACTCCAGCAAATTATCTACCGTCGTGTCAATATCGCTGGCAATTTTTACAGCGTGGGTGATATATCTTTTCCTTTGTGAAATGGTACTGTCGTACCTCTACCATCTGGATGACGAAATTGCTTATGCGAACCTTTTTGGCGTATTTCTGCGAAGCCAAGATTCTTCAAGATTTTGACAACTTCTTGCGGCTTCAAAACGGGTATATTACCCATATTAATTAAATTGTAATTAGTTGCGTACCGACAAACTCTGTCTCAAAGTTAGGTGCGTCATCTTCTAAAAGCATCTCAATAACTTCTCTCAAGTTCTCTTGTAGTTCGTCTATGGTTTCTCCTTGAGAATGTGCGCCAGGAAAACCAGGAACATAACCGACGTATAATTTCGTATCGCGGTCTTTCTCAATAATGGCAGTGAATGTTTTCATCAAAGTTTAAAAGTTTGTTTTTATCTTACTGAATTTATTGGATGGTGCGATCGCACCTAAAATGTTGCCATGCCTCATCTTCTTTTAGAGTTGACCAATCTGTAAAAATCAATCGCACTTACACTAATTTTAATTTAGGTTATCCAACTGTCTTTACGACTCGACTGTGTTGCGATCGCTCACGATATTTTGTGAGACAAAGCGATCGCTATTGATGGGTAAGTCTAATTCGAGTATCATACTTTACCAATCGTATTGTTAATTAATTGACTAAAGCGCGATCGCAATTCATCCAAAATATTCATCTGTCATAATTGTTTCTATATCCACTAAATTGTCTGTAGGAATAGAAAATTCTCGTTTCATTGCTTTAACTGATTTTGCGTACCAGTCAAGATAATTTTGTTCTAAATAATTATTCAAGCTGGGAGACTCTTCTAAAATACTTTTCTGCTCAGATCGAGTTTTCTTCTCTCTATACTTATCTAACTGTGAGCTTCGTTTCGAGATTCCAGATGGTTTGAGTTGAAGCGTTTTTGAGGACAAGCACTTTGGCAGGAGCAGGCGAGCTCTGTTGTTGTCAAGAGTGAGGAAGTGGCAGAGCACAAGTTTGCATACTAAAACCACATTTTGAATCACTCTGAGTTAAAATTTTCCAGTAATGGAGCGAGCACTAATTATCTTTTTATCTTTGATAGGAACAGAGCAGAGGGGGCTATGAACAGGAAAATTATCATGGACTTCATTAATGTTAGAGAATTAATTCAGCGATATGTGGAACGAGCACTAATTATCTTTGATAAGAACAGAACAGAGAGTGCTACGAAGAAGGAAACCAACATGGACTTCATTGATGTTAAAAAATTAATTCAAAAATATGACGTAAAAGAACATGCAAAGTTAGCTGACCGTTACTTTCAAGGATTTGAGCCTACTAGCCCACAACTCTACAAGCCTTTTATGGGGACTGACGCGATTCAACTTATCCCGAAATTGGGAGTCGTACTTAGCAATTTGGATTTTTTTCCAGAGATGCGAGTTCTTGACTTTGGGGGGGGTACTGGCTGGCTTGCCCAATCTCTGGCTATGATGGGCTGCGAGGTGATTTGCTCGGATGTGTCAGCCAAAGCGTTGGCTCTCGGTCAACAACACACTCAAGCAAAGTATCCTGAAATTTACGACCGTATTTCTTATCAGCAATTTGATGGTTTTAATATAGAGTTTGAAGATGAGTTTTTCGACCGAATAGTATGCTTTGACTCATTTCATCACATTCCAAATCAAGAGCAAGTTCTTCGTGAGTTTGCACGTGTTCTAAAGAGAGATGGAATTGCTGTTTTTTGCGAGCCTGGTCCACAGCATTCTCTTACGCCAGCCTCTCAGATGGAGATGAAAAATTTCAATGTAATTGAAAACGATATTCATATTGAGGAAATTTGGGACATTGCAAAAAAGGTTGGATTTAAAGATATCAAACTATCTGTGTTTACTCTCAAACCTACTTTATGTTCACTTTCAGAGTTTCAATCATTAAGGTCCCATCAAACAGCTAGCGATCTTCTTCATCATATGTACAAAACATCTTTTAAGCCAATATGGAGCGATACTCGTCTTTTTGTCCTTTATAAAGAGCCCAAGATTCATGATAGTCGTTGGACTGACGGTTTAAGTGCTAAGATTACAGCATCTATCTTTGATGAGGGAAGCAGCTACCTCATCTCCGGTAGGGTAGTCAATACGGGATGGGCGCAATGGCGTTCTTCAGGCTCTGAAACAGGTGCGGTCAATGTCGGAATATCCTTGATGATGCTGAATGGCACGTATAATCAAGACTTCAAACGCATTAGTTTTTTAGATCGTCCCGCTCCTCAAGGCTATGAAGGGACATTTTCAACTCGCCTTCCAAAAGATAGAGTTGAAGATGCTGAGATTTATCTAGATTTGGTGGCCGAACAGGTCACCTGGTTTGACCCAATCTGTAACACAAAGCTTCGGCTTAAGTAAGGCATAAGTCTCAAGCAATTGTGAAAGAGGCTTTTAAGTGAATCTAGTTGATAAATCTCCTGCAAGAGCTTTCAGTCATCACTAAAGTATAGCGATCGCTGTTGATGGGTAAGTCTAAGTTGTGAAACTGAACTTCCAGTTGAAAAAAACGAAGAAAAGCTCGCGCTGAGGGCGTTTGGGTGATTTTGCAAACGCTCCTGACTGGGTAGAATCGCTCTAAGGCTTTATTGAAGGGAGTTTTAAGACGACCGCGTATAAGAAATTATCATATAGCGATCGCTTAAATTTGTCAATGCCCATTGGTGACAAGTTAAGCATAAAAGCTAGTTGTCAAGAGGGAAAAGGAGATAAATCAAGAGGTGGTTTGGCTCTTCGCAGACGAAAGGATTTAACTATCCCCAAGTCGCGATTTTCAGGTGCGGTTAAATAAGTAATCAAGTTAGTCGCCAAACCTTGATTCAAAGCCTGGGTAAAATGATAAATCCCACGAAAAACCATTTCGACGGAAATCTGCTCAAATGGTAAAGTCAATTCGTCGGCAACCTCATCGGATAAATCAACTAAAATGACGTAAAACAGCCAGGTAGCCCAGAGTTGCAATTTAATACCGTTAATGGAACCAGTCCATAAATAACTTAAACCCAAGAGGCGTTTGAGTAACAGAAAAGTTTCTTCGATTCGCCAACGACGGGAATACAAGTCACCAATGACATAAGGAGTTAAAACATGAGGTTCGAGCACGGAAGTCAGATAATTTGGTTGATTAGTAGCTTTTTAAAGCTTTCTTCTGATTCGGTAATTTCAATTTTTAGTACTCCAGACATAGCTCAATTTACTAGCGATCGCTCTTAAGTATTTATAACATTTTTTGATCCAATTGGTATTACATGGACACATACACGAGCACTAATAGCTAAAACCCTTGCAGAGCAAGGATTTTAGAAGAAGATAGTACAAATGTCTAGGAAGTTCAGTTAAAAGATCTAATAATTAAGTAAGATCAATCTCATAGTAGAGAATCTTTACATGAAGCGATCGCGCCTACACCAACTCTAACTCTGGTAAACCTTTATGAATCGCACCAAGCCATTCAATCAAGTTATCTAACTGCTTTTGTGGCTTAACTACACCCAAACCGCGTACGATGACTTTTTTGGGTGCATAGACAAAGCGGGATTTTAGGTGAGAGGGAATCTTTTCGGCAAGCAGATTCCAGGCGGGTTCTGCCATCGGGGTTTCTAAGACAATGTTTTGTTGTCCTTCGGGTTTGATACGGGAGAAGCCTATAGCTTTAGCAATTTGCTTGAGTTCCATTACCTGGATTAATTGCTGAGTTGGCGCAGGAATGCTGCCATAGCGATCTTCCCATTCGGCAGCGATTTGCAGTAGTTCTTTTTTAGAAGTGGCGGTAGCAATGGCGCGATAAGCATCCATTTTTTGATCGGTATCGGGGATGTAGTCGGCAGGGATGAAGGACGTAAGTTTGAGATCGACTTGGGTATCTTCGACCTTAGGTATTTCTTGCCCCTGAATTTCTTGGATAGCTTCTTGTAACATTTCCATATAGAGATCGAAGCCAACAGTAGTCATTTGTCCCGACTGTTCGGCACCCAAGAGATTACCTACGCCGCGTATTTCCATGTCTCTGGTTGCTAGTTGATATCCCGAACCCAACTGGGAAAATTCCTGTAATGCCCTGAGTCTTTTTCTGGCGGTATCGGAGAGGGTTTGTTTGCCTGGATAGAGTAACCAAGCGTGTGCCTGTACGCCCGATCGCCCGACTCTACCTCTTAGCTGATATAGTTGCGATAGACCAAATCTTTGTGAGTCTTCGACGATAATCGTGTTAACCCGAGGAATGTCTAATCCAGATTCAATAATCGTGGTGCAAACCAAAATATCCGCTTCCCCGTTACTAAAAGTCAGCATCGTAGACTCTAATTCCGATTCTGGCATCTGTCCGTGCGCGATCGCAATTCGGGCACTGGGAATCATCTCCCGTAGCTGTGCACTAGTTTCTTCAATGCCTTCCACTCTGGGAACTACATAAAATACCTGTCCTCCTCGATCTAATTCGTTGCGGATGGCGTTTCTGATTACTTCGGGGTTATAAGGAGAAAGATGGGTTTTAATCGGGCGACGAGAAGGGGGTGGAGTGGTAATCAAACTCATTTCCCGAATTCCCGATAGAGACATATACAAAGTACGGGGAATAGGAGTCGCTGAGAGAGTTAAAACGTCTACCTGAGATTTAAAGGCTTTGATTTTTTCTTTTTGATTGACTCCAAAACGCTGTTCTTCGTCTACCACCAACATTCCCAAATTTTTAAACTTGACATCTTTATTGAGTAACTGATGAGTACCGACAACCACATCTAATTCTCCCGTAGCTAGACGCTGCATGATTTCTTTTTTCTCGGCAGGAGTACGGAAACGATTTAATAAGCCGACATTTATTGGATAGGGGGCAAATCTTTCTTTGAGGGTGTGATAGTGCTGCTGCGTCAGAATAGTAGTAGGGGCTAAGAAAGCCACCTGTTTGTTACCGCTGGTAATTACTTTGAAAATAGCCCGAATTGCCACTTCGGTTTTACCAAAGCCCACGTCACCACATACCAGACGATCCATCGGGCGATCGCTCTCTAGATCGATTTTGATATCTTGGGTGGCTTTGAGTTGATCGGGTGTAGGTTGATAGGGGAAAGAATCTTCTAGTTCCTGCTGCCAGGGATTGTCGGGAGGATAGGCATAACCGGTTTGTTTGGAACGTTTGGCGTAGAGTTTTAATAAATCTACTGCCAGTTTCTTAATCGATTTACGAACTTTAGTTTTAGTTTTCGACCAAGAAGCATTTGCCATTTTGTTGAGTTCTGGCGGACGGCTTCCCGTCTGACGAAAACGTGATAGCATATCCAAAGAATCGGCTGGGACGCGCAAAGTGCCATCGGCGTACTGCACCACTAAATATTCTCGATTAGATAGAGGTTCGAGTTTGAGAAACTTACCGATGCCGTGATGTTTGTGAACTACATAATCCCCAGGACGTAATTTGTCTAAATCAACTTTTTTAGAAGCGGCGCGGCGACGTTTGCGAACGTAGCTGGCAGTGGCTAGAGTGTGCTGTCCAAAAAATTCTCTGTCGGTAACGACGACAATGCGAAAGGTAGGTAAGATAAAGCCCGATAGTTCTGCCAAACCAGAATATTTTAAAGCGACTGCCGTATCTTGTATCTGGGCTTTGTCGATCGCTCGATAATCGCGAGGATTGGGGATAAACTGTACTGGACAGTCATGTTCTTGTAACAGTGAAACCGAACGGGATGGTTGGGCAGAAATCAGCCAGGTTCGATAGTTCTTTAAGGTCATCTGGCTATAAATTTCTCGTTTACCTCTGAGGATGGCGGCGAGTTTGCCAAACTGATGGGGGGTAATGGGAATAGGACGGCTATTGAGGTTGTGAATTGAGACTGTCTCGGGGTTACTTATTGGTAAATGGGGGTGTTCTTCGGCAATTTCTGAAAGATAGATCCGAGAAAACCGTTCGGTATCCCCCAGACAGTTTTGAAAATTGCTGTGGATTTTGGGTAAGCTTGGCTCTAGACTTTGCCACTGTTCCTCAGCTAATTTAATCCAGCGATCGCTGTGTGCCTGACACTGTTCGATTTCGTCGAAGGCAATCAAGGTATTTTCTGGTAAATAATCTAAAAGAGAGGCGGGGTTACCAAAAGCAAATCCTAAAAAACGTCTCATGCCTTCGGAGGGAATGCCTTCGGTAAAACTCTCTAATTCTGCATCGGATAAATAATCATCGATATTTTTATTGGCTGCTAAAATCTGGTTGGCAACGATCGTCGAAAAAGAAGTCGGCGTTAATAATAATTGCTCGATTTTATCTAAAGATCTTTGGGTAGCAGGATCGAACTCCTGAAGCCGTTCCAACTCATCTCCAAACCACTCCAACCGTACGGGTAATTCGGCTGAAACGGGAAAAATATCGACAATATCTCCGCGTCTACTCCACTGTCCTTCCGTTTCCACTAAGGAAACCCGGTCGTAACCCAATCTGGCTAAAGATTCGTCTAACTGCTTTGTTTCCAAACCCATGCCTCGTTGCAGTCTCAAACAATAGGCTTGAAATACCTCTGGCGGTGGTAAGTGGGGCTGTAGCGATCGCTCGGTGGCAATAATTGCTAATGGCTGTTGTCCATTGCCCGAGCTCTCATTAACAATTGATGACCGATTACTGATAACTGACAATACTTGCATCTGACCCCAAACGATCTCCGATTCGGGGTCGAAAGGGTCATAGGGGGAGGCTTCAGAAGTAGGATAGAAATTTACCGTCTGCCAGCCCATCGCCTCTAGTTGCGCTGCCCAGCGACCAGCGTCTTCGAGTGTAGGACAAACCAGCAATAAATTTTTGCCTTCTGCTCGTGCCAAACCAGAACTAACAATGCCTTTAGGTAGGCGAGGAATACCATTAAGCAGCAAAGATTGTTTTTTATTGAGTTTTCCAGTTAATTCTCTAGTTAAAGGTGATTTTTCAACCGCACGAACGATAGATCCAAAAGCCATAACCGATAAAAAATTAACAATAAAGTGACGAATAACAGAGGATATATTTAGTAAGTCCAAACCAGAGCCCAACAAGCATACCGCTCGGTCTAAATATTAGTATAAGTATATTAATTAACCTCGTTAGATAGGCATTTCCCAATTTAACTTATGGTATCTCTGGGTAGGTGATGTATATCCGTCGATTTTGAATTTGGTTGAGTTCTAGCATAGTGATGCAGTTGTTACAAATTTGGAGAAGTTTAACAATTATTCTCTATTGTGAATGAAAATTTCAGACGATAATAATTACTGGGCAATTTTCCTGTCACAATCTTGATAAAGTTTGAGGATTGAGGCTCCACGCTCTACTCCTTAGATAAAAAATACCTTTACTAAATAATGATATGGCGCTCGATAACTCTCGTCTCGGTTTAGAACAAGAATTTTTCATTGTCGATGCTGAGGGTTTTTTATCCAATCGCGCCGATGAATTTTTGCATGGCTGTCAGGAGATAGCCAAGTTACAAAATCGTCCAGTTTCATGCTTCGATCCTGAATTTGTCAAAAGTATTGTCGAGATTAATACCGTCCCAGCAAACAATCTTAACGAATTAACCCAAGAATATCTCGAGCTACTGCAAATATTGCTCGAAGTCTCTCGACAGCTAAACTTAAGACTTTATCCTCTCTCTACCTATCCTTTGTACGTCACGCCAGTAATGAGAGATAAACCCAACTATCACTTGCAAGTACGTACGGTTGGGGCAGGAAGATTCGACCATGCCGCCAAATGTACTGGCACTCACATTCATTTAGACCTACCCGAAGGTGTAGTAGATCGCCGAGTCGGTATATCTTACAATTCTTCTCCCGAAGCGCGATCGCTACTGATTAATCTCTACAATTTGGCTACTGCTTTGGATGCGGCAATAATTACTTTGTCTCGTGCCTGCCCTTTTTATGATGGTAAAGTAGCAGGAAAAGCCTTGCGAACCATTCACTATCGTGGTAGTCCTCAATTTGCTTGGGAGGGGGTTTATACTTACTTGCAAACAGTAGGTGGTTTGCTGCCTTACGTAGAAACTACAGAGAAGCTGATCGAACAGTTATTCAATCGCTATCATTGTTGGCTACAGGCAATGGATCGCGCTGGAGTAGACAGAGAAATTTTTTTAAATTCTGGCGGCGAACTACTAACCGCAGGTTGGAATCCCATTCGACTTAATTCCGTTGGTACTGTCGAACTAAGAGGAATGGACAGCAACTATCCTGAAGTTGTCCTAGCACTGGTCGCTTTAATTTCAGAAGCCGCCAATCGAGTGCGCCGTGAAGGTATAATCGTCAGACCCCAACCTGGAATTAAAACCTTCAAACTACAGGGAAAAGAGTTAAGAGTGCCCGAATTTGACTATCTTAACAGCAAATTACTCTATGCTGCAGTTACAGAAGGTATAAACAATGCCGCAGTTAGAGATTATCTCGATTCAATTTTAGAATTTAGTTTTCATCATAGTGAACTGTCCGATCGCCTGGCACAATTCAAAACGGCATTGGGCAAGTATACTACCACTGAAGCTCAACTACTGGCAAAGTTTCCGACAACCACAGGTGAAATATCTCGAGAAGATGGTTTGGCTTTAGTTCGTTATTGCTGCGATCGCCTAGAAGAACAGGTAAATTATCTTTGCGATCGACATTCAGCCGAAAATGCTTTATTTTCCAGTTTGGATGAAATAGGTAAAAATAATTCTTAATGTAATTTACTTTAAAACATTATCAATCTCTTAACTTCGGCTGGCACTGCGTATATTATCAAAACTAAAATTAAATAAAATAATATTAAGTAATTTCTAAGTTTAACACTTTTTTTAATTGCCAAAGAGTAATACTTTATACAAAACAGTTATTAGTTCGATGAACTCCCAGTTATTAAGATAGGAATTTTGAAGGAAGAAAAATTTAATGGTTTGAGGAGTTGATTTCTTAGAGAGTTTAATTAGTTTAGTAATGTTCGTGGCGTGACATTTGCACGATTGCTACTCAAACCTCATATTTCTTAATACGGTGGGCAGAACTTCTGTTTGGGCTGAGTATTTAGCATATATAGTTTATACAGTCGGAGGCTATTGTTATGGTTACTTCATTTACTTCCGATAGCGATCTTGAATTTAGTCCTGCTGTACAGGGTACAACTATAGAAGCTTTGATGGGTGATGATACTCTAGTAATCATCGGCTCTGGTAGCCAAGATAATACTATCTATGGTGAAAATAGCGATGAGATAAGCAGATCGGTAGCAGCAGATGATGACAGACTGATAGTTGTTGGCGGTGACAATAATAATAACGTTATCGTTGGTGATGCAGAAAATCTGGTTAATAATGCCATGGGTGGAGACGACCTGTTATTTATTAATGGAGATAACAGTGATGACAATCAAATCTTTGGTGACGCAGAAGTCAGTTTATCAAACTCATCTGGTGGTGACGACCTTCTAGTAGTCTTCGGTAGCGATAGCGATCGAAATGAGATCTATGGCGATGCACCCTTATTAGAAAATGATTCGTCTGGTGGTAATGACCGTCTACAAGTCTTTGGAAACAACAATACGAATAATACTGTCTCCGGGGATGGAATTCTTCGCAATTCACAAGGTGGCAACGACTCCATAATTGTTGAAGGAGATGGCAATAACAACAATATTATATTATTTACGGTGAAGGAGAGGAAATAGATAATTCAATTGCCGGCAATGATAGCATCATAATTACTGGCGATGGTAACACTGTTTACGGTGACGCTCTTAACGCGAGCGGCAACTTCCAAGGGGGAGATGATACCTTAATTGGCTCTGGAGGAGTTAATACTTTTTATGGTGATTATGGTGATGTATTAGATATGGGAACGATTGCCGGCGGTAAAGACACCTTTGTAGTGATGGAGGGGTTTACCGACCAAGAAGGTAGTGACAGCGAATACAACATCTTCAAAGACTTTCGTTCGGGAGAAGACATCATCGGACTTGCAGGTGGTCTAACATTCGACGATCTCAGCTTTGGAGTCAATTCGGATACGACCATCGTATCCATTGCTGACACTAGCGACGTACTAGCCTGGGTTGAAAACACAGTTGAAGGCGGAATGACTACTCTGACAGCGGATGACTTTACACTATATAGCGAACTCTATTGGATTTGTAGCTAGCAGTTAAAACGGTCAGAGGGCTGTTGCTAAATTTAGTTTGGGTGACAGTCCTTTAGTTATAGATTGGCAATAGTAGAAACCGATCGCACATACAGTAATGCTCTGACTGTCTTGGCATCGAGCGAACCAGATAAAATAGATAGAAATACGATTTACTATCTACAAAATAGCTAAACTTATGACCAGTGCTGCACCAGCCAAGACCGAATACGAAGCAATAATCGGATTAGAAACCCACTGTCAACTCAATACCGAAACTAAAATTTTTAGTCGCGAATCGACGAAATTCGACCCAGAGAACCCCAATACCAACATTTCGCCGATATGTTTGGGATATCCTGGAGTACTTCCAGTATTGAATGAAAAAGTTTTAGAATACGCAGTCAAAGCAGGATTAGCTCTTAACTGTCAGATCGCACCATATAGTAAATTCGATCGCAAACAGTATTTTTACCCAGACTTACCGAAAAATTACCAAATTTCTCAATACGATCTGCCCATTGCCGAACATGGCTGGATTGAAATTGAAATCGTCGAAAAACCCAACGCCGAACCAGTGAAGAAAAAAATCGGTATTACTCGCCTACACATGGAAGAAGATGCCGGAAAATTAACTCACGGAGGAAGCGATCGCCTAGACGGCTCGTCCTATTCTTTAGTAGACTTTAACCGTGCTGGGGTACCTCTATTAGAAATCGTTTCCGAACCCGATTTACGTTCCGGAAAAGAAGCGGCTGAATATGCCCAAGAAATACGCCGCATTATGCTTTACTTAGGAATTAGCGACGGCAAAATGCAAGAAGGATCCCTCAGATGTGATGTTAATATCTCGGTGCGTCCCGTCGGTCAATCAGAATTTGGTACTAAGGTAGAACTCAAGAATATGAACTCTTTTAGTGCCATTCAAAAAGCGATCGACTACGAAATTAAAAGACAGATTGAGGCGATCGAAAATGGCGAACCAATCTATCAAGAAACTCGTCTCTGGGAAGAAGGATCGGGACGGACTAAAAGTATGCGACTTAAAGAAGGCAGTAGTGACTATCGTTACTTTCCCGAACCAGATTTACCACCCATCGAAGTATCTCAAGAACAGCTAGAAAAATGGCAAGCAGAATTGCCCGAACTACCGGCTCAAAAACGCCATCGTTACGAGTCCGAATTGGGACTATCGGCTTACGATACGAGAGTGCTTACTGACGACCGTTACGTAGCCGAATATTTTGAAGCGGCGGTAACTGCTGGCGGCGATGCCAAACAGGTAGCTAACTGGGTCATGGGAGATATTGCTGCTTATGTTAACAGCAATAACCTAACCATTTCAGAAACTGCTCTTAAACCAGCAATGCTGGCAGAATTAATTTCTCTAATTGCCGATGGTACGATTAGCGGCAAAATCGGTAAAGAAATCTTACCAGAACTTTTAGCTAAAGGTGGTTCGGCAAAAGAACTGGTAGAGAGAAAAGGACTGATTCAAATCTCCAATACGGGAGAAATTGAAAAAATTATTGATGAAGTCCTCAGCGCACATCCCAAAGAACTAGAACAATTCCGCAATGGTAAAACCAAACTCAAAGGTTTCTTTGTCGGACAGGTAATGAAGAAAACTAGCGGACGTGCCGATCCCAAATTGACAAATCAATTGTTAAGTAAAAAATTACAGAGATAAAAAAAGTAGGGGTGTTTCATGAAACGTCTCTACCAAAATTTCTGTCACAGATTGAATGCCTCTCTCGTCTAAGTTAATAGATTCTCCAACTTGAGGCAAAGATCGTGACGGAAAGAATTAACTAAAGACAAGTCGAGCCTAAGGCATACAAAGCGGTGTTGGGTCTAGAACAATATTTAGCTCAAAGCGGCTTAGATAAAAAAATTATATCCCTGTAGGAACGTGGTTGCCAGAACCAATAGTCGCTCGCACCGATGAACCTAGTGAAATAGTTGAATTAGCTGATTCTTTATCTATCGCCTTTCTGGTAATACTAGAAAAGTTATCCCCCGTAGAAAGAGCGGTATTTTTACTGCGAGAGGTTTTTGAGTATGATTATGATGAGATTGGTAAAATTGTGCGCAAAAACTCTGCTAACTGCCGTCAAATTGTCAGACGCGCCAGACAGCATCTCGGAAACAATCGTTCTCGATTTAGTACTACGCTTCAGCAACAGGAACGATTGGCGAGAAAACTTATTGCCGCTTGCGCTCGCGGCGATTTACCGGGATTAATCGAGCTATTGGCAGCAGATATCACCATTTGGTCAGATGGAGGCGGTAAAGTTAAGGCATTGCTCGAACCAGTGCGAGGTACGGCAAAAGTCGCTCGTATTTTAATCGCTTTACGTCGTAGCAAGCTCATTCCTAACTATAAATTCAGAGCTAGTTATAGTTAATAGTCAAATAGGCATAATGGATTCTATTGAGGGCAGCATTCAAAACGTGGTTACTTTTGAGTTTGGCGAGCGCCACATACATTCAATTTATTTTATGAGAAATCCTGATAAACTAAGGCATATTCAAGTCCCCAAATAAAAAAAGCTCTCGAAAATTGACGGTCGAGTAGCTAAAAATTAATCTAGAAGTTATTCGCAATTGCTGTTTCTATTAACAAGATTACGATTTTGAATAAGATATCTGACGATTGACTTTGGGTTTGGCAAAGCGTTCCCAGGCATTACCACCGCGTAAGAACAACTCCATCCAGACTACTTTCTCGCCATTTTTGCGGTGCCAACCAGAACTACCTGGTGCAAAGGCGAGAGTTCCTTCGGGGACGCGAAAGCTACCGTCGGAATAAACAGCATCGCTAACCACGTCGCCAACGCGGACTACGACTTTTTTAGATAGAGGTAGATCGACGCTGCTGGCTGGTATGGTAGTTTTAATATTGCCATAGCCATCAACCCAAGCTACGCGATCTAAGGGTGGATCGGGAATTGCTTCTGGTGCGATCGCATCTCCTAGCAGACTATAATCCTGCATGGCGATCGCTGCTGCCGCTTGAGGAAATACATCGCGAGAGCGAAACTGGGAACCTCCCCGAGACACTTCAATGTTATTAATTTGCACGGCTTCTTCTTTGACAAATGAAAGAGTGTAACCCGCCAAAACTCCCACAATTTGTACTCCATTACTTAGCTTGACGTAGGTCAATCCTTCTCCTTCATTGTCGGGACGCGCTTCGAGATTGTCTTGGCGAGGAGCGCAGTTATGATAGATTAGGCGATCGGATGCACCGGGATTGAGACCGAGTTGAGCAATCCAAAATCCTGTTGCTAAGGTACTAAAAGGCGGTACACTCAAGCAATAAATTTGAGCAGAGGAAAGCTTTTGATTTAAGCGTTGGCTGACTTCAGCAAATGCAGGATCTCCAATACCGTAATCACCAATAAGATTAATCAACATCGGTCGTTTTATAGCGATAGTTTCTTTCTCATATTATTCTCTAACGCCAGATATCAGTTAGATTGAACATAATTTTGTATAGGAGACGCTCGAATGACTCGTCAACGTTGGGCTTCAAGAACAGTTTTTATTCTCGCTGCGGTTGGTTCTGCTGTCGGTTTGGGAAATGTCTGGCGTTTTCCCTATCTGGTAGGGAAATATGGCGGAGGGGCTTTTTTGGTTCCCTATCTGATTGCTTTACTCGTGGTTGGAGTGCCCCTACTAATGTTAGAATTTGCCGTCGGACAAAAGATGCAGCAAGGAACGGTTGGTTCATTTCGTCAATTAAACTCTAACTTTGGCAGTTTGGGGATTTTTGCGTTAATTTCGGGTTTTATTATCGTTTCCTACTATACCGTAGTTATGGCTTGGTGCTTAATATATCTTCTAGCGTCTGTTCGAGTCCCCTGGTCGAGTAATTCAGAAGCCTATTTCTATCAAAATGTTTTGCAACTCAGCGATCGCGTCAGTGCTTTTGGCGGTATTAATTGGCAGGTTCTACTCGCCTTGGTTGTAGTGTGGCTCGCGATCTATTGCTGCGTTTGCCGGGGTACAGACAGCGTCGGAAAAGTCGTGATCTACAGCGTTCCGCTACCGGTTTTGTTACTATTTGCCTTGTTGATACGAGCGGTAACTTTACCCGGTTTTTTAAGCGGCTGGCAGGTCTATTTAACCCCAAACTGGAATTCGTTGAGAGTTCCTGAAGTTTGGACTGCTGCTTTTTCTCAGATTTTTTTTACTCTTACTCTAGCTTTTGGAATCATGATAGTCTACGGCAGCTATAAAGATAGGGAAGATGATATTGCTAAAAATACTTGGTTGACTGCATTAATTAATAGTGGCATCAGTTTGTTTGCTGGCTTTGTCGTTTTTGCCATTCTCGGCTATATGAGCCTACAAACTAATACTCCCGTAACCGAACTAGCAGCATCGGGTCCTGGGTTAGCTTTTGTCGTGTTTCCCGAAGCTTTAAGTTTGATGCCTCTTCCCTGGCTGTTTAGCCTGATGTTTTTTGTCATGCTCTTTTCACTGGGAATTGACAGTGCCTTTTCTATTGTTGAGGCTTTAAATGCCGCGATTTTGGACGAACGCAGTGACTGGCAAGTATCGCGAGTTGCAATAGGTGTTTGCTGCCTGGGATTTTTAGCTGGAACTATTTATACTACTAAAGCCGGACTGTATTTTTTAGATGCGATCGATCATTTTGTAACTAACTATAATTTAGTCTCAATCGGAATTTTTCAGACAATTTTAGTCGGCTGGCTCTATGGCAGTGAGAAGCTGAGAAGATATATAAATAGTGTCAGCGAATGGCAAGTGGGAAAATGGTGGAATTTTTCTATTAAATATCTGGTTCCGATTATTTTGGTGGCTCTACTTGCCGCTCAATTTTCTACCGATCTTCGAACTCCCTATGGAGGTTATCCTAGTTGGTTGTTAGCGCTCGGCTGGTCTACAGTCTCGATTCCTTTATTGATGTTCGTAGTTTTACTAGTGGTGAACGGTAGAAAAAAACAGGAAAACTGAGAGGCAAAGGAAAGGGGTAGACTGGGAGACTTGGATAAAATTTATTCCTACTTCTTTGCGCTTTCTACTTTCTACTTTTTTATACTCGGTGACTCCCGAAAGTCGCTTCGCTCCTACTACCTGGTAAATGCCCATGCCAAAAAGCGTTCGGTGTAATACAGGGCAAGCTGATTGCCAACTCCTGCAAATACGGCATCAAAAGCGTGTTCTGCCCAAGGAATTTCTAGCAAAATGGCAAGACTATCCGTCTCTTGGAATTCAGCGTATAATTGCCTGCCATATTTTGCCTGCACTAAGTGGTCGCGTACTGGGTAAATTAACAGTGAAGCAGGCAGATCGGACTTAACATAATTAATTGGAGACGCTTGCTGGTAAAGCTCGGCAACTGATTCGGCAGTTCCTCCTAAAAAATTTTCTAGAACTTCACGGGTATGGATCGGATCGGGAACGGGTGGATCGCGGTATCCTTCAGGTAAATTAGTAGGTCCATAATAATTAACTACTGCTTTAAACTTGATGGCATCTGGTTGATAAGCGGCAAGCATTGCCAGATGTGCTCCTGCGGATCGCCCTACTAAAGCCAGGCGATCGCAATCTATTTCTAAAATATCGGCGCGGTCTTTGATGAATTGTAAGGCTGTTTGAACATCTTTGAGTTGGATGGGAAATTTGTATTGAGGTGCATGGCGATAATCAATGGCGATGACCGTGTAACCTCGTGCTGCCATGTAACGGCTAAATGTCTGGTAATTATTGGGATTGCCTTGTCGCCACGCTCCGCCATAGATAACGATAATTCCCGGATTTTTACCTAACTGTAAGGGACGGTAAGTGTTTAGTTTGAGTTCAACTCCATCGGGACTAGCAAAGTTAATCCCCTTTTGTACCCGCACTTGTTTTAGGGTAATGCCGCGAAAAACATCGGCTAGGATAAACGGTCGCGGTCGCATTTGCGACTTTACTGCTTGAGGTATCTTATCTAAATAATCCGTTCCCAAGGCTGTCTCCATAGCTGCGGCAAACTGGCGATTGACTTGGGGCAACTGGATTAGGGGCAGTAAACTCAGACCTAGAGCCAGCAGACTAGCAGCTAATACCACACCAAATAGAAGATAACTATAATGAAGTTGCAAGATAGCGATAACTACGGCGATCGCATTAATTCCAACTAGCCAAGGACTAACTTCGGGAACTACTACACCTAGAGGTAGAAGAAAATAGTTAGGAGCGGGGACTATAATCCAAATACTGAGGAATAATCCTATGCCACTTAACAGTAAAGAGATAAACTGCAAGACCGCTAAAACCTCAAATCAATTTATCGAATAATTTGCTTAAATTATTTTGACACGGTTATCTATTATTACGCTCGACAGCAATCATGACCGACCTTAAAGATAAGATCGCATTAGTTACCGGTGCAACACGAGGCATCGGTAAGGGTATTGCCATCGGTCTGGGAGAAGCTGGTGCTACTGTATATATCACTGGTCGTAGTCTCGAACGCTCCAACGATCGCGAAGTATCTGGCAGTTTGAGGGAAACTCAGCTAGCTGTAGAAGAAGTTGGTGGTGTTTGTGTTCCCGTCCAGGTAGACCATAGCAACGATCGACAGGTGAGACAACTATTCGAGCGCATTCATGAAGAACGGGGACGACTGGATTTACTCGTCAATAATGTTTTTTCCGGAGTTCGGGCACTGAGAAATTCCTATGGCAAACCCTTCTGGAAGTCGGAGATCGGACTGTGGGATGCGGTAAATAATGTCGGACTTCGCAGTCATTATGTTGCCAGTGTTTTAGCAGCGCGTCTGATGAGTGAAGGCGGATCGGGACTGATTGTGACTATTTCCTCTTGGGGTAGCATGTCTTACATTTTTGGTGCTGCTTACGGTGCGGGTAAAGCAGCTTGCGATCGCTTGGCGGCTGATATGGCGGAGGAGTTAAAACCCGATAATATCGCTTCGATTTCGGTCTGGCCGGGAATTGTGGGTACGGAACATATTACTAATTTTGCCGCCCAAATAGATGAAGCCGATGCTAGTGCGACTTTTGGCAACGGTTACAATTGGGAAAGTCCTTTACTAGTGGGTAGAGCGATCGCCGCTTTAGCTGCCGAACCTAATATCATACGCCGCACGGGTAAGGTTTGCGTGGTAGCCGAAGTTGCCGAAGAATATAATTTGGTCGACCGAGATGGAGATCGCCCCGTTTCCCTGCGTTCTCTCAAGTTTTTGCTGCCTTTTGGTTTACCCGCACTAAGAAAATATATCTGGCTGATACCAAATATCAAGGTTCCCTGGTTTTTGCTACTTTGGGGAGTGCTTAAGTCACCAAAAATTTAATTTTTAGGCTTACCAATAAAATTCACAGATCGAGATTAATATGACTTAAGTAGTACTCAGGTAGTAAGCAGATACACCCGTTTAGAATGACATTCAAAACTTCACCCCACTTATCTCTCACCCAGCAGTAGCAGCTTAGGGAGCTAAATAAATTGATAGCAGATGATGTTTAGTCTGAGTTTATCCTCCTCAATGAGGATACTTCTTCATAAGAAGAACTGGCATCCCCTACTTTTACATCGTCAATATAGACAACCCGCGAGCCGTTTCCGGGATCCCCTGTATAAACGCCCATTTTCCACAAGCCTGGCGACCGCAGCGAATTACGTGTCAGCGGTCCAGTATACTTCATAAATTGCTTGCCATTTAGCCAGCCTTCCATGAAGCCGGTACGACCCGTACTTATCTTAAAATGGAGAATCATTTCATTCCAGGCATCGAAATTTATACTACTGCTATAGGACTTACAGAGCATTTTGTTTCCTGACCCCGGATAATAAAGCCGGTGGGAAAATTTCCCGTCCGGCGTAAAGCCATAGGTTATTTTCCTCGCAGGGCCACAAGTCCAGTCCTGCGTTTTGTCAGCATGTGCTGCGCCTACACTGACATTTTGATGAAAAAGAGTATAATCTTTTCTTCCGGGTTTTAGGTCCTCTCTTTTAACGTAGAAACTAAAGCCAGCCCAATATTCTTTCTCTTTTTTCGGAATGAAAATGGTTGCTTCGGCGCGTTCGCCGCAATTGTCGACGGCAGTACGCATGCTGTGTTTACCACTTTGCGCAACTTCGGAACTAACGTCGATACTGGCACATTCCGTAATCTGGGTACGTTCGAGCCCGGAAAGTCCGTTTTCAAAATCAAGAGATTTTAAAAGTTTTGCTTGGGTGGGGGTGGCTAGGTGAAAAAACAGTATCACCAACAAAGAGCTAAAGAAAAAAATTATGCGGGTCATGACAATGTCGGATTAACTGGAGACAAAGATTGTAACGAGATAATGATTCAACTATTGCCCAAACAGATAGAAATAGTCATCAGTAAAACTACACAATCAAATTAAATCAGAAATCAACTAGTAGGCCGCGTTCCATCAAAGTAGTGGCTTGATTTTAGAGGCTTGGGTGGGAAAGCATACGGATTGCTTTTTAGAAGAGTTAGTAGTTATCACTGAAGGGAAAGCTGACTGTGTAAATACTGGAACAGACAATGGTGGGGATACGAACGAGTTTTAGGAGAAAAATATGAGCATTATATGGGCAAAGATAAAACTCAACGTCTAGAACGAACTAATGGTATTGTCAGACAGCAAACTGATAGGTGGCATCGAGGACAAAATAGGTTTGGCAAGATATGGGAGCAAACAGAAATAACAACCAGATTGGTGGTGGGTTATTTCAATTGGATCCGATCCAATATTAAATGGGGAACCACAGCAGCACAAAGGGCTGGATTAACTGTTCAACAATGGAGTTAGAACGATCTCGATAGTTATCCAACAGTTTTTTGACTCAGGATCCGATCGCCGCTTTAGCTGCCGAACTCAACATCATGCGCCGCACTGGTAAGGTTTGCATGGTAGCCGAAGTTGCCGAAGAATATAATTTGGTCGACCGAGATGGGGAGCAGGAGCACCCCGTTTCCTTACGTTCTCTCCAGTTTTTGCAGTCTTTTGATTAGCCACACTGAGAAAATACACCTGGCTGATACCAAATATCAAAGTTCCCTGGTTTTTGTTACCTTGGAAAGTGCTTAAGTCACCAAAAATTTCATTTTAAGCTTACCAACGATCGAGGCTAAACCGCCTCCATATAGAGAACTGGAGTTTTAGCCAAATCCCTTTTCCCTTTGCCTCTTGCCCTTGTATCTTGAATTTAGTATCTCAGATATTGATACTTTAGAAAAAGTAGAAAAATAAAAAACTACTGGTTTCAAAGTAGACGCAGTTTAATACGACTCAGGTCGTAGTTTGTTGAGAATTTATATTACTACCATAGATATATAGTATCGATAAAAATTATTCAAGATGGTTACTACAAAACAACAATCGGGGGAAACTTCCAAACCTTCCTCAGGAAAAACTACTATTTTACAGGCGATCGCGGCAACGGCTGAAGGTTTGTGGTTTTATAAAGATTCTCAGCAACATCTAGAACTCTCTGGACATCAGATTAATGCCCTCGCCTATAATAACGATGGACTTTGGGTAGTGAGAGACTCTAAATCGGTCTGCTGTCGTACTGACAATGGCAAATGGACTGAAGTAGCTTCTGTTAAAGACCTACAACTGAACTGCATCCTACCACTAACAGAAAAAGTTCTCGTAGGAACCTCAGAAGCTCATCTAGCCTGGATTACGGATAGTGGCATCGATTTTATTGACAGCTTCGATCATATTGAAGATCGCTCTAAGTGGTACACACCTTGGGGCGATCCTCCCGCAGTTCGCACTCTTGCGATGTCGTCGCAGAACGATCTCTATGTCAACGTCCATGTAGGGGGGATTCTCCGCTCCACAGATTGGGGGAAATCATGGCAGCCAACGATTAACCTTGAAGCCGACGTTCACCAAGTGATAACCGTAGACAGTCATCCCAACTTAGTCTTGGCAGCTACAGGACGGGGTTTGGCTATTAGCAGAGATAAAGGTAATTCCTGGCAATTCGAGCGGGATGGACTTCATTCTAGTTATGCACGGGCTGTAGCAGTTTGCGATAACCAGATTTTGATGAGTGTATCTGACGGTCCTCGCGGCTGCAGAGCGGCAATTTATCGGCTTCCACTTGCTGGTTCGGGAAGATTTGAAAAATGCCAGCAAGGTCTACCTCAATGGTTTTCGGGCAATATCAACACCAAAAATCTAGTTGCCCTAGAAAATACAGCTGCTTTCGGTACTAATGAAGGTGACATATTTGTCTCGGAGAATGCCGGTTCAACTTGGAAACAGTTGGTAACGGGACTGTCTTCAATTAACTGCTTGGGTCTATACTTAAAATTTGGCGATCGCCAATAAGATGTGAAATAGAAAAATTTTTAACCAATCAGTCAAACTATTCTGCCATGAGGCGACGTAGCTTAGCTTGTTGTTCGGCAAACAGTTCCATTTGTTGAGATGTCTCTTTTAATGCCGACTGAAAGTGACTGACATCGCTACCGTAACCACATAATTTAGCTGCGTTTTCGACTCCAGAAGAGGCATTTGCTCTAGCACAGTCAATCAACTCAGAACCAGTGAGAGGTTCTGTTCCTGAAAGTAGCTTTTCTAAGGACTCGCCCCAAAAAGCACTAAGAGTACAAATTTGCTCATCTTGGCGGTCGCTTACCGACCAGCGGTACATCACTGATTGAGGATCTATGCCAACTTCAATTAACTTAGCTCCTATATAGTATTGCATTTGTTTTAAAGTTTTTTGCCTGACTGCCATTGGCTGGTTCTTTTTTATCGTACGGTTGAGATGAGCTTGAGTATGCTTAGACATTTATTAACTTGGCGTAGGTGAATGCGTAATGCTTTGAAGTAATTCGATAGCTCCACTCCAGCGGACAAAAAATAGCGCGATCGCAGACAAATAATCTGGTTTTCTTAGAGCTATCGGAAACATCAACAAACCATAGGCAATGAGATAATGACACAAATTAGATATCGAGATCGTCAAGGTCTAATTTAGGTGCATGAGTTTCGATAAACTCCCGTCTGGGTGCGACGCGATCGCCCATGAGAACGGTAAATATTCTATCGGCTTCGGCTGCATCTTCAATTTCTACCTGCTTCATCATCCGAGTTTCGGGGTTCATCGTGGTATCCCAAAGCTGTTCTGGCATCATTTCACCCAAACCTTTAAATCTTTGAATCGAATAGTTAGCATTTGCCGGTAACTCACTGATGCGCTGCTGTAAGTCGCGATCGCTATAGCAATAGTAATGATTGCGTCCCCGTTCTAGTTTGTACAATGGCGGACAAGCAATATATACATAGCCTTGGTCTACTAGTTCCCGTTGATAGCGATAGAAGAAAGTCAGCAGCAGCGTTCTGATGTGTGCCCCGTCAACATCGGCATCAGTCATAATGACGATGCGATGATAGCGTAGTTGAGAGGGATCGAATTCTTCTCCTTTAATACCCAGTCCTAAGGCGGTAATCATCGACTGAATTTCGGTATTTTTGTAGATTTTGGCATCATCAGTCTTTTCAATATTGATGATTTTACCTCTTAAAGGCAATATTGCCTGAAACTGTCGCGATCTTCCCTGTTTTGCCGAACCACCAGCACTATCACCTTCAACGAGAAAGATTTCTGACTCTCGAGGATCGCGAGAACTACAGTCTGCTAATTTACCAGGAAGGGGCGAAGATTCCAAAACCGACTTACGGCGGACTAATTCTCTGGCACGTCTGGCAGCTTCGGCGGCTTTAAAAGCTTGAACGGCTTTTTCAATAATCGCATCGCCAACATTCACATTAAAGTCTAAATACTCGTTTAACACTTCCCCTACTAGGGAGTCGACAATGCCTCGAACTTCAGTGTTACCTAGTTTGGTTTTGGTTTGTCCTTCAAATTCTGGTTCTGGAACTTTAACCGAAATTACTCCCGTTAGACCTTCTCGTACATTTTCACCGCCTAAGTTAGCCTCGCTGTCTTTAATTTTATTGCGCTTGCGGGCATAACTATTCATAGTTCTGGTTAGAACCGTTTTCAGACCTTCTAAATGAGTACCACCATCGATCGTACGGATATTGTTGGCAAATCCCAACAGGTTATCGCTATAGGCATCTATACACCACTGCAAGGCAACTTCAACGTTAACGCCATTTTTTTCTCCTGCCACATAAATAATGTCTTCATGGAGTGGCTGTTTTTCTCTAGTCATGTAGGTGACATATTCTTTAATGCCACCTTCATAACAAAATACGTCTTGACGGATTTCTGCTTCTCGCTTGTCGGTAAAAGTTATTTTTATTCCCGCATTGAGATAGGCTAACTCTTTTAACCGTTTTGCCAAAATTTCATATTCAAAGGTGGTAGTCTCAGTAAAAATAGTCCTGTCTGGTAAAAACCTGACTGAAGTTCCAGTGCGTTCGGGGTTTTGTTTATTGGGTGTTACTTTTAACTCTCCCCGAGCAATACCTCTTTCGTAGCGTTGGACATGGATCTGTTTTTCTCGCCAGACGGTTACTTCTACCCATTCCGACAGAGCATTGACTACGGAAACTCCGACTCCGTGTAAACCACCAGAAACTTTGTAGCCACCGCCACCAAACTTACCACCAGCATGTAATACTGTCATTACCGTTTCTAGAGCAGACTTTCCAGTTTTAGTATGAATGCCTGTAGGTATTCCTCTGCCATCATCGGTTACAGAGATCGAGCCATCGGTTTCTAGCTCGATTTCTATATGAGTGCAATAACCAGCTAGTGCTTCGTCGATTGAGTTATCTACTACCTCATATACTAAATGATGCAGTCCCTTTGGTCCCGTAGAACCGATATACATTCCCGGACGCTTGCGTACTGCCTCTAGTCCTTCTAAAACTTGAATCTGATCTGCACCGTAACTGCTAGTCATGTAGTGTCTCCAAAAATTGGCTTTAAGCTTAAGTTTGGCTGCATTATAATAAAATACTCAAAAATTTTAGCACAAAAGCTTTGTAGACCGCCTCAGACCAATCTGAAAAGGTTTTCAATTTGGGATAGACCCCTAATAAATTGGTACTCGAAAACAACTCGACCAATCCCTAAAGTCTCTCAAGACTATCACCCAAGCAATCGTAAATGAAATTAAGGAAAAATCCAAGTAAAATCTCAGAAATAACTTTAATTTAGCTACTTTTATTGCTAAAAAAATCCTAGCTGTTTTAATCTTAAGATTTTAGCTAGGAAATTATATAAGCTTGGAAATATTTATGCCGAATTTAACGGCTTGTTTGTCAATCAGAATCGTAACTGGCTCGTTACTAAATGTAATAACTGATTGAAAACTAATAGGCGGGGAAAACCACCTACTAAATAAAACATTTGAGAAACGAAAAGCATTAATCCAAGTATTTTCATGGTCGGCTAAATTCGTAATCGTGTGTAAGAGAGAACAAAACAAATCAAAATTTGTAAAAATTAGATAATTTTGCCTAAAATTCAGCACGAACATTTAAATGTTTATAGCGATCGCGATCGCATATATTAGCATTCATTCCAGACAAATCATCTATTTCAATCACATATTAACATTAAATTTAAGAACCGCTAGTATTAAATATACACAAATAACACAAATACAATAATCCTTTAAAAAAATAGGCAGCTTCTTTACAAAAACTTTATAAAAATAGTGATGAGTAAATGAAAAAATAGATTGAGAAAATTAGTTAGTAAACTTTACATTGAATTTATAAAAAAATAGCAACCAGGTTAATAAAATTATTTTGAGCGATGAAGGAGCAAAAAATAGACTGAGAACCAAACCCAGAGTAGCTACGATCGCCGCAGATAGCGCTTTGATTTCTTCAGTTAAAACTATATTTAAATAGCTAGCGATCGTAGTGAGAGATATAGTTACCAGTAAAACCATCCTACTTTTCACATAATTTTCAGAGAAAGACTTTAAAATTTATACGTTTGAGGCGATCGATTTATGCAGGGGAGATTTAAGATTGAGTTACGACCGAACGATGCTAGTTATTGTAGTTAATGAATTCTCAAACCCAATGGCAGTTAGTAACTCCTTCACCAATACCTCAGTGGTTTATCGATGCAGTAAAACCCTATACTCGTAACTCTGAAGGAAAATATGCGGCGCAATTATTGTGGCAAAGAGGTATTAGAGATTTAAAACAATTACTGGGTTTTCTCGATCCCAATTTATATAACCCTGCCTCTCCTTTTGAGTTTGGCGCAGAAATGACTGGAGCGATCGCTCGTTTACAGCAAGCCCGCGAAACAGGAGAAAAGGTGGCAATTTGGGGTGATTTTGATGCCGATGGCATCACTGCAACCAGCATTTTGTGGGATGGTTTGGGGCAGTTTTTTCCCCAGTATTTACAGCTTGAATACTATATTCCCAATCGCTTAAGCGAATCTCACGGTTTAAATAATTCCGGTATTGAAAGATTAGCAGTCTCGGGAACCAAGTTAATTGTTACCTGCGACACGGGAAGCATTAATTTAGCCGAAATTAACTATGCTCGCCAACTGGGAATCGATATTATCGTCAGCGATCATCACACCCTACCAGAGTCGCGCCCTCCAGTAATGGCAATTATCAATCCTCGCTATTTAGCAACCAACCATCCCTTATATCATCTTTCTGGGGTAGCAGTGGCATACAAACTCGTAGAAGCACTCTATCAAACTCTACCCGAAGTTCCCCAACAGCCTTTAGAATATTTACTAAATTTGGTAGCAATTGGACTGATTGCCGATTTGGTGGAGTTAAAAGGAGACTGTCGTTATTTAGCACAAAGAGGGATCGAGCAGCTACGCCAACAACTCGACCCCAAAACCGCGACTCGTCCGGGGGTGACCAAACTATTAGAATTATGCCGTCGCAGTGGCGATCGCCCTACCGATATTTCTTTTGGAATTGGACCGAGAATTAATGCCGTCAGTCGCATTCATGGAGATGCTAGTTTCTGTATCGAACTATTAACCAGTGGCAATCGCGATCTTTGCGCTCGACTAGCATCAGAAACCGAACTAGCCAATACTCGCCGTAAAGCCTTACAGAAAGACGTTGCCGAACGAGTCAAACAAAAACTAGTCCGACTCGACTTGTCTACTACTTCAGTTATCGTCCTCGAAGATCCCCAATGGCAGGGTGGAGTTTTGGGATTAGTTGCAGGACAAATTGCCCAAGAATACAGTCGTCCCACAATTTTATTGAGTAGCGGCAGTGATGCGATCGCCAAAGGGTCGGCGCGATCGATTGCCAATATCGATCTCTATCAGTTAGTAAAATCTCAGCGCAATTTGCTGCATAGTTTTGGCGGCCATCCTTTTGCAGCAGGATTGAGCTTGCCCCTAGAAAATCTACCTTTATTTACCGAAGCGATTAATCAAGAGCTAAGACAGCAAGAAGCAACAATGGCGATCGCACCCGACATCGTCGCAGACCTAACGGTTACCGTTGCCGAGTTGGGTAAAGAGTTATTTTACGAATTAAACTTATTAGAGCCCTGCGGTATGGGCAATCCCATTCCCAAATTACTAATCGCAAACTGCTGGTTTACCAACGTTTGGAACAGTAATATTACAGACTATAGCGGTCGCAAAATACAATATATCAAAACTAGTTTTAAACTTTGGGATGATTCTACCAATGAGGGTTTTCCTGGAGTTTGGTGGGGGCATTATCGCGACGAAATTCCTCAAACTCAACCTTGCGACGTTATTGCCGAACTCGACTTTAATAGTTATCAAAAACAATACGAAATTCGCTTAATTGAATTGCGATCGCGCTACGATGGGTTACCTAGAGAAACTGCAACTAAGGAGACAAATTTAATTATCGACTGCCGTCGTAATTCGACCGCTTTAGATTGCCGAGAAACTGCTTCTGCAATAGAAGTTCTCGAGCACTGCCCTTCAAGTTGGACGGAAATCCAGCGTCAATATCGCCAGGCTGTCGCCCGCAACCGTAAATTAGTTTTGGCTTATCGCGCACCTCAAGCTTTAAATGCTCGGGTTGTTTGGCAGCAGTTAGTCGGAATTGCTAAATATTTAAGTCGTACCCACAAGCCCGTTAGCCACCAGCAGCTCAAAGAAAAATTAAACCTCTGCAATCGCGCTTTAAATGTCGGTTTGCAAACCCTCTCTCAGCTTGGATTCCAGCTGCAGCAAACAGAGGATCTATATCAGTTTAATTGGCACAAAAGCCAACTCCAGGAAGATTTATCACTAGAATTACGAGAGTTCGAACTGGCGATCGCCGAACAGCAATTTCAACAGCAATACTTCGAGCAAGTTTCTCTGGCTACTATCGAGCGACAGTTATCAGTTCTCAACTAGGTAAAAGAACCGAAGAGATTTTGAGTCTATAAAGTAATCAGTAACGAGAAAGTATGCGAACAGAGCCAGAAGAAGAAAAGAGCAATAATTTATCTTCGCTCTGTCTTGAAAATGTTCTTTGTTCTTTGACTGTCAGACTTCAAATCCAAAAGCAAAACTTGAATTCTGTAATTGTCTACGGAGTTTGAGAAGGTCTATCTCAAGAGAGAAGGTGCCAGAGTATAACCCGAGCATGATGTGACTGAGTAGTCATCTATTTTAAATTAACTATATCGGTCGAACTTTCTTGGATTTGCTAGAGGAGAAACGAGAGGCAATGCTCAAAATTGGGAGCGATGAATTTGCCAACTACAACTAGATCTAGATCTAGATCGACCTTCTGTCTCAGTCATCCTGTCCCGAGCAGAATAGTTAGATCTCTAGGTCAAGACTCTATACCAATTTGAAAACAGAATGTTACACATCATTTTGGTAAGGGCAAAGTTTCGTTCGCGCTTTTGATTTGGTATTAGTTAGCAAGATTGCGATCGATCGGTTTTAATCAATTTATTTTTATGTCCTCCGAGGAAAAGTCCGCATCAACTAAACACAAACACGTTGCCTCAGATGACACCACTAAGGATGCTGTTGAGCAAGCATGGGCTGTAGAGCCAGAAGAGCTAAAAGAGCAAAACGGCAACGACAATTCTAACGAGACAAAGTTTCGCGAGCCTCCACCAGAAAAAATAAGAGCCGACGAGGAAAACCAGAACGAGTCTCCAGAAAATCAACTCAAATCTACTTTAAAGAAATATTGATGGCTAGTTCCGGTGCTGGGAATTGTCTTAGTAATTGGCGGCATAACGGTGATGCGTCTCCAGGAAAATTCCAGACAAGAAGCGACGACGACCGCAACTGCTCCCTTGTCGGTAAGGACGGCAACTGCCGAGCGAGAACCGATCCGAGCTTGGGTATCAAGCGAGGGCCATGTTCGGGCTGCCGAGTATCAGCATCTGACTTTTGAAGTAGAAGGCGATATTACTTATCTTGCCGATCGCAATGGTCGCAGACTACGAGAAGGTGACTTTGTCAGGGAAGGCGAACTGCTAGCACGGGTTGACGATCGCGAACTCGTTGCTGACCTGCAGCAGGCGCAAGCCGCCTTAGCCGAGGCACGACAACAGCGAGCCGCCGCCGCAGCTCAAGTTGCCCGGGCACGGGCTCAACTCAAGCGAGTCCGCTCTAGCCAGGATCTAGCTCGAACCCAACTCAAACGCTATCAATTTCTCTTTGAACAGGGAGCTATTTCTGCTGCCGAACTCGATACCCGCACCGGAACTCTCCGGGAGTCTGAAGCTAACGTACAGGCGGCACAGGCTGAGGTAGAAGCCGCTCGAGAACAGCTCCAAGCTACCCAGGCACAAATCGATACCGCTCAGGCGCGAGTGACGCAGGCGGAGGTAGCATTAGAAGGTGCCAGCATTTATGCCCCCTTCGATGGTGTAATTGCCTATCTTAACTACACCGAAGGAGAATATTTCACGCCTCAGCTGGTTACCACCCAACTAGGGGGAGATTACCAAGGTATTTTAGAGCGAATTCCCATGGTGATCATCGATCCGAGTGTGTACGAAGTAATTGTCGAGCTAGCAAGTCCCACGGGGGAGCGAGTTCGTCCCAATCAAGAAGCTTTTGTAGCTCCAGAAACTGCGATCGCCGAAACCGCAGTCGGCGATACCTATCAAGAAACCCTGGTCGCTGCCGCCAGAGCCAGAGGGGAAGTTTTTGCTGTCAACCCAGCGGTTAGTCCTGGCGGACGACGTACGGTGACGGTGCTCGCGAAAAATGAAGGCAATACCGTCGGTCAGATTTTGGCAGAGTTAGAACCAAGTCTCCAAGAAATGCAGCAGTCCTGGCCTCAAGGCTACAGCTATAGCTTTGGCGGTGAAACAGAAGACCAAGCAGAAACCTTTGGTTCGGCAGGACAGGCACTAGCGCTGGCGGTCTTTTTAGTGTTTGCGGTACTGGTGCTGCAACTGGGTTCTTTCCGACAGCCCTTTATTATTCTGCTGGCAATTCCCTTTACCACCATCGGCACGTTCGGGGGTTTTTTCCTGGTCGGGATTCGGTTTTCTTTTACTGCTTTTATCGGCATTATCGCCTTAGTGGGAATTGTGGTCAACGATGCGATCGTCATGGTCGATACCATGAACCGCTATCAAGAAGAGGGGATAAAAAAAAAGCAAGCGGCGGCTAATGGGGTTGCTGACCGCCTGCGACCGGTATTGACTACTAGCATCACCACAATTATCGGCTTGATTCCCTTAGCGTTGAGCGATCCAACCTGGATGCCGTTGTGTAGCGCGATTATTTTTGGCTTGATTGCCGCAACCCTAAGTGCCTTACTTGTCGTCCCTTCTCTATACTTGCTACTCACGCCGAAGACTGAAGTAGGATAGATTTATTAGGAGAAAGCTCGGTGGCGGTTACTCTAGATCGCGCTCGAGGATCATTCTTTTGTCGAGATAACTTGGCATTTTTCTTGAGTTATCTGATGGCGGTAGCGAAACATTTCTTTGAGACGAGAATCTACCCACCAACCCAAAAGCAATTCTACCAGCCAGCCTCCGGGTATTTGGTAGTCGATCGCGTCGGTCAATCTGGTTTGATTGCCTTCTGAACTAAACAGATGACGATGCTGCCAAGACTGCATCGGACCTTCAACTTGAATATCGGTAAATATTCGCTGGGGCTGACATTCAATATGTTTGGCTACCCATTTAACGAGAACTGGACCGAGATTTAGGCGAAACTCGCTAATTGCCCCAACATTTAATCCTCCCTCCCGGCGCACTATGGTAACCGGTTGCCAGGGTGGAGTCAAAATATCGAGAATATCTTGTCGTTCGTGAAATTGCCACACTATCTCTAGAGGCGCGTCGATCGTACTAGAATATTCAAAATGCAGCATGGCAGTAATTATAACTTTTTAAATGTCTCTTGCTTCTTGGCGATCGCCCCTAGCTCGGGCAATTCATCGCAATCGCTCTCAACCCCACTCTCGATACCTACAACTAGCAACCGTTACTCCAGAAAGTACTCCAGCCAATCGTACGGTGGTGTTTAGAGGTTTTCTCGTCAATACCAACGATCTCAAAATCGCCGTAGACTCTCGCAGTAAAAAAATTAGAGATATCGAGCATCTACCTCAAAGTGAAGCCTGCTGGTACTTTACCAAAACTCGGGAACAGTTTCGCCTCACGGGTAGTTTGACTTTAGTAACGGCAGACTTTGCCGATAAAGATTTACAGACGGCACGGCAAACAACTTGGCACGATTTATCCGATGGAGCGCGGTCGCAGTTCGCTTGGCCTCATCCAGAAAAGCCACGAGCCGAGCGGGGCGCTTTCGCGATCGCAGTTCCCGATAAACAAGCACCTTTACCTAACTTCTGTCTGCTATTACTAACCCCTACCAAAGTAGACCACTTAGAATTAAAAGGCGAACCACAAAATCGTTTTTTACACTGCTTACGAGGCGATCGCACTTGGTCGGTTCGCTCGGTTAATCCCTAGTCATATTCTCCTAAAAATTCTCTAATTTCTCGATCTCTGAGCAAACAGCTATTGTTAGAGCGATAACAGGGGTCTAATTCATTGTCATTTGTTTCTGACAGAGCCGTAACTAGAGAGCTACGATCGGATTGAGATTGTCTGAGTTGCCTTACTTCTCTTTCTAAAGATTCGATGCGGTCTAGCAGACTGCGAATGACTGCCGCTTCAGAATCGGGTAAATTGCCGTGTTCTAGAGGATCGACTTTAACTCCAGAACGATAGACTACTCTCCCAGGAATGCCGACTACCGTACAGTTAGAGGGAACATCTTTGAGAACCACAGAACCCGCACCGATTCGAACGTCATTACCGATTTGAATATTGCCAAGGACTTTGGCTCCTCCACCAACTACTACGTTTTCTCCCAAAGTTGGATGGCGTTTTCCCGTCTCTTTGCCCGTACCTCCCAGAGTTACTCCCTGATAGATGATTGTATAGTCGCCGACAATGGCTGTTTCGCCGATTACTACTCCCATACCGTGATCGATAAAGACTCCTCTGCCAATTTGCGCTCCTGGGTGAATCTCAATTCCCGTTAGAAATCGAGCCAAATGAGACACGAATCTGGGAAAAAAAGGAATGCCGATGCAGTACAACCAGTGGGCAAAACGATGTAAAAAGAGAGCATGTAGACCTGGATAACAAACTAAAACTTCTAACCAATTTCTTGCTGCCGGGTCGCGCTTAAAGACAATGCGAAAGTCTGCGATCGCTTGAGAGAACATGAATTTTGTTCGAACATTCAACGATTTTTATTTTACCTTTCTCTATCAATTTCGGGAATCTAACTTTTGAAGTGAAATCTACACTTGGGTTACTGCTTTACGGAAAGCCGATAGGTAGTTCTCTGATTGGGCTGCATCGAACCCACCCAAATATGATATTCCCCTCGTTGCCAGTTAGTATCTTGTAGGAGAGCATCTCTAATTGCTTTCTTCCCAAAAGCACAGCGAATATTCTCTTTACCCGAACCTTTAACTACTAGAGTGGTGTTTTTGCCGCCACTATTTACATGGAGAGATAGTTGCTCGAAATCATTTTGTAAAACCATAGTGTGATCTGGTTTGGGATCGCCATAACCCATACAGGGTTTGTCGTGTCGATCGCGATTGGCGATCGAGGCTAAGGAGTAAGAGCCGTTGGTATATCCAGTTACTACCGCTGTGGCTCGCTCGAAGCCTAATACTAGATTTAAGTGAGCGAGGGTATTTTGCGCGAGCGCGCTCGAAGTGGATATGGTAATTGTACCGATAGCTGTAGCGACCGTCTCTAGTCTACACCATCTTTTCTGTTTGGTCATTCTCCTAATTATTGCTTATTTCCTTAATGTCGATTAGATTATAATACTATTTGTGTTCTACCATATTAAAAACCTTTTTGTTAGTAACAGATATAGAACGGGGGAATTACAGGGATTTACGCGACATAACTACTAGTACAGTTTAGTTTCTCAATCTCGAGCGACTAGTTAACTTTGATTAATATCCCAGACTATAAACCAACTGCTGTAATAAGAAAAAAATTTCATCGGCAAGCACAGACTATGAATATTATGTTTTTTTTAACGTTCATTCTACTTTTGCTCGGAAATTGGTTACTGACAACAGTTTTAGTATTTATTCCCATGGGCATAATCGACCGAATCAGTTATCTAAGCTGGTGGGGTGTGGCTGTGGGATCGCTGCTATTTCTGGCTTGGTGTTTGGCTGACGACTAGTCTAACTAGACTAAGTTCTGGGACTTGCTGGCGAACTAACAGCAGTTTTCGTTTGGGTAGACTACATCTTGGTATTAGGCAGAAGTCAGGAGTCAGGAGTCAGGAAGCAAAAGAAAAAAGTCGCTCGGTTGTGTTCTATTCAACTGAAAAGCGCAGAAGATCGCAACTGCTTAATTGGTAACTCTTTGAGAGAGTCAAGCCTGAGTTGATGGTTAGTAGTTAATAATTAGGGAACATAATTCTTTGGCGATCGCTGGCGATCGCCAATTAGAAATTCCAGATAAAATCAGTGGGCTTGCCTTCGCCAGCTAGAGAGGAGTCATCGATCGCTCCCAATCTGACCGAAGTTTGTCGAAAGGAAGCATCATCAATTCTTCTGGCAACGCGATCGGGAATTCCGTAATCGTATACTACATGACCTTCTCCAGCTAACACGACGATCTGAGTCTGGGGGTTATCTCGATAGTATTGGGAGATCGCGGCAGCCATGGTTTCATCCCACAATACCTGGGCGGCAAAGAAATTGTCGAAGCCATCGCTGTTTCCGTGTCCGTAATGGTTGTGAGCCTGATAGATCTTTCGGCTTGCGGCACGATAATCTTGGTTGTCGGTGTCAATTTCACTTACTGGCGGAATATAGCGCAAATCGGCTTCGGTCAAACTTTCTAAACCATTTTCGGCGACCTTGCGAGTTATTTCTGTGGGTGTATTTATCGCTAATAAAGGTAGATTGTGAGCTTTAGCAAAGCGCAGAATTGGCGCGTAATATTCCCAGTCAAAACCCCAGCGTTTATCGTATTCGGTTTGCCTTCTCAATTGAGCTTCGTCAATTTCTCCAGCTAAATAGCGGTCTAAAATGGGCTGAAAAGGACGTTGAAACATTTCCAAGGCGATCGCCAGATTGGAATTTTGGCGATACAGTTTGGCGATGATTTCTAACTGTGCCCGATGATCTTCGATACTGTCATGATTTTCTCCCAGATAGACCACGTCAGCCTCAGTTAATGCAGCGATAATATCTCGATTGTCTACACTCTGTACTGTCGAAGAATTTGTCTGCGCCACCATACCAGTAGGCAAGCCACACCATAAGATAATTCCGAGCGAGAGAGCGCAATATATAGTGCGTCGGGTTGCCGAAGCTTTCTTGGCAATATGAGAGGCAGTGATTCCATCACTTAGAGGCTTTTGCTTCATCGTTTATTGGGTTAGTCGTGTTGCCAATCGTCCAAAAAGGAAAGTTTTGACTGGGATTAATCGTAACTCCGCTAATATTGTTTTGAGCGAAAGCATAGTCTTCGGTTTGCCATAGAGGAATATAGGGGACATCCCGAGCGAGGAGTTGTTGCAGTTCGACAAAAATAGCTTGACGTTTTTGGGAATCTCGTTCTCTTCTTTCTGCCTCGATTAGTTGATTGGCGCGATCGCTATAGTAAAACGAGCCTCGGCTTTGAGCCGCACCTTCTTGACAACCTACATCGGCAGAACCGCGACTACAGCTAAGAAAGGGTTGGAAATAATTATCTGGATCGAGAAAGTCGGGATACCAGTCTACTAAGGCTGAAGGATATATTCCTTGGCTGATATTGCTAAAAAAGGAAGCAGATTCGACGCTGTTGGGAACGAACTGTATCGCACCGTCTAATTCTAAATCGACGTAAGCTTGGATAGTTTCGGCGACAATACCCCGGGTAATCGAACCAGAAGGATACCAAATTTCGACGATCGCCGGATTGACTGAGGAATAACCAGAATTACGTAGAAAATCTTTGGCTTTATCTACGTTAGCATCGCCATAGATAGTTTCAAACGTAGGCTGATAAGAATCGAAGGCTGTCGGCAGCAAACTGTAAATCGGTTCTGCCAGTTCTTGTAATACTCGGCGATCGATTAAAGCGCGATTAATAATCGAAGCGATCGCTTGTCTTACTTCTAGACGATTTAATGGTTCTTGTTGCAAATTTAAGACTAAATAGTTGATTACCGTTCCCGAACCGGCAATTGCCTGCCACTTATCTTCTGAAGCACCTTCAATAAGGTTCTGAATCTGATTGGGATCTAGTGATTGATAGGCGACGGCGATCGCACCAGTGCGAAAGCTGTTGAATAAATTAGCCGAGTTCCCGGCATAAATTTGGAGATCTACTCCTTCATTAGTTGGTTGTTCTCCCCAGTAGTCTGGGTTAACGTTGAGACTAATTCCATCGCTACTAAAATCGGCTAGCTGGTACCTACCCGTACCCACCAAAATATTAGGATTAAATTCTCCCGCACCAATTTTATAGGCTTGAGGCGACACCGCACAAGCACCCGGAAAAGCAAGTAAGGCGGGAAAGGCGGCAAAAGGCTGTTTGAGAGTAATTTGCAGTTCGTATTCTCCAACCGCCTCGATATTTTTTACTACATCTCCCAATAAAAAAGCTGGCTTACCACCGTTAGTAATAAAGCGATCGAGAGAAAATGCCATCGCTTCGGCGTTAAAAGCAGTACCATCGTGAAAGGTAACCCCTTGGCGTAAGGGAATGGTGTAGGTCAAACCATCCTGACTTATTTGAGGCATTGCCGTCGCCAACAAAGGTTGAATTTCCGTCGAACCCAATTTATAGGTATAAAGGCTTTCCGCCACGTTATAGATAATATTCAATCCTGCCAACTCATAGCTATCAGCCGGATCGAGAGTACGCGCCTGGAGAGTAGTTCCTATGGAAATGCGGTTGCTGTTAGATGCCTGATTTGGGGTTTGACTGTTATTACAACCTACAGCTAAAGCAAAACAGAGTACCAACAAAGTTAGAAAGCGAGAAGTTTTACCGCGCCACAGTCTAGAAAAATATTCGGCGATCGCCATAGATATTGCTAGTTATTTTCTTCGAGATTACGCAGAAATAGACGTTTACTATGGGGTAAAGATTCATCATCTTCCGATTTAGCTTCTTCTGCTAGAGATTTAAGCTTTTTATTAGCTTTGCTGCGAGCATTATCTAGTAACTGGTCACCACTTTCCGATTTACCAAAGCGCTCCTTGACAGCATCTTGTTCTACTACCCGATCTGCCGCCGTTTCAGCCTTATCTGCTCCCTTATCGTATTTTGTATCGGCAAGCGCCGCTGAGTTAAAAGCAAACATGGCAATACTCGAAATTATCGCGATCAATAAGACAAATCTTAATACTCTACGCCTAAGCAATTGACCAGACTTCAACATAATTTCCCTTCGATAATTGCTGCTAGTACAAAATGAAGTCATCGGGCACTTACCGTTCCCAGGCTGCCTCGGAACTACGCCCCTCCAACTGAATCATACTAACAATAAAATAATAAGAATGTAGCTGATACTTTGGGTTCAGTCCGCTTCGGTAAACTGTTTTCTGCGTAACATGATTGCCAGCAGCACCATGAAAAGAGGCGCAGTAATACCCCAAGGAAAACCCAGAAATAGCAGATTTTGGGAGTACGTTGGATAGAAATATACGATGCCGATCGACGGAGTCACCAGGGTATGGGCAATAAATGAGATTCTGACCCACTTCTCAAAACCAACGCCAGTCAGTGCTGGAACGGCAACCAAGGTCGCCAACCCCATAAATATGTACCCCACGGCATCGTAGTCCCAAAACATGGAATGGGGAGTCTGTTCCAAGATGCCAATAGCCTCAGATGTTCCGACTAACTTGGCAGGAATCACTGTTGCTAGTTGGACGACATAATTCGCCGTCACAAAAACCGCATAAATGATGGTGAAAATCAGCGACGCATGGGTCCAGAATTGTTTGTCTTTCGCCGTTAGATAATGGAGCGCAAGCATCTCGATAAGGAAGGGGATGACGATACAGAGAGACGTTCCATAAATTAAGCTCTCGTCGAGCGGAAAACGGAGCAGTCCTATAACCTGTAATATCTGCACCAGATCGTATCCGATAGTTGACAGAAAGGCTGCCAAGCCAGACCAGTATCCAACTTCACTTATGGTTCCGCTCGTGGTTCTCATCTTTAATGAACTAGCAGCAAAATTTTAAAATAAATATCGAATGCTTTACATCGGGCGATCGAGTAATAATATACAAATAAACAATTAAACCCCTAGCCAGATCGAGATTGACTGTGACAGAAGCAAAGAGCTATAAAGATACCGTAAATCTGCCCCAAACTAATTTTAGTATGCGGGCAAATTCCAAAGTTCGCGAACCAGAATTACAGCAATTTTGGTCTGAACATCGAATTTACGAACAATTGTCGCAGAATAATCCCAAACAACCCTTTATTCTCCATGATGGTCCGCCATACGCTAATGGTTCCCTACATATGGGTCATGCGCTGAATAAAATTCTTAAAGATATTATCAATAAATACAAATTGCTACAGGGTCATAAAATTGATTATATTCCTGGTTGGGACTGTCATGGGCTTCCCATCGAACTGAAAGTCTTACAGAAAATTAAGTCCAAAGAAAGAAAAGAACTTACTCCTCTCAAACTGAGGCAAAAAGCCAAAGAATTTGCCCTAAAAGCACAACAAGAACAGTGCGATGGCTTTAAGAGATACGGCATCTGGGGGGATTGGCAACATCCCTATCTTACCCTCACTCCCGAATACGAAGCAGCACAAATTGGTGTATTTGGGGACATGGCACTAAAAGGCTATATCTATCGTGGTTTGAAACCAGTTCATTGGAGTCCTAGTTCTCGTACGGCACTAGCAGAAGCAGAATTAGAATACCCAGAAGGACACACTTCCCCTAGTATTTATGCCGCGTTTACAGTTACTGAGTTAGGAGAAGGTGCCAAAACATTAGAAGCATATTTACCCAATTTAAATGTCGCGATTTGGACGACAACTCCCTGGACTATTCCCGGTAACTTAGCAGTTGCGGTTAATAAGAACTTAGAATATGCGGTGGTCGAATTAAGTCCGCCCTTACCTACTGTAGAAGCAATGATGGCAAAGGAAGGGGTATCTTATTTGATAGTCGCTAAAGATTTAGTCGAAAGATTATCGGCAACTTTAGAACGTAATTTGACTATAAAAACTACCTTACTAGGTAAAGCCCTAGAAGGCATGACTTATCGACATCCTCTATTTGACAGAGAAAGCCAAGTCGTCATCGGTGGCGACTACATTACTACTGAATCTGGTACGGGATTGGTTCACACCGCACCCGGACACGGACAAGAAGACTACATCACGGGACAAAAATATAGTTTGACCATTCTTTCTCCTGTAGACGAAGGTGGAAAATTTACTGAAGATGCGGGTAAGTTTGCCGGTTTAAACGTGATTGCTAAAGGCAACGAAACAGTTAGCGAAGGAAATCAGGCGATTATCGAAGCCTTAACTGAAGCGGGCTCATTGTTAAAGCACGAACCTTACACTCACAAATACCCTTACGACTGGCGTACCAAGAAACCTACGATCTTTCGCGCTACCGAACAGTGGTTCGCTTCGGTAGAGGGATTTCGTGAGGAAGCTTTAAAAGCAATTTCTACTGTAACTTGGATACCAGCCCAAGGAGAAAATCGCATTACTCCTATGGTAAGAGAGCGTTCTGATTGGTGCATTTCCCGTCAGCGCAGTTGGGGCGTACCGATCCCCGTATTTTACGATGAGGAAACCAACGAACCACTGTTAACTGAAGAGACTATAAACCACGTCAAAGCTATTATTGCCGAACGAGGTTCTGATGCTTGGTGGGAACTGTGTGTAGAGGAATTGTTACCCGAATCCTATCGCAATAACGGACGCACCTATCGTAAAGGTATGGATACGATGGATGTCTGGTTCGACTCTGGTTCTTCTTGGGCGGCGGTAGTCAAAGGTAGAAATTTAAAATATCCCGTCGATATGTACCTAGAAGGTTCGGATCAGCATCGAGGTTGGTTTCAATCTAGTTTGCTTACCAGTGTCGCGATTAACGAGATTGCACCTTACAAAACCGTTCTGACTCACGGCTATGTCGTCGACGAACAGGGGCGCAAAATGAGTAAATCACTGGGTAATGGTGTCGATCCCAATACAATTGTTGAGGGTGGCAAGAATCAAAAACAAGAACCTCCTTATGGTGCAGATGTCTTGAGACTTTGGGTATCTTCGGTAGACTATGCTTCCGACGTTCGCATTGGTAATAACATCGTCAAGCAGCTATCGGATATTTACCGCAAGATCCGCAATACCGCTCGTTTCTTATTGGGTAACTTACACGACTTCGATCCCAAACAAAATGCCGTCGCTTATGCAGACTTACCCGAACTGGATAAATATATGCTGCATCGCATCACGGAAGTATTTGATGAGGTAACAGAAGCTTATTCGAGTTATCAGTTTTATCGTTTCTTCCAAACCGTACAAAACTTCTGCGTCGTCGATTTATCTAATTTCTATCTCGATATTGCTAAAGATAGACTATATATCAGCAGCATAGACTCATTCCGTCGTCGTAGCTGCCAGACGGTACTCGCCGTAGCGGTAGAAAATTTAGCAAAAGCGATCGCACCCGTACTATGCCATATGGCTGAAGATATCTGGCAATTTTTACCATATGAAACACCTTATAAATCGGTATTTGAATCTGGTTGGGTGAAAATAGAGGAGGAATGGAGAAAACCCGAATTGAACGAGTTCTGGAATACCATTCGTAATCTACGGGATGAAGTAAACCAGGTAATGGAAGAAGCGAGAAAAGCTAAAGCAATTGGTTCTTCTTTAAATGCTAAGGTACTGCTTGATATCCCCGATGCCGAGTTACGCCAAAAATTAGCATCTTATGATTCTTCCGATACTATAAGCGAAAAAAATGTAGACGAATTGCGCTATTTCTTCTTGGCTTCCCAAGTAGAGTTAGTAGACAGTTTGGATGCAATTCAACAGGCAGAGTATCGGAGTAATTTTAGTTTGGCTTCTATTGCTGTAGTTAAAGCCGATGGCGAGAAATGCGATCGCTGCTGGAATTATTCTCTAAGTGTAGGAAGTTTTGCCGACGATCCGACAATTTGCGATCGCTGTAATGCTGCATTGAAAGGCGAATTTTAATTAGTTCGAGCTTTAACGATAACGATCGTTATAACTTTGATACGCTCGTGCCATAGTAACCACACAGAATTAGCTAGTTGATTATGGCAGCAATTTCAATCGTAAAGAAGTTCGCTCTCTCAGTTAGCCTAAAGCGATCGCATCTAAAT
The DNA here is from genome assembly GCF_053543375.1 of Myxosarcina sp. GI1(2024). Classification (NCBI taxonomy): domain Bacteria; kingdom Bacillati; phylum Cyanobacteriota; class Cyanophyceae; order Pleurocapsales; family Pleurocapsaceae; genus Myxosarcina; species Myxosarcina sp. GI1(2024). Next base: position 291,394 of record NZ_JBKGTY010000003.1, on the reverse strand, counting down.
ATTTTAACTTGCGCGATCGCGGCTATATAACCTGAGAGTGATTAATCTCAGACAAATATTACTTATACTCAATGGGGTTAATGAAAACAAATTTTAGATATTTTTGATGAAAAATCCCAATTTTGCTACTAATTTAGTTAACGGTGCGCGCCAACTAGTCGCTTTTGTAACTGCTCTAGCAATATTTACCGCAGTTCTCTTTAATGCTTTTACCGTAAAAACTGCTAGCGTTAATGCTGAGAATATTAATTTACCTGCAATTATTGCCTTAGAAAATGTATCTGGTGAAGGCGTTGGTGATAAAGTAGAAGGCACCATGGATAAAGGCGTCGGTACGGTGCAAAAAAACTTCGGCAAGGCTACGGATCGTCCCGGTGATGTGGTAGAAGGAACTTTAAAACAAACAAAAGGCGAAGCCAAACAGAATATGGGTGAAGCTAAAGCACAAGCCGATATGGCTCAAGAGAAAGCCGAAAATGCTTCTGAAAGCCTACTAGATTCGATTAAAGATTTCTTTGAGTAAAAATTTCAGACGTAGCAAACCCTTTAGGGTATCCAACAACTTCTAAAGGGTTTTGTAGTGTTTTTGTATTATTAGGCGACTTAGTATCTGCTCTAAACAAGTTAAGAACTTAAAATAGCAAATTTCTAGATGGATGTCCCCGTTCCTTATGTAGAAAATAATTTTCTTTCTTAGCGATTGGTGAAGCCAGTGCCCTTCGGGCAATCGCATTACTCAGACACTCATACCTTAATTTACTAACGCCGAAAAAATTTATAGCGATTTTTAGTTAAATAGAATATAACTAATAACCTCTATTATTCGTCTTCTAGGTCGCGATCTGGCCATAAAATTTTTAAAGCCATCGTGGCAAAGCCGATCGCCGCTAGAGCTTTGAGTAGCTTTTCTGGTAAAATTTGTGCTACGCTGCCTCCGGCAATAACGCCGAGAAAACTGGCTAAAATCAAGGCAACTGTAGAACCAAAGAACACGGCGCGAGGAAATTTAGAACTGCCTCCCAGAGCGATCGCTGCCAGCTGACTTTTATCGCCAATTTCGGCTAAAAATACGGTAATAAAACTAATTCCAATAAGTTGCCAATCCATTTTTTACTAAGCAATAAACGGTGGTCGGTAAATGAGAATCGGAGTCTAGGCTCCAACTATATCGCCAACTAGCCAGCCGGCGATCGACAAGAGCAGTACTGCTACAACTAGATCGAGAGCTTGGGGAGCCAGTCTTTTAGCTAGCCAATATCCAATTAAAACTCCGAGTAAACTAGTAAAAATTAGAGCCAGTGCCGCACCTACAAAAACAATCCAAGGGGAGCTAGATTCAGCACTCATCAACAAGGTTACTAGCTGAGTTTTGTCTCCCATTTCAGCAAGAAAAATAGTGATAAACGTAGAGCTAAAAACTGCCCAAAAGCTATATTTCTTCTGGCTCGACTCTAATTGAGGCTGAGATATTTTCAGATGCTCTATTGATTCACTTGATGTGCGATCGCTGGTCATTAAAGGCATAGTTTAATCGATTATGTTGGCTGAGACAGAGGTTTGGTGAAATTATTTTTCCTGCTATTGTCGCAAAGTTTCTTCTAAACTCCAAATTTAGGAAACTTATTCCATAATTGAGGCGATTGTCTGACGGTATCACGAATAATCACCTAGTTTGTTTGTTATTAGAAATAGCGCGATCGCCTTCTCCTTCTCAAGCTAGATCTAAGACGCAAGGAGCTTTAGCCGACAAATCGCAAAAACAAGCTAGCAGCACTACAAACTGAGGCTAACACATTTACTGGCTTGAAAACTAGAAGAAAAAATCATCAAGCTTTAAATCAACCATCATCATTATTTCGATTGCAAAATTTTATCGTTTAAGCCAGATCGCTCGCTCCCGTCCAAACCAGGACAAACTTTCATACCAAACTTAGTTAACCGCGAGGAATATCCAAGATTTATTTAGACTCGATGGTTGCTTTAAAATTAATTTTGAAATTAATTATGACCATAAAACCCAAGTTAAAATCGAGTTTATTGCTGAGCTAGAACTGAGAACTTACTTTATTTTTATGCCCTTTTTTCGTCCCGACGACCAGTTAGATAAAATTGCCCAATCGATTTTAGCAGCGGCACGCTCTAAATTTCCTACCTTAACTAGAGACAAAATCGCTCTTACTTGGATAATATACGACTCACCAGTATTCGTTAATACGGGTGGTGCTCTATCGGCAGAGGAATTTTGGCAACATCCAGTTAGGAGTTTTAGCTATCGGGGAATGGAAACAATTTATCCTGCCAGCATAGTTAAATTATTTTATTTAGTAGCAATTCATGAATGGCTGCAGAGGAACATGATTGCCGAATCTTGGGAGTTAAATCGAGCTATTCGAGATTCAATCGTCCTTTCTAGTAATGATGCTACTAGTTTAATCGTTGACGTACTTACGGGTACGACTAGCGGTCCCGAACTACCAACCGCACCTTTCGCTACCTGGAAGCACCAGCGCAATATCGTCAATCGCTACTTTAAATCTTTAGGCTGGAAAGAATTAGAAAGTATTAATGTCAATCAAAAAGTCTGGGGCGATGGTGCTTATGGCAGAGAAAGAGCTTTTTTAGGAGAATTAATGGAAAACCGCAATATGCTTACCACAGATGCGGTAGCCAGACTACTACACAGTATTGTCGGTGGGGTAGCAGTGTCGAGTCAGCGATCGCTAGCAATGATGCAGTTGCTCCAACGTAGTCTCAATCCTGACGATTTGGTCAATTTCGATGGCGAAGATCAGATTGAGGGTTTTTTAGGGCAAAGTTTACCCCCCAACGCTCGTATCTGGTCGAAAGCAGGTTGGATGAGTCAAGTACGCCATGATGCTGCCTATATTGAAATTCCCGATTTACAGCCTTATCTGTTGGTAGTATTTACTGAAGGAGAAGCTAACAGTCAAAACCGGGCTATCTTACCATTTATTTCTCAGGCTTTTATTAAGGGAATGCAAGATTTATCGGCTATGTAACCTCAATTAACCATGACTAATTCGATAAAAATACGCTCGGCTATTCCCAGTGACACGAAGACAATTTTAGCTTTTATTTACCAAAAATCTGAGTTCGATCGCTATATCGGTGCATTTTCTGGCAACATAAGAACCACGGAAGCTAAGATTCGCGAAACTATTTTTAATCAAACACCTTTTGCCTATGTTCTCATTGCCGAAATTGCGCAAAGGTCAGTAGGATTTGCATTATATTATTATCGGTATTCATCTTTTGTGGGAAGACCAAGTATTTGTCTTGACGACTTGTATATAGAAGCAGATATGAGAAGTCGAGGTATTGGCAACCAACTTATGAATTATTTAGCTCGAATTGCCGATGAAAATTTTTGTTCCCATCTGGCTTGGACTGCCGATGCCCGAAATATTCGCGGCTTGAATTTCTACCAACGTTTAGGAGCAAAAATTGTAGATAAAAACCAAAATGTTTGTTATTTTGAATGGGCATCTTTTAAAAAGCAACATAATAAATAAAATAAATAATAAACTTAATCCACCATAGCAGTCCTAAATAAAAACAGAGAAGAACTCCACACAGCTTAAGAAATAAACCTAGCATCTCGATCTAAAATCATCTGGGATTGCTATAGTAGCTATACTTATTGCTTTTTGCCTTCCTACATAGTATCAGGAGAAAACATGGGAGTTCGGCATTATTTTCTTTCCGAGTTTAAATCCGAAAGAAGATGCGGCTCATTTGCACCGTAAGATCTCATGCTATTTTTCATCTTGAAAAATGTTGCAATTTTAAAATCCGTCTTTTACTTGACTATCTCAAATTTAAAACTATTGTTGCGAGCACTCCATCATTAAACGCTCAGCAACCTCCTCTAATTATTTTTTAGCTTCACTAGAACCAGACAGAGCGACATTTTCTCGTTTGCCGTTTGCTGTTTCATTGTCGGTGGGAGGAGAGGGTAAATGTTTGGAAATGCGATCGCTAAATCCGGTAATTACGATATAGAGTACGGGAACGATAAATAAGCTCAGGAAAGTAGCGACGATCATCCCGCCAATTACCACTGTTCCCAGGGATTGACGGGAAGCAGCTCCCGCTCCACTGGCGATCGCCAAAGGAAACAGCCCGACGATGGTAGAAAATGCCGTCATTAGAATGGGACGCAAACGCTGTTCGGAGGCTTCTACGGCGGCTTTAACGATCGAATAGCCTTGCCCTCTGAGTTGGTTGGCAAATTCGACGATCAGAATCGAGTTTTTACTTGCCAGACCGATCAACATTACCAAACCGATTTGACCATAAATATCATTATCTAAACCTCTTAAAGACAGAGCCAGTAATGCTCCCATTACCGCTAGAGGCACTGCCATCATAATAATCAGCGGATCGAAATAATTTTCGTATTGGGCAGCTAATACCAGAAACACGACTACTATGCCCAGTCCAAAGATAATCGGTGCTTGACCGCCAGAGTTAATCTCTTCTAGTGCCGTTCCCGACCAAGCGTAGTCATAACCTGCGGGTAAGGTTGACTCTGCAACCTCCTCGATAGTCGAAATTGCTTCTCCCGAACTATAACCTTCTGCTGCCGAACCAGTAATTTCGATCGCTCTGAATAGATTGAAATGAGGAATGGTAGAAGGTCCAGAGTCGGGGGTCAGGGTGACTAAATTCGCCAGAGAAATCATCTCATCATTGGCAGAACGAACGTATAACTGTCTGACATCATCTGGTCGAGCGCGAAACTCACTATCAGCCTGCACGTAAACTCGATAGTTGCGTTGTTGCAGGGTGAAGTCATTGACGTACTGCGAGCCGAGAGAGATTCCTAAAGTGGAGAGAATATCGTCGATATCTACCTGTAATGCCTTTGCCGCATCGCGATTGATTTCTACTTGGTAGCGAGGAGTATTGGCAGTAAAAGTAGTATAGACCGATTCGATTGGCGATCGCTGATTTGCCTGTTGTAAGAATTGATTCGACACCTCAAGCAGACTACTAATATCTCTATCGGAATTGAGTTCTTGGAGATGGAGGGTAAATCCTCCAAAAGAGCCGAGTCCGCGAATTGCTGGCGGGTTATTAGGCAAGATTCTGGCTTCGGGAATGGCGGCAAACTGTTGTCTCAACTTAGCAATAATTGCCTGTGCCGACTGATTTGCTTGCTTTCGCTCCGACCAGGGTGCCAGGTTGGTAAACATCAAGCCACTATTGGCACCGCCACCGCCAAAACTGAAACCACCGACGGTAAAGACGGTATCGACTTCAGGTAGTTCCAGCATTTGAGCTTCTGCTTTTTCCAATACCTCTCTGGTGTAGTCGAGCGATACTCCAGGTGGTCCTTGAGCGATAGTAATAAAGTATCCTTGGTCTTCTTCGGGCAGAAATCCGCCAGGAACTTGGGTATAGAGGTAGGCAGTAAATCCCAATAAAAGAATGAATATACCGATGACGAGGCTTTTCAAACGAGTAATTCTTTCTAACGAGCCGCGATACTTACGGCACACCCAGTCCAAAAAGCGGTTAAATCGCTTAAAGAACCAATTGAGCCAACGAGGAGGCTGATTTTCTCTACGCAGCAAGAGTGCCGAGACCGAAGGTGCCAGGGTTAGGGCTAGAAAAGTAGATACGGCAATAGAAAAAGCCAGAGTCAGAGCAAATTGACGGTAAATTGCCCCCGTCGCACCGGGAAAGAAAGCTACCGGTAAAAATACCGCCATCAAAACTAGAGAAGTAGCGATTACAGCACTAGAAAGCTCCTGCATCGAGGCGATCGCTGCTTTACCCGGACTCTCTCCTTCCTCAATGAGGCGGCTGATGTTTTCCACTACGATAATGGCATCATCGACCACCATCCCCGTTGCTAGAGTTAGTCCAAAAAGGGTCAGAGTATTGAGCGAAAAGCCAAACGCCCTCACGAAAATAAAAGTACCAATTAAAGAAGTGGGTATGGTCAGAACGGGAATAATCGTGGTGCGCCAATCTTGCAAGAAGATAAAGATGATTAGAATCACCAGCAAGATCGCCTGCAGCAGGGTAAAAACTACTTCAGAAAGGGATTCGTTGACAAAATCGGTAGAATCAAAAGCAATTTGATATTTAATGCCTGGGGGAAAATTTTCCGCCAAACGAGCCAATTCTGCTTTTACCGCACTGGCAACTTCCAAAGCATTACTGCCAGGCAATTGAGTAATTCCCAAGCCAATTCCTTCTTGTCCGTTAAATCTTAAAAAGGTACTGTAGTCTTGTGCCCCTAGTTCGACTCGTCCCACGTCTTTAACCTGAATCAGCGCGTCGTTTTCCTCGGAACTAACCACGATATCTTCAAACTCTGCCACATCCGATAGGCGAGTGTTAGCTTCCAATTCAATTTGATAGAGTAACTCATCTGAAGAAGGCTGTTGCCCCAAAGCACCAATTGCTGCCTGAAGATTTTGTTCGTTAATCGCATCCACCACATCTTGGGGAGTAAGATTGCGCGTTGCCAATAAATTGGGGTTGAGCCAGAGACGCATCGCGTAACGACGCTCGCCGAAAATTTGGACATTTCCCACCCCATTTACTCTTTGCAGTGCCTCGGCAAGCGAGATATCAGCGTAATTACTCAAAAAAATCGGACTGTAGCGATCGCCTTCAGAGTAAATTCCAATTGCCATTAAAAAACCCGCGCTTTCTCGCTGCACGGTTACCCCAGTACGCTGTACGGCTTCGGGTAGTCGCGACTCAGCGATCGAGACGCGATTTTGCACGTCCACCGCAGCTAAGTCGGCATCCCTAGAAGGATCGAAAGTAATATTGATACTGCTGCTGCCGCTACTACTAGTCGAAGAGATGTAGCGCGATGCCTCGACTCCGTTAATTTCTCGCTCCAATATGTTAGTGACCGTATTCTCTACTACACTGGCACTAGCACCAATATAGTTAGCCGAAACCGAAACCTGTGGCGGAGCAATCTCGGGATACTGAGCGATGGGTAAGGTAGGAATACTAACTGCTCCCAATAACAGGATCAGCAAGGCGCAAACACTGCTAAAAACAGGACGCTTGATAAAGAAAGATGAAAACATATAGATAGCGGCAATTGATGAGATAAGATTTTTACTCTGGCTTCAGTTGATGGTTAATCGTTGATGATTGATGGATATTCCATCTTCTCGTCCTCCTCTACATCCCCTGCTTGGCTACTTTTCTGACAAAATTTCCAAGCGATCGCGCTCTTGGGGTTGAATCGGTGCCCCGTCGGTCAGATTGAGAATGCCCGAGACGATCAGGCGATCGCCTGCTTGGAGTCCTTCTAAAACCGGATAGTTATTATTTTGAATTTCGCCCAATTCTACGGGAACTTGTCGGGCAACTAATTGAGGTTGAGCTTGAGCTTGGCTGGGAGTTTCTGACTCGGCAGCAGCTGATTGAGATTCTGGTTCTGTGGCTAGATAGACAAAGGCTTGACCGCCGACGCGAGTAACTGCAGTTGTCGGTACTAAAATTCCTTGCCGCTCGTCCCAAACAATCCGAGCGCGCACATCTTGACTATCGCGCAACTGACCGTCGGGATTGGGAAAGCGAGCTTGAGTTAGAATCGTTTGGCTATTGGCATTTACCTGAGGCGAGATGAAAGTAATCTGTCCTTGACCAATTGGGTTGCCTTGGGTGTCTGCCAATTCTACTGGTAAACCCCTACGCAGTTCGGAACGGCGATCTACGGGAATTGCTAATTCTAGCTCTAGAGGGTCGTTTTGGGTTACGTTGGTCAGGGGAGTACCGGGGGCAACATATTCTCCTAGTTTGGCAATAATGTTCCCAACCTCGCCAGCAAACGGAGCATCTACACTAGTGTCTTGTAATTGCTCTCTGGCAACCTCGACATTAGCTCTAGCTTCTTCTACTGCTGCCTCTGCCCGATCGAGATTGGCACGAGCTGCTTGCACTCGATCGTCGAGAGAGTTTAGTTGGGCGATCGCTGCAGCGCGATCGCGCTCTACCAAATCCAGTTCTTCTCGCGCTAAGGCTCCTTGTTCGACCAGAAACTGGCGGCGACTGTATTGTTGGTTCTGTAATTCTACGTCTGCTGCTGCTGCCCCGCGTTCCGACTTGACCGATTGCAGTTCTGCTAGGGCATTAGCTCGGGCTGCCCGGGCAGAATTTAGGGCGGCTTGCAAACTGTTCAACTCTGCCCTTTGGCGGTCTGGTCTTAGCTGAAACAAAGGCTCTCCTGGGATTACTTCGTCCCCCTCGGCAACGAAAATTTGACTTACTCTACCTTCAATTTCGGGGCTGATGGTTACTGACCGAGGAGAAGTCAAACTGCCAATAAACTGGGAAGTTTCTCGCACGGTCGAAGATTTTAGTGTTATTAAATCTACGGGAGCAGCTCGCATTTGTGACTGTGCTGCTGGTGGCGCAGAACCTTCCCCTCTGCTTTGCCACCAACGCCATCCTCCGTATCCCAAAGCAATTAATAAAGCGACTCCTAGAACGACAAGCCAAGGTCGTTTGGGATTGGGAGAATTGTTGGAAGATTTACCATTGTGGTCGAATTTATCGCTTTTGGTCTGCTTGTCTTGAGACTCAAACAGCTCTTCGGTTTTGGATGAACGGTCGGAAGAGTTGGATTGCATTGCTCGGAATCAGGATTAAGGCTTAGAAGTTGGCTGGGACTAGGCTCGAGTTAGAAAAGTAACAACTAAATTTTGCTTCACAAATCGTTTAGAATTGTTAAGAGATATTTAATGGTTTGTTTGCCTAACTATTCGTTTGCCTAACTATACTCTAATTAGTATAGTCACTAAATAACCCGATCGCAGCGTAAATAAAAGTAATGAGCAGAAAAGATCGACCGATAGTAAGATTTAAGAACACGGCAGCAAGACAATATGCTAAATTAGATAGTTATGGCAAAAAATAATTCTCGCTCGATACCTTTGAATGATGCGGCGATCGCTTCACGACAGTGTGCCGACAAAATTATGAAGGTTATTCCTGCCATAACTCACTTTCTACGTAACGAAGTACGTCAGTATGAAACACAAAAGCACGAGAAACCTCAATTATCTCTATCTCAACTACGAATTTTGTGTTTTTTAGACCGTCATCCCCAATCTTCTTTGTCAGATGTTGCCGAATTTTTGGATGTAACTCGCCCTACTACTTCTGGAGCGATCGAACGTTTAGTGCAGCAAGGTTTAGTTGATCGCGTCCACGATCCTCAAGAACGGCGGCGAATTTTATTGTCTCTTACTTCAGCAGGCAGTGATTATCAACAGCAAGTGTATCGAGCTCTTTCGCGATGTATTGAAGAGCAACTGAGTTCTCTGTCTCAGAAAGAATATAGCCAATTAATGGAAGGATTGCTATTGTTGGAAACCGTGTTTTCCGAGGCGACTAGCTTTGAGGAACGGAGAGAGCAATAATTCAACTTAATTAGATGGCGATCGCCATGGATAAAACTTCTAATTTTACTCAAAAGACTGGGCACAATCGAACTTGGCAATATTTGGTAATAGTTTGAGACTACCACTCTGTCTACAATTCTGATGATTATTTTCAGTATTTAGTCACCAATTAGGCAGCTAAATCTAACCTGTTTGTTTAGGCTCAAATGATTCAATTCGATCGAGGCGAATTGTGGTATCGTCGCTTAATTTACACCAGTCTGCATTCTCGTCGGCATACACATCTACTATTTGACCACTTGCTCGAACTAGTTGACCATCTTCGTCTTGAAAAGTAATTTGACACTCTTGTTTGAGAGTTGCTATGGCTTCTAAGCGATCGTGTAGTTCGCAGCTTACAGGAGTGTAATTACTCATATGTTTTTCCTTAGCTTTGTGACTCTATTTGCATTTAATTCTATAAAGTAAATTGTCTTGCCACATCTATATAGAGTCAAATAATTTTAGACCGACCATAGCCAGTTAATAGTTCTTAAGTTAGAAAGTAAAATTCAAATTTTACAACATTATATCTATTGCGATCGCTTGAGAGCGAATTTTCTCATCTCGATTAACTATTAGCTAACTATTAGCCACATTTAACCAGCGTATTCCCAGACCAAAACCGATTAAGTTTGGTAGCCAAGCTGCTAAACGAGGAGAAACCAAGCCAACAATACCCAAAGTTCCGCTAGCAAAGCCTAAAAAGTAATATAAAAATACGACAATGATGCAAATACCAAATCCTTTAGCTCTACCAATTTGAGTAAAATTAATGCCTAAAGCCGAACCAATTAATGTAAACACTACACAAATAAAAGGAAAAGCAATTTTTTGGTGAATGCGGACTTGAAATAATTTAATTTCTCTATCTCTACCAGTATATTTAATAATATCTAGGTATTCTCGTGCTTGACTGATATTCATCGCTTCGGGTGTGCGTTCCCGATTGATCATTTTAAAGATCGCAGGAGATAGTTTTAACTGTAATTGCTCGTGTTCTTGAATTTCCAACTCGGTAATATCTTCGGCGAGGAAATTGATTTTTACTTTAGTTAACTGCCAAACTTGCTGTCGATCGCTCCACTGAGCCTGTTCGGCAGTAATAATTCTTGCTAGACGATCTTTCAACCAAGATAAGATAGTTATTTCATAAAGTTTTTGATTACTAAACTTTCGAGCATAGTAAATATTTTTAAGTTTTTTTTCATTTTCAAAGTTTTGATATTCGGGATAAAATATATCCGTTTGAGCTAGACTGAGTTGAGTTTCGGGAATAAAGTTATTTTGAATGATACTGACACGATAGTTAGCAGCGGGAACTACTAATTCATTTAAGAAAAAAGTCAAACAGGTAACAAGCGAACTAACAACTAGTGCTGGAACCACTAAACGATAGATACTTATTCCCACACTACCCATTGCGATTAATTCGCGATCGCCATTCAAACGACCATAAATTACTAAAGTCGTTAGTAACATCGATATGGGCAAAGCATATCCAACGTATTCTGGTACTTGATAACAAAAAATTAGAGCGGTAATATAAATTGGGATATTGTATTCAGTAGTTTGATAGACCAAGTCAGAAATAGTGCCAACTGCTACCCCCACAGAAGATAATAATCCGACACTGAATAAAAAAAAGATGCTTAGTTCGCTAGCAATATAGCGGTCGATTACCGATAGCTTAAAAGATAAATATTTAGCCAACAATTTGCAAGTTAATTTTCGATTAGCAACGCTATATTATCTCAGTTGATACTAGGTTGGTTGATTTTTAGATGTTGAATGTAAAATGATAAAACAGTTAACATTTGTAGAGCGATCTTTGATAGACCCAGATTATCCCAATGCCATTCTCACTTTTACCTATCGTGGTTTTAACATTCAGGTTAGCCGCGATCGCTGGGAAGGACGATATATTTACACTGCCTGGGCGAATCACCCTCTCGGTAGTGCGGTTGCCGTCCCCTGCGCGGTGAATACTAAATTGGCAATTAGAAATGCCAAGCGATGGGTCGATCGCCGAATGTCAAATAATTAAAATCGAATGCAAGCTCTAAGCTACAGGTTTTAAGTTCTAAGTAGGTGGAAATGGAAGATAGGTGTCTCCAGGTGCAGTCAGTGAGTAAAACCACTATTTCATACGCTTTACAGTTTACTAACCTCTCGCTTTTTCACTTTTTGTAGAAAATCAACACAATAGCGCTACATCGCTTCTCAAAACCGAATTTGCTAGAGTTATGGTATTCGCGACTTCCAAAATCTAAGTATGGTTCGGCAACGACGCAACCGACAATCGAGTACAGTCAATGGACAATTACCGCCTCTAGAAAGTGGCGATCGCTTGACTCGTCCTGAGTTTGAGCGTCGCTATCTAGCTGCACCTCACATTAAAAAAGCGGAACTGATCGAAGGTATTGTTTACGTGGCATCTCCCTTACGTTTTCAACAACATGCAGAACCTCATAGTCGTCTGCATGGATGGCTCTGGACGTATCAAATTTCCACACCAGGACTGCGTTTGGGTATTGAGCCAACGATTCGTCTCGATTTGGATAACGAACCTCAACCCGACGCTGTATTGCTAGTTGACGAAAATGCAGGGGGGCGATCGCGCCTCGGCGATGATGGCTATCTTGAAGGCGCACCAGAACTTGTAGCCGAGATTGCTGCTAGTAGTGCTGCCTATGACTTATACGATAAGAAAAATGCTTATCGTCGCAATGAAGTCAAAGAATACATCGTCTGGCAAGTTTTAGAGCAAAAGCTGGACTGGTTTATCCTGCGAGAAGGTTTGTACGAATCATTGATAGCTGATGATACTGTAATTATACGGAGTGAAGTATTTCCAGGATTATGGTTGGCAGTCTCAGCCTTACTAGCAGGGGATATGGCAAAGGTGCTATCAGTGCTGCAAGCAGGATTAAATTCCGCCGAACACGCAGCATTTGTAAAACAACTTAAAAGCTAAAGTAGTAATTGCTATTTGCTACTTGCTAATTGCTACTTCTCTACGAGATACTCAAACAAATCGTCGAGGACTAAGTTAGCTGCAATCGGACCCATGCCCATCCAGTATCGAGATAGATATTAATTCTGTCTTGAGGGACGCGAACGATCGAAACTTCTGTTTTTTGTAGGCGATCGTCCATCTGTGCCTGAAACTCCTCGATTCGGGCATGGTAATCCGCCATTATTTGCTCCGCTTTGTCAGTTTTCCCCAGTGCTTCAGCGTATTTGTTCAGCAATTTTTTCCACTCACCGCTAGATTCTACGTTAGCGATTACAGTCGGCGCAATCTGCGACAACAGCTTGTATTTGTTTTGGTCATCCCACTTAGTCCCCAAAATTAAGTCTGGTTTTAGAGCGACAATCTCCTCAAAGCTGGGATTATTAAAACTACCAACACTTTTTATTCCTTCTAATCTGTTTTTGAGGTAGTAATTTCCTTCAGTAATTTGAATGCTGCCAATAGTAACGATCGCTCGGTCTAATTAGATGCTCTAGTCCCATAGATGACAAATCACAATCGCCCAAAAAAGTCTGAAATACTTCTGGCTCAATGTGGACTTTGATCGTCACAACTACTTCTGCTGCCGAACTTTCCGCACTTCTAATCGGAGCCATGCCACTGCCGCATAGTAAATACTGTCTTGCAGCAGTTGAAGTAGAGGAGGATTTTTCTGCAATGCTAAAGGCATATTCTAAGGGATGCGATCGCTTAGGACATTGTACAACGATATCATTGTGTACTTGGGAACGCTCGATTCCCAGTTCTACTCCCTGTCGCAGTTTAGCCTCGCGGTATGTCCTTGCCCTAACTGTTCTGGGTACTGATAGGTAACGTCAAACTTGTCGTTGTGGTTTAAGTTTCGCTGACAACGGGTTTCATGAATTAAATCCCAATAGTCTTGATGTGAAATGGTAACGGGCATTTTTTAAGTAGCAGATAGCAGATAGAAGTGCGACCCTGCGTCGACGAAAGGCGCAAGGGAATGCGCACTTCCCGAAGGGCAAGTCGCCAAGAGAGCCGAGGAAGCAGAGGAGGCGAAGTGAGCAAGGGATTATTTATTAATGCTAATGGTTAAAACAATACCTTAATTGCTCATTATTTTCAATATGTTTAAAAATAGCGATCGCCTCACCACCGTTCGCTATACAAATTTGCCACTGGAAACTTCTATGGCTACTCTATTGCCCCAGATAACAGCAATTCGCCACCAAATCTAACTGCATCGGTACAGGGTAATCCCGTAAGCCGTCCCACCGAGTCGATGGCAGCTTTAGCCTCTGTGGTATTTAGCCCAAAAGTATTGAGAGCGATTCCTTTAACTTCAATCTTGCCAAAAGTTCCTCCCCCACTGGCTACAGTTTCGTATAGTCGAATTACTTCTGGTAGAGGGGGAATTAAGATATTTAGTAAATTATGAATGTGTTTGGCATGGGCGCGATGTACTAAAATCAGGGCTGTGGGTTGACTGCCGCGAATTAAAGGTAAAGTAGCGGTAGAGCCTGGATGCAGCAACGAGCCTTGTCCCTCCACAACCACTAAATTACTCTTCTCGCCCAGTTCTAAGATGGACTTTTCTACCGCACCCGCAGCAAAATCTACCTTAACCGCATCTAGAGCAATTCCCCGACCGGTGATCGCAATTCCCGTTTGTCCCGTAGCGAGAAATTCCGCTTTAATTCCCCGTCTGATGGCGGCGCGATAAATTTCTAAGCTAGTAGACATTTTACCGACGCCCATATCCGTACCGACAGTAAGTATTCTCTCACAGGAAAGCGATCGCGCTTGCGCCGTAGCGATACTTAAGCCTGGAGGCTCTCGGCGAATATCCCAAATCCACTGGGAATGTTGTAAGTTACCAAACTCAGAGGCTAGGGGAGTATGCAAGCCGTTGATAATAGATAATCCTGCTCCTACTGCCCGTTCGATTTCCGAGTGCAAATCCTCTGGTAATTGTCCCCCAGAAGGAGCGATACCGATCAACAACACATCGGGGTGATAGGCGAGAGCTTGGTCGATGCTGGCGACAATAGGAACATTTTGCTCGATTCCCGTCAATTCAGCTAGAGATTGACCTACATGAGAGCGATCGATAACAGCGACAACTTCATTGGCACTATAGCGGAGAAAAGCCAAGCCAGTTTTACCACGTGGTGCGCCAATGCCATCATGAAGTAAGATAGCGACTTTTTGTTTAACTGTTAACACGATAATTTTACTCCCAAACCCGGGCGTTCATTGGGTAACAAACGTCCATCTACTATAGTTGCACCTTCAAAAGGATCGTCTAGCAAATTTAAATGGCTGTCTAGATCTAAATAATCGGCTAAAGGAGCCAGATGAGACATGGCAGTATTAGCCAAACTACTGTCAGAATAGCAGCCGAACATAACTTTCAACCCGCAGGCTCGGGCGATGTTAACTGCTCGTCTGACTTCGCTCAAGCCACCCGTTTTCATAATTTTAAGATTTACTCCCGCTACCGAACTTGCCAACGGCGGAATATCCCAACTAGTAAAACAGCTTTCATCGACAAAAATCGGCAGGGGAGAATTACTCGATAGACTTGCCAGTTTGCTTTCTTCTCCTACTGCCAGTGGTTGCTCGATATACTCCACGTCAAATTTAGTCAACCAATGGGACATATAAACCGCATCCTTAAAACTCCAACCTCCATTGGCATCTACGGTAAGTCTTACCTGAGGTGCTGCTTGTCTTACTGCTTCTAGCATCGCTTTGTCTGCTTTAATCCCTTTAGGGTTGCCTAACTTTACCTTGAGGAGCTTAAAAGCGATCGCCTCCCGCCAAGCACGAACTCGCTTGACGGCTCCTTCTGGAGAATCGATTCCCACCGTAACCGAGATCGGTACGATGCAGTCTCGATTCAATCCCCATAATTGCCATAAAGATAAACCAGCTTTCTTTCCTACCCAATCATGAAGTGCCATATCGATCGCTGCCTGTAGCGAAGATGACAATTGTAACTTATCGAGCGTGGCAAAAATTTCTTGCCGCTGTAGGGGATGAAACGATTCTAAGCTGGGAAGAGCGCGTTCTAACTCCTGCTGTAGTTTAGCGGTGCTGCGATTTTTGGTCTTATCGATCGAAAAAGGCGAAGCTTCTCCCCAACCTTCGAGATCTTCTGCAGAGATACGCAGCCACAAATTGGTATTTTGAGTAGTCGTACCGCGACTGATTTTGAGGGCGAATTTTTTGCGAACGGTAAAACTTGCTAGTGTTATTTTCACCTGAAAATCCCTCCAAAATTTTTCTCTTCTCCATCTTCCTATTTTCAACCGATTTTTAAAGTCTTCTTAATCCAATCGTTACCTCTATGTTGCACATTAAATTAAAGACATCATTAGAACGAACAGCTCTTACACCTGCTAAGTTGTAGATGAAATCAGATTTTAGTCGAGATTAAACTCGGCTTTTTTTGTTGGCAGTTCGCTCTAATTTGGCGCTCGCCATCGATGAAACTCTGTTCTAAAGCCTGTAAATTGGTAGAATTAATCGAGGAGCTATTATCCAAGAGGTACGAACCTTACAGTGGCAGGTCATAGTAAGTGGGCTAATATCAAAAGACAAAAAGCCAGAGTAGATGCCAAAAAAGGCAAAACTTTTACCCAGTTATCCAGAGCGATTATTGTCGCGGCGCGAAACGGAATTGCCGATCCCGATGGCAATTTTCAACTGCGTACGGCAATTGATAAAGCTAAAGCCGCAGGAATTCCTAATGATAATATAGACAGGGCGATTGCCAAGGGTGCCGGTACTTATCAAGATGACGAGGCTGTTTTAGAAGAAATTCGCTACGAAGGTTATGGTGCTGGTGGTATAGCTATTTTAATCGAAGCTCTTACCGATAATCGCAATCGCACTGCTGCCGATATTCGCGCCGCTTTTAGTAAAAATGGCGGCAATTTAGGGGAAACTGGCTGCGTTAGCTGGATGTTCGAGCAAAAAGGAGTGGTTAGTGTCGCAGACGTAGCAGAAGAAAAGTTATTAGAAGCTTCAATGGCGGGAGATGCGGATAATTACGAAATAGTTGAAGATGAAACTGATATAGCTGCAGAAGTTTTAACCGAAGTTGCTAACTTAGAGCATTTAAATCAAACTTTACAAAAACGGGATGTAGCCGTGCGCGATGTAGAATTGCGCTGGATACCCAACAATACCATTGAAGTGAGCGATCCCGAACAGGCACAATTGCTCCTCAAATTAATCGACACGCTAGAATCTCTCGATGACGTACAAAACGTTACTGCTAATTTTGAAATCTCCGAAGAGTTAATCGATTCTAGTATGGTTTAAATAGATCGAATTTGATGGTAATTAATCTACGGTAACAGCGATCGGAGAATAAATTTTCTGTCTAAGCTCGACTTTATCCAAGTTCAGCAGCATAGATAGCAAGATTTCCCGAACGATTAAATAAAGCGATCGCCAGAAACTCAAAGTCAAATATCATACTCACCAGATCTCCTCTGAAAATAGAAGCTGAAACAACGCAAATTCGTTGAGGACTCTATTTTTATTCCTGGGTTGTGAACGCTAGTTCATGGCATCTCTTGCATGAATAAATAAATAATCAAACCTTTTTTCCTTTGACCTTTCACCTTTTTCCCTAGCTTGAGTAGTTAATGATGATTCATGCAAGAAGTCTACTTACTATTATCTAGCTGGCGTACCGTTCCGCCGTGAACTTTTGCCATGATTTCAGCCATTTGCAAAGAGGGAAATTGATTGGCTTTGTCTTTTCCTGGTTGGAACTTTCCCGAAGTAGTTAAATAATGAACGAAAATACCTACTTTTTTCTCAACTATCCACATAATAAAGCGATCGCGATCGATGAACCTACACGAACCATACCATAATCATATGAGAAAGCATTGCGGTAGAAAATATTAATGCGAGGTGGCGCAGTATTCAATCTAAACAAAAACTGCTGTAAGAAATAAACTTTAAATTCAAACCAGTTGGTTAAAAACCACCGAGCAACTATCCCTCTTCTGTCACTCTCCGAAAATAAAAAATAGTAGAAACGTAGTTTATCTACTGAGAAAGTATGGTGAAAATTGATTCATCAAGGCAATTAGTTGATGAAAACCCAACAATAACTGACGATTGGGAAAAATGTCTAACCAGGGAACAATTAACCAGAGTAAAGTAATTGGTTGAATAATTAAACGAAGGTTATTTAAAGTAGTTTTCCATCCACCTTGATTAGACCACTGTTGATGACGAGTAAAATTTGCCTCAAACTCATCTTTACCATCAGAAAAATTCGAGTGAGTTGCTGAATAATTGAGACTACAAAGCACTTTTGTTTGAGAGCTAATCATCCAGTAAGCTGAGAAAATAATTTCCCACCACCTTTCAATTTGTTCGAATTTAGTGAAACGGTAATCTGTCCAACCTAACTCTTGTTTGCACTGTCGAAATCCATATTCAACCCAGGTTCTCAATCCATAAAGATTACCAAGACGTTGCTTAATTTGACTTCTTTTGTCAGTAAGATTAGTCATAACAAAGGATGTAGAATTCTCTGGCATGGTTTCGGGGTTAGTAGTTAATTCCCAGTAGGTTCTCCAACATCTGCGACCAAAAACAATTTCTCTAACATATCTGATTTCTGAATTTTGATTACTAAAAATTCTTTCAAATTCACACCATTTATTAGCTCTAACTTTTTGATTATGAGGCATCCAAACCCCGTGATTATTCCTAATTGCTAAGACCCAAGGCAATTTAGGTTTGTCTAATGTCTGTATGAAATAACTGCTTTCTCCATACAAACTGTCTGCTAATACTAATTCAATCTCAAACTCAAAATCTATTAGTTCTTCGATTATTTCGGCAGCTAATTCAATCTTGGTTTGATATTTATCCCCTGGTTTTAATGTTCCTTTCGGTTTAAAAACTTTCAACATTAAAGGAAAAGTAATATTGTCGTATATCCCATAGCTATTTACTGTAACTATCCCCTGGTCTATCTTGCCAATACTTCCTAAGTATTGCCGCGCTACGTAGTCGGTTTTTTTTCCTTTCTTTCTATCTCCTGTTTCATCAATGACTACTGTTATTTTCTTCCCTGATAATGCCGAAAGTGTTTTTGATAATCTTCGTTTTCGAATCTCAATTATTGACCAAGGGGACTTAGCTAAAAAATGATGTAGTGATTGCGCTGAATTAATACCTACTATTTTCGCTATTTCTGGGAGTGATTTTCTCTTAATTGGTGAGACAATTCCTAAATGTAAGTACTTAAAACACTCGTAACTTCTTACTTCAGGGAATAAGTCTTTGTAGCTGCTACAATATTCGTCAATCACCGATACTGTCGGTCGTGCATCTCTGGCTAAATGTTTGAGAATTTGTAACTCTACATCCATTGCACTATGTACTCTCTAGCAATTTTGTTTTTCTAGTCCTTTATTTTACTACTCGGAGAGTGACATAAGAGGGCTATAGTGGTTCTCATATTAGTAAGGTACAAATCCATACAAGTAGAGGAGCGCTCTAGTCCTAGTGCCTAGTGCCTAAATTGATCGAGGTGTATCTCACTCAACCGAGAATTGCTATATTGCCTACTAAAATTAGTCGCTCGCGTCATTAAAACTTTCAAATTAGTCATAATGTAATTGCTCGATCTGGGTTTATTGAGTTTTGCATCGGCTCTAATTCTCTTTTGCCGAGATGCGATCGCGCTGATTACAATTGTTCGACTGAGATGAAAAATCTAATCTTATCTAACAAAGAATTACTCAGAGTTATTTTAGCTGTTTGCTTGATAGTTGTGGGAACGTTACATTTTGTCGTACCAGAACCATTTATTAAAATAGTTCCCGATTTTCTTCCCTATGCAGCCGCTTTAGTCTACATTAGTGGCTTTTTCGAAATTTTAGGTGCAGTTGGACTGCTAGTTCCCCCGGTCAGTCAAGCGGCTGCATGGGGATTAATACTATTATTTATCGCGGTTTATCCTGCCAATATTAATATGGCTGTCAATCACATTCAGATTGCCAATATTCCTAACAGCAACTGGTTTCAAGCAATTAGGCTCCCATTTCAATTCGTCTTAATTGCCTGGGCTTGGTGGTATACTCGCCCCGATCGAAATCCCAACCAAGCTTCAATTATTCCCGGTTATCCTCGCCAAGATTAAGCTAATGTCGGAGCGGATTTCGATTATTATTCCCACTCTCAATGAAGCTGCTTATCTGGAGCATACTCTACGTAATTTGAGTTTGTTAATGCCTACTGCCAAAGAAGTCATCGTCGTCGATGGTGGCAGTCGGGATGATACTTTAAAGATTGCGCGTCAATTTGGCAGTTCGACTATAGTATCCGAGCGTGCCGGGCGATCGATACAAATGAACTTAGGAGCTGAGGCAGCTAGGGGAGAAATTCTTTGTTTTCTCCATGCCGATACTATAGTGCCCTACGATTTGGTGTCCATTATCGAAAAAACCTTAGCCGACTCTGCTACTGCTTGCGGTGGTTTTATCTCTATCATGACGGGAACCCATACTACTCGTTGGGGAATAGTTTTAAACAACTACCTTAAAACCTATTACGCACCCTTGCTATTTCGACCCCATTTATTTCTATTTAAAGGATTGCGGATTCTGTTTGGCGATCAGGTAATATTTTGTCGTCGCCGTGATTTTTGGGATTGTGGCGGTTTCGATCCCAACTTGCCACTTTTAGAAGATGCAGATTTGTGTTTAAAGCTACTGAATAAGGGTAGAATTCGCCTAGTCAATCGACTGGTACGAACCTCAGACCGCCGCGTTGCCAAGTGGGGAGTACACAAAGCGCACGCTATTTATTTTTATGTCGGGTTTTTGTGGGGATTAGGGGCAAATGCTACTTATTTAAAGCAGTTTTACGATGATATTCGCTAATTTGAAATATTTTCTTCCCGATCGGGCAAATTTAGATCGGGATTACTAAGGAATCAACTTATTGGTTAGAGCGACGGCACCACTAATAATTTTGGCTAGAGCTGAAGGAGTTTCTAAAGGTAGATTGTGTCCTCCAGACAAAACCACTTTTTCGGCTGTAGGCATGGCGTTTTGCTGTGCCGATAGGTCTTCACTGCGATTAAAGTTGCTTTTATCTCCGTAAACTAGAGTAATGGGAATTTTAATCTTTCTCAATAGTTTTAAATAGCGCGATCGCCCGATACCATTAAAGCCAATACCCGCTCTAGTTCTCAGTAAAGGCTCCCATCGCCATCTCACTCCCCCTTCACAGGGTTCGGTAATGCGTTCTGCTAGTAACATTGCTAGAGACCGAGAAAGAGCCGGAGTAGCCTGGCGCAGACGTTCGGCAGCGGCT
This sequence comes from Myxosarcina sp. GI1(2024), assembly GCF_053543375.1. Classification (NCBI taxonomy): domain Bacteria; kingdom Bacillati; phylum Cyanobacteriota; class Cyanophyceae; order Pleurocapsales; family Pleurocapsaceae; genus Myxosarcina; species Myxosarcina sp. GI1(2024). The sequence continues at coordinate 270,583 of NZ_JBKGTY010000003.1, read as the reverse complement.
TCGACATCGGGAAATACAGGATGTTCGGGAGGAGATGCTAGATAGTCTAGCTGAGTAGTTAACTGTTCGACGGCATCATCATCTTCGGAAATGGTGGGTAAAATTGTTTCTACCAAGACGATGTTTTTGATTCTTTGAGGGCGAATTGCTGCAAAAATCGCCGCAACTACCGACCCTAGAGAATGACCGACTAAAGTAAAGGCTTTTCCTGCCAAATTCTCCGCGATCGCATCGATATCGCTTAAAAAGTCAACTAGATTATAAGAACCTCCTTTACCGACGCGATCGCTCCTGCCGTGTCCTCGCAAATCTGGGGCAATTACTCGATAGCCTTTTTGAGCCAGACGAATTGCTACTTCCGACCAAGCCGCACCCTGTTCGAGAATACCGTGCAAACAAAGTACGATCGGTCCTTCTTCTGGACCCCACATACAGAGGCAGATTCGCAAGCCGCGAATATTGAGTAAAATTTCCTGCATGGGTAAATCTGCAGCAGATTCGGTTTCGTGGGGCAATTGGTAATTAAGCCGACGGGCGATTTGTTGGGCGTAAGTACCTAGCAGGGAGGGCAACTCGATTTCTTGCCATGCAGAAGCTAGTTTTGCCTCAATTTGCCTGCGGTTGCCAAAATTAGGATCTCCTAGCGACAGAGAATTACTGTATACTCCATCAGTTAGGCGATCGCCTCGATAGGGCGTGAGCACGGCAGGATCGAAAGGAACTCCGAGAAATTCGCACACTCCTTCCATTACCTCGCGGGGTCGGCTGACTAATTCTTCATAACGCACTAGATAGTGACGGTTGGGATCTAGTTCGCTACAAAAATCAAAAATGTTTTGGTTGCTTTCTTGCCAAATCGATTCAGCTAAAAGGTAGGGATCGCTATTTTTAGAACCAATTAGCTTATCCATCCGCATTCGCGCAAAAGATTCGATTACCGCATAGGGATGGCGGACTAAATGGATGTATTTAGCGTTGGTAAATAGTCGTTCGGCTTTGTCTAAAGTTTCTCGGTTACTGGCATAGGTGGGAGATTTATCGATTAACAAGCGATCGCCCGTTAGCTGTTGCAGCATTTGATAGACTTGTTTAATCGAAAGATTATCTCTGATTAGGTCGTTAACCAGTTCACGACCTCGGGCAGCATCGAGATTTTTTAAAGCCATTAAAGCTCTAGTCAAGCCTTCTCCTAGCTGCGAGACTCCTAATTCTCGTTCTCGCTCCTGCATAGTCTCGAACGGCAACAGATGTAGTTCTGGAGGTGAAGAAAGTTGGGGATGTCCTGCCAGCATTACTCTGAGTAAGGTAGAACCCGATCGCGGACTGGAGAGGATAAAGGCAATTGGTGTGGTCAGAGGGGATTGAGAAGAATTAGCAATCGAACGTTTGACAGTTTTGCGAACGGTTTTCCCATGAGTTTGGCTAAATTCTGCCGCTAAATAGGTTGCCAAGCTATCGATCTTGGGATGTTCGTATACCTCTCTGGGATAGAGCATCAACTGGAGATCGGCTTTTAAACGAGCGATCGCTTCGACGATCATTAATGAATCCATACCCAGATCGAGCAAGTTAGCATTAGTATTCAAATTTTCAGAGTCGCTCTGTAAAATTTCGGCGATCGCCTGCTGTAAGTAGTCGAGTAGATAAGCTTTTCTTTGCTCTACTGGAGTTGCTAGTAGTTCGGCATAAACTCGATTTCCTCGTTTGGAAGCTTGGTTTGAAGTGGGTAAATCTACCAGTTCGGCAAAATAATTGGACTGGCGTAGGTAGCTAAATTGCTGACTCAACTGCTTCCAGTCGGCAGCAATCACTCCTACTTGAGTTGCATTGCTGACAATAAGTTTTTCTAAGGCAGCTAATCCCTGCTGTGGCTCGATCGGGTCTAATCCCGACTGATTGAAGCCGCGATCGCTTGCCATACCGCTATCTGCCCAAGGTCCCCAATTAATACTCAAGGCGGGCAGGTTCTGACTGTGCCGATAACGGGCGATCGCATCTAACCCAGCATTGGCTGCCGAATAGTTGCTCTGTCCTGGGGAACCTACCAGAGAAGCTACTGACGAACACATTACGAAAAAATCTAAAGGTAGATTTTTAGTAGCCTGATGGAGATTGCAAGCACCGATTACTTTGGGAGCGATGACTTTCTCAAACCTTTCCCAGGTTTGATTGTGCAGGATCCCGTCGTCGAGTATTCCCGCAGCATGAATGATGCCTTTTAGTTGGGGAGAGGCTGTAGGCAGATGCCAATCGAGCTTAACTATTTCCTCGATATGTGACATTAGAGTTACATCCGCTGATACCTGCTTGATGACTGCGCCGTTTGCCTTAAGTTCGTTAATTACCCGTCGGGCAGTGGGAGAAGGTTCGCTTCTGCTAGCTAAGATTAAATACTTTGCTCCCTTATCTACTAACCAGCGTGCCAGATGTAAACCCAGCGCACCCAAGCCCCCCGTAATTAGATAGGCTGAATTGGGAGTAATTTTAAAGTTGTGATTAGTGGGTATCTCAGTTTTGACTAGACGGGAAACGTAAACGCGATCGCCTCTTAAAGCCAGTCTGTCTTCGCGCTCTTTACTAGCGACAAGCTGGATGAGATGATTTATTTGCTTGTCTGTAACTTCCCCAGCAAGATCGATGATGCCGCCCCAATATTCGGGATGTTCTACGGCGATCGCCTGTCCGATACCTACTATAGAACTAGCAGTAATCGCATCTATGTCGATCTCGTTCTCAATCGCCCAATTACCTGATGTTACCAACCAAATAGGGGCGATGGTTCCCTGTCGAGTTAATCCTCGAACTAAATCTAGCAGACCATTACAGTTTGTTTTCCACTGTTGGCTTAGTTCTAGAGAATCTGAATTCTCTCGGTCTAAACCCCAAAGATAAATTATTCCACCTAAATCAGAGCAGTCGGCTAAAATGCTATCAATTTGGTTAGCGTCTTGGCGAGTCACTAACTGACAGGTATTACCCCTCGCCCTTAGTTCGGCAGCGATTTTGGCTCCAATCCCTTGGCGATCGCTAAAAATTAGCCAACAATCGGCGAGATTCACTTTTGAATTGGGGACGATTAATTCCTTTAATTCCTTGTTTAACTGCCAGTAAATTTGATAGAAGTCTGGTGTTGTAGAGGCAGTAATATTTGGAGTCTGATTAGTTGTCAGGGGATGGAGTAAATTATTCCCCGACCCTTTCTCCAACCAGTAGCTTTGACGTTGGAAAGGATAGGTAGGTAAGCTAATTTTTTTTCTAGGATAACCGCGCTCAAACTCATGCCAATCGATAGCGAAACCGCGAGCGTACAAAGTAGCTAAAGTCTGCAACACTTGTTGCCAGTCTGGTTGTTTGGGGCGCAAACTGGGCAGCCAAAGGAAGTCACTATTGCGGTCATTAGCTAATGCCGAACGTCCCATTCCCGATAAAATCGGTTTGGCACCAAGCTCTAAAAAGATCCTACAGTGTTGGCTCAATAATTTGATACTGCGAGCGAATTGGACTGGAGCGACAATGTGCTCTACCCAATACTCTGGTGTGGCGATCGCTGCTGTTGCTAATTCTCCCGTAACATTGGAAATAAGCTTTAATTTGGGCTTAGAATAGTCTACTTCTCGAGCCACTTCCTGAAAATCTTTTAATAGCGAGCGCATCAGAGGAGAATGAAAAGCATGAGAAACCTTTAACTGTTTACTTTTAATGCCTCGCTTTGTTAGCTTCTCAATTACTCGAGCTACGTCCGTCCCTTGCCCTGAGATTACCAGATTGCGATCGCCATTAATTGCCGCGATCGCCACCCTACTAGCAAATGGCGCGATCGCTTCTCTAACTGTTGCTTCAGAGGCGAACACTGCAAACATCGTTCCCCCTTGAGGCTGAGCTTGCATTAACTTCCCTCTGGCAGCAATTAGTTTTAGTCCCGCTTCTAAACTAAACACTCCAGCAATGGTGGCGGCGACATATTCTCCAATGCTGTGTCCCATTACCGCATCGGGAACGATTCCCCAAGATAGCCACATTTGGGCGAGGGCATATTCAAGGGCAAATAAAGCGGGTTGGGTGTATTGAGTTTGGTCTATATGTAGGGGCGAACGGTCGTTTGCCTCTAGGGAGGGATAAATTATTTCTAATAACGGTTTATCTATATAGGGTTGTAAAATCTCCCCACAGCGGTCTAGAGCTTGGCGGAAAATGGGTTGAGTCTGATAGAGTTGATAACCCATTGCCGAATATTGGGAACCCTGTCCGGTAAACAAAAAAGCAACTTGGCGGCGATCGCCAGATTTGAACTTACTGCGGACTATTCCCGTAACTGAATTACCCCGGTTATAGTCTGCCAGTTTTTGCCGTAGTTCTGCCGTCGAACCAGCTACTACCGCCCACCGACAATCGAAATGAGAGCGTCCCGTATTTGCGGTATAGCAAAGATCTGTTAGGGATGTTTCGGGATCGGTAGCAAGATAATTTTCGTAGCGCGCCAGCGAATCCTCTAATGCAGCTTCGGTTTTTGCCGATAAACCAAGCAAGTGTAAGGGACGTTCTGATTCTGAAGCTAACTCGGTTGCTGCGACAGGAAATTCTTCAAGGATGAGATGAGCGTTGGTGCCTCCAAACCCAAAAGAACTCACTCCAGCCAATCTGGGTTTGCTTGACTTCCAGGGCTGTAGCTGGGTAGCAATAGATAGAGACGATCGCTTTAAATCGATGTGGGGATTTAGCCGCTCGAAGTGAAGATTGGGGGGAATAGTTTGATGTTGTAAGCAGAGAATGGTTTTGATCGAACCAGCTACACCGGCTGCCGCTTCTAGGTGTCCGATATTAGTTTTTACCGCTCCCAAATAACAGGTGCGGTCGTTAGGGTTTTGGGACAAAACCGACTTTAAAGAATTGACCTCAATCGGATCTCCTAAAGAAGTACCCGTGCCGTGAGCTTCTACGTAGCCAATTTCTTCAGGAGCTACGCCAGCATTAGCGATCGCCCGACGAATTACTTCTCGCTGCGCCAGTCCGTTGGGGGCAGTCAGACCGTTGCTGCGTCCGTCCTGATTGACTGCCGAGCCTTTAATTACCGCCAGAATTCGGTCGTTATCGACGAGCGCCCGCTCCAAAGGTTTGAGAATCATGATCCCACAACCCTCACCCCGAACGTAACCATCTGCCGTGGCATCGAAAGTCTTACAGCGTCCATCAGCTGCCATCATTCCGGCTCGAGAAAAGGTTTCGGTAAGTTCGGGAGTTAGGATCAGGTTGACCCCACCGACAATGGCGCGATCGCATTCTCCGTTTTTCAGGCTTTGGCAAGCCAGATGAATTGCCACTAGGGAGGAGGAACAAGCAGTGTCTACTGCTAGAGAGGGTCCCCGCAGATCTAAAGTATAAGAAATCCGATTGGCGGCGATACTGTGGGCATTGCCCGTACCCGCGTAAGCATCCAATTCCGTTCCATAATGCAACTGCAGTTGAGAGTAGTCGTTACTGCTAGCACCAATAAACACTCCGGTATTGCTACCTGCCAAACTATCGGGTGCGATCGCCGCATTTTCTAAAGCCGACCAACAGACCTCCAACAATAACCGCTGTTGGGGATCCATGCTTTGGGTTTCGCGGGGAGTAATCCCGAAAAACTGCGGGTCGAATTTATCTACATCTCGAATAAACCCACCCCAGCTAGCTGCCGACCAGCGATCGCCTTTGCCGATGGCATCTTTACCATCTCGCAGCAGTTGCCAAAATTCTTCTAGGTTATTCGCCCCCGGAAAACGACAGTCCATCCCGATAATGGCGATGGGAGAATTAAGGACAGAATGTGAAGAAATCGCAGCAGAAGCTTGGGATTGAGAATTAGATCGGCGAGAGTTTAATTGGGAGAGATAGCGAGCGAGTTGGGCAATAGTGGGATAGTCATAAATTAAAGTCGGAGCTAGTTCGACTTGCAACCAATCTTCAAGATCGGCAGATAATCTCACTGCCTGAATCGAACTGAGTCCGAAATTAGCCAGGGGTTCGTTAAGGTCTATTTCTGCTGGAGACATTTCCAGAGTGCCTGCTAGGTTATCCCTCAACCAGCTAACGATTGTTGCTTGTCGTTCTCGATGTTGAGGGAGCTTGAAGGCGATTGGCTCTCGACTTGGGGTAGGCTCGGCTGCAGCTTGCCATTTGCCTACTAGGTTGAGGTTTCCCCCTAAAAAACCCTGCTTACAGGCGTGGCGTTTGATTTTACCGCTAGAAGTTTTGGGAATGCTGCCAGTTTTGAGTAAGACAATTGATTCTACCTGCAGTTCGTGCTGTCGAGCGATCGCCTGACGGATGGCTCTAGATATTTCTGCAGTGTTTAATTTGCGCAGATAAGTCCGCTCGACTTCGGTAGTAATGACTAATTTTTCCGTCCCTGCTGTTTCAATGGCAAATGCCGCACAGTTACCAGCTCGCACTGCTGGATGAGCGCGATCGACAGTTAACTCGATGTCTTGAGGATAGTAGTTGCGTCCGCGAATAATAATTAGATCTTTTAAACGTCCGGTAACGAATAACTCCCCGTCCTGAAGAAATCCTAAATCTCCAGTACGCAGAAAACCATCACGTTCAGTATTAGCGATTCGAGCTTGAAAGCTAGCGGCAGTCAACTCTGCCTGCTGCCAGTAACCTCGGGCGACACTGTCGCTTTTCGTCCAAATTTCGCCAATTTCTCCATCGCGACACTGTTGTCTGGTGTGGGGATTGACGATCGCCAAAGTTTGACCGGGGAGATTGCGACCGCAACTAACTAAACTAGTAGTATTTTCCCTTGGTTTAACTTCAATAGCCCGATCTGCTTCTAAAGCTTTACGGTCGAAATTCTTAATCACCGGCGCTGCCGACTTTTTTCCTCCAGTAATTATCAGAGTAGATTCTGCCATGCCGTAGCAGGGATAAAATGCCGCTCTATCAAAGCCACAGTTTTGAAAATGCTGGCTAAAGCGTTCGATTGTTGCGGCTCGTACGGGCTCGGCACCGGTAAAAGCCAATTCCCAAAAGCTCAGGTCGAGGTCTGGTATTTGTTCTGGTTGCAGGCGCTCGACACATAAATCGTAGGCAAAATTCGGTCCCCCGCTAAAGCCAACCCGATAGTGAGAGATTGCCTTAAGCCAACGATAGGGACGCTGGAGAAATGTTACCGGAGCCATTAAATACACTGACATTCCTGCATATAAGGGCTGAATCACTCCCCCGATTAGTCCCATATCGTGATAAGGAGGCAGCCAAGAAAGCCCGATTTGTTCGGCATGATTTTGAAAACAGCGATTGATCGCCAGGGAGTTGGTCATGATATTTTTATGAGTGACCATCACTCCTTTAGGTTTGCCCGTAGAACCGCTGGTATACTGCAAAAAAGCGAGATTATCTTGCTGAATTGAAGGGTAATTCCAGTCTGAGGCACGATCACTCGAGATGCTATCGGTGGGGATAAACTGTAGCTGTTGCTCTGGTGCTTCTGAGGTAAATTTCTTGGCGATCGCTTCGTGCCAAGTTTGAGTGGTTAGAGCGAATTTTGCCCGAGCATCTTGGGCGATCGCCAAGAGACGAGATATAGATTGATTGGCACGAGGAGGATAAGCAGGTACTGCTACTACTCCAGCATACAAGCAGCCCAAAAAAGCTGTAATAAATTCTAATCCCGGCTGATAGAGTAGTAATGCTCTTTCTCCCCGAGTATTGTCGATTTGTAATCTGGCGGCTATCGCCCGGGCTCGCTCGTCTAGCTGTCGGTAAGTCAGACAATCTAATTCAGTTTCGCCATCAGCAAGGAAAACAAATGCCCGTTTCGGAGTAGGCTGGTTTGCTACTTGCGTTCTTAATCGTTCTATCAGAGTTATTTGCTTGCTCAATCGTTTCCTCTCTCTGCCACCCACTAAGCTAGATATCCTTAACTAGCTTATCCAAATAGCGAGGATTTTTGTTATTTTCGTCCTTTGGATCGCGATTCTCTGAAAAAGAATAACCGATCCAAGTCAAAAAATATAGACTGCTTGCCAAATTCTCACAGCAGTTTTCGTTTGGGTAGACGACATCTTGGTATTAGGCAGAAAAAAATAAGACGCTTTTTAGCTTTCAAAAAAACTCCTAGTAAAATAAATAAATACTAGGAGTAAGCGCGAACTCGCAATTCCAGAAATATTTGAACTAGAAATCAAAATACTTCTTAGCGGTTTTTAAATGAATTAAACCAATCCCGGAGCTGTTCTCCAGCCACTTCTCGTCCACCCAAACCAAAGGAAAGTGCGATCGCTACGGCAATACTGCCCAACAGCAGTCCAAAAGCTAGGTTGACTAAATTGGGTGCTAGCCCAATTTCAATTAGGGCGATGGAGGCGACAAAGACAATAGTGACGATGCGAGCAGTTTGGGCGAGTAATTTTGATTGAGTAGCTCCCGAACTTAAAATGAGATTGTAGGCAAGATTGGCTAAATACAAACCAATGGCAAATACGATTATGCCAATTAGGATCTGAGCAGCAATCTCCAAAATCACTGCTACTACAGAAGCTAGAGCGGGAATATTAAGGATGTCTACCGCAGTCAAAGTGCCGATTAATATGATTCCTACCAGAACGATAATTCCCACGAACTCCGAGGGTGTTTTGGTAGTTGGAGTTCCATCTTGAATGACAGTAGGTTGTTCGGTAGTTTCGGCGACAAAAGGTTCTCCTTCAGGGGGTTCGACGCTTGGCGCGGTAGATAGTCCCAACCACTGTAGCAGGTTGTTAAAGCCAATACTGGTTAAAATATTAGTAACCAAATCGGCAACAAAGCGACCTGCAACGTAGAAAAAAGCTAAAACTACTGCTGCAGCAAATAATTTGGGCAGTAGCTCTAACACCTGATTGAGCATCGCGATCGCCGGATTGGAAATTGCCTGAATCTGTAGCTGTTCTAGTACCGCGATCGCCCCAGGAATCAAAATTAGCACGAAAACCAAAGTACCGAGAATCGAGGAAAGAGATTGTCTTCCCGTTCCCGTGGCAGATAGACCAAATCTTTCAGCGAAGCTGTCTATTCCAGTGGCAGCCAGTAAATTGGTTACGATTCGCCGTACGATCTGAGCGACAAACCAGAAAACCACGCCGATAATTACCGCTCCCAAAATATTGGGGAGAATTGCTAGAATTTCGTCTAGCAAAGTTTGTACGGGCTCTAAGGTTCCCTCTAAATTTAGAGTACTGAGAATTGCGGGTAAAAACAACAGAAAGATAAACCAGTAAAGCGCGTTGGCGATGGTATCGCTGAGCATATAGGTCGACTCTGTCGTCTCTACACCCAAGCGGCGGTCTATATCTAAAGCCCTCAAACCTCTAGAAACTAAGGACTTCACCAAAGTTGCAATTATCCAAGCAATACCTAGTAAAAAGGCAGCACCGATAATTTGCGGGATAAAGCTAGTAACTCGCTCTAGCAGCGAGTTTAGCGGTTGTGAAACTGCATCTAGCTCTAGGGTATTGAGAAAAGCTACTACCGCAAATAAAATAATCAACCAGTAAAATAAATTGGCAATCCAATTTTCTACTGGAATTGACTCTCCTCCTCTTTGTCCCGTCAACCAAGCAGCAATACGGTTATCTATATCGGTTTTATTTAGCAGTCCTTTAATAAGACTTCTAACAATAGAAGCAATAATCAAACCTAAGATAAAGATACCGATAGCTTTTAGTAGGTTCAGCAACGAGGAACCAAAGTCACTGCCTATGTCAGAAAATATTGGATTGGTATTTGTCTGGGCTAAATGATAAAGGCCCGATGATGAAATAGCACTAATTATTTGTGTCATGTTTTTAGTTGTGATTCATCTTGTTACTACCGCCATAAATATTACCTTAAGGCGATCTTTATATCTTACTTGTCGATTTAGCAAGCAAATATATTTTCTGGGTCAATTATGCCAAACTAACTCCGAAATGCTTAAAAAGTTTATAATTTCAATGCATTTCTCTGATGATGTCTAGTCGATATCGGACTATAGATAGGATTGACCTTCAGGTATTATCGAGTATCGGCATAATTTATTTAGTAATTTTTTTGTTAAGAATGAATTAATAAAATCGTCTAAAATTTTAATTTTATCGCCAGTGTTTTTGGGATGTCTTCGCCGCAAGTTTTCGAACAAACAATTTACATTCAAGCTAGTGCTACTGTCACTGAAAGTTGTCTGACTGACTTAGAATTGATGCACCGCTGGCTTAACCCTCTTTTGCGGTGCGAGCCAATTGGTAACTGGAGTACGGCAAAAGGAAGCCTGAGTCGCTTTACAATTAAAATTCCTTGGTTGCAACCCAGTCTGAGAAGTACGATTGTCGAACGAGAACCAGGGTTAATCGTGTGGGAATTTAAAGGTTTTTTTCAGGGGCGCGATCGCTGGGAATGTCAACCGACTGAAAAAGGTACCATATTACTCAATCGCTTTGAATTTACTATTCCCAACCCAATTGTCAGTTGGGGATTCGCTCTTTTTGCCACCAACCTAACTAGAAAAGATATGCAGGCACAGTTACGGCGACTGAAAAGAGTTGCTGAAGAAGAATATCTTAAAAGCGATCGCTGAGCTGGAGAAGTTAGAAGTAGTAGAAAACAGAAGGTAATAAACCGAACTTAGGTTAAGAGCGATAATGCCGTCCGTTCTTTAGCCATCCAAGACAGAAAGAGCGCGGGCTTTCTCTAACTCGATCGATCTGTCGATGACATTTAATCTAGACTTTATCAACTCTTTCTAAAATCGTTTTAGTGATAGCTGAAAATCTAATTTAGGAAGAAAAACAAATGAGTCAATCTAGTCAAAATAGCTTGAATAGCAAAGTTATCGAAAAAACTATTTCTGCCAGCATCAAAAAAGAAATCTCCGCCGCCAGCATTAATAACGCTACTCGTAAAGGAAACAAGGAACTAAAATTCTTAATCGGTCAAATAGCCAAATATCCTTTTGATAATTTAGAACAGGCAGAAATGGCTGGTGCCAATTTAGGAAAATATATCGCTGAAGCTTCCCAAAAAAGCGGTAAGCAAAATCTAGATGCAGGTATAATTCATCAGATGCGTTATCAAGGAGAATTATTTTCACTAGCCGGGCTTTCAGAGGTAAAACCTCAGCCAGAGGATCGAGCAGCACCGGTAGACTCCACTGCAACCACTTCTAATACTTCGGAGTCTTCAACGCGAGAAGTTTTACCTTCAGTTAGCCAAGTGCGATCGCCAGAAGTAACCAAGTCTCAATTAGACTCTGCTGGTGAGGATGTTTCTGCTTCTGAACGAGAACGACAAGTAGAACAAACTCCAGAACTTCCAGCGAGTGATGAGAAAGTTGCCGCACCTGAAGTAGACGTTGGACAAGCAGCCTCCCCATCACCAGCGCCAGAGGTAGATCTAACTTCCGAGATTCAAACGAATGATGAGACAGTTCCTGCTTCTGAAGTAGATCTAACTTCAGAGACTCAACCAAATGACGAGGAAATTCCTACCTCTGAAGCTAGTTCTATGAACACACCTGAAGTAGCTGAAGATTCTCAAGAAACTGCTTCTGTCCCCGAACCGGCTGAGGAAGATAAGGTAAATACAGAAGAATCAACACCACAATCGCAATCTTCTTAACTATCGTCTAGCTTTCACGCGACGAGAACTAAGTTAAGAACTTTAATTAAATTATTGGCAGCCAAAGGCAAATTGACTCTTAATCCCCTTGAGTTACGCTCGCCAATTGTTGCCAATATTTACAAATTGTTACTTTTGTTACTTTTAGTTGATGCGATCGCTTGAGGTATTTGACTTTAATAAAAAATATTAGTAGTTAAAAATATCATCGAAATTAGACCATGAACTCACCGGATATTGGCGAACAGGCAATCAGCAAAGCTGTAGAAATTGGATTGGAAACTCAGTTCGATCGATTAGAAGACTTAAATATAAATATTTGCACCAACCCCATAGATATCGTCCAGGGAAAATTAGATTCTGTCGATGTCGTGGGTAAAGGGTTAGTAGTGCAGCGAGATTTGCGTACCGAGGCATTAAATGTCAAAACTAACAGTATCGAGATCGATCCTCTTAAGGCTACTGTTGGCGAGATCGAAATGAAGCATCCCACCGATGCCACAGCAAAAGTTAGCCTAACCGAAGCCGATATTCAGCGAGCGTTTAACTGCGAATATATCAAAGAAAAAATCAACAATCGAAAAGTAACTATTGATGGTGAAACATTGACAGCTAATGCCCAACAGGTGAATTTTTCCCTGCTGGGAAAGGGAAAAATTAGCCTAGAGGCAACAATTGCCCTAGCTGAAGTTGCCGAAACCAAACAAATTGCCTTTACAGCAGTACCCAAAGTGGTCGATCGCGGCAACAAGATCGTCGTGGAAGATGTAGAATTTGTTTCTGATAAGAATGAAGCACCTGAATTTACTCAGGCTTTGTTAGAAAGTACCAAAGAGCTATTAGATCTGCGCAATTTTGAGTTAGACGGTATTGCCATACAGGTAAATAACCTCGACGTACAAAAGGAAAGAATACTTTTTGATGCTAAAATTCGAGTCAACCAGTTTTCTAAAAATATCGATTAATGATTGATGGTCAATTGTCGCTAGTTAATGCCAGCAAAAAATTTAATAAAATTGTGAATTTAGGGGAAGATAAGTAGGTAGACAGAATTAAATGCAAAATAACAAGAGTTAGTAGCTCGCCCAAAACCTTTATTACTCCTGTCTCCTGTCTCCTAACCTTCACAGTTAACTTTAATTTGGTCCATTTACTTATAGCCCGAGCAACTTAATTTTAGAAAAGAATGTATTTATTGATTCCTGCTGCGGGAGTAGGACGCAGAATGGGTAGCGATCGCAATAAGCTGTTATTAAAGTTATTAGACAAACCACTGCTAGCTTGGACTCTAATTGCTGCCAACAAGTGCGATCGTCTAACCTGGATGGGTATTATCGGACAACCAGTAGATTTTCCCGATTTCAAACAAGTGTTGGCACAGTTAAACCTCAGCAAACCAGTAGAGTTAATTCCAGGGGGCGAAACTCGCCAACAGTCGGTAGATAATGGTTTGGCGGTTCTACCTACCGAAGCAGAACGAGTTTTAATTCACGACGGGGCGAGATGTTTGGCAACTCCCGAACTATTTACCCGTTGTGCCGATGTGTTGCAAACCTGTCGAGGCGCGATCGCGGCTGTTCCCGTTAAAGATACGATCAAGGTAGTAGATTCCGACAAGTATATTCAAGATACTCCAGACCGCAGCAATCTGTGGGCTGCCCAAACTCCCCAAGGCTTTGAAGTTAAGTTACTCCAAGAGTGTCACGCACGGGGTAGAAAATTAGGCTGGCAAGTTACCGACGATGCAGCCTTATTTGAAAAGTATCGCCTACCCGTAAAAATAGTCGAAGGTGAAGAAACTAACTTAAAAATTACCACTCCCGTAGATTTGGCGCTCGCCGAGTTTATCTTGCGGCAGCGACTAGAAATAAATTAGAAGTACATTTTATTAATTTACGTCCAATAGAGAATTTTGGCTTGAGGAAACCTGCTAGTAATTTGGTATTCGATATAGCTACGTAACCCCTCCATTGTTTCTTGCTCGTAAACGTATTTTACCCCACCAAACTTATTGCGTTTCTGGGTGCGTTCTAACGGTACTTAAACAAAAATCAAGCCCAAACAAAGCCCAAACTAGCTTTATAAGCTACGAATACGTCGCGATTTTGGTTCAACCATTGGACAAAACGATAAGATATACCTGTACGAAAAGCTTCTAATGCTTCAGGAAATGTCTCCAAAGGTTTGTTCGCCCAACGTCTTCTTAAACCTCCAGTAAGCTTATGCCAAAGGATAAAAGTATAGGCACAAAAAACTAGAATAAAATGTCTTTCCAAACTCTTCTTATCTCTAACTTGATACTCTTTTAATCCTAACCATCCCTTGGCTTCTCGATAGAAAACTTCTATCCAGTTTCTCTGAGCATAAGTTTGAACTATCCATTGCTCGGTTACTATTTCTCCCTCAACATTTGTGAGTAAGTAGTCAATATCTTCAGCATCTTCAAA
>NZ_JBKGTY010000003.1:0-255606 GCF_053543375.1 Myxosarcina sp. GI1(2024) | reverse complement strand
CAGCAAAGGTATTCTATCTTATTTTGTCTGTTTAAATTGTTTAAGTACCGCTAACTCATTTAAATCTAACTTACTGTCGGGATACCAGCTTTGTAACACTTCTTTGGACTTAGGTGTAAACCGATGGGTAATTAATTCAAAGGTTAAATCGCAATCAAAGTCTATAGTTTCACTAAGGCGATCGCACAGTTCGGTATAGTGGTGTTGCCAATTATCGATTGTCATAATTGGCGCGATAACCAAACCTACCGGATAGCCGCCACCACCACGATCTTTAGGTAAAGCTAACTTGCGCAGTGCTTGCAGGCGATCGTTAATACTCGCCGTACCGCCTTCGAGATAGCGACTTACGGGAGCGGCATTAATGCTAAAGCGGCAGCGAGTGCGGTTGTTATGGGGTAAATCTAACAAGCCGTCTACAGCATCAAACTTAGACAACCAGCGTAAGGTAGCTCGTTCGCGGGTTCCAAAATAGCGAACACATTTGGCTAAACTGCCGCTAAGGTGTTCGATACCTAAAGGATCGGTATAGCAACTAACTTCAAAACTCGTTTCTCCATCTTGTCGTTGGTAATGGCTTAAATTAGCTAAAATTTGCGGTAAATTAGCATATACTTTGACCACTGGAGGACCAGACAAGCTTCCCGCTAAATAACAATACTGACAATGCGCCGGACAACCCTGTGCCAAGTGAAATTGCCAATCGGCAGAAGGAGGAATGGGGGTTAGTTTGAGTTGGCTAGAGGGTGCATTAACTATAGCCAAAGTGCGTTTGGCAATGCCATAAGTTTCTCGTTCATTTTTCCCTCGTAAACCAGTGACCCGATTGGATTTTAATTCCGTTACTGGAAGATTGAACTGCCGTACCCGTTCTAAAATCTGCTGTCCCCAGACTTCTTTCTTTGCCGCAGGGGTAATTAATACTGTTTCGGGTAACCACAGCTGAGTGTTAGATCTAATTTTTGAAGATTGACTGACTACCATTTATTTAATATCTGCATTTGGTATTACTTCAATCTTAGAATTGGTTTGAGTTAAAAAAGCTCGGGAAAGGGAGGGATCGCCCCACATTGAGATGGGGTATTGTCAGCTAACTTTTCTCGTACTAATTCTCGTTGGTATAAGTCACTTATGTTTTAGCTTAGCTCCCTCAATCCGTCAGTTTTGGGGACTAAAGAAGTTTATTTATTGTTTCAGGCGATCGCGATAATCGGCATTTTCCTATGCTAGTTGCAATATTGGTATTGTAGCTGGGTGTTTATATTGAATTTAATATTGAACTTAAAATTTTCGATCGAGTTAAAAGAAATTGGTCTGATAGGAAGTTGCTTGAAGCTAGAAATCACCGAAAGCGTTATGATAAATAATACTCAATTAATTAGAGGGATTTGATATCGGAGTTTAAGAGTAACTTTGCTTTAGCAAAAATTGCTTTAGCAAAAATTTCTCGAGCAAAATTCGGGTTACTTTGCATTTGTTCGAACAAGGCAGTAATTTCTTCTGGTTTTCCTTGAATCATAAAGCTAATACCTGCATAGGTAATTTTAAAATTCCGGAGTCCATCGTTGCCTTTTTCTGGCCGAGTGTCTACATCTTCTATGAGGGAGTTGTTTTGCTTTTCTTGGAATGGGTCACGCTCTTCAACTGTCTCATCGGCGATCGCTTGAGCTGCAACATTAATTGTTTGAATCGAACTTTGATGCTTCGAGTCCATTTTTGTCTGGCTTTGTCGATCTAGTTCTGGCTCTCGAACGCTGTAAATATCTTTGTAACGATTAACAATTACTTTGGCAAGAGAATAAGTAATTTGTTCTCCATGACTGGCAAGCTTTAGGGCTTGCTGTCTTGCTTCTTTTGGAGTTGAAGGAGCCGCCAAAATATAAAGAGCAGAAGTTGAAAAGTTTAAATTCGCAAAGTTTACATCTTTAAATTGTTCGCTGACTTGCATGAGTTTGGTTGCTGAAGACATACTCCAGTTAAATTCTGTTCTAAGCCAGTTTCTGAAGTTTCCATGTTTGAGTTTTCTTTTGACTTCAGTAAGTTTTTGTCCTATCGATACTATATCTTGAGCTGTTTGACGGATTAAACTCTTAATTTCCAAAGCATGCTGTTCGACACTAATTTTGGTTTCACTATCTAAATTTCCATAATCAAATCGCTGTCGTTGCGACAAATCAATTTCAGATGGTCTTGATGATGGATGATTAGAAGCCATAGTCAGTAAATGATTAAAAGCCGTAGTTCAATAGTTGGAATGGTTTTATTGTAAGACATTAGAAGTAAAAAGTAATTAATATTTTGTATTGTTATTTTGTATTGTTACCGAGAATGAGAAATTAATTCATATGAGACGCGCAAATTAAACGTTTAAGTAACGACAATCTAGAGAACTAAAAAACTGAGTTTGCAACAAGATAAAAAAATATAAAAATTGATTCACAGTTTAATACAGAAAAAAAAATTCTAACGATATTCACAGTAATTAATTTCTCGAGTTTTACTAGTAATTTGTCGTCGATAGCAATAAAATGAAAATCTATTGTTTAGCTATTAGTGGCATAATAAACTTGCTATTTACTTAATAATCTTCCTAGCAGTTGAAACAATTCTGTTCATTACTTATACATTTTTTGAAGACGAGCAATACTCAATCGTTATATTTGATTATTGATATTACCTCAAATTTAGACAACGTTTCATTGTTTTGTTTTATACTTAGAAGCAGCAACGCTGCCATTTTTATGGCTCGGAAGTATATTGGCACTTAGGTGATTTTATAAAAGTAGTATCCTAACTTTTGTACTGAGTCAAGTGTGGTACTAAATTTTATTACGAGGTTTCCGTAGATCTAACATTGCCGTCTAGACACTAAAAACTATATATTCACATTAGGTAAATTAAGTTATCATCAACTTGCAGTTAAACTTCAAATGTAATATCAATGATAACCTAATTTTTTTTGACCATAACCAATCGTAGAGATGCTGACATTCCACAGTAAAGTTTTTCATTGGTAATGGTGCTTTTTTTATAAGTTGTTGTTAATAGACATTTATCAAGACTTAATGCCTAAATTTCAGACTATAGATTTTAACTATTCTACACTGGATGTAGAAACGTCTCGGTTTATCCATCAACAAACCGTTGAAATTAAAGCGTTATTGAAGAAAACAGCGCAGAGTATTATAGAGATCGGACAGAGATTGACAGAAGTAAAGCAAAAAATTGGTCATGGCAAGTTTGGCTCGTGGCTAAAATCCGAGTTTAACTGGAGTGTGTCTACAGCCAATAAATTTATGCAAGTTAGTAGAGAGTTCAAATTCATAAATTTTACGAATTTAGAAATTGCTCCTTCTGCTCTTTATAAGTTAGCAGCACCTTCTGCGCCGGCTGCAGCTAGAAAAGAAGCACTACAGAGAGCTAGAGCGGGAGAATATGTCACTTATAAGATTGCCAAAGAGCTAATTCAAAAATATCGCTCTTCAATAACTAGCACTCATGTACAAGTATCAGAAGCTAATTCTGGCGAGCGACTAGCAGTAGTTAAATCGTTACCAGAAATAAAATTACAGACAAGCCAATTCGCCTCTGCTTCAAATAACTCTCTCGCTTCATCTAAACTTCCAACGACAGAAATTCTTAACGTTATTCCTCAAGAGGTAATTGCCGAAACCAATTCTTTATCCGCTTCAGTTAATAAAGGGAGTTTATGGCAACTAGGAAATAAACACCTGTTATTTTGTGGTAATCCGCAATCCGAGCGATTTCTAGATCTTTTACCTGCTGAAGTCTCATTATCAATAGCTTTTCCACCAAGACGCAGTGACTGGCAAAATTCTTTTCACTCTATTGCCAAATCTGCTTTTTCTTTGTTCACTGTATATCGAGATCAAGATTTAGAGTTATTAAAACAAACAGTCAAACAACTTCTGTTACTATATACTTCTGAGGATGATGTAGTTGTCTTTTCTTATTTGTCCGAACCTGAACTACCATCTATTAGTGATGAATTAAATTGCCGTTGTTATATTGCCGAACCAAACACAGTTTTATGTAGTGCAGCAATGGCTGTTTGGCAAAAAAAGACGGGAGAAATGGTAAAACAATTAAACTAAAGAATTTATCAATATTACAAAAAATTAATAAACTCTCCCAAAAAAAATTTTTGTAGTACGATTTGTTTTAGTTGAAAAAATTTGAATTTGGTTAAAGACGACCTCAAAAAGTGCAGTTCATCCAAATTTTTGTCAAAATCACTACATTTTTTATCTAGTAGTTTTGGCAAAATCTCGAGCATTGCAACTATTTAATAGAAACTTTATGCACTATTTGAAGACATTAGTAATGTAATTAGTAAAAAACGGACTTTTTATCGTGTCTTGATGATCATTGACTTTAGTTAATGTTTAAGAATGTACGATAACAAACAGAAAGATTTCAACTATTAGCAATACTATGAGTAAGTAGAAAAACTATTGTTATGTCATTAATGGTCGGAAAGTCGAGCCTAATTTTTCTTCCTACCGCCAATAAACCGATCGCTAAAATTTAAGGAATCTAAGGGATTGCTTTGATTCCCAATCCGATCTCATCTCAATTTATCGATATCCTAAAAACCAATAGTTGAATAGTCAATTTTATCTGTATCTGCGAGTAGTCACCCAGTGTATTCGGCTCTCTCTGTAAAAATAAAGCAATAGTTACCCAATCTAATTAAATACAGGATTGAGGAAAAAGTTTGCAACAATAAGATCGGATTTCGGACTTGTTTGGAACGAGAACTATCAGTATTTCAGCCACAACGCCAACTTCAACTAATTTCATCAAAAAAAATCTTCGGAAGCAAATTTATGAAGACTAATCGTTTGAAACAGTTATATCGACAACACTTAATCAGATTTGGGGTCGAGCCTCAAAAGGCAGAGCAGGCTGCAAACACCCTAACAGAAAAAGAATTATTGTTTATTGCTCAAATTTGGCCAGACTGGTCAACTGCTTTTTACTCGAGCGATAAAAAGGCTTATTAAAACTCTGTTTTCTAATTATTGAAGAAAAACTAGAACCTTAAATTTCTAGCAAGATCGCAATTGTGAAAACCGTATTTGGTTAAATAGTGGAGATACTCGTCAGAAGTACAATTGCATATTGTTCTCTGGTGCATAAGTTTTTCATTGCCAACCTATTAAGTTTTAGTGTCGTTATTTCAGTCTCAAGCAGTAGAGTTTTGCAAAGAGTTTATTAACTATGGTCAATAAACGTAGTAGTCGCAAAAAAGTTCAAAAGTTTTTCTGTCCTTACTGCGAGCGTCGTCTCTGGCGTTCCAACAGTCAAAAATACCGTCTATTCTATCAAGAAGTATCTGAGTTAAGAGAACGACTAAATTTTTCCCGTAAAAAAGCTAGACTTCTAGCAGCACAGATGGATACTTTCGTCGATCGCAATTCCTGGATTGAAGATTTTTACTGTGAAGAACACGGTCACATGTGGTTGAGAGTATCAAAACAAAATGAAAAACTTGTAGGCGTTCCTGCTAAAAGAGAAGATTGGAAATGTACTACCGGTACCATCGATCCCAACTCTCACAATCCTTCAATTGGCGAATATAGTTACTATATGAGTCGTGGTTGTACTCCTAAAAATCTCAAGCGCAGCACTGATAAAAGTCTTCCTAAATAATTAAAACATGGTGCTCGCTACGGTATTCTTCAGAGTTGCTGGAATATGACATAAGCAGATTTAAAAAAAAGCAGAGAAATGATTTAGCTTGATTTGCCAGCCAGTCACCAGCATTTAGCTGCGGACATGAAAATTAGGTTATTTTGAAAACATAGGCGCTCGCCAAATTTTAAATTATCAGTCCATTTGAGAGGATCCATGATTAAATAAAGCTCGTGTAAATTAAAAAGTTTTTAAATTAAAGATTGTGTAAACTAAAGTTTTTTTCAAAAAAATAAGTATATACTTAGTCATGAAAAAATTTACGATCTAGGCTACTGAATTTTTTTTGAATTTGAACAGTATTAATGGCTACTCGTGTTTTAGTCGCTCGACAATTAGTTGTCAAAAAAATCAGAGAAATTTGCAATTTAAAACTTAATAGTATACACTTGTAGTCAGAGAAAATTATTTAAAGATTAGCTTTACCTAATACGAAGGTATCTAAAAGCCAAAATTCAAATCCAACTAGGAAAAGCAATTAAAGTTTTCTCGCTCTTTATTGAGTTAAAGAAGACACCTTAGAGTGCACTTTAACTGACGCTTGCAGCAGGCTCTATTGTCTCGTCAAAGAGTAATCTGTACCTAAAGCAAAAGCTAGGGATAGATCTGCTCTCTAAGCCAGACATTAGTTGAAGCGATTTCTATTTTTCTTTACTTCAATTTCGCGGTCAAAAGCTGGCAGATGCTTTTACCGATATTTTAGAATTGAGAGGTCAAAAGATGGATAGAATTCATTTGCAAGCCACTCAAAAATTTAACTTATTTAATCAAGAAATTTCTAAAAAAAAATCCTTATTATTTTAATTTTGTATCTGAGGCTTACTTATAAATACAAATTATTTTTGGCAATCCAGACACAGCTCCGTGGCTGGGTTAATTATTTGTTGACAATATTTGAGTAGTTTATTTAATACTTAATCTCCATCTCCATCTTATCAGGGAAAAAGAATATGACTGAAAAACTTGGGTTCGGGCTCGTTCTGCCTACCCGCCTATATTGCGTGGTAAATTTTCCATCTAAAATAAAGCTTTGACGATGAAAAAAATAATCGCCCGAGACCGGACTGAAAATAATCTTGTTGAAACTAACAATCCTTTGGTTACTGTAATTATTAGTAACTATAATTATGCCAATTTTTTATGTCAGGCCATCGACAGTGTGTTCGCTCAAACCTATCAAAACTTTGAATTAATCATTGTCGATGATGGCTCTAGCGATCGCTCTAGAGAAATAATTGAATCTTATGGAGAGCGGCTAATTGCCCTATTTCAAAACAATTCCGGACAGGGAGCGGCATTTAATACGGCACTCTCTCAAGCTAAGGGAGAAATTGTTTGTTTTTTAGATGCCGACGATTACTACCACCCGGAAAAATTAGCCAAAGTAGTCGCCGCTTTCCAACAACATCCTCAATGGGTGCAAATCTCTCACGGCAGAACTTCGATCGATCGCCAAGGAAAAGTAGTTGGTACTGGATACCAACGGCACAGTCAAGGAGATGTTAGCGGTTTGTTGTTACGGTGGGGAAAATATGCCTGGTCGATTACTTCTGGGCTGGTATATCGCCGTCAGACATTAATGCAAGTTTTGCCCATTCCCACTAAAAGAAAGGAGGCAGCAGACGCGTATTTAACTGCAGTGGTTCCTTTTTATGGAGAAGTAGGCAGCATTGAAGAACCATTAATGTTCTATCGGATGCACGGTAACAATTTGCAGGCATACAATGACAATCTGGAATTTTTACTCCGACAAAAAGAAGCCATCGCCGACTATATCAACCAAACTGCCGCCCAACTAGGATTGCGCGATCGCTTCGATTTACAGAGAGATGTCGACTATCGTAGCCTGAAAGCCATTCAACACGATGGAGTTCCACTCAGAGAATCTCTATCGATTATCGGACTTTCCTTACGAGAAAGTATTGCTATTAAACGCAGTTTTAAAGATATTGTCGAAAGAACTTTGCGGCGTAGCATCTGTGCCTTGTTCCCCAATCGAGGCAGAGCAGTGCTACGTTTGGGGTTACGCGGTTATCTGCGCTCCATCATTTTTAAAAGACAACGAGTTTACACTTCCAATTGAGATGGTCGCCGATAAACAATATTACTCTCTAAACTTATTTTTGCAAGCAGCAACTTAAACATACAGTTATATGAATCACACAGTCGCAGTTATTCGCAAACATTGGTTGCCCTTGCTAGGGTTAAATACTGCCGTAATCGGTGCCACGATCTTAGCAGCGACCGTAGTCTTAGATCGCACCTTTACTCCTACTTGGACTGCGCGAGCAGAATTAAATATCCCCTCTTCGGGAGGTAACTTAAGTGCCGATCTCGGTCCTCTAGGTAATTTGGGCGATGGCGGTCCCGTTTTCTCTAAAGAAGTCAATACCCTACAAATTCAGGCAGCAATTCTCACCAGCGACAAAGTAATCGAACGAGTTTTAGAACGCGATCGCGAACGCTACCTCTATCCAAAAAAACTAATCAACGTCTACAAAAGTTTATTTGAGGTGGAACCACAGGCTCAATCGACAACTATAGCAGTTAACGCAACTGGTTCCAATCCTGAACTGGCTTTAGAAAGAGCGACTAACTTAATCGACTCTTATCAACATCGCTTGAGCGAACTACGCCAGCAAGATGCCTCTACTAGAGAAAACACGCGAGAGCTGGAAAATGCCCGTCAAAATTTGCTCGAAGCACAAAGTAAGCTAGCAGAATTCCGGCAATCTACGGGAATTGTCAACAGCGATGCTCAAGCACAAGAACTAATTAATTTTCTGAGCGAATTAAAAACCAGACTATCGTTAGTCAAGGCGCAGGCTGATGCCAGTCGAACTAAAGCTAGAGTAACGGCAAATAATTTGGGCGTAACTGGGCAAGCGGCAGTTGACTCATTACGTTTGGCTGGAAATGCTGAATATCAAACAGTGAGAGAGCAGGTAGCCCAACTAGAATTGGAATTATCTAATGCTAGAGGTCTGTATAAAGAAGACAGTCCTCAAGTCCAAACTCTGCTCGATCGCAAAACAGAACTGCTCCAGCAACTTGAAGGAGCGATCGATACGGCAATTCCCAACGTAGCGCGAGAAAACGTAGATTTTACTCTCGGTAATAACGGCTCGGATAATCGGATCGATATGATTACTGAGTTACTAGCAGCAGAAACTGCTAGCCAACAGCTACAGCAGGAAACTGCGGAAATTGAAGCCCAAATAGCCGAACGTACCAGCGAACTACGTGCCATTTCCCAAAACAATAGCCAACTGTCACAGCTACAACGCCAATACGAGTTCGCCGAAGGGGTATACAAAGGTATCACCGCTCAGACTAACCAGGCAAAGATCGATAATTTCAACAGCTATCCTAATGTCCAACTAATCGACGGTCCGACTCTCGATCCCAAACCCACAGAGCCTAACCGCAAGTTAATTGCTTTAGGAGGGCTACTAGCATCTGCTCTTGGTAGTGTTGGACTGTTGCTCTTCCTAGAATCTCGCGATCCACTTTTGAGTCCCAAGGATTTACAGCTAGTGCAGTATCCGGTCATAGTCAGTATTTCTCGCTCTCCAACAGATCTGCTCAAAAATATAGAACTAAACTGGTCTTTAAATAGCGAGGCGGAAATTGAATTTCAACGGCTGGCTTCGGCTTTTAGCTTTATCGAGCTAGAAAATCGACGAATTGCGATTTCTAGTGCTTCCCCGGGGGAAGGAAAGACAACCGTGACTATCGGGTTGGCACTAACTTTAATCAAGCTTGGCTTTAAGGTACTGGTTGTAGATGGAGACATCCACCGAGCCGAACTGAGTAATCGATTGCAGCTTGGCAGACGAGAATCTACCATGATCGCACAACCTATTGCTTTAAACACTGTCGCTCCAGGACTCAGTGCCCTTGCCGCACCCACGATCTCTCGAGATGAGATTTGTAAATATTTCGTCCGGGGAGATTTCCAACAACAGCTCGATGCCATCCAAGAGACTGGAGAATATGACTACGTTTTAGTAGACTGTGCGCCAGTCAGCGTTGCTAGCGAAATGGCTTCAATTAGTTCGGCAGTTCGTAACTTCTTATTTGTAGTTCAACCGGGTAAAAGCGGACGCTATTCTGTAATCAGTAGCCTCGAACAGCTAAAGCAATATGACGCTCAGATTAAGGGCTTAGTAGTCAATGGTGTAGACTCTCGTCCCACTAACTACTATCGCTACGGTATCAAGCAACCATTGTTGGAGGCGCAGACTTAGAGTTGCAGTCAAATTTATGACTCAGAGTTTTTTAACCACAAGATCTTCACGGGAACTAGAACGAGAGCGGCTTTTCTCAGGCATTTGGCTGCGGTGGGATGCCTTAACCAAGACGGAAAAAATCGTTTGTTCGAACATCATACTAATTCCTCTCTGGTGGTATTTAGGTCTTTTTGTCTATCTGCCCGTACTGCTGCTGTTAGGGATTGCCGTTTATGAATGGCGGCATTATGGAGGACTGCGGCTAAAGCAGCCTAGCTGGTTAGTAATCGCCCTATTTGCTTTTGAAGCTTATAAATTTATAGATCTACTCTGCCTCTATTTAGGCGTATACTGGACCCTCGAGCTACCGTCAGACTTCGCCATCAGTACGAACGACTTGATCAAGGGAACTTTTGGTTTTTGTTTTCCTTTCTGGGTTTGGTACATTCAAAGCCACAAGGTAAAAGTACGACTGGAAGTAGTTTCCTGGGCTTTTTCAGTTAGTATCGTGCAGATACTATTGACTTGGTTAGCAGTTCAGTTATTTCCTGGAATTGTCAGCAATCCACCCCGAACTCTATATGCTGTATTGACGGGAAAAAGTGGTTTTGAAGAGGGTGACGTTAATGGTTGGAGCAACTATTTGGTACTTTACTATGAAGGTCGTTATCGCTTTTTCTTCGGTCACAACCAAATTTGTGCTGCTTTCTTGAGTTTTGCAGGTCTGTTAGCTTTAGATCTTAAAAATCGGTGGTGGACGATATGGCTATTAGCCACCTCAATCTTTCTACTCAGTCTTACGGCAACCCGCTCTACCTGGCTTGCCTTTCCCACAGTAGTGCTGATTTACTTTATGTTAGTTTTTGCCAAAATGGGTAAGGCTTGGCTGATGCTGTCGCTCTTGGCAATCTTTAGTTTTCTTACCCTATCTTTTTATCCAGTCACTAACTTAATTTTTAATGCCACTTCCGATGTAGCAGAGAGCGTTGCTAATGCTCGCGCAGGCTCGACTGAAATTCGCAGTTTAGTTTATCAAGAAACCCTAGAAAGAATTCCCGATAAGCTATTTTTCGGGCATAAAACATTCGGACCACCAGCCGTCCAGGGTAATGCCACAGAGTACGTAGGAGACAGCAACATTCGCATTGGCTCCCACAGCTATATTTTAGGAGACCTTCTCTACCAAAAAGGCGTATTCGGCACGGGACTGTTTTTAGCTGCTTGGGGAGCTTGCTTGAGCTGGTTTTATGGCACCAGAGCGACAAGACCCCTATCTTGGTTTCCCATCCAAATGTTTTTGTTTTTGCAGTGCTTTGTCGTGAGTCTCAATCCCATTGGTGTAAATACACTATTGCTGATGATAATTTTTTGCTCTACTCAGAAACCCCTTAAAGGTTTACCTTATGGATAAACTAATTGTACTGCCAGGGAGTAGCGGACTAGGAGGGATGACGGTTTCTCTCTCGATGATGGTTAGAGGATTTGAGAAGTTGGGCGCATCTGGGCAATTGTGTCTTCTAGTTAAATCTGGCTCTCTTGTCGAACAGTATCTATGTCAGACTGGTCAAGAGCACTGCGTCGAGATTATTCCAGCCCAGAACGGAAGCGAGTTTATCAAGTTAGCACTGCGCTGGGTCGCCAAGCAGCCCTCAAGCTACCCCCTGCTCTTAGAAACCTGCACCTCTCGTAATTTGCTATCGAGCATGATTTTAGCTGCACCCCAACTGCGGTTGAGCGGTCGCCCCGTCTATCACGTCTTTCGGGATTTGGCACTTTCCTACAATCCTCTGGGTAACTATCTTCGAAAGTTGGCTTTTACCTGTCTTTCTCCCCAGGTTATTTGTAATTCGCGGTTTACTGCCGAGCAGATCGAGCGTTTGCTGCCTGGAGTCGGGCAGATTCTCTATCCTCCAGTAGATACGGACAAATTTAATCAATCTTCCAGATACTCGCCGCCTCCTGCCAATTTACAGCCCATCCTTGCCTCTGGAGCACGTATTTTACTGACCCCCTCGCGGATTAGCGAACCAGAAAGCTTTAACGACAAAAATCTGCGGGGACTTATTCCCATGCTAGCTCATCTTAAAGCCAATGGCGATCGCTATCACGGCATCGTCATCGGTCCGGACTATTCTCCAGGTCAAACCAGAACTCGCGATCTTCTCGAGCGAGCCACTCGCTTGGGAGTAGCAGACCGCTTTACGATTTTGCCTCCAACATTTTCAATTGAAGAGTACTATAAGTACGCAGACGTGGTGGTTACTCTGGCTCCACGAGAACCTTTCGGTCGCACGGTAGTCGAGGCGATCGCCTGTGGCGTACCGGTAATTGGCAGTAAAACTGGGGGGATTGGCGAAATTTTGGGGAATTTTGCCCCTGAGTGGACTGTAGATCCTAACGATCCCATAGCCGCCGCCAAAGCAATTCTGCGGCTGGAAACTGCTCTCAATCGAGCAGAGCTTCTGGCTCTGGGTAAAAACTGGGTTGAAACTCAGTGCGATCCCGTCGAATACGCCAAAAAAATTATGAACATTGTAGGATTTGGTTCTAATGAACTGCAGCAACCCAATTTAGTGCCACTGCGCGGAAGTAAGGGATGATGAAACAAATTGGCATATATGTCAGAACTTTTCCACTAATATCAGAGGCTTTTATTACCGAACAAGCTCACAACCTAAAGCAATATCAACCGACATTTATTGCCACTACTCTATTAGAAGAAACTTGCTTTCCCTCGGTATCTCTCAGTCACAATGACTTCTGGAAAATCAAGCAAATAATTCACGTACTTACCTGTTTTCCCGAGTTATTTAGTAAATATTTCGATGTTATCGGTAAATTAGATTTGATTCACGCTCACTTTGGTCCTAATGGCGTTTACGCCATGAAACTTGCCGATAAATTAAATATTCCTTTTTTGGTTACTTTTCACGGATACGATATTACTATTTCTCGTCAAGCCATTTGGAAAAGTGGTAGACTTCTCTATTACCAACTAATTTTTCACGAGGAAAAACTTAAAACCAAAGCTGCCGGTTTTATTGCCGTTTCTAATTTCATTCGTCAAAAGTTGATCGAGCGAGGCTATCCCCAAGAAAAAATAATTCAGCACTATATTGGCGTAGACACCACTAAATTTTCCCCAGCAACAGGTCAAACTGACGAACGCTATATTCTTTGTGTCGGTAGACACACGGAAAAAAAGGGCATCGCTACACTGTTGCGGGCGTTTGCCAAAATTGCCGCCAAGCATCCGAGCGTTTCCTTAATTCAGGTAGGAAAAGGTCCCCTAACTAAAAACTTACAGAGGTTGACAGAGCAACTGGGCATCGATAAGCAGGTACGTTTTTTGGGCTCCCAACCTCACGAACGGGTACTGCAATTAGTGCGCGGTGCAGAAATATTTGCTCTACCCAGTCAAACAGCACCAGATGGAGATTGCGAAGGTCTGCCCATCGTGATTTTAGAAGCCTCTGCCTGTTCCATACCGGTGGTTTCTACCTGGCACAGTGGCATTCCCGAAGCGGTTTTGGATGGGGAAACGGGGTTGTTGGTAGCAGAAAAAGATGTCATGGCTTTAGCAGAGCGGCTGGACGAGTTGCTCAGCGATCGGGCCTTGGGTAAAAAACTGGGGCGACGGGGAAGGGAATTTATTTGTGAGAAATTCGATCTTCGCAAGCAAACCCTCAAATTAGAAGCCATCTATGACTCACTCATCGGTTAGATTTAAGCGGCGATCGCCATAGAGGATTTAGGGACCAACCGATAAAACATCATGCTATTTAATTCCTGGGAATTTATTTTTGTTTTTTTACCCCTGACTCTTTTAATCTTTTTTCAGATACAGGGGCGAGGATATCATCGAGTTGCCATTACCTGGCTAGTGCTGGCCTCTTTATTTTTCTATGGCTGGTGGAATCCGGCTTACCTAAGACTGATAATTTTTTCGCTCTTATTTAATTACTTCACTGGATTTTACCTGAGCCAAAAAGGGAAAGCGCGAATTTATCGGCAGCTAGTTTTGATTTTGGGTCTTACAGTTAATTTAGCTCTAATCGGTTATTTCAAATATGCTAACTTCTTTGTCTCCAGCGTTAATGACATAGTCGGCACGAATTTTACTCTCAACCAGATAATCTTGCCTTTAGCCATCTCATTTTTTACCTTTCAGCAAATTACCTATCTGGTAGACTCTTACCGAGGAGAAACTAAGGAATATAGTTTTCTCAACTACTGTCTGTTCGTTACTTTTTTCCCCCAGCTAATTGCCGGTCCCATCGTCCATCATCAAGAGGTAATGCCTTAGTTTGAAGATCGAGCTACTTATCGGTTCGAGCGAGAAAATCTGGCGGTAGGGCTAACTATTTTTTGTCTGGGATTATTCAAGAAGGTTGTCTTGGCTGATACTATTGCCGTTTGCGCTACTCCAGTCTTTAATGCCGCAGCTCAAGACGTACCCGTTACTTTTTTCACTGCTTGGGGAGGTGCATTAGCTTATACCTTACAGCTTTATTTCGATTTTTCTGGCTATTCAGATATGGCAATTGGTGCCGCTCGTATGTGTTGGGATTAAATTGCCGCTTAATTTCAATTCACCTTACAAAGCCTCAAGCATCATTGACTTTTGGCGTAGATGGCACATTACCCTTTCTCGCTTTCTGCGAGACTATCTCTACATTCCTTTAGGAGGTAGTCGCCAGGGCAAACTGCGGCGCAATATCAATCTAATGATTACGATGTTGCTCGGCGGACTTTGGCACGGTGCGGGCTGGACTTTTATCTTCTGGGGCGGACTACATGGACTCTATCTAGTTATCAACCATCAGTGGCATTCACTCCAGAAATTTTTAGGTTACGATCCCGATAAGCTCTCCCGGTGGAGACACGCTTTAGGTGTATTAGTGACTTTTATCGCTGTCGTCGTCGGCTGGGTTTTCTTTCGAGCGGAAAACATGGATGCGGCTCTAGTCATGATACGAGGAATGCTCGGCAGCAATGGAGTTTCTCTACCAGCAGAGTTGGCAGGACACCTATCGATAGTAGAAGCTTATTTCGCCAATATCGGTGTAGTTTTAGATTTTGAGAGAGACACGGATGCGATAATTACCTATCTTTTGTCCTCATTACTTTTAGCGATTGCCTGGTTTACCCCCAATACCCAACAGTGGTTGGCAAAATATAATCCCGCTCTAGGTATGGTAGGTATGGAGGCGATCGAATTCGGTGGGAATTGGCATCATCACCTGTGGAAAAAATTTTATTGGAGACCGAATCGAATGTTTGGTTTTTTACTGGGTGGCTTAATTTTTGTGATTGCCAAATTTGCCCTCCAAGCACCTCAAAGTGAATTTTTGTATTTTGACTTTTGAGGAGATGACTTACATTAGATATTTGCGATCGATACTATCGGGATTTCTGGTTTGTCTGGTTGTCTATCTCGCAGCCATATTTTACCAACTAGGTGTTCCGATCTCGGAGCAAAATAGCTCGATTCACCGCGTCTATACGTTTAAATCAAATCTGATTAGCTCGGTAGAGCGACCTAAGTTAGTAGTAATTGCTGGCTCGAACGCCAATGCGGGAATTAGCTGTCAGACCATTCAAACAGCAACGGGAGTTTCCTGTCTTAATGGAGGAATTCATGCCGCAATCTCCCTAGACTATGTCTTCAATCGTGCTCGTTCCTGGCTAAACCCTTATCTTGGTAATGCTGCTACTGGAATACCAGCATTACCAAGATAAGGGTATTCCCAATGATCGATTTATCGATCACGTGCTCGCTCACGATCCTCAGTATTTGCGATCGCTCGATTTGATTTCCCAAGTTCGGTTTCTCGCCGGAATATCTTTCGAGCGTCTGGGACAGGGAGTTATCGCCAAATTAACCCGACCACAAGTTATTCAGGCAAGAGCGATCGCCGCTGAACAAGTCAATAAAAATCAATATGGAGACAACACCCATCAGCGAGAAGCCGACATCACACCAGAATTACGGCAAAGAATTGCCAATCTCAAGCCGTTGCCAATTGGAGGATAACTCAAGACTAGTCATGGAATGAAGCAAATCGCTGAGTTTACCAAATGGTGCCAACAACATCAAATTAAAGTATTGGCTACTTGGCCCAATACGATTTGGTTTGATTATTATCGGCAACCCGAACCTCAAGCATTTTTCCAAAGCATAGAAGACTTTTATCGCGGCTTGGACGTTCCCGTCCTCGGTCGACCTGAATCGGCAATGTACGATAAATCGATGTTTTATGACACGATTTACCACCCTCACGACCGAGGAAAGCGTCAGAGAACTGAAGAACTTGTAAGTTTGCTGCGTCCATATTTAGTCGATTTTTGTTGCTCCGAGCACTTACTAACAGACCAAAAAAATTATTAGTTATCTCCAGAAGAAATACATGAACGGCAAAATATTCTCTTTAGGCAATACAGATAATCGAGCCTCGGCAACAGAGGTGATTATTTTCCAACATATTCCTAAAACAGCAGGAACTACTTTAAGGTACATCATTCAATACCAGTTTCCCCCGAGTGCCATTTGCGAACTTTATGGTTCTTCTGGCTCTCATCTCGAACGGGTCAACAAGCTCAAAAACTTATCTGAGTTTGACAGGGAAAAGCTCGAGATTATCAACACCCATTTAGGCTTTGGTATACATCAGTTTCTCTCTCAGCCTTATACCTACATTACGTTTTTACGCGAGCCAGTAGAGCGCGTAATTTCGATGTACTATTACTATCAAAAAACTAAAAATCCCTTATTTCAACATTTATCACTTTCAGAGTTCGTCAGCACTTACGGTGCCGTTCAAAATGGCATGACCAAAAATTTATCCGGAGTAACTTTAAAACGACAGTTACTGCCATCAGAAGACAAAGATAGCGTTCCTTTTTCTGAAGCCAACTTAGAAATTGCCAAACAAAATTTACGAACTAATTTTAAATTTATAGGAATTTGCGAACAATTCGATGAATCCTCAATCTTGTTGCAAAGAATACTGGGCTGGAAAATCCCCCTTTATGATAAAAGCAATGTTTCTAAAAGAGCTAAAAATATTGCTCGAGAAACTCTAAATTTAATCGAAAAGTCAAACCAATTAGACATTCAGCTATATGAATATGCCCGAGCTATTTTTCAAGAACAGATAGCGCGGCAAGATAGTTCTTTCAAACATGAGGTTGAACTGTTTAAAACTGCCAACCAATCGACAATGAATAAACTCTACTTTAAAGTAAAGACTGGTTACAATCGTGGGCTACACAGAATTTATAAAGAGTTGGCAAGCTTCAGCTAAATTACTATTAAAGTTTAGGTTTTTTTGAAACGAGATCTTTAACCATGCCATTTCCCCCTGAAGTATTTCTTATTGGCGCGCAAAAAGCAGGAACGACAACTCTGGCATATTTACTTTCCCAGCATCCTAATATTTGTGTAGCAAAAAATAAAGAGCCTCACTTTTTTTCTACGTACTGGAATAAAGGTTTAGCTTGGTATCAAACAAATTTTTCTAACTATGAAAATGCCATCTGTCTCGATGCCTCAACGACTTATTCAATGGCACCACTTAGTAATAATAACTCTCGCAGCAAAACCAGTAAATTAAAAGATATTCCTCAGAGAGTTTACTCGATTAATCCCAATGCCAAATTTATTTATTTGTTAAGAGAACCAGTAGCCAGAATTTATTCTGCTTATTGTTACTATGTAATGAATGGGCGCGAAACTCAAAGCTTTGAAAATGCTATAAAAAACGAAGATTTTTATCTCGACGTAAGTGACTATTACGGACAGTTATCGCTGTGGTTAGAATATTTTCCCTTGGAATCATTTTTATTTATTTTATTTGAGGATATGAAACAAAATCCTCTACATACAGTCCAACAATGCTTCCAATTTATCGGAGTCGATGCTGAAAATATACCAATCGAGCTCGGTGAACCAAAGAATCAGTCCAAATATGTCAATGTCGTCGGTCGAAGAGTCAATCGAATCTTTAAAGAGTTAGATTATTCTGGTTTGGGATTTATGGCACCTGCGGCGCTGAGAAAATACGTTCGAGAACTTACCACAGATGATCGTAAAAGTTTCCCCAAAATACCAGAAGCAAAGCGAGCGTCCCTGCGGGAATATTTCTCCGACAAGAATCATCGATTAGAAGTTTTAACCGGTCTTCCTCTAAGTCAATGGCAATCTTAGATTCATCTCGATCATGCTATCTAAACCAAAAAAAATTAAAGTCTTGCTCTACGGCAATATTTATCGAGATTATCGCTCTCAAATATTAACCAAGCTATTATTCGATTCTGGGCATCATATTTCTTTAGTTTGTCCCGATTTTTATCTGAATCCGAGACTAGCAAAAATAGCGAGCGACAAATTAAGCGCCTTGTTTTCCTTAGTCGAGCTTTGGTTGAAAGCAGCTTTTACTGACGTAATCTATCTGCCCCCAATGAATTCTAGATTTATTAAAAGTGCAGTTTGGGCGGCAAAAGTATTTCAGAAAAAGCTAATAGTAGAGATGTATATCTCAATTTATGATACTTTTGTAGGCGACGGCAAACCCCTAAAAGGAAAAGCGATCATGCCCGAGAGCAGACAAGCTAAAGCGATGCTCGAAAAAGACAGGCTGGCGCTAACCCAAGCAGACTACATTATTCATACTTCGAGACACGAGCTAGCTTACTGGGAAAAAATCTTTGAGATTGAGATCGAGCGCCACAAAGTTTTTATCGCTCCTAACTGTAACGTTGCCAGTGTAGTTCATCATCGCAAGTTCAAACCAGATGGAGTATTAAACATTTGCTGGTGGGGAACCTTTATTCCCCTACATGGATTGGATAACATCTTACAAGCACTAGAAATTTTGTCAGGAAAGTGCGAGTTTGTCTGTAATTTATTTGGTGTAGATAATGGCTCATTCGCTACTTATGCCTCAAAAATTCGGCAAGCTGGACTTGAAAAATATGTCGATCTTAGAAAAGATTTAATTTTTGCTGACGATTCTTTGCCAAACTATCTAGTGGAACATTGCGATCTAGCATTGGGAATCTTTGGGGATACAGATAAGGCATACAATACCGTGCCTAATAAATTGATCGAAGCTCTCTCAATGGGAATTCCCACTTTAACCATGAATTCTCCAGCCTTGAAAGAGTTTTTCGAACCGGCAACGGACTTATGGACTTGTGACACTTCCCCTAAAGCGATCGCTAGTTCGATTGAAGCAATTGCCAACGGTAGCGCTTTTCCAGTTGATTGGGAACGTACTCGCCAAAAAGTTTTGAGTACATTTAGCACTATTCATTATCGAGAGGTTGTATGTAAAGTCTTAGAGAGAGAATGATTTGCTGGTTGTTTAGAGCTAAACTCTTCCGAGTAATTTCGAGCAAAAAAGCTTTTTTGAGCCGATGTAGTTTTTTCTGGAGAGATCTATTTTATGTCAATGCCAAACTTTTGCATTATCGGCGCGGCTAAATCTGGTACAACTTCACTCTATCAATATTTGAACCAACATCCACAGGTCTATATGAGTCCTGTAAAAGAGCCGAGATTTTTTGGTTTGGAAGAAGAAACTCCTCCTAATTTTCGCGGACCACGAGATGAATACACCAACCGTATTTTGATAAAAAATATAGATGACTACCAAGCTTTGTTTCAAGAAGTTAAAAACGAGAAAGCTATTGGAGAAGCGTCTCCCTGGTATCTTTACCTCGAGAAAGCACCTTTACAGATAAAACGCCACATACCCGAAATCAAACTGATTGCTATTCTGCGTAATCCAGTAGATAGAGCCTACTCCAGCTTTTTGCATCAGCTTCAACGTGGTGCGGAACCATTAAATAATTTTGCCGAGGCACTCGATGAAGAAAAGACACGCATCTGCCAACATTGGAGACCGATTTGGCATTACAAGCAGTGCGGATTTTACTACCAACAGCTAAATCGATACTATGGAACGTTTGACCCAGAGCAAATTCAAGTGTATTTATACGAAGATTTTTGCGATCGCCCCATCGATCTGCTACAAGATATATTCCGTTTCTTAGAGGTAGATGACACATTTACCCCCGATGTATCTAGAAGATACAATGTAACTTACTTACCATCCAATCAGACTCTGAAATCTTTAGTTAATAGCTCCAACTCAGTTAAATCCAGGTTAAAGTCACTCTTGCCAACTTGGGTACGCCAGAGCCTCAAAGGCAATGTTAAAGTGTTCCATAACTATTCCTCGGTCAAATCCGCCAAACCCAAGCTTTCACTAGAGTTGCGCAGACAATTAATTGAAGAATATCGGGAGGAGATCTTAAAGCTGCAAGTTCTCATTCAAAAAGATCTTTCTCACTGGTTGACCTGTTGAATTTTCGGCATCAATAAAATGATTTTCTTGAGTTGACACCAAGGCTTTGATTTTAAATTTAGCCAGAAAAATCTCGAGCGAGCGACTTTGATGCCTATTTGTCTCAAATTCTTTATTTGTATAAGTAATTATGTTAATTGACATACGAAAGTTACCAGAAGACAGTCTCATTGAAAGCGAGATTTGTATTGTTGGCGCTGGAGCGGCAGGAATTGCCATGGCGCGGGAGTTTATCGACCGACCAGAACGAGTTTGTCTGCTCGAGAGTGGGGGATTAGATTTTGATGAAGCTACCCAAGCTCTCTACGGCGATGAAAATATTGGCAATTCCTATTACCCTTTAAAAGAGACACGTGCCCGGTATCTGGGAGGTTCGACTAATCTTTGGGGAGGTTGGAGCCGACCCCTAGACGAGATTGATTTTGAAGTCCGTCCCTGGATGCCCTATAGTGGCTGGCCGATTAGCAAAGCCGAGCTGGGACCTTATTATCAACGCGCTCAAGAAGTCTGTAACCTCGGACCTTTTGAATACGATTTTGCCTATTGGGAAGACACTTTCAGGCAACATCAAT
This sequence comes from Myxosarcina sp. GI1(2024), assembly GCF_053543375.1. NCBI lineage: Bacteria > Bacillati > Cyanobacteriota > Cyanophyceae > Pleurocapsales > Pleurocapsaceae > Myxosarcina > Myxosarcina sp. GI1(2024). The sequence goes on along the minus strand of NZ_JBKGTY010000003.1, from coordinate 234,711 downwards.
ATCAGCCGATACAGTTTTCCCAAGAGATCGCCCCTTGCTTTTGGCAGATTATCCCGCCGTCGCACTTGCGTTTCGGTCAAGTCTACCGAGCAGAACTAGAAGGGGCGCGAAATATCGAGACCTATCTTCATGCCAATGTAGTAGAGCTCGAAACCGACGATACGGCTCAGTCGGTAACCAGACTGCGGGTTGCCACTTTAGAGGGCAAACAATTCTGGGTTAAAGCTAAAGCTTTTGTCTTAGCCGTGGGTGGCATCGAAAATCCTCGCTTGCTGCTCGCCTCCAACCAAGTTCAAAAGGTGGGATTGGGCAATCAATACGACCAGGTTGGCAGATATTTTATGGAACATCCCTACATTATCTCCGGTCGAGTTCGGCTATCTCAGCTAGCGCCTTTGTATACCCAGAAAAATTTCCAGCTTGGTGAGATGTTTGTGGGAGTTGGCTTGGGTCTGGCTAAAGAAGTCCAAGAGCGCGAGCAACTGCTTAATTTCGGTACTCGACTGCTACCCCTACAAGAAGAATGGATAGAATCGTTTAACCGCTTGCGGGGACGGCAGAAAAAAGGACACAAAGCCTTCCCGACGATTCATGAAGGTCGTAAATACGGCAGAAATGAAGTATCTACCCGAGAAGACTTGCTCAAAGTGATGACCAATGTCGATCGCATTGCAATTAAAACCTATCGCAAACTATTCGCTCCTAAATCCCTAGGTAAGTTTTGCGATACTCACTTAATTGCCGAGCAAGCACCCAATCCCAACAGCCGCGTTACTCTCAGTGGCGATCGCGATCGCCTGGGTCTCAATCGGGCAAGGCTTGATTGGCGTTTGAGTGCCATTGACAAACACACCATCAGGCGATCGCAAGAAATAATTGCCGCAGAGTTGGAGCGTTCTGGTTTTGGTAAAGTTCAGCTCGAACTCACTGATGATGAGTCTTCTTGGCGACACTTGACTGGTTCTTACCATCACATGGGTACGACGCGCATGAGTATGAACCCTAGAAATGGAGTGGTTGACGAGCATTGCCGAGTTCACGGCATTAACAACCTGTATGTAGCTGGCAGTTCCGTTTTTCCCACTAGCGGTCTTTCTAATCCAACACTCACCATTATTGCTTTGGCTCTCCGACTTGCCGATCGGCTTAAAAACAGCCAAGTGCCTAACGCCAATCCTATGGAAAGCTATATAGCATCGGGAACATCCAGTTAACAAAAATCGTGATTTTTACTTTATTTTCCTCCTCACAACGTCTCTGGAAACGTTTTGGGCAGCTCCGACAGTCGGTAGGCATCAGGGGAATTTTAGCTCAAGTTTGGTCGTACTCGTGGATGCGGATGGCGCGATTGGGTTATGGGGCACGAATTGCCACTTGGATTGCCACTTGGTTCGCTCCCCCCTACAAGCAACGCCGTCCCTTGGCACGTTATAGTTCCCGGGGCTACATTGCACCCAGTGCTAAAGTCTCGGGAGATTCCCTACAACTGGGAGCTAATGTTTTCCTGGGCGAGCGCGTAGAGATTTTCTCTCCTTCCCCCGGTGGGTCGGTCACTTTAGCTGAGCGAGTTCACCTCCACAACGATACTGTCTTGCAGACTGCCACTGGCGGTAGTCTGAGCATCGGTAAGGATACTCATATTCAACCAGGGTGCCAGTTTTTTGCCGACCGAGGCTCGATTCGCATTGGTTCTAGAGTACAAATCGCCCCAGACTGTAATTTTGATGCCCGTCCAATTCATCAGCAAGGTCACCAAATAACCACATCGACCGCAGCTGAAATTACGATTGAGGATGATGTTTGGCTCGCCCATGGAGTCACAGTGCTGGCAGGAGTCACTATCGGTACTGGTGCCGTAATTGGTTCTGGTGCGGTGGTTACAGAAGATATTCCCCCAGGCGCGATCGCTGTCGGATTGCCAGCTCGTTTGGTAAAAATGCGTACGCGCGCCCATATTTAAAAAAGTATTTAACCAGTAAATTAAATGCGTAACAACTTATCTCGGTGGAGACGTTTACTGAGAACTAGCAATTTTTGGCAAGATAATTATTTTTTGCTACGAGAGTTCAAACATTTTCGTCACATTGTCGTATTGGCGGTGGTTTTTTCTCTTTTAGCGGCTGCTTTTGAAGGATTTAGCATCGGTTTTATCCTCTCTTTTCTCAAAAGCTTTACCGAGCCCAATGCCGAACCGATTCAGACTGGGATTCAGTGGGTCGATACCTGGATTTTAGGGGTCAACCTGCCAGCTACAGAACGACTCTACCGGATCTCGGGCTTAATTTTGCTCGTTACGGTATGTCGTTTGGCTCTTTCCTACCTGGGGCAGCTCTATAGCTATATGTCGCAGCTCGAATTAGCTTATCGAATTCGCTTGAGAATATTCGAGCAGCTACAATCTCTATCGATTTCTTACTTTAATAAAGTCCGCTCTGGCAATTTAATCAACAGCCTGACTACGGAAATTGGCAGTTTGATGCAGGCATTAAATATCATTGCGGTATTTATAATTCAAGGTTCTACCTTACTGGTATTAATGGGCTCGCTGTTGTTGCTTTCCTGGCAGTTGACGATTATTTCGGGGCTACTGTTCGTCTTACTGGCAGTGGGACTGTCAGTTTTACTACGCCACGTACGGGAAGCCAGTTTCGAGATTACCAAGGCAAATGGTCGATTTGCTTCGGTGTCTCTAGAATTTATTAATGGCATTCGCACCGTTAATATCTTTGCTGCCAAAGATTACGAGCGTCGGCGTTTTTATCAGGCTAGTCAAGAGGTTTTACGGGCTTCGAACAAAACCAGAGCGATTCAAGCATTTATCGAACCTCTCACCGAAGCAGGGGGAACGATTATGCTGCTCACCATCCTGATTTTAGGTTTTGCTGTTTTGATACCCCAAGGACTGTTAGAATCGGCTTCTTTTTTTACTTTTCTCTTTGTCTTACTAAGGCTGATTCCTATCGTTCGCAATCTTAATGGGGTTCGTGCCAATCTAAGCAAGTGTTCGGGACCGTTAAACAATCTCAGAGAGTTATTGAGACAGGACGATAAACCCTATCTGCCAAATGGACGGATTCAATTTAGTAAGCTGCGTCAGGCAATTGAATTTGTCGGAGTAGATTTTGGTTACGAACCAAACAAACTCGTCTTACACGATATTTCTCTAACTGTTTCACGGGGCGAAACTTTGGCTTTAGTAGGTTCTTCGGGTGCGGGAAAATCGACCATAGCAGATTTGCTGGTGCGCTTTTACGATCCTACTCGGGGAAAAATTACCATCGATGGCATCGAACTCACCCAATTCGAGCTAGATTTCCTGCGGCGCAAAATAGCGGTAGTCAGTCAAGATACATTTATCTTTAACACTTCGGTCCGAGAAAATATTGCTTACGGACTAGCAGATGTAGAGCAAGTAAGAATCGAGGAAGCAGCTCGCCGCGCCAATGCTTGGCAGTTTATCCAAAAGTTGCCCGCAGGTCTAGATACTCAATTGGGCGAGCGAGGAGTCCGTCTTTCAGGCGGTCAACGTCAGCGTCTGGCGATCGCTAGAGCCTTGCTGCGGAGTCCCGAAATTCTCATCCTCGATGAAGCTACCAGTGCCTTAGATTCAATTTCCGAACGATTGATTCAACAGTCTCTAGAACGACTAGCTGCCGGTCGTACGGTTATTGCCATCGCCCATCGGCTGTCGACGATTATGAGAGCGGATAAAGTCGTGGTACTAGAACAAGGTCGCATTGTCGAACAGGGAACTTATCAAGAATTACTAGAACAACGCGGTCAACTATGGCGATATCACCAGATGCAGCACGAAGTTGAGTTGGCTCATTAAACAACGGCAGTTAGAACACTAACAGTTTTTAGATTATCAGGGGTTTAAAATCATGCGACTATTACTGATCTGCAATCCAGGAGGACACTTTGCCACCATGATGGGTTTAAAGGAATTTTGGTCGAGACATTATCGAGAATGGGTTACTTATCCCAAATTCGATACCGAACGACTGAAGGGTCAAGAAATCGTCCACTGGGTAATCATGCAGGAAGCCAGAATGTTGGGTAGAGCTTTCATCAATTTCTTCCACGCTCTGTTCATTCTCTACCAAAGCAAACCTGATTTAGTAATTTCTACCGGAGCTAGTTTGGCCGTACCGTTTATCTACGCTAGTAAACTCTTTGGCATCAAAACAGTATTTATTGAAAGCATCTCCCGCTCTGATGTTCTCAGCCTCAGTGGCAAACTCGTCTACTATGTCGTTGACGAATTTTATGTTCAATGGCCTGAATGCTTGGAACGTTATCCCAAAGCTAAATATAAAGGACTGATTGCCTGATATGAACTTAAAAATCGAACATTTAGTCAAATATGATTGTTTTTACCTTAGGAACGATTATTTATCCCTTCGACCGCGCTGTTGATTGGTTAGATCTCCTCTTAAAAAAAGAAATTATTACCGAACCAGTTTTATTTCAACACGGTGAGACTTCTGCTGCCCGTTTAGAGCATCATCTGTTAACTTCTGTTGCTTCTCTAAGCAGAACCGAAATGAAAGAGGCAGTCCGGCAGGCATCTCTAGTAGTTGCCCATGCCGGGCAGGGTTCGACTAGAATGTTAGCCAAAATGGGCTCGTCTTTCGTATTGCTACCCAGACTAAAATGCTACGGCGAACACATCGACGATCATCAACTGTTATTTGCCCAAGCAGTGCAAAGATTTGGTGTTAGCCACTGTACGGATTTTACCCATTTAGTTAACTACATCCAGCATCCACCACCACCCATTGGAAGGGAGTTATTTAATGCACCTTCTCTAGCCAAATATTTTCACGACTTTTATCGAGCTCCGCTCATATCTCGTAAAGTACGTTATCCCGTCAATCTTAGCTCAGGACTCTACTATGATTAGCCTGCCCAAAGCTTCAACAACTACTTGGACACGATTGCAAACTAAATGGCAAACTTCAGGTGTAAAAGGTCTTTTTGCTACTAGCTGGATGTGGTTTTGGATGCGCTGGGCGGGATTGGGTTATCTAGGAAAAATTACCACGGCGATCGCCACTTGGTTGGCTCCGCCCTACTATGCCCGTCGCTGTCTGGCTCGCTATCATCCTCGGGGTTATATCGCTCCTGGAGCGACAATTTACCATCCCCTGCTGCAATTGGGAGCTAATGTTTTTATTGGCGATCGCGTAACTATTTTTCAAGACCGCGAAGGGGGCAAGGTAGTTTTAGACGACCGCGTACATCTCTATGGCGATACCTACATTCAAACGGGATACGCCGGAACGGTCACCATCGGCAAAGACACTCATATACAACCGCGCTGTCAATTTTCCGGTTACAAAGCACCAATAATAATTGGTTCTAAAGTCCAAATCGCTCCTAACTGCGCTTTTTATCCCTACGCTCACGGGATCGAACCAGAGCGATCGATTCAAGAACAGCCCTTAACTACTAAAGGCGGCATCGTTATCGAAGATGATGTTTGGCTGGGTTATCGAGTCATCGTTCTCGATGGCGTACGTATCGGTTGCGGCGCCGTGGTTGGCGCGGGTTCGGTAGTCACTAAAGATATTCCTCCAGGAGCGATCGCCGTCGGTGCTCCAGCTCGGGTTGTCAACATGCGTAGTTCGACCCCAGAACCCTAATATCGATTCTTAATTTTTTGTTGATCAATTCCATAAAATCATGAACCAAGATCGACCTTTGGTTAGTATTGGCATGCCCGTTTATAATGGGGAGCAATTTTTAGCAACTGCCTTGAATTCAATTCTGGCACAGACCTTTAGAGATTTCGAACTGATTGTTTCCGATAATGGCTCCAGCGATCGAACAGAAGCAATTTGTCGGCAATATGCCGCCGCAGATCCCCGTATTCGCTATTTCCGTGAAGAACAAAATTTAGGTGCTGGGTGGAATTTCGATCGTGTCGCCGAGTTAGCCACGGGAAAATATTTTAAATGGGCTTGCCACGACGATCTTTGTGCCCCAGAATTTCTCCAAAGCTGTATCGAAATATTAGAACCAGACCCCAGCATCGTTTTAGCCTATTGCCAAACGGCAATCGTGGACGAATCTGGAGCAGAAATTGAAAAATATGAAGATCGCTTTGACTTACAATCTTCCCAAGCTACGGAACGATTCAAAATTTATCGTCACTTAGTGCGTTACGGAAATGAATGTCATCCCTTTCACGGTCTAATTAGACGGGACGTACTACAACAGTTGTTGCCCTTAGGAAGTTATCCTTCCTCGGATTTAGTTTTACTGGGCAAATTAGCTCTTTATGGCAAATTTTATGAAGTGCCCAGTTATTTATTCCAAAAAAGAGATCACCCTGCCAACTCTTGGAGAGCCCATCGTCGCTTCCGCGATCGTATTGCCTGGTACGACCCAGCCAAAAAAGGCAAGCTACACCTAACCAGATGGAAATGGTTACGAGAATACATCGCTGGAATTCATACCGCACCTCTCAACTGGCAAGAACGAGTCAATTGCTATCTCCAAATGGTGCAATGGCTATCGTGGAATAGCGTTTGGTTGAGCAAAGATTTACTCAAAGCTACTGCTTGGCCATTTATCAAGCTGTTTCTCAATCGGCAGTCAGAGCAAACTGCCAAAACGGCACGCTCTGTTTAAATAATCATGAAATAATCAATCACTAAGGAGTCAAACAAATGAAAGCAGTAATACTAGCTGGTGGATTAGGAACTCGTTTGAGTGAAGAAACCAGTATTCGACCCAAACCAATGGTAGAAATTGGTGGTATGCCGATCCTGTGGCACATTATGAAAATCTATTCTACCCACGGGATCGATGATTTCATTATCTGCTGTGGTTACAAAGGTTACGTAATCAAGGAGTATTTTGCCAATTATTTTTTACACCGTTCTGATGTCACTTTTGATATGCGGTTCAATCAGATGAACGTTCACACTGGTAATGCCGAACCCTGGCGAGTCACTCTAGTGGATACAGGAGCGGATACCATGACTGGCGGACGTTTAAAAAGAGTAAAAGAACATGTCGGTACTGAAACTTTTTGCTTTACCTATGGAGATGGAGTTGGTAATGTAGATATTACCAAACTCATCGCTTTTCACCACGAACAGGGGACATTAGCAACCTTAACTGCAACCCAACCCCCAGGACGCTTTGGGGCAATTTGTTTGGAGCAAGAACAAACCAAAATTACCAGCTTTCAGGAAAAACCTGAAGGAGATGGGGCTTGGATTAACGGCGGTTACTTTATCCTCGAACCAGAAGTAATTGATTTTATTGCTGATGATTCGACGGTTTGGGAACAAGAACCCTTGAAAAAACTAGCTCATTTAGAACAGCTTTCTGCTTTCAAACACGATGGATTTTGGCAGCCAATGGACACTCTGCGAGATAAACGCAACTTAGAAAAACTGTGGGCAAGTGGTAATGCTCCTTGGAAAATTTGGTAATTAAGACAATAGATTAGTTTTATTTTAATTTATGTACGATTTTGTAATTATTGGTGGTGGCATTGTCGGTCTTTCTACCGCAATGGCTTTAGGACAAACCCATCCCTCGGCGAAAATTGCCGTTTTGGAAAAAGAATCGCAGTGGGCATTCCACCAAACCGGTCACAACAGTGGCGTGATTCACTCCGGGATTTACTACAAACCCGGTGGGTTTAAGGCTCGATTTTGTCGGGAAGGCAATCAGTCGATGGTGGCATTTTGCCAGCAGCATAACATCGATTACGATGTCTGTGGCAAAGTTATCGTTGCCGTGGAAGAATCAGAGTTACCCTTACTGGAAAACTTATACCAACGGGGTCTACAAAACGGTCTGAAGGTGAGCAAAATTAGTGCCACAGAGGTCAAAGAAATCGAACCCCACGTCCGTTGTCTAGCTGGTTTGCGCGTACCCAGTACGGGGATCGTCAACTACCAGCAAGTAGCTCAAAAGTATGCCGACCTGATCCGATTTCAGGGTGGCGAACTCTACCTCAATACTAAGGTAGTCAAAATTATCAATACCAGTAATACTCAGGTATTAGAAACCACCCAAGGTAAGTTTGAGACGCGATTTACGATCAACTGTGCCGGACTGTATAGCGATCGCGTCGCTAAATTGGCTAAAGCTAAGCCGAAAGCTAAAATCGTTCCTTTTCGCGGCGAATATTACGAACTAGTACCGGAAAAACGCTACCTGGTCAACACCTTAATTTATCCCGTACCCAATCCGGCATTTCCTTTTTTGGGAGTTCACTTTACCAAGATGATCGATGGCACCGTTCATGCCGGACCGAATGCGGTACTGAGCCTCAAACGCGAAGGCTACCACAAAACTGACTTTAACTTACGAGACTTTGTCGAAGTGATGACCTACCCTGGTTTCTGGAAGTTAGCTGCCAAACACAGCGATGATGGGATTCAAGAAATTATTCGCTCTTTTAGTAAAGCAGCCTTCGTCAGGAGTTTGCAAAGACTAATCCCTGAAGTTCAAGCAGAGGATCTAATTCCCACCCATGCAGGAGTTCGCGCTCAAGCACTGCTGAACAATGGCAAACTGGTAGACGATTTCTCCATCGTCCCCGGTCAAAACTCAATTCATGTTTGTAATGCTCCCTCTCCTGCCGCTACTTCTTCCTTGGAAATCGGTAAGGCAATCGTTCGCCAACTTCCTGAAATAAGCAAGTCGGCTGCAGTAAATCTCGTAGCTAACAGTTAGTATCGAACTTCAAAACTTGCCAACAGAATAAAGTCGATCGGCAACAAGCAATTGAAACAAACCTTTCCCGAACCAACCATCTTTGAAGAAAAATTTTTGGGCTTGACCAAATCTCTAATGGCATACTAAACCTCTAAGGTCGGCTCAAAGAACCCAAAAAATTCAGAGCAGTTCTCTGATTAACCATACTCAATTTATAGTTTTTCTTTTTTATTACCTATGAAGATACTAATCACTGGAACAGAAGGATATTTAGGCTCTCTACTCGCTCCAATTTTAATGCAGCGAGGACATGAAGTTATCGGGGTCGATACTGGATTTTATAAAGTAGGCTGGCTTTACAATGCCACTGACTTAACTCCTAAAACTCTTAATAAAGATCTCCGTCTGATTACCAGTGCAGACTTATCAGGAGTAGAAGCTATCGTTCACATGGCAGAACTTTCTAACGACCCCGCCGGTCAACTCGCTCCCCACATTACGTACGAAATCAATCATCAAGGTTCGGTACGCTTGGCAAAACTAGCTAAAGCTGCAGGGGTAGAACGCTTTGTCTATATGTCCTCCTGTAGCGTATATGGCGTTGCCACAGAAGACTACGTTACTGAAGAGTCTGCCGTCAATCCACAAACGGACTATGCAGTATGCAAAACTTTAGTAGAAAGAGATCTCAGACCCCTAGCCGACGATAATTTCTCTCCCACTTTTCTGCGTAACGCCACTGCTTATGGTGCTTCTCCTCGGATGCGCTTCGATATCGTGTTAAACAACTTGGCCGGACTTGCCTGGACGACCAAGGAAATTAAGATGACTAGCGATGGTACCCCCTGGCGACCTTTGGTACATGCTTTAGATATTGCTAAAGCTATCGTCTGTGCTTTAGAAGCACCAAGAGAAATCGTTCACGATCAAATTTTTAACGTTGGAGATAGCGCTCATAACTATCAAGTTAGAGAAATCGCTACCTTCGTTGCCGATGCCCTTCCTGGCTGCCAACTCAGTTTCGGTTCTAGCGATGGTGATAACCGCAGCTATCGAGTTTCCTTTGAGAAAATCAATTCCAACCTACCCGGCTTTAAATGTGACTGGAATGCCGCTAAAGGTGCACGACAACTTATAGATTTATTTACTCACATTGACATGACCCCAGAAACTTTCACCTTTAGGGGTTTTACTCGTCTCAAGCAACTAGAGTATCTTATTCGCACTCAGCAAATCGATCGCAACTTTTTCTGGAGCCAGTCATCTCAAGTTGTTACAACACCTGTAATAAAGAAAGAACCAGTGAGTGTTTGAAAAACAAAAGTTTGTTTGAGTAGATTCGATTCACTTACGATATAAGTTAACTGGAGAAGTTAAAAAATACTTTTAACTACCGAATGTAGCAATTTGCAAGTCAGTACGAAACTCTCTGTGAACTGAGTATTTCAAGCAGCAGTTCAATTATAAGGTTTTCAACATTTTCTGACTTGCACCTAAGTACAGGACAGGACAAAAAATTGCTCCTAATTCATGAAAGTTTTGTATATCAAAAGATTCGCTATGTTTAACTAACTTCGGCACGACAACACTTTCAAAAGTTTGGTTCCGTACAGAGGACTTGCACCCATTTGAAAGATAATTATGTTTACCTAATTATTAAAGTTTTCTAAAAACCTCGAATTTAGACTGATTTAGACTAATAAAGTCACAATATCAAAGCAGACATGAATGAGAAAACAAGATTAGTTTCTAATGCTTCTAAGGTAAAACGAGGAGAAAGATTAATCTTTGTTGCAGGAGCACCTCGTTCCGGAACAACTTTAGTTCAGAACATGATAAATTCGCATCCAAATATTTGTGGTGGTCCAGAATTTCTCTTTCTTAGAGAAATTATAAATTTGAGGAAAAAAATACATCAAAATATCGAGCGAAAAATTCTTAGCGAGCTTTGTTCACTTGAGGAGGCAGATCGCATAATATGTTCTTTAATAGAAAGTTTTTTTCTGCCATTAGCCGAGCGTAATAATTGTCAATTTTATAGTGAGAAAACTCCTGAAAACATTTTGGTGTTTCCAGACTTAATCGAATTATTTCCTGCCTCATATTTTATTTATGTAGTTAGGGATCCTAGAGCAACAGTTTCTTCACTGCTTCAAGTTGGAAATCGCTACAGAGAAAAAAAAATCAGTGGCGGTAAATATACTCGTGATTTACAATCTGCTATCGAGCACACTAAAAATTGTCTTGAATTTGGATTCACCTCTGTTAAAACTACTCCTGAAAAAATTTTAGTTTTACTTTACGAAAATTTAGTAACCGATCCCAAAAGTGAAACACAAAAAATTTGTGACTTTATAGGAATTGAATGGTCGAAACAAATGCTAAACCCCGAACAATTCAATCATATAGGTGAAAAAGCAATTACTAAAAATGGAATTTGGTACGAGAGAAAAACATTTAACCGAAATCCTAGCAGTAAGGAAATTGATAAATGGAAAAATTTGCTCACCTCAAATCAAAAAATGAGACTTTTTTTGGCATTTCGGAATAATGAAGAACTCAAAGGACTAGGATATAAAATAACAAATGAAGAACTGTTGCTGGTCAATCAAATTATTGGCTATATCGAGCATATTCTTGACAATAAAAAAGTACAAATTAAATCATGGTTAAAATCTAAATTACTCTCTCTATCGCAATCGACATACTAGCTAATGGGACATTTATTGAATTTGCAATTGCTGTTTAATGGAATTGTCAAACTCCTTGAAGATCCCTTTTTACGCTATCAGATGAGTCAACAATGTCGCGCGATCGCCGAACTAGAATATTCTTTTAACCTAGAATATTCTTTTAACACTTTATGCTCAGAGACATATCGCTTTCTACGAGCAGTTGCCCGAAGCTCGAAGCTCAAACAACGATTTGGGATAAAGCGATAAGTGTAACTGATAGATATCTTTAAATCTTGATGTTTTCGCTCGATTTAATCTAATCGTATCTTTACAAAACATACTCTTGTCAGGGGAATTGCAATCGCAATTCCCTTTAATTTGTCTATCCGTAGAGTATTTTATTCAGTCTTCTTTTCTTCCTTTGAAGATTTTGGAGATACCGATACCTCTCAAACTGTAAAAGTTTCAGTTTTGCCATGCGCATTTTTAAATTGCTGCTTTTTTCGACATTTTTTGCCTTAATGCCTGGAAGTTCCGCAGCCGACATCATCTTAAGTACCACTTTTGATGAGGGAAATTACGAACAGATTTACAGACAATATCAAAAGGAACAATGTCGCCAAGATTCCGATTATTTGGATAATAGTCTGTACAGATTCGTCTCTGCTCCCGTTCGTAGTGGCAAGTTGGCAATGCAACATCACACCAAAAATTGCGACGAGCGCAGCGAACTGGGAATCAATCCCGGTTTGTTAAAAGAAGGAGAAGAGTACTGGATCGGTTGGAGCTACTATATTCCAGCCAACTTCAACCAGCCAGTCTCGGGTAAATCCGACTATACTATCGTCCATCAAATGTTTTATGGAGCTTCCTTCCGCGACCAGCGCAGTGGCGTAACCCTGTTTGAATGCAATCAAAAATCTACCAGAAATGGCAAATTGACCACTAGAGGCTCGCCTGGCAGCCACATGAGTATTTCACCCCAAGGAGATACGTTCGGTTATGGCGTGACTTTTTACAAAGGAAGAAATAGTCAAGGAAGATACCTTTTTGGCTGTAAAAATATCAGCATTCCGGCTAGACTCGACCAGTGGGAAGACTTTGTCATGCACCTAAAGCCTTCCTCAGACCCCGAACGAGGATTTGTCAAAATTTGGAAGAATGGCGAGCTTTACGTTAACGAACGGGTGGCACTACTTCGTCCGGGTGTAAACATTATGGGAGCCTGGAAAATCGGAATCTACGTCGGGGATCCCGGTCATGGGGAACGAATGCTGTACACAGATGAGCTACGAGTTGGCAATGCCAATTCTTCCTTTGAAGCAGTTTCTCCCGGCAAAAATTAAGTTTTAAAGTATTCTCTTGGCGAGAAGCGCGATCGCGCTTTGATTTAGAACCAAATTATAATTCAAACAAATCATGTTAATTGACATTCGCGAGTTGACCGAAAACACTCTCATCGAGAGTGATATTTGCATTATTGGAGCTGGAGCGGCAGGAATTAGCATAGCTCGAGAATTCATCGCTCGCAGCGAACGAGTTTGTCTGTTAGAGAGTGGCGGTCTAGACTACGAAGAAGACAGTCAATCTCTCTATCAAGGTGAGAGCATTGGTACTCCTTACTTCCCGCTCAAAGAATCTCGAGCCCGCTATCTAGGTGGTTCGACCAATCTCTGGGCGGGATGGAGTCGCCCCTTTGACGACTTCGATTTTGCAGACCGCCCCTGGATGCCCTACAGCGGTTGGCCGATTACTAAAGCCGAGCTAGATCCATATTATCAACGCGCCCAGCAAGCCTGTAGTCTCGAACCAGACAAAAATGACTTTGCCGACTGGCACGATGCCTTAAAAGCAATAGAATTCAGTCCTTTTCCCCTAGAAGAGCAGATAGAAACCTATGTTTGGCAAATCGTGCCACCGACTCATTCGCGCTTTGGCAAGGCTTATCGAGCCGAACTAGAAGCAGCTGATAATATCACGACTTATCTTCACGCCAACGCAATCGAAATTGAAACCAACGATCCCGCACTCAGGGTGACTCGACTGCGGGTTGCTTCTCCAGAAGGCAAACAGTTCTGGGTTAAGGCCAAAGTTTTTATTCTCGCCGTTGGTGGTATTGAAAATCCCCGCCTGCTGTTAGCTTCTAACCGAGTTCAAAGTAATGGCTTGGGCAATCAACACGACTTGGTAGGCAGATTTTTTATGGAACATCCCTACCTGAAATCGGGAGAAATTGAATTTTTCGAACCCCCCGTTCTCTACACCAAAGAAAATATTAAAGTGGGTCAGACCTATCTAGGAACCGCTCTCGGTTTGTCCAAACAAGTCCAAGAGCGAGAGCAAATTCTCAATTTCTGTACCAGACTGGTAACTATTTTACCCGACTGGGTAGAAGCTTTTAACAGCCTCAAATTTAAACTGCGTGGCAAAAAAGGTATCTTTCATGAAGCTTTCCCGACGATTACCGAAGGACAGAGACACCGAGGCGATCGCTCGACTCTCGAAGACTTAGGCAAAGTAATTGCCAATTTAGATCGCATTGCAGCTAGAGCCTATACCAAACTGTTCGACAAATCTTTTTATACCGGACAGTCCAACCTCTGCGAGTTTCATCTAATCGGCGAGCAGGCACCCAATCCCAATAGCCGCATTAAGCTCAGCAGCGAACGAGACAGACTAGGAGTCAATCGAGTCCAGCTCGACTGGCGTTTGAGTCCCATCGACAAATATACTATCGAGCGATCACAGCAAATTATTGCTGAAGAGTTAACTGATGCTGGACTCGGAAAAATAAAAATCGAATTCGATCGCGAGCGCGCTTGGGACTCAGTGGCCGGTTCCTACCATCATATGGGTACGACGCGCATGAGTCCCGACCCCAAACAGGGTGTGGTCGACGAAAATTGTCGGGTCCACGGCATCAGCAATTTATACGTAGCTGGCAGCTCGGTTTTTCCCACCAGCGGTCTTTCCAATCCCACACTTACCCTGATGGCTCTGGCTATCCGACTAGCCGACCATCTCAAAGAAACCAAGTTCACAGAGACGACTAACTTCGAACCAACTGAGGCAACTGTTTCTCTCTAACCGATGGTTAGTCAGACTAAGTCAGAAGATGAAAATTGTATATTTTATTCAAAGTCATAAAAATCCAGAACAAATTTGCCGTTTAGTTAAGACTATTAAAAACTCTAGCTGCAATTCTTTAGTGCTGCTCAGTCACGACTTCAGCAGTTGCCCTTTAGACTTAAGTAATCTGAGTCACTTTTCAGGAATCGAACTGATTAAAAGATATCGAGGGGCAAGACGGGGTGACGACTCGGTCTTAGAAATTTATCTCGAGGCGATCGAATGGTTATTCGAACGTAATTTTAACTTTGACTGGTTAATTTGTCTGTCGGGTCAGGACTATCCAGTTCGACCAATTCCCGAGCTCGAAGCCTTTTTGGCTACTACCAAACACGATGGCTTTATCAGTCACTGGGATGTCTTTGCCGATGAATCTCCTTGGGGTAAAGAAACCGGTCGCAAGCGTTTTTTCACCCAGTACCTCAAACTACCTCAAGGGAGTAAGTGGTGGCTCAGAAAACTGTCGCGAATCGAGCCGTTGCTTCCCGGGGTAATTTTTCAATGGCGTTTCTCCCTCATCGGATTAGAAGTCAAATCCACTCCCTTTAACGATAACTTTAAATGTTACGGCGGATGGTATTGGAACGTTCTATCGAGAAAATGCGTAGATTATTTGAGGGCTTATTTAGAGGAACATCCCCAGCTATTGAAATTTTACCGCCGAACCCTGGCTCCTGAAGAATCTCTCATTGCCTCGGTGTTGGTCAACAGCAACCAGTTCGATCTTTCTAATGATTGTCTGCGTTATTTAGATTATCCTCCAGAGCTTTTTGGCTTCGCCCGCAACTTAACTACGGAAGACTACTCCAAAATTGCCCATGGTAACTTTTACTTTGCCAGAAAATTCGAGCCAGAGCCAGACGATAAAATTCTCGATCTGCTTGACGAACTAATCGAAGCTAAAGCAACCGAGGAATCTACAGCTGCTAAGAGCTTAGGAGTATGACCTTGTTAAATCTAGTAATCAAACAGCAAAACTTGCCATCTAATTCATTGTGGTTATACCGCAAAGAATCTCTCTTAACTGCCTTAGTAGAATGGATTCCTAGAGCACCAGGGATCGTGCTGAGAAATCGGCTTTATCGTTCTCTTTTCGCCAAGCTAGGTAGTTCGGTACGCATTCAACCAGGAGTTGAATTCGTCCAGCCCCGTCACATTGAAATTGGCAATCGTGTCGCGATCGATCGTGGTGTCTATCTCAGTAGTGCTGCCACTAATAAAACTCAGGTAGGAAACAATCGGGTTTGTCTGGAAGAGCGGGTCAACCTGAAAGTTGGCGTTCGGATCGATACTTTTGGTAACGATTGTCAAATTTACCTCAAAAAGCAAGTAATCCTCGATCGCGGTGTCGATCTGCGAGCACTCGAGCGCGGCTATATTGAGATTGGCGCAGCTACCTATATCGGACCTTACACTTGTCTGGCAGGTCCGGGACCGATTGTCATTGGTAAAAACTGTCTGATCGGCTCTCACTCTGGGATTTATGGCAACAATCATAACTTTGGCGATCGCCAACAGCCGATTGCAGCACAAGGTATTACCTGCAAAGGAATTGCCATTGAGGATGACTGTTGGTTGGGCACTGGCGTAAGAATTCTAGATGGAGTCACCATCGGCAAAGGTAGCGTAATCGGAGCAGGAGCGGTAGTAACTAAAGATATTCCTCCCTATTCAGTGGCGGTTGGCGTACCTGCTAAAGTAATTTCTCAGCGCCACGAGCCAGACTCTCAAAACCATGAGGAAAAGGGATCGGAACTTGATGGGATAAGTAACAGATCGCTTTCAGAAGTTAGTCATCCCAGCTAAGGGAGTCAACTATGAGACGTTTCTTTTATCTACATCTATTGCTACTCTCCTTGCTCTCTCTGGTGTTAGTAGCCCTTAACCATGACGATAACTCGAATACTCCTAAAACCATAACTAGTAAGTTGGCTACCATAGGCACCGACTCCGAAGCTTCTGGGCAATCCCTAGAATTAGAGCTGAAGGTGCCAGAGTACCCCATACCCACCAAGTTAAAAATAGACAGCTCTAAACGGTTCTTAGTACGTGCCGATGACAGTCCCTTCGTCTGGATTGGCGATACTTTTTGGAAGTTTTCCAAGCTCAGTCGCGAACAACGCCTGCAGTTACTCGACGACCGTAAGAGTAAAGGCTTTAACGTGGTGATGGTTAGGGTGGGAACGGGAACCAAAGGAGAACCAGCCGGCTTCACGGGTAATTTAGAGCCGATTGAAAGCCATTTTCAGGAACTAGACCATTTAGTAGCGGCGGCAAACGAGCGGGGTATGTATATCGCCATTGCCACGGGATGGTGGTATATCGTCAGAGACTTCGACGCGGAGGCGCTCTATAAATTTGGTAAGTTTATCGGCGATCGCTATAAAAATAACGACAATATTATCTGGCTCGGTGCTGGTGAGTCTGGGAGCCATCACCGCAAACAAGAGCTGGCTTTTAGCAAGCTGAAGTCACTAATTCGGGGAATTCGCGATGGGGATACTGGCAATAAACTGTTAACCGTTCATGCTGACTACCAACGCGGAACTTCCCTCTCTGACACCAACGAGCTAGTGGATTTTAAAAACTGGCAAACCAGTCAATGGTGTTGCCCGGACGATTTGCCTCGTCAAGATGTCCGCAACTGGACTGTTTGGGAAGCGATCGCCTATGACTACGAACAGTTGCCCACTAAACCTACTTTTGATGGAGAAGCCTGGTTTGAAAATACCAATCTCGGAGGAGGGGCACCGGCAAAACCATATAATATTCGTCGGCGTGCCTATTTTACGATCTTTGCTGGCGGTTTCGGTCATTCCTATGGAGGATCGGGGATCTGGGATGTCACCTCAAACTTTAGCCAAGCTCTGCAATATGAAGGAGCGACCCAAATTGGCTACCTCAGTCAACTTTTGCACGCTTTGGGAAATGACTTCCTCAAACTCAGACCCGCTCAATCGATGGTTATCAGTGGACAAAGCTCGGATTACGATCGACACATTCAAGCAACTAGTGCCAATGATGGCAGCTACGCTCTAGTGTATACCGCCGGAACCAGTAATTTTGCCCTAGATCTTTCTCAATTCCGTACCGAATCCATATCGGCGATGTGGTTTAATCCGAGAACCAAAGAGTTGAGCGAGCGAAACCGGGTCGGCAGAAGCTCTTTAGTGAACTTCACTACGCCAGAGAACGGGGATTGGGTGTTGGTGCTCGGAAGGTAATGACAAGTTAATTGCATTTAATAACATAACAAAGGTTATGGGCAAAGCTATCTTAACCCTCTTATGTCACTCTCCGAGTAGTAAAATAAAGGACTAGAAAAACAAAATTGCTAGAGAGTACATAGTGCAATGGATGTAGAGTTACAAATTCTCAAACATTTAGCCAGAGATGCACGACCGACAGTATCGGTGATTGACGAATATTGTAGCAGCTACAAAGACTTATTCCCTGAAGTAAGAAGTTACGAGTGTTTTAAGTACTTACATTTAGGAATTGTCTCACCAATTAAGAGAAAATCACTCCCAGAAATAGCGAAAATAGTAGGTATTAATTCAGCGCAATCACTACATCATTTTTTAGCTAAGTCCCCTTGGTCAATAATTGAGATTCGAAAACGAAGATTATCAAAAACACTTTCGGCATTATCAGGGAAGAAAATAACAGTAGTCATTGATGAAACAGGAGATAGAAAGAAAGGAAAAAAAACCGACTACGTAGCGCGGCAATACTTAGGAAGTATTGGCAAGATAGACCAGGGGATAGTTACAGTAAATAGCTATGGGATATACGACAATATTACTTTTCCTTTAATGTTGAAAGTTTTTAAACCGAAAGGAACATTAAAACCAGGGGATAAATATCAAACCAAGATTGAATTAGCTGCCGAAATAATCGAAGAACTAATAGATTTTGAGTTTGAGATTGAATTAGTATTAGCAGACAGTTTGTATGGAGAAAGCAGTTATTTCATACAGACATTAGACAAACCTAAATTGCCTTGGGTCTTAGCAATTAGGAATAATCACGGGGTTTGGATGCCTCATAATCAAAAAGTTAGAGCTAATAAATGGTGTGAATTTGAAAGAATTTTTAGTAATCAAAATTCAGAAATCAGATATGTTAGAGAAATTGTTTTTGGTCGCAGATGTTGGAGAACCTACTGGGAATTAACTACTAACCCCGAAACCATGCCAGAGAATTCTACATCCTTTGTTATGACTAATCTTACTGACAAAAGAAGTCAAATTAAGCAACGTCTTGGTAATCTTTATGGATTGAGAACCTGGGTTGAATATGGATTTCGACAGTGCAAACAAGAGTTAGGTTGGACAGATTACCGTTTCACTAAATTCGAACAAATTGAAAGGTGGTGGGAAATTATTTTCTCAGCTTACTGGATGATTAGCTCTCAAACAAAAGTGCTTTGTAGTCTCAATTATTCAGCAACTCACTCGAATTTTTCTGATGGTAAAGATGAGTTTGAGGCAAATTTTACTCGTCATCAACAGTGGTCTAATCAAGGTGGATGGAAAACTACTTTAAATAACCTTCGTTTAATTATTCAACCAATTACTTTACTCTGGTTAATTGTTCCCTGGTTAGACATTTTTCCCAATCGTCAGTTATTGTTGGGTTTTCATCAACTAATTGCCTTGATGAATCAATTTTCACCATACTTTCTCAGTGGATAAACTACGTTTCTACTATTTTTTATTTTCGGAGAGTGACAGAAGAGGGTTAATTTATATCTGCGGATTAGTGAGTCACCGCTGAAAAAATTTATCGCAGCTTTAGTCTTAGCTGCTGTTAGTTATCTACTAGTGAGATATTTGCGCTCGAACAAAAGATTGCCTCGTAGACAATAGCAGCTCGCGCCAGTTAGTATCTTTGCTGTTTATATGAGTGTTTGTTTTTCTATCTATCTACTAATAAAATTTCGTTAATTCTATGTTTTGGCAACAATTAAATTTGCTAAAAGTTACTGTTTTAAGTTTACTTTTAGCTGTGGCTTGGTTTACCTTCGATGTAAAAGCTGCCTGGGCTCATTATCCTCATGATGATATTTTTGCTGTAAAACTCTCTCCCGACTATCAGCAGGATCGAACTCTATTTATTAATGTACGAAGAATCTTATTTAAGTCAGAAGATGGGGGGAAAAGTTGGCAAAGAATCGTACGTGGTTTAGACCATCAACATGAATTAGCCTCTCTAGATATTGCTCCTAACTCGCCCAAAATTCTCTTTTTATCTACTTTAGGAGATGGGATTTACAAATCTGAAACTGAAGGTGATTCTTGGTTTAAGGTTAACCAAGGTCTCAACGATTTAAATATCGACCTAGTTGCGATCGCTCCTGACCTTGCCAATCTCGTCTTGGCCGCAGGTACTAAGTCGGGACTTTACCAGACTGAAAACGGCGGAGTCAGTTGGCAAGTGGTAATGACAGAAGAGCGTATTACGTCGATCGCTTTTACTCCCCAACAGAGCCAGCAAGTCATCATAGGAGATCGTCAGGGTAAGCTTTACTCTTCCGACAATGGCGGACGAAGCTGGCGACAACTTGCCACCCTAGACAATAGCGGTGAGATTAAATCTATAGCCATTTCGCCCAATTATGGCTCAGATCGGACTTTTTGGGTAGGAACCCAACAGGGAGGAATTTTTCAAACAGTAGACGGCGGTGGTACTTTCGCGCCGGTAAATAACGGCATCGGCGATCGCGCAATTATGTCTCTGGCAATTTCTGCTGACTACGAGCGAGACTCGACGCTCTTAGCTTCAATCTGGGATGAGGGGGTTTTTCGCTCCACTGATGGTGGCGCAAGCTGGCAAAAATCGAGTAAAGGACTGACCAAAGACAAACAAGCCGAGCTCTCTAATTTTAACCGACCTCATTTTAGCGATTTGAGTATTTCCCCTACCTATAGCCAGGATGGAACCGTTTTCGTAGCTGGTTTTGATGGCTTATTTAAATCGACCGACTGGGGACGCGTGTGGCGAGAACTCGATACTCTATCCTCAAATATTATCATCGGTATGGGTATATCACCAGATTATCAACAGGATTCTACCCTTGCCGTTACCACTTATTTGGGAGGAGCCTATATCAGTCACGACCGCGGAGCTAACTGGGAAAGTATCAACCGTGGTTTAGAAAAAGACAAATTTCTCAAACGCACTGCAAAACAACTTCTTCAAGGTAATTTCGTCGCTCGTTTATTCGATGTGGTTTTTTCCCCCGACTATAGTAATGACCAAACTATATTTTCTCCCTCATGGACGTATTTTTTAAAATCTAGCGATCGAGGTCAGCACTGGCAGAGAAGTTCCCTAAAGAAGCTGCCAGAACCCTTAAATAGACCTACCAAATATTCAATTGCGGTTTCACCCAACTTCGCCTCAGATAAGACGATTTATTTAGGTTCGATGCAGGGTAACGGCAAAGATGCCATTCTGAAATCAACCGACGGCGGACAAAACTTTTCGGTTGTCGGCAATGTAGACCATCGAATGATTTTATATTTAGCGATTTCTCCGGATTTTGCCACGGATCGAACTTTATATGCTGGGGTTAGGGATCTCGTCTACAAGTCAGAGGATGGAGGACAAACTTGGCAGCCAGCTAGCAATGGCATTCCCTCAACCCAAGAAGCGATTAAGTTAGCCATTTCCCCTAGTTACCAAGTAGACCAAACTGTTTTCGCCGGTACTGCCAAAGGTCTATTCGCCACCAGAGATGGCGGCAAAAGCTGGAGCAAATTGGGGGGCACTGCCGATGGTGACGATGGTTATGTAGAAGCCGTGGCAATATCTCCCGATTACCTGAGCGATCGCACCGCGATCGTCAACTTCCGAGGCAAAGGATTGTTTAAAACTGTCGATAGAGGTACGAGCTTTACCAGAGTTGGCAACGCTCTAACGAAAGATAATCATTCATTAGCCAATATGTACGCCTTTTGGCCGCCAACCATACCAATTCAATTTTCACCCTCATACTCGAGCGATCGCACGATTTACGGCGTGTCTGACACGGAACTATTTAGATCGGCAGATGGTGGTGATACCTGGGTAAATCTGCCCCTACCTGCGCCTCAAGGGACTAATCTGATGCAGTTCGTTACTTATCACTATCATCGCTTGAGCGTGGCTCCGATGGTTAAATTTTTGCTGGCTGCAATCGTGGCTTTACTAAGTTATCTAATTTTAAAAGGTCTGAGGTTAGAAAAAAGACTACCCTCAACCAAAATTCCCCTGAAAACCAGTGGTGCTTTTGCAGCATTTATCGTCGCCTTTATCTTCTTAAATGTCTAATTATTTAAAAGTTTAACTATATGAAATGGAATAATTTTAACGCCTCGGTTGGTGTTAAGGCCATTTGCGTTTTGTTGCTGTCGATTGTCAGTGTCTTCTGTTTTGACGTAGAGGGGGCATTAGCTCACGGTCCCCACGACGTAGTAATTGACGTCGAACTCTCTCCCGAGTACCAGCGAGACCAAACGGCATATTACCTGCTCGATAGCTACCTGCCTATCTGGGGCAATCTATTCAAGTCAGAAGATGGCGGCGAAAGTTGGCATAGAATTGAAAAAACTTTGGATAACCAACATAAATTGTCTTCTCTGGCTGTCTCAGCTCGAGCGAAGGAAATTCTCTTTCTCTCTACTTTAGGAGATGGAATCTACAAATCCGAAACTGGAGGAGATTCTTGGCGCAAAGTTAACCAGGGACTAGCAACCCTAAGTATTGATTCGGTTGTCACCGCCCCCGATTCTGCTGAATTTGTCTTAGCTGCCGGAACCGAATCTGGGCTGTACGAGACTGAAAATGGCGGTGCCCATTGGAAACAGGTGATGAGCGAGGCGAAAATCAGCGCGATCGCTTTTGCCCCAGAGAACGAGAGCATAATTGTCGGTGACGCCCGAAGCAATCTCTACGCTTCTGATGACCGAGGTCAAAGTTGGCAGCAGCTATATAATCTGGAAAATAGTGGGGCGATTCAAGCCATAGCGATTTCCCCCCGCTACCAGACAGACCGCACTGTTTGGGTGGGAACCGAAAAAGCGGGAATTTGGCAAACCCAAGACGGCGGTGTCACTTTCTCCCCAGTAAACCGAGGTATCGGCGACCGCACCATTATGGCTTTGGCAATCTCCCCTGACTATGAAACTGATGGGACGCTTTTGGCTTCTACTTGGCACGAGGGCATTTTTCGCTCCACCGATGGGGGCAAAACCTGGCAGAAGCACAGTAGGGGGTTGAAAAAAACTTCTCAGGCAGATACGGAACTATACAAAAGTCCTCATTTTAGCAACTTGAGTATTTCCCAGACCTATAGTCGGGATGGAACGGTTTTCGTAGCAGGTTTTGATGGCTTGTTTAAATCCACCAATGGGGGACGTAGTTGGCGAGATGTCAACATCGGTAAGGGAGCTACCAGTCTGAGAAATTTAGCCATCTCACCCAATTATCAAAACGATTCGACAATTGCCATTTCTACCCTGTATCAAGGTGTTTACCTCAGTCAAGATAGCGGTACTACCTGGAGTTCCATCAATCGTGGCTTGGGGTTAGATCGTCTGCTCAAACAAAATCTGATTACTCAAACGGGAGACTTGGTTTTTTCTCCCAACTACAGTTCGGATAATACTTTACTCGCCAGTTCCTGGGGTTGTTTGTTTAAATCTACCAACGGCGGCAAGCAGTGGCAAAAGCATTGGGTACCCAAACGTCTACGGCGCGACAGCTACATGGCGGTTTCGCCCAATTTTGGCAGCGATCGCACCATTTATTTAGTAACTTTACCGGGTAAAATTCTCCAATCCACTGACGACGGCGAGAACTTTTCAGTCGCCGGAGAAGTTGACGCTCGCGCTGCTTTTATTCCTTCTTTGATCCTCTCTCCCAACTTTGCCAGCGATCGGACTCTCTATCTGGGTAATTATACTGGTGGGGTTTACAAATCGGTCGATGGCGGTGCTACCTGGCAACTTGCCAACAAGGGACTAATCGCCAAGGACGACTATGCCAAGCTGACAATTTCCCCCAACTACCAACGAGATCGCACTGTTTTTGCCGGTACTGCCGAGGGTTTGTTTGTCACCCAAGACGGAGGCAGCAGTTGGCGCAAATTTACCAACACCGCTTATGGTGATAATAGTTATATCGAAACTATTGCCGTATCTCCCAATTACCAGAGCGATCGCACCTTCCTGATTAGCGTTCGAGGTAAAGGCTTGTTTCGGACAGTGGATGGAGGCACGACATTTACTCAAATTGGCGATTATTTGACTGGACCGATCGAGTTTTCCCCTTCCTACCAGCGCGATCGCACTATTTATAGCTCATCGGGAGCAGAACTTTATAAAACCACCGATGGCGGCGATACTTGGCAAACCCTAGTGGTTCCCAAACCTAACTACAATTTTCTGACCATTTTATATCATGTGGCGACTAATTCTCCCGCACGCAGATATCTCACTGCTGCCATGGCGGCTTTATTGGTTTATTTACTAATCGGCTACTTGAGGTTGGGCAAAAAATGGTCTTTGAGAAAATGGCAGCTCAAAACAAGTGGTGCTGCATTTACCACCTTTGTTGGCATCTTAATTATCTTGTCTGTATGAGACACATCGGCAAGCTTGAAACTACTCAAAAAATTCATAATTAATTCTCGCTCTAGAGGTCAAAGATGGCTATTATTTGTCGCGATTACAAACTTTTGTTTATTCAAGTACCGGCTACAGGCTGTTCTTCAGTCAGTAAAGTACTCATCGAACAGCTGGGGGGAGAAAAGCTACCTCAACAAGATCTAATGCTGGCAGGAAAATACAAACTAGTAGGAGAAAAACATAATTCACTTTCGCAGTTATTGGGATTTAATCTGATCTCCCGCCAAGAATTAAAATCCTATTTAGTCTTTGGTACCGTGCGCAATCCCTTCGACCGTTTTGCCAGTGCCTACCAACGCTACATCAGTTCTTGGTGGGATATGATGATTGAAAGCGACGACCCCAATTGCCCGGCAAATCGAGCCGGAACTGCATATCGCGAAAGATACGTTAAAAATATTCAAAAGCAAATTCAGTTCGCACGGGAAGAAGGCTTTGAAAAATGGTTAGCCAGAAAAATTTTGCTTCCCCAAAAATTAGACAGACGAGTGAAATCTGTATTCAAACGCTGGTATAGAAAACAACCCCTATTACTTACCAAGGATGCCGTCAAAATGAATCTTGCCTATCCCCTAATCGAAGGGGTCGATGAGGTCATTCGTTTCGAACATTTAGACAGCGACTTCAACAAAATTCTCAGCCAAGCGGGAATCAAAGAGTCTATTGCCATACCCCATGACAATAAAACTCCCGGTAAAAAATCCTATCGAGAACAATACTCCCCAGAAGCTAGAGCAATTGTCGAGAGAGAGTTATCTAAAGAATTAGCTAGATTTGGATATACTTTCGATCACTATTTATCAGTTGAAAAAAGCGTTGTTAACAGCTATTAGCTAGAGATATTTAGTTGACAATTTGGGAAATATAGACCGCATTAAAGACACTAAAGTTCAAGGAGAATCATAAGATGCAAGCTCAAACAATTAGCAACGAAAATAATCAAAATGAGATGATGCGAGAGGATTTAAATCGCTCTTTGATGCGGAATCATATCAATCCCTCAAAGCTGAGTACGTTCCAACGCATTATTTTAACTACTAATGGTACTCTAACCGAAATCCTCGAAGCATATTTATTTGAGAAAATTGGCATAGTCAAATTGTCAGAAGGTTTGGTTTCTATTACCCAAGATATCCCCGTATTAGAAGTTAAACAGGGAAATGAAGTAATTGAAAGAAAAATCTTACTTCAGGGGAAAATCAGTCGCAAGAATTTTATTTATGCCGAATCAATCTTAGTGACTGATAGATTAGAAGAAAAATTTAAAAATGAATTGCTTCACTCCAGTACTCCTCTAGGTAGACTGTGGTTGGAATACAAGTTAGAAACATTCAAAGAAATAGTAGATACTGCCGAAGAATCAGCCGATAAATTATCGACTTATTTTCCAATTCAACCAGAAGATAAAATACTTTCTCGTACCTATCGGGTTTTTTCTCAGCGCAAGCCAATTATGACGATTACTGAAAAATTTCCCGCCAGTTATTTTATCTCCCATTTCTAATCGATAACTCAACTTTATTGCCCTATTTTTTCTCGACGAGGTTCGACCATGCTAGAGCAAATTTTGGCTAAAGTAGCGCACCAATATCCCCAAAAAACCGCCATTATTTATGACAGTTTAAAAGTTAGCTATCAAGAACTCGACGCTAAAGTTAGAGGCTTTAGCCGAGGTCTGAGGTCAATCGGTATCGATCGCGCTGACTGTATTGCAGTGATTTTGCCCAACTGTCCCGAATTTGTGGTTAGTTTTTTTGCCGCCGCTCGATTAAATGCCATCTTTCTTCCCCTCAATCATCTATATAAAGAAGAAGAACTCAGTTACTATCTTCGCGACAGCAATGCCAAGGTAATTATTACCGATACCAAAAGAGCAGAGCTTTGCCAGCAAATCGTCTCGGAACTAGAAGAACCAGTCACCATCATTACTGTAGATCGAGCTAGTCCGTCTACTACTTTCTTTGAGGATTTAGTTTTGCCCGCAGGATTAATAGAAGAAAACGCGGTTTCTTCTTCCGAAGACTTTCTATATCAGTATTCCTCTGGTTCTACAGGCAGACCCAAAAGAGTCGGCAGAACTCAAGAAAATTTATACCATGAGGTAAATAACTTTACCCAAACTGCAGCAGTAACTCCAGATGACAACATTTTATGTCTCGTTCCTCTGTATCACGCTCATGGCTTGGGTAATTGTCTGCTGGCGGCTATTTGTACCGGAGCGACTCTAGTTATCTTAGAACAGGTCTGGCAAAAGGGAGTTCCCGTGGAAGTTCCTTTCGTGTTTAGAAGTTTGAGAGTTTTAGAACTACTGGAAAAAGAGCGCATTAGTATTCTGCCAGCCGTACCGTATATTTTTAATGCTTTGGCACAGACACCAGGAGATGCTCGAGCCGATTTATCTAGGTTGAGATTGTGCTTTTCCGCAGGAAATTTTCTCTCTCAAGAAATTTTTGATAAGTTCCTCACTAAATTTGGCATTCCCGTCAGACAGCTTTATGGTTGTACCGAAGCCGGTTCAATTTCCCTCAACTTAGACAAGGAAGTAGAGTCTACTCAGGCTTCTGTCGGTCGTCCTCTCAATAATGTCGAACTAAAAATTGTCGATGATGGAGGTAAAGAACTACCCGTCGGCGAAATTGGGGAAGTGGCGATCGCCTCAGCCGCACTGACTCGCGGCTACCATAATATGCCCGAACTCAACCAACAAGCCTTCAGAAACGGAGCCTATTTTACCGGGGACTTAGGCAAACTCGATCCCCAAGGTCGTCTTTACATTACCGGTAGAAAGAAAATTTTAATCGATACTGGGGGACGTAAAGTCGATCCGATCGAAATAGAAGACGTGCTCATTTCCCACTCTCAAATTGCCGAAGCAGTGGTAGTAGGAGTCAAAGGCTATTTTGCCGGGGAGATCGTCAAGGCGGTTATCGTTCCTAAAGAGGGAATGACCTGTTTGGAGTCAGAAGTTTCTGCCTACTGCAAACAACACTTAGCAGAATTTAAAGTACCCAAGATTATTGAATTTCGCTCGGAAATACCTAAAAGTCCCTTGGGCAAAATTTTGCGTAAAGCATTGGTCTAAAAAGTTAGTAGTTCGGAGTTGTCAATGATTCTAAACTTGGGACTTCGAACCAACTACAGTTAACACATCGAACGATATGAAAATTGAAGACATACTCGACGTTAACATTGAATCTTCTAGGGCGTTAATGAACCCGATGCAGGTAAAAGAACTGCTGCCCCTAACGGAAACTGCGGCAGAAACAGTTTTACGAGGTAGACAAGAAATTCAAAATATACTCGACGGTAAAGACCCTAGAAAATTTATTATTGTCGGTCCCTGTTCGGTGCACAATCCTCAAGCTGCGCGCGCTTATGCCAAAAAGCTCAAAGCTTTGGCAGAAGTAGTCAGCGATCGCCTGCTAATCGTAATGAGAGTGTACTTTGAAAAACCCAGAACTACCGTAGGCTGGAAAGGACTAATTAACGACCCCGATCTCAATGGTTCTTTTAACATCGAAAAAGGTTTATTAACCGCTCGTAGCTTACTGCTAGAAATTGCCGAAATTGGACTCCCGGCAGCAACCGAGACCTTAGACCCCATAACGCCTCAGTACCTAGCAGATTTGGTTTCTTGGGCGGCGATTGGGGCGAGAACCATCGAATCTCAAACTCACCGAGAAATGGCTAGTGGACTGTCGATGCCAGTGGGGTTCAAAAATAGCACCGATGGCAATGTCAAAGTAGCCTTAAATGCCATTCAATCATCCAGAGTGCCCCATAATTTTCTGGGACTCGATCGCCAAGGGGAAATTAGAACTTTTAAAACCAAAGGCAATCCTTACGGACATCTCATTCTCCGAGGTGGCGATCGCCAACCGAATTATGATGCTGCTACGGTAACCATGGTCGAACAGCAATTACAGAGCTTAAACTTACCTCAAAAAATCGTTATCGATTGCAGTCACGGCAACTCCCACAAAAACCATCAACTCCAGGGGGCAGTATTGGAGAATATTTTGCAACAAATCGCCGATGGCAATCACTCACTCGCCGGCATGATGCTCGAATCAAATTTATTTGAAGGCAATCAGCAAATTACCTCAAACTTAGGGGATCTAAAGTACGGTGTTTCCGTGACCGATAAATGTATCGGTTGGGAGGAAACCGAACGAATCATTTTAGCTGCTCGCGAAAAACTGGGTGCCGACAGACAAGTTACTTTATACACCTGCGGACTGGTGGTGTCGGGAATTCCGGTTCGCAACTTATTAACTACTAAAGGATAAATCGCTATGAAAACTATGACAGTTGAAGAAGTAAAATTGCAAACTCAAAATGTCGTTTTAGAATTATTACCCGATCTCGACCGTCAAGACCTTAACGATGAGAGCGATATTTTTAGCCTGGGGTTAGATTCAATTAATGCGATGAATTTGGTTTTTAGTTTACAAGAAGCTTTCGATATTAAGTTCGATACTCAAGAAATCAGCATTGAGAACTTCCGCACTGTTGGCGATATTACCAAGCTAATTGAGAAGAAGGCACGCTTGCACTAGGCACTAAGCAATTTGGTGAAAGGGTAAGGCTTAAAGAGAAAGGGTTGGTCTAATCTCTCTAACCTTTAATCTTTCTTCCTCTGTCTCCTCTTCTCTCTCCGATGTCTCCAAACCAGACGCGATCTCTCACGTACATATCTGCAATTATCTATAATGACCCAAACTACTCCAACTGTTTCTAAACCGAGTTCTGCAGCATCTAAAGCACCAGCAGATCTTTGGGAGGCAATTAAAACTATTGTCAGCTTACAAAATCAAGCACCGCCTCTAGTCTCCGTCAGTCGTGAGGAATCGTTGCCCCTGTCACATACTCAAGAACGACTATGGTTGCTCGACCGCTTGACGGGGAGTAATAGCGCGTACAATATTCCTTTTGCTTTACTATTGCGAGGAGCTCTTGACATCTCGGCTCTCGAAGCTAGTCTTAAAGAAATTATCCTGCGTCATGAAGCTCTGCGGACTAACTTCACTACAATAGAAAACCGCTCGTTGCAGTTTGTTACTGCGGAGCGTGGGGAGAACTGGAGCTTAAAAGTAAGCCAGTTACCAACGTCTGCTTCAGAACGGGAAGCCGAAATTCAGCGTCTTTGTCACGAAGAAGCTCGAATTCCCTTCGATCTCGGGAGCGAGCTACTGTTGCGAGCTAGTTTAGTAGAGCTAGAGCGAGGCGAATATCTGCTCCTGATTACCGTCCATCATATTGTCTTTGACGGTTGGTCGGAAGGAGTATTTTGGCGGGAGTTAGCTGCGCTCTATCAAGCCTTTAGTCAGGGGGGATTTTCTCCCCTCGAGCCGCTATCCATACAGTATGCCGACTTTGCCGTCTGGCAGCGACAGTGGCTGCAAGGTGAGTTACTAGAACATTTACTAACTTATTGGCGGGGACAATTAGGCGAAGAACTTGAAGAATTAGAACTGCCGCTAGATCGTCCTCGAACTCCCGGCTCTACTCGTCCTAGTGCCAGTTACAAACAAATTTTGCCTCCGGCACTGACAGCCAAACTTAAGACTTTGAGTCGGGAAGAAGGTGCTACTCTGTTCGCGCTGCTACTGGCTGGTTTTAAAGTACTCTTACAACGATACACCGAACAGGAAAATTTGTTTGTTTGTAGTCCCATTGCCAACCGCAACCGCAGAGAACTCAAAAATCTTATCGGTTACTTTGTCAATCTATTGATTCTCAGGAGCGATCTTTCAGGCAATCCTAGTTTTCGGGAATTGTTGGGTCAGTTACGGCAAACGGTATCGGGCGCTTACGCTCACCAAGATCTGCCCCTGCAACAGTTAGTCAACAACCTAGATTTGGGTCAGACTCCCTTGTCTCAGGTAATGTTCGTCCTGCAAAATAGTATCGGTCAATCCCCAAAACTAGCCGATTTAGCAGTACAGTCCCTAGAGGTCGATAACGGCACGGCGGATTTCGATCTGTCCCTATCGATGTCGGAGTCTCAAGGAACTTTAACTGGAGTTTGGAAATACGACCGGGATTTGTTTGACGAAGCGACTATTGCTAAAATGAGTCGGCATTTTCAGCTCTTGCTAGAGGAAATTGTTGCCGATCCCAGCCAATCTCTCGCTTCACTACTAATCTTAAACCAAGGCGATCGCCAAGAATTGAGTCAAAAACGAGCTAACTATCGCCTCAAACCAGAGGTCGCAAGAGTTCGCGTCGAACCTCGAAATCCCTTAGAACTTCAGCTAATGCGAGTTTGGCAACAGATTCTCGACAGCGATCGCCTCGGGGTTACAGATAACTTTTTCGAGGTGGGAGGAAGCTCTTTACTCGCCTTTCGTCTAATTGCCGAGATTGAAACTACTTTTGGTAAAAAACTACCTTTGACTGCTCTATTGCAGGCACCGACTATTGAGAAATTAGCCGGTATTCTACGCCAGGAAGCAGGTGCCGTATCTTGTTCTTGGTTGACACCAAAACAGCCTGGTAGTTCGCGTCAGCCCTTTTTCTGCATTGCCCCTGCTGGTAATAGCGGCATCGGGTTCGCTCCCATCGTGGCTCATTTGGGTTCCGACCAACCCTTTTACGTCCCACAAGCACTGGGTTTAGAAGGAGAAGCCGCTCCTCACGAGCGTGTCGAGGATATGGCAGCACACTATATCCAAGAAATACGCACCATTCAACCAGAAGGTCCCTATCTTTTGGGAGGCAGGTGTTTTGGGGGGATTGTGGCTTTTGAAATGGCTCTGCAACTAACTCGGCAAGGGCAACAAGTGGCTTTACTGGCTTTGATTGATGGTGCGATGCCGCCACACCTCTACCTTAAGCTGAGAAATCGCGATGGCAGTAAAAAATCGAAATCTTTAGCCGAACTCCTGCAAAGTTTTATTTATTTCTGCAAAAATGGACGACTTTTTACTCTCTTAGGTTACAAGTACCGACAGCAGGTCAGAAAGTTCCGCCAAAAGCGAGCGAAAAACTCACAGGCTTCAGATCCACTACTGGAGAACGTCCAAAAAGTTTTTCGCAGCCATCTAAAAGCTAGAGCAGATTACGTACCACAAGGTATGTATCCGGGCAAAATCGATATCTATGCTAGCGGAACATTAAGAACCGATCAGCAGGATAAGTGGGGTGAATTGGCTGATGGAGGAATTGAATACCATTTCGTCGGTGGCGAACACGGCACGATCGATCGCGAACCTCACGTAAGAGTGTTGGCAAAGAAGCTCAGAGAATCAATGGATAAAGCAGGACAAAATTCTTAACTAGGGGATGAATAAATGCATAAAACTGTCGCCAGAATATTACCCAACTACTCTACCAACAAATTATATTACTCTTGGAAGTTCGAGCTATCCAAAGCTGTGACTAATATTTTTGGCTCGAATTTATCTCAACCTGAAGTGATAGTGTATCAAATGGGTAAAGTAGGTTCGAGTACTATCGTAAAATCCCTGCAAAAGTTAGATTTGGATTTCAAAGTTTATCACGTTCATGCTCTGTCTGAACAAAGGATTGAAGAATTAGAAAATACTTACAGAGCTCATTTCGATCGCACCAGAGTTATTCACAGCCATTTGTTGGAAAGTCTTTATTTACGCAAGCAAATTAAGAGAAATGAACGACAACAAAAATGGAAAGTTATTACTCTCGTCAGAGATCCAATAGCCAGAAATTTTTCTAGTTTTTTTCAAAATGTTCAGCATCAGAGAGGTTATGACTGGCAAAAAAAGCTGCATACTTCAAGCCCTGACGTTTTAAGCAAAGAACTACAGAAAATTTTCTTAGAAAACTTGGACAACAATTTCAAGATTTTAGACTTGGACTGGTTCGACCGCGAACTAAAAACCGTCTTCGGAGTTGACGTTTTTGCTAAGAAATTCGACCCTGATAAAGGTTATGAGATTTATCAAGGGGAGAAAGCTGACGTACTTTTATTGAAATTAGAAACTCTCAATAGGTGTGCCAACAATGCTTTTAGAGAATTTCTTCAGCTCGAAAATTTTACTTTATCTAAAAAGAACATTGGTCGCAATAAACTATACAAACAGGTATACAAAAGCTTTCTCAATGATATTAAATTGCCAGAAGCATATATAGAGGAAATGTATACCTCTCAATTTGTCAGACATTTCTACAGCAATTCAGAAATTAATTATTTTACTAACCGCTGGCGTAAGATCCCAACTGAAATGACTAGAAATTGATTTCATAACCTTGAAACCGTTTGTATATTTTTATCCCATCGATTTATCTTCAAACCAGAAACTATGAAATTTACCGAAACTAAACTCCAAAATGCCTTCATTATCGATATAGAACCCCGTCAAGATCATCGCGGCTTTTTTGCTCGTACCTTTTGTGCCGAAGAATTTCAAGAACACGGTTTAAAACCAGTGGTCGCCCAGTGTAATATGTCTTTTAACTACAAACGAGGAACCTTACGGGGCATGCACTATCAAGTATATCCCGCCACCGAAGCCAAGTTAATTCGCTGCATTCGCGGTGCAATTTACGATGTAATTATCGATATGCGTCCCAATTCTCCTACCTATCTCCAGCACATTGGTGTGGAGTTGAGTGCAGATAATCGACGCGCTCTTTACGTACCAGAAATGTTCGCTCATGGTTATCAAGCTCTTACCGATCGCAGCGAAGTCACCTATCAGGTAACTGAATTTTATACTCCTGGTACAGAAAGAGGCTTGCGTTATGACGACCCTACTTTTGAAATCGAATGGCCAGAGCCTGTAAGCGAAATTTCGGAAAAAGATATGAATTGGCCTTTATTAAAAGAATCTACTATAGGAGGATAAACTAACTATGATTATTGTCGATAGAGCTTTACAAGCCCGTGCCAAAGCCAAAAATCCGATCAAAGTTGCGATGATTGGAGCAGGCTTTATGGGTCGTGGCATTGCCAACCAAATTGTCAACTCAGTACCGGGAATGGAGTTAGTCGCCATTGCCAACCGCCATTTAGCTGGTGCCGAGAGAGCCTATAGCGAAGCTGGTATTGCTGAGGTACAAACGGTAAAAACTACTTCTGGATTGGAAGAAGCGATCGCCAGAGGCAAATATGTCATTACTGAAGATGCTACGCTGTTGTGCCAAGCAGCGGGAATCAATGCCGTAATCGAAGTCACGGGAACCATTGAATATGCTGCTGCCTTGGTTTTAGAAGCGATCGCCCATCACAAACACGTCATTTTGATGAATGCCGAATTAGACGGTACCATTGGAGCGATTCTTAAGGTTTATGCCGACCGTGCCGGGGTCGTTCTCACTGCCTGTGATGGCGATCAGCCAGGGGTAGAGATGAACCTGTATCGCTTTGTTAAAAGTATCGGCTTGACTCCTTTACTCTGCGGCAATATTAAAGGTCTGCAAGATCCCTATCGCAATCCTACTACTCAAGAAGCTTTTGCCAAACGCTGGGGACAAAAACCCCATATGGTAACCAGCTTTGCCGACGGTACCAAAATTTCTTTCGAACAGGCGATCGTCGCTAATGCTACTGGGATGAAAGTAGCCCAACGGGGAATGCTCGGTTACGAATTTAAAGGTCATGTGGACGAAATGACCTCGATGTATGATGTCGAGCGCCTGAAGGAACTAGGCGGGATTGTCGATTATGTGGTCGGTGCCAAACCAGGTCCTGGGGTCTTCGTATTTGCTACCCATGACGATCCCCAACAACAACACTATCTCAATCTCTACAAGCTGGGAGAAGGACCTCTCTATAGTTTTTATACTCCCTATCATCTATGCCACTTTGAAGTGCCCCTTTCAGTAGCGCGAGTCGTCTTATTCCAAGATCCCGTGCTCACTCCTCTCGGCGCACCTCGGGTAGAGGTAGTAACTACTGCTAAAACCGCGCTTCAAGCTGGAGCAACTCTAGACGGCATTGGTTACTATATGACCTACGGTCAATGTGAAAATGCCGAGGTAGTGCGCGCAGAAAATCTCCTCCCGATGGGATTGGCAGAAGGATGTCGTCTCAAACGGGATTTGCCTAAAGACCACGTTCTGACTTACGATGATGTCGAACTTCCTTTAGGTCGTCTCTGCGATCGCTTGAGAGCGGAACAAAATGCTTATTTTGCCGATAAGCAAATAGCAACAGTTCAGTAGACGAGCGAGCGGATTTCAACCAAACAAAAAGTTTTTAGTCGTTGGCTTTGCTTGGTCAATGGCTAAAAACTTAACTTAGAAGCTAGGATTTTATATTTAACGTCTGGTGTGAATTAAAGTTTAGTAAGGAGATAAAGATTAAAAAGTATCGATAGTCTTTACAACTTGAAGCTATTGACCTTTCTATGCCCAAAATGTATTATTATATAAATTTGTATTGCTTACATAAATAAATTTATGGCATCTGCTTTTTTGCTAGTTGAAGCCGAGGAAATGACTCTCAAGAATTATCGCCTCGAAACCGGTAAGAGTCATGCTTCTGGCGGTGGTATTATTGGTTTGAGAAGTAGAACGGGTGAGAGTGGTTCTGCTTCTTGGCAATTTTCCGGAATTTCTGGTTTATACGATCTCGAGTTGGGATACTTTGATGAATCCGATGGAGTATCTCAATTAGAAGTTCGAGTTGACGATATTACCATCGCTACTCTCACTCTCGATAGTCAACTTGGGGGAGATATAGACAGCGCGGCAACCGCAGTCAAAAGTAAAATTGCTAGCGGCATCGCCCTAAAACCAGGACAAACTATTACTATTTTGGGAACTACCAATGCAGGAGAAAGAGCGCGGGTCGATTATCTCAAATTTACTCCTATCGATGCAGAAACTAACAATGACGGAGGTGACGGAGGTGATGTTGTAATTGATGATAATCAAGATCTAGATGAGGCAATAGCTTTGGATGCGGTGAGCTATGAGGAAGCAACGGGGGGCATTATTGCTAAAGTCGAGGAAAACTTCATATATACATATACTAATGCTACTCCTCTCAAGATCATGCCTTTGGGAGATTCAATTACCCATGGAGTAATTGGTACTAGAGACAGAAACAGCGGTGGCTATCGCCCTTTTTTAGAAAGGGAGCTAACCGCAGAGCGATTTGCTTTAGATTTTGTTGGTTCTAAAACTAGCGGACCGAGCCATCTCAGCGATCGCGATTATGAAGGTCATCCAGGCAAACAGATCTCCTACATTAGTAAAAATGTCGAAAAATGGTTGTCTAATTCCACTCCAGATGTGGTTCTGCAAACTATTGGTACTAATGACATCTTTAGAAATAATGATTCTAGCGAGACGATTTTAGAAGATTTAAGCGAACTAATTGATCGCATCACTGTTCATTCTCCCGACACAAAATTATTAGTTTCTTCTCTTCCTCCCATACATCCCGACGAGCAGTCTGCAGAACAAGTAGCTAAAGGGGAAGCTATCAGTCGAGGCATACCAGATCTGATTGATTCCAAAAAGTCTCAGCAAAAAAATGTCGGTTTTGTCGATTTTAGCAGTCTTACTCTCGATGATTTGACTTCATCAATAAATCTAGATTTGGATAATGGCTTACATCCCAATGCTGGAGGATACCAGAAAATTGCCAGTCTCTGGCGCGAGGCAATCTACAATCAAACTGGCATCAAAGATAGCTTACTCGATGTCAAAAATGTCAGGGGTTCGACTTTTGCCGATAGTTTTTTCGGGGACGAGTTTGATAATGAGTTTTCGGGCAACGCCGGAAATGATTATCTGGTTGGCAATGCCGGTAACGACAAGCTTGATGGCGGCTCTGGCAACGATACTTTAATTGGCGGTTTAGGAGTCGATAATCTCAATGGTGGTTCGGAAGCCGATCTCTTTATCTTTGAGAAACTACAACTCGAAAGTGATTTTATTGAAGATTTTACGGTTAATAGCGATAAAATCGCGATCTCAGCAGCAGGCTTTGGCGGTGGACTGACGGCAAATACCGATTTAACTGAGGCTCAATTTACTATCGGGACGACTGCTATCGGTACTAGCGATCGCTTGATCTACGATAATATTAACGGCAAACTTTTCTTCGATCCAGATGGCAATGGAGAAGAAACTCAGGTTTTATTCGTCAATCTAGCTTCCAATTTAGCAATTAGCGAGCGAGACTTCACAATTACTGCTTGACCTGAAATCTATCTCTATTAACTTTCAAGTTACAAACATAATCTTCAAACAAAATCTTAAGCTTAAGGCTCGATATCCTCAAACAGGACTTTAAGCTCAAGACTCAATCAAATTAAATAGGTAATTAGTTATGTCATCAGATTTTCTTTTAGTCGAAGCCGAAGATATGGTGTTGGAAAATTATCGCCTCGAAACCAATAAAACTCATGCTTCAGGCGGCGGCAATATTAGTTTGAGAGCCAGAAGAATAGGAGAAACCGGTTCTGCTTCCTATCAATTTTCGGGCGTTGCTGGTTGGTACGATTTAGAACTAGGTTACTTTGACGAATTTGATGGCATTTCTCAACTCGAAATTCGGGTAGACGATGAATTAATCACTACTATCAATCTCGACCTCGACCTTGATGATGATAAAGATAGTACGATAACAGCAGTCAACCGTAAAATTGCCAGTGGTCTAGCTCTAGAACCAGGTCAAACTATTACTATTACTGCCACCGAACATGAGGGAGAGCCAGCTCGTGTCGATTATCTTAAATTTATTCCAGTTGAAGAACGAGTGACTAGTCTCGATCCTCTCGACGAGCGAGAGCTAGAAGAAACTGCAGCCAAAGCTCAGACCAAGATTGTCTATCCAGGAGCGACTATATTCCAAAGTGATTTTCAATCAGGTTTAGAGGGATGGAAACTATCCGGCTTCGATAATCCAGCTTCTGGAATTGTTGCCAATCCCGACCCTAACGAGCAAATCGACAATAGTTCTGTAAAATTTGTTTTGGAAGAGCCTGATAAAAGGGAAGAACTGAACTTAAGTCCCGTTCCCTATAATTCTGAAATTACTTATCAGTTTAGAACTTTCCTTCCTGAAAGCTACGTCGAAGATCCAGTTGCCGATCCCGAAATTGTCGCCCAATGGCACGCCAAACCAGATACTCACTTAGGTGAAACTTGGGCGGGAACTGGACCCGTACTGTCTTTGTTAACTGATAATGGACAGTGGAAGCTCGGTCGAAAATGGGATACAAGACAAATTATCAGAGAAAAAGGTCAACGAGGACGTCTAGAATCTGAAGGTTCGGCAAGCTACGATCTAGGTGATTATCAAACTGGAGTCTGGACTGATTGGACATTTCACGTCAAGTGGTCTTATGAAGCCGATGGCTTAGTTG
This sequence comes from Myxosarcina sp. GI1(2024), assembly GCF_053543375.1. Classification (NCBI taxonomy): domain Bacteria; kingdom Bacillati; phylum Cyanobacteriota; class Cyanophyceae; order Pleurocapsales; family Pleurocapsaceae; genus Myxosarcina; species Myxosarcina sp. GI1(2024). The sequence goes on along the minus strand of NZ_JBKGTY010000003.1, from coordinate 197,238 downwards.
AGGTGTGGCAAGACAACAATTTAGTTCTCAGGGAAACCGGTCCCAATGCCTACAATGATGAACTCGGACCATACTTGAAGATCGGACTGTATAACAAAAAATGGCAAAATCCCGATATAACCAAAAGAGAGCTCTACTATGACGATGTAGAAGTCCTTTCATTTGAAGACGATTATCTTCTCAGAGGAGAAGAAGAAAACAACATTTACGTCCTTAATGCTCAGACGGCTGCAGGTAGTCAAATTCAGGATACGGGAGGTGCCGATACTCTATTTTTTAGTGATAACCTAAGTCTAGACTTAGCCTTTCTCAAGCGAGAAAATAACGATCTACTGCTCGACATCGATCGAGACGATATATACGATGCTGAAGAGCTGACCATTTCCAACTTCTTTGCTTCCTCAGAAGTAGGTGCGGGTTTAATCGAGACAGTGGGCAACCTCGATGGCACTGAGATTTTTAACGCTTTTGGCTCAGAAGTAGAAGCAGCACTGGCGGTCTAAACTGAGAAAATTCGAACCAATCCACTTCTCTGCCAGAATGAGCTGCGGATAGCAATTACGTTGTGTGATTCCTATCATATCGCTATATCTAGTGGATGACGATTGGCAATACCGTATATAATTAGTCACTTTTGCTAAGAATTCAGTCTAAACTTCAATATTGAGTCCAAATGGCTTTTAATTGGAGAAATTGCTCTCCAACCCATACCAACCATAAGCTACGATGTTTTTTCCCTGATTTCTTGAGTTTGATTCTTTCGACTTGAATTAGACTCATATCATGAGATGAAGAAGAACGGAAATGTAAATCTTTCCATTGACTAATTCTGAGCTTGCCTAATTTGGGGTCATCTACTTCGACTGTTTCATTTGCCGACCACCAGGTAGTAGAATCATTAACTTGGAACTTCTGGTCCTGTTTTTTGGGTCTGCCCATACCTGAATAGTTTTTTTGGTTTGGGTTTTGACCAGAGACAGCAATTGGAACGGATTCTCATCAATTTACTGACAGGAACTTCTCCTGTTTGATTGACCCATGAACCATTGCCATATTCACTATCCAAGACCACTAAAACTTTTTGCTTTATCTGTTTACATACTTGTTTGAGTTGCCATGCTGCTTTTGATCTCGGTTTTTCATACGACGTGATTCTCTCATGTCTTAATGGCAATGCCCAACTGCCTTGTTTTTCTGGTAGCCAGGCTATCGTACTGTATCCTTGCCCTACTGTGACTGAATTATTGGATCGGGGATTTCGCAGGTTGAGGAATAAAGGTAGGGTATTAAAATGAAGAGTTTAAATAACCTTTGAATGGATATCCAGGTAAAAAACTTAGATCACTTAGGTATAGTAGCAGGAATCGTTGACCAGATAGGATTAGTTGAAGAAATAGATAAGCAAATAGAGCCACATCCCCAACAAATAATCAGCACAGGACAAGTGGTGAAAGCTATGATTGTTAATGGATTAGGGTTCGTCAGCGCACCTTTGTAGTTGTTTGGAGAATTCTTTATTGGAAAAGCAACCGAACATCTTTTAGGAGAAGGAATTAAGCCAGAACACCTAAACGACGATCGTATAGGCAGAGCCTTGGATAGTTTATCGAATCAAGGATTGACATCATTGTTTACCAGCATTGCCCTGTTAGCACATCAAAGATTTAATCTGGCGACTAAGAGTCTGCATCTAGACTCCAGTAGCTTTAGCGTGGAAGGAAGTTATAAGATAGGAGACTCAGATGAATCGAGTAAATCTATCGAATCCCTCAAGATTACTTATGGTTACTCGAAAGACCATCGACCAGATTTAAAGCAATTTATGATGGATGTCATCTGTAAGGGAGATGGAGATGTACCTTTATTTGTGAGAATAAGAGATGGAAACGAATCCGACCGTGCCATTTTTGCTCAGTTGATTCAGCAATTTAAACAGGAATGGAATTTAGAGAGTATTTACGTTGCCGAAAGTGCGCTTTACAGCGCGGACAATATTCAACAACTAGAAAAACTGAACTGGATTACTCTTGTTCCTCGAAGTATCAAAACAGCTAAGATTTTAGCCGAATCAATCAAAGACGATGTTTTTGTCGAGAGTGAAATTTCTGGTTATCGCATTGCCTCCTGTTGTTGTGATTATGGTGGAGTGCCTCAAGGTTGGTTAGTTGTTGAAAGTGAAAAACGTCGCGATAGTCATTTGAAGCAGCTAGACAAGCAACTGACAAAACAACTCAAAATAGCCACCAGTGAACTAAAGTCACTCATGAGACAGGATTTTGCTTGTGCTGTCGATGCCAAACAAGCTGCGGAGATGCTAAGTCGTAATTGGAAATATCATTCTTTAGAATTAGTGGCAATTGAAACTCATCCTCACTACATCAAAGCAGGAAGACCGACTAAACAATCAGTCTCCCGAACACATTACCTATCGTGTCACTGCTCAAGTTGTTCCTTTAGAGTCGATAATTGAGATTGCCCAAAGGCGAGCTGGGAGATTTGTTTTAGCAACTAATGTCACAGATGAAGACGTTCTTTCCAATGATGAGGTGCTAGTTGAATACAAAGGACAGCAAAGTTCTGAGCGAGGCTTGCGTTTTCTTAAAGACCCTTTATTTTTTACTTCCAGTGTTTTTTTGAACACCCCTCGAAGAGTAGCAGCATTGTCAATGGTTATGGGTTTGTGTTTGCTAGTTTATACTCTCGGTCAACCTCAGTTACGACAAGCTTTAGCTCAGAACCAAGAAACTATTCCCAATCAACTCAAGAAACCCACTTCTACTCCCACACTAAGATGGATATTTCGATGTTTTCAAGCGATTCATCTTGTTCATTTGAATCATCAACTACAAGTTTCTAATCTTAATGAGGCTCGACTGAAGATTTTAAGTTTTCTTGGAAGCCCTTGCCAAAAATATTATTTAATTTGTTAGCCTACCTGCGAAATGTCTGTTACAACTTCTGCCTTCCTGACTGATGACTGATAAGCGTGGCAATGACCAGAACTAGAAGTTATAAAGACGATTTACTCAAAGCATTGGTAGTGCTAAAGATGCAATGAAGCATTATAGTAATGCACGAAGTGCCAGATAGCACCTAGATGATTCTCTAATGATTTGGAAAATGATAGGGTTTTTCCCACTAATCGAGATACTCTTTGTCTAAGAGTATTGTTAAACCGTTCAATATAACTTGTTCTTCCTGTTTCTTTTCCCACTGCTTGATGGGGTTGTTGAGGAAATACCGTCTCATAAGCTGCCCAAAAATCAGTGTAGGCAACCGCACATTGACCATAGACAGGAGGTAGCGAATTCCACAGTTCTGGCGCTGCTTGTTCGCTGCGATTGCGCTCCGCGCAGTGGCAAAGCCAATCGCCAATTGTTACCCCAACGATTTCACGAGTTTTGGAATCCAAAGCTAACCAGACCCATTGTTTATTTCCTTGATGGTCTACAAATGACACGGGGCTTTCAAGGTGCGGAACCTGTGTCCGCACACAGCCCCTCCACATTGCATCACACTGCTTCGTCAATTTCCCCTTTTTTTGGGTGTGACTTTTATTTCTCTGGGAACTAGAGCATATTTATTTATGGTTAACATAGGTTTGAAGCCACTTTTCTGACACTTCAACTGCTCGTGCAATACCTGCCAAAGAAATTCTTTCTAATCAGAGCCTGTCAATCAACTCCCGTTTCTCTTGATTAACGACGATTTTTTGCGGTTTCTCTACAAATTGACGATGACATTGATTACATCTAAACCTTTGTTTTCCGTTGTGAATCCGACCATTTTTGACAATTTTCTCAGAATGGCAGCTTGGACAAGTAGGCTTTGCTCTCGAGTTATTTAAGCTCGACGTTTATTTTAGATCGTTACTTCTACAGGACTACCTAATACTGTAAAGACTTAGTAAAGTAATTTATGTGGTGTGAAATTGGTGCGATTATAACTCGAGCACCTCGAAAGCACCATATATAAAGAGTTTGAACCCACGACTCCCACTACCCCAATAGATGATTACACGGATTTATATATAAAATACTTATCAGTCTAACTCTTTACAGACAGCACGAGCTGTTTCCGAATCACCAAAAGATGTGTCTTTATCTATCTCTGTAACACCTAAAAATTACCACGACTAATTCCTTTAGCCGTTTTTACCTTTGCGATAATACTATCTTTAAGCTTTTCTAATTCGCCTCGTAAAATTGCCTTGGCAGATTTAGGATTACTTAAACTGGGCATTATTTTGCCAATATCCGCCCATTTTTTCAGCATACTACAGTTATGTGGATCGATAGACGAACTGGCTACATGCTGACACTGCTTTGGCTGTTCGAGAACATAAAATAAAATTCGATATTCACCTATCGTTGATAGGGCGCGACAAATTTGCTGCCCTTTATTCGATTTAAGATCGAGATAACAAGGTAGCCAACGAGGTCTATGTTGGGGATGATATAAAAGTGTGAGCCACAACAACATGGGATGAGGGCGATCAAGAAATAAAAATTGATTGTAGCGAATACCACCAGAAGTGCGATAAACTAAATCCTCGGAGTCTAACATTGCTGAAATAACGGGGATTTCTCCCAAAGAAGTGTTAATTAATCCAGCAAAAACAATCTTGCGTACGGGTTTATCTTGGGGCCACGCAGTTTCTCGGCAAATTTGGGTAACGGCAAGACTGGTTTCTACATTGTCTTGGTCTTGGGTGGGTTCCGATGATTTGGTGTTACTGTCGCCCTTAACCCCAGAAGTAGTTGAATGTTGAGCGGGAAGCTCTAGACTTTCTAATACCTGTAGAATTTCTCGGACGTCTTGAGGGCGATTTTCTCTCTCTTTGGCTAAACAACGAAATACCAAATCCTGTAGTTGAGGAGGTATGTTCAATCTCTCATTAAAAGGTTCGGGTTTGAATTTCAAATGTGCCTGATACCAACCTCCAAAAGAAGAGCTTTGAGGTAGTAAAGGCATATCCATAGTTAGCATTTCGTACATCATTACTCCCAGACTGTAAATATCAGAACGACTATCGAGTTTTTTACCTTCCATTTGTTCGGGAGAACAATAAGCTAGAGTCCCCATAAAAGATTGAGTCTGGGAAGTACCGTCCTGAATCAATTTAGCAATACCAAAATCCAAAATTTTAGCTACTTCTCCCAAGGTAGGGTCGTTAATGACGACGATGTTGCTCGGTTTGATGTCGCGATGGATAATACGGCACAGTTCTCCGTTAAATGTAATTCCCTGGTGAGCCGACTCTAAACCCAAGCAAACGTGGCGAGTATAGCTGAGAAATCGTTTTAGTGACAGAGGCTGATAGTGAATTAGGTCGCTAAGACTCTTGCCAGAGAGGAACTCCATAACATAAAAGGGAATGTTGTTGATATCTACACCATAGTCTTTCACCCTAACAACATGGATACTTTTTTCTCCCAATAACGCAGAAATTGTAGCTTCTCGCTCAAAGCGTTCGCGCATACTATCGTTAAGTAAAGCTTGAGATAAAAATTTTACTGCTACGGTTACTCCTCCAAGTACAGTATCTTTGGCGCAATAAACCCTACCCATCGCGCCTTCACCGACTAATTTTACTATCTGGTAACGGTTAGAGAGTAAACGACCATAGTTGGTATCTTGATTCATGTGGATAATCTGGGGAAGTAATTTCGACCTTTAGTGAGAAGGCAGCAAATGCACCAAAGTGTTTTCTTTCTCTAATGTTCCCCAGATGACTATATTTGATAACACGATTAAGTAATTTAAATTTAATTATTGTCGTACTAGAAAAAATAGCAAGTGGAAAACCTCTTCCGTAATCCTTGGCTTGCTATTGTTGAGTTTAAACAGCTATGGGATAATGAACATTTCCGAGTAACATTGGCTGTCTGGCTCCCGTTACCTGAGGTAGGTTTCCAGGTATTGAGTAGTTGAATCTCCAATATGCCAAAACCGCAAAAGCGATCGCTTCTTTAAAATCTCCATCAACTCCCACTTCATCTGTAGTTAGTATCGCTGCCGATGATAACTCAGATTGCAAGCGTTGTCTTAAATAAAGATTGCGACAGCCACCACCACAGAGCAAGATTCGTTCAGGTAATTGGCGCAAAAAATGACGATAGCTACGAACGATAGAGGCTACGGTCAATTCGGTTACGGTTGCCAGCCAGTCGGCAGAGCTTAAGTTTTCCTCTTGGGCATCTTGCCAACATTGGTTGAGGTAATCTCGACCGAATAGTTCTCTTCCTGTAGACTTAGGTGGCGATCGCTTAAAAAACTCCTGTTCTAACCACTGTTCGATTAATTTAAAACAGGGAGAACCTTGTGCCGCCAAGCTACCATCTCGATCGTAGGTTTGACTGCCGTCAGTCAGCTGTTCTACCGCCAAATCTATTAGGACATTACCCGGTCCGGTATCCCAACCACAAATTTGCTGTTGCCAGTTAGGTTCATTTTTAGGGGGTAAATAGGTGAGGTTACCAATTCCACCGATGTTTTGAATTGCAGTGTGTTGGGTAGGATGAGCTAGCAAACAAGCGTCTATTTTAGAAACTAAAGGCGCACCTTCTCCTCCTGCAGCCAGATCGCCAGCGCGAAAATTACTTACGGTAGGAATACCAGTTTGGTTGGCAATTATCTCTCCTCTTCCTAGTTGCAGACTGTAGCCTAAAGTTGTCTCTCTAGCAGACATCGGTGGACGATGGTAAACTGTTTGACCGTGAGAACCAATAAGTTCGACTGTTTCCTGGCACTCTGTTTGAATAGATTTAACGGCACGAGCGAAATTAAGCGCGATCGCATCATCTAAGGTGGCTAGTTCGGCAACACTCAGAGATTGTCCGCCACAAACGGCTAATATTTGTCTTCTTAAAGCCTGGGGATAGAGATAGGTATTACCAGCCAATAGCTCGATCTCCAAATCTAATTCGCCGCCCCTTATTTCAACTATCGCTGCGTCAATTCCATCTACTGAAGTACCGCTAATCGCCCCAATAACTTTCATGTTTTTGTTCTCTGTGTAGCTGCAGACATAATTTTGACATAATTATTCTGCATATTTATACCCGTTACCAATCAATTCTTCCTCGGCTTTTAGCGACGTTCAAAAACGACTTATTCGGAGGCTACGGAAGTCACACTAGCAAACTAGATAGGTGTCTTGAGTAAATAGCTGAAAACTAAATTCTGGCTGAATTTTAACGTTTACATTTCTTATCTAAAACTCCTTTTCTACAGACTACTCAAACCAGTTTTTAAAGCATCAAACCTATAGTTAAAGGGATTGCAATGCCCGAAATCAACTGCTTGAAATTAAGTTGAAGTAACGAAATTTCTAGATATAACATGGTAGACTTCAGAACAATTGCCGACTGAACTTGGCATAACTAGAACCAAAAAAACCTAGAAATCATTGAAGTACTAATTAGGTTACTTAATCTCTAGCAAAATCTATTTTAAGATAAAGTGAGGTATCCAGACTGATGCTGAGTAAAGTTGCAGAAAAACGAATTCATGTTTTTAGGTATGTTTTGGTAGTAGGCTGGTTAATTTTAATTCTGTCGCTGTTTTACGATCCCATATCGTCAATTTTAACTGACCCTACTAGCGAGTTTTTCAGTCCTTTTAAAGACGGTATAATTACTAGAGCCAGTAGTCCTGAAACTTGCGTTCTAGTTCAAGGAGAATGTCTGAGCGAACAACCGTATCCCCTAGGAACCAGACTATTTTGGGGAATGTTCGTTCCCTGTGCGATCGCAGTGGTATTTATCCTCGGGCACGAAACCTGGCGCAGAATCTGTCCTCTATATTTTTTATCTCAGATTCCCAGAGCTTTAAGAGTTTCGCCCAAATCCAAAGTCAGCAATAATCGCTGGTTGTCAAACAATCATTTATACTTGCAATTTGCTTTATTTTTTTTAGGATTAAATATCCGGATTTTATTTGTTAACTCAGCCCGCCCCGTATTTGGTTTATTTTTACTGTTAACTATTAGTGCGGCGATCGCCGTAAATTATGTTTATGGCGGTAGAAGCTGGTGTCATTATGTTTGTCCTTTCGGCATGGTGCAGATGGTATTTACCGGACCGAGGGGGTTGTTTGGTAGCGAAGCTCAAAAAGAGCCGCCTAAGAGTATTACCCAGTCGATGTGTCGGACATTCGATCGAGACTTACAGAAAGAGAAAGCCACCTGTATTGGCTGTAAATCTCCCTGTATGGATATCGATGCGGAAAAAGCCTATTGGCAACAATTGACTAAGCCAGGAAGAAGACTGGTGCAGTACGGTTACCTAGGTTTAGTTGCGGGATATTTTATCTATTATTGGCTGTATTCGGGAAATTTTGACTACTATTTCTCTGGTGCCTGGACCCACGAACCCGATCAATTAGCTAGCTTATTTAAGCCTGGTTTCTATATCGCTGGAAAAGCTATCCCCATTCCCAAATTAATTGCCACTCCTCTATCTCTGGCAGTAATTACGGCTGTGTTCTTTTTAGTTTGCACCAAGGTAGAAAAAGTCTACGGTAACTATCTGAGAAAAAGAGATCCAGAGAGCGATCGCCAGTTAGTTTTACATCGGATGTTTACTCTTGTTACCTTTATTGCCTTTAATGCCTTTTACGTTTATGGCGGTCGTCCCGAAATCAATCGCCTGCCGTTTATTTTACAGATGGCGTTCAATGGTTTAGTAGTTTTAGTCAGTACTTTTTGGCTGTATCGCACCTGGGGACGGACGGCACAACAATACGAACGAGAAAGCATTGCCGACAAGCTGCGTCGTCAACTGAAGAAACTCCAGATCGACTTCGATCGCGTTCTCGGCAAACGTTCTCTAGAAGATCTTCAAGCTGACGAACTGGATTTACTAGCACGAGTATTGCCCCAGGTTACCCGTCAAGACCGCCTGCAGATATATAGAGGAGTCTTAGAAGAAACTCTACAGGCTGGTAATATTGAAGCCGCTAATAGTTTAAAAAGTTTAGAAGCTATTCGTAAAAAATTAGAAGTCAGTCAAGAAGAACACTACGCGCTACTTACCGAATTGAGTATCGAAGACTCGACATTGATTCTACCAGCCAGAGAATACCCTCAAGAAAACAGAATGCGAATTGAAAGCTATCGCGAAGCAGTGGCAGGCTTACTACAGGAATTAGTCGATAGTGGCATGCCTCTACAAAAAGTGATCGCGCTCAAAACCAAACAAATTAGCAACCTCAAACACGAATACAATATCAGCAAACAAGAACACTTGCAGGTATTAGAAGGCTTATTTGATTCCCTACGACCCAAAGCCGAAAAACTGCTGGCACTACTACAGGTCCAAAGTTTCCGCTATAAAGTAATCACTAATCTCAAACCTCATTCTGAGACACCCGTATTTGTCTTATTACGCAAACTATTAATTGCCAAGCAGCAGCTAATTATTACTCCCTTGCTGGCGGTTTTAGAAATGCTGAACGACGATCGAGAAGTAGTGGAATTGGCTAGACGAACGGGAATTTTAGCCAAAGATGCGATCGCTTCGATGTTACAAGAACCCCAAGCTCAGTGGCAACAACGGCTCAATCCCGTGATTCTTAGAGAACTACAACCCACTTTACCCAGAGGCGGACAGACAACTCTGGTACATGGAGGCGAAGCAACTCAATTGCATACTCTGTCTCTTTCCAAAGAAGCGGTAGACAATACGCTGATAGAACTACTGCAAGAACCCAATCCGATTACCGAAGCAGCTAGTTTATATGCTCTGACGCAACTCGATCGCCAACGAGGATTGGCAGAAGCAGAGAGGATCTTGCAGCAACCTTTAGTCGACGATTTGGTAAGAGATACTGCATCTAGTCTACTGCGTCGCTCAAATTATCCCTCAATTATCGAGCGATTATTGGATATGTCTACTCGAGCGCATTTTTCCTCGATGACTTCCGAAGAATTATTGTCGGCGATCGCCCAGGTGCAAATCAGCCATCTAGAAGAAACAGAAATTTTTCCGCAGAGAAATTGATTTTGTGCCTTAGTAAAAGTATCGACCCATAAGCATTACTAAGGCGGCATATTTATTAACGTCGAACCCTATAAAAATTTGTAACTGTAATTCGTAAATTTAGCAATTAGTTTTTATTAAAAACCAGAAATCATGCCAGAAATTATTGTTATCGATACTAGAAAACCTCAAGAAATTAAAACAGTTCGGTTAAATCCAGAAACTCAGCTCAATCGAGAATGTCTAGTCGGTAGAGACGAACGTTGCTGCATCGTACTTGAAGATACGAGGATCAGTAGAATTCACGGTAAGATTGCTTTTCGTAATAACAGTTACTATTTTTCCGACTTAGGCAGTCGTAATGGTTCGCGAATCAACAACGAAATCGCTAAAGCCGATCGAGAATATCATCTCAAGCCTTCGGATACTATTGCGCTCGGCAATCATCTTCTCTGGGTTAAAGCGATCGCGGGTTTGACCGTTCCAGCCCCAGACGAATCCCAAACTCCCAGTCAATACATGCCCTTAGCAGCGATCGACCCTAACTCTCTCGAACGCTGGACTAGTGGCAATAAAGAACTGACTTGCGTCCGCATTACCAATGAAACTGCCGATGTCAAAACCTTTACTTTTGTCGCAGAGCCTCCCGTCCTCTTTGGCTATCGACCAGGACAATTTACTACTCTCGATCTAGAAATAGATGGAAAATCCGTCAAACGTTCCTATTCAATTTCCTCTACTCCCTCTCGTCCACACACTATAGACATTACCGTCAAGCGCGTACCCCCACCAGCAGACGAACCCACCGCACCTCCAGGACTGGTGAGTAAATGGCTGCACGATAATTTACGCGTCGGCAGTAAAGTCAAAATGACACCTCCAATGGGCAAATTTACTAACTTTGCCAATCCCGCTCCCAAATTACTGCTAATTTCGGCTGGTAGTGGCATCACTCCCATGATGTCCATGTCTCGCTGGATTTGCGACACCATTGCTGATGTCGATATTATTTTTCTCCACAGCGCACGCAGCCCCCGCGATATTATTTTCCGTCAGGAACTAGAAATGATGGCGGCAAGACATCCTAACTTTAAGTTGGCAATTACCATCACTCGCCCTGAAGCAGGGGAACCTTGGTTTGGCTATACTGGTAGACTCAACGAAGCAATTTTATCTACTATCGCTCCCGACTTTAGCGATCGCAACGTCTATGTCTGCGGTCCCAATCCTTTTATGGAAGCAGCTAAATCTCTGCTCCAAAGCTTTAACTTCCCGATGGAAAATTACTATGAAGAGAGTTTTGGCGGTAAGAAGAAGCAGAAACAGCGATCGGTTGCTTCTGCTACCGCACTATCGCCTACAGATAACACTTCAATTATTCGATTTCCTTCAGTGGACCAACCCATTCCTTCAACTAGCATTTCTTCTAACGGGCAAACTCCTCGAGTCGCGCCTACATCGATCGTCGCTAAGCAAACCACTCCTAAACCCGAATGCCAGCCCGAACCCATACCTAACTCCGCACCTGCAGCCGCATCCCCATCATCCAGTCCGATGGTAGTACTGGCTAAATCGGGGCAAGAAATTGCTTGTGATGGTGAAGAATTTATCTTGGATGTAGCCGAAGCAGAGGGAGCTAGTTTGCCCTTCGGCTGTCGTATGGGAGCCTGTGGCGCTTGTAAACTTAAAAAAATCGAAGGAGAGGTAGCTTACGACGAAGATGTCGATTGCGAAGATGATTATGTTCTGACCTGTGTCGCTAAACCCCTAGGGAGAGTAGCGATTGAGGCTTAGATTCAGTCAGCCGTTGGAAAATCGTCAGGCAGTTGTAGAAGTCGTGCAGCGTAAAGTTTGAGTTTTCTGAGCGATCGCCACTCTTTTCTTGTAGAGCGATAGAATCAGTTAATGCTGGTATTGCAACTACTTTTTTAGGCGGTAGTGGGGCAACTGGAGCGGAAGGTGCGATCGCTGCCATTAGCGAAGTTTTCTAAAAATTAACAGCAAAAAAAGCGCGTCAATGGCAACACGCTTGGTGGTGAGGTAAATAAGCTGACTGCCTGACATATCTTAGGAAAAGTCAATTGGAATAACATTTGATTTCCTGAATACGACTGAACCAGATAGCATCATATTGGTGTTTCTTAGCTTTTAGAGAAGCAAAACAAGGTTGAACATCTTGAGATAACAAAGCACTAGGAAAGAACAAATCGCGACCTTTATGCAAAACGCCCTTGAGCCATCGCCAACCAATTTTGAGATAGCTTAGGCCTCTTTTCCAGTGAGGGTCTACCTGAGTTCTAAGTCCTTTTAATTGAAGCGTTATACCATGACAAGTGGCAAAAAGAAGAGCCAGTGCGACAATTAAATATAGACGTTCTAAAGCTTTAGCATGGCGGATTTTCGAGTCTTCCAACTGAAATACTCCTGATTGAGAATCTAAAAATAATTCTTCAACACGGAAACGCAGTCCGTATTGCCAAAGAGTCTGTAAGGATGGATTTTCATCGGTAATCATAGCCCAAGGCTCTTTGACTCCTTTAACGTTTGCCAGGACAACGTTGCAACGGTATTTACCATCGAGCCATAAACCAACGTCATGACACAGAACTGCTTGAGCTTTTGGCGGACAGAGATACTTTAATTCAATTGGATGCTTTCTGACTCCGTGTAGAATGACATCGCAGGGTAATCGCAGACAGTAATGCCACTTACTATCTTGCAGCCAATTGACTAATTCATGATTAGCGAAACCACGGTCAGCTAAGAGCATGATATTGGAATAATCAGATAGTAATTTTGCGGCTAATCTCAACATTAGTTTGTATTCGGTAAAAGCGACTGTCGAACTTTTGTGTTCTAATACTTTCCACAAGAATGGTCTTGCCCTTCCACCGCAAACAATTGAAAGGTGAATGATGCAAAACCGATTCCAGAGCATAGTTGTGTCTAGTGCTAAATAAAGGCGTTGAGAATGCCAGTTTTTGATTGCTCCCAGAACTAACGGGACATACAAGCTTCTAACTCGAATTCGCTGATTACTGACAAATCTTTGCCACTTTCTTTCAAAACTTTGGGCTTTTCTAGCACGACTGGGGATGTAGCATTCCCATTCGCTCAAGCAGATTTTACCGCTATGGATTAAACCGATAATCATCCACACTAAGGCTTTTAAATGCCGTAGATCGCGATAGTTACTATGTTGACTTAGCAATCTGAACAGTTGATTATAAAGTGGGGTAGAGGTAGACATGGAATACAAAGCTTAAAAACATCTATTTTTAGCTAACCATGAATTCTCTCCCTTTTCTTTTCAGTTACCGTATATCAGTACTTTTAGTTACTTGTGTCAGGCAGTCAGGTAAATAAGATAATGAACATCTAGTATTTACTTTATTATCGACGATTTCACATCGACTAGACGTTTTTGATTAAATTCGATCGCGTAAGTCTTCAACCTTGACAAAACAAATTTCTCCGATGAGGAATTTAAAGACTGGCTGTGTTAAATTGCTCTCGAATATAATTAATTCTGGCTAAATTTACACCTAAGTCAGATTCTCCCAAACGGGAAGCCGAACGCGCTTGAATCGCTCTTAGATCTCCATTAGCGAAAAATTCCACATCATCAACAAAGCCCATCCATTTGCTCGTAAACTGAGCATAAAGATAGTTGTCGTCCTCTGTAACTAATTTAGCTCTGGGTTGGCTAATAATAATATTTTTTAACTTGGCGATCGCTTCATCTGTACTAGAATCATAATTTAGAGGTTCAATATGATGTTCTGCATCAGAACTTTGGGTACTGACGCAGTTGGGACTACTAGGACAAGGGGTTAGATGTCCGTTGACAACTCCCAGATTGCTCGGAACCGTACCGGCAAATACCGTAGGAGTATTGGGAAACAAAATTCTCACTCCTACCCAAGCAACTGCGGCTATGAGGACTAGCAGCACGCCTAATAAAACCCAGTTAAGCGATGGCGATTCTTTTTCTACTGCAGACATGATATAAATTCCTTTGAGATCCCTAAAAACAAGCTTAAAATAACTTTACACTTATTTCCTCAATGACTGCTACCCATACTCAACTAGGATTTACCTCCCGTCTGATAAATGGCATTTTAGCAATTAAACCACTAGCTAACTTTGCCAAAACCCGCGCCAGAAATATGATGATAAAACGCGCCGAAGCTATTGGCGTACCTTGGCGAGAGAACGTGAGGCAATTGAGCGATCGCAATTGGGATGCAGAATTTAAAGCCGTACAAAACCCCCAACTCGATTATCCCGATTACTACCAAACTTCCTTTCACGCCTACGAACGAGGCAATCTTAGTTGGGAAGCAGCTTGGGAAGTCGAATCTGCTGCTCGAGCAGTCCATGCCAAAATTTGGTCAAAGGGGGACGTTCGAGGAGATTGGATGCTGCGCCAAAGCTATCACAACATCATCCAACAGCAACTAGAAATCGAACCCCAGACGATTTTAGATCTCGGCTGTAGTGTCGGCATGAGTTCTTTTGCCCTCCAAGAAATTTTTCCCCAAGCTCGGGTTACGGGAGTCGATCTTTCCCCTTATTTTCTGGCAGTAGCTCGATACCGCTCGCAGCAAATGCAAAGAGAGATTAACTGGCGACATGCCGCAGTGGAGTCTACAGGGTTAGAAGCTGCTAGTTTCGATTTGGTTTCCGCTTGCTTGCTGTTTCACGAATTACCCCAAACTGCAGCCAGAGCTATTATTACTGAAGCTAGCCGCTTGTTGCGTTCGGGGGGATATTTGACCATCATGGACATGAACCCGCAATCGCCAATTTATCAAGGGATGCCTGCTTACATTTTGACCTTGTTAAAGAGTACCGAACCCTATCTAGACCAATATTTTGCGCTAGATATCGAACGAGCAATTATTGAAGCGGGTTTTGCTACTCCTACTATAACTGTTAACAGTCCTCGCCATCGAACTATAGTGGCGCGAATGATTTAGAAAGTAAGTGTCTATTGATATTGAGATTTAATTGAGTCACGATCTTACTTAGCTATCACTATAATTCCTTGTCTAATATGCGGCGGTTGCTTGCTGACGAAGAGCTATGCGCTTAAAATAGTATATAAATTAGATGAAAATTACAATGATTCACATCTGTAAACTATAAAAAGTTTCGTCTAAAATTATTTGTGTTTTAATTTTTGAAATTATCGAGCTCGATCTTATGCCAAGCCACCAGAGCAAAACCCCACAGAAATTAGGAGAGTTACTCATTGAAGCTGGATTAGTTTCGAGCTCTCAGATTGAAGTAGCGTTGAGAGAGCAACAAGCCAATCCCGACTTACTTTTGGGAGAGATCTTAGTACTACATGGCTGGATTAAATCAAAAACGGTAAACTTTTTTGCTACTGATTGGCATAAGCTAGCTAGAAAAACCAATAAGCATAAATTAGGTTATTATTTGCGTCAAGCAGCACTCTTAAAGGAAGCCGATATTGAAGCAATTTTAGAAGAGCAAAAGCAAACTGGGGTGCGCTTCGGTACCATTGCCGTCTTTCAAGGTTATCTCAGGCTTACTACCTTAGACTTTTTCTTAATGCGCTTATTTCCCGAAACCTCAGCAATCAGTCCCTTTGTAAATATGCATGGTTCGGTAAAGCGTTTTGAGTCCAAACCGACTCTAATTGAGTGGTATCGACCGGATGAGTAGAACTAGGTAAGTTCCGACGTCTCTTTACTTCTCGACTTCTACTAAGTTTCTAATTGGACTTTTTTATTGTTTAATTGTTATTGCTATTAATTTTGCCATCTTCTAACTCGATAATGCGATCGGCAACGTCGAGGATTCGATTATCGTGAGTAACAATTAAAATCGTACACCCTTTAAAATCGTACACCCTTGCTCTCTGGCTAATTGCTGCATTAAATCGACAACATTCCTACCAGATTTAACCCCGTCCAGTTTGAAAACTAGAGTTTTACACCAAAAAAAAAGAAGTAGAGTCAAAAAAAGAAGTAACCAACAAAAATAATGTTGAAGGTTAAGTGCGATCGACATAATCAGAGCAAAGAAACATTGAGGTAAGAAGCGTTAAGAGCCGAACATCCTCGAACAAGAGAACAGAAATAGGGAATCAAATTATTGAAGCTCTGAACATAGCAGCCATACCACCACAAACAAGAGAGGTAAATCTAAAACCTCGCTGGACATTAAAAAGGCTAGTGATGTGGATTAAACAACAATATCAAACCGCTATTGTTGGGCTGCTATATCGAGCAGCATAAAAATAAGAATAACTTTAATAATTACAGTTCATCAATACTTGTGTATTTGCTAGTCATGATATCAAATCATCCCATTCATACTCAAATTTAGGATCTCAATGCTGACAGTTTCCGTTCTAAACCTCGAAAACGATATTAATTAAAAGGAACGAAGTGGCGATCGCAATACCCTCAAAATCCTTATCTAAATAGCTACACCATCTCCGATTTAGAATTGAGTGCCGAACGAACGGCAATGGAAAGCATTAGCCGAGAAAGACCGCTAGAAATCAGGCTGATTCCCAGCAATAAACCAATTACCCAGGCGGCACTAGCGGGCCACTCCAGCCAAATTAACAAGCCGAGAACTAACGTCACAATGCCGTCGGCTAAAACCCACCACCAATTTGACGAATTTGGACGCAGTTGAAAAGCTAGAATTAACTCAAATACTCCTTCTAGCAATAGAAAAGCGGCCAGCACCAGGGTTAATGTCACTACCCCTTCTAAAGGATAGACCAGCAGCACAATCCCAGCCCCCAGATACGGATCTGTCAATAAGTTTGTGTCAAAGAAAGTTAAAGTGGAAGCCGTCCTTCAAACTCGATGGCAAATCGATTTAAAGCAGCTTTCCAATCCCGTAAAGGTCTAGTCCATCTCTGAGATAAGTTATTAATCGCAAGATAAATAACTTTGAGCGCAGCTTCATCTGTTGGAAAAATCCGATGATTCTTCAACACTTTTCTAAGAGTCATATTCATCGACTCGATCGCATTAGTGGTGTAAATAATGCGACGGATTTCTGGAGGAAACTGGAAAAACGGAATCACGTGCTGCCAGTGAGCCAGCCAAGACCTACTAATTGGGGCATAAGTGGAGTCCCACTTGTCAGCAAAAGTTATTAGTGCCTGTTCGGCTTCAGCTTCAGTAGCGGCAGTGTACACTCGTTTGAGGTCAGCGGCAACAGCTTTACGGTGTTTGTAGGAGACATAGCGTAGGGAGTTCCTGACCATGTGTACCATACATAACTGTACGCGGGTTTGCGTAAATACCGTTTCAATCGCTTCGGCGAAGCCCGTCAGACCATCGATACAAGCAATAAAGATATCCTTGACTCCACGATTCTTTAACTCAGTTAACACCGACAGCCAGAATTTTGCCGTTTCTGTCTGGGTCATCCACAGCCCCAATAACTCCTTATCGCCTTCGATGTTGATTCCCAGAGCTAGATGGACGGCTTTGTTGATGACTCTTCCCTCCTGTCTGACTTTGACGACCAAAGCATCAAAAAAGATAATTGGATACACTGCCTCTAGGCTGCGATTTTGCCACTGGAGTCGCTCTTCATGAACCGCATTGGTTACTTGAGATACCAGGGCTGGCGATACTTCTACTCCATAAAGGTCTTGTAGTTGGGCTTGGATATCACGAGTGGTCATTCCTCTCGCATACAGGGCGAGAATCTTGTCATCGAAGCCTGTAAAACGAGTTTGTCCTTTTTTGACCATCTGAGGCTCGAATTGGCGATCGCGATCGCGAGGCACGGCAAGTTCCGCTTCGCCAAACTCCCCCTTAATGGTTTTACGGCTGTGTCCGTTGCGTCGATTTTGTCGCTCTTTTTTGCCCCGCTCTGCCTTCTGAGTCTCTAGATGTACGTCTATTTCAGCTTCTAAACAACGCTCTACGAGTTTTTTGGTCAGTTGTTTGAGGATTCCTCCTTCTCCAATAAGGTCTTCTGGTTTTTCATAGTCTTTGAGCAGTTCATCAATTAACTCTGGTCGAAAGGTCATAGTCTCATTCCTCACATTAATTCTATTTATTAGAGTGTGTTTTGACCTTTGACACAATTTATTTTACATACCCTATTCCCATTCTGAGAAATACCCAGATTCATCGGGGAGACCTTCTAACGATTTCTGGAACTCGCAATCATACCCAACGCTTAGTTAAGGAAATTGGCTACCCCGATCGCCCTACCAATATCACCGATATGATTACCGTCGGTCTCGGCATCTTTATTGGGGGTCTATTGGGAGCAATTGTTTTCAACGTTTTTGGTACTCCGCTGACTCTTTCCACGTCTGGAGGGGCACTGATTGCTGGCTTAATTATTGGTTGGTTGCGGGGGGTTTACCCGATATTTGGCAATATGCCATCTGGCACCCTCTGGTTTATGAACAATGTGGGCTTGAATATGTTTATTGCTGTCGTAGGAATTTCCTCTGGTCCAGGCTTTGTCTCAGGAATCAAAGAAGCTGGCATCAAGCTGTTTGTACTGGGTTTGCTGGCTACTTCAATTCCCATGCTGCTCGCACCTCTAATTGGTAAGTTCTTTTTTAAATTCGATCCAGCGATCGCTCTTGGCTGCTGTGGGGGTTCTCGTACCAGTACGGCATCCGTCGGCATGGTGGGTGAAGCGGCAAAAAGCGACGTTCCTATGTTAGGTTATACGGGTCCCTACGCCGTTAGCAATACCTTACTGACTCTTTGGGGGATGGTGATGGTACTGCTGCTTAAGTAGTAAGACCTGTCTAAGACTAGCAAATTATCTGTCTCGATAACTTCTCAAGTATTACCTTTACTCGTTTTATTTAAGACTTTTGAATAACTTCGAGATTCGCTACATACTACTTTCTTAACGAGAGCAGCGAACAATCTCAACTCAAAAGTTAGCTTTACGCCAACCTACAAATTTTTTTCACTGACCTTTCTCACCAATTACCAATTAAGGAGTTAATTTTTTTATGCCTCTACATGAGTATAGCGACATTCGCGACGACGTCAACGACGAAATCTATGCATCTAGCGACCTGTCGGTTTCCATGCCGAAGTATAAGATGCCGATACACGAGCATAGTCCTCGTAATGCTTATTCAGTTATCCATGATGAGCTGATGTTAGATGGTAACTCTCGTCAGAACCTGGCGACTTTCTGTCAGACCTGGCTGGAGCCTGAGGTTCATCAGTTGATGGAAGAGTGTATCGACAAGAATATGATCGACAAAGACGAGTATCCTCAGTCCGCCGAGATCGAAAGTCGCTGCGTTCACATCCTGGCAGATTTGTGGAATGCTCCCGATGCTGCTAACATTATTGGCTGTTCCACGACAGGTTCTAGTGAAGCAGCGATGCTAGGCGGTATGGCCATGAAGTGGCGCTGGCGTGAAAAGATGCGGGCTGCTGGTAAGTCTACAGACCGACCTAATATGATTACCGGTCCGGTCCAAATCTGTTGGCATAAATTTGCCCGTTACTGGGATATCGAACTGCGGGAAATTCCCATGGAGCACGGTCGTTTACTAATGACTCCAGAAGAAGTGCTCGCGCGTTGTGATGAAAACACTATCGGCGTCGTTCCAACGCTCGGTGTGACGTTCACCTGTGAATACGAGCCTGTTAAAGAAGTTTCCGATGCACTCGATCGCTTCGAAGAAGAAACTGGTATCAATATTCCCATTCACGTCGATGGAGCCAGTGGTGCATTTCTGGCTCCTTTCTGTCATCCTGACTTAGAGTGGGATTTCCGTCTTCCGCGAGTTCGTTCTATCAATGCTTCCGGTCACAAGTATGGTCTTTCACCGTTGGGTGTGGGCTGGGTTATATGGCGCGAAACATCCGATCTTCCCGAAGAGCTAATCTTCAATGTGAACTACTTGGGCGGCAATATGCCTACCTTTGCCCTGAACTTCTCCCGTCCGGGGGGACAAATTGTCTGTCAGTACTACAACTTTCTACGTCTGGGTCGAGAGGGCTATCGCAAAATACAGACGGCTTGCTATGATACCGCTCGCTATCTGGCACAGGAAATTGAAAAAATGGGGCCTTTCGAGGTGCTATTTGATGGAAACATGAAAAAGGGAATTCCTGCCCTCTGCTGGAAAGTCAAAGATGGCTTTGATACTAAAGGCTACACCCTCTACGATTTAGCCGATCGCCTTCGTAGTCGCGGTTGGCAAGTTCCTGCCTATTCTCTGCCTGCCAACTGCCAGGATTTAGTTATCCAGAGAATTTTAATTCGTAACGGTGTAAGTCGCGACTTAGCTTCTCTGTTGATTGAGGATATGGAGCGTTGCCTAGATTACTTCAAAAAACACCCAATTGAATATCCTCTAACTGCTGAAGAAGCAACAGCTTATCACCACTAAGATTTGAACGCATCCCATGTCAAAACGCATGGGATGCGATGATGTTATTTTGGCGCGAGCCTTGGGTACTGTACTTTCAGCAACGCCATCTTTAGTATTTAGCTTGGCGATCGTCTTTGGAGCACTTTAATTTATCAAAAGCTATTTAGGTTTAGAGTCACGATGCTGGAAAATTTTCATACTCGAGCAACTATTGCAATTAGTTTGGGAGCAATTGCTGGCGCATTATGCCGTTACTATCTAGGCGATTGGCTGACCCAGTTGGTAGAAATAGAGTTTCCTATTGGAACCTTAATTGTCAATCTAAGTGGCTGCTTTTTAATGGGTTTAATTACTACTCTCGCTACAGAAAGATTGCTGTTAAAACCAGACCTCGTTCTTATGCTAACAACTGGATTTCTCGGCTCTTATACTACTTTCTCATCCTATGAGCTAGACTCTGCTAATTTACTTGAAATGAGAAGCTTGCAGATTGACTTGGCATACTGGGTTGGTACGCCCTTGCTGGGATTTCTCTGCTTTAGTCTGGGAAGTAGATTAGCCGAGTTTATTCGACCTTCTCATTAAACGATTAACTCTTTCAACCTAGTTTTTGAGCGACCCAAATACCCAACTCTACACAAAAAAATCCTAAAACTGGACTGGCTAACCTGTAACCCAATCCAGTAAGAATTCTGTCGCTACGAAGTAACTTAGCAGAATCTAAAATATAGGACGAAAAGGTCGTATATGCTCCTAGGAAACCCACTAGAAGCGTTTTTTGCAACGCGATGGGGAAGCTTAGCTGTAGCGACACAGTTGAGACTAAGCCAATTAAAAAAGCACCCGTTAAATTAACAAACAAAGTTCCATAGGGAAAAGCTTCTCCCCGCTTCTCGATCCAGAATAAGGTGATGTAGTATCGGCTTAGTGCTCCTAAAACAGCTCCTACGGCGATCGCAAGTGGAATCGAATTCATAAATCCACTCATAAGTTCAATTTTATCTGCAATTTTATGATAAAAGAGGGCAAATATGCCTAGCTGACTTTATTCAATTGCGGTTTCATTAATTAGCATTATCGGGCAGAATGAATTGATACTGTTTCCCTTGAAAACCTTTTCCTAATATGAAATATCGGAAAGTGACAGAAGAGGGCTATATTAGCTTGTCTTTCTGCGGTTTCGGTACTTAGTTGGGCTACCAAACGAGCGACTTCAGCTCGATTAGCGACTATTTCACTGCTTAATTGAACTTGCAGGCGTTTGACAGTGGCAGCTCGAGCTATCTCCATCACCAGATCTAGGGGACACCAAGATTGCAGAACTGTTAGTTCGAGAAGGCGATCGCTTCTCCTAATGGTTCGATTCTACCTAAAGCGGTAACTGCTTTAATTTCTGGAATTGGGGTAACTGGCTCTATTTCTGCTTCTGTCTTACTAGTACGAGCGATGGCATATATAGCCGTACCTCCGACAACTACTAATCCAGCTAGAGAAAGCAGAATTACTATAAGTCAATTAACTCCGCGACAGAATGTTGAAGCGTGTTTCTACCTTAAGAAGCGGAGCAAAAACTAAGCTTACAAAAGCTTACAGAGGTATTTGAGGGATAAAAATATAACTACAGTCAAACTCAAGAGCCAGAAGTACTGTTAGAGGGGAAAAGGTTGGCATAACAACACATTTTTCTATCTCTCCTGTTCCTTTGTTATAGTGCCTGTTTCTCACCAGAGTAAAACTCTCTGTGAGGTGGCACTATTCCCCTCTAATGGCAAGAGCCAAGATCTATGATTCAGTCTCAGTTCTACTTAAGAACCGATCGTAAATAGTAATAGATATAAATAGGAGAGAAAGAGACAATATTTCCATAATTGCTCTCCTCAAGTAAATATAACCAAACTAGACTGTACAGTTTGATAACTATGATTATACTAAAATGTACGGTGTAAATTTGTCAACTGAGATCGAGTAAAAAATGGTCGCAATGTAATTATGAATACAGACAAAGCTGCTCGCCAACAACAGCCCAACTCGAAGCGCTCTCATCATAAAGCCGCACAAATTTTACATGGAGCCTTACCAGAATTTCTCGAACACGGCTATAGTCGTACGAGTATGGACAAGATAGCGCGATCGGCAGGAGTTTCCAAGCAAACTCTATACAGTTATTACAGTGACAAAGATGGTTTGTTTACTGCATTAATTCAAGAGCTCGTGAGTCAGAAATTTCAGTTGCTCTGTTCAGAAACTTTAACGGGAGAACCAGTTGAAGTCTTGCGGCAAATCGCAGCAAGGTTGCTCCAGGGAATTCAAGATACAGAATGTCTCAACCTAGTCAGGTTGATTGTCGCCGAGTCAGGAACCAGACCAAACTTATCCCAGCTATTTTTAACTAATGTCTCGCAACCAGCGATCACCATGTTAACCAAATATTTTCAAACAGAAACTCGTCTTCATTTTAGCGATCCTGAAACTGTAGCGAGAATTTTTATCGGTTCGTTGATTTATTACATTATGAGTCAGGAAGTCCTCCACGAAAAAGAAACTACACCCATCAAAAGCGATCGCTACGTTAATAATTTGATTGACTTGATAGTAAATTAGTATTGCTGCTTGAAGATTGAAGAGCCACGATTGAGCGTTAATTATCGAGGCGGTAAATGAGCGGGGAGAACGCTAACACAGGCGATCGCAATATAGAGTAAAGCAAGGCGGGTTTCAAAGATAGCAATAAAGTGAAATCTGGCTTGACGATACCAATTCCGGAAGCCAAATACCACGAGCAACTTAATTAAGGCTACCGTGAAAGACAAAGCCGTAACTAAAGATAGATAGTTGAGACTGTAGAGACTGAAAATAATTAGAGTAGCAATGCCATGATAAATTATCCCTGGTTTAAAAGCTGCCGTTTTTTTACGACGGAGTTTTATAGTATATATTGCGCTACTGAAGAATAAAGTGTTGAGTATCCACATTGCCATTGCCTGGAGAGATAGGCTTCCTATAGTTGCGCCATAAGCTAGCGGTGCAGCCAGACAGATGGCAGCAAAACTAGTAATTTCATTGACGATGGATTTATGTTTGCCTTTGACCACGGCGATCGCATCGGCGATTAATGCCATTATTGCTAGCAGATAAAGCCATAACAATACCGAAGCTTGAAACCAGAGAAATAAGGCTAAAAATAGAGCGATCGAGCCATAAATTCCTCCCCAAAATAAATAACGGGGTTTTAAGTTTTTTCTCAATTTAATTTGTACTACGAAGGGATGCTCTGCTTGCAAAGCAAAAAAAGCACAAATTAAAGCTAAAGATGTCGAATATGTCCATTGTTGTGCCAAAGCTGCGCCCGTTAAGAACGAGCCTAACAAAACTAGTAAAACTCCGTGCTCTGGAGAAAATGTCGGGCGAATCCAGAAGCGAGGCTTGTTTCTGGTCGTTCGAACCATACTACCAGTGGAGCTTGGAGTATTAGGGGCGATTACGCTCCGTGTAGCCTTTGGAATCGTCATAATGTCTTCTCGATCTCGACAAAGTGAATCAGGAGGTGGAATGAGGGATTCGGTTTCATATTTCAGCCAAATAAAAAATAAAATCTAACTAATAGAGAATTATTTCTATTTCAATTTTTAGGCCTTGAGAGCCTTGAAAACTCGATTTTTCCTGAATTGGCGATCGACGAAACCAATTCAATCAATTTTAGCTGTAATGAATATACTACTAAATGCAAAATATATGCAATAAAAATTTGATTTTTTTATCGTTTATGAAAAAACTAAGCTTGATGACAAGCTGGTGAATTAAACCTTTTTTAGTATTTGTGATAGATTGATATTGTCAATAAAATTTACTTAATGAAATAGCAAAAGTTATGTCCACAACCAAAGGTTTATTACGTCCTTTCGGTCAGGTAGCAGACAATCCAATTTTATTGGAAAAAAATGTTACCGAGCCAATTTGCGAAGGTTTTAATGCTGCTCTAGCTAGTTTCCAAGGCTTATACTTGCAGTATCAAAAACATCATTTCGTAGTTGAAGGTGCCGAATACTATTCATTACATCAGTTCTTTGCTGAGAGTTATGAAGAAGTACAGGAACACGTTCATGAAATCGGCGAACGTCTCAACGGCTTAGGCGGAATTCCTGCCGCTAGTTTTAGCAAGCTTGCCGAACTCTGCTGCTTCGAGCAAGAAGAAGATGGGGTATTTAACGAGCGTCAAATGGTAGAACACGATCTCGCTGCCGAACAAGAAATCATCAAGTTAATACGCAAACAGGCAGCGCAAGCAGAAAGCCTAGGCGATCGCGCTACTCGCTACCTATACGAGCAGATTTTACTAAAAACCGAAGAAAGAGCCTATCACTTACACCACTTCCTGGTTCACGATAGTCTAACTCTCGCTTTTGTTGGTAATGGTGCTAACAACTAACAATCATCTAGCAATAATGATGTAAAGTCTCTTCGAAGATTGCCGATCTAGAAGAGACTTTAATATATGGTAGATTGACTCTTTGCCAGAACTTAATTACTTGCCTACCAACTTGTTCGGGAAAGAAGTAGTGAAAAAAATGATGTCCCAAAGGATTTACCCATAATACATCGCTGTCTTTGAGATTATCCGACCAACCTTGTAAAATAGGAGGAGTGACAATGCCATCATTTTCGCTTCCACAGATCATTAAAGGCATTGATACTCCGCCAGATTTGACTTTACCTAGTTGATAGAGAGAATGAGCAGTAGGGGCAGTATAGAGATCTCGTTGGAGAATTTTAACTAGATTTCGAGTATTGATTCGGTCTTGATGACCGAACATCATTTGTACCATCCGCGCTAAAACAATCTCCTGGCTGCAAGATAATAGTTTGCGCATCTGATAATAGTGTGCCTGCCAGTCGCTAGCGGGATTAGAACCAACTCCTAGTATAGTTAGGGATTTCACCTTGTGAGAATATTGACGGGCGTAAAGCAATCCTAGCAACCCACCAGTTCCATGACCAATTAGATCGATTGGTTGAGACTTGGATTGAAGATAGTCGTGGAGTAGGCACAAGGCTGTGTCGAGAGAACTCGGATCGTCAGGTTCTTGACGATACTCCCAATAGGCTATTGGTACTTGATTGGATAGATAACGAACAATTCGTCCATCAAAATGTTTAAAACTAGGATTGGCATTAATCCAAACTGGTGCTGTCGCTTGAGAAATTTTCATTGGTATCGAATTTGAGAAGTTTTGAAGTTAAATACTAAATGTTCGGCTTTTTCTTAGTCTGCTTCAGACGGGCAACATAAGGAATTTTTTGACTGTTTCTAGAATCCGCTCCAGCCGTAAAATCCCGACAGTCAATTGCTGCTTCGGACATGGCATCTATAGGATTGACCGCACATTTGAGTCGATAATCGCCCGTAAAGTAAGCGCATTTAGAACAGGGTATTTGGTGAAGGCGTTGGACGTGATTAATAGCCTGTTGACCTACTTTCATCGTTCGCCACAACAAAAACAGAGAAATCAAGCTCCAAACACTAATGCATAAAATGAGATGCAGCATAAGCGATCGCGTTTTCGTAGTAATTGCTAGAAAAGGAAAAGTAACCGATAATGTTGGCTCATTAGAATGGCTACTTTTCCGTTCATTGGAGAGGAGAACCCCCAACACTTTAGAGACCGAATTCAGACTTTAGCCGTGTCGTCCATTCTTGAATTCGTTCCTGCGATAGTTCTGGCTGATTGTCTTCATCTAATGCCAGTCCGACAAACTTGCCATTCTTCTCGGCTTGAGATTCATCGTATTCATAGCCTTCAGTAGACCAATATCCTACGGTCTTGCCACCCAAACCAGAGATCTTCTCTTCCAAGATGCCCATCGCATCCTGAAAATTCTCGGGATAGCCTACCTGGTCTCCAGTGCCAAAATAAGCTATTTTTTTGCCGCTAAAATCAATGTTCTCTAGTTCGTCAAAATAACCTTCCCAGTCGCTTTGCAACTCGCCAATATTCCAAGTAGGACAGCCGATGATGATACAGTCGTAGTTAGCAAAATCGTCATCGGCAACCCCGCCAATTTCGTGCAAAGCAACTACATCCTCTCCACCCAAAGCAGACTGAATTGCTTCTGCTGCTTCCTCGGTTTTGCCAGTAGTCGTACCGTAGAAAAGACCAATTTTAGCCATGATAATTTTTCCTTGTTGATTTATTCGATAGTTGTTTGTTGCAAATTTTTATTGATTATTACCAAGCAAAAAGCTTGGTAAAGCGATCGCGACATTCAAAGTAAATAAAGTCGCTCCTTAAGCAAGAGAAAGTTTTAGAAAGTTATCGATTAGAAACTAGGGATTAGAATGCAAGGAAGTCTAACCCCTATTTACAATTCCTCAGACTTCTCGAACATCATACATTTATTGAAAACTTATTTCAATAGCTTGGGAAAAATTTTGTGTTTAGATTTGACCACTGAAGACAGCTTTAAGCACATCGAGGTTGTCATAAACTAAGTAGGCGAAGAAAGCACCACCCATACCCCCAACTAAGAAAGCAGCAGCGAACTGACTCCAACCGCCTGTAGTTTTAAGCGAATCTGGCATATCGAGATTAGCAGTAGCATAGGTAGGATTCGGTCGCAGTTGTTTGCTAAAAGAAGTCGCGCCATAAATTGACAAACAGATAGTTAGAATTATCACTAATCCACAGGCACTGAGAAAACCGACAAAGTTACTTTGTTCTGTGTTTCTTAGAGGACCTAAAAGCACAAAGGGACCAAAGAGTAAATATCCATGTGCCATGCCAATCTCTAAGCCTCGGAAAAGAGGAGAAATACCAGCACGATAAATGGGAAGATTACTTAGTAACCAGAGGCTAAAGTCTGAAGAGTTGAGCGGTGTTTGTAAGTCGGCGATGAAGGGATCTTCCGCAGTTACAAACTTAGTATTGCCTTTTTGAAAATCAAAACCTTTAGCTTTACCCCTAGCTCGAATGGCGTGCCAAATATGACCGAAGAGAAATAATACTGCAAAGACAAAATGAAAAGTAGCTAGCCAACCCCTGGCACTAATTATTCCCGTATCATTTTGTATTAAACCAACAGAACCATAAAAGACTTCGGGATAGACTGTGTCATTGACGGTACAGAAATAAGCCGCCAAAAATCCCATGTAGGAAATTGCTGCGAGACTATAGGAAAGATAGGCTTCCCCTGAGTAAACTAACAGCCGACGTGCCCAACTAAAAGGTCTAGTCGCCATATGCCAGAAACCGCCTAAAAAACAAATAGAACCTACCCATAAGTGACCGCCAATAACATCTTCTAGGTTATCTACGGCTGCCATACCTTCTTTACCGTATGCCCCAAATAAATAACCAAAGATTTTCAGGGGATTGACCGTCGGGTCAGTTATCACCCGAACTCGTCCCATTTCCCCTGCCCAGGGATCGAATACCCCACCCCAGAACATAGCTTTAAAGACTAGCAAAAATGCCCCGATTCCCAACAAGGCTAGATGAATACCAATAATGGTCGTCATCTTGTTGGTGTCTTGCCAATCATAGCCAAAAAACCCCGTAAAAGTATCGTTCTGCTCTAAGACTTCGGGTCCTAAGAGAGAATGATAGATACCGCCAGCACCCAAGACGGCAGAAGAAATTAAATGGACTACTCCCACCACAAAATAGGGATAGGTATCTACAATTTGTCCGCCATCTCCTACTCCCAAACCCAAAGTTGCCAGGTGTGGTAGTAAAATTAATCCCTGTTCGTACATCGGTAGAGCCGGATTGTACTGAGATAACTCAAATAAAGTCATCGCTCCTGCCCAGAAGACAATCAGGGCTGCTTGAGCGACGTGCGCACCCAGTAACTTGCCCGACAAATTGACCAAACGGGCATTACCAGCCCACCAACCAACATCGGGAATTTTGTTTTTATTTGGACTTTCTGCAATTACTGCTGTCATAGCTTTACCTCTTGGCGTTGCTAATTTTATGTATAAAACTGAAACTATTTGTAGCTCTTTAAGAAGTTTAAAGTCAAAAGCTTTATGGACACAG
The DNA here is from genome assembly GCF_053543375.1 of Myxosarcina sp. GI1(2024). NCBI lineage: Bacteria > Bacillati > Cyanobacteriota > Cyanophyceae > Pleurocapsales > Pleurocapsaceae > Myxosarcina > Myxosarcina sp. GI1(2024). The sequence goes on along the minus strand of NZ_JBKGTY010000003.1, from coordinate 168,844 downwards.
GGCAAAAGTTAAAAGGAGAGGAAGAGAAGGCTCTAGTAGAGAAATTCCCCAATTCCCCAGTCCCGAACAGTCTTCCTCCGCATCCTCCGCTTTCTTTGTTACCCGTTACCTGCTACTTGCTACTCAAAAACTGGTTCTGGTGGCAGTAGAGAGCGCTCGATTCGCCCTTTTCTAAAATCGAATCCTGCTGCTTTCAAAGCATGAAATATATGTCCCTGTAGAAAAAAGAAAGCCAGCCAGAAATGAGCATTAGCCAGCCAAGTTCTAGAAGAAATCCAGTTACTGTTATTTGGGGGAAAATAGGGAAAAATATCTAATCTCATCGACAGAGGCGCACCATAAAATACTTCTGGATAGACTGTGGTATTGACCGCGCAGTAGTAAGCGGCGATAAAACCCATTAATGCCAAGGCACCGAGACTATAGGACAGATAAGCTTCTCCCGACCAAACAAACAGGTTTTTTGTCCACCCAAAAGGCCTAGTGTTAATGTGCCATAAGCCACCAGTAATTAGAATTGCTCCTATCCAAACATGACCGCCAATAACATCTTCTAGGTTGTCTACTCCAGCAATCCAGTTTTTTCTTACTGCACCGAATAAATAGCCAAAAATAATTGCGGGATTGAGAGTTGGATTGGCTATAGTTCGGACTTCGGCTGTAACGGGATCGTATAAGCCTCCAAAATACATTGCTTTAGCGACGAGTAAAAATGCTCCAAGTCCCAATAAAATTAGGTGAATGCCAAGAATATCGGTCATCTTATTGGTATCTCGCCACTCGTAACCAAAAAATTCCGAAACATTTCCGAGATATTTTGGTCCAAAAACGGCATGATAAATACCACCAAACCCTAAAAAAGCCGAAGAAATAAGGTGCAATGCGCCAATAACAAAGTAAGGATAGGTACTGATAACTTCTCCACCCCCATCCACTCCCCAACCCTGGCTGGCAAGGTGAGGTAACAGAATTAAACCCTGCTCGTACATCGGCTGGGTAACATCAAAGCGAGAAATTTCGAACAAAGTTATCGCACCAGCCCAAAAAACAATCAAACCTGCGTGAGCGACGTGCGCTCCTAACAATTTGCCTGAAATATCTTTTAGTCTGGCATTACCAGCCCACCAAGGGATATCTGTAGAGTCTTCCATCCCTTGATAATTTTCACTTAAAGCGGTCATATCTCCAAACCTCTTGTCTTGTTGCAATCTATTGATAATTTGAATCAATAAGCTTTTCGCACAGCTTACAGCAAAAACTAAATTATTGACAAATATTTTCTTTTAATTTAAGACTTGGGGCGATCGCGCGATCGCTTGTAGACAATTTTTAGTGCAGATATAATTGGTAAAATCAGCATTTATATCTATATTTTTTATTGCTAAGGTAGGATGACTGCAGCAAATTTTTGAAAATTGTAGCAACTTTATATTAAGTTTTGCGAACGACAATCTGATAATTAATTTCAATAATGCATAATAAACCTGTCATTGCTTTATTGAGAATAGTTAGTAACAAGTTTTACCAAATCGATTAGGAGGTTTTGTTTTGCAGACATACGATAAACCCAAAGACAAATATGACTGGTGGGCGGGGAATGCCCGTTTTGCCAATTTATCTGGCTTATTCATTGCTGCTCATGTTGCCCAAGCAGCACTGATTGTCTTTTGGGCGGGAGCGTTTACTTTATTTGAACTATCGAGATTCGACCCTAGTTTACCGATGGGACAACAGGGACTAATTCTCATTCCTCACCTGGCTACATTAGGACTAGGTGTAGGCGAAGGCGGAGAAGTTGTAGATACCTATCCCATGTTTGTGGTAGGTGCGGTACATCTAATTTCTTCAGCCGTCTTAGGTGCGGGTGCGCTATTTCATACCTTTAAAGCTCCTAGCGATCTCAAAGAAGCTTCGGGGAAAACTCGTGATTTCCATTTTGAATGGGATGACCCCAAGCAGCTAGGAATAATACTCGGTCATCATCTGCTGTTTTTAGGCGTAGGTGCGTTGGCACTGGTTGCTAAAGCGATGTTTTGGGGCGGACTATACGATGTCAACATTCAAGATGTGCGAGTCGTTACCGACCCGACTTTAAATCCATTAACTATCTTTGGCTATCAAACCCATTTTGCCTCAGTAGATAATCTGGAAGATTTAGTTGGCGGTCACATTTATGTGGGTGTTTTACTTATCGGTGGCGGAATCTGGCATATCATCGTTCCGCCGCTAGAATGGGCGAAGAAACAGTTAATCTTTTCGGGAGAAGCAATTCTTTCTTACTCTCTTGGCGGTATTGCTTTATGTGGCTTTGTGGCTGCCTACTACTGTGCGATCAACACTCTGGCTTATCCACCTGAATTTTACGGCGCGCCGCTAGCGGTTAAGTTGGGAGTCGTGCCCTATTTTGTTGACACAGTGGATTTACCCTTGGGTACCCATACCGCTCGTTGTTGGTTGGCTAATGCCCATTTCTTCTTGGCTTTCTTTTTTCTTCAAGGTCATCTCTGGCACGCTCTACGAGCAATTGGTTTTGATTTCCGACGGATAATCACGGCTTTAGATAATGCCGCCACTCCTAAAGCGGGTCAACCATTGGTCACTAGCTCGAAGACCGAACCCCAGCCAGCAATGGAAGGTGCTGACTAGGTAGATTTCCTATATTGCCATAGGTGTTTTCTCTTATAGCTTAGTGCAATTTCTGCATTAAGCTTTCTTTACTCATTTAGAATTTTAGATTTTTAATCATAAATTATGACAACGACACAAATAACCACCTCGGAACGAGATTGGAGTTGGCTAGTCGGTAACGCTCGTTTAATTAATTTATCGGGTCAACTATTAGGTGCACATCTTGCCCATGCGGGATTGATTATGTTTTGGGCGGGTTCGATTACACTGTTAGAAATCGATCGCTTTGTTCCTAACCTACCATTATCAGAACAAGGATTGTTATTAATACCCAATCTCGCCCGTTTGGGTTGGGGTGTTAGTACGGACGGAACGATAGTTAATACCTATCCTTATTTTGTCATCGGAATGCTGCATCTAGTCGCTTCTGCCGTTTTGGGTGCGGGTGGACTATTTCACGTCTTTCGCGGCGCGGCTAACCTCAAAGATGCCTCTGGACGTGCGTCTAAATTTCACTATGAATGGGACGATCCTCAAAAGCTAGGATTTATTCTGGGTCATCATCTGATTTTTTTGGGTGCCGCAGCTTTGCTGTTTGTCGGTAAAGCTATGTTTTGGGGCGGAATTTATGATTCTACCGTAGAAGAAGTACGTCTGGTGAGCAATCCTACCCTAAATCCCTTTACTATTTTCGGTTATCTCTTTGGTTTCAGTCACGGTCAGTGGAATCCTTTGGGGATGGCGGCGGTAGATAACCTAGAAGATATTATTGGGGGTCATATCTGGGTTGGAGTTGCCTGTCTGGCTGGTGGTGCCTGGCATATCGTCCGAGAACCTTTTAGCTGGGCAAGAAAAGCTTTTATCTATAACGGACACGGGATTCTTTCCTACAGTTTGGCTGGTGTGGCATTAATGGCGTTTACTTCTGGCTATTTTGTAGCTTTTAATGACCTTGCTTTTCCACCCGAACTGTATGGTGTAGATCTTAGCTCTTTTGCAGCAATTCAATTCGTTCTGTGTGGAACTTTTTTAGGAGGTCATCTCTGGCACACTTTTCAGGCTAAATCTCTTGTTAAAGCTTTGGTTTTGAGCGAAGAAGATAAATTTAACGCGATTATGACTGGATTTCTGGTGCTAGCAGTCATTGTTATTTGCTTGGTTCTGCTTTCTACTAACGGTACTTAAACAATTTAAACAGACAAAATAAGATAGAATACCTTTGCTGATTAACTTTAACATTATTCTAAAGCCCGATCGCACTTACTTTATGAAAGAAACTACTCCCGCAGCCATGCCTCCCTGTTTCGATAGATGGTGTCAAAAGTTTGATGATTTACTGAGAACTAAAGCGCAAAAAAGGGAATTCAGACATTATTTAGGAGGATTATTAGGGGAAAGTGAGCGAAAAAATGTATCTCAAATGGCTAAAGACGCAGTAGAGGTCACATACCACAAATTACACCATTTCTTAACTGAAGCAACTTGGTCAGCGAACAAGATAAATGAACGTCGCTTAGAAGTGATGAACAAGTGTAATCAAACGAGAATCAGTAAGGGATTTAGTCTAATTGTTGATGACTCTGGGCATAGAAAAAGTGGTAACTTTACCGCAGCAGTAGGTCGTCAATATATTGGGGAAATTGGGAAAACAGATAATGGCAATGTTGTAGTAACAACTCATCTATATGATGGCCAAAAAAGCTTACCTTTAGACATAGAACTATATCAACATGGTAATTCGTTGCCCGAAGGAAAGAAAGACAGAGAATTCAAGAAAAAACCCACCTTAGCCTTAGAATTAATCGATAAAAGTTTGAAGAGGGGATATCGACCAGGACTAGTATTAATAGATTCGTCCTATGGTAACAACACAACTGTTTTACTCGAACTGGAAAAAAAGAAATTAAAGTATATAGGAGGAATCGCTAAAAATCGTAATATTTTGGTTAAAACTCCATCAAATCAATTAGAAAAAATCAGAGTAGATGAATATGCTCAATGGTTATCTGATGAGGAATTTAAGGAGATTCAAATCCAGGGTGAAAAACCTAGAACCGTCTGGGTAGCAATAATAGAAGCAGAAATATCAAGGCTAGAAGGAATCAGAAAAATAGCTATCGTCATGAGTGCACCAATCTTTGAAGATGCTGAAGATATTGACTACTTACTCACAAATGTTGAGGGAGAAATAGTAACCGAGCAATGGATAGTTCAAACTTATGCTCAGAGAAACTGGATAGAAGTTTTCTATCGAGAAGCCAAGGGATGGTTAGGATTAAAAGAGTATCAAGTTAGAGATAAGAAGAGTTTGGAAAGACATTTTATTCTAGTTTTTTGTGCCTATACTTTTATCCTTTGGCATAAGCTTACTGGAGGTTTAAGAAGACGTTGGGCGAACAAACCTTTGGAGACATTTCCTGAAGCATTAGAAGCTTTTCGTACAGGTATATCTTATCGTTTTGTCCAATGGTTGAACCAAAATCGCGACGTATTCGTAGCTTATAAAGCTAGTTTGGGCTTTGTTTGGGCTTGATTTTTGTTTAAGTACCGCTAAACCATAATGACTATTGCTCGCTTTTAAAAGCCTCTTCTCCGGAAGAGGCTTTGACCAATTATTAAGTATAAATTTTTTAAACCTTGAAGTAGTCTCTTTTTAAGACGTTTCTTCCTTCTGTCGTTAACTGGGCATTTTTACAAACGGCGAGTACCGAGTCATCATCTGAGCTAGTATTATCGACGGCTTCGCCTGTTAAATAACCGCTCTCGATCGCAAAATTTAGGTGTCGTACTACCTCATCTTTTTCTACTACTTTACCGCCAAAATCGTCTTTGGTATAACTAATATCCTGCGTTTCTTCGCCACTGCGCTTGACTTTGTTGAGTAAGAAGTAGATGATGTCGTCACGACGTTCGTTCATGGGGATTGACATAATAAAATCTCCTTTAATGAAAATTTTTTTCATTAATTATTTACGACTCTTAGATTAATTAAAGCAATAAATAAATTAGATCCATCTAAAGTTGTAAATATTCTTAGACTCGTCAAACTACTTTTTTGGCAAACTTGTAGCAAGAAAGCTGAAATAGATAGTATTTGCTTGAGAGATGCTGCGAAAGTATAAATAACCAAAATTAATTGAAAATAAAAATCAATTACATCAATTAACTTTGTTAGGATTGGTACTATACTTACCGTACGACCACTAGTTTCAGAATTCACCATTTGTGGTAGGTTAGAAGAGTTGACTCTCAGTCATGGTGATCGCGTTAATATCTGCAATTGTCTACTGAAGCAGAATAATTTTCGATCGAAGTGGCTAAAGGAAAAAGCCGGTTTTCAGCCAAAATTTCAAACCTGGCTGTTGGTTAAAAGTAACCGGAATGCGAAAGTACCAACTCGAGCGAGAAAAGTCAAGCATATAGCCTATATAATAGAGTTGCTTGTAGAGTTCAGTTCGCGAACGACATACTTCTCGGAGTGCGATCGCCTCTGGCGATACGCGGAGCGTAATCGCAGCAACCAAGCCTAAAGCCAAAGTATTAGACTTTATCGGTAATAAGAGTAATATTGAAAAATAATTTTAATAGTTTGGAAAAAATTTGAAAAAATTTTGAATTTAGATTCGATTGCTGAAGACATATACGCCGTAATGGTCGAGCTCTCGTACTCTAATTGAAGATGCTATTGGGGTCATGCTTCAACAAAATCATAGCTTTCATCTTCAAGCTGCCCAATGTAGATTTAATACCAATTGGAAAAAGTAATGAGAGACTTAGTCAATCTCAATTTCGATATATCGTCATTTCAGCATTATTATCCATCTCACTACTTTAGGTAAATGGTATAAATTGCAGCTCAAACCCGAAAAGCAATCTTTACTAAAGCCTAAAGTTATCCTGCTCGATAGTTAATTAAAAACTAAAAGTAGTGCGAATTGTGCCGATAACTAAATCGTCATTGTCATTATTGCTATTGGGTGCAGTAATCCAAACTACCCCCGGAGTGACGGCAATGTTTTTATTAATCCGATACTGATAAAAAGCTTCTAAATGGAAAGAAGTATCTTCATCCTCCCCTAAACTTTCGATATCGGAATTACTCACATAAGGCTCTATACCTACAATAATTCCTCCGAGATTACCTTCTTTGCCCAAGTCGGTCAGTGCCAGGGTCGCCGCCCAGTTCCAGATATCTTGCGTACCTCGGTCGATTTGTCCGTCTAAACTAGAAAGACTGGTAACTTTACTCAATGCACCCCAACCGCCAATGATAACGCGATCGCTCAATGACCAAGATAACTCTATGCCATAGGCATCGCTGACTGTGGGTACTGCTTCGCCAAATAAATTTTCACTCAGCGATCGCAAATTAGCTAAATTACTGCCAGTACCGGTATCGCTCTGATTGTACCCATGAACGTAAGTAGCTGCCAAGCTCAAATTGTCTACTGGAGTAAATAAGATTTGTCCGATCGCGCTAAATGCCCCGTTAAATAAGCCGTTACCAGAGTCTGGATTATCGGCATCAGAGGCTAAATAACCTGCCGTAATTTCAATCCCTTCAATGGGACGATGAATGATTCCTATGCCTGCATCACCTGGGGGAAAATAAATCGGGTTCCGAGTGCCAAAAGCCGAAATTGCTCCCGAAGCGCCATCACCATCTAGAAAATTAACCGTATCGGCTAGATCGTCGGCGGCTATTCCCGTGGTACCGATAATTATATTAGTCCGATCCCCAAGACCAAAAGTATAAAACAGAACTTCTAAATTTAGTTCGTTAGTGCCAGGTTGAGCAAAAGCTAAGTTACCCTCAAAAGTACCCGTTTGTTCTGTCAAAGTGGGGAAATTTGCTGCAGACAAGCGAGAAAAGAGTAAATCTCGACCACCAAAGCTGGTAACTAATTCTAAACGCAGGCGATCGCCAAAAACGAAACTTTCATCTCCTTCACTAGATAAAACGCCGCCCGTGGCTAAAATTGCCTCTCCTAGTAGTTTGGTAGTAGTGGAAAACTGGGTCAGTTCTAATTCTGTAGTGCGAGCCTGTAAACCGTCGGTTCTTCCCTGTAAAACGGCTAATTCTGCTTGAAAATCTTGTTGCAACCGCAGTAGCATTTCGATGTCCTCTCGTAAAACATTTTCCGACCTAACAATTAAGCTTTCAAGACGATCGAGACACGAATTTAAACTGGCAGCAAATTCATAACGAGAGAGGGTGCGATTGCCACGATAGGTAAAATTTTTATATCCCGCCAAACAACTATAGCGTACTACCAAACTTCGGAGAGCCTCATATGCCCAGTCTTCTGGCGATACATCCTGTAGGCGCTCGACGCTATTTAGCTGGTAGATTGTTTCGTCGTAGTTATATCGTTCGATGGTTTCTAGTAGCCTGGGATCGGATTGGGTAACGTTCTGTGCTATGAGAGCGGATTCAGAATTAAATGAGGGAGATGGCAAATTTAAAATATACTTTTGGTTTGGTAAACCCGAAATAGCTTTAGTATTTGCTAAAGTAGCTGATTCAAAAATTTGCGTTCGCTCGGAGCCAGCAGCTTCTGTTTTAGGTTGCCATAGTAATAAAACAGCAAAAGTAAGGGTAATCTTGGAGATTTTACCCGATAATTGTGGCATTTTTCCCAGTCCTCACACCTAAATATTAATTTTTACCCTCAGCTAAGCCGCAAGACGACTCAATTGCAAGAGCATCACAATTTAAGCTGTTCTCATTTTGACATTACTTAAGCTCGATCGAGCAATTAAAAAATTACTTTTTTGAGCGAGGGATTCATTGATTAAACTACTGCTAAACTAAGCAAGGCGATCTTTTGTTATAAGCTAGATAACAGCAAATCTTAGTAAAGCGCGATCGCCTGATAAAAATATGATGATCTTACCAGGAGCAACCGTTAAAATTATCAATCCCGATGATACCTACTATAAATTTGAGGGTATGGTACAGCGCATTGACGATAATAAAGTAGCAGTGTTGTTTGAGGGCGGTAATTGGGACAAGTTAGTTACCTTTAATCTATCAGAAGTCGAAACAGTAGACTTGAGTAAGAAAAAATAATCTACCTGATAGCTTATGCGTCTTCCCTTACCTCAATTTACGGTAGGCGATCGCCATCCCAATCATATTGCAGAGGTAATTGAAACCTCCACTACTCAATATTTGGCGCAGTGTCTCGAACCAGAAGATCTGAAATTTCCTAAAATGCCGCCTTTTGGCAGTTGGATCGCCTCTTTTGACGAAGAGTCGGGGAATAAAATTCTGGCAGTAGTCACTCATGTTACTACTACGCCCATCGATTCAGTACATCGCGCCAGGGCGTTAGGTTTATCTTTAGCCGAATTAAGGGAACAACAACCCCAGATCTTTGCTATGTTAAAAACCGAATTTAAAGCGGCGATTGTCGGTTACGAAATACCGAATAATTCCTTAAATGGCAATGGCAACAATTTGGGTAAAGTATATCAATATTTGCCCCCACGTCCACCACAAATACACCAGGCTGTCTATCGTTGCGAACCAGCAGAAGTAATTCACTTTACTGAAAAACTCGATTTTTTACGCACTTTACTACAAGTTAGAGACATTCCCGTCGAGTCTTTAGTAGCGGCGGCGGTAAGAGAGGTTTATCAGTTACGTCAAGCCAATCGAGATTGGCTAGTGAGCGTCGGTAGAAATCTCAGCATTTTGTTAAAAGATGACTACGATCGCCTGCGCTACATTCTCAGTCAGATTCACTGGTAAAAGCGAGATAAACTGAGTATTGCAGCAATTTTTTAGAAAAATTTTATTGATCTATGATTTCGATCGAGTTAGTAAGATCGGTTATTCGACGCGAGCGCCCAATTTTCTCTAAGCTCGGGCAATTTCTAGTGAAATTGAGTTTAGTTTTCTCAATTTCAGCGATCGGTTTATTCGGCTATTGGACAGCTCCTGCTTTAGCTGGCATTGATGACGATCGCTATGATGGCAATATTTTTGTTGTTTTTGCGGGGAATGGTTCTTTAGTTCCGCCGCGCCTCAACCTAGTGCAGACTTTACAACGAGAAATGCCAGCCATAATAGTTTTCTATGTAGATGATAGTAGCGACTGCAAACAATTTTCCCTGGTAGTTTCTCGCATTCAAGAATTCTACGGACGGGCAGCTAGTATTATTCCGGTTAGAGTTGATGCTTTACAAGCTAAATCGGATTATACCCCCCGAGAACCAGGTTATTACTATGCTGGTGTCGTTCCCCAAACCGTAATCTTAAACAGACAGGGTAAAAAGATCTATGAAGCTAAGGGACAAGTTCCTTATGAACAAATAGACGACCAACTACGGGAAGTATTCGATCTCTTACCTCGCTCTGAGTCGAAAACCCTAAAACGTCGTTCGTTTAACGAATATAATTCCGAGTTGGTCGATTGATAAGCAAGAGAGCAGAGGAGAAAAGTTTGACTCATAATTCTCCTTTGCTCCTCCGCTGGTTACCCCTTGCTGGTGTTTAGTGTCTCTTACTTTTTACCTTTTTACTTTCTCGATAAGTCCTACCGCGCCACTGAGTAGGTGTTTGTAAAGACGATTGGAAAATTCGCCAGACGGCTAAAGGATCGGCAAAAGGAGATAGCCAAAAGCCCCAAGCAGCAGGGGAAAATAGCGATAAACCAGAATAAGAAGGCGCGAGCGCCAACAACATTCCCCAACGCAACACAAGTAAAAACAGGTTTAAGGCTAATAAGGCGATCGCCGATAGGGGAAGGTAACTCGTCGTCAATAGATAGAGCCCAATTGTCGAGATAAACAAAGGTAATCCTTGAACGCAACCAAGAACAGCAAGATCGCCCCAAATTTGGGCAGTAGCAGCCGCATCTTTAAGATCGAGCGATCGCCCCCACTCTCGCCAAGTTTCTTTCATTCCTTCGTACATCCTGACTTTGATTACCTTAGAACCGTCGAGAAAGCCAACTTTATAGCCAGCAGCGGCAATGTTACGAGCTAAAGTCACATCATCGCAAAAAGAACTTGCTGCAGTTGTATAGCCATCCAGTTTTTCTAATACTGACCGACGACAAAAAAAACACTGTCCGTTTGCCATTACCCGTTCTGAATTGACTGCAGTTACACCAGCAGAGTCAAAACGATAGAGTAGGGTCATCAGTAATGCAGGTTGTAGCCACCATTCCCCAGGATATTGCAAAATAAACTGGGGCGCGAGAGAAATCAGATCGAAACCTTCTGTTTCTGCAGCAGTAATTAAACTCGGAATCAAGCCTGCTTGAGGCTGAGTGTCAGCATCGATGCCTAAAATCCACTCACTTTTAGGCGAACTGTGTAGATATCCTGTATGTAAAGCCCAAGGACGACCTACCCAGCCTACGGGAAGCGGAGCGTCAGTTACCAAACGAAAACGTGGGTCTTTGGCAGCGGTGGCTTGAACTATGTCTCGAGTTCCGTCTTGAGAATTGCTATCGACTACAATCACTTCGCGCAGTTCGTAACTTTGACTACTCAAACCTTCCAAGCAAGAACTGATTCTAGCAGCTTCGTTGAGAGTAGGAACGATCGCGCTTACCTTAGCGATCGCATCGGGATTGGCAGTTATGGGTTTTAGGGGAGAACGACGGAGCGCGCCTTTTAACAAACGAGATAGTAAAATTAGGGTCGCTACTCCCTGAGATAACAATAATCCCAGAGATATAGCAGCTAAAATTGGCAAATTCACAAATTACTCCTAGCGAATGCTAGCGGTAACTAATTCTTTGGTTTCTGTCGCATCCGATTCAGGTAGAGAACGATTCCCAGCCATGAAATACAAAATCAATAGGGGTAAAATTCCTAAAATAACTCCTAAAGATATCGGCAGATAAATACCTGCAGCCCAGCTAAGAATCGCACCAAAGGCAAAGTTAGCTAAATAGATAAATAAAGGTAATTTTAGATGATTGTAAGGTAAAGTTGTAGGTTTGGCTTTCCACAAAACAGCAGCAACGCTCATAAAGAGAGTACCCGTTCCCAGCCAGCCGGCAAAGTTTTGATAGGGCATACCAAAGAAGGCTCCTGGCTGTTCCCAGACCCAAAAAGGGATTGCTGTTTGACTCATAGCAGGATCGAGCACAAAATCCCAAGAAGTCAGACATAGAGAACCAATAGCGATCGCGCCAAATTGACGCAAGCAGTCATTAATCTCTATGGTTGCCAAGCCAGCGCGGGCAATAAGATAAGCACTAAAGCCAACATAGAACCAAGATAGGGGGATGGTAAATGGCACTAAACCCGCAATTTTATATCCTAAGCCACTGAGATAGCGATAATGACCGAAAGGGAAACCAGTGCTAGTACCTAAAAGTTCGCTACCTAAAGATAGTGAAATTGCTGGAATCATAAAGCTTAAGAGATGCCACTTGCCTAAAGTACGATAGCCATAAACTGCGATCGCAGTGGTTCCTAACAGCATATAGGCAACACCACCTCCAGCCATCGACCAACCAAAAATAGTTTGTCCCCATTCAAATCGGGATAGTAAGCTGAGAAAGTCGGGATTGGGCAATACTAAGATAATTCCTGCCAAACCAAAAGCCATAGAAAGGATATGACCAATTAAAAAATAACGCTCGGCACTAAACAATTGTTTCATTACTAAATAAAAAATCAATCGAAATTGGTTCTTTATTAGTTTACAAACATCAATTAATTATGTGTTAGCTCGAATTCAATTGAGTAGCGAGTAATGAAGATTGAGCTTTTTACCTTCTTCTGGCTCTACTCTCTCTGCTCTCGCCGTTTGTTTTTACCTCTTGCCTCTTACTTTTTGCTGACGATATGCCGTAGCTTTGCTCAATAATGATTCGGCAAATGCCACCGCTTCTTCTGCCGAATGTCCTCCCGTAATCTGGGCGATTTCTTGAGTACGAAGTTGAAGCTCCCTTAGGGGTTTAACTCTAACTACGGTGCGAATAGGGGGAATTGCCGAATCGCCATTGCACTGGTTGGTATTGTCTGAAGCTGCTTCGATAATGGTTTTTTCGACTTTGTAATGTACGTCAGCCATAGCGGCTACTAGGGGTTGATGGGTAACGCAAAATACCTGATGCTGCAGGCTGAGTTGGTGAAGCTTTTCTGCGATCGCCTGAGCGACTTTACCCGACACTCCTGCATCGATTTCGTCAAAGATCGAGGTACTAGAACTTAGTTCGGAATCGGAAAAACAGGCTTTCAATGCCAGTAAAAACCGACTCATTTCCCCCCCCGAAGCCGTTTCTGACAGGGGTTGAATCTTTTCTCCTGCATTGGGACTAAAATAGAATGCCACCTTATCTGCTCCCGTAGGGGTTGGGGAACGGGAAATCAGGCGACATTCAAATACTACTTTGTCCATCGCCAGTGGTTTGAGTTCGGCAATTAATTGTTTTTCTAGTTGGTTAGCAGCTTGTCTTCTCAATTGAGTGAGTTGGCTACAGACTCGTTCGAGCTGCTGTAAAGCCCCCTGGTGTTCTCTTTCTAAAACCTCGAGGGATTGTCCGCTATCGGTTAACTGGGCTAACTCGCGTTGGAGCTTTTGTTGTAGGGCGATCGCATCGGCTAGCTCGGGTCCGTATTTGCGACAGATATTTTTTAACAATCTAATTCTGGCTTCAATTTCTGCCAACCGTTCGGGATCGGCTTCTAAATCTTCTCCATAGCGACTAATTTGTTGTCCCGCCTCGACAATTTGAGCCATTCCCGACTGTACCATCTCCACAATTGATGCTAGTTTGCTATCGTATTCGCTCATTTCTTCGAGATAAGACTCGGCTTGTCCAAGTAAATCGGCGCCTGCTGGTTCTTCGCCGTCATTTTGATAGAGAAGTTGATAGACTTGATAGCTCAAATGCTGTAGTTCCACTACGTGAGCCAAGCGATCGCGTTCCCGTTCTAAGCATTCTAATTCGTCTGGCTCATTTAGTTCGGCTTCGTTTAAATCTTTAAGCTGAAATTCTAATAAATCTTGACGTTGTAATAGTTCCTGCTCTGACTGACGACGTTTGGTTAATTTTTTTTCGGTCTGTTGAAATTTTTCATACGCCGCTCCTACTCGATCCCGTTGCTCGATTACCGACTTACCGCCATACACATCTAGTAAATCTCGCTGTTTTTCGGGAATGAGTAAATTTATCGTCTGTCCTTGAGCGGTAATTTCTACCAGACGCGAGCGCAACTCTGCCATCAGCTGGCGATTGACTAAAGTGCCATTAACCCGACAGCGGGAGCGCAGATTATTATTTTTACCGATAATTAGTTCTCGCCCACAAATCAGAAGCTCTTCTTCTAAAAGGTCGATTGCTAGAGAATGTAGCCAATCATGTAATTCGGGGTCAATGACAAAAGTTGCCTCAATTAAAGCGCGATCGCTACCGCTTCTAATTTGGCGACTACTGGTTTTGCCACCCAAAGCCAGTTCGATCGCATCGAGAATAATCGATTTGCCCGCTCCAGTTTCTCCCGTAAGCACATTTAAACCTGGATGTAGATCTAGTTCTAGGCGATCTATCAGTGCAAAATTATTAATTTTTAGGTTAACGAGCATTTATGTAAAAGCAGTTTAAACTTTAAAAATTTAAATAAAATAATTAAAATATCTCCTACTCAAAAGTTTAGCGGAATCCCAGGGCGAGAGTAAATAAATTGATAATTGCAATATTTGACTCTAAGATGACTTTATTGCTTCAAAATAAGCAAAACAACAAGATAAAGTAAGTTTAAAAATGTCAGATCTTCAAGCCCGATTGAAACAAGATTTAGCCCATATTGCCTGGAAAGAGCTATTACCCCACGCCAAAAGAGACGCGCTCGTGATAGTCGATCCTAAACTCAATCTAGTAGAAGTAGGAGCGGCAATCGCTCGGGATAATTCCAATTTAGTTCGAGACTGGATTGACACCCAAGCGATCGGCAAACCCTCTTCTCAGCAGCTTACGTGTTGGAATCGAGAGCCACAAAAACAGTTTGCCACGCTAATCGTACAGCCCTTTGTCATCGTTCAGGAAGTTGCTGGATAAACTTTTAAGCGAATCGAGTTAGAGAAATCGGGTCTTAAGCTTTTTCTCGGCATCGATGACAGAAAATTACATCGTGTCGATCGATTAACCATTTAGTAAATTTTATTTAGCGAACAGTGCAGATCGGGTAAGATTGAGTACAGTTAGTTAGGCAGCAATAGATATGGTAGAGACTGAAGAAAAATTAGCCGCTCGGCAACCTATATTTGACTTAAAAAACTATTTACAACAGCGAAAAGCTCTAGTCGAGCGAGCACTAGATCGCTCTATATCTATTACTAGACCGGCAACGATCTATGAAGCTATGCGTTATTCCTTATTGGCTGGAGGCAAGCGTTTACGCCCAATTCTCTGTTTGGCGACTTGTGAACTGCTCGGGGGGACGACAGAGATGGCAATGCCCACCGCTTGTGCTTTAGAGATGATTCACACCATGTCTTTAATCCACGACGATCTTCCTGCCATGGATGATGATGATTACCGTCGGGGAAAACTAACTAACCATAAAGTTTATGGCGAGGATATCGCGATTTTAGCGGGTGATGGTCTGTTAGCATTTGCTTTCGAGCACGTAGCGATGGAAACTAAAAATGTCGCTCCAGAGAACATCGTTCGAGTAATTGCCTGTTTGGGACGTACGGTTGGTGCGGCTGGTTTAGTGGGGGGTCAGGTACTAGATCTAGAATCAGAAGGTAAAACCGATATTGATGCCGAAACTCTAACTTTTATTCATACCCACAAAACCGGAGCCTTATTAAAAGCTTCAGTAGAGTCGGGGGCAATTTTAGCAGGAGCAAGCCAAACAAACATTGATAGATTATCTAATTACGCTCGAAATATTGGTCTGGCTTTTCAGATAATTGATGATATTTTAGATATTACGGCGACAGACGAACAATTAGGAAAAACAGCAGGCAAAGATATACGGGCTCAAAAAGCTACTTATCCTGGCTTGTGGGGATTAGAAAAATCTCAATCTCAAGCTAAACAGTTGGTTGCTGAAGCGATCGCTCAATTGGAAACTTATGGAGACAAAGCCAAACCTTTAGAGGCAATCGCCAAATTTATCGTCACTCGCGATCGGTAAAATCACCGCGTCACGATGGTCACTAGTGCCTGAAGTTTCACCGGGCAACGGAACCTCTCTCATTGGCGAGAAACGCTCGAAGGCGGACAGAGCCGTTCCCGAGGGCGAGATCGTCTCACCCCCACTCCTCTTCAAGCCTCGGAGGTTTCCTCTAAAGTCGCGCTCTCGTCAAAATCCGTCGCACTTATTTAGATGACGTTGTTGAGGCAAAAAAAACAAACCATGCAGGAATTTGCTGACATATTCCACAATCAGACACTGCTGGTTGCAGTCCTTGCTTGTTTGACTGCTCAAGGATTAAAGCTAGCAATCGAGTTGATCCGAAAAGGCGAGGTTAATATTAAATATTTAGTAACTACAGGAGGAATGCCCAGTGCCCACTCAGCTCTAGTAGGTGCCTTAGCAACTTATATAGGTTTGAATATGGGTTGGTCTTCTCCCGAGTTTGCGATCGCCTGTTTGTTTGCGGTAATTGTCATGTACGATGCGGCAGGAGTACGTCAAGCAGCAGGGAAACAGGCTAAAATCCTCAATCAAATTGTTGATGAATTATTTCAAGAAGAACATCACTTCAACGAAGAAAGACTAAAAGAGCTATTAGGACACACTCCTTTTCAAGTAGTCGTGGGGCTAATGTTGGGAATCGGTATCGCCATGCTATTTTCGTCCTATGTTCGGATTAGCTAACTTTAGTCCCACTAACGTACGAGGCGTTGCAGAATGCGTAATGATTTAACTCTGATTGTCTTCGAAAAATCTGGATTGTAAAAGTCGTAAATACCAAATACCATTACCTAATCAGCAACGCCAAATCAAGCACAGTTAATAGGCGAGCGCTCGCCCCTAACTTTGGCGCACCAATTTATTCAACTTTAGTTATTTATGAGTCAACTAACTATTAATCTTCCCCAAGGTTCTCTAAGCTTTAACTTTACTCCCGAGGGAGTCAGGCAACTACAGCAAGAAATATCTAATCTGATGCAAAGCTTAAAAGCGGTTGCCAGCCGAGATCCTAGCAGTGGCAATCGACCAAAGCCACAACAACCAATGGAATATCGCTATACGGGAGAAGTATTTTTAGAGATCTTTTGCAATCCCAATATTTATCCTAGTCCTTTTGCCGCCAAAATTTTGCTAACTATTCGTGACGAACGCATTCGCATTACCACCGAAGTGGAATTGACTCAATTAATTGAAGATCTAAATTTGTATTTAGAACAGATTTAAGCAAAAAAAACATCGTAGGTTACCGATTTGCTTGAGAAACTGTAGCATGATAACCAAAAGAATTAGAATAATTATCAACTTTGGCATATTAACATGAACCAGAACAATATTATGAATCTGCTCAAGCACGGCTTTCACATTACTGTAGGAGCAACTGCAGCATTAGTAGAAACCATACAAGATCCTCAAAAGCGCAGTGAAGCGATCTCCGAAGTTCAGGCAGAATTGAGCCAAAAAACTCAAGAATGGGCGGCTAAAGGTGAAGTAACCGAAGTAGAAGCCAAAAGATATCTAGATAATTTGTTCGAGCGGCGAAGTGAAGCTGAGGTAAATTCTAGCCCTACAAATACACCAAATCCGCCTAATTATCCAACCGGTAACAATTCTTCAGTCAATTCTCGATTGCAAGAACTAACCGATGAAATTATCGCACTAAAATTAGAGTTAGAAAAACTGCGCCAGACTAAAAAATCGGAATGACTAGGGTTTAGTCACTAGACCATTGTCCCCCACCGATTAAATCTTCTACCCGATCGCGTAGTAAATAATCCGCTCTTTCTAATTGGCATTCAACTTCTAACCACTCCCTCGCAGGTAAATACTCACATAAAACATATAGTGGTTGACTGCGACGGATAACTCCTCGCTCGACTAGGTGTCGAACTTCATCTCGAATAGTTTCTAAGGAGTATCCAACCGAGGTAGGAGCTAAAGTTGCTTTTGTAATCATGAAAAGTTACCTGCCATTACCGGTAAAAAATAATTTGATGTAGAGAATGCATTTATCTATCCCTTTAATGTATCCTGTTTTTCGCAGTTTTCATGGCTCAATCTGTCAAAAAAAATTAAGTTTCCCTTAAAAAATTAATATTTCTTTTGCTTATTTTAAATATAGGTAAATAGTCTCAAAAAACTCTATGATTTCTTGCCCTTTTAACATAGCTGTTTTGATGTGCGTTCTTAGTGGGCGTTACCGGAATCTTTTGTTTTGTTGGAATTACAAATTGCTTACAAGAGCTGTAACAATGATGTAGGAAAGTTGCTAGAAAAAACAAAAACCTGGAAGTCCAGGTTTTTGTTACTCCAAGATGTATTTTGTTGGTTATTTAAATATTTAAATTTAAATCTTGCTTAAACTCAATCATTTTCCCAAGATTGATAGGAAACTAAATCGCCAATAGGATCGCGGAGTAAATAATCACATCTTTCCAGTTCACACTCAACGCCTACCCATTCGCGAGCGGGGATAAACTTGCAAAGTACGTATATTGGTTGTTGACGGCTGACAATACCTTTTTCAATTAACTGACGAGCTTCGTCTTTGATACTATCGATTGAGTAACCGATCTTCGGAGAAGGAGAAACAGTTGCAAATGTCATATAAATATCACCACTAAATAAATTTATAACTATACATATCAATATAAACTATATAGCCGCAGAAATAACAATAAATTCGATTTTTGCTGTATCGAAACATACAAATTTATTAACAATCTGACCAAAACGATCGGGAGTTCATAACTAAGTTCTCCATGAGGATAATTTAAAATCCAAAATTGCTGCGATCGCCAGCGGTAGTGAATTGTTCATTTGGAGAAAGACCGAAAAGAGTCTCTAGGGAGATCGCCTGGGCGGTTGGCATTTGTCCGTAACAAAACATCCAGGGTAAATTAACAGGCATAACAGCACTAAACCAATCTAAAACATAGGGGCTGCCGTAGATAATTAAACCTACTACTTTTCCTGTTTGTAAGAGTTGTCGATAAATATTTTTAATTTGGGGAGTCAAACCAGAATTACCACGAAAAGGATTGCCCCGAATAAATATCTGTAGCAGTGTCGGTCTAGAGTCAGCCAGAATTGAATCAATCGTACTATGGTCTACTATTTGTCTGTCGTAATCAAACTGTTGCGGGATAGTTATAGCTGGGGTGTAAAGATCGAGAAAAGCAGAATTAAGTATGTCGTCCACCACGATTAAGTTACGCGATTTTATATCTGGCCGTCGTTGTAAAGGGAGATTACCTCCAGAACGCAACGAGTCTCTTAAAACTGCATTAACTAAAAACTCGGCTTCCACTGTAGATAATTGAGCCAATTTTTCATCGTCAATTATTACGTCCCTATTATTCACTACTTTAGCTTTAGCATGGTTGATTCGGGCGAGGGATTGCTCGATTCTTTGTTCGCTAATGCGTCCAGACTTAACGGCATTATAAATCGAGGCGATCGCTACTTCGGGATCGTCAGGCATTAACAAGATATCACTACCAGCTTCAATTGCCATTACCGCTACTTCTTCAGGAGGAGCATATTTAGTTATTCCGTCCATAATCAAAGCATCGGTAACTACCAAACCATCGAATCCCAACTGCTGTCTCAAGCGATCGCCGACAATTGTTTGAGATAAAGTTGCAGGATATCGTTCGTCCCAAGCAGAAATTAGCAGATGCGCCGACATCACGCTATCTACTCCAGAAGCGATCGCCTCTCGAAACGGTAGTAGTTCTACTCTTTCTAGTCGCGAATCTGAATGTGGTAAACAAGGTAATGCTAAATGAGAGTCAACCGCAGTATCTCCATGTCCGGGAAAATGTTTGGCGGTAGTTAAAATTGGCTGGGAACTCGCCCCTTTTATAAAAGCTGCGGCTAATTTACCAACTGTTAGGGGATTATCGCCAAAAGCACGAATGTTAATTACGGGATTGTGAGGATTGTTATTAACATCTACTACAGGTGCTAGTAACCAATTGATGCCTACTGCTAAGGCTTCTTGGGCGGTCAATCTGCCAATTTCAGCAGCATATTTTTCCGCCAGACTGGGATTATTAGCGGCGATCGCCCCTAGTGCCATTGGTGGCGGAAACCAAGTCGCCCCACTAAAACGCTGTCCTACTCCTTCTTCAATATCTGCAGCGATTAGTAAAGGAGTTTTCCCCCAGCTTTGCAGTTGACGCGATCGCGTTTGTAGTTCCACACTGCTACCCCCCAACAATATCGCCCCACCTAAGTTGAGTTCTTCCAACCATCCTTTCAATTTAGTGTTACTGGCTTCCCAAGCAGGATAACGAATTTGACAATCGAATAGATGACCGGAAGCACGGACGACGATCGTTTGTCCGATTTTTTCTCTCAGAGACAATGAGCGATGGGAAATCAGTTTAGTCACCGAGGTAAAACTTGGTTAGAAGTTGTCATTGATGTTCCTGACTTGATTTTTGTTGACGATTCTGGCTAACTTCGTGAAGTAAATTTAACATGCGATCGCCTCTTTCTAAAGAGCGGTCTTGATAAAATGCGATTTCTGGAGTGCGTCGCAAGCGCATTCTACTACCCAATTCTCGACGAACGTAACTAACAGAAGATTTTAAACCTTCCATTGTCTCAATTTTAGCTTCTTCTGTACCATAGATACTGACAAAAATTTTAACGTGTTGCAAATCTCCAGAAACATCGACATCAGTAATGCTGACCATACCCGAGCCAACGCGATCGTCTTTAATACCATCGATCAACATTTGTCCTACTTCTCGCTTAATTAATGAAGCTACGCGAGATACGCGGCGGCTATTAGCCATAATTTTTTCCTCCATCTTTGCAACCATTTCTGAGGTTCGTGTTGTTTTTCCGAACACCGATCTAGATTGTAGCTATTTCTGAGTGAATTGGCTTTTCCCGATCGATAATTAGCTACAGTTGTCAACACTATCTCACCTTGAAAATGTCAACACTATCTCACCTTGAAAATGACTTTAAACTTTTGGATGAAGACAAGCGGTACCTGGATTAATATTTTTACTGTCCTTACGGGAACGAGTTTGGGTTTAATCCTGAAAAATCGCCTCAACTCTAATCTACAAGCAATTATTACCCAAGGTATTGGTTTGATAACTATTTGGATTGGGTTCAATCTGGCTAACAGCATGGCAAAAGCAAGTGTGGCGAGGATAGATGGTGCTATTTTGGGTTTGCTATCAATGGTAATCGGTGGTGTTTTGGGAGAGTGGTGGGAAATTGAGTCTAGACTGACTGCTGTGGGAAATTGGCTGAAAAAACGGTTTCGTGGTAAAGGATTGTTTAGTGAAGGATTTGTTGCTAGCAGTTTACTGTTTTGTGTGGGTCCAATGACGTTAATTGGTAGTTTGAATAATGGTTTAACTGGAGATAATACTTTATTAACCCTCAAGGCAACTATGGATGGAATAGTCTCAATCGCCTTGGCTAATATTTACGGTATTGGTGTGGGATTTTCAGTTTTAATCATACTAATCTATCAAGGTGGATTATCTCTAATTGCAGGTTGGATTGCCAATACTCTCCCTAATTCGGATAACAATCCTTATTTATTAATAATTACTGGCATCGGCGGTTTAATAATTATTGCTATCGGTTTAAACTTATTAGAAATGGTCAAAATTCGAGTTGCCGCTTTTCTACCCGCACTAGCTGTAGCACCGGCAATTTATTATTTAGCAACCATATTTTTGGCTTAAATTTATTACTTGGTACAAGAATAAGCCATAATAATGAAACTAAAAGAAATAACATTTAATACGAACAAAATTAACCATTGACTGCAGCTGATACAGCTTAACTTATCGAGCAAATAATCAAGAGAACTATTGGAATTTTCAGCTAAGGTTATTGTACTGTCCCAAATATAAAATACCTTGAAAACATTGGTTTTCATTAAGCGATCGTAGATTAACCGAGCTGGCTTTCGAATAGTCATGAGCTAGTTAAATTGTCGTATTTTACTTAATTAGAATTATTTTGAAGTCTGAACTCGACCAAAGCTACACCAAAGGAGTAGGTTTGGCGTGCTAAACAGAACTAATGTTTCAGTAGTGTCGAGCTGCGAAAAGGCACCTCACTTAGCAGAATTTAGTTACCCAGTGGCGTTCCTTCCACATTTTATGGATAGGTGACTGAGAGCTAGACTTTTTCTAAGTAACTCTGTCATTCTTAATGCCGAGACTTTTTGGAATATTAATGTATTATCCCTTACCAAACAAAACGAAATTTTATATTACTTTATATTTTTGATTTGGAATTTCGTTCTTTTCGTTACATTTTACTTAATAATTTAACAAACTGTAAATAGAAACCCTAATGTTCGGATGTACAGAAATGTCCGGATCGGGAAAATTTTATCAGAGATTTTGTTTAAATTAAATTTACTATTTCCCTATCTATGAGCCTTGTGGTGTATTCTTCTTCCTATCTTGCAGAAGAAGTACGAGGACTCAACAGAGGGAGCACTGCCCCTAACTTAAAGAATAAGTTTGAAAATGCAGCGTAGTACTTTAGCTGAAGTTTAAAAATGACTCTACATAAATAAATTTCTGTAAATTTCTGGTTAATTTTACTGAGAATTAAATTAATTTACGTAATTTACGCGATCGAAGTGTAGTATAGTTAGCACGAGCTCAGTAAATATAATGATAAACTTGTTGCGATAATTTTAAATCGATGTTTAACATAGTTAGTAATTTTTTTTCAAATTCTCAGAAAGAGTACCAGCAGTTGAGCATTTTGGCGATCGAATCTAATAAATATTACGGTAAATATCTTACTAAACTGATTAAAAAAGCTCGACCTAATTATAAAGTATTGCTGGTTGACAATAGCGAGCAAATCTTCTCTTTAATGTATTGCGAAGTGGAAATCGACATCATCCTTTTCGATCTTAGAGCGGAACTCAATAGCGATAACATTGCTTTGATTAAAGCAATCGCACCAAAAGTTAGTTTGATTCATTGGAGTAATTGTAAACACCCAGAAGTAATCGAATTCTTATATTCTCTAGGAGTAAATACTTTTTGCCATAAAGAAAGCGAGTCTAAGAAACTAATTGAAGCAATAGATTTGGCAGGTAATTATCCTCGTTCATTTTATATGGATGAAAAGCTGTACGACTGTCTGAAGTTACTAAAAAGCTAATTGTCCGCCAATAATTAACAGTAGAGGTTATTTGGTAGGGTTAAACCTACAAGTAAAAAGTGCGGCGCAAAGAGCAAATTTTAACTAACCAGTAGTAATGGTTTGAAGTAACTTAATAATTGTTATCATTGTAGTTTTTATTTCGCCTTACCTACTTAACTTAAAATATTTACTCTTAAATTAACCGCTTAAATCGAAAAGTTGCCATTTGATATGTATTAGGGGTTACAATATACCCAATTGAACTGAAAACGAAAAAGCCAGCGTTTTACGCTGACTTATGGAGCAAGAGTTATAAAATTTTAAGCTACAGTGAAGTGGGTTGCTAAATTTAAATAAAAGCTAATAAATAAAAGCTAAGATTTTTAGTAGCCAACTGAACTCAATTCCAACTTTGTTTTGTTGAATCTATCATCGGCGTTATCCAACTATATAACAACAGTGTATATACGAGGATATTTTTTTGAACTCTCTGGTTTATTTAGTTGGATTTACGGATAACTAGTTTGTTTTATGCTCTGGTATCGAGCAAAAAGTTCAATTTTGCAGTTTTTCCGCTCGACAATTAAAGCAATTTACTTATACCTAGCCAAATCTACTCGATAACGTTGCTTTTTAGTTAGAGAGACTTCACCTACTTCGATTCTTCCTTTGCCACGAACGGCAATTAAATCTCCAGGTTTGATAGTGTAGCTAGGTTGAGTAATTTCCTTCCAGTTTACTCGCACGTCTTTACTGGCGATCGCCTCTGCCATTTTACTGCGAGACATCCCAAAACCAGCCGAAGCGATCGCATCTAACCTCATTGATGCTTCTACTGTCGTCATTTCTTTCTTTTTCGGCGGACGAACCTTAAGTTCGCTAAATTCAATTTGTTGAGTTTTTACGCTGACCGATCTTACCTGAGTTAAAGAGCTAGTCAAGAACTCGACGATTTCTGGTACGACGATAACCTGCGCTCCCCTTTCTCCTAAAACGATAATATCTCCTACTTTTTCTCTAACTATACCAGTTCCTAAAATTGCTCCGAGAAAATCTCTATGGGTAGCAGGATCGAAGAGAAAATTACCTGCAATATCTAAAGCAGCTAATTCTATTTGCGACTTATCTAAGGGAATATCCGGACGGGAAAGTCCCACACGCTGTCTTTCGGCTTGAGGATAGCCTCCCCAAATTAAAGTTTTGACCTCAGTTAATTTACCAAATACTGCTTCGACTTCTGCCAAAATTGGCGGGGAGAGAAAATCGGTACATACCACTTCCCAGGTTTTAATTGCTTGCTCGGCTTTATCAATAACGCGAGTAATTTCTTCTCGATTTTCTATACCTTGTAGTAATTCGGTTTTCGATAATAAACTCATTGATGAATCAGAAAATTAGTTCACTAAATTATAAAAACATTCAGGCGATGTAATATTTTATAAACTAAATGTATAACGCTTAGGGGTGTAAAAATACTCGCCTAACTCAAACTAACGAAATTTAATTTTTAATTTTTGTTTGACGAACAGTCTTTAACACTTACTAGCTATGAAGATTGTTTAATGTTCATCAGCCGCTCGACAGCATGGTCAGATTGACCTTAGCTAAGGAGTAGGTTACAAATAAAAGAACTTTTTGAAGTTTCTGTAATAAATTATACCGATCCTCAAAAAAATGTTATCTTTTACAGAGAAAACAAACTCCATATCATTTATCAATAATAAAAATAGTCCATCATGAACATAATAAATCAAGAAACTTTAAACCAAGCTGCTCTCAGCCATCGTGAAAGTCTTCGTCGTAGCTTAAGCATTCGTCTCGAAGCAGCCAAGGCAAGAGGAGATGAGAAGTTAGTCCAACAGCTACAAGCAGAAGCTAATTATCTAAATCTCAACTAACAAAATTGGGCAACTGTGCCATTAGACTAATCCAGGGACATTGTAACCAATGTCCCTGGTTTTTTATCGTCACTGTAGTGCGATCGCCGTTTATAGAGTTTATCTACCACCGACCACTACGTTGTTTATTGTTAAGTGAGGACCGCCAACGCTGACTGGTAGAGGCATTTGTCCTCCCTTACCACAGCCACCATTAGTATAAAGAGTATCGTTGCTAATTGCTTCTATATCTTTAAGAGTTTGAAAGACATTTCCCGTCAAAGTTACATCGCTGACTGGTTCGGCTATTTCCCCATTGCGAATTTTATATCCTTCTGCCGCAGCAAAAGTAAACATTTCGCCGTTAGTTTGTCCCCCTAACATTCTGACTGCATATACTCCATCGTCTATATCTCGAATCATCTCGGCAAAAGGAGTTTCTCCAGGCTCGATCGCCGTATTAGTCATCCTAACGATAGGAGGGTAACTAGCGCGAATCGCTCTAGCATTTCCCGTCGGTGCCTCGTGCATTTTACCCGCCGTTTCTCTTGAGTGCAGTCTTTGAGTTAGTATGCCATCTTTAATTAAATATTTACGCTGTCCGGGAACCCCTTCGTCATCGTATTTTAAAGTGCCAGGTAGGTCTTGTAGAGTTGCATCGTCGATGACATTCAACTGTTCGATCCCCATGGATTTTCCTAATGTCAAAAGTTCCTGCATCTGGGGGTTTTCATAAACGAAATCGGCTTCAGAAAGATGCCCGAAGGCTTCGTGAATGAATACACCAGCTAGATAGGGGTCGAGAACCACCATGTATTGACCTCCTTTAACCGATTTGGCTTCTAACTGTCTAATGGCACGTTGAGCCGCTCCTAAAACTCGCTCTTCAATTCCCACTAAGTCGTTAAAGTCGCTGAGTGAATAGACCGATTCAAATCCCTGCCGTACTATTCCCCCTTCTCCTCGGGCGATGGCGCCGAAGCGTCCTGAAAGATCTAATCTTTCTTGAACGATACAGCTACCAATAGAGTTAACAAAAGATTTAGTAGTAAAGCGATCGCGCAAGCTAGTCATAGTAGTCTGAATGCGCGGATCGTAGTCTAAAATAAGCTGATTGTATGCTTCTAGTAACCGTCGCTTTTCTTCAAGGTCGATACCGCGAGGATCTCGTTTAATCTCAGCGGCGACATAATCTTCTATTGGCTCTATGGGGGCAAGTTGAGTCGTTTCAGTTCCGACTATTTTTGCTTGAGCGATCGCTTCATCGACTCGTTCTGATAATTCTTGTAAACCATTAAAGGTGACAAAACTCCAGCCACCTTGATGACAGGCACGAATTCCTCCTGCTAGAGCAAAATTGCGATCTACACCATCTAACTGTTGTCCGCGAAAAGATAGAGAAGTGGCTTCACTTTGTTCGACTCTAATTTCTAAATAATCGACATCATGGCGACGAGCGGCGATCGCACTTTGTAATTTTTCGATTGTTATGTTGTGGGTCATATTGGGTCTTAACTTTTCGATTGAGGCGAGATTTGGGGTTACACGTTTATCTAAAAGTAATAGTATTTCTCTTGTTAGCTAGATTTCATTTTAGACAAATATTTTTTGAGATCTCGAATCGTTACTTGAATTCCCAACAAAAACAAGCCAACCGCCACTAAGCCAAAAACTCCCATCCCTAAGGCAGCCAAGCCAATTACAATAGTTCTTACCGCTACAGTTAGATTGACCACTATTGGATTATCAGAGATAACTGGTTTATCGGCGTAAGTTTGGACGATAGAAATCATTAAAAAGTAAAGCGCGATCGCTATTCCTCCAGAAAGAGTTGAAGCGATCGCACAGCGTAACAGGGTTATTTTACTTTCGGGTGATTCTACTGGAATATTATCTTGAGATTTGTTTTCGCTCATAGAAAGGTCATTGGAGCTTGCCAAACGCGCTCTTGATGTTGGCTATTTCTTAGATTGTAGATAATTGTTGTTGTTAGCAGTCAGTCTGGCGCAATTTAGTTTAATCTATCACTTAATTTAAAAGAGAGTCAATTGTTTGTTGCCAGTCTTCCAAGCTAGACTGAGAAGATAGGTCGGTAGCTTCTGCACCGTTAATAAAGAAAGTAGGAGTAGACCAAACGCCACGCACGACCGCTAGACGTGCGGGTACTCTTGCCTGATTATATATCTCTTTGCTTTCTAAACGGTCGATCAATTCTCGCTCGTTCCAATCAAAGCCATCGGCAGCATAGCTGGCTAGAAGTCGATGAAAATCGGTTTGAGTTTTATCTTTAAAGGCTTCATTGGCAAACTCTCCTTGATGCTGAAATAGATAAGTAGCAAAGTCAACAAATTTATCCGTATCGTCTCCGGCTACGGCGATCGCAGCTTTAGTTGCGTCCCAACTTTGGCGATGATTGCCGAGAGTCATGGGCTGTAGAATTAGATAGAGGCGATCGCTGTAAGTCTCGGCTACTTTAAGTATTTTCGTCCACGACTTTTTAGAAAAGGGACATTCTAGATCGAAAAACATCTCCAAGATAATTGGTGCATCTGCTCTACCTAGTTTGTAGCCACTAGGTCTTTGAGGAATTGGAATTGGCATGATAAATCGAAAAAAATGGGCAAAAAGCAGTAATTATTTTGTGTTTACCGCTGACTTTTAATTCATTACTTAATATTTTGACAAGATTTCTACTTAGAAAAACACATCTTGAGATAGAGACATTAGTTCGGGTAACTTTGAGATTTTGTTATGTAGCTTTTTAAAATAACTGCCAACTCCACCAACACTCAATTAATTAATATGTCAGAATCGCGATCGAATAATACCCATGATTGGATCGATGTGTCTTTAACCATTCATAGGGGCATGGCTCATTGGCCAGATAATCCCGGTGTCAAAATCGAACCTAGTTTGTGTCTGGCTCATGGTGATGTCTGCAACGTCTCTAAGTTAACCTTGGGTAGTCATACCGGCACTCATGTTGATGGATTGAATCATTTTGTTAAAGGTGGATTGGGAGTCGATAAAATGCCTTTAGATGCTACCATCGGTAAAGCTAAAGTTATTGGCATTGAAGATTCAGAATCGATAAAAATAGCAGAAATCGCACCTCATAATCTGCAAGCAGGCGATCGTGTCTTGTTTAAAACCGTTAACTCCGAGCGTTGCTATCGACAGGATGAATTTGTCAGAGATTTCGTCCATCTTTCGACAGAAGCAGCCGAATATCTAGCAAAAACAAAGGTACGCACCGTTGGAGTCGATTATCTTTCCGTAGGTGGCTATCAGGGTAACGTAGTAGAAGTTCATCAAGCCCTCTTGGGTTCGGGTATTTGGGTTATTGAAGGACTAAACCTTTCGGCGATCGCTCCTGGGGAATACGAATTAATTTGTTTGCCAATTAAACTTCAAAATGGAGATGCAGGTTTAGCTCGTGCCATTCTCAAACCCGCATCTAACTTAGAATTGCTTTAGATTTAACCGTTAAATAAAGCCCCGATCGCTTTACTCATGTTTTCTGGCTGCATGGCGGCAGTAGCGGCAGTAGGTTCGTAGCCGCAATGTACCATACAGTCTGCACATTTGGGATTGCCGCTGGCTTTACCGTAATTACTCCAAGTAGTTTTATCGATTAATTCTCGGTAGCTAGAATAGTGTCCTTCATTGAGTAGATAACAGGGTTTCTGCCAGCCCAAAACGCTATAGCTCGGACTACCCCAAGGAGTACAGTCAAAATCTATATCGCCCATCAAAAATTCTAAAAATAAGGGATTGTGATTGAAATTCCACTTTTTGCATCCCGATTTCCAGGGAGAAAGTATTTCTCTAAATAAAGCTTTAGTTTGTTCGCGTTTTAAGAAGCTATCCTGGTTTGGTGCCCACTCGTAACTATAGCCAGGAGAAATCATCATCCCGTCGAGGTTGAGACTTTCGAGGAAATCAAAAAATTCCTGCATTTCTTTGGGATCGGTCCCCTCAAATACGGTAGTATTGGTAGTCACTCTAAAGCCTTGGCTTTTGGCAGCGCGAATTGCCGCGATCGCTTTATCGAAAACTCCCTGGCGATCGACGCATTTGTCGTGACGTTCTCGCAAGCCATCTAAATGCACGCTAAAAGTCAGATAGGGAGAAGGTTTAAATTTAGCTAGACTTTTTTCTAGTAACAAACCATTAGTACAGAGATAGACAAACTTTTTCCTTTCTACCAATCCTCTGACGATGTCATCAATTTGGGGATGTAATAGGGGTTCGCCCCCAGGAATAGAAACCACAGGTGCGCCACATTCTTCTACAGCAGCAAAACATTCTTCTGGGGTGAGATGTTGTTTGAGGATCTCAGTGGGATGCTGAATTTTACCACACCCCGAACAAGCTAGATTGCAACGAAATAAGGGTTCGAGCATCAATACTAGAGGAAAGTGTTTGCGTCCTAAAAGACGTTGGGTAACTAAATACTTACCTACGGTTATCGCTTGCTGTAGTTGAATTGCCATTATTCCTCACCCTATAATCTTTTGTGGTTTTATTCTAATGAGATTTTGACTACCGAGGGTTGAAGTTTAACCTTCTTCTTGTTTCTTAATAGTCGCAAAGCCAGATCGCAGAATTAGAATTATTTTTATCGCTAAGCAATCTGTGACTCAAAAACAGTCAACATACAGAGAATAAATACCTCTGTCCATTCCACCACCGCACCATAAGTATCTCCAGTGTGTCCTGCTAATTGGCGGTAAAAATAATATCCGGTCGTTAAAGCGATCGCACTACTGGCTAAAATAATTACGAGAATTTGCCACCATAGTAAATATCCCCACCACCAGAGCGCACCATTAAACGACAAAATGAATACCAAGCCTAATAATAAATCTTGGGGTAAGCGCAAGTTTTCTCGATGAAAGGCACCCTTGCCCGTCTTTCTTAAATAAGGATAAAAAGCAATCGCAGCTACTTGTCCCCATCTCGCCCAACTAGCAGCTAACATTAATACTAGCCAACAGGGCAGATTGGTTTCACTCAAAGCAGTAGTTTTTAACAATAAAATAATTACTGCAGCGATCGCACCATATGCCCCGGTCGCACTATCTTTCATTACCTCTAAGCTACGGTTGAGATCTGCTACTGCCAAACCATCGGCTGTATCCATCGCACCATCGAGATGTAACCCTCCTGTGATTTTAATCCAGATTGCTACGATAATCGCGCTACGAGTCAAAACGGGAATACCTAGTACGTCTAAACTAGTTGCCAATAAACCCAAGAGTGAGCCGAGCGCCAGACCAATTATCGGTGCCCAGCGAGCAATTCTTTCCCAATTGGCGATAAATCGAGCGGGCAGAGGGACTGTGGTATAAAAAAATACTGCGCTCGCCAAAGAACTAATTGAGCGTTTGATGGGTTGCCAAACCAGATTTGAAGGTATGATTGACACAGAACAAATATTAGTCAAAATTTCGCGCTATCTCTTTAAAAATGTGGATTAATATTGTTTCATAGACTACTTTATTTTTAACTACATATTCTAAGTATCATTACTTAGTCCCTTTAAATTGTCAGCTTAAAATTTGTATTGTTGTAATATGATGAATTATCACGACTCGCCAAAATCTTTGCCAGCACCCTGTATTGTCGAGAGGGGAACGATTGTTAATAAAGATGATATCAAACGCTTGCTTCAAGATATTACTTGGGTTCGCTACATTTATACCATTGACAATTGTATAGATACTGAGGGTAAAGGTAGGCTAAAAGAAGTATTCATTAATTCCTGTCAATCCACGATGATTGCTAATGGCAATCTCTATATTAATATCCAAAGTTTTGATTATTTGGAGCTCGGTAAGTCATTGCAAGCAGAAACATACTTCGATCTCATCCAGGAAAATTGTCAACTGCGCCTAATTCCCATCTCGCGATCGTGCTACGATCCCAGTTTATCTGACAATATAGACGAAGTAACTCTCGAAGTTATGGTAGCAGAAGCACTTTCGGCTCATTTGGATGTACGGTTGGATGACGAAAAATTTTAAACCAGAGACAAATTAAGGACAGAACGATAACTAGTGGGATTTTCCTTTCAATGTCAGGCAGCCTGCAGTCATACTCATGCTAGAACGGGAGTGTTTCATACTCCTCATGGTATTGTAGAAACTCCTCGTTTTATGCCCGTAGGCACTCTGGCGACGGTCAAAGGAATTACCCCGCGACAGTTAGAAGATGCCAAGGCGCAGATGATTTTGGCTAATACCTATCATCTTCATTTGCAGCCAGGAGAAGGCATAATTAAAGCGGCAGGGGGATTACATCAGTTTATGGGCTGGTACGATCCTATTTTGACCGACTCGGGCGGATTTCAAGTATTTAGCCTCAGCGACTTACGTAAAGTTAGCGAAGCTGGAGTTACTTTTCGCTCGCTACGGGATGGTAGCATTATCGAACTTACTCCGGAAAAATCGATTCAAATTCAAAATGCTTTAGGGGCAGATGTAATCATGGCATTTGACGAATGTCCTCCAGCTAATGCTACTAAAAAACAGGTAGAACTAGCTACAGAGAGAAGCTATCGCTGGTTAACCAGATGCGTAACGGCACATCAACATCCAGAAACACAAGCATTATTTGGGATCGTACAGGGGGGAATTTATCTAGATCTACGAACCAAAGCAGTCAGAGATTTAGCTGCTTTGAATTTACCAGGTTACGCTATCGGTGGGGTTAGCGTAGGGGAAACACCAGAATTAATTAATGAAACGGTTCGCCATACTGCCCCCCTCTTGCCAGTGGATAAACCACGCTATTTAATGGGAGTCGGAACTTATAGAGAAATGGTACGAGCGATCGCTGCAGGTATCGATTTATTTGACTGCGTAATTCCAACTCGTTTGGGGCGACACGGTACGGCTTTAGTAAAGGGAGAACGAATCAATCTGAAAAATGCCGCCTATAAAGAAGATTATTCTGCTTTAGATCCAGCTTGCTCGTGCTATACTTGTCAAAATTTTAGCCGTGCTTACCTCAATCACCTAGTGCGATCGCGCGAGATGTTAGCTTATATTCTATTATCTCTGCATAACATCACCGAACTGATTAGTTTTACTCAGCAAATTCGCGCCTCAATTTTTGCCGATACTTTTACTACTGATTTTGCTAGCTGGTTAGAAAATTGAATTAATCTTATGAAGATATTGAAAACATGCAATTCGGATCGATCTTAGCCTCCGCTCGGAACGAGAACCGAATCATGATAAGATTGTCTCTATCTTTAGAAGAAAATTTTTGGAAGGTAGATTGATATATGGAAGCTGCAATGCTATTGGCAAAGCTGCCGGAAGCTTATGCTATGTTTAAACCCCTAGTAGACGTTTTGCCCCTGATTCCCGTGTTTTTCCTGTTATTGGCTTTTGTATGGCAGGCAGCAGTTGGATTTAAATAAAAATAATTCAATTCACGTCAGCTGTTGTTTTGAAGCATCTCAGTAGAGGTGCTTTTTTGATGAGCTAAAAGCGATCGCCAATCTTAAAAATTATTTCACTACCTCCTTCATCGTTCAAGGCAAACTCCAGCCTCACCGCACCCACGGGAGTAAGAGCGCGCAAACCCAAACCATAACCAAAACCGCTTCCAGGTTTATCTCGCACCAGTGCCGGTCTTCCGATAACATCATCATCCGTACCCAAATCGCTGGCGTAATCGAAAAATACAGTACCACCTAGATCGATCTCTCTGTTAAACAGCGCGATCACAGTTATTGGATAGCGATATTCTGCCGTTGTTTGAACGAAACTACGTCCCGTTCCCAGTTCACCCGCTCCATAACCGCGTACCGAACTCGAACCCCCTAGAATAAAAGCATCATAGGGTGGCACTTCTCCTAAAATAGTCCCTCCCTGAAAATTTAGTACCAGAGTTCGCGCACCCTCGCTAAATCCAAACAAATTTAAAGGCAAGTATTGAGTATAGTTAGCCGCCAGACGATTATAGGTAATACTGGCATCACCGATGGGAATAGACTGATCGCTACCCAACTGTAAGATAAAACCCTCAGTAGGATTGCGCGGGTCGTTTTGACGATCTAAAACAGCAGCAAAATTAATGGTTAATAAATCGTCCCGCCCGTCATCACTAACAGTAAGGCGATTGCCGAATTCGTCGCGAGCTGAGATATCGTTAGAAAATGCTCTTTCTCTAGCAGAAATGCGTTGATAAGAAATACCGATCGCTCCTTCAAAATCTCTAGCCAGAGGACGAAAGTACTCCACACCACCACCTAGCCGATGTACCCAAGGCTCATTGTCACTGGGGAGATCGACATCGCGATCGCCATTGTCAAATTCAGGTTCTACTCCCCGTTGATTGAAGAAATTAATGCTGTAACCCCTGTCGTGACGGAGATAATTGCGATAGCCAACATCAAAACCAAATCTTTCTTCACCCCCTTCGATGCCAAAGCTAAGTAGCTGATTGGTACCGCCCAGGTTTCGCCAGCCAAAACGAACACCGCCAGCTATACCCAGAGAGCTATTAGATGAAGCGTCAACTACATTGGGCTTAACGGGACCTCGCAAGGCAGTAGGAGGTTGTAAAGTTAATCCAAAGGCAAAAAAGAGATCGCTGTTTTCTCTGACCGTTACTACCATTACTACTTCATCAGCTGTTGGTCCAGGCTCTAAAGCCAGCTCGGCATCGTCGATGATGTTTAAATCTCTAACTCCTGTTAAACCTCGTTCTGCCAATTTTGCATCGTACAGATCTCCTGGTTCTAAGTCGAATTCTCTTGTAATTACCTCTGGTTGGCTTTTGCCTTCCGTGAGATTACCATCGCGATCGACAAAGCGTACTTCAATCTCGCCAATAGTCTTTCCTTTAGCAGACGGTATAACTGTTTCTGACTCAGTTGGCGACTGAACGATTAGATCTCTAGGAGTATGTTTTGTAGCTAGCTCGGGCGATTGCCTATTACCCCCTTCACCAGATAGTATCGCTCGAGCTTGAGCCGTGGTCACCTCACCCAACCCAACCACAATAAATGATAAACAAAAAAGATAGAACTTCATTATTTATCATTTAAAGAACTTTGTGGGTGTGTTCGTGCTGTTTGATATTATCTTCAACACGCACGATATTTGTAGCATTTAGAACTCTTTTTCTTTCTAAAGAATAGTTAAAATCTTGTTTGAGAGTTCCTAAAGGAAGATGTTTTTTAGCTTCAGGACGACTTTTGTAAGTACGGGCTGCAGCTAATAGTCTCTCCTCGAAGTGATCGCATAAATTAGCATCCTGAGGAAATTCTGCAGGTAGTTGGATTTTGTCTTCAACCATAATTTCTCCCAGAGTTTTAGCACAGGCTGCTTGATAAGAGGTAGGAATTTCTTTTACCAGTGCTTCTAATGCAGCAGAGGGAATTGGTTCGATTACTTTAATTTCTCGTACTTCTCCTTCTTCTCTAAGAAAGCAGGTAGCTACTCCTAAGACACAATAGTCTTCTGGAGTTAAATCTGATGCTCGTGTTAGTAATGTTGTGTTAGTCATAAATTTAATTAGTACAGCACTCGTTAGCTAGTTTGATGCTGACTAACTGTCAGAGATTACTTCATCACGTCCGCCATCAACCAAGGGCTATATATAATTAGCGTGAGGAAACTTTGCGTCCTCTAACGCCCCGCAAAGCAGACTCGCAACCAAGGCGAGACTCTGCGGGTTGCCGAACAAGTCGAAGACTCGGTCTATTCCGCAAACGCTTCGCCCCGAAGCACTCTTCTCTGACCGCTGGTCAACATTTAGGAATGTTTAGGAATGTAGTTCAATATTGTGTTTAAATAGCCGACTTTATTAAAAATCTCGCTCGAACCAAACATTCCAACTTAAAACCTAGCACTGATTCGAGCCGTAATCTAAAAAATACATAAATATACCAATGGCAATAAATTGAAATTAATGATAAACACTGTTATTTTTTCAGAATTTTAGGGAACTCTATTCACTAAATAGATGATTTAATTGTGCTGCGAGCCAAAGGGAGAAATGCAATCTCGCTTGCTAAACTTAACCAAATCTTTATCCTAGATTGGTAAACAATTGTGCAAAACTGTGCTCGGTGACATATTATTCAGCTCAACTTAAGAATCAAGCCAGATAATGTATTAGCTTTAACCAGGTTTTATTGATGCCATGCAAATCGACTATCAAAATTGCGCTCGATTTCAGCCAAAACAAGGGAGCTTACTCTCGACTTATAGCTCGAATGAAGTATCTGTCTGTCTATACTCCTCTCTAGCTTACGGTGAAAAACTCAACTCAGAAGCTAGACTCAAAACTTGTTTGGAAGAAATAACTGCTCGAGGAGATTACGCAGTTGCCATCGCGATACTAGACGAGTTAATTGCCCTTCGTCCTGATAGTGCAGTAAATTACAATAACCGAGGATTAATGCACTTCCACAATAACCAAACGATTGAAGCAATTGTCGATTTATCTTTAGCTTTAAAACTCGACCCCAAGCTAGACAGTGCTTACAACAATCGAGCTAATTGTTATGCGGCTCAAGGCAACTTGGCTGAAGCAATCGCCGATTACGATTTGGCACTCGATCTCAATCCCACCAATCTTCGAGCTTGGATCAACCAAGGCATTACTTTTCGTGAATTGGAAATGTACGACTCGGCAATTGAAAATTTCGATCTGACTCTAATTATTGGTAACTCTTTTCAGGAGAGAATTTATGCTGAAAGAGGACGCTGCTACCATTTGAGAGGGGATTGGAATTGTGCTGTTGCTGATTACCAAAAGAGTCTACAACTTTTAAAAGACGATATTCGGCAAGACAGATATCGAGAAAAAGTAACAGTTTGGTTGGAAACATTATACAATCCTCTTCGTGGATAATATAACTAACAACAATGAATTATAGGCAAGAGGCAAGAAGCGACAGTAAGTAGCCATTGCCTATTTTTTTTATCGCTTGCGATCTACTTTTTCTTTAGGCAGCCAATAAATTCGACTGCGATTGGGTGCTAGCAGCGAACTATACTGTTCCATGAGACTTTGAGTTTGTTGTGGATCGAAGTTGTGATTGAGTTGATGGCGTAACTCTCTAACTCTAGCCTCGGTTTGTCCTACTTGAGTGCGAAGTTCTTCTAACTTTGCTTGTTGGGAAAAATGGTAGGGCAATAATTTAATTAAAGAAGCAATTGAAGCGATCGCAATTACCCAACTCAAAATTAGCTTGAGCCAAACTTCTGCCGTAACTCCTCGATAAGGAGAGCGCTTTTTTTGAGAAGGGCGAGGAATTTTAGTTGTGGACTGCCGATTTCGATTCATTTAAATTAAATAGCTGTCACGAAGCTTTAGCTTAGCAATTATTCGAGCGACAGTCACAGACCGTCTCGCCTTAAAACGACGAAGTAATCTGTGACTGCTGAGTTAATACCGACTCACTCAGACCCACCTATAGCAATAAACACTGTGGTTTAGATCCAAAATGGAAGAGCTTCAATATATTATTATCGAGGACTTATTTGTAAAGTTCCGTAGAAAGTCGAATTGCCATAATTCCGGGAATTAAAGCCACCACTAAAGCGACAAAAACTTGAGTATCGGATAAAGGCATATTAAATTACTCCTGTTTGAAAAAAAGTTATTCATTTTCTAATTTGCGTCATAATTGTCCCCAAGCCAAACAAGTCGTTACAATATGCAACATAATTAATAAAAACTGACTAAAAATTGAGAATTTAACTACGAGATTTGGTAGAGCTGTTAGGCGGTAGAGAAAATGAAAATATAAATTGTCGATCGCTCTCGTAGCTTGCGACAGTAGCCTCAATTCTCATTTATTATCAATCTGGAGAACAAAAGTGAATGGTTGGAGATTCATTCGATTACTTTGATTATCTGGCAGATCTGGGCTTTCAAACTCCTCTAATCTTGCTAGTGTTAATAGTTTTAGAAGCCGTACTTTCAGCGGATAATGCGATCGCGCTAGCTGCGATCGCCCAAGGTTTAGAAGAGCCTAAATTGCAGCGTCAGGCACTTAATATCGGTTTGGTGGTTGCTTATGTATTGAGAATTGCATTGATTTTAACTGCTACTTGGGTAGTTCGATTCTGGCAATTTGAATTACTGGGAGCGATATATTTGTTGTGGTTGGTATTTAACTATTTTGTTACTGATGATAATGAGTCAGTATCAGACCACAAGCATCTTAAGTTTTCTTCTTTATGGCAAATAATTCCTACAATTGCCATTACCGATCTGGCTTTTTCCCTCGACAGCGTGACTACAGCGATCGCGATTGCGGATGAAACTTGGCTGATTATTGCTGGTGGTACTATTGGTGTAATTACGCTGCGCTTTCTAGCCGAACTCTTTATTCGCTGGCTAAAAGAATATACCTATTTAGAGGATGCAGGATTTATCACTGTAGGTTTTGTAGGGTTGCGGTTGTTGCTCAAGGCAATTTTTCCCGATTTGGTTATTCCCGAATGGGTTACCATCGCCGTCGTTACTATATTTTTTACTTGGGGTTTTTCCAAGCGAGAGCCGGTCGAATCTTCGGGTGGAGACAACTAATGCGGTCTTATCTAATTTGAGAGAACCGTTTATAGATTAGAGAACGCAATTGACAAGGCTTTTATTCTAGACTTGATTTAAAATTGTTATTCTAATTTCTTAATAACTTAGCTTCAAAGCATTGACTGGTACCTCATTCCAAGTCTCAACGGTACGCAAACGAGCTACCCAACCACTTTGTTTTTGGGCTTCACTAAGATTGTTTTGCCAATTTTGATGACAGTCTTTGGCGATTGCTTCATTCTCACAGGCAATACAAGCATAAATAATCCCGCTCGGATCGATTTGTTCGTTCACCCAAATAGTCATAACATTTATTTATTTAGAACAAAAATATCCTACGCTACTCTACACTATAGTTTAACCGTGTGTAGCCAAATTCGATCGCCATATGACTGCTGGTTAGTTCTGGATAGTTGTAAAGGAGCACGCCAGAAAACGATCGCATCGTTTAGAGGCTCAATCGTAGTTTGGGGATAATAAAAGCTGAGAATTTGCGCTGCCGTCCAACCGAGATTAGCTAAATTGTAAGAGCCATATTGACTTAAACCGACTCCATGACCGAAGCCACCGCCGATAAAATCGTAGGCTTTTAATCGCTCTCGTTCCTCATAAACTGGTTCGAGATAAAATAAAGTACTAATTGGGGCTTCAAAAGCACTGCGTACGTCGTTTTTATGTAACTGCACTTTGCCTCTATCGGTTTGAATCGTCAAAGTCAAAATTCTACCAGAAGGCGATCGCTTCTCTATGTTCATCCATTGAATAGTACGAAAATCTGCAAGGGGATGGCGTGTTTTAGTTAAATAATTGCGTAAATCTCGGTTTAAGTCTTTAATACTGCTAGTTTTATGCCAGCGAAATACCCTACTGTGTCTTGTTTCGTTAAATCCTTGTTTCAATTTTAAAAAACGCCGCAAATTCGTTTCATCAGTCAAAGGAAACTCGGATAGATCCCAAACAGGTTGGGGAGAATCGATAATCGTTTGGAGATAAGGGCGATCTGCGCCATTCCAAATCTCGTCAAACGTGGCGGTAACCCCTCCAGTAGTCGAGGAATAAAGAGCATCTACCAATTCGTTTTGGTAAGTCAAAACCAAACCTTTGGTAGCTTCGATAGCGCGATCGCTCTTTAGATTAGTTCCCGACAAACCTTTGTATACCTGACAGTGAACGGTAGCACAGAGCTGATAACCATCTGCAGCAAAACGCCGTAAATTGCGTAAGGCATAAGTACGGGCGATAATAGTTTGGGCGGCGACTGCCTGGGGCGGAGCCTTGGTGCCAATTTCGTGGGGTACGACCCCTCTAAGATAGGTTTCTAAAAGAACGTGATTGACTAGGGTATATTCCCCAAAAGCATTGGGTTGGAGTTCTAAACTTCCACCATAGAGATGAGTAGCTGCTTCGTCATCGCCAGTGGTGACTTCGACTAGATTTTTTTTGGTGGTAATTTCGACCTCATCCTGTTGATATTCTCGACCGGCAATAGTTAGAGTAGCTTGGGGCTGATGAGTTAAGACCTCTGTCGATAAATAAGCCTCATCGTAACCATTTGCCTGTAAACTGTGAAGCAGCCAGCGTCGGATTAGAGGAGTTGAATAGACATCTCGTTTTGCCCACACCTGCCAGCGTCCTGGCTGAACGATTTCCACCTTAATGCCCAGTTCTTGCCAAGAATTGGCACTGGCTTCAGCAGTTTCAAAAGTAGCGCGATCGCTCAAAACTAGCCTTTCTGATAGTTGGGGCTTGGTTAGGGGTTGTGCCTCGACTGTCAGTGTGACTTTTTGAGTCTCAATCGGTTTGATATTCTCTGCCTGAGGAAAATTGACCGTCAGAGAATCTCCAGCAGTACTGCGAATTGTAACTTTGTCGATGGCAGGTTCTGATTCGTCAACAGGCTCAGTACCCAATCTTTGAATAATGCCGACCTCTAACTCGATTTCTTTAGCATTAACAGCAACTGCCGCTACAGTTTCTGTTGCCAACCAACAACCCAGTAAAGCGATCGCCAGTCTGCGACCGACTACAGTAATTTCAAACATTAAATTTATGTTTAGTAAAATTTTTTATGAGCCAAGTCTACTTTATCGAATAGGTTTTAGTCGTCCGTTTGTGTAAACGCGACTTCAAACCATAGCGCTTGCATTGGTTTTATTTCAATCTAGCTCGATACTACCGAGCAAAATTTCGCCATTAATCATTCTCTTAGCCGCATCCAATAGAGAATCTTCGACATAAGGTTTGACAAAGTAACCTTTAGCACCTTTTTGAGCGGCAATATTCCGCATTTTTTGGGCTCCCCGAGAAGTTAACATGGCAATGGGCAAAGTACAAAGTTTTTCGTCTTGCTGAAGTTGGGACAATAGTTCTAATCCATTCATTCTAGGCATTTCGATATCGCAGAAGGCAACATCGCAAGGAATGCCTTGTTTGAGTTTTTCCCAGGCTTCTCGACCATCTCTGGCTTGTTCTACCCGATAACCAGCTTTTTTAAAAGTCATTGATAATAGCTCTCTGATCGTTACCGAATCATCAATAACCAAAACTAGTGGCGCATCACTAGACTCTGAATTTGAGGTAGCTAAATTGTCAAATTTAGGTTCCGAAATTGCAGGCTCTGCCGAAGCAACTGACTCAGTTTTTTCCTCAACTCGATTGACTTCAATTAGACGTTGAGCCACATCCATGAGGTCTTTTTCAGTGTAAGGCTTGGTTAAGTAAGCCTGCGCTCCTAATTCACTCGCGAGTTGACGATGTTTGTCAGCACCGCGAGAGGTTAGCATTGCCACCGGTACTCGCTTTAATCCTTCGTGTTTTTGAAGATTTGAGAGCAGTTCCAAGCCGTTCATTCTCGGCATCTCGATATCGCAAAAAATCATATCGCAGGGGAGTCCGCCACGCAATTTATCCCAGGCTTCTTGACCGTCTCTAGCTTGTTCGACGCGATAACCGAGCTTATTGAAACTCATCGATAACAGTTCTCGGACGGTAATCGAATCATCTACTACTAACACCATCGGTTCCTGACGAACTTGGGTTTCAGCAGGCTCGCTTGGCAGGCGTTCGAGAAGCTCGAAGTTCATTTTAATCGTTCTCCTGCCTTGAGCGATTTCAATCAGCTCTAATACGTCACCAATCGGCATAATCTTGCCGTCGCCCAAAACTGTTGCTCCTGCGATCCCAGGAGGCTTGGCTAAAGAGCCTTCAATTTGTTTGATTACGATTTCTTGTTCGGCTTGTACTTCATCTACTTCCACTGCCAAAAAGTTGTCGACACTGCGCAAAATAATCACAGCTATGGTATCTTCGTCGCGGTTATTAGCACTGTAAAGGCTTCCTCGTCTTATTTGGCGATTGTAGGTAAGCAAACTACTTAAAGGTCGCAAAGGTAAGAGTTTATTTTGCCAAGAAATACACCTTACTCCATTTTCATTAACTTGAATGTCATCAGCAAAATATTCCAGCGTATTTTCTACACCATCAATTGGAAAAGCGATCGGATTATTATTGTCTACACAAATTAGGGCCTTACAAATACTTAAAACCAGAGGTAGTCGAATAGTAAAAGTCGTTCCCTGACCTTTTTGAGATTCTATACTGATAGTTCCGCGAATTTTTTTGAGGTCAGTCAAAACTACATCCATTCCCACCCCACGACCTGCAAAGTCGTCGGCTTTGTCTTTGGTACTAAACCCTGGATGAAATAGCAGATCGTAAATTTCTGGTTGAGTTAAGTTTTGTGCTTCTGCCCAAGTTAAGAGGTTTTTCTCAACCGCTTTATTTTTGACTTTTTCCGAATCGATTCCCGCACCATCGTCAGCAACTGTAATTACGGTTTGGTTTCCCTGGATAAAAGCTTTAATATTAATATTTCCAGCCACAGGTTTGCTTAGTCTAATTCTCTCTTCTGGAGATTCAATACCGTGAGATATTGCATTGTTGACTAGGTGAGTCATGGGATTGTAAAGGTGTTCGACGATCATTTTATCGATCAGAACTTCTTTCCCTTCTACGTTTAGTTTGGCTTGTTTTTTTTGCTGACGAGAAATTTCCCGAATCGCTCTTGGTAAGCGGTCTGCTGTGAGTCCGAAAGCAACCATACGCGAGGAATTCATTCCCTCCTGTAGCTGAGTAGTTACCTGACGGAGAGTTTGAGTCACTTTGTCGCTTTCATCGACCACAAACTGAATATCGGAAGCAGCTTCTCTAACTCTAACGATTAGCTCGATAATTTCTTGAGAGAGTAGGTGAAAGCCCGTAAAGCGATCCATTTCGAGTGCGTCAAGTTCGTCCGCCCGCAATTGTTCGCCTTGCTCGGAAAAACCAGACCGATTTATACCTCGCGATGCTACTACGTTAGATTGACGGCTAGCGAGCAATGCTCCTTCTAGAAGCGATCGCTCGTACATATCGTGCATTTTCGTACCCGCCTCTCCCAGAGACTGAACGTGACCGAGTAAATTATCTAGAAAGCGACGCAATCTTTCTTGGTCTTCTTCAAGTCGGTTACGTTTGACTACTAATTCCCCAATTAAGTTATTGAGATTGTCTAATTTACGCACCGATACCCGCATTGTCGGGTCGAAGACATTCAATTTGGCTGCTGTTTCGGCCTCGGGGATAGATTGAACTTTGGCAACAGGGGAAGATATTACCACGCTTGAAGATTGTGGCGGTAAGTTATTTTCAGACTCACTTAAACCAACAATTGCGTCCAAACTGGCTAATTCTAAATTTGAATCTAAACTGAGATCTAATTCGATTGAGTCTAAAGAACTATCGGAGTTGGTCGAATTTAATAATTCTGGTCCGGATTGGGAAAGCAGTAAATTATCTAAGTCATTCGAGTCGACATCCCCGTTCGCTTCTTCTGACAGAGGGTCTGTTAATTCTAGTTGCCCATCTAAATTACTCTCTGCAGTTTCCAATTCTAAATTTTCGAGCTCGAGAGATGTGTCTAAATTATAGTCTTCGATAAATTCTGTTTCTCCTCTTTCGGTATCGAGAGCGAAACTTAGAGAGTTTTCCTCTAAACTAATTTCTTCGTCTAGTTCGATCTCTTCGATAAATTCTGTTTCTCCTCTTTCGGTATCGAGAGCGAAACTTAGAGAGTTTTCCTCTAAACTAATTTCTTCGTCTAGTTCGATCTCTTCGATAAATTCTGTTTCTCCTCTTTCGGTATCGAGAGCGAAACTTAGAGAGTTTTCCTCTAAACTAATTTCTTCGTCTAGTTCGATCTCTTCGATAAATTCTGTTTCCCCTCTGGCACTATCTTGCAAGTTTTTAGTAGATACTTCCGACTCGGAAAGTCGCTCGAATTCAGATTTATCTACTTCATAACTACTTTCGATGTTTGTCTTGCGATCGAGAGGATTGCGAAAATCCCACTTGGATAGCTCTAAGTCTATTTCGCTTTCTGACTCAGGTGATTCTTCAACTTCTGCTAGAGAAGGTAGACGATCCTCAAAAACATCGGTTTCGTCGGAAAAGACGTCTAAATCCAACTCCGAATTCTCATTTATCCACAGATCGTTACGACTACTATCTAATTCTTCATTTTGAGGAACAGTTCGACCGGTATTTTCTAAACCATCTACAGCTGGTTCATCCCGATTGTCGTGGAACTCTAAAGGGTTATCCTGACTATTCATAATCTTTTTTTGAGCAAATAATATAGATAGAGCTTTACAAAGACGAAAATCTTATTGTGGTTTGGGTTTTCGCCAGAACCGCTTATTATAAATAGCGATTTTACATAAATTAAATAGATAAGTTGATAATTACTATCCAATTTTAGTTTTCCCAAAATTGGTGCGTCAAATTAATTTCTTTTTAGAAAATTAAAAAAATATAAATGCAGCTTAATTGAATTATGTCACTCTCGCAAGGTTAAAGATATTCTAATTTTTGCTAGTAAATACTAATTTAGTTAATTTTTTTCAGATGATTACTCCTACTGCAACCCTCTTAATTTCATGTCCAGATCGCCCGGGTCTAGTTGCCAAATTCGCCAACTTTATTTACAGTAACGGTGGCAATATTATTCACGCCGATCTCCACACAGATTTAAGCGACAATTTATTTTTAACTCGCATCGAATGGCAGCTACGGGGATTTAATTTATCCCGCGAGGCGACCGCCACTGCTTTCGAAGAGATCGCCAAACCTTTAGAAGCAACTTGGCAATTACATTTTTCCGACACTTTGCCCCGCCTTGCTATTTGGGTAACCAAGCAAGAGCATTGCTTGTTGGATTTACTCTGGCGGCATCAAGCCAAAGAATTACAAGCTGAAATACCGCTAATTATTAGCAATCATGGTAATTTAAAGGCGATCGCCGAACAGTTTGGAGTTGATTTCTATCATCTTCCGATTAACAAAGAAAACAAACGGGAACAAGAAGCTAGACAACTAAAATTGTTAGCAAATTATGACATCAATCTAGTGGTGTTAGCTAAATATATGCAAATTTTAAGCTCTGAATTTATTCGTAGCTTTCCCAAAATTATTAATATACATCATTCTTTTTTACCTGCTTTTCCC
Source organism: Myxosarcina sp. GI1(2024) (assembly GCF_053543375.1). NCBI lineage: Bacteria > Bacillati > Cyanobacteriota > Cyanophyceae > Pleurocapsales > Pleurocapsaceae > Myxosarcina > Myxosarcina sp. GI1(2024). The sequence goes on along the minus strand of NZ_JBKGTY010000003.1, from coordinate 124,952 downwards.
GGAGCCAATCCCTATCATCGAGCTTATCAAAGAGGAGTTAAAATCATCGGTGCTACGGCACACTACGTTACTCGAGATTTGGATGAAGGTCCGATTATCGAACAAGAAGTAGTCAGAATTAGTCATCGCGATACTACTGCAGATTTAATTCGCAAAGGCAGAGATTTAGAGCGATTGGTTTTAGCTCGTGCGGTGAGATTTCACCTGCAAAACAGAATTTTAGTTTATGGGAATAAAACTGTAGTTTTTAATTAAGCTAAGTCAAAAGCTGCTCTTAAATAGGTTTGTAAATTAAATTGATAAAAATCGCCATCGACTGAAAATTGCTTGGCGGTCAAACATTTGGCTCGGTTTTTTAGTTTGCTTACCAACTCGTATTTAACTAGAGCCACATCAAAGCGACAGGGCAGTTCGACTAATTGGGGGTTTTTAGCTAAAAAAAGAGTTGCTGCCTGACAGATTTTCTCTTGTTTGCCGTCATCAATAGCTAGTAAGCCATTTTCATCCCAATTATGACCGTTACGAGTTTTAACTTCAATAAAGATTAAGTTTTGTTTAGCAGGATGAATCGCGATTAAATCGATTTCTCCCTGACGACAAGTCCAATTTCGAGCGAGGAGTTGATAACCCTGGGTTTCTAACCAGGAAGCAACTAATATTTCACCTAACTTGCCGATGTTTTTCATCTTATAAATCTATATTTTCCAACTCCTTCCACAAAGCATCTAAAAACTTATCCGTATCGGTAATTCCCAATTCACCTAAAGCTTTCCATTCCTCAGCTTTAAATTCGCCGTCGGCACCGACAACTTCTTGTGTCCAGTAGGGTAAATAAGAAGGATCGGCGACAAATTCTCGTGCTATCTGTAAAGAGGTTTTACCTGCAATCTCACGCTCGACTTTAGCCTCTAAGCAAAACTTGAGCAATCTACCCAGGGTGGTTTCTGGTGTAACTGATAACAAAATAGCTATTGTATTAACTAATGCTGTTTTTTTTTCGTCCACAACTAGGTTTCTCCTTTGATACTGGTAAATTGACTTTAGCCCATTCGGCGATCGTCAGTTAGAGCGCAATTTAATTATTCTAATTTAAAGTATTTTTTATGTAATTACTTTAAATAAAGGCTGTAGAAACCAGGAAACATTTAGCGGTAAAATTTTAGCGACCGAGATTTAAGTAGCAACAATGAATCTAAAAAAAATTATCGGTAATCTCTCGATTTTCTTAACTGCTGTCAGTTTACTTAGCAGTATCTGGGTGATGCCAGCTTGGAGTCGCGACTTTAACAAGCAGGTTTTGACAGATGCTGATTTTGCTCGGCAAGATTTAACCGATGCAAGTTTCGATCACGCTAATTTGCGGGGCAGCGATTTTAGTCACTCGAATTTGTCGGGAGTACGATTTTTTGGGGCCAATTTAGCTGGAGCAAACTTCGAGGGAGCAAATTTGCGTGGGGCAGATCTAGAATCAACTCGAATGACCACAGCTAATCTCAGAAATGCTGTTCTAGAAGGTGCCTTTTTAACCAATGTGATGCTCGAGCGAGCCACTATTGAAGGTGCAGACTTCACCAATGCGTTAATGAGTCTTAGAACCGAAAAAGCCTTGTGTGAAAGAGCGAGTGGTACTAATTCTACTACAGGACGTAACACCAAAGAAACTCTTTTTTGTCCCTAAACTGGGACAAGAGAGAAATCAAAAACATCAGCAGAAAGTAGCAACTCTATCTTAGAAACTCTTCCCTTCTTTCTTCGCCCCCTGGCTTCTGGCTACTCACTACTTCTTTTATTCCCGCTGCCGTTCACGAGTCGTGCAAATTTGGATAAAAAAGTTCTTAAATAGTCACCGGTGACTCAACATAAATGGTTGGTTCTTGCATGATAAACTCGATTTGATAATCTTTAAACTGTTGAGAAATAGTTTCATTTGCTAGTTCTAGAAGTCGTTTTCGTAGTTGAATCGAATTTTCTGAAGAACCCAAAATAAAGAAAGTAACCCTAGCACGGGTTCCTGGCTTATCTTCTGGTTGAAAGAGTTTAATTTTAGTACTGCCAGGATCGATACCAAACAGAGCATCAGTACTTTCACTAACTATCTGCTCTACCAAAGCTTGCTCTCGTTCTTCGAGTTGTCTTAAAAAGTCTAGGTAGAGCAACACCATCACCTTTTTACCCCTAGTAATATTTTCGATATCCAAATTAGCTAAAATCGAATTGGGTATAATTACTAGGGTGCTTTTAGCTGCAGTTCTCAGTTTAGTCGAGCGCAAGCCAATCGATTCGATTCTGCCATAGACATCTTCAGCATGGGGATTGAGACTGACGCGAATATAATCGCCGGGAATAAAAGGGCGGTCTAAATAGAGTACAATGGTGCCCAAAAGCTGTTCTAAAGTATTTTGGGCGGCAAAAGCAACAGCGATACCGCCAATTCCTACTCCAGCTAATAAGCCAATTAAATTGATGTCTTGGCTTTGGGCAAAAGTTATTACCGCCACAAAACCGATAATTACATTGGCAATAGTTTCAAATACGAGCAACATCTCGTCTACTTCTAAGCCTAGCCTACGAATCATATCGATACCATAGACTCTGACAAACTGTCTGAACAGACGAGAAGCTAGCCAAGCAATACTAATAATTACTGCTAAGTTGAGAAAGAACTTGGCAAATTCGTAAAAACCTCGGTACTCCTCAATCAGGTTAAAGCTAATTGAAACCAAGACTAAAGTTCCAGCAATTCTAATTAGTTTTTCTAAGGGAACAATTAACCGCGCATAAATTTGAGAAAATTTATCGGGAAACAATTTTTGAATAATTGCTTTTACAAGTATGGGAGTGTATCTACCTGTTAGTAAGGCTAGGAATAAAAAAACTATAAAAACACCTACGTTAATAGTGTGTCTCAAAATTAGATTTTTGGTCGAGTCATCTAGTTCCAACCAACCTCGAATCGTTTTTTGAATTGTTTCCGAAATATTCATAGAAAGTCAAAATATTTGCTCGTCAAATCGTAATTGGAGAATCAACATTTATCGTTCTTTCTTCTATATCGAAAGCTATGCTATATTCTTTTAACTGTTTAGTAATATTTTGGTTGGCAGCATCGAGAAGTTGACGACGCAAATCCATTGAAACTTCTCCTGAGCCCAAAATAAAAAAGTTAACCTGTGCTTGAGTTATTTTTTGATTATCTTCAGCAATTAAGTTTTTAAAAATTACCTCTGTATTGCGAGGATCGATGCCGAAAATATCTTTGGTACTCTCGAGAATAATTTGACGAATTAAAGCTCTTTCTTCATCAGGAAGAGTACGATAAAAAGTCAAATAAATTAGAGAAATAACCTTTTTGGCACCAGTTAAATTTTCAATATTTACTTGGGTTAACACGCTATTGGGAACGATAACCAGACTACCCTTACCAGAAGTTCTAATTTTAGTAGAGCGCCAGCCAATAGATTCTACTCTGCCAAATGTGCCATCAGGAAGATGAATGTAGTCATCGATAACAAAAGGTCGGTCTAGATAAAGAACAATTCCTCCCAGTACCTGCTCGAGAAGTTTTTGTGAAGCAAAGGCGATTGCCAAACCACCGATTCCCAAACTAGCAATTAAACCAAAAATATTAATTTTGTGAGTTTGTGCAAAGATAAAAACTACGACGATAACGATAATTGAGTTGGCAAGTAGTTTGCCCAAAAGTAAAAACTCTCCCGTAAGTTTGCGTCCTCTTTGCAGGGCGGCATCCAATAAAAAGTTATCAAAAAGCTGACTGAATAGGCGAAATCCCAACCAGATAGCACTAACGGCGATCGCCAAACTCAAGGGGATTTCAATGACACTGACCCATTTAGGGGTGTCAAAAAATAACAGTGACAAGTCAATAAAAGATAACAAAATACTAATACCCAACCAATAGCGATCGGGGTTAATTACCTTCTGAATCGCTTCGATAAGCTGAGTAGATAGAAAACGTTTACTCAAAGAAAGCATGAATTGAAATAAGAAAAATAATCCCATAAGAGCCATAATTGCCGTGCAGCTAATTAAAAATAGTAAAATATTAGTATCGATCTTAGTCATCTTTGTTATATAAACATTCATCCCATTAAATCTAACTACTAAATATTGCTCCTCTAAGTAACTCCACCAAGGTAAACGTTAAACTAACTTATTGAGTTTCTCTGGCAACTCTCGATCCCCAAACCTGCGTTCACTGTTGAATTAAGTTGACCTAACTTAGGATCCTCTAATGTTTCAAGGTCAAGCATAACTCATGCCAGAAAAAGATTGAGAATAACTTATCCTAGAAATTTGTTAAATAAATTCTGATTCTCAACAAAAGTGTCACAATGTATCTAATCTCAAACAAATTACTCAAGCTCATAGCCCGATTGAATAGCGCGTGAATTTAATTGCTTCTTCTAAGTTAAATCTACAAGAAATATTTCCGTTTGAACTAGATAGTTTCCAAAAGCAGGCGATCGCAGCTTTAGCTGCGGGTAAGTCGGTAGTAGTGTGTGCCCCTACTGGTTCGGGCAAGACCTTAATCGGAGAATACGCTATTTATCGTGCTCTACAGCATGGCAAAAGAGTTTTTTATACTACTCCACTTAAAGCTCTTTCCAATCAAAAATTTCGTGATTTTCAGGCACAATTCGGTGCGGGAGATAGCCAGAAAATCGGATTGCTGACAGGAGATATCATTATCAATCCCAATGCAGTAGTAGTGGTAATGACTACGGAGATATTTCGCAATATGCTTTACGAAACTCCCATCGGACAGTTAGGAACTTCTCTAGAACATGTAGAAGCGGTAGTCCTAGATGAATGCCACTATTTAAGCAATCGCTTTCGCGGTACTGTCTGGGAAGAGTCGATTATTTATTGTCCGCCCCGAATTCAGCTGGTGGCTCTTTCAGCAACTGTAGGAAATCCCGAAGAGTTAACCGACTGGATAATTAAAGTTCGCAATTCTCAGTCTAGTGAAGATAAAATCTATGACTGCGAACTAGTCAATTCGGATTTTCGTCCAGTCCCGCTGCGTTATTATTTTTGCGATCGCCGAGGGCTGCACTATCTTTTAGACCGCACTCAGACTAAAATTAACCCCAAGCTCAAAGGTTTACCTTCAAAAGCCGGGCAGCGTAGGAAAGGCTCGAATAAAAACTGTCCGAACATCTTTCAGGTAGTGCAGCAGCTTGGAGCTAACGATATGCTGCCGGCAATTTATATTATTTTTAGTCGTCGAGGCTGCGATCGCGCCGTAGATGAATTGGATTCTTTAGTATTGGTAACTCCAGAAGAAGCAATCCAAATAGAAAGCATCTTGCTACATTTCTTTTTGGTTGAGAATTTGGAATTACAAAACGCTTTGCTGTCCCATTTTTCCGAGTCAAATAGGAAGCTAGCAGAACTAATACGAGAATATCTAGCCGAAAATCCTCATGCCGAAAGAGATTTATTAACTTACTTAACTGCAAATCCCAATCAAAAATACCTGCTGTGGCAATTTTTGTGCGAACGTTCCCAAATCGCTAGAATCGACCAAATCGAACCCTTAATGAGGGGGATTGCCGCTCATCATGCCGGATTGTTACCAGCCTGGAAAGAATTAGTCGAACGACTATTTGAGTCGGCATTAGTTAAAATTGTCTTTGCTACTGCCACTCTCGCAGCTGGGATCAATATGCCCGCTCGCACCACTGTGGTGTCTGCCCTCTCCAAACGTACCGATGGCGGACACAGTATGTTGACTCCCTCAGAATTTTTACAGATATCTGGCAGAGCGGGACGTAGGGGTAAAGATAAAGTAGGATACGTAATCGCTTTGCAAACTCCTTATGAGGGAGCAAAAGAAGCTGCTTTCTTGGCAACTTCGGCAGCAGAACCGCTTAGGAGTTGGTTTACTCCTTCCTATGGTATGGTGCTCAATCTCTTGCAAAAACACGATCTCAATGAAGTTAAAGAATTACTAGCAAGAAGCTTTGCCGAATATTTAGCTCAAAAAAGACTTGCCCCCGAACAACAGGCGATCGCCGAGATAACTACCAAACTAGCCAAATTAGATGTAGAGTTGGCTCCTGTCTCAGTTGGAGATTTAAACGGCTATCAAAAATTGCGCGATCGTCTCAAAGAAGAGCGTAGACTGTTAAGTATTTTGCAACAGCAAGCAGAAGCCACGCGAAAAAGTCAAATTAAACCATTAATTGCTCAGTTAGAACCCGGTAGCATTGTCGGTTTAAAAGGCAGGCATATTAGGGTGAGTTCTCCAATTGCAGCAGTTTTAGTCGACCACCAGGTTCCGAGTTCCGGTCAAGCTCCTAACTTGTTATGTTTGGGAGCAGACAACCACTGGTATATCGCGGCAAATGCCGACATTAGCGAAATTAACGAAGGTTCTTTGCCCAAGGAAGCTATTGCAGAAATTCCTCAACAGCCCTTAGAAAATCTCAAACTGGGAAAATGGCGTAAGGGAGATGAATATAGCGCCATAATTGCCAAGCAGATTGCCGATTATCTCATTCCCCCAACTCCTGCTCCTGAAGTTGGGGAACAGCAGCAGAGACTGGATTTGGTGGAGGAGCAATTGGACGCTCATCCCCTACAGCAAGTAAGCCATCCGAACCGGCTGCTCAAAAAACACAAACAGAGATTGATACTGCGAGAAAAGCTGCATCGAACTCAAATTAAATATCAAAAGCAGAAATCCAATCAGTCTTATTATTGGGATGAATTTCTCAATTTAATTAAGGTTCTACAGGAATTTAAAGCTCTCGATGGTTATACTCCAACCTCCTTGGGACAAGCAGCCGCCACCATTCGCGGTGATAACGAACTGTGGTTGGCATTGGCATTTGTCTCGGGTGAATTGGAATACCTCGAACCACAACATTTAGCCGCCGCAGTTTGCGCTTTAGTTACCGAAACTCCTCGTGCTGATGTCTGGTGCGACTATCCCCCACCACAAGCAGTTCTAGAAGCCCTGGGAGTAAAAAAACGCTCATCCAATCGGGGTCCGCAAACTTCAGTCATCCGCGAGATGCGAACTAATCTATTTCAAATTCAGCATCGCTATGAAGTTGGTTTACCCATCTGGCGAGAATACGAATTAGTTGGTTTGTGCGAACAGTGGGCATTAGGAGTAGAATGGAACGAACTCTGTGAAAGCGTTAGTTTAGCAGAAGGAGATGTGGTTAGAATGTTGCGTCGCACTGTCGATGTTCTCCTACAAATTCCGCAAATACCCAATATTTCGCCAATTTTGGCTGACAACGCTCGCCAAGCAGCCTCGATGATGAAACGGTTTCCCATCTAGATGAAAATTTATGATGTCGCAATTGTCGGTGCTGGGTTGTCAGGATTGACTTGTGCCAGACAACTAGAGCAGCGAGGCTATCGGGTAATAGTCGTAGAAAAATCTCGCGGTGTAGGAGGTCGCGTTACTACTAGAAGAGTAGGCGATCGCCTGACCATAGATCGGGGTTTGCCCTGGCTAGAGGTCCAGGGCAAAGAGACTCAAAAGTCAATCGAGCAGTTACTACAAGAAAAAATAATTCAGCCTTGGAACGGTAGAATTTGCCAGCGCGATCGCCAGGGAAATATCCAGCCAACTGAGACGAAAAATCTTTATGTTGCACCAGCAGGGATTGATGCGATCGGCAAATATCTAGCTCAGAACTTAACGATTGAAAGACAATGTCGGATCGAGTCTATCCAACCCAATTCTGACAATACTTGGGGGCTAATGGCAAAAAATTATTACTTACAAGCAAAAGCAGTAGTTATTGCCATTCCCGCACCTCAAGCCTTAGAAATTTTGAAAAAAATTGAAAATTGCTTGTCTGCTGAATTGGTAAACCAGTTGCGAGCGGTAAAATATTTTCCCTGCATTACGGTTTCGGCAGGATATGAAGAGCGATCTCGCTTTAATTTACCACCGTGGGAGGTTTTAAATCTTAATTACGATGAAAAAATTGCTAAAATTATACTTAATAGCAGCAAACAAAAACTCCCTACACAACCAGTATTCATTTTTCACAGCACACCTCAATTTGCCTACAAATATCTCGAGGTAACAGATTTAGAGCCAGTAGGAGAACAGCTATTAGCTCGAGCAGCACCCTTGCTCCAATCTTGGCTAAAATCTCCGCAGTGGATGCAGGTTCATCGTTGGCGATATGCTATTCCCAGCGAGCCATTAACTATTAGAAGTCTAGCGACGAGTTCTCCTTTACCGTTAGTTTGTTGCGGTGATTGGTGTGGAGGAAATAATCTCGAAAGTGCTTTAAACTCCGGGATGGCAAGTGCTGAGGCGATCGCTAGTTCAATCGAACCTAATAGCTGATAGCTAACCACAAAGGAGTTTAAACCAATCATGGCACCTGTCGATATTGTCATTTTATCTAATGCTCCTGGCGAAATTATTACTTGGGTGCGCCCAGTAGTCAAACAGCTGCGACAGCAGTTAGGTAACAATGTTGCTCGGGTGAGAATTTCGGTAGTTTTATCTCCCTGTCCCCATAGTACCGGAAAAGAAGCGGCGATCGCCCTGAGTTACCCCCAAGTAGATCGGGTATTGCCTGCAGAAGATTTTTGGCAGTTTTTGCTGTGGGGAAAAACTAGGGAAAATTGGGGCTGGCGTAGGCGGGGAGTAGTTATCTTTCTCGGTGGCGATCAGTTTTATACGGTAGTTATCGGCAAACGCCTAGGTTACTCTACTCTAGTCTATGCTGAATGGGATGCCCGCTGGTATCGCTGGATCGATCGCTTTGCTGTGATGAATCAAACGGTAGCGGAAAAAATACCTCGAGCTTGCCGCCATAAATGTACCGTAGTCGGAGATCTAATTGCCGATGTGGCTTTAGAAGTGAGTGGCGATCGTCGTAAAGATTCTCAAACTCCACTTATCGGTTTGTTAGTAGGCTCGAAGCCCGCCAAACTGGCTCAGGGCGTACCTCTATGTCTGGCGATCACCGAAAAAATTCGGCAACAGCTACCTCAAGCTAGATTTATCATTCCCGTTGCCCCAACCCTAGATTTAACTACTCTGGCTAAATACGCTGCTCCGAGAACTAATAATTTAATCTCTCAACTAGGAAAAGTTAGCGGCAAATTAATTTTAACTACTACTTTTCCTTATTTAGTTACTTCTGGCGGTACTAAAATTAGCTTGATTACCGAGTTTCCTGCCTATGAAACTTTGAGTCAATGTCAATTGTGTGTAACAACTGTAGGAGCAAATACTGCTGAATTAGCCTCATTAGCAATACCGATGCTCGTCTTGTTACCCACGCAACAGCTAGATGCGATGCGTGCCTGGGATGGGTTACCGGGAGTTTTGGCTAATTTGCCCGGTGTAGGAGCAATTTTAGCCAAGTCGATCAACTGGTTGGTTCTCAGACAAAGACGCTTGTTTGCCTGGCCTAATATTTGGGCAAAAGCAGAAATCGTACCCGAGTTAGTTGGTAAATTAAGTCCAGAAACTGTTGCCAATTTAGCATTAGATTACCTCCAATATCCCCAAAAACTTCAAACCATGAGCGATCGCTTACGTCGAGTTAGAGGGACATCGGGTGCGGCAGAGCAACTTGCGATAATGGTAAAATATCAGTTACAATAGCAGGCTATTATATCTATTAAAGAGCTTCATAGGTCATCTCTCAGTCAAAATTGACGAAATCAGAGGAAACTGAGGCGCTAGAAGGCGGAGAAGTTTCGCGCTCTTGTCAGCCTACCACTCTCCGTGGTGTTAGGGCGGAGTTACTCTGAGTAAGGGGCACCCACCTTCAGAGGAAGCTGCGACCTTCCCAGGTACCGAACGCTCTCGCACCTCCATCAAACGTAAGTGTACTGCGAAACTGCTAAAATCAGTATGGAAAAGCGGCAAGCTCTTAAAACAGCAAAACCCAAGAAAGTTAGAGGAAGCTGAGGGACCGCGGGGTTTTCAAGCACCTAAATTAATTTAGGTTACAGCTCCTTGTCTGCGGAGGAAACCTGCGACGGGGGACTTTGCTTGACGGCGATGCTTCGCCAATTGCCTCCTCTAGTCGATCCGCCTCATCCGTCGTTTCAGGGCGGAGTCTTTCTCATCAATTGCCCAAAAATTTATTCGATCTGGTTGAGTCTGCGACCGGACCAAGACTTCGACCTCAGTTTTTTCTTTTGTTTTTGACCTTCGGACTAAACTAGTAGTATTAAAGGAGCGATCGACCTTTTATAGATACTCGGTACTTCCGATTGAGTCAGCTCGAACTTCGACCGAGTTTTGGTCGCTCGAGCAACAGATTTCTCAGTTACCAAGAGTTACCCAAGCGTAAAGAAAAAATAAGTAGAGAAATTGAGGCAATTAATAGCTAATAGTTTTTTTTATAAAGTAGGAAAGGAGAAATAAAGTTAACAATTCAAAACAATCGGTCTAACTAAAACTAACTATTTATCCGTAAAATGCGGTCATCGCAGGCACCCACTTACAAAGCCGGTGTAACGATGACATAGATTACAAACTCAAATAAAACTACAGGCTAGTACTTCAGCGATCTATTAACTTATGTAAAGTTTGCTGGTTCATTTCAGGCTTTTGTAGTTAAAAAACATAACAAAATATAGTCGTTCAGAATTAAATATTCAAAAAGAGCGATCGCGCTGTAGCTAAATCTTCAAACAGCCGAGTTAGAGATCAAACTTACTTTATTCATCGGACATAGCGCGATCGGCTATTAAGATTTTGAGGAAAATTGATGCCAAAACAAATTATCATTGCCGAGCAACATCATCTAGCAGCGGTCTTTTGGGAAGAACACATCCAAGAATTGATTGTAGCAACTGGCAATCAACAGGTCAGCGATATTTATTTAGGCTCGGTAGAAAATGTTATTCCTGGTATAGACGCGGCTTTCGTAAACATCGGCGATGCCGAACGAAACGGCTTTATTCACGTCAGCGATCTAGGTCCTCTTCGCTTGAAGAAAACTTCAGCTGCCATTACCGAACTGTTAGAGCCACACCAAAGGGCTTTGGTTCAAGTCATGAAAGAACCTACAGGAAACAAAGGTCCGAGGCTGACGGGTAACATCACTTTACCAGGTCGCTACTTGGTTTTGATGCCTTATGGTAGAGGAGTTAAGTTATCTCGACGTATTTCAGTGGAAAACGAACGCAGTCGTCTTCGTGCTCTAGCTATTTTAGTCAAGCCTCCAGGCATGGGCTTGCTCGTCAGAACTGAAGCGGAAGGCAAAGCTGAAGAAGCTATTATTGAAGACCTAGAGTTTCTCCAAAAACAGTGGGAATCAATTCAATATCAGGCTAATTCTGTTAAACCTCCCGCATTGTTAAATCGAGATGATGATTTTATCCAGCGGGTACTAAGAGATGTGTATTCAGCTGATGTCAATACTATTGTCGTAGACTCACCAGCAGGAGTCAAACGCATTAGACAGCACTTAATGAATTGGAGTGGTGGTCGTTCTCCTCAAGGAGTTTTTATCGATCATCATCGTGAGCATCAGCCTATTTTAGAATACTATCGGGTAAATGCTGCAATACGCGAGGCACTAAAGCCAAGAGTAGAGCTGCCTTCAGGTGGTTATATCATTATCGAGCCTACCGAAGCTCTCACAGTGATTGACGTTAACTCTGGTTCTTTTACTCGTTCGGCAACTGCAAGAGAAACCGTTTTGTGGACTAATACCGAAGCCGCTACTGAAATTGCGCGTCAGCTAAGGTTGCGTAACATTGGTGGTGTAATTGTAGTTGACTTTATCGATATGGACTCCCGACGCGACCAGCTCAAATTACTCGAACATTTTAATAAAGCGTTAAAGGGAGACAAAGCTAGACCTCAAATTGCTCAGCTTTCCGAATTAGGTTTAGTAGAGTTAACCCGCAAGCGACAGGGTAAAAATATCTACGAACTGTTCGGACAAACTTGTCATACCTGCGGTGGCTTGGGACAATTAGCCAATTTACCAGCTAAATCCGAACCAGAAGCATTAGAGACTCCGCCAGTGACCGTTCCAGCAATAGCTCGCGAATCAGCTAATACCACCCGTCCAATTTTGCCTACATTAGATAGAGATCGCACTACGCCAACTATCGAATCGACTTCAGAACTGAGCTACGATCGCTCCAACCGTCAACTGGAACTAACCAACAGCTCTAGCGATCGCGAAACTGGCGATATTAACGGCAATCGTCGTCGCCGTCGCCGCTCTAAGGATTTATTAATCAAAGATGAGTCGGGGGAAACTGAAACTTTCGAACTCAACTCGAGCAATTTAGACCGAGAAGGCGATCGTTACAACGATCGCGAAGAGCGTAAGTCGAGAGTTCAATCCCGCACTCTACGAAGAGAGGATCCTAATTCAGAAAAGATTGTCTTAGAAATGACCGAGTTAGAGCAAGAAATATATGCTTTGTTGGGAGTCTCTCCTCTAATTCGCTCGGAGAAAACAGTTAAAGATCCTAAATCAATTTCGGTATATGTTAAATCTCCAGGAGAATCTTTAGAATCTGAAGACGGTGCTGAAAATGCCACTTCGAGCGGGCAAGAAGCGAGCGAAACTAGTGCTAGGGAGGCAGAGATAGCCACTCAGACTGCAAACTCTACTAGAAATTGGAGGTATGCCGATAATGCTACAGACTCTACGGATGAAGATTCTGAAGATGTAACTAATAATCGTCGCCGCCGTCGTCGCCGTTCGTCCGCAGCCAAGGAAGCAAGGGTTTGAACCGGAGATCTAAATCGCACGGATGTTTAGTCAAGGCGGTCTCAATCCAACCCCAGAAATGCTGGTAGCTGGAGTTGATGAAGTAGGTAGAGGAGCTTTATTCGGTCCCGTAGTAGCTGCGGCAGTAGTTGCTCCTCTGTCTAGTTTGCCTTTATTAATTGACTTGGGAGTTAAAGATAGTAAAAAACTCGCCGCTGCCAAACGACAAAAATTGATCGCTCCAATTACAGCTACAGTTATTGACGGACAAATTGGCATGGCAAGCGTTGCTGAAATCGATCGTCTCAATATCTTGCAAGCCTCTTTGTTGGCAATGAAGCGAGCTGTATTACAGTTAAGCTGTACTCCTGCAATCTGTCTGGTAGATGGTAAATATGCGATCGCCAATCTCGACCTTCCCCAACAAACTCTAGTTAAAGGAGATGAACGTTCACCCTTAATAGCGGCAGCTAGTATTTTGGCAAAGGTGTGGCGAGATAATTTAATTATTGATTTAGCGACTACGTATCCTCAATACGATTTGGCTGCAAATAAAGGTTATCCAACTGCAAAACATCGTCTGGCTCTGAAGAAATATGGGGTATGCCGGCAGCATCGCGGTTCTTTCGTTCGTAAATACACCGTTAGTCGATAAACGGGTCTTAAATTTGGATTTCTTGAATTCCTAATTCACCATTTGCCTCAGTGTTTTCTTCTTTTGCTGCCCAAGTGCGATAATCTTGCACAAGTTGAGCTGTTAGTTTTTGTTTGATTCTAACTAGAACACTCTTTAAAAGTTTGTTACCAGCTCTTTCTAACAAAGGTTTGGGAGTTAGAGCTAAAGCTGCAGGAATTTCTACCCCTACTTCTAAATCTGCTTTGCCTTCTAAATTAGTTTGTCCGTTGCTTTCTTGAGGGTACAATATGCCCTTAAGTTTTAGAGAAAAGCGACGATTTATATAGTCTATTCCTCTAATTTCACACCCTTTCGATTGAAGATATACCGTTCCATTATTGCCAGACCAAACCTTCAAAATGACAATCGGCTGAAAATGGTACATTTGCATAAAATCAATCGGACGCATTTTTAACTCATACAGATCGTCCTCTAGCTGTTTCATCAAGCGAGGATTAGCAATTGCTTCTACTACCCTGTGAGACTGACGTAAATAATGCTGTATGGGAATATCTTCGTTTTTAACAGCTATGTTTACTGTTTCTGAGGCTTTAAAGCTAATGTACATAAGTAGTAAATTAATTTAAATTTTCTGTATTTATTAATTTTAGGTTACATTTCTTCAAAAAAAAATTTAATTTGGGAAATTTATACTGAAGATATATTTTTCGGGTATCTATGTCTATACAATATTGATAATGAAAGTTTCTCTAGCATACTTAGGTCCTACTGGTACTAATTCTGAAACGGCGGCTTTAGCTTATGCCAGTTGGCTAGCTACTTATAAACACCAAGAGGCTACTTTATGCTCTTATCCCAGCATTACTAAAACTTTGAATTCTGTGGCTAGCAGCGAAACCGATCTAGCAGTAGTTCCGGTCGAAAATTCCATTGAAGGCAGCGTTACAGTAGTTTTAGATGCTTTCTGGCACACAGACGATCTCAAGATTCTTCAAGGATTGACTTTACCGATCGCTCACGGACTTTTATCTTATAATTCTTCACTAACAGAAATTGAGAAAGTATATTCTCACCCTCAGGCGTTGGCTCAATGTCAAAAATGGTTAGAAAACTTTTTGCCTCAAGCTAAACTTATTGCTACTAACTCTACTACTGAGGCTTTACAGTTTTTGAAAAGCGATTCATCGAGCGCGGCGATTTCTTCACCTCGTGCCGCTCAACTCTACCATGTACCACTCCTCAAACGAGATATTAAGGATCGCCCCGATAACCATACTCGTTTTTGGCTAGTTGGTCTCTCTCCAAACGATAACGGTAATTACCTTTCCCTGGCTTTTAGCTTGCCGAAAAATGTTCCCGGAGCGTTAGTTAAAGCTTTGCAAATTTTTGCCTCGCGCCAGATCAATCTGAGCAAAATTGAGTCTCGTCCGACTAAACGTTCTTTAGGAGAATATATCTTTTTTATCGATCTGGAAGGAAATTTACAAGATCCAGTTTTAAGAGTTGCTTTGGATGAACTTTCTGGCTGTACGGAAAGATTAAAAATATTTGGAAACTACAATCTACTACCCATAAACGACAATTAGTTAGAAATTAGCAAATCGTAGAATGAAGTAAAAACTCGGCTTTGCTCTCGATGAAGGCTTCTCCAAGAATAGCCTTTACCGAAACAAGGTCTGTCTCGACGGATAACTCATAATTTTGAGATGTTTAACATAAAAACTTTGTCCTTCCAAGAGCGGATGGATGGCTCAAACAGACGCTCTCCGCCAGTTACCAGGAAGCTTACTCTAAGCTATGATATCTACAAGATTAGTCATTTTTCAGAGCATCTTTTAGAGCCGTGCGTGCGGCTAAATGACTGCGAGTCGAACTCAAAATCTCTTGTTCTCTTTTTAGCCGTTCGAGAGTATCTTGCATTTCGAGTAAGGATTGCTGTTCGGAAGCCACACCATAAAGATTACTCGCCACCCAATAAGACAGTTCTCTTGGTAAACTTGGCAAGTCGTCGGGCAGCTCGATTTTTTGATTGGTCAGCTTAGCAGACAGGCGAACCACATCTCGTAGTAGGTCTTCTAACTCTTTAGCTATCGGTCTTAAATCTTCTTGAGGAGAACGGTCTTCAATCCACTCTACCAAACCAACTCGGTAGGGTTTTTCGCGCACGTATTCTAAAACTCGAAATCTTTGTTGACCCAGAGTTAACATTTTCATGCGGTCGTCGGGCAATCTCTGAAAGTGCAAAATTTCCGCACAGCAACCATAATCGGCAATTTTCCCAGTAGCGGGATCGAGGGCTAAGACTCCAAAACGACGGTCATTTTCTAGAATCGTATTCATCATAATACGATAGCGAAATTCAAAAATATGTAACGGTAGCGGGCGGCTGGGAAATAAAACTACTTCCGGCAGGGGAAATAAGGGCAGTTCTCTTACGGCGATCGAAGAAGATGTCATCTGAGCTTGTAGCTAACCTAATCGTATTGTTTCTTGTTTAACTTTAGCGAATTTTTCCTTAAGACGACAGATTAAAATAACCCTTCAAAATTGAATTGAAAGGTCTAGAGGGAAAATAATTCTCACTCGGAATTTTAAAGTTTTACTTCAATATCAACTCCTGCGGGCAGGTCTAATTTCATTAAAGCATCGATTGTCTTGGATGAAGGTTGATAGATATCGATGATGCGGCGATGAGTACGGGTTTCGAAGTGTTCGCGGGAATCTTTATCTACGTGAGGCGAGCGCAAAACGCAGTAAATTTTTCTTTTAGTAGGTAAAGGAATCGGTCCGATTGCCGTAGCATTGGTACGGTTGGCAGTATCGACGATTTTTTCACATGAAGTATCTAGTAGGCGGCGATCGAAGGCTTTGAGACGAATACGTATTTTTTGTTGTTGAATAGTTGCCATTATTTATGTTTGATTTTCAAGGTACGAGTTCGAGCAAAAGAGCTTTAGATAATTACAGCAGACTTAGACCAACCTTTGAAAG
Source organism: Myxosarcina sp. GI1(2024) (assembly GCF_053543375.1). Classification (NCBI taxonomy): domain Bacteria; kingdom Bacillati; phylum Cyanobacteriota; class Cyanophyceae; order Pleurocapsales; family Pleurocapsaceae; genus Myxosarcina; species Myxosarcina sp. GI1(2024). Next base: position 108,617 of record NZ_JBKGTY010000003.1, on the reverse strand, counting down.
TTCTAGCTAAGTCTGCCCTATTTTTTCTTTCTATATGCTGCCTCAGTCGCTATTTTACGATTTTGGCAACAACTCCAGCACCAATAGTACGACCACCTTCACGAATGGCAAAGCGCATTCCCTGTTCGATCGCAATCGGGCTGATTAATTCTACAGTCATTTTAATCCTGTCACCAGGCATGACCATTTCTACTTCGCTACCATCATCGGCAGTGTAGTCTTTAATCGTGCCTGTGACATCGGTAGTGCGCACGTAGAACTGAGGACGGTAGTTTTTAAAGAAAGGAGTATGACGACCGCCTTCTTCTTTGGTCAGCACGTATACTTCTCCTTCAAATTGAGTATGAGGAGTAATCGAACCTGGTTTAGCTAGTACCATACCGCGCTCGATATCGTCTTTTTGAATACCACGCAGCAGTACGCCTACGTTATCTCCTGCCATTCCCTCATCGAGAGTTTTTTGGAACATTTCTACCCCAGTCACCGTGGTGCTGCGAGTATCTCTGATGCCGACGATTTCGATGGTTTCGCCAACTTTGACTTTACCCCGTTCGATCCGACCAGTAGCAACCGTACCGCGACCGGTAATAGAGAAAACGTCTTCTACTGCCATCAAGAAGGGTTTATCTACCTCACGTTCGGGAGTGGGAATATACTCATCCACGTTATCCATGAGAGCGTAGATTTTGTCTACCCATTCATCATCCCCCCTTTCAATCTTGGGGTTAGAGGTGAGAGCCTCTACTGCTTTAAGGGCAGAACCTGCGACAATAGGAATATCATCACCCGGAAACTCATACTCGCTTAGCAGTTCGCGAATTTCTAATTCAACCAGTTCCAAAAGTTCTTCGTCATCTACCTGGTCTTCTTTGTTCATGAATACTACCAAGCTAGGAACACCTACTTGTTTTGCTAACAGAATGTGTTCGCGAGTTTGAGGCATCGGACCGTCAGCAGCCGACACCACCAAAATCGCACCATCCATCTGCGCCGCCCCAGTAATCATATTTTTGACGTAGTCGGCGTGTCCGGGACAGTCTACATGAGCGTAGTGACGGTTGTCGGTCTCGTACTCTACGTGAGCCGTGTTAATAGTAATACCCCGTGCTTTTTCTTCGGGAGCGGCATCAATATCCTCGTATTTTCTGGCTGTAGCTTTACCTGAAGCTGCTAGAGCCAGAGTAATTGCTGCGGTTAAAGTGGTTTTACCGTGGTCGACGTGACCGATAGTGCCAATATTAGCGTGATCTTTATTCCGTTCAAACTTTGCGCGTGCCATGAATTTTATTTGTTCCTTATTCTAATATTATGCGTTCCCTTTGTATTTTGCGATAATAACCTCAGCTACATTGCGAGGTACTTCATCATAGTTACTAAACTCCATAGAAAAGATACCGCGACCTTGAGTTTTGGAGCGGATATCGGTAGCGTAACCAAACATTTCTGCTAGAGGAACTTTAGCAGAGACTTTGGCTAAACCTTCTTCAGAGTTCATTCCCTCAATATTGCCTCGGCGAGAGTTGAGGTCTCCCATAACATCTCCCAAGAAATCTTCAGGAACTTCGACTTCTACCTGCATCATTGGCTCTAGCAATACTGGTGATGCTTTGTTAACAGCTGCCTTAATTGCCATAGAGCCAGCAAATTTAAAAGCCATTTCGTTAGAGTCTACATCGTGGTAAGAACCATCAATTAGAGTAACTTTGATATCTATCAAAGGATAACCCGATAAGATACCAGATTCACAAGTTTGTTTGACTCCTTGTTCTACTGCGGGAATGTATTCTTTAGGAATAACCCCGCCAACAATTTTGGAGACAAACTCGAAGCCGGTACCGGGTTTTCCAGGCTCGATTTCAATGACTGCGTGTCCGTACTGACCTTTACCGCCACTTTGCTTGATATATTTACCCTCTGCTTGAGCGGGTTGGCGAATGGTTTCGCGATAAGCTACTTGAGGTTTACCTACGGTAGCTTCCACGTTGAACTCTCTCAACATTCTGTCGATGAGAATTTCTAGATGGAGTTCTCCCATCCCTGCAATTACGGTTTGATTGGTTTCTGGATTCGTGCTAACGCGGAAAGTAGGATCTTCATCGGAGAGTGCCTGTAGAGCTTTAGATAGTTTTTCGACATCGCTCTTGGTTTGTGGCTCTACCGCTACCGAGATTACGGGTTCGGGTATGAATAGAGATTCGAGGATGATGGGATTGTTTTCATCGCATAAGGTGTCTCCAGTGGTAGCTAGTTTCAATCCTACTACCGCACCGAGATCCCCAGCTCTCAATTCATCTACTTCAATTCGCTCGTTAGATTTTAAAACGACTAAGCGCGCGACTCGCTCTTTCTTTTGCTTAGCAGAGTTGTAGACATAACTACCTTTTTCTAAAACTCCCGAGTATACTCTAATAAATGTCAGACGACCGAATTTATCAGAGGCTATTTTAAATGCCAAAGCAGCAAAGGGTTCGTCGTCATCAGAGTGCCTGACTGCTTCACCACCGTCTGGTAATAGTCCCTTAATTGCAGGTACTTCTGAAGGAGCTGGTAGATAATCTACTACTGCATCTAAAAGCAATTGAACGCCTTTATTTTTGAAAGCAGAACCGCAGAGTAAGGGAACGATCGAACCAGCAATCGTTCCTTTTCTAAGAGCGTCTTTGATTTCGGCTTCTTCAAATTCCTCCTCCAGCATAAATTTTTCGAGGAGTTTTTCATCGATTTCGGCGATCGCTTCAATTAGCTTAGCACGATATTCTCTGGCTTTAGGAAGCAGTGCTTCAGGAATTTCAGTATCTTCTATATTTTGACCCAAGTCATCTTGATAGATTTTAGCTCGCATCCGTACTAAATCTATAATCCCTTCAAAGTCTGCTTCACTACCGATAGGAATCTGAATGGCAATGGCATTGGCTCTCAAACGTTCTCTAATTTGTTCGTGTACTTTGAAAAAATTAGCTCCCGTACGGTCCATTTTGTTGACGAAGGCAAGTCTGGGTACTCTATAGCGGTTCGCCTGCCGCCAAACTGTCTCGGATTGAGGCTGTACTCCTCCTACCGAACAAAATACCGCAATCACTCCGTCTAATACTCGCATCGAGCGTTCTACTTCGATGGTGAAGTCTACGTGTCCTGGCGTATCGATGATATTGATTTTATGGTCATTCCAACTGGTACTAATAGCAGCCGCAGTAATGGTAATGCCTCGTTCTTTTTCTTGCTCCATCCAGTCCGTAATCGCCGCACCATCATGAACCTCACCCATTTTATGAGCGATGCCAGTATAGAACAGAATTCGTTCGGTTGTTGTTGTTTTGCCCGCGTCAATATGAGCCGCGATGCCTATATTACGTACTTTTTTAAGCGGTATAGCACGTGCCACAGATACCTCCTTGCTGATTGCAGGATGAGATTATTAAATGTTTATGATTAAATGTTGGATTTATCTACATTTATCTACAATTTTATACTTTTCTTTATGTTTGTTCTCTGACTATTCTCTCTAACTTATCGACATGGAATTATGCTCGTCGCTCGGACTAATAGCGGTAGTGAGCAAAAGCCTTATTTGCTTCTGCCATGCGATGAGTTTCATCTCTTTTTTTCATCGCGCCTCCAGTTTCGTTGGCAGCATCCATAATTTCGTTAGCTAATTTGCTGGCCATAGTTCGTCCACCTCTGGAACGAGAAAACTGAATTAGCCAGCGTAAAGCCAAAGTCGTACCTCTACCCTGCCTGACCTCCATCGGTACTTGATAGGTAGCACCACCAACTCGACGAGCTTTAACCTCTACTAGAGGAGTAAGGTTTTCGACCGCTTGCTTGAAGACTTCCAGCGGTTCACTCCCAGTTCTTTCGCCGATTATTTTCAAGGCATCATAAATTATATTGGCAGCGAGAGATTTTTTACCACTACGCATGATTCGCCTAATGGTCATGCTAACCAGGCGGCTATTGTATACGGGATCTGGAGGAACGGGATGTTTTTTTCTAACTGAACGACGGGACATTGGTTTATTTGGAAAAGAGTATAGTAAATTACAGATTTAACTAGTTTACGAATATAGATATACTATATGTTCCTGCAAGGATTTCGGGGCAAATGAGGCAGTTCCCCTTATTTTGATTTAAGTTCATCCATAGCATTAGTTCGAACAATTAAACTCAGCAGCTAGAGATAGTTTGACAGATTACTAACCAGGGCATCTCTCAACTATAAAGTAAAGTATAGTTCACACTAAAGTTTTAGATGGGGTTGCTTCGGATTGATTAATTGATGTGTTGACTGCCAATAACTGCCTCAAGCTTACTGAGGACGCTTAGTACCATACTTGGAACGACCTTGTTTTCTATCTTTCACTCCGGTTGTATCCAAAGTTCCTCTAACGATGTGATATCGTACTCCTGGTAAATCTTTAACGCGACCGCCACGAATTAGAACTACGGAGTGTTCCTGTAGATTATGACCGATACCGGGGATGTACGCCGTCACTTCAAATCCAGACGTAAGGCGAACCCTAGCAACTTTTCTTAAGGCCGAGTTGGGTTTTTTCGGTGTAGTCGTATAGACTCTAGTGCAAACACCGCGTCTTTGAGGGCACTCTTTAAGAGCAGGAGATTTGGTTTTCTTTTGTAGTTTAGAGCGTTCGCTACGAATTAGTTGCTGTATGGTGGGCATGAGTTATGTAATTGTGTACGGTTTAATCTTCATCTATTAATTAATCAAAAGAACGAAAAAATAGCAGACAAATTCTGATCATATAATTATAATTTTGTTTTGTCAAATCAAAGCAAAATTCTGACCTAGCCTATAATTAATAATTATTCTTCATACTGCAAAAGACAACCCACAACCACAAGTTTCGCTCGCATTAGGATTTTGAAACCGAAACCCGCCACCCATCAAATCTTCTGAATAATCTAACTTTAAATTTTTTAAATAAGAATCGGACTGGCGATCGACAATTACACAAATCCCCCACTCTTCGTAGAGGCGATCGCCCCGTGACGTTGCCTCAGAAATCCTTACCATTTCAGGATTCTCTAACTTTAAAACATAAAATAAACCAGAGCAACCTCCGGTTTTGACTTGCAGTCTTACTAGGCTGTCTGGCTGTTGGTGACTCAATCTAATTCTGTTAATTTCTCGAGCTGCACTTTGGCTAATATAGACCACAACCGATAAATTACCTTCTGTCTAATTTGTCTCTATGCCAATGCTACAGCAAAATCTTCCTACATTGAAATTGAACCAATAAAATTTGTTTTACTTGCCTCGAAAATTTGGTTTACTGACGAGAATAGTCATCTTGAAAACGAATTATATCGTCTTCTCCTAAGTATTCACCGTTTTGAACTTCAATTAATATTAGTTTAATTACGCCGGGATTCTCTAAACGATGAAGTGTACATTGAGGTACGTATGTAGACTGATTGCTGCTGATAATTTTTTCTTCATCGCCGCAGACTACCCTTGCAGTTCCAGAGACTACAATCCAGTGTTCGCTTCGGTGATGGTGCATTTGTAAGCTTAGACGATGACCTGGGTTTACCTCAATACGTTTTATTTTGTAACCTTGACCTTCTTCTAGGGTAGTAAAAGAACCCCAAGGACGAATTTCGGTGGCTGCAATTCCTACTTGAGGCAAGGATGGGGGAATTGCCAACTCATGCTCTTGAACTGTTGTAGTTTTAGTAGACTGAGACATAAATTAATTTTTGGCTGACAAAATGCATATTTGATTTATTTAATATTAAGGTTCATAGGTCCATATTTATATTTATTTGTTATGGATGTTATCTATGACCCAATCCAAAATAACAAATAATTTTCCAAATGTAGAGGGTAAAGGGATGAATTTATCGATTTATACTCAATCTTGATAAACTTATGAAATGATAAACACTAAATATGGTTGGATTCACTTAGAATATAATCTTAGAACTAAGATCGATAAAGTCAAATTATTCCCATCTCTACAGATGCGTTCTAAGGCTGAGACAAAGTCCGATTGATGAAAAATAATGGGAGATTTGGGGCTTGAGTGCGACGATAATTCTGAAATACAAACGAATTTCTCAACAATTAACTTCAATGAGGAGTTGATTTTAGCCAGCTTGTATCATCCTACACCGAGAAAACGAGCTGAGATTCGCTAATCTTTGATTGTATGGGCATAATAAGATTTTTATTTAGTGCTTTATGACCTACGATTAGATAATAAAGCTTGGTTCTTGTCATCGGATCGCTTTACCGCGTCGGTCATTAACTAAAGTGCGCGTCTTTTGGCAAAGTTAGAGGACGAGCTATGCTTCTAGAAAACCTAGAAGATTCATCTAGATCTTGATGAAGAACATCTTCACGGGCAGAACTTTCAGGTTTTTTTGCAAGTAGGAATGTGCCCTTAGTAGCGGTCGCACCGATTTACTGGCTGAATAATTTCTGTCTAATCTTACTAGTAGCAAAGTAAAAATTGGTCGCAGCTAAGGGAAAGGCTAATAAGCTCTAAAACGATCTGTGAGCTCGAGCTGACTGATGCCTCATTTAGAAAAGCAGAGTTTCCAGCTCGAGAAGGAAATCTAATCAAAACAACATCATATTATCCAATTCTGAATGCTGGCTTAAAAGTTATTAAATAAATTAAATTAATTTCATTATTATAGAGTGAGCAAGATATGAAACAAAAAATAACACAAAACAGAGATGAGTTTACCGTCCAATCACTAAAAGGTCAACGCTGGTTAGTCGAAGAAAGAGACGCTTGTGGCGTAGGATTTATCGCTTACCAGGATGGTCGCAGCACTCATCAGCTAGTCGAGCAAGCATTAAATGCTTTGGGCTGTATGGAACATCGCGGCGGCTGCAGTGCAGATGGTAATTCTGGCGATGGTTCGGGGGTAATGACTAGTTTACCCAACAAAGTATTTGCTCCGTGGTTTGCCGAGCGAAATTTAGAGATGCCCGCAACGGAAGCTTGGGGTGTGGGAATGGTATTTTTGCCTCAAGAGAATGAACTAGCTACTGAATGCAAAAAATTTATCGAACGAACTGTAGCTAAGGAAAACTTAGAGGTTCTGGGATGGCGACAAGTCCCCGTGAATCCAGAGGTGTTGGGCAGACAAGCCAGAGCCAATCAACCTCAGATCGAACAGATTATCGTCACCTCTACGGATAACTTGTCAGGAGATGAATTAGACCGCAAACTTTATATAGCTCGATCGCGAGTTGGTAAAGAATTATCCGATACTTTTTATATTTGCTCTTTTTCTTGTCGTACAATTGTATACAAAGGTATGGTGCAGGCGGCAGTATTGGGGAATTTTTATCGAGACTTGAGCAATCCCGACTATGAAAGCATCTTTGCCGTCTATCATCGTCGTTTCAGCACTAACACCATGCCCAAATGGCCTTTTGCCCAGCCCATGCGCCTGCTGGGTCACAATGGCGAAATCAATACTTTACTGGGCAATATCAACTGGATGGCAACCAGAGAAAAGGAATTAGTCGATGGTTTTACGGAAGACTGTTTACCCGGTTGGCAACGAGAAGAAATCGCAGCTTTAACTCCCATCGTCAACAATCACAACAGTGACTCCTATAACCTCGATAGCGCGATGGAATTATTAGTGCGTACGGGTCGCAGTTTGCCAGAGGCAACGATGATTTTGGTGCCTGAAGCCTATAAAAATCAGCCATCGTTGCAAGAATATCCCGACATCGTAGATTTTTACGAATACCATAGCGGCTTACAAGAACCGTGGGATGGTCCTGCTTTGCTAGTTTATAGCGACGGTAAAACCGTCGGCGCAACTTTAGATCGTAACGGGTTGCGTCCCGCACGCTACAGCATTACCAAAGATGGTTATATCGTAGTGGCTTCGGAAACGGGAGTAGTTAATTTACCCGAAGACGAAATTGTCGAAAAAGGCAGACTGGGTCCAGGACAAACCATAGTCGTCGATCTCCAAACTAAGGAAATATTGCGTAACTGGAAAATCAAACAGCGAATAGCTCAAGCCAAACCATACGGCGAATGGGTCAAACAATATCGTCAGTCAATCGAGCCAAGAGAATTTGGCAGCGAAAATTTACTAGATGCAGAAGATTTGCTCGAGCAGCAAACCGCTTTTGGCTATACTGCCGAAGATTTGGAAATGATCGTAGAGTCGATGGCGATTAACGGCAAAGAACCTACTTTCTGTATGGGTGACGATATCCCTCTGGCAGTGCTATCAGATAAACCCCGCTTGTTATACGATTATTTCAAACAGAGATTCGCTCAAGTCACCAACCCGCCAATCGATCCCCTGAGGGAGAGTTTGGTGATGTCTCTCTCGATGCAGTTAGGCGCGAAAGGCAATTTACTCAATCTTCAGCCAAAAGATGCGCGGTTGTTGAAACTAGAATCTCCAATATTAAACGATGACGAACTAGCCGCAATTATTAATTCTGATTTTGCTAATCGGACACTTTCTACTCTATATCCAATCGCGACTGGTCCCGATGGTTTGGAAACTGCAGTAAATAATTTATGCGAAGCCGCTGCCGCTGCGGTCAAAGCAGGTACGGAAATTATCGTCTTGAGCGATCGCCCCGGGGAACAGAAAATAGGTGAAGAATATAGCTATATTCCGCCATTACTCGCCGTAGGAGCGGTACACCAGCATTTAATTCGGGTCGGTTTGCGGTTGAAAGCTTCTTTAGTCGTAGATACGGCGCAATGTTGGAGTACTCATCATTTTGCTTGTCTAGTAGGCTACGGAGCTTCGGCTGTCTGTCCTTATCTAACTTTCGAAACCGTCAGACAGTGGTGGAGCGCTCCTAAGACGCAAAAGTTGATGCAGAACGAGCGACTGGAGAAAATCACCCTTACTCAGGCGCAGCAAAACTATCGTAAAGCGATCGAGGCGGGATTGTTAAAAATTCTCTCCAAAATGGGCATTTCTTTGTTGTCTTCCTATCACGGAGCGCAGATTTTTGAAGCTTTGGGACTGGGATTAGATTTAGTCCAATTGGCGTTTGCCGGGACTACTTCGCGCTTGGGAGGCTTGACCATTGCCGAACTAGCTCAAGAAGTGGTAGCTTTTCATCAGCGAGCTTTCCCTGAGTTTCAAGGTAAGAAATTAGAGAACTTTGGCTTTATTAAATACAAAAAAGGAGGAGAATATCATATAAATTCTCCAGAAATGGCTAAAGCTTTACACAAAGCAGTAGACAGTAAGCAATACGACCACTACGAAGTTTACAAACAGCACTTGCTACAGCGTCCCGCCACCGCTTTACGAGACTTACTAGATTTCAAAAGCGATCGCTCTTCAATTTCCTTAGAAGAAGTCGAATCAGTAGAAAGTATCGTCCAGCGTTTCTGTACGGGGGCAATGTCTTTGGGCTCGCTGTCGCGAGAAGCTCACGAAACTCTAGCCGTTGCGATGAATCGGATTGGCGGTAAATCTAATTCTGGGGAAGGAGGAGAAGATTCAATTCGCTTTAAAATCCTCGACGACGTTAAAGATGGTAAATCTCCTACCCTGCCTCATTTAAAGGGATTAAAAAATGGCGATACTGCTAGCTCGGCTGTTAAACAGGTGGCATCGGGACGCTTTGGAGTCACTCCAGAATATTTAGTCGAAGCCAAACAGCTAGAAATCAAAATGGCTCAGGGAGCAAAACCAGGAGAAGGGGGACAGCTACCAGGTAAGAAAGTAAGTCCTTATATCGCTACACTGCGACGTTCTAAACCTGGAGTAACTTTGATTTCTCCGCCACCCCACCACGATATTTACTCCATCGAAGATCTGGCGCAGTTAATTTTTGACCTGCATCAAATCAATCCTCAAGCGGGAGTATCGGTTAAATTAGTCGCCGAAATTGGCATCGGCACCATCGCCGCCGGTGTGGCTAAAGCCAACGCCGACGTGATTATGATTTCCGGTCATGAAGGGGGAACGGGAGCATCTCCTCTGAGTTCGATCAAACACGCCGGGGTTCCTTGGGAGTTAGGACTGACCGAAGTACATCGCGTCTTGTTAGGCAATCAACTACGCGATCGCGTCATTTTGCGTACCGATGGTGGCATACGAACTGGCTGGGACGTAGTAATGGCGGCTCTAATGGGAGCGGAAGAATACGGCTTTGGTTCGGTCTCGATGATTGCTGAAGGCTGCATTATGGCAAGGGTTTGCCACTTAAACACCTGCCCTGTAGGAGTCGCCACCCAACAAGAAAAACTGCGGCAACGTTTTAGCGGCATTCCCGACCATGTGGTTAACTTTTTCTACTTCGTCGCCGAAGAAGTGCGTTCTCTATTAGCGAGATTGGGTTATCGTCGTCTCGAAGAAATTATCGGTCGTACCGACTTGTTAATTCAGCGAGATGACCTCAAAATAACTAAGACTAATGGCTTGGATTTAAACTGTCTGCTCAATTTGCCCGATGTCAGTGAAGATCGTGGTTGGTTACAACACGAAGAAGTACATAGCAACGGCGTGGTTCTCGATGATGAACTACTAGCAGATACCGAGATTGCCCAAGCGATCGCCACTCAGGGGAAAGTGACTAAAGAAGTCAAAATTGTCAATACCGACCGCAGTGTGGGCGGACGCATTGCTGGTGCGATCGCCAAAAAATATGGCAACACTGGTTTTAGCGGTGAAATAAATCTCCATTTTCACGGCTATGCCGGACAGAGTTTTGGTGCCTTTAATTTGCCAGGAATGAATCTGAGCTTGCGAGGAGAAGCCAACGATTATGTAGGTAAAGGAATGAACGGCGGCGAGATCGTTCTCGCTTCTCCCCAGACTGCTGGATACGATGCGGCAACCAATGTTATCGTGGGCAATACTTGTCTTTATGGCGCGACGGGTGGTATCTTATACGTCAACGGTAGAGCCGGAGAAAGATTTGCCGTCCGTAACTCTTTTGGTAAAGCCGTAATTGAAGGTGCTGGCGATCACTGCTGCGAATACATGACCGGAGGTGCGATCGTAGTTTTAGGTACTGTCGGTCGTAACGTCGGTGCTGGAATGACTGGAGGCTTGGGCTATTTCCTAGATGAAGATGGTTCTCTCCCTGCCAAAATCAATCCCGAAATCGTTAGCATTCAGAGAGTTACATCTCCCGTAGGCGAAAGACAACTGCGAGAAATGATTGCCAATCACGTCGCCAAAACTGGTAGTTCTAAAGGTAAGGAAATTCTCGACAATTGGGATAGTTATCTCGGTCAATTCTGGCAGGTAGTACCACCTTCAGAAGCCGATAGTCCTGAAGTTAAGACCGATCGAATTGCGGAAACGGAAGTAGAAAAACCTCTTACTTCTGTCTAGTGGATGATTTAAACTGAATTAAACTTTGAGACTGGTAGTTGTCTGCCAGTCTTTTTACTGTCAACCAACTTTAACGTGAGTTCGACAGAGGCTTAAAGCCTGATTCTTTCGTAAGCTGAAACTATTATGATTTCGTTAAGAGACTAATAATTTCTGTTCGCCCCGATTAGTGGATGAAAGCGATCGCATCTTAGTAAGAAAAAAATGGGTGTTTTCGTTCGTGACTGGCTTCGAGAAGAATGGTAAAGATCTACAAATCCAGTTAAATCGACATGTACGAGTTAAAACGAAGCAACAAGCCAGTACTTTTGTTTTAACTAATAATCGTTACTTTCTTTTCTTTCTTCTTACTTTGAACTCAGCAAATTAAGTAAAAATTAACAATAATACTTGTTTGTTTGACGTTATAAAATTACCATTTGCTATTACTCTATATACAGATACTTTGTAATTTTTAATCAAACTCACTATTACAGCCTAATTTGGTCGCTCGCCAATCCTCCTACTAGAGATTCTTTGTGACTAACTTAATTCGATCTTCGACTAATTCTATTGCCGCGATTAAAACTTATATGAAATCTTAAATTTACTCAATATCACCACCGTTATATATCTAGCTTATCTCTTATGACTAATTTATCACCTCAACCTCCTGAGAATAACGAGCCTCAGAGAAGAAGACCAGTTCTTACCTTTGACGAAATGATTGGAGTCATCGTCGCTTTTGCAGCTATCGGCGCGATTTTATTCTGGTCTTTAGGTAACAAAATCCGACTAAATGGTGTTGTCAAAACGGACGATCGCTTTTTATCATTGCGACAAGACGAAGATGACCTAGAAGAAAGAAGCGATACCGAACCTGGTTTCAATCGCATATTATCGCCAGATGAAGATTCAGAGGAAATTGAGCAGAGAACTTCTAGATATCTCGATCGCCAACCAGTAACTTCAGCCGTTCCGTCAGACAGAAGAGTTATTTTTGCTCGACCAGAAGAGGATGGTTTTCGAATCGATTCACGAGCTAGATTAGTACCCACGCCATTATCTCTGGATAGTATTATCGAACAGCCAGAAGTAATGGAATCTCCTCAAATCGAATCGCCACCGCCGGTGAGAACTCTTCCCGAATCGGAAACTCCTGAAACCGAGCTGCCTGAAACTGAGACACCCGAAACTTCGGTAGCAGAAACTCCCGAAACCGAGACTCCTGAGGCTGCTATTGAATTTGAAGACGTTTCCCCAGATTATTGGGCTTATCCTTTTATTGCCGAATTAGCAGAACGAGATTTAGTTTCGGGTTCTTCGGAAAATCTCTTCGAGCCAGATAAATTAATTACCAGAGCTAGTATGGCAAGTTTAATTAGTACGGCTTTCGACCAACCCGAGACTGAGGTCATGAAAAACTTTGCTGACGTAACCGAAGACAATGCCACTGCTGCCGATATTAATAAAGCAGTCGATATGGGCTTTATGAAAGGCTACTCTAATAGAGAATTTCGCCCTCTAGAAAATATTCCCCGCTATCAAGTGTTAGTTGCTTTGGCTACTGGTTTGAATTTAGAACCACCTCAAGATGTGGAGGCGACTTTACAGCAGTTTAGGGATGGCGATCGCATCCCAGAATGGGCGACCGAACAAGTAGCAGCGGCTATAGAAGCAGGTTTGCTGGTCAATCGTCCCGATTATGCTCGCGATGCTCTCAATCCCAACCAATCTGCCACTCGTTCTGAAGCGGCGGCGGCAGTATATCAAGCTTTAGTTGAGACTGGCAAGTTAGAAGCTATTGACTCGGAATATATCGTTCGACCTTAAATTTTAGAGGTGGTGGGAGTGTCAACAACTTGTTTATTGCTCGATTTATGTCAATTCCTCCGATTCAATGGTATCCAGGTCACATTGCCAAAGCCGAAAAACAGCTAAAAGAACAACTCAAGCGTGTCGATGTAGTGCTAGAAATACTCGATGCTAGAATTCCCATTGCTTCTCACCATCCCCAGATCGATGAATGGATTGGGAACAAGCCTAAAGTTTTAGTGTTAAACCGCGTCGATATGATTCCCGAAGAGGTCAAGCAAAATTGGCTGAAGTGGTATCATTTGCAGCAACAACAACCTCATTTTACTAATGCCAAGCAAGGAAAAGGCATTAGAGCAGTTAAAAGCGCCGCTCAAACAGCAGGCAAAACCATGAATCAGAGAAGGCGCGATCGCGGAATGCGTCCCCGTCCGGTTCGAGCAGTGGTTGTCGGCTTTCCCAATGTGGGCAAGTCGGCACTAATTAACCGTCTGGTGGGTAAAAAAGTGGTAGCTAGCGAACGTCGTGCGGGTGTAACTCGTCAGTTGCGCTGGGTAAGAATTTCCGATGAAATTGAATTGTTAGATGCACCAGGAGTAATTCCTGGGAAACTGGATAATCAAGAAGATGCGGTCAAGTTGGCAATTTGTGAAGATATCGGTCAAGCCTCTTATGACAATCAACTAGTGGCAGCAGCAGCAGTGGAGTTTTTAGTAGAGTTGAATTTTAGCGAAATTTTAGAGTCGCGCTACCATTTAGATCCCCGAGAGATGTCAGGAGAAGCTTACATCCATCAACTAGGCGATCGCCTGTATCGAGGAGATAAAGAAAGGGTCGCTCGTCAAATATTATATGACTTTCGTACGGGCAACATGGGAGCAATTCCTTTAGAACTACCACCTTTAACTTAAGTCGGATGTGGCTGAAAATCTCGAATTTTGTCGGCTCAGGAGTCAAAAAACCGAAAATACTAAGACTTCTTCCCTAATTTTTTCAGTTTCATTACTATTCTCGTCAAATTTAAATTCGCTGCGATCGCTAATTGAGAGACCCGTAATCTCATACTCATAGGGCTACTCGACTACAGTTCCAGCCACAGCAAGCGTCATATAATTAATACAGTACGGAGGTTGAGATAAATAGCTGCAATGTATTTAGTTACTGGTGCTACGGGATCTTTAGGACGTAGAGTCGTCAGACAATTAAGAGAAAAAGATATGTCAGTCCGCGCTTTTGTGCGTCTGACTGCTAATTACCGAGAATTAGCCGACCGAGGTGCAGAAATTTTTATTGGCGATTTAGAGTATGAAAGAGATATTATCAAAGCCTGTCGAGACGTAAAGTATATCATTAGCTGTCATGGTTCCGGACAAAATGCACAAGCACTAGATTATCGAGCTAATATCGCACTGATCGATCGCGCGCTCGAAAACAACGTCGAACATTTCGTCTTTATTTCCGTTCTCGGTGTCGACAGAGGCTATCAAGATTCTGTTACTTTTAAAGCCAAGCGAGAAGTAGAAAAATATCTTGCTGCTAGTGGTTTGAATTATACGATTCTGCGTCCTTCTGGATTTGCTAATAATTTATTAGCCCTGGCAGAAAGATTTCGCGAAACGGGAATTTATTTGATAATTGGCGATCCTAAAAATCGTTCTTCAATCGTCAGTACTGATGACTTGGCGACAATTGCGCTCGCCTCTACCGAGATAGAAGCGGCTAGAAACCAAATTTTTGCCGTCGGCGGTCCCGACATTCTCAAGCGGGAAGATATTCCCCGGATTTTTGCTCGTATATTCGACAGAGAACCCATTATTATCAATCCTCCACTAATGTTATTCGACGGTTTACGGACGGGAATTGGTTGGTTCAATCCTCAGCTAGAGAAATCTTTGGGTACTTTGAGAACCTTATTGGCACATGAATTTTTCTGCACTATGGATGAAATTGCCCGTATAGAATCGACCTTTGAGATGAAAATGGAGTCTTTAGAAAGTTTTTTGCGACGTTATTTGGGCAACTAAAGAATTAAAAAAACTGCACTATACTCGTGGTTGAATTAAATTGAATCTCACTCAATCTATGTCTCAACCATCAGTATATATTGCAGTTACGGGTCACGGTTTCGGTCATGCAGTTCGCACTGTAACTATTGCCAGTAAACTACAGCAGTTAGCTCCAGAGATTTCGCTTATCTTTGTAACTGTTGCTCCCCAATGGCTACTTGAATCTTATTTAAAAACAGATTTTAGCTATCGTCCCCGCATTTTTGACGTAGGAGTTATCCAAAGCGATAGTCTGACTATGGACAAACAGGCGACTTTGGAGAAAATGCAGCAAATTATCGCCAGCGAACGAGAAATTATCGCCGAAGAAGTCGAGTTTATTCGTCAGCAGGAAGTTCGACTAATTTTAGCTGACGTTCCCGCTTTAGCTGTGGCGATCGCCCAAGAGGCGGGAATTCCTTGCTGGACGGTTAGTAATTTTGGTTGGGACTACATCTATAGTCATTGGGGTAAGCCTTTTGCGGAAGTTACTAACTGGATTAAAAATTACTACCAACAAAGCGATCACCTGTTTCGCTTACCGTTGTGTGAACCGATGAGTGCTTTTCCCAATATTACCGATGTCGGGTTAATTGGCGATCAACCTTACTACGCTCGAGAGGAACTGCGCCAAAAATTTAACTTGAGTATTCCTCCAGAAAAAACCGTGTTACTTACCTTTGGTGGTTTGGGAATTCAGGCTATTCCCTACCACAATCTCCAGCAGTTTCCCGACTGGCAATTTATCACCTTCGATCGCCAAGCACCCAAGTTACCCAATTTACTTAAAATTAGCGATAATTACCTACGACCCCTCGATTTTATGCCTGTATGCGGTCGAGTTTTTTCTAAACCCGGTTTTAGTACTTTTTCTGAAGCTATGTGTCAAGATGTGGCGATCGTTTCTTTAACTCGCGAAGATTTTGCCGAGGCGGAAGTACTGCTTGAAGGCGTTCGAGACTATTCCTATCATCAAATTCTTTCTCCCGAGCAATTTCTCCAGGGAGAATGGGATTTTCTGCGTCACAATTTAATTCCTCCCCGTCAGAAGATTAGCTTGGCAAAAAATGGCTCGGAAACAATTGCTAGAGAAATTATTAATTTTATCTCTAATTAGTTAATAGTATAAATTTGAGATTCAATGTCTAAAGACTCGAGCATTTTTAGTACAGTCTTAAAATATTTGTTATATTTGGCTGCTTCTGCCACATAAGTAACGACATATACCCGATTATTAATTATCGTAAAAGTTTCTCTCTGTTTTAAACTCAATCCCTCTTCTGTTCGAGAATAAACTATCGTTATCGCTGGATTTTTATCTAACTGAGTTTTCCGTGGCGGTGCTTCTAACTGATTTCCTTCTTCTTCAATACGGTCGACGAGAGTTTCAAGGTATTCATCTAGAGTCAGGGAATTTAAAGTCAAATATTCTATGGATAAATAGACCTTCTCTCGAAACGAATCTGAGTCTTGCTCTAAAGGAGAAGAAAAAACTGCGATTTCGCCGGTAATCGGATCTTCTAATTCTCGAAACGACCAATTTTGAGGATATTTAATCGTTAAATAATAATCTTTATTGGTATAAGATAAAAAATTTCGATAAATGTTACGGTCGATCCCAATAAAAAAAATAATTGAGGCAATGATAAAAGGCAAACATAATAAGACCCAAAACCAAGTTTTTTTACTAAACTTAAACTGAGTTTTTGATGGTGCTTTCTTAACAGTAGATTGCTCCTCATCAGCAAGAGCTACAAAAGGCAGAGGTAAAGCAACGCTATTTTCATGTTGCTTTAAATCGGCTATTACTTCAGCAGCGGACTGATAACGTACTGCCGAATTTTCCTCAATCATTTTACTCAGAATTTTATTTAATTTGTAACTAATATTTATCCTAGCGCGATCGCTTATTTCTGCTAATAGTGGCTTTTGATAATTAACCGAACTAGTATTTTCTCGCCTGGGTATTTCTCCAGTCAACCCATAGACGATCGCTTTTCCCAAGGCATAAAGATCGCTGGTATAATTAGGATTTTCCTGACGTTGTTCTAAGGGAACATAGTCATCAATAATGTACTCGTCAATCAGTGACTGAGTTTCTCTATAAAATGAATTTAGAGAATTTCTTACCGTACCGAAATTTGACAAAATAATTTTACTGTCTGCCTCTGATTGAATCAAATTTTCGGGCTTAATATTTAGATGAAGAATCTGTTTTTGATGGACGAATTCTAGTATTTCTAAGGTACTTTGCAACCAAAATATTGCTTGAGATTCTGACAAACGCTTTTCTTTAACTCGTTGCCTTAAATTTTTACCAGCACACAATTGGCTCACTAAATAAAACTCTCGTTTCTCGATAAAATAATCTAACAGTCGAGGAATTTGTGGATGGCGTCCCAACTCTTTTAAAGCGATCGCTTCAGTGTGAAACAGCTTGGCTAAGTTTTGCCAAGACTGAAAATTAAAAACGTTACTTTGAGGCGAAAAATACAGTCTTTCAATTTGACATTGAGTATTTTCTGAGTTACTGCGATCTTGAGCCAAATATAGCGCGATCGAATGTTCTTGTCTCAGTTCTCTTAAAATAAAATAGCGATCGCCTACAAGTTTTCCGACTATTGACTTCATCTAAAGTCTAATAAATATAAATAATAAAGTTAGGAAATAAGCTCTTAGCGCCATTTTATTAGATCTAGCACTATGTTAAGAGCTAAAGTGACAGTTAATTAGATGTACATCGCAGAAATAAATTAAAATCTTAGTCTTACCTTTTAGATGTCTTTTGAAGTTCGCTACGACGTAATCTCAGTTGAATATCTTCGAGTAAGGTGCGATTGACTGCCATTAAGTCGGCGATTAAGCCAAAAATCCAAAGTTGAAAACCAATTAAAATTAAAATAGCCGCGAGGATTAAGCTAGGAACGCGGGGTTTATCCGCATTTTCGCCAAAAATCCCCCAAAATAATAATAACCAGCGCACACACAGTAAAAATCCCAAACTAAAAGGTACGCTCCCCAGCATAGCGAAAAATTGGAGTGGGCGATAGGTCATAAAGATGCGAACGATAGTTAATATTGACCTTTGAATGTAGGCAGGTATGCTTTTAACCAGTCGAGAAGGACGCAAATAACTATTAGTTCTGATGGGAACAAAAGTTATCGCCATACCCTTTTGTCCTGCTTGAATAATAGTTTCCAGGGTGTAGGTATATTCATTAAAAACGTTTAGTTTTATCGCTGCTTCACGACCGATTGCCCGAAATCCGCTTGGTGCATCGGGAATATTGGTTTTGCTGGCAAAACGCACTACCAAACTGCCCAATTTTTGCAAAAATTTTTTAACTGGTGAGAAATGTTTGATTTCTTGAACTGGTCTGGCACCAATGACAATTTCGGCTCTACCTTCTAAAATAGGTGCGATTAATTTGGGTATATCTGCAGCGCAATATTGGTTATCGGCATCAGTATTGACGATGATATCAGCACCAGCTTGCAGCGAAGCTTCAATTCCCGCC
Organism: Myxosarcina sp. GI1(2024); assembly: GCF_053543375.1. Classification (NCBI taxonomy): domain Bacteria; kingdom Bacillati; phylum Cyanobacteriota; class Cyanophyceae; order Pleurocapsales; family Pleurocapsaceae; genus Myxosarcina; species Myxosarcina sp. GI1(2024). The sequence continues at coordinate 89,938 of NZ_JBKGTY010000003.1, read as the reverse complement.
ATAAAGCATTTTGCCAGTCCCTGATTGTATTCTAGGTTAACGATCCGATCTACTCCACAAGCTTTGGCGACTTCTATGGTGCGATCGCGGCTACCATCATTAATTACCAACCATTCAATTTCATCGATACCGGGTAAGCTACGGGGTAGTTCCGATAAAGTCAATCCCAATGTAGCTTCTTCGTTATAACAAGGAATTTGAATAATTAGCTTCATTACACTAACTGACCTAACAAACTTGTAAAAATTGATAGACCATCAGTATCGCCGAGTGCCTTATCAGAAGCTCTTTCTGGATGAGGCATCATCCCTAAGACATTACCTTGTGGATTGATAATACCTGCAATATTATTAATCGAACCATTAGGGTTACTCGCCGCATTTACTTCTCCGGTTGGACTACAGTAGCGAAACAAAACTCGTCCGCTATCTTCTAAAGCCTGAATCGTCTCGGCATCTGCATAATAGCGACCTTCACCATGAGCGATAGGTAGAATAATTACTCGATCTGGGTTGTAGTTTTCCGTCCAAGGGGAAACTCGGCGTTCGACTCTAATCGGTACGCGATCGCTAATAAAATGCAGTTCGCGATTGCGAATTAAAGCTCCCCGCAACAATCCTACTTCAGTCAACACCTGAAAGCCATTACAAATACCAATTACGTATTTACCTTGCTTGGCGTGTTCGATAACGCTTTGCATGACAGGAGAAAATTGGGCGATCGCACCACAGCGCAAATAGTCACCATAACTAAATCCGCCAGGGATGACTATTACATCGAGATCGCTCAGATCTCGCTCTTGATGCCATACCATTCGCGTCGGAACCTCTAACAAACCTCGAGTAACAGTTGCTACGTCGCGATCGCAATTCGAGCCAGGAAATACTATAATGCCAAATTTCATCGATATCTTTCGTTCTACTAACCTTTGATATTTATACTGTAGCGAGTTCGCTAACTTCAAAAGTATAGTTTTCAATTACGGTATTCGCTAACAGGCGATCGCACATTTGGTCTAACTGCTGTTTGGCTTCAGTTTCGTCTGCTGCACTCATTTTGAGTTCGATGTATTTACCAATTCTAACCCCTTCTACAGTTTCGTATCCCAACTGCTTGAGTCCCGATTCTACCGCAGTTCCCGCCGGATCTAGAACTGAAGGACGCAAGGTAACATAAATCCGAGCCTGATATTTGTTAGCCATAAAATATCTACTAAATTAGTAAATTAAACGCCATTGACTTCTAAATCTTATCGCGTTCGATCGCCAATAAACATATAATTTACCAAGATCTATAAATAGCTCCTGGCTAGTTCTCTTACTTAGAAATCGTCTATAGCAATGTCGCGATCGCGTTTTTCATCGTCTAGTCGAACCTTAGTAGGAGTTTCGCATTGACAGAATTATGAAAATGTAAATTAGGACGCGATCGCTGCCATTTTATTGGTGGAGTCAACTGCGATGGTTGATTCGGACCGATACGGTTTTTTTCAACCTGCAGAGCGATGTCAAAGCTTAACGATCGAAGATACACTCAAATTATAAGATATTGCCGAATTAAAGATGAATTTTATGGTTGGGGATCTCGATCGTATTTTCTATTTACTGGCAGATGTTTTTCTGCTGGCAAATCTTAAACTAATGTTGCCGATTTGGTATTGACAAGCAGAGAAGATATTTGAAGTGTACGATAACAAGTTTTCTTGGCATTCTAAACTATAAGTTTATATTCACTAGCAAATACTGATAACTATTGCGGCAACACTCCTAAATTTTAGTGGTGGTGGGAAAGTTAGTTCGATTTCAATAAATCCCTAATTAATTAAAGAGTTAATAATTATGTCTGGATCGAAAAAAGAAAAAATTATTGCCAATCTCAAACAAGCTCGTCAAACTGGAGAGCTAAAAACCGAAAAAATTCGCGAAATTGTCAGAGAGGCGATCGCCGAAACGGTAGCAGAAGTTAAAGAAGGTAGGGTTGAAATTGCCAATTCAGTCCTCGAGGCAATTGCCGCAGTTAGGGAAACATTCCAAGAAAAGGCTGGCGAAATCAAAGACGAAATTGCTGCTTCAATTGAAGGTGCCATTGAAGGTGCTAGCGAAGCGAGAAGAAAGGAAATTGTTAAAACCCAAGAAGAGATTCAAACCCTAGAAGCGCAAGTTACCAGTGAAGAAAGCGAGTTACAACGTGAAATCGATAGCGCGCTAACAGAAGTTGAAACAGTTGAAACTCAAAGTGCTACGGCATCGGACAAGGTCAAACAGGCGATCGCCGAAGCGATTGTTACGGTCAGAGACAGCGAAGAATTTGCTTTACTGCAAAAACGTTATGCTCAACTAAAAGCTCAATTAGCAGTTTTACAGGCGAATTTATCCAGTCGCTATGGCGAACGCTACGAAGAAGTTAATAAATACTTAGAAGAAGCCAAAACTTGGTACGAAAAAGCCAAAGAAGACCCTGAAGTGTTTACTGAAAAAATCAAGCAAAGAAGAGATGATTTCGAGCAGAAATTAGGTGAAACTGGCAGTGCTGCGGCTCGCAAAGAAAAACAACTCAAAAGATTATTAAAAGAACTATGGCGTTCGGTTAGAGAAATATTTCAGGAAGAAAAAGTTACTAAATAAATAATTGTTAATTTTTAGATGCTTTTTTAGCTTTAACCTTCCTCGTTGTAGTGTTGAAAAATTAAAATCCTCCCGACAAGCGGGAGGACGATAACTTTGAACGAGACAGATGATATTAATTTAGTAAGCATCCTGCAATTCGTAAAAATCAGGAGAGATATAATCTTTCCGCAATGGCCAGCCCTGCCAATCTTCATTCATTAAAATGCGCTTGAGATTGGGATGTCCTTGGTAGACGATGCCAAACATATCGTAGCTTTCTCGCTCCTGCCAGTCGGCTGATTTCCAAATCCAATATACCGAAGGAACTTGAGGATTTTCTCTCGGCAGAAATACTTTCAAACGAACTTCTTCAGGGCGATCGGCATCATCACTCACTTTAATTAAATGATAAAAGCTGACAAGTTCTTTTGCGGGACCGAGATCGTACGCTCCCTGACACTGAAGATAGTTAAAACCATAGGCATATAACGCCGTAGCAGTCGGCAGTAAAAATTCCGCTTCTACCTTAATCAATTCTACGCCGCTAACATCTACAGGCAATGGTTCGTTATCAAAGCCATTTTCACTGAGCCAACTAGAGGTTTGACCGGCAGGTACGATTTCAGTTGCTTCGGCATTTTCTTCAGTATTGTTGTTTTGACTTTGATTCTGTTCTTCAGCCACGCTCTACCTCCTCTTTGGTTTCTTCTAGGGCTTTTGGTAAAGGCATTCCCATTGCTTCTGCCAGTTCTTTGGGAGGTGCCTGGCGAGTTGAGGACTGCAAATATTTGCCATCGTGAGAAGATTGAATTACCTTCATATTATGAGTAGTACTATAATAGCGATGAGTTTGTTCTAAAGCCACAGCCCTTTCTTGAAGCGACTCGTTAGCTACTTTTTTCCGCAGCTTAATAATGGCATCGAAAATAGCCTCGGGACGAGGGGGACAGCCGGGAATATATACGTCAACGGGAATTAGTTTATCTACTCCTCTCACGGCCGTAGTAGAGTCACTACTAAACATTCCTCCAGTAATGGTGCAAGCACCCATAGCAATAACGTATTTAGGATCTGCCATTTCTTCATAAAGGCGGACTAATGCTGGTGCCATCTTCATCGTAATCGTCCCGGCAGTGATAATTAAGTCAGCTTGGCGAGGACTAGAACGAGGTAGTAAACCATAACGATCAAAATCGAATCTCGAGCCGATCAAAGCTGCAAATTCAATAAAGCAGCAGGCGGTTCCATACAGCATCGGCCAGAGACTAGAAAGTCTCGCCCAATTATATAAATCGTCTACTGTAGTTAAAATGACGTTTTCCGATAAGTCTTGAGTTACTTGAGATGGACTAACGGGATTGAGAATTTTTTCTTTTTGTTCTTGCTTGAATAAATTAGAAGTCATGACCACTCTAAAGCTCCTTTTCTCCACGCATACACCAAAGCCACAACTAAAATAGCGATAAAAATTAGGGCTTCGACAAAAGCTAACAATCCCAGACGGCTAAAAGCTACAGCCCAAGGATATAAGAATACGGTTTCTACATCAAAAACGACAAAAACCAAGGCAAACATATAGTAGCGGATATTAAATTGAATCCAAGCACCTCCTACGGGTTCCATACCAGACTCGTAAGTCGTGCGTCGTTCGGGACCGCCGCCTTTTGGTCTTAAAACTGCTGAGGCAGTTAAAGCTAGGGCTGGAACTGCGCTACACAGTAGCAAAAATACCAGAAAATATTCATAACCGTTGAGAACAAACAATTTTTATCTTTTACTCCTTAGGGGATGGTGTTCGATTAAAATAATATTTCTTTACTTTTCTTTATTGTAGTAGGGAGTAGACATGTGATGAAAGAAAAAACCAATTTGAGTCTGAGTTTAACAAGAGACTAAGGGCATCAAACGACTCAAAACCTGTTTGAGGACGAGCGCCGTCCAGTCGATATCCGCTGTAGTAGTCTCTCGGTCGATAGTCAGACGAATTCCTCTTTTTGCCGCTGCTTCGTCGTAGCCCATCGCTAATAAGATCGGACTGGGTTTTAACTTGCCGCTGTGACAGGCAGAACCCGCACTAATGCCAATTCCTGCTAAATTCAACTGACGCACGATGGTTTTACCGGTAACATCACCAGCAATAGTCGCCACACGATCGCTCAAAATGAAGCTGACGTGATGAGGCAGTCGATAGAGTCGATCGCCTGTAGTAATCAGACAGGGACAATCTGCTAGGTGGTCGAATAAGCGATCGCGCAATTCCCTCAATCTAGGTATTTCTACGTTCATTTCAGCCGCAGCTAGTTCGGCAGCAATTCCTAAAGCGGCGATCGCCGGAAGAGCTTGAGTTCCCGACCGCAGCTTCGACTCTTGTCCACCACCACCTAACAGGGGAACTAATTCAGTGTTAGGACGAACGTATAACGCTCCGGCACCTTTTATCCCATACATTTTGTGTCCCGACAGAGACAACAGATCTACACCCAACTGCTCGACATCTACTGGTAAACAACCAGCCACCTGCACCGCATCGGTATGAAAGGGAATGTCGCGATCCCGGGCGATCCGAGCTAGTCGTTCGATGGGCTGTAGCGTTCCTACTTCGCTTTGTCCGTAAATTATCGAGACTAAAACCGTGTTGGGTCGAATTGCCGATTGCAAATCTAAGGGATTTACTCGACCACTGCGATCTACAGGTAATCTAGTAACCTGCCAACCTCGTTGCTGTAGAATGTTAACGGGTTCGGCAACTGCCGAATGTTCCACACTGGAAATAATCAAATGTTGGGGAGTTCGATATTTCCTGGCTATGCCCAAAACTGCGAGATTATCTGCTTCCGTACCTCCAGAAGTAAAGACAATCGATTCGGGTGATGAAGCCTCGATCGATCTAGCCGTCTGCATCCTGGCAGTTTCTAATATCGTTGCTGCTTGTTTTCCCCAGTCATGCAAACTCGAAGGATTGCCCCACTGTTGGCTGGTAACTTGTTGCGCTAGCGCGATCGCCTCTGGGCGAGGTTTGGTAGTCGCGCTGCGATCGAGATAAATTTGCATCAATTCAGCGATTTATAAACATCGATGGCGAGGTAAATTAGTAAATTATTTAGTAAATTATTTTTACTCTGGTTATTATTATCTCTCAACATTTACATCTATTTCACTAATCTACAGCTGACAGTTTTAGTGTATATGTAAGATAAGGGACAATTAAAAATATCTGTTTATGCTATCTCTAGAAATCGATCGCGCTGCTTCTGAATCCGAAATAGCTCAGAAAAACCGCATCTTGTTAGTAGAAGATGAGGAGCTAATTGGAGAAATGATTGAGGTTGCATTGCAAGCAGAAGGTTATGATGTTAACAAAGTTAGCAATGGACGTACTGCTTTAAATTTGCTGCAAAATTCCGATCCTGCTGAAGTCAAACTAACTACAGATTTAATTATCTTAGATCTGATGTTGCCTGAAGTTAATGGATTAGATATTTGTCGTTTGTTAAGATACCAAGGAGATATCACTCCTATTTTGGTAATTAGTGCTAAAAGTAGTGAAACAGATCGCGTTCTCGGTTTGGAAGTAGGCGCAGATGATTATTTAACCAAACCATTTAGTATGCGTGAGCTGGTTGCTCGCTGTCGTGCGTTGCTACGTCGTCAAAGATACAGTAATTTATCGTCAACTCCAGTTCAAAAATATCGAGATATCAGCCTATTTCCTCAAGAGTGTCGAGTATTGGTTAGGGGAACAGAAGTTAACCTATCTCCCAAAGAATTTCGTCTCTTGGAACTATTTATGAGCTATCCTCGCCGAGTGTGGTCGCGGGAGCAACTAATCGAGCAAGTTTGGGGTCCTGATTTTTTGGGAGATACTAAAACTGTGGACGTTCACATTCGTTGGTTGCGTGAAAAGCTAGAAAAAGAACCGAGTCAGCCAGAATATCTAATTACCGTGCGCGGTTTTGGTTATCGTTTCGGTTAGCTGTAACTTAATTAGCTTTTGGTTCGGTGGAATTATTATTAGAGGTTGTCTTGTAGAGTTTAAGTCTGGTTGTCAATTTATATTATTAGTAAGGTAAAGAAAACTAAAATAAATTGTAAGCTGAGGCTAATAATAAGCGATGGCAGCCATCGAATTTGGCTTGGGACTAATAATTGGCGTGGCAATTTGTACTTGGCAGCAATATCGATTCAAACAAAAATTAAAAAAAACTTTATATTATTTTAGTTCTGATGACAAGTCTACAGTTTCTCTGCCACTAATTTCCCTAGTTCGCCGCCAAATAAACGAACTCGAACTACGGCGGCGAGAATTGGAACAAAACCAAATAATTTGGCAAGAATTAATCGAACGAGCACCTATTGGCTATTTACAAGTAGATGCAGACAACCAACTCTTAGGTTGTAATCAACAGGCACGCCAACTACTAAAAATAGACGCTCGCCGAGCGGAAAGAAAACGCCTTCTACTAGAATTAGTGCGTTCCTATGACTTAGATCGACTGATCGAACGGACTCGCCAACTACAGCAAACTCAAGAAGAAAAATGGACTTTTTATTATACTCGCTATGCACAAATAGAGGGTTCAGCTCGAGAAAACCCCAACTCTGATTCGTTAGATAGAATAGTAGAATTGATCGCCCTTCAAGGCTTCGGTTTTCCCTTACCTAACAAACAGGTGGCAATTTTTTTGATCGATCGCCAGCCATTAGTAGAATTGTCTCAATCACGCGATCGCACTTTCTCCGACCTTACCCACGAATTGAGAACTCCTCTAACCTCAATTTCTCTGGTAGCAGAAAATCTCCTGAATAGATTAGACAATCCAGAACGCCGTTGGGTAGAGCAAATGCTTAAAGAAACTAACCGTCTAATCGAACTAATTCGCGAATGGCTCGATCTAACTCAATTAGAAGCAGCACCCCATCGCATTTTAAACTACGAAACTTTAGACTTACATCAGCTAATTTTGTCGGTTTGGCAAATCTTAGAGCCGATCGCGCAAAAAAAACAGGTAAGCTTAACTTATCTAGGAGCTACTAATATATCTATCGCTGCCGACCGTTCTCGTCTCATTCAAGTTCTGCTCAATTTATTAGATAATGCTATCAAACACACTCCCTCTCAAACCGAAATACTGGTTCGAGTCCAGCAGCAGCAACTAACTGAAGATGATGTAGTTCGGATAACTATCGATATAATTGACTTCGGGCAAGGATTTACTCAGTCCGATCTGCCGTATATCTTCGAGCGCCTCTATCGTGGAGAAAAATCTCGCTGTAGAGAGAGATTACCCCAGTCTAATACTGATAGTGATGGTAGTGGTTTGGGGTTAGCGATCGCCCAGCAGATCGTTCGTTCTCATGGTGGTTCGATTATTGCTAAAAATCATCCCATCATAGGTGGAGCATGGCTACAAATTATACTGCCTATCGAGCGACCCTCAAAAATCTAGATTTGTTTGGTTTTGAGCAGAGCAATAGTAGAATTCTGGCACGAATCATCATTTCATCATTAACTACTCAAGCTAGGGTGAAAAGGGAAAGGTTAAAGAAAAAAAAGGTTTGATTATTTATTCATGCAAGAGATCTAGTAAATCTATAAATCTAAATCTAGCTCTAACTAGATCTTAAAGTTGCTTTGTTATTAATAATTAGGGGAACTAATATATAAATACCTGCCATTCTCAAACTAGTGTCTTTATCTCGAGCCAATGATTCCAATTCCAATCAGTTAGAACGTTCTCTCAAGAGGGTTCAGCAAGATGTTTTACGCATGGGAACCCTGGTAGAACAATCTTTACGCTTGAGTCATCAATGCCTTTTTCGTCGTCAGCTAGATGCAGCCAAACAAATCTTTTATCTAGAAAAGCGCATTGATAGCTACTATCGTCAAATTGAGTTAGATTGTGCGGCTTTGATGACTCTTCAAGCACCGGTCGCTCAAGATCTGCGATTATTAAGTGCTTTTATGCAGCTAGTGCGAGACCTAGAAAGAATTGGCGATTACGCTCAAGACATCAGCGAAATGACGCTTAAATTAGTTAAATATTCCCCTCACGATTGTTTAAAAGAAATAGAACTAATGTCCGAACACGTCCAACTGATGTTAGCAACTAGCCTGGTGGCTTTAGCCGATTTAGATGCTAGCGCAGGAGCGAAAGTAAAAGAGTTAGACGATACAGTAGACGATGCCTATGAAAAACTCTACCAAGTCTTAGCCTTTCAAAAAGATATTCGAGGAGTAGTCGAACCAATTTTGCTCCTAGCATTAATTATTCGTCATTTGGAAAGAATGGCAGATCATGCTACTAATATCGGTCAACGAGTTTCCTACATAGTTACGGGACAGAGAAATTAGTCGTCAATTGAGCATTGCTGAGGGAGTAATAGCAATCTAGACGCTCGTTAGTTTGAAATTGACGGCTAGCCACTAACTACTAACAGGATTATCAATCTCTATTTAGCAACATCGTCAATTGTAGATTACTCTCCTTAGATCTTAGATCGAGAAAAGTAAAAATTTGTAGCTTCGGCTATGTTCTTAACCAATGTTTAAGCTCGCTCTAATCTTAACTTTACTCCTAGACTTAATTATTTAACCTATGATAATGATAAGTAAAATACTAAGCTTCGATTTTAGGCGGAATTTTCCGCTTTTAAGTTGGGGTAAACAAGTTGTTTGAGATCACATACTTAAATTGCCCTAACCGGTTATCTTTAACAAAGAAGCTCGTTTTTCCCTTTAACTATGCCAAAAAATAATCTGACCATTGGTGGATTTTCCAAGGCACGATCTTGAATAATATTGTCTAGCATAGGAGAGTAGCTTTAGTAGTAACCAAGACTACTTTTTACAAACAGAAATCTAATTCAGGTGTGAGGATACAGATGAATAAACTACTTTGGCAAACTTTAAAAGTAGCTCCCGCAGTAGTGACTGCCTCTTTGTTAACAACTGCCAACGGTGTATTCGCTCAAACGTTACCTGCTAATGAGAGCAGTGATTCGGTAGGCGAAACTTTACAACAAATCGACAGCTATCAAAAAGACTCCGACTCTTCAATGTCGCAGGTGACCAACGTCAACCAACTTCGTGACGTCGAGCCTACAGATTGGGCATATGAAGCTCTCCGTAGCTTAGTCGATCGTTATGGGTGTATTGCTGGTTACCCCAACCAAACTTATCGCGGTTCTCAAGCTTTAACTCGTTACGAATTCGCCGCCGGTTTGAATTCCTGTTTAAACCAAATCGAGCGTTTGATTGCTTCTTCTGAAGCTGTTACTAGAGAAGATTTAGAGACCATGAGTCGCCTAGCTCAAGAATTTGAAGCAGAGTTGGCAACCCTAGGCGGTCGCATTGACAACCTCGAAAGCCGTACTGCTTTCTTAGAAGACAACCAGTTTTCCACTACTACCAAACTAAACGGAGAAGTCATCTTTGCTATTGGTAACGTTTTCGGTGAAGATATCGACTCTGAGTTTACCTTTACCGACCGCGTTCGTTTGAACTTCGATACTAGCTTCTTTGGTGAAGACCGTTTGCGTACTAGATTGGAAGCGGGGAACCTCGATGACGCTTTTGGTGAAGATGTTAGCGGTACTCTTTCATCTCGTGTAGGTTTTGACGCTGGCACTGAGAATGAAATTGAGATCGACGACCTGTACTATCGCTTTCCCGTTGGTGAAAGAGGTACAGTCTGGGTAGGTACTAGCGGTCTCGACTTAGACAATGTTTTCTCCGTCAACAACCCCGTTTTAGAAAGTAGCGGTACAGGTGCTCTATCTCGCTTCAACCGCCGCAACCCACTTCTCTTCAGAGGACCTGAAGGTGCTGGTCTGGGTCTTAGCGCTGACTTCCTCGACGACATAATTACTGTAACCGGTCTATATCTAGCAGATGAGGCTGAGGATCCTGATGAAGGTGCTGGTTTATTTAATGGCTCTTATAGTGCCGGTGGTCAAATAGAAGGTTCTCTTCTCGACGAAAATTTAAATGTATCATTTACCTACGTGCGCAGTTATCAAACTACCGGTAACGCTAACCTCTCTGGTAGTACCGTTGGTGGCTTTGACGATGATGGCGATCTGATAGCTGGTTTCGCTACAGAACCATTTGGTGATGATGCTACTGCTGCTAACAAATTCGGTGCTGGCTTTGACTATACCTTTGCCGAACGTTTTGTGGTTTCAGGTTTTGGTGGTTACGCTGATGCAGAATCGTTAGAAGATGAAACTGATGGTGACATTTGGACTTGGGGTGCTAGCGTTTCAGTTCTCGATATCGGTAGAGAAGGTGCTGTCTTGTCCGTTGCTGGCGGTCAGCCTCCTAAATTTACTACCGATGAAGCAGGTGTTGAAGAAGACGGAGACACTTCCTATCTCATTGAAGCACTTTATAAATTCCCTCTCAATGACAATATCTTAATCACTCCCGGTGCTTATGTAGTCTTCAACCCCAACCACGTGGAGGATGCTGACGAAGTTTATGTAGGCGTAATTCGTACTACGTTCAAGTTCTAAAACTAGAGCCAATACTGCTAATCTTTCTAGACGGACTAGCGCAAACCGTTTAGGGTGGACGGAGTCCACCCTAAATAGTTATTTGGTAAATAATTAATCTATTGTTTACCTAGCCTTTACTGTTAACTAACCGGCATGAGCTAAGTTGAGAAAGATTGCTTAAGATTCTCAAGAGCTCGACTAAAAACAGCATTACTCAAGCAAACGAAAGAGAATTCTTTGGTCGCTCGTCAAAATTCCAAAATTTTAATTTTAATTCTACAAACGAAATAGGAGAGATATGATTTCCGCAATTTTCTCTAAACGACAGCTATGGTTAGCTCCTCTAATTGCTGTTACTGTCGGTCTTACTTCTTGTGGCGGTTCTGAAACTCCTACTGACACCGCTACAGAAGGAACCCCAGGAGAACAGACTGCTTCTGGAGGAGGCGATTTATCTGCATCTCTTTCAGGTGCGGGCGCATCCTTCCCCGCCCCCCTATATCAACGTTGGTTTGCTGAATATAATCAAATCAATCCCGGAGTTCAAATTAGCTATCAGTCTGTTGGTAGCGGTGCTGGTGTCGAGCAGTATTTACAAGGAACTGTAGATTTTGGCGCTACCGACGCTCCTTTGACTGAAGAAGAGCGCCAGAAATTTAGAGACTCCTATGGTGCAGAACCCGTTCAAGTACCGATGACTGCAGGTAGTGTGGTGTTTGCCTACAATTTGCCGGGAATTGACAACTTAGAATTAACACGAGATGCCTATTGCGGCATTGTCACCGGTGATATTACTAACTGGAGCGATCCTGCAATTGCCGAAGCCAACCCCGATCTCGATTTACCTGATAGCCCTATTAACTGGATTCATCGTGCTGATGGTAGCGGTACTACTTTCTTATTTACAAATCACATCAACACAGCCTGTCCCGACTGGCAGGGTGGTGCTGCTAAGACCGTTTCCTGGCCTGTAGGTATTGGTGCTAAAGGTAACGAAGGTATTGCGGCTCAGGTGCTGCAAACTGAAGGTGCTATCGGCTATGTGGAGTACGCTTATGCCAAAGAAAATAACATTTCTGCCGCTGCGATAGAAAATGCCTCTGGTAACATTATCGAGCCTTCTACTGAATCCGCTTCTGTTGTGTTTCAGGGAGAAACCGTACCCGAAGACTTTGCCTTGACTGTTCCCGATCCTTCTAACCCCGAAGCCTATCCCATTGCAGGGTTAACTTGGATTTTACTTTACCCCGAATATGATGATCCCGCCAAAGCACAGGCATTGCAAGACGTGATCGACTGGGCATTGAATGACGGCGACCAATACGCTGAAGAATTGGGCTATATTCCCCTCCCTCAAGATGTGGAACAGCGCGTGCTCGCTACGGTGCAAGAGACATTAGTTGCAGAACAAGAACAATAAGCTTCTGAAGTCAAAAATTTAAACCGATTTAGCGATCGCTTTTAAAAGAGCGATCGCTTTTTACTAAATAAAAATAATCCAATCTCATGTTAATTCGACGATTGCGTCTTCCGTGTCAATTAATCTGAGGATGAACTCAACCAGACTGCAGGCGGATTTATTCGATCAAGTCAACTGATGCTCTTGTTTGATATATTTGTTTTTATCTGGTAACTCTGTTTCTAAATTAAGCAAGCGCGGTTCTTGAAAGGCGATCGCCACACTCAATAGATTAATTATTCCCAGTAACACTAATAGTAAAGATACTCCTCCTCCCATACCCGTATTAATAAATTTGCCGACCAACTCGGCAACGAAACCATTTTTAGCCATCAAAGGATTTAAGAAATTATCTACTAAAGGACCTGCAAGCATATAGGCGCAGATTGCTAAAGACCTCTCCAAAGTTTGCTGTAAAGCAAATACTCTTCCCTGGAGATTGGTAGGAACTTTGCTTTGCCAAATTGCTTGATTGCAACTAACAATTATTGGTAAGGAAAATAAATACCCAAAAATCCCAATTGCTAGAGCGAATACCGAGACTCTCGTACCGCTAAGAAACACAATCGCTCCTTGCAAACCTACGAAGCCAATAATCGCGGTAACCCGATTTTTAGGACCAGACCAAACACTCATGAGAATACTACCTAAAAGCATTCCACAACCTCCTATAGACAAAACAATGCCCAACTGTTCTGTTGAATTAGGCTCGTAGAGTAAAGGCCAAAGAACGACTTCTAGCATTCCCATCGTAAAATAGCTGACTGCCACAAAACCAATTAGATACAATAATCCCGGTCTCAACAGGATGTAGTTCCAACCAGAAACGGTATCGCTTAACAAGCGATTGAGCACTCGCCGTTTCGATCTTGGTCCTCGTTCGAGGTTGGGAAATTTAACCCCGATCAAAGTAAATACCGCGATCGCAAAAGTAATCAAATCGATTGCTAAGATGGTCTCCAAACCGGTAAATTTCATCAACATACCGGCAATTACAGGAGCAGTAATTTTGGCGATCGCCGAGGAAGCCTGTACCATGCCGTTAGCACGACTCAACTTTTCTGAGGGCACGAGTTGGGCGATTGCAGCAATATAGGCTGGCTGTTGAAAACTATTAAAACTAGAAGTAAACGTAACAGCTATATATATATGCCAAACTTGCAGGCGATCGAACATTAATAGCACTAAGACAATGGCAGTAATTATGCCCGTGCCCAAGTCGCTTAGAATCATGGCACTACGTCGATTCCAGCGATCGATTAGTACTCCAGCTAGAGGCGAGATAACTACTTTTGGTAAATAAATTAGCAGTACAGTTAGAGCAAATTGAGTTATGGTTCCGGTACCGTGATATGTTTGTTCTAAAATCCAAAATCCTAGAGCAAATTCGGTTAGTTTGGAACCTAACAGAGAAATAACTTGTCCAATCCAAATAATTAAGAAAATGCGCATAAAGCACAAAATAAAAATACTAGTATATTGTAGTTACGCTCGCCCGATTAGTAATCGAACTCAAATGAAGTATGTTGTCAGAGAAACCTCGCCTTAAAAGTGATGCGACCTCCTTAAGAATTTGTTAGTTAACCCCGCTCACTACTTTGATACAAGCTTAAGGATATGTTGAAGCGCGAGGAGTTCTGCCCCGCGTCTTCACCAAGACCGAACTAACTAACTGCTGCTAACTCCGCAGCTAGGGAACGAGCATCAAGAGACAGGGCTTCTTGCGACTGCGTGTGATTAAATTTACACTTCTGTCTTTAGTCTTTGCAAGTAGAAAAAACTAAATATTCTATATATTTGGCAAAAAATTTAGCCAGCAGATATATATTTGTGTTAATTTGCCGAGTTTTAACCCGTTAATGTCAATTTTTTCTGCTTTGTTCCACATAAACTATTTTAACCATAGAACTTGTGAATAGCGCTTGGTAACTGATGAAACGTAAACTATAAACTAATCGCTCTTTAATAACTGATAATTATTATTACGCTAACCTCATTAAGCGGAAACCAAAGAAAGTGTAGATCGAAATAAATGGCAAGGGTTGACAATTACTATTTGATTCTGGAAGTGAGTCCAGATGCCAAGTTAGAAGAAATCAAAGCGGCTTTTCGTCGTTTAGCTCGTCAATATCACCCCGATCTAAATCCCAATAACGATCGAGCAGCAGAAAAGTTCAAACAGATTTCTCAAGCCTACGAGATTCTCTCCGATGAAACTAAACGCCGCCGTTACGACCGCGATTTTCCTTTTCATCAAACAGAGCCCAAAATCCACTTAAAAACAGCCCGAGATTTCTATTTTCGTGGTACGCAGCGTTCGCTGGCAAAAGAGTATCGGCTGGCAATAGAAGACTATACTCAAGCCATTGCTCTAGAGCCAAAGATGATCGATGCCTATCTTAAAAGGTGCGAAATGCTTTACAAATTGAGTGATAATCGCGGTGTTCTAGATGACTGCTATCGCATCTTAGAAATCGATTCAGGAGTCGCAAAAGCTCACTATTATCAAGGAAGAGCGCGCTACAGTCTAGGATACATTCAATCGGCAATCGAGTCTTATACGGCAGCGATCGCCCGCCAGCGGGATTATGCTCAAGCATATTATTATCGAGGTATCGCCTATCGAGAAAACCGCAATACTTTGGCAGCGATCGAAGATTTGCAACGGGCAGCCAAATTATTTCGTCAGCAAAATAGCAATAGTGCTTACTATCGAAGTCAGAAAATTATTCGAGAACTAACTTCAGAAAACAGGGAATTTTATCGAGCATCAAAATTACCAAAAAATTCTGTCAGTAATGCTTTATTGGCATTATTTACTTATCTGTTCAATCCTGTAGGTGGATTATCACCAGCCTATTCCCGATTGACTAAAAGTGAGGCAACCAAGGTCGGATTGCTTTACGGCGTGCTTACGTCCGTATGTTTTGTCATCTACTATTCTATTTGGCAACCTTTCGAGATGCCTATTTGGCAAATGTTTTTCGTGGGTATAATTCCTTTTTTTAGCCTTTCGATTTCAACTAGCATCGTTCGTTCTTTTTACCGCAACTCTGGCAGTATCTCCAGTGATGTTTTTATCGCTGGCGCGACTTTAATGCCTATAGCTTTTTCTTTGGTAGCGATTGGCATGATTTTTTCGTTTGTCGCCCCTTCGATCGTCTTATTACTAATTTTTGGGTGTTGTTACAGTATTCTTACTCTCTATGCTGGCTGCGCTCAGATTCTAAACCTTTCAGAAGCTCAATCTGCTTTTTCTAGTACCTTAATCTTGATAATTAGCACTTTAGTTTGTTATCTCACGGTACAAATATTATTTTTTTAGATAGAGTATTTTTGGCCTAAACCTAGCGAGAAGCTAAATACTGGCGCAAGCGGAGCAAACTAAAGCTTTGAGCTAAATTTAGGGGAAAAATCGATATTCCTTCCAGCTGAGACTGTATCCAACCTTCTCCCCAATACCATTGATGATAGCCGTCAATGCCCTTGCTCAGAAGCAAACGCAAACAGTTATCTTCTACTAGGTCTACCCGATGTTCGATCTCGATAAAACCTAAAAAGCTACTAAAATTTTCTCCTGCTTTCAATCTTGATGGTAACGAAGTAAAACGTTGTGGCCACATCCACTGTTTGAGTTGCTCGCCTACTAATAGGCTATCGCGGATCGCTTCTGCTTGTGCCTCGATCTCAATACGCAAGTGACTTTGTTGAAATTTTCCAATCATATCTGGACAAATATTTATTGGTAGATTTATCTTAATTTTAGAGATATTGGCTCAAAAATTCAGGAATTTCAGAGTAGATTTTCAACTAAAACTCCATTTAATTTTATCTAGATAATAAATAATTATAGTAATTATTTATGGAAAAAATTAGAGATTCAATAACTAGTTTAAGTTTGAAAAGACACAAATTAACTATGATTAATTTGAAAAATTGAAGTGAGTTTGAAACAAAGAATAAATTCTCCAATGAAAACTAATTTTTTCAGTAACTGATTTGTTCACTAAGAGAGTGAAATTTACAACAATTTGCCTTAAAAGCGCAAACAACCACTCTCCGAACTACAGTTTCAACTATTAAAATAAAATGACCAAAAACTCGATCGCGCGAAATAATCAAACTTGGCACTTACCAATTGAAGCGAATCTTCATAAGCACAGCGAGCGAAAACTTTTAAACATGATTTTCGAGAACAGTTGATAAAGCGCGACTTAAAGCAAGTTCGACGCGCTTTAGATTATAGACAAAATTAGATTATATTCTATTGTTCGATCGAGATTGAGATAGGTAACCTAACTTAACCCAGCGATTGAATTTGATTATGGATATTTAAGCGGGTTAGATCGCAGACAGTTTTTAACTACCAACAGCTACTATCGATTTTAATTCAAAGATCTTTTCGATCGCGTCGGCGACTACTCTGTCTGGCGTTGAAGCTCCGGAAGTAATTCCTACAGTAATTTTCCCCTCAGGTAACCAATCGCGAGCGATTTCGACTTCTTTTCCTAAAGGCTTGTGTTCGAGACGATCTCGATCGATTATACGTTCGATACTGTCGATATGATATGAGGTAACCCCGTGCTCGATGGCAATTTCTTGTAGATGAGTAGTATTTGAAGAATTAAAACCGCCAATCACCAACATTAAAGTTAAATCTTCTTTGACTAAACTTAAGATGGCATCCTGTCTTTCCTGAGTAGCATCGCAGATAGTATTAAAACTCATAAAATGCTCGTTTAACTCGGTAGGACCGTACTTTTTGAGCATTGTCTGTTCGAATAGCTTGCCAATTTGCTCGGTTTCGCTTTTAAGCATGGTGGTTTGATTGGCAATTCCCACTTTTTGCAGATCTTGGTCGGGATCGAAGCCTGGAGAGTAAGCATTAGCAAACTTAGCTAAGAACTCGGCTCGATCTCCCCCATTGAGAATGTAGTTGGCGACATATTCTGCCTGCTCCATATTTAACACTACTAAATAACAGTCGGCAAAAGAACTAGTGGCGATAGTTTCTTCATGACCGTATTTACCGTGAATGATTGAGGTATAATTGCGTTTTTTGTGTTTCTCTACCGAACTCCAGACTTTGGATACCCACGGACAAGTAGTATCGACAATCTTGCAACCCTTGCGATCGAGGAGTTGCATTTCCTGCACGCTTGCCCCAAAAGCAGGTAAAATGACCACATCTCCCGCGCCTACTACTGAAAAATCTTTATTGCCATCTACCACTTCTATAAAACCGACGTTCATTTCTCTCAAGCGACGATTGACGGAAGGATTGTGAATAATCTCGTTAGTAATCCAAATTTTTTCGGTAGGGAAGTGCTGGCGAGTTTCGTATGCCATAGCTACAGCACGTTCTACACCCCAGCAAAAACCAAAAGCTTCAGCCAGTCTAATAGTTACGTCTCCTCGCTCCAATTTGTAGTTTGAATCGCGAATGGTTTGAACTAAATTACTTTGATACTCGCTATTCATCACTCCCGCAACTTCTGCTTCTTTGCCGAATCCGCGACGGTGATAATTTTGTGATTTTTGTAAAGAACGTTTAAAAGCTTTGGTATCCATTATTGTAAGGGTAATAAAATTTTTATCTATACTAGGATAATTTTACGCTATGTTCTCTTAACGAACAGAAACGACTTTCTAGGTGCGACAACTACTGTAGCTTTCTCCATGTAGTCTGTAGGGATAAAAATCCCTGTACTTTATTATCATTATTGACGTTAATTTTGCACGATTTTGCGGATAGTTCTAGTTTGTTCGAGGATATCTTCGACATCTTCTTCCGAGAGACGTTCGATGTAGTTAATTTTAATTTCTTCGAGTAAATCGATTAGTAAAAATTCAATTTTATCCAGGCTTTGTTTGGCTTGAATTTCGGTGGTAAAAGTACGATCTAGGTTGGCTAGTAAACTTTCGAGTAAGTGATCGAACTGTTCGTCTTCTTTTAAAACTCCTTGCAGTGCTTTGTGAAAAGCTTGATAAGATTGGGATACTAATTGGTGGCTGAGATTGGCAAGCACTCGTTCGCCTCCCGGAAGCCTGGTAATTCCACGATAGGCAGAACTTTGTTGTAGAGCTTTATCAAAACTATATTGAAGCAATGTTTCTGCTTCTGGCTGAATTGCAGGTAAAACTCTTTCGACAATTACCTGGGCAAGTATTCTGATAATTTCAGCAATTTCGTTGGTATCGTTAATATCTACATAAGTGTTTCCTGGCGATCGCGATAAAATTTTGCCGATATCACCCTGACGAATTGAAGTTTGAATTTGATTGATTAACCGAATGAATACTACTTCAGTAACGTCTTCGGCAATTGTCGCTACTAAACCCTGACTAGCTTGTCTTTGAATGGCATCGAGATTGATAATTCTAGCTTGATTTAAGCGAATGGTCGTAGGAATAACTCTCAACCATCGCCAAAAAGGAATTAAAAAGAAAATATCGTACCAACGCCACAACATAGCATCTAGCCAACTAACTCCAGTGCGACGGCGACTGATAAACCAGGTACGAGTCAAAAATTCTAGACCAAAAATAACTCCAAAGGGAAAGTCAATAAAACCAAAGTAGTCAACATAGCCACCATTGTCGCTGAGGTAACGATAATAATTGCTGGCGAATAGTGGTTGAATTTCCGTATCGAAGAAATCTAGTTCTTCTTCTAAATTATCCTGCAAATTCTCGACACTCCAAAATTGTCGAAAAGCTTGTTTGGCAGAGTTAGCCGAGTTAGGCAAGTGTTCCCGCATTTCGTTTTTAATGCGTTCGAGAGTTCCTGTTTTATTGGCTTCGGCAAAAGGATTGTTATCGATTATTTCCGCACTACGCCAGCGCAAATCTCTTAAGAGTCGGCTGACTTCTGGAGAGGTCAGATCTTTATTATTCTCAGCTAGCTCTTGCTGCAGCTGTTCTACTAAAATCAAATATTCTTCTGTATCGCGATCGGGAACGATACCTTTAAGAGTGTCATATTGTGTAATTAACTGCGAAACTGGATGCGGAATCAGCTCGATCGTGATTCCTTCAAGTTCGAAGTATGCCGATCTAATATCGCCTACGCTAACTCTGCCTGTCAACCAAAAATCTCTGAGGGGTACATAGGTCAAATTAAAGATAACTAACAGTAAATTAACTACTGCCAGTAAAGCCATCAAGCGTTCGAACCATAAATTCCTATGGCGTTTTCTGACTCGGGGTTTTCTAGTGGTTCTTACGATAGTCACGCTAAAAAAGTAGAAAGTAGAAAGTTTGAAAGCATTGGGTAATATGGAGATAGGTTAGTATAAATTTTTCCCGTCACTAGATTTTTCTACCTTTTCAGTTATTTGACAACTAATCTATTTTTTCTCTAAAACTCCATTAAGAAAAATATCAGAAATTCCTTCAGCCATTTCTTGGAGTGCTTGAGGAGAAGCATTGGGATCGATGATAGTTTGGTCAGAAAAACCGGCGATCGCAAAAATTCCTAAAAATACTTGAGCAACTATTTTGGGATTGAGTTGCCGATAAATCCCTTTAGACATTGCCGTTTCGAAGAAGGCTTCTGCTACGTCGGTCATTTTGGCGATTACTTCGGCTTGAATGCGTTCTTTCAAATCGGGATGGTATTGAGCTTCAATAAAACAAACTCGTAGCAGATCGCTATTTTTACGCATATGAAACATTCTACGGCGCATCACTTGCGATATCGCTTTATAGCTACCCATTTCGCTTAATTCTGTCAGCAGATCGGTTAAGATTTCTATCCAACCTGAAGTTGAGACTTCAATAAGAATCGCTTTTTTGTTGGGGAAGTGACGAAATAAAGTTCCTTCAGCCACTCCGGCACGATGGGCTAAATCTTTGGTAGTCGTGCCTTCATAGCCTTGCCGAGCGAATAATGCTAAGGCGGCTTGTAAGATACGAGTACGAGTATCTGCTTCTGTATTTACAGTTTTTCGTGCCTCTTTCCAGATACGCTGAGAAAAAACTTGCATAATAGTAACGTAACGAGCGACTGAGAGTTATAGTATCTTGAACGGGCATAATTCCAAGGAAACCTTGAAAAGTTGACGAGAGGCTGACTTGCTAGATGGAACCTCCTCTCGCCCGATTATTTTAGATCGCCCCCTAAAAATATCGAGCGTAGATTCATTTTCTTACAAGTAAACCTCGATCTTGGTGGTTCTTTACAGATTGTCATCAAATCTTAATGGTATTCTCAATCGTACAGTAGTTTATTGAATATATTTAAAAAATTATTGGTAGCATAATTATGGCTTATTGGCAAAAAAAGCGGATTTGGATAATTGTAGCGATCGCCTGGCTATTTTGGAATATTTTTAGTCCTAGCGTTTATGCCAGAGAAACTAATAATTCTCAAAATAGTTCGATTCAACCTTATCTCGACAAAGCGATCGACCGCATTAGCGAATTTACTCTCGATAACGAGATGAAGTTTATCGTTCTAGAAAATCACGACGCACCAGTTATCTCTTTTGTTACTTATGCTGATGTTGGTGGCGTAGACGAACCAGAGGGCAAAACTGGAGTAGCTCATTTTTTAGAGCATTTGGCTTTTAAAGGAACTGAGGATATCGGTACGACTAATTATCAGGCAGAAAAGCAATTACTTAATAAATTAGACCGTTTATTCGCGCAGATTGAATCGGCTAAAGCCTCAGGTAACCAAGCTAAAGTCAAACAACTGACTCAAAAATTTATCGAAACTCAAGCAGCCGCCAGTCAATACGTCAAGCAAAATGAATACGGCAGAATAGTCGATACGGCTGGAGGTGTTGGCTTGAATGCAGCGACTTCTGCCGACTACACCAGTTATTTTTACAGCTTTCCTGCCAATAAATTGGAACTCTGGATGTCTCTAGAGTCAGAAAGATTTCTCGAACCTGTATTTCGCGAATTTTACCAAGAAAAGCAGGTAATTTTGGAAGAAAGAAGAATGCGAACCGATAATTCTCCAATTGGCAAAACGATCGAAGCTTTTCTGGATACGGCTTTTACAACTCATCCCTACAAACGTCCTGTAATTGGCTATCGCGAAGACATACTCAACCTGAAAAGAGAAGATGTGGAGAGCTTTTTCAACACTTACTACGTACCCAATAATTTAGTTATGGCGATCGCGGGAGATGTCACTCCCGAAGAGGTCAAACGGCTAGCCGAAATATACTTTGGACGTTTTCAAGCTCGACCAGCACCAAATCCCGTAACTTCAGTCGAACCCCAACAGGAGGAAACAAGGGAAGTAACCGTGAGATTTCCTTCCCAACCTTGGTACCTAGAAGGCTACCACATACCTGCCCTAACTCATCCTGATTATCCCGTATACGAAATTATCTCCGATCTACTCAGTAACGGTAGAACTTCTCGTCTCTATCAATCTCTGGTCGAACAAAAACAAGTTGCCCTTTCCGCTCAAGGCTTTAGTGGTTTTCCAGGCAATAAATACCCCAACTTACTATTATTCTACGCTTTAGTTGCACCTCAAAAAACCGTTGAGGATGTGGCGATCGCTCTAAGCGAAGAAATCGAACAGCTCAAAACAGAACCCGTAACTGCAGCAGAACTAGAACGAGTTAAAACTCAGCTTAAAGCTGATTTGTTGCGTACCATAGATTCTAATTTGGGTATGGCGAGAATTTTGGCTGAACATCAAGCCAAAACGGGAAACTGGCGTAATATTTTCGATGAGTTAGAAGAACTAGAAGCAGTCACTCCAGAGGATATTCAACGAGTGGCACGAGCAACTTTTGTTTCCGAAAACCGCACCGTTGGGCGTTTGTTGCCTTCTAGTCAAACTGAGCCATCTAAAATTAATTAGGATAGAGATACGCTAGCAATTAGGGGACAGACTTCATCATCCGAGCTTGAATTGACATTATTTGCCCAAACAGAGCGATAATGTTCTAATTCGGCTTTAAATAAGACCATCTGCTCGATTTTAATTGCTAGCTGCTCGATCTTATCGCTTAATAAAGTCTGTACTAGGCTACAGGGAAGTTGCCCGCGATCGCGTACGTCGAGAATTTGCCCGATCTCTTCTAAGGTAAATCCTAAAGCTTGAGCTTTTTTGATAAACTCCACTTGCTTACTAGCATCTTGATTGTAATAACGGTAGCCATTTTCGCCTCTTTTAGCCAAATGCAACAATCCCAGATCGCTGTAGTAACGTAAAGTACCCACTGAAACTCCAGTTCGATCGGCTAGCTCTCCTATTTTCCAATAAATTTGTTCTCGCTCCATAGTTGTCTTGCTCCAAAATATCTACTTCTACTTTAGTCTTTTCAATCCGATCGAAGATTACAGTCAATTGATTCTCGATACCATAAACTGAATTGATTCAATTTATTTAGTAGTTTCAATAGCATACAAAACGTAAAACTCGTCTTGAAAAAGCTTCTGGAAGCGAGGACAGCCAATTTTAAAGTCTTCCTGCTTTACAACTACATGGGTAAGGTGATACTCAGACTCTAGAAAATCAAGAACTTCACAGGCGCGATCGCTCGATGGAGCCTCATAAAACTGAAGGGCTAAGTTCACTCGTTCGTACCACTCTAAAACTTCAATATCTTTGTAGGGATGGGACTTAAAATTGATAAAAATTGGCGCACCAGTGTACAAACGAAACTTTTGAAGTTTTGTCAGTCCCAGCATATTTTCTGATTGCACTGGCATTAAATAAATATCCTCAGCTTGCTTATGAGTTCTCACATAGTTCATCACAGGAATAGTATTATCGTCTAACTCCAATTCTTCAATTTGGATCGCAGCGCGACTGACAAATAAAATGGTTAAAGCTGAGACACAAAAGGCGATCGCTCCTTGACGATAGCGAGATAGGAAAGTAAATTTGGCAAACAGTAACCAAACCAATCTAGCAATAATTAGGGCGGTAGATAGAGGTACTAAAACCACAGAAATTCGCCAGGGTGTGGTAAATGCCAAAGTGTCACTGCTACCAACTAGCTTATATACTGTCATTAAAGTGGCCAACAGCAACGGGAACGCCAAGATAAAAAAGATACGAGTATTAATCCCAGCAAGCAATCCCAAAATTATTACCGATATTTGCAGGATTGTTGCAGGATAGCGCAACCAAATTTCTGGGTGAGAATGATGGGGAATTCTAAAGTCGACAATAATTGCCTGCGAGCGTTCCCAGATCTCTAAAGATGTCGGGTTAAAAACTACGAGCGTGTATAAAACTACAGGAAGCACCAACAGCAAACATAACAACCCCATCAAAATACTTTTTCTTAAGTTTCGTTCTCTAACATAGGTCATGACCATATAGGTCAAGGTTAAGAATGCCGCAGTAGGAAGATAGACGGGATGAAAGGTACAAACTAAAGCCAGCAGCGCGATCGCCCAACAAGAATAGTTTTTCAGAAATAGATAGATTGACAGCAACAAAAACACCCCCAAGGTACTGGGCTGAAATTGATGGCTGATGATAAACTGCTCGGCAAATCCCTGATGCAGGTATTCTTGAAGGTTATTTTCGTTACCAATGCCAACGGCAATAATATGACTGTAAATTAGCAGCGTAGCGTTAAGCAGATACTGTGCGGGCTGCTTGGCAAGCCCAAACACTTCGGAGGTAATTCCCAGCAGGCTATAAAGGTAGATACCAAGGCATAAAAGTTGATAGATGTAAAACGAGATTTCGCCAAAGTAAAGGTAGCTAAGTTCGACCAACTTACTAAAAGCTGGCAAGGGATCTAGAGTATTTGCCAACCAGTCGCGATCGAGATAGCCCAAACCTGCATTAGCAAGTCCATGTAAGAATTTAGTGTTTTGATTGCCCTCATAGAGAGGATCTTGTAAATAAATAATGCCAAAAACAATTGCTAAAACGATTATCTGTAGCAAACTACGTATCGAGTTTGCTGATAATAGCCTATAAATTATTTTCACTAGATTTTTGTCAGGTTGGGATTTTTATTCAGAAGTTTAAATGATATCTGCCAATAATGCTTACCCTTCTTCCCTCTTCGTTCAAACTTCTTCCTTTGTTTTTATTGCCACGAGGCAAATTCTACGATAACTGGCGATCCAGTTGCCCTCTCGGTAAAAACGCGATCGCAATTTTGCTTCGGTTCGAGCGATTAGTTCGGTTTTAGTAGCAGGAGATTGCGCTAAATAACTACCCGCAAACATCTCTAACCAGTTGGCCAGACCTCTTTCTCCCGCTAGTTTGGTCGGGCGGTCGCGCAAAGTAGCATAGACAACTTCAAAACTTTCTCGTTCTAACAGCGTACTGTATTCGGCAATACTAGGAAAATACCAAGGATTGTATGGTGAATCTACTACGGAATTAAAAGCGGTAATAATTTCTCGGACATTACCTTTACCGCCAAACTCAGCAACCAAACGTCCTTGTGGCTTTAAGGAGTGCCAGATACATTTAACCGCTGCTGCTGGTGGCTGTATCCAATGAAGGGCAGCGTTAGAAAACACCGCATCAAAAGGCTTGTCAAAATGAAAATTCGTACCGTCGGCTAGTTTGAATTCAATTTGAGGAAAATTTTCTCTAGCTTTGGCGATCACTGTCTCCGAATTATCGATCCCGACTACTTCTGCCCCAGTCGTCGCAATTGCAGCCGTTAGCTGTCCCGTACCGCAACCCAAGTCGAGTATCTGCTCTTTTTGCTAAGGAGCGAGTAATTCTAAAACTTTAGCGCCATTTTGCCAAACATAGCTGTGTTTTTCTTCGTAAAGCTCAGTATTCCATCGATCCATTTAGTTGGCTAGTTCGCGTGTTTGTCAAGATACAAATGCAAAAATTAAATGAAGAATAAAAACCTGTTCCCCTTAACCTTTGCCCTTTTTTCCTCGATCTGGTTAATTGTAATAAGTTTAGTACAAACTACCATGTTTATGAGTAAAAATAGTCCCCTCATCGGTACGTTTGGCAATTAAATCATCGTCGGGGTAGGTAACCGTATCGGTGGCAGTGCGATCGCCTATTTCTAAATAAGTTACTATAGAATTTGAGCGATTGATTAAATGATGTCCGTCGGGTTCTCCTGCCGGAAAACCAGCCATATTCCCTGCGGTTAAAATTCTTTCTCCATCATTAGTGACTAAAGTAATTTCACCCTGAATGATATAAATAAACTCATCTTGATGTGAATGCCAGTGTCTTAGAGCCGAGCGACTTCCAGGCTGCAACTCTACCAGATTAACCCCAAAATTAGTCAGTCCGGCTGCATTTCCCAAACGTTTCCTAATTCTACCAGCCACCAAAGGTTTGAAAGCTTCTGGATAACTGGTACTGCTGTTTTCCAAAATAAAATCGAGATTGATTAACATCAGATAATTGGTAAAACCATTGGCTAGGTGATTATATTTTAGATTTTGAATATTTTTTGACCATCTGTCTCAGTTACATATTATTGTTAATGGTTGGTATTAATTAAGCAAGATTCTTTATTTATTTGTACTTTGTCAGAGTAACATCGACGGGCAAGAAAAACCCAACCGCTCGACGTAAATATTTTAGATACACTCACACAGTAAGTAATTTGATGATGAACCAAGAAATTCGCATTTTGATGTGCGCTCCCGACCACTACGACGTAGACTATGTAATCAACCCTTGGATGGAAGGGAACATCCATAAATCTTCACGCGATCGCGCCGTCGAACAATGGACTAAGTTACACCATACCCTAAAAGATTTGGCAATTTTCGATTTAATTCAGCCACAACAAGGCGTACCCGACATGGTTTTTACCGCCAATGCGGGTTTAGTGTTAGGCGATCGCGTAGTTCTCAGCCGCTTTTACCATCCAGAACGCCAGAGGGAAGAACCCCACTTTAAAAAATGGTTTGAGGACAACGGGTTTAAGGTTTTTGAATTGCCTCAAGACTTACCCTTTGAAGGGGCAGGAGATGCCCTATTAGATCGTGAAGGACGCTGGCTCTGGGCTGGTTATGGTTTTCGTTCTGAACTCGACTCCCATCCCTACATTGCCAAATGGCTCGATATTGAAGTTTTATCGCTGCGTTTGATTGACGAGCGCTTCTATCATCTCGATACTTGTTTTTGCCCTCTGACTGGCGGGTATTTGCTTTACTATCCTGGGGCATTTGATTTTTATTCCAACCATCTGATCGAAAAACGAGTACCAGAAGCCAAACGGATTGCCATCGGCGAAACCGACGCCGTTAACTTTGCCTGCAATTCGGTCAACATCGAACAAACCGTAGTGATGAATAAGGCTAGCGACGGTCTCAAACGGCGTCTGGCAGATGCTGGTTTTACCGCGATTGAAACTCCTCTTACAGAATTTCTCAAAGCAGGAGGCGCGGCAAAATGTTTGACCTTGAGAATTACCGAACCCGTACTCGAAGAAGTTCACGCTAGTACTCCCGTCGAAACTAGAGTAATCGAGCTAGAAGGTCATTTATTGGACGCTGGGATCATGAACCGCTCCTTAGACTTGGTGGTAGAAAACGGCGGTAGTTTTAAAGTTCTTAACTTTAACCTGGGCATCGAAAGACAGAGTACTTCTGCTGCCGAGGTGCGAATCTCCGCCCCCAATGGCGAGGTGATGGAAGAAATCATGAGTGGGTTGATCGACCTGGGTGCCGTTGCCGCTCCTCAAGAAGAACGGGATGCTATTACCGAAACCTGTACTCAAAAGGGAGTTGCTCCCGATGATTTCTATGTTTCCACCATTTATCCTACAGAAGTCAGGGTCGATGGCAAGTGGATCCGAGTGCAAAATCAACGGATGGATGGAGCAATTGTGGTGGGTGAAACTGCCAGAGAAACCATTGCCCGCTGTAAGCTTTTAAGAGAGTTAGAAGCAGGCGATCGCGTAGTAGTAGGAGTAGAAGGTATTCGTACCGTGAGGAAAGCCAGCTCTCGTGAAAAACGGACTAATGATGAATTTAGCTTTATGGGTGCCGGTGTATCTAGCGAAAGGCGAGTCGAACTGGTAGTCGAACAAATAGCGTGGGAATTGCGTCAAATTCGCGATCGCGGCGGTAAAGTAATCGTGACTGCAGGACCAGTAGTAATTCATACCGGAGGTGCCAAACATCTTTCCCGGTTAATTCGCGAAGGCTATATTCAGGGATTACTCGGGGGTAATGCGATCGCCGTTCACGATATCGAACAGGCATTAATGGGAACTTCTCTCGGTGTAGATTTGCAAAAAGGAACACCTGTTAGAGGAGGTCATCGTCACCATCTCAAGGCAATTAATACCGTGCGTCGTTACGGTAGCATTGCCGCCACCGTAGAAGGAGGTCTGCTAACTAGAGGTATTATGTACGAGTGCGTCAAACATAACGTTCCCTTCTGTCTGGCAGGTTCGATCCGCGATGATGGACCCCTCCCGGATACTCAAATGGATTTAATTAAAGCCCAAGCAGAATACGCCAGACTCTTGGAAGGTACGGATATGATTTTGATGCTCTCAACCATGCTCCATTCTATCGGCGTGGGTAACATGACTCCTGCAGGGGTAAAAATGGTTTGTGTCGATATCAATCCTGCTGTAGTTACCAAGTTAAGCGATCGCGGTTCCGTCGAATCTATTGGGGTAGTGACCGATGTCGGTTTGTTTCTAAGTCTATTAGTCAGTCAGTTAGAAAGACTGACCAGTCCCTATCAGAGAGTTTGAAGCTATAAGGGGCAGGATTTTTTTATTCCTCCCCTTCTCTTTTTACAGACTAAGTTTGGCTTTGGTGTAACAAAAATTTACCAAGTCATAGCAACTAGTAACAGGATAGACCTCAAGCTGAGATTTTAGCGCGTTTTTAATTACACACGGGGCGTACAAAGCTGATTTTACTAGATTTTAATCTAATATAGAACTTGTGTACTTAAAGAATCGAGAAACAAACCGAGCAATTTATGAACGACTAACGAGAGACATAATGCGATCGATAAACTGTTGATGATCGACTATGGGTTTGGAAATATAGCCGTCTGCGCCACTTTGTTCGAGAAAACTCTCGCGATCGCCTTGCATAGCGTGAGCGGTAACTAAAATAACTGGCAATGAAGCGGTTTGCGGGTTGGATTTCAGCATTTGAGTAATCTCGATCCCATCTACTGGTTTTCCTTGATAGATGCTGTTAGCGAGTGAAACATCCATCAAAATTGCGTCTATATTACCCGATTGAGCCATCTGTAAAACTTTTTCGACGTTTTCAGTACCTTCTACCTGCAAACCGCCTTTTTTTGTTAGTATTTTGGAGAAAACCCGAAAATTTATCGGATCGTCTTCTACAATCAAAACTGTGGTCATAGATGATAGCCAAAAAAACTTTAGATTATAAAAAACTTACTGTCAAAAATAAGTTAATGATAAATTGAGTTAGAGATTACTCCCCCACCTCGATCTCGAGCGCCGATCTCCCCAGGGCTTAAAGAGTTCTCAACTGAGCAACTCAAACTGCCGTGCCCAGTGCGTATGCGCATTTCCACGGCAAGATCTTCCCCGTTGCGGCAGTCGTGCCCACTTAAACTTTGAAGGTCTAATTTGGAGAAAACTTCCGAATCTGGACTAACGGTCAAAGAAAAACGCAATGGGCGAAGCGTCCTCCTCTGAACGTGGGTCAAGCGAACCTGCATCCCACTAAGCTCAGATCGGATTTTAGTTAAAAACATACTATATAATTGTGGCTTAAAAAATTCAGATAGCAAACTTTCTTTTTGTTATGAACATATTGCAAGATATTTCGTAAACTCTTATTGGTAAAAGCTCGACTTAAATTTGCTGCGGGATATTTCCCATAACCTTTGGAGGCTTTTAAATTAATGGCAAAACAGCTTAACTTATTAGGGACTGGTCAAATTATCCCTACCCCTCTTCACCGAGAAATGGAGAGGTCTTATTTAGAATATGCAATGAGCGTCATTGTCGGGCGGGCTTTGCCCGATGTGAGGGACGGTCTCAAACCCGTACATCGGCGAATTTTATATGCCATGTACGAACTGGGACTTACTCCCGATCGCCCCTATCGCAAGTGTGCTCGTGTTGTCGGCGATGTTTTGGGAAAATATCATCCTCATGGCGACCAGTCGGTCTATGATGCTTTGGTGAGATTGGTACAGAGTTTTGCCACTCGCTATCCTCTCCTTGACGGTCATGGTAACTTTGGATCGATCGACAACGATCCTCCGGCCGCTATGCGTTATACGGAAACAAGACTGGCTCCCATAGCATATCAAGGGATGCTCGATGAAATTAGCGAGGCAACGGTAGACTTCAGCGATAACTTCGATAGTTCGCAACAAGAACCCGTAGTTTTACCGGCGCAGTTGCCAATTTTATTGCTTAATGGCTGTGCGGGGATCGCTGTAGGTATGGCGACTAATATTCCACCTCATAATTTATCTGAAACTGTTGATGGTTTAATCGCTTTGATCGATCGACCAGACATCTCGGATGAAAAATTATGGCAGCTAATTCCGGGTCCCGATTTTCCTACCGGGGGAGAAATTGTCGAAACCAAGGGGATTCAAGATGCCTATCTCACCGGCAAAGGAATTATCAAAGTTCGAGGAGTTGCCAAAGCTGAAACACTTACTTCCGGAAAGAAAAGACGCAGAGAAAAACAGGCAATTGTCGTAACAGAACTGCCCTATCAGGTAAATAAAGCTGGTTGGATTGAAAAAGTTGCCGATCTCGTCAATCAAGGACGCATCGAAGGAATTTCTGATATTAGAGACGAAAGCGATCGCCAGGGACTGAGAGTAGTAATCGAACTAAAACGAGAGACCAAACACAAACAGGTTTTACAACAGCTCTATCGTCAGACGACTTTGCAAACTAACTTTGGCGCAATTTTACTGGCACTAGTGAATAATCAGCCAGTTCAGCTTTCATTGCGTCAATTGCTAACGGAGTTTCTAAACTTCCGCGAACAAACTTTAACCAGACAGTACAGTCACGAATTAGCAGCAGCCGAGCGCAGACTTCATCTAGTAGAAGGTTTATTAATTGCTTTAAATAATCTCGATCGTGTTATTGATATATTGCGTAATGCTCCCGATGGCACTACCGCCAAGTTTCGTCTAGAAGAAGAACTAGGCATTAGTCCCGAACAGGGCGACTCAATTTTAGCGATGCCCATGCGTCGTCTGACGGGTTTGGAACGACAGAAGTTAGAGACTGAAGCCGAAGAGTTACAGGCTAGTATTGCCCAGCTAAATAAAGTTCTCGGCGATCGCCATGAGCTACTCAAAGCCCTAAAAAAAGAGTTACGCGCTCTCAAGCGCAAATTCGGTGACGATAGACGTACCCGAATCGTTAATGTCTCTCCCACTGCCGAAAAGAAAATAGTCGCAGCTAAATCGTCAGACTCATCAACAAAAACTGAGAATCGCCCCGAGTCCGAAGAACACAATAAGTTGATGATGTTCGAACGCTCTGCTAATGCCAAGATTAAAATTACTCATCGAGGCTGTGTTTATTGGCAAAATCCCTCGGAGAAAGCGCAAACTTCCAATCTGACAGTAAAAGCTGGTGCCGATTTTGTCACCCATCGAGAACCAATCGGCGAACGTCAAAAACTAATCGTAGTTACCGATAGCGGCAAAGCCTATCCCATTGCAATTGAGGATATACCCTCCGCCTTCGAAACTACTAACCAAACTGCCGTCGAGCTGTTATCTCCAGCGGCTCAAAGAGATGCCAAGCGCACGTTGGCTCATTTCTTTCTTCCGGAAGATACTAGTGGTCTGGATTTGGTGATGTTGACCGAAAAAGGAATTATTAAACGTCTACCGGCTTCTGAATTGGAAGCTTTAGGCAATCGAGGTTTGGTTTTAATCAAACTTAAAGAAAGAGATCGTCTAAAATATTTTTGCTTTACTCGGGAAACGGAAGAAGTGGCGATTGCCACGACCGGAGGGAGGATTTTGCGCCTGCCAGTAGATGAAGCTCAGATTCCAACGATGGGACGCAGTGCCCAGGGTAATAAGGCGATCAGACTGCGCGTCCGAGAAAAGTTGGCTGGTTGTTGTGCGGTTACCAACCAAGAGACAATCGTTTTGGTGTCTCAGTTGGGGTATGTCAAAGGTTTGCCAGTAAATACTCTAAGACTGGCTAATCGCGGTGATATTGGTACTCAAGCAATTCAGTTTGCCGAAGAACGAGATGTTCTGGTTGGAGCAATTTCGCACCAGTCTCTAGATAATTTGGTAATAATTACTGATAGGGAGCGTCGCCTGACCTTTCCCGTCAGCGAAATTCCCTTATTAGATAAAAATAGCACTGGGGAAAAACTAATTAAATTAAGCACAGAAGAAGTAGTTATCGCGATCGCTCCAGGAATTGAGTAATTGGAGTTGCCGGCGCGATCGCGCTTTTTGCATTAATTTTTCTGTCTCTCAAATTAGATAATTAATGTTATGGTTAAATAAACATGAGGGCGCGTGGCTCAGGGGATAGAGCAACAGATTCCGGTTCTGTAGGTCGTAGGTTCGAATCCTACCGCGCTCGTGGGGTAAAAATCTTACAGGATAATTGTTTCGGATTTTTTTGACTACTGAAACAATATCCCTCTTTGATTATTTTCAGGACTTACGCACTTCAGCATTGTAAACCTAGATTTACCGTTGCAAACTCGCTGCTCAAACAACGAAATTTCGTTCAACTGCGTAAGTCCTGATTGTTACAAGTTTGTACCAACTTTTTCACGAACACCAATAACTTATGTAATGTATAGTCTGGGTTATGTGTCGCGGTTAGAAACGCTCTACAGTGTCTTTAATAAATATGTTCCTCCAAATCATAGATAACGCCGTCTATACAAGAATTGCTATATTTTGACTAAGCACTAAAATATCTTGCCACGGGATGATAAGCGACGATCGCCGTGGTAGACTGTTCCGGATAGAGTTGCTCGCTTTCGTCCATGTACATATTGATGCGGGAAGTATCGAGTAAATCCAGTTGCTTGTATTGATCCTGGATATTCGGACAAGCAGGATAACCAAAACTATAGCGTGAACCGCGATAGCGTTGTTGCAGGATATCTTTGATGTTATCCGGCTCTTCGGATGCAAACCCTAGCTCTTTACGAATTCTAGCGTGAGTCCATTCTGCTAAAGCTTCTGCGATCTGTACCGCCATACCGTGATAGTAGAGGTATTCGGTGTACTTATCGTCTTTAAATAGCTTTTGTGCGTATTCGGTAGCAATTTCTCCTACTGTTACCGCCTGCATCGGAAAGACATCGATATGTCCTGATTCTTTAGTGGCAAAGAAATCGGCGATACAGAGGCGTTTACCAGAACTCTGTCGAGGAAATTCAAATGAGGTTATGGGTTTGACAAATCCTTCGTCTGTAGGTTCGTAAATATGCAGAGTGTTTCCTTCGGCATTGCAGGGAAAATAACCGTAGATTATTTTGGGATGTAACAGGTTTTCCGCTACGACTTTTTGTTTCCATTCTTGCAAAATTGGCCGAACTGTTTTCGCTAAAAATTCATTGTATTCTTTCCTAGACTGTTCTTTGGGCTTGCGGAATTGCCACTGTCCGACGAATAAGGCTTGTAAATCTAGATAGGGGAATACTTCTTCTAGAGGAATATCTTCGGGTTTTAATAACTTTGTTCCCCAGAAAGGAGGTGTAGGACGTTCTATGTCTGAAGCCACCGCTTCGGAACGTCTGGTATCTATGACGACGGGTTCTTCCTTTTTACTTGCCTCGTCTACAAAAATTTTATCCCGATTTTCACCTTCAAACGGTAGTTCTTCGGCATTTTCATTTTTTGTAGGGGTTAACAGTTGTTCGCCCCTAACGCCGTTGCCATTGCCGTTACTAGAATCTAGTTCGTCCAAAAAACCTTTCAAATCGTCCCAATTACCATCGGCTTTGGCAGGCATTAATTTATCCATAAAATGCAAATCGGCAAAGGCATCTTTACCGTAAACTACTTTACCTTTATAGACATTTTGACAATCCTGATGGACGAATTTGGGAGTTAACGCCGCACCACCCAAGATAACGGGAATGGTAATACCTTTCTCGTTAAAAGTTTCTAGGTTATCTTTCATAAAGGCGGTAGACTTCACTAATAAACCACTCATGGCGATGCAGTCTGGGTGATGTTCTTCGTATGCCTGAATGATACTTTCTACGGGTTGCTTAATGCCGAGATTGATTACCTTATAACCGTTATTAGAAAGAATGATATCGACGAGGTTCTTACCGATATCGTGAACGTCGCCTTTTACCGTACCAATTACAAATTTCCCCTTACCGCTACCGTTGGATTCTTCCTTATCCATGTAAGGTTCTAAATGCGCTACTGCCGCTTTCATAGTTTGCGCCGACTGAAGCACGAAAGGAAGTTGCATCTGTCCCGAACCAAATAGTTCGCCAACTACTTTCATGCCGTCTAACAAGAAAGTATTAACGATATCTAGAGGGGGATATTTTTGCATCGCCTCATCTAAAGCTTCGTCCAAACCAATTCTTTCTCCGTCGATAATATGCTGCTTGAGACGTTCTTCAATGGGTAAATTCTTATCGACTGCTTCAGCTTTTTTAGTTTTCTTACCTGCGAATAAAGTCGTCAGTTCGCCCAAAGGATCGTAGGTACAGACATCGCCGTCAAATTCGCGCCTATCGTAAATTAAATCCAAACAAATCTTTTTGTGTTCTTCCTCGATTTTGGCTAAGGGTAAAATCTTACTGGCGCTGACAATAGCTGCATCCAATCCTACCTGCATACATTCATATAAAAATACAGAGTTTAAGACTTGTCTGGCGGCAGAATTCAAACCAAAAGAAACATTAGAAACTCCTAGAAGTATATGGCAACCAGGTAATTCTTCTCTAATTCTTTTAGTTGCCTCGACAGTTGCCTTGCCGTTCTCTCTGTCTTCTTCAATACCTGTAGATATGGGTAACGCTAGCGGATCGAAAAAGAGTTCGTGGGGAGGAATACCAGAGGCAACCGCTGCTTCATATGCGCGTTTGGCAATCTCAAATTTCTTATCCGCAGTACGTCCCATCCCATCTTCATCAATGGTACCGACCACTACTCCCGCACCGTATTTTTTGGCTAAATCTAGTACTTGATAGAACCTTTCTTCTCCATCTTCGTAGTTAGTAGAGTTGAGAATACACTTACCACCAGAAACTTTTAACCCCGCCTCCATCTTCGTCCACTCGGTAGAGTCAAGCATCAGAGGGAGAGTCACATTATTTACCAGACGGGATACCAGTTC
This sequence comes from Myxosarcina sp. GI1(2024), assembly GCF_053543375.1. Classification (NCBI taxonomy): domain Bacteria; kingdom Bacillati; phylum Cyanobacteriota; class Cyanophyceae; order Pleurocapsales; family Pleurocapsaceae; genus Myxosarcina; species Myxosarcina sp. GI1(2024). The sequence continues at coordinate 55,157 of NZ_JBKGTY010000003.1, read as the reverse complement.
GTACATATCCCGTTCGCCATCTCGACCGACATAGTCTACGTTGACATCGAGGACGTGTGCCCCTTCTTTGACCTGAGATTTAGCCAAAGATACTAAGCTATCCCAGTCTTCGTCATTTAGCAGAGTCCGACATTTTTTAGAACCACTGGCGTTTAATCTCTCACCGACAATGAGAAAAGAATTATCTTGAACATATGGTTGCGTACTGTATATTGATGCTGCCGCAGGTTCGTAATGAGGATGACGTTCTTTCGGGGTTAAATCCTTCGTCATCTCTGCCAAAGCCCGAATATGATCGAATCTCGTACCGCAACAACCACCTACTATTTGCACTCCCAAATCTTCCACAAAGTGCATTAACGCCATCTTTAGTTCCATTGGCGTGAGTTTATAGTGTGCCTGTCCGCCCACGTTTTCGGGCAAACCAGCATTGGGTACGCAGGAAACGATAAAAGGGGAATGTTCAGACAAATATTTAATATGCTCTTTCATCAAATCGGGTCCCGTAGCGCAGTTTAGACCCAATATATCTATAGGATAGCGTTCTAATATAGCTAGTGCCGCATCAATTTCCGTACCGACTAACATAGTTCCCATCTGTTCCATGGTCACCGAAACCATTAGGGGAAGTCTCGCGTCTTTCTCGGCAAATACTTCTTCAATAGCGTTTAAAGCTGCTTTAATTTGCAGTACATCCTGACAGGTTTCTACTAACAGCAAGTCTACGCCACCGTCATACAACCCTGCTGCTTGTTCTACATAAGCATTGCGAAGGGTATCAAAATCTATATGTCCCAAAGTGGGTAGCTTTGTACCGGGTCCCATAGAACCCGCGACAAAACGCGGCTTTTCCGGTGTGGAGTATTCTGTAGCGACTTGTTTGGCAAGTTCGGCGGCGGTTTTATTGAGATAGTAAGCTCGATCGGTGAGGTTATATTCAGCCAGAACTATGGATGTGCCGCCAAAGGTATCGGTTTCAATTACATCCGCACCAGCTTCGAGGAAACCCCGATGCACTTTTTCTACCGCCTCTGGTTTGGTATGAACTAAATATTCATTACATCCTTCGTATTCTACACCACCAAAATCGGCTGCGGTAAGATTTTGTACCTGTAGGTTGGTTCCCATCGCGCCATCAAAAACGAGTATGGGACGGTTAGGGCTATTAAGGCGATTGAGAAAGAGACTGTCCATTGCTAGCGACTGCCGATCGACAGAATAAATTACATAAGTTTTATTATATGGTTGTCTTCGAGAAAAAGGGGAGGCTATCTGTTGCTGAGTTTCAAATGATGAATTTGTCTGTAAAGATTATTTCACACAAAGGTGCAAAGGTGAAAGAACAATTAAAAGACTAGAAATATTAAAAAAATTCAAGTATCTAGTTGCTTTCTCAACTCCTCTAATTCAGCATCAATAGCAGCAACGTGTTATTTCTAATATAATATGCTGTGGCTATATTTTTACTGCATTGGTTTTTTTTGCTGCTGAAATTTGGACAATAGACTTACGAAACTGATTTATAGTTGTTTCCATTTCTTTAATGTTAATGTGTTTGTCTAGCGATTTTTCTGGGTTGTTTAAACTGCTGTTTATGTTTGCTTTAATAATTCTTTGTATACGCTCAACAGTACGCATCTTCTTTATTTTTATTGACACTCGTCTTCTCTATAGTTGCCAAATTATTCAATTTTCTTGGTATTTATTTATTTAATATTCATATTGAATAGAGCATAGAAAAAATAAAAATATTTGGCTTGAGCGCGATCGCAATATTCATTACCGAAAGATTTTAAGGGAGGTTTGTAATTAAGATCCAAAAAGGGATTGCCAATAGCCACTAACTACATATTTAAATTAAAAATGTTTGGCAGTTTGCTTGTCGGGATCGAACTGATATCTTTTACTACTATGAGTCTCTCCATATAAATTAAAAGTTACTGTTGGCTCATCTCCCACTGCTTCGATGCTGTGAATTGCTTCGGTGGTAAAACTAATAATATCGCCAGGTTCGATGATTCTCTCGCCGACACGATCGATTCTGTGGGGAAATTGGGCAGTAGGATTGCGTTTCCAGAAAGTATTTTTTTGTTTGCCTTGTAGAACCATCACTACACCCCAGGTGCCGTGATTGTGGATTGGTGAAGTATTCCCTGGCAAACTCATTTCTGTCTGGATAGTCAGGGGCAATCCCAATTCATCGTACAGCATGACTACCGAAATTCCACTACTGCGATCTGGTTTTGGTAGTCGGGTTTTGATTGTATAGCAGTTAAGAACCAGTTTTCTAACTAACATCCGCAGTCCCGATAGAGAACTTTCTTCGTCGATTCCTTCTACTGCCGCCAATCTAATAATATCTTCTACTTCGGTCAAAAAACGATACAGTCGATATTCTTCGGCTAATAAATCCCACTCGCGCACCGATTGACATAGTTTACAAATACCATCTTCTTTAACCAACCAATCTGCTGTTTTCATCTTTTTGTCATTCATTGTTTGTTATCAGAGTAAAAATCAATGACCAATGACTAGCTCGCGCGTTTGCAATTTGGATGAAATATCCGCCGGGTCCCTCGCCAATGACTAATGACAATTAACTACTATCTATGTTTCCTTTCTGCTATTAGTACTTGTGCGATCCAATCGGGTAAGTCTTCGAGATCGCTGTTGGTTTCGGAATCTCTAATGGGTGAGGTGAATTCATAATAAGGCTCGCATTTACCATTATCATATACTTCTACGATCCAGCGATCGGGAAAACCATCGATCGCAATTTCGACATCGTAGCCATCTTCTCCGAGAGTACGAGAGGAAACTATGGTAAACCAGTCGCGATGTTCTGATGGTACATTCCACTCGGTAGTTAAAAATTCAAAAGCTAGCTTTTCAGCTTCAGTTGGATCGATCATTTTTTTGTCCTTTGTCTTTTGTTATTAAAGTAAAAATCAATGACCAATGATTAATGACTATTGACTATTGACAAAACTTTGACGTTCCGAGCGCAAGATTTCGGCAATACTCTCTGGCATTTCTTCCAATCCCGTCTCGCTTTCTGAAGCTTCAATTGGTGAGACGAAGGTAAAACAAGGATCGCAATCTTTGGTTTCATCGTAAACTTGAATTACCCATTTATCGGGCAAACCTTCTACACCAATCTCCACTACATACCAGCGATTGTCTACATCGCGAGAATTGAGAGGGATAAAAAAATCGCGGTCGTCTTCGGGAATTTGCCAATCTTCGAGAAAATATTCTAGTGCCAATTGTTCGGCATCTGTTGATGTCAGTTCCATTGTTTGAAGTCTTTTTTCATTCGAGCTTAAATATTATTCTAATGACTAACAGTACAGTTAATGCTTTAATTTTTAACCTTTTCTTTGTGTCTACCAGAGTGCTTATCGATATGTAATTCTCCACCGACTGCCCAATTTTCGCGCTCGAATTCATCAATATGAACTGTTACCCATTCGGGTTTGGTTCCCAAACTAGAAACTAGAGTATCAGTAATTGCCTTAGCTAGTTCGCGCTTTTTTTCTACGGAGTGACCTTTGGCAATTTGAATGGTTACGAATGGCATCAAATTTCTCCTTTACTAACGATTAACGCTGTGGATAAAAAGTCAATTCAAATCTTCTGGAGATAGATATTTGAAGTTATTAACTACTATGAGGCTAGACCGACAAATCTCGGTTATCTTATAAACTAGCAAAAATTGCCATCGCTCTTGTAGCTAAAGCCACCGTTTATAATTATTGTCACGAATAACATGGGAAATTTACAGATGCGAGCGCTTAAGCATCTGTTTTGTAAATTAATATGAATATACGACCTTGGAGCGATTGACAAGCTAAATCTTCCATTAGCTCAAGTCGTTCTTGTAAATTACCCCGTCTTTCATAATCATGAGGAAATTATTCTCCGGGTCTGCGATTAACTCGATGTTCTCCAGCGGATTGCCGTCCACTAGTAACAGGTCGGCCAGCGCACCTTCTTCAATAACACCTAACTTTCCTGGATAGGGATTGCGAGGACCAGACAACGCCAGTAATTCAGCATTGGTACTAGTTGCCATCTTCAGCACTTCAGCAGGAGTGTACCAGCGCACCAGTTTTGCCAGTTTTGCCCCCTGTCGAGCGGCTCCTTTGGAGCTGTATAAGTTGTCAGTACCCCAGGCAGTTTTGAGATTGTATTTCTTGGCTAGATTATAAGCATTGTCAGTCCCTTCTGCCACCCGCAGTTGGTTAGCCCGATTGGGGGAATCTTCTGGATAGGGATTAGCATCTTCATCGTCAAGAAAGGGCTGAATACTGAGCCAGACATCATTTTTCGCCATAATTTGGGCGGTTTCTTCATCCATTAGCTGACCGTGTTCGATAGACTTTACCCCAGCCCGGATTGCCTTCTGAATTGCCCTGGGGGTATAGGCATGGACTGCTACGTAGGTGTTCCAGTCCTCAGCCGCTTCCACCGCCGCTCTCAGCTCTTCCTCGGTGTATTGACTGGCGTCAATCGGGTCGTAGGCAGAAGCAACACCGCCCCCTGCCGCCAGCTTGATTTGACTGGCTCCCTGCATCAATTGTTCGCGGGTTCTGCGAAGTACCTCAGGTACTCCATCAGCGATCGTTCCGACGCCATATTTTTCTGCCCGACTTAGTTTGTAAGTAGGCGTTCTGGGAAGCTCTTCGAGCGAGCGGAAGTCACCATGACCACCAGTCTGGGAGATCATTGCCCCCGAAGGCCAGATACGTGGTCCGACTACCTCGCCCCGGTCAATCGCCTGCTTCAGCCCAAAAGCCGGTCCCGCCATATCGCGAGCACTAGTAAACCCACGCATGAGCATGGCGGTGGCGTTTGCTCGTGCATTCTGAAATAAAGCTTCCTCTGAGGTCTCGGGTGAGAGAAGTTCTGCAACTGGCGTCGTCTCCATAAACAAATGGACGTGAGCATCGATCAGCCCAGGCATCAGTACTCGACCTTCGCCATTAATTCTGGTCGGGCTAGTTTCCACTGGTAGGGAAAAAGGCTCGCTAGAAATCCTCTCAATTTGGTTACCAACCACTAACACCCTAGAGGGAGCAGACAGTTGCTCGGAGGTATCATCAAATATCCGCACGTTTTCAATTAAAACTGCACTAGGCTGTTGAGGTTGACTGTCCCCAGAAGATGGATCTTGAGCAAAGCCGGCTTGTGCCATAAATCCAATCAGCACGAGTATTAAAGCTACTAAAAAAAGCAGGAGGCGCGATCGCATCTGCATAGTCTTTTACTAATAAATCGAATACATACACTCGACAAAAAAATTTAATCTTGAAAGCTTGGTGAATTAGAATAGCAACAAACTTGTGTCCGCCATAAAAATATTTACATTACTTGAAAAAGAGCGATTGTGTTTGGCTCGATCGCCTGAAACCATCACTTTTAATTACACTCCATTCATACCGCTTAGGCTATTTTCAATTTTTTTGACTAATGACAATTTATTAATGACTAATCGTTCGTTTTTCCCAATAGCGAAACAAAAATATCCACAATGGTAAAGATAAATTAAGAGCCATCAGGCGGACGGAATGAGCGACGGTAACGATTTCTGGGTTATGTCCCAATGCCAAAGCGACTAAAATCATTTCTGTGGAGCCTCCCGGTGCGGTTACCAGCATACAGGTCAACCAATCCCAGGAAGTAATTAAAGTAGCAATAGTCGCAGCCACAAATCCACTGGCGATAGTCAAGGCTACAGAAATTGAGGCATGAAAAATATTTTTTGTCTGAAGAGCTACGCGATCGCTCCACGCTTCCCCAACAGTAATTCCTAATAGTATTTGTCCGATTAAACTGATAATTTGAGGTGGAGTAAAATTAAAATTGCTAACCCAAGGCAGACAAGCGATCGCCAAATTAAACACTATTCCTACGATTAAAGTACCGAAAAAAGAAGCCGCAGGAATACGCAATTTCTTGGCAAGTTTTACTCCCAACCCTGCCGAAATAATTGCTAAAACTAATAAACACAAATAAACGGGATTGGGATCTACTCGATAGTCTGTTAGAGAAAACGATGTATCGTTAACGGTAGTTCCAAATGTACCAGCTATCAAAGGAATAATTAAAATTACGCTAGCGATCCGCAGCGTTTGCACCATCGCTACTTGAGAAACATTTCTACCATAATCGGCAGCAATACTAGACATGGTTGCTACTCCACCAGGAACTGTAGCCAACATTGCGTTGAGCAAGTTAGTTTGACTGATACGAGCATAAAAATAACCGATACCACTACCACAAAATAGCATGAATAAAGTGAGAAAAATAAACAGTGGCAACCGAGATGAAGCAGCCAGCAAATTACTATCAGCGATCGCAAATCCGATGGATAGACCGACCATAGCCTGTCCGATTTTTCTGGCACCCCTATTGGGTTGGAGAGATTTGTGGGTAATAGTTTGATAACTTTTAGCTCCTATTATACCCGCACCCATCCCACCAAAAATCCAAGCGACACTTCCCAAACCCAGACTGGCGATCGCCATCCCCAAAAATAGAGCTAAAATTATGTTTAATATGTAGAGCGTTACCCTGGTAGACAATTGAGCCATCAATTTTAAATGATTGAGTTTGATAATTTATTTTATCTATCTCAGGTTGCTAGATGAAAGAAGAATTTCTCGGTTTTAGGGACGGGAGTGTCAATTCTCTATGAGTACAAACTTTAGTTTAAGTCGTTTCATTAGGGCACAAAAAGAAGTCTACGATCGCGCTTTAGCAGAGTTAAATAATGGTCAAAAAAAACCCATTGGATGTGGTACATATTTCCGCAGCTTGAGGGTTTAGGACAGAGTCCGACATCGAAATACTACGCGATCGACACCAAAGAAGAAGCTCTGGCATATCTCAATCATCCCATCCTCGGAGCGAGATTGAGAGAATGCGCTGAAGCAATTCTTGGCATTGAAGGAAAATCGGTTTCAGAAATCTTTGGCTACCCTGACGAGCTCAAACTTAAATCGTCTATGACGCTGTTTTCTAGTGTATCATCAGACTCGGTGTTCGTCCGCGTCCTCGATAAGTATTTCCAGGGCGAACCAGACGATCGGACACTCCAACTATTAGCCAAGCTGGAAAATTTAAATGAGTAATTAAGCAAGGCAACGAGCAAACCATGAGACGTTTAGTTATTTTATCATTAGCGTTCATATTCCTCTGGCAACCATTACCAGCATGGGCTTGGAACGGAGCGGGTCACATGACTACAGGCGCGATCGCTTATCGAGAATTAGAACAAAACAATCCTATCGCTACTGAAAGAATCATAGAGCTACTCGAAGCCAATCCCGAAGCTGAAAGGTTATGGCGACCACAACTCGCTCGAGTAGAACCATCAGCAAGACAACAACTGTTGTTTATGTTAGCTACCCGATGGTCGGACGAGATTCGTGGCGACGACCGTTACGACCACCCTAAATGGCACTATATTAATTTCCCCTATAAACCAGACACAGTAACAGCATCAGTTACGACGAACTCACCCGATCCAGAAAATATTTTGACTGCTTTGGCTCAAAATCTCGAGGTTTTAACTGATGCTAATGCTAATGTTACACAACGTTCGATCGCTCTTTGTTGGCTCTTTCACTTAGTCGGCGACGTACATCAGCCCCTTCATACTACTACTTTGTTTACAGAACAATTCCCCGACGGCGATCGCGGTGGTACGAGATTTTATATCAAAGTCAAGCCACAAAATCGAACTACTATCAGCCTGCATAAGTTCTGGGACGATCTAGTAGGAAGTTCTACTAAATATCAGACAGTAAGCAATCGAGCGACCAGACTTCGCCTTTTACCCAATCTCAGGCGCGATCGCTTACCCGAACTAACTGAAACAGAATGCGAGCGCTGGGCTTCAGTTGAAAGCTTTGAATTAGCCAAACAGGTTGCCTATCTCAATGGTTCTTTAGCCGGAAGTACAAAGCGAGACGATGGTACGGTTTTACCGCCAGATTATATCGACAAAGCTAAAATAGCAGCTCAAAAACAGATCGTCTTGGCTGGCTATAGACTAGCCGATTTATTAGAACAATTATATCGATCTAAATTTGATAGTTAGGGAAATTAACGATTGAGACAGTTTTCTAAATCGTTTAATTCATTTGAATACAATTTACTAAACCATTTATCCATAACTTTTTGGGTTGATGATTTAGCAATAAATTCATTGACTGTGGTTCGCCACTCAGGATCGTCATTGGGTAAAATCAGTCCGTAGAAATCGCAGGTCAAAGGCAATTTGGGTTGCAAGACATAATCCTCCACTGATAAATTTTGGCGAGAGATTTCTGCTAAAGAGAGAATACTATCACTAGCAAAAGTATCTATCTGCCCCTCGGCAACTGCTTTAATAGCTTCGGCTCGTCCTTGAGAACCATCAAAATATACCACCTCGGCTTGAGGATAATTAGACTGAATAAATTCTTCAGTGGTGGTATTTTTCAAAACTCCCACTTGTAAACCTTCTAGAGGTAGATTGGGATTAATTTCGGTTTCGAGCTCTTTTTTGCTCAAGAAACGAGTTCCTGTCGTCCAAAATGGAATGGAAAAACTTATTCCTTCGACATCTTGACGGATGCTATTAGGACCACATTCGAGATGAACTGTGTCCTCTTGAATCAGAGAAAAGCGATTTTCTAAAGTAGAAGGTAATTCTGCTAACTCTATATCTAAATCTAAACCTAGCTTGTTAGCTAAATGTTCTTGAAGTTCGATAGCTAACTCACTACAGTAACCAGTCCATTGTTGTCCCTCGTCGATGTAACCAAAGGGAGGAGCATCACGACGCATTGCTACTTTTAGTACTCCAGTACGTTGTATTCGATCGAGAATGCTCACTTCTCGTCGAGCAACTGTCGATTCGACGGGAGCGGGAATAATAGGTGTGGGCGGTTTTTTGCCATAGGCTTGTTTTAATTCTTCGGGAGTTAGGGACTGAATGATTTCCAAAGCCATAGGCTTGTCTCGACTGATGATATCTTGGGCATAAGCCGCACTCAAGTAGGGTAAAAATTCAGAGCGCTCGCGCAAGTAAGTCTCAAAAAAGGCGACGTTCAATCCCTTAAAATATTCCCGCCCAAATTCTTGATATTTTCCCATCAGAAATGCCGGAATCGATTCTGCTCCCTCGGCACTCTGTTCGCTGGTGGAAAAATGAGTACCTGGTTTGAACAAAGCCAAATACTTAGGTTTGGAGTTAACCCAGACGAAGGGATGAATTTGCTCTGTAACTACTGGCGCTACTAAATCGTTACTGCCGGCAGTTATCATTAGCGGAATGTCAATGGAGCTCATGCCTTCTGGTCCAAAGATGCCGCTGGCTAGAGGATGAGCCGCTAATGCCGCTTTGATTCTGGGGTCGCCTAAATTAAAATTTTCTGGGGGTAAGTATTGGGCGCGGCACTGTAGATATAACGAGAAATTCAAAATCACATTTTCTCGATCGCAGGTTTCAATCAGACGAGCATAATCGATCTCGGCTCCAGCCAGGGAAAGAGCGGTAGCACCACCCAGAGAATCCCCCATTACGCCAATTTGCTCTAAATTTAGCAGCTTTTTCCATTGGGAGTTGGTGTCAGCTAATTCTTCTAAGCGATCGATTAAAAAAGAAATTTCTTGGGGACGATTGAGAAACTCCACTGGACTAAGCAGCGTATTAAGTTTACCTTGAAGATAGTTTTCACGATAGGAAAGATCGCTCCCCACATGACCGGGAACCAAGACCACAAAGCCGTAGGAAGCTAAATGTTCGGCAATAAAAACAAAATTTTCTTTAGTCGAGCCAAATCCGTGAGAGATAATGACAATTGGGGCAGTTCGGCTCAATCCTTGAGGTATATAGGCATCTACGTCAAACTCATAGTTTACAGCAAGCCCTTTTTCCGTTTGACGTAAAGCAGGATTAGTAACTGTAATAGTTTCTCGCCTATAGCTGTATGTTCCAAGTCGACTCAAATCGGACAGATTTTCTGGAATTAAACCTGACTGCGATTTTGCTTCAGTTCTGGCTTGAGTTTCAATTGCTGCGACAGCCGCTCGATTGTATTCTAAATAGACATTTAAGGTATTTTTTAGTTGGAGTAAGTCTCGGGCATTGATTTCAATAGTTTTGGTAGGAAACTGGGCGATCGCATCGAGAATCGTCCAACCTTCGCTATTAGAATTAGCAGCAGCCCCAATTAAGGCGGCTCTAAGTCCATAAAATCCATTACGCTGATGACTGAAACGAACTATTTTTCCTACTTGCTCTAAAGCTTCTCTTCCCAAGGGTGAATAGGTTAAATTATAAACCTGCCTGACATCATAATTTAGACTAAGCTGGAGTCCTTGACGTAACTCCGCCATCATGTTGTCGTCTAAAACCAAACTAAACAATTTGAGATCTCCCGTTATTTTACCCGTTTCGGCAAACGTTTTTAAAGAATCAAGAGATAAAGAAACTTCTAAAGGGCTATTTACAGATAATTTTATTGCTTCGGCACTAAAACTCGATCTAGCACTGATACATTCAAGTAAAGTTGCAGTGGTTGCCATTAAGCTAGTAGAAGTTAAACCAAATATAATTCTTGATAGAGGCTTAATAACTTTTGTCATGCCGTTCAATTCTTCATCTCCTCATCCAAAAAGCTAACTATAAAAATAACAAAGTTTTTTAATTAGCTAGCTACTGCTAGTGTTAACGTTTTGTTCGGATTGTAAATTAAAATCGGAACCTGCTCTTAGTTTGATTTGCTCTAGCAATCGATCGCTTTGTGCTTGAGTTAATATTCCTTCGTCTTTGGCAGTTTCAGTAGCAACACAAACGCCATATACTACGCCACCACCAAGTCCTAATGTACTGCCAAGTCGTCCACCTAAAATAAATCCAACTCCAATACCGACAAGTCCTGTGGCAAGCGCAATCAGAAAGACATAAATTGGTTTCATGCTAAGAATAATGGGATTTTACTTTAATATTCGATGTTAAGGTTGGAAATTTTGTACTTCCATAGTTGCCATTTCTTTATCAGAGATATAGAAATAAGTCTTTTCTGAGGTAAAGATATCGGTTTCTCCTTCCGAGGTAAAGTAACTAGCTTCGATGCTTGATGCTCCAGTTGTATCGATTACGACTTGGTTGTTGGGTTTCCACGTCAATTGAAGCTCGATGTCAGGATAGCTTAAAGTAGTTTTGACTTTGTCGTTGCCACTGTATTGCTCTGATGCTTCACAGAGATAGCGATAGTTTTGCCCGTCAACAATTACTCCACATACAGTTTCAAAAGTTTCTGTCCTCAATTCCGTTGTCTCAGCCTTACCACAGTCCGATGAGGGAGCGTAAACTAAGGATTGATAGCGTCCGTTTTCCGTTCGTACGGTGACACATGTTCCAGTTCCGCTTTCGGTCCAATAACTATAGGCACTGTCTCCTGATTTGTCGGTGCGGATAAATTCATATCCTCGATTTTGTAATTCAGCCTCTCCGCTGCTTCCTCTGACACCTACTAAATCTTGTAAATCGGGAACGGGAGTTTGGGCGTTAACTCGAGTGGTAACAGTAAAAGCTAATAAGCCGATAGCTAAGGATATTAATCTGATAATTTTGCTCATTTATGTCAATATTTGCCTAATAAATACTTGAAATCTGTTTATTTACATAATTAAATATCTTACAAAACACAAGTATTATACAACTCTTGAAATTTATGTTATGTCTGGAATTGGAGAACCCAGCAATTCTCATTTTAAGATTTCATGACATTGAAACCCAGTCCAGAATCGTTACAAGCAGAAGAATTGGGAATTAGTTCTCTATTCAACATAGAGAACTAAAACAAGAAGGGGCAATTAGCTTAAAGTAAAAGGCATTAACCTTCGCTGGAGTGGCAACATGGGTTTAGCAATAGGGATGCCTGAATTATTATCGATGCTAACCGACGAGTTAGATGAGCTGCCCGATGAAAGAAAACAGGGCAATAACACCAAATATAGGGTTGAAGAAGCGATAAAAAGTGCTTTTTCGGTCTTTTTCATGCAATCGAGGTCATTTTTAGACCATCAACGCTTGATGAAAACCCAGAAAGGGAGAGATAATGCGGCTAGTCTGTTTGGGATCGAGCGCATCCCCTGTGATAATCAGATTCGTACCCTGCTCGACCCGGTGCCAGCTTCAACGGTGTTTGGGGTCTTTCGCTCCGTCTATGACGGTTTGTCAAAAACGGGAAATCTCAAGCCCTATCAGTGCTTTGGTGGAGAATTTTTACTGACTCTCGATGGCACTGAATATTTCTCGTCCAAGAAGATTCACTGCTGTCACTGTTGCCATCAGACACATAAAAACGGCAGCACCACCTATTTTCACGCTGCTGTAACACCAGTATTAGTGGCTCCAGGACGACCACAGGTCATCAGTTTAGAACCTGAATTCATCACTCCCCAAGATGGTCACGACAAACAAGATTGTGAAAACGCTGCTGCCAAGCGTTGGATTGCTGCCCATGCCTGTGAGCCACAAGACCCGCCTGTAACTTTACTTGGGGATGACCTCTACTGTAACCAACCCATCTGTGAAAAGGCTTTGAACCATGGCTATCATTTTATCTTCGTCTGTAAGCGAAGCTCCCATCCAGAAGTTTATGACTGGGTGGATTACCTCGAACGAGTCGGTGAAGTGCAAACTCTGACCGAGATTGAGTTCCATGGACGAAAGCGTTTGTCTGATCACTATCGTTTTGTGAATAAAATTCCCCTCAGAGCCACCCAACCAGCCCTGGACGTAAACTGGTGTGAGGTGACGGTAACAGATACCAGCAACCAGAAAACTCTATACTACAATGCCTTTGCTACTTGCCATGAAATTCATGCCCAGAATGTGTCCGAGATTGTCACTGCTGCTCGTGCACGCTGGAAGGTAGAAAATGAAGGGAATAATATTCTCAAAACTAAGGTTTATCATCTCGAACATAATTTTGGTCACGGTCAAAACCACCAGGCAGAACTTCTATTTTGCCTTAATTTATTAGCCTATCTCTTCCACACCACTCTGGATTTAATCCACATCACTTATCGTGCCGTTCGCTCCATGTTGGTTACTCGCCAAACCTTCTTCAACGAGCTTCGGGCACTGACCAGATATTTATGGTTTGAGAGTTGGCAGACTTTGTTCGAGTTTATGCTGAGGGAGGGAAAAGCACCTGACGGGGTTAACTCTAGCTAAATTTCGCGACTGTTGAACCTGAACCAATTCGCGCCCCTTATAGCTCTACAAAGTAATAGCTGGTTGTTCCAAGTATTACTTGGCTTTTTCATGGCTCAAAACGAACTTGCTCAGGGATGATAGCTGCTCCGGAGCTTACTTTGACTCACAATCAATTAACTCTTCGACTTTGTTCGCGAAAAAGTTTCGCGAACAAGTTCCCAATTTTTATCTTTTACCCTCTATTTTCTTCCGTTCAGGTTTCAAAATGAGAATTGCTGTGGAGAACCAGAGAAGAATACATGACTAGCTGTTATTGGCTATCGTTGTAGCGGTTGTGGTGTTTGCTCATTCTGATAGCTAAATTTTGGTCGAGCTTTCGAGCGTTCGATCGGTTTTACTCGGGAGTAGGACCAGCGATCGTATCTGCTGGTAATTGAGGTATCAGCAAGGGTGGATTGGTTTGGATATCGACTTCGTAAAGTAAAAGAGAAGCCCGCAGCTTCCACTAGTCGATCTTCGGGTAAGACGGCAGAGCGTATTGTATGCTGACAATTAGAAAGGTTTTGCCCTTCTTCTGGAGGAGCTTGAGGTAGTGAAGCTCCAACTTGGTTCCAATTAAAGTCTCCCTCGAGCCAGTTGCTATTGGTTTCAGACTGGGCTGTTGCAGGCAAATTAAGAAGGATTAAACCTATTGATGGCAACTAAATGACTACCATAAGGATCTAATGATACTCTACTAAGATGATAAATCTGTCCGCGATCGCGGCGGTTATTACATTGGGCTATGGAAGAGTACAACACTCGGTCAAAAGGAAATTACCCTTGTTAATTGAAACTTAAATTAGTAATGTTCTCGATCGCCCGATAGATTTGGGAATTGATGCAACTCAAGAGGCGATCGCTAGTTCTCTGCCAAACTACTGCCGAGCACATCTTCACAAGTTACTCAAACTATTAGGTTAATTTAAAACTAGGAAAGATTAACCGGAGGTAAAAGTTTATGAGCAACAGCTTTTTTCGCTCGGGGAACTGCCTGTTTGATTGGTGCGATCGCAGCATTGACTATTAGTAACTCTTGGTTGCTGTCCGATACAGTCTTGGCTCATCCAGCATTAGAGACTGCAATCTCTCAAAAGATCGATAACCTTAAAAATTCTAGTAAAAATTGGATTGAGATCGACCTTTCCGAACAACATTTATTTGCTTGGACGGGGGAAGAGCGAGTCTTTACTACGATTATTTCTAGTGGTAAAGCGGCAACCCCAACTTACCCAGGAATATATAGTATCCAACGCAAATATGCCATAGATAGAATGCGCGGTGCAGACTACGATATTCCCGACGTTCCCAACGTACTTTACTTCGATCGCGGTTATGCTCTTCATGGTGCTTACTGGCACAGTAATTTTGGTACGCCGATCAGTCATGGTTGCGTTAATCTTCCTGTTAGTCATGCTCGATGGTTGTTCGATTGGACAAAAATTGGCACTCCGGTAATTATCCATCAATAAAAAGCTCTGATGGTGACATTACAAAATAGGTAAGAATAAAAGTTGTCAATCGTAGGACGTTAGCAGTTTCTCTCTAGACTCCTATTATCTCGTAAAGCGTTATTTTCTATTCAGCAGTATTTCAATAAGGTCGATGGTTAATGACCGTTAACTACTAACTCCTAACTACCAACCTTCACAACATCCTCAAAATATTTTTCTAAATTTATAGTTACAACCTCAAAACAGGAACGAAATCTACAAACATGGAGGTTAACTATGACACTTAGTAAATGGCAACCGTTTAAAGAGTTAAGCAATATTAGACAACAAATGGATCGACTGTTTGAAGATATGGTTTCCATCAGCGATCGCGACTGGATGGGATTACATAATATGGGAGGTATGTGGACTCCTGCCGTAGAAATTGAAGAAACTGACAAAGATCTAATTCTCAAAGCCGAAATTCCAGGTATGGATGCTAAAGATTTAGAAGTAGAAGTCAGTGAAGATAGAGTAACTATTTCGGGAGAACATCGAGCAGAAGAACGTAGCGAAGATGAAAGGAAAAACTATTTTCATTCAGAATTTTACTACGGCAAATTCGAAAGAGTCATTCCCTTACCTATGACGATTCAAACCGACAAAGTAGAGTCAAATTTTTGGCAAGGAGTTTTAACTCTGATTATGCCTAAAGTCGAAGCAGAACCCAAAAAATCTGTCAAAATTAATTTGGAAAATAGTTAATAGTTAGTAGTTATTTTAGAACCGAAATTAACTACTACCTTGGCTAGGTTCGGACAAGTACTGGTTGGGAGGATATCGATCGTGAATACTTTAATTAAACGACGTTCCGAACCCGATTTTCTCTGGGTTTGGGATCGGTTTTGTCGCTGGATTACTAGTACCAATAATCGTATTTATATTGGTTGGTTTGGCGTATTGATGTTTCCTACATTATTAGCTGCGACAATATGCTTTATCCTGGCTTTTGTTGCCGCCCCTCCTGTAGATATGGATGGCATTCGCGAACCTGTTATCGGTTCTCTATTGGGTGGCAACAATGCAATTACTGCTGCGGTCGTGCCTACTTCTGCCGCTGTGGGACTGCATTTTTATCCCATCTGGGAAGCTAGTTCTCTAGATGAATGGCTTTACAATGGTGGGGCTTATCAACTGATTGTCCTGCACTTTCTCATTGGTATTTGGTGCTATTTAGGAAGGCAGTGGGAACTCAGTTATCGTGAAGGTTTGCGTCCTTGGATTGCCGTGGCATTTTCGGCACCAGTGGCAGCAGCAACTGCAGTATTGCTCGTCTATCCTATCGGTCAGGGCAGCTTTTCTGAAGGATTGCCTTTAGGCATTGCCGGAACTTTTCACTTTATGTTGGCATTTCAAGCCCATCACAATATCTTGATGAATCCCTTTCATATGTTGGGAGTAGCTGGAGTATTTGGTGGTGCATTGTTAGCTGCCTTACATGGTTCGTTAGTAAGTTCGACTTTAATTCGGGAAACTACTGAAGCTGAATCTGCTGCCAAAGGCTATCAGTTCGGACAAGAACGAATTACTTACAACTACATGGCAGGACACTATGGATTCTTGGGAAGACTACTGATCCCTTGGTTTGCCAGTAGCAATCATCGAGCTTTTCATTTTCTGTTAGTCGCCTTGCCCACTATCGGCATTTGGTGTGCAGCAGCAGGTGTCAGCGGAATGGCATTTAATCTTAATGGCTTTAACTTCAATCAATCGATTTTAGATAGCCAAGGTCGAGTTATTTACAGTGATGCCGATTTACTCAATCGAGCCAATCTGGGCATTCAAGCAATGCATTCGCCTAATGCTCATCATTTCCCTTTAACTTTAGCTAGTGGCGAGCCTATTACCGTGAGTTAGTGGTAAAGCCAAACCCCAATGAGGCGATGGTGTGAGGAATTAAAATTAATTAAGATCGTGGAGTCTGACTTCTAGAGTATCTGTCAGTCATCATTTGGAGTTCGGAGTGGGGAACTAGAATTCAAACAAGTTAACTGTTGATTAAATGAGGCAGAAAACTGATGGAACTGAAATCGGTAACTATAAATATTCCTCAAGGCACAAATGTCATTATTGGACAGAGCCATTTTATTAAAACCGTAGAAGATCTCTATGAAATTATGGTGGGAATATCATCTCAGGTGAAGTTCGGTATTGGTTTTTGTGAAGCTTCGGGAGACTGTTTAATTCGTACCGTGGGTAATGATGCTACGCTCGCAGAACGGGCGATCGCCAATGCTAAAGCACTCGGTGCCGGACATAGTTTTATTATCGTGCTCAAAGATGCCTATCCGATTAACTTTCTCAATGCCATCAAACAATGTCCAGAAGTTTGCCAGATTTATTGTGCCACAGCCAACCCCGTAGAAGTAATTACTGCCGAAACAGAACTAGGTCGTGGTATTCTCGGTGTTGTCGATGGCTCTTCCCCGAAAGGAGTAGAAAGCGAAGAAGATATTAAAGCCCGTCAACACCTATTGCGTCAGATCGGCTATAAGTTGTAGGTCGCTAGTAGCTCGATACCTAAGTAAACGTGGGTTGGCAGTTTATCGAGTATCGATCGCTAGCACCGCTCACAACATCCTCAAGTTTTTGGTTTAATTTTTAGCTTAGAAGGCAAATAGCGCTCGACTGCCAAAAAATCTGGTGGTAGAACGGGGTCTTCAGCTGCAAGAGGTGGTAATTATGTACTACGCTGCTCCCCTATTTTTTAACAAACGAAACAAGCTAGAAACGAGCTTGTTGCTTCCCCTGCGTAATGTCGTGTTGTTACCAGGAATTACTCTACCGGTGGTGGCAGGAAAACCACGTTCGGTTGCAGTTGTAGAATCCACCATGCTAACGGAAAATCAACAGCTAATTGTAACTGCAATTCGACCAGAAGCCCAAAAACGATGGGAAGGATCGGCAACAGCAGAAATTGAAGACTTGAAGGAGATATATTCCATAGCCACTCTGGCAGTGGTTCACCAACTCAGACGCTTACCGATGGGGCTAGTGCAACTAATTGTTGAAGGTTTAGAACGAGTCGAGATCGCAGAATTAGTTCAAACCAATCCTACCTACGAAGTTAAATTTAGAAGACTACCAGCCCTCGATCGCCAAACTGCTTTAGAACGAGGAACCGAAGAGCAAACTATCGAAGCCCTAACCCATGCGATCGAAGCTCTGTGGACAGAAGCAGCTGAAATCGATCCCAAATTTCCCGAAGAACTGTTAGCTGCAATTCTCAATCATCAAGGAGCGGCTCAACTTGCCTATCAAACCTCGGTATTGCTGCAACAAGATCTAGCCACTACCCAGGCACTTTTAGAAGAAGGAGATTTGGAAAAACTCTTACGTCAAATCCTGTCGGATTTACAACAAGCAATAGAAGTTCAAAAGCTACAGGGAGAAATTTTAGGAGAAACTAAAAAAGAGCTAGATCAGCAACAGAAAGAATTCTTTTTACGGCAGCAACTCAAAAAAATTCAAGAAGAACTAGGAGAAACCGACCCAGATAAACAAGAAATTGCCGAACTGCGATCGCGCCTAGAGGCAGCAAAATTACCCGAAGTAGTTGAAAAGCAAGTCAAAAGAGAATTAGACCGTTTAGAAAGAGTCAGTAGTGCTTCGGCTGAAGGAGGAGTAATTCGCACTTATCTCGACTGGTTATTAGAAATGCCTTGGCATCAACAGGTAGAAGACAATCTCGATCTAGATAATGCCAGAACTATTTTAGATGAAGATCATTATGGATTAGATAAAATCAAACAACGGATTATTGAACACCTAGCTACCTTCAAACTTAAAAAACTCGCGCAACAGAAACAGAGTTTAGCCTCTGCTAATAAGAAGCCTAGCTCCTACACAGTCGGTACGGTAATTTGTTTTATCGGTCCTCCCGGAGTAGGTAAAACCAGTCTGGGACAGTCGATCGCCCGTGCTTTGGGCAGACCATTCGAGCGTATTAGTTTGGGCGGATTGCGAGATGAAGCCGAATTGCGCGGTCATCGTCGCACCTATATTGGAGCGATGCCAGGTCGCATCGTCCAGGCCTTACATCGAGCGGGAGTAAATAATCCGGTAGTTATGCTGGATGAGTTGGACAAAGTGGGGATGGATTATCGGGGCGATCCCGCCTCGGTATTATTAGAAATTCTCGATCCGCAGCAAAATCATAGTTTCCGCGATCTCTATTTGGATTTAGATTTCGATCTCTCACGAGTGCTGTTTATCGGTACCGCTAATGACCTAGCCAATGTTCCTCCACCCCTTCTAGATCGTCTAGAAATTCTCGAACTGTCTGGCTATTCCCAACAGGAAAAAGTCAAAATTGCCCAGAAATACTTGCTACCGCGACAGATCTCTAAAGCGGGACTGCCAGATGATGCTTTGCAGCTTCCCGAATCGACTCTCAACTTAGTTATCGAATACTATACCCGCGAAGCAGGAGTAAGAAAATTAGAGCAGCAACTAGCTACTCTTTGCCGCAAGGTTGCCGTACGCTATGCTCTAGGGGAAACCAATCCTCAGCTCATCCATCCCGAACAACTAGAAGAATTACTAGGTACCAGACAGTATCTCAAAGAAGAAATGCGTTCGGAAAGTAAACCCGGTGTCGCCACCGGTCTTGCCTGGACGGTACAGGGGGGAGAAATTTTATTTATCGAAGCCGTATTGCTACCACAGGGAGAAGATCTAACTCTGACCGGTCAACTGGGAGAAGTAATGCAAGAATCGGCTGAAATTGCCCGTTCTTATGTCTGGTCCCAAGCGTCAACTTGGGGCATTGACTCGAAAGCTTTTAAAGATAATGGTTTGCACCTGCACGTTCCCGCAGGAGCCATCCCCAAAGACGGACCTTCGGCTGGTGTGACCATGGTCGTGGCGATCGCTTCTCTGTTAATGCACGAGCCAGTTCGTAGCGATACGGCCATGACTGGAGAAATTAATCTGAGCGGCGAAGTTCTACCGATTGGTGGCGTACGGGAAAAGGTTTTAGCTGCTAGGAGAGTGGGAATTAAACGGATTATCCTACCTCGGCACAATGAAAAAGATCTAGCTGACGTTCCAGAAGATGTGCGCCAACAGATGGAGTATATTTTTTGCGATCGCATCGAACAAGTGTTAGCCAATGCCTTAGTAAGTCATCGGAAAGTTGAATTCAATGATACTAATGGCAGTCTGATACTCAGTAGTTCTTAGTTAGGGAGATAATTATGTTTGAGAAAATTTTAGTAGCCTTGGATCGTTCGTCGGAAGCATCAGCAGTTTTCAATTTTGCTTTATCTATAGCTAAACCAGCAAGTCAAATGTTGCTAGTACATTTTATCGACTGGCAGATGCAAGATGGATCTCCTTGGCTCGGCTTGGGGACTCTGTACGATGTAGATTTAACAGGCGAGCGCTACGATTGGGGTCGCCAGCAACTACAACAAGAAATCGAACTGGGTAAAACTTGGCTAGAAACTTATACTCGACAAACCAACTCCCAGGGGATTGACTGTGAATCTGAATGCCGAGTAGGTAATTGTAATTTGGGAATTGGCGATCGCGCTAAGGAATGGGGTGCAGATTTAATCGTCATCGGTCGCAGAGGTCATAAAAACCTGTCGGAAATCCTTCTAGGCAGTGTCAGTAACTATGTAATTCATCATGCTCCTTGCTCGATTTTGGTGGTACAGGGAACTGAAACTACAGAAGCAGATGAGATGACTGAGGTTAGAGAGATTAGTGGTTAGTAGTTAGTGGTTTTGGTAACGAAAGATGTTAAGAAGCGATTCAGTAAACTATCGAGAAAAAATTATCGCTTTATGGACGGCGTTTCTGTTGGGAATTGTCTTCCATACCCAATTAGCTTTGATGCCATTATTTCACGGTATTGATGTAGCTCTTGTAGGACACCATCACCAACAAACTGCAACTATGGCAGAGATTGCCCCAATTTTATGGGGAATGTGGTTATTTTTTATTGTGCCGATGCTAGCGATTGTTGGTACTGCATTTTACAATTCTAAGCGCTATCGGGTGTTTCATTTTGGTTTGACTTTAGTTTATACAGTTTTGAATTTTCTTCATGTAGTCTTGGATTTATCAGTCACACCCATCGCTTGGTATCAAATTGGTTTAATGGTACTGTTATTTTTTATTGGCATTTTATTAAATGTCGTTTCCTATGAATGGATGCGAATGAATTCTCGTGGTTCTCAGGTAACTATCAAATAATAGCTAGTTAAATTGGCTTTAACATGAAATACTTAAATCTTTGCTATAGATAGAGCATCTACAATAAAGTCTATCCTGTAACCATGAAATTATTAATGGAGCTAAGGGCGGTAATACTTAAGCCAGCTTTTGTCTTGACTACTCGAGATTGTCAAACAAACCCGATTCGAGATACTGTTTAATTTTTCGCCACAATCTAAGAACTTTAAAAAGGGAAAACGGATTAGCTCCACAGTTCTTGTCAAGGGATTAAATCGAGGAAAATAAGGTGTTGAAATAGCCCAATTATCGAATCGGCAGTTCTAGCGCCAATATTTTATTGAATTAGATGTAGTTGCTTTGAAACTGTTGTTACTTTGTTTTAGTTTAATTTCAGTTTAGTTGTTGAAGCCTTTTTTTCTGAGAATTTTCTCATCTAATTATCAAGCAAAATTTAGATAACTATATTCAAATAGAAATAGGAAATAAATTATAAATCTCGCTTAAATATGTCCAGAAAAAACTCAGGTTGAACGGAAAACTAAGAACTAAAAAACAAAAGTAGATCTGAATAACCTTGATAACCACAAATTAGAGATAAGTAATTTATTTGCCTATATTGGTAAACAATATTTGGCAAACAATAATCGAATATTTACTTGCAGAGAAAGTACAATCGCAAGCAATTTGGAGGAAAAAATGTCTTTAACTATTCCAAAAACTTTTCGCAAATTCACTAAAAAAAATGTACTATTTGCCGGTTCTTTAGCTTTAGCCATACTGCTACCCAGTAGTTTTTCATCTGCTAAAGCTTTCGAACTGGGTGACGGACGCAGAGTCTTTAGCAGAGCGCCGATTCTAACTCGCTCCGCTACTAGTTTTTCGGCTGCAAATACTCCAGCTACTTACCAATTTACGATTAAAGTACCTGAAGATGCAGATGAAGCACTCAAAGCAGTTACCATTTCTCCGAAGCAAAGAGCTAAAGATATTAATTTTGACGTAAGTGACAGTCGAGCTTTTATGGGAGATAGCTTTGCGGGTGGAACCGAACTTTCCTTAGCAAATATTGGTGGTAGTCAAATGAAAGACTCTAATGAGGTAACCGTCGTTTTTGACGAGCCAATCGAACCAGGAAATACGGTTACGGTTTCCCTTGAAGCTAAAAAAAATCCCAATATAGGAGGAGTATATCTATTTGGCGTTACCGCTTTCCCCGAAGGAGAAAATAGCCCCGGTCTATATTTAGGTTCGGGTCGGGTACATGTTTACCAAAATTAAAGTAGATTTAACTTATGAAACGTGTAATGCTCAGTAGTTTATCTATCCTGCTATTTTCTGCCCTGGTATCGCCTGTAGTCAAAGCAGAGGCTAACAGCAGTAGCGACAAAGAAAACCAAAACCACGTTCGGCAAGTTTTAATCGCACAGGAGCGAGAGACTTCTCAAGAGTTGATGGCTATTGCTGACAATGGTACTCCAGAAGATTTGGCACGAGAGGAATGGCTTGCCGCTAATGGCGAAGTTTCAGTCTCGGAGATTAATGCTGACAGTTACACAGTTACGGTCGAAGCTAGCAATCTAATACCTAATGGACTTTACACCTTATGGTGGGTCAATAAGCAAATCGTAGGTATGGATATGGGTCCAGCAGGAGGACTTCCAAATAACCAATTCAGAGCCGACAGTGAGGGCAACGCTACTACAACTATTAGCGTACCTGCCAATAATGATTATCAAACCTTAGTCGCTGCTTATCACGCCGATGACCAGACACACGGTGAAATACCTGGGGAAATGGGCGAAGTTACCTTCGGTCATCTCAGGGGAGATTTTCCCCAACCCAATTAGGTCGCTAGTACTGCGGCACGGAACTAAAAATTCAACAAACTTGAATGGCAAGTTTTAAACTAATTCCAATGGTCGGTTTATTCCATGCCGTACTAGATAGTAAGGCGTTGGTCAGTGCGTAATGCTTTTGATGGAATTGCCCAGGAAAAATTAATGATTGAGTAACCTTCTACTCAAGTCAAAACTAAAGCCGACGCGATTGCTAAACTGGCGGGAGTCCACACTGATGCAATTATTGAATATCTTAGAGCGACCACAACTGTCTCCTACACCGATCCTTGAGGGCGATCGCGTCATAGCTATCTGAAGCAAAACCAATGACTAAACCCAATCAACGGAGATGTAATTCGAGGCTAAAACTAATTTCAATCGGTAGTCTAGTCATTGTTGTAATCTTGATTATTCAGCAATTAAATTTACCGCAACTCCTGCAAACCTGGTCGATCTGGGTAGAAGAACTCGGTGCTGTCGGTGCGATCGCCTATATTGGGATCTACAATCTAGCAACATTACTTTTTGTACCTGGTTCTATTTTGTCGATTAAGGGAGGTTGTTTGTTTGGTCTTTGGCAAGGCTCGGCTTATGTGTTAATTGCTGCTATCTGTGGCGCGACTTGGGCTTTTCTTCTGGGACGCTATCTATCGCGAGAATGGATTTGCCGGAAGATTGGCAAAAATTCTAAATTTCAGGCAATCGATCGAGCGGTTGGTCGAGAGGGTTGGAAAATCGTTCTCTTGACTCGTCTTTCTCCTATATTTCCTTTTAATCTTTTGAATTATGTTTTTGGAGTTACGCGGATTTCTTTCCAGAACTATATATTAGGTTCGGTCGGTATGATTCCAGGAACCATAATGTATGTCTATATCGGTTCTCTAGCTACTGACCTGGCTACGCTCGAGCTGTCTAATCTTCCTATTAATAACAGGACTAAAATTTTACAGTGGATAATTCGCATTATTGGGGTGCTAGCCACTGTTACCGTAACGGTTTATACGTCACGCCTTGCCAAGAAAGCTTTGGAACAAAGTATCGTAGAAGATGAAGAGGTTGCCCATAATACGTCAAAAAAGCAATAAAATGATAACTAATATTCGGATCGTAAACTGGCAAAAGCTCTTGAAACTGGCTTTTTTATTCCTATTTACTTTCGGCATCGCTCTGAGTTTTGCTGTCGATCCAGCTTTAGGTCAAGAGTCTGCTAATGGAGTTGGATTTAATCCACAAGAATGGTTGCGAAATGCTTTAGAGTGGATCGATAGTCTCGGTGCACTGGGTGTGATCGCCTTTATCCTTCTCTACATCATTGCCACTGTCGCTTTCCTACCAGGTTCGATCCTCACCCTAGGAGCTGGTGTCGTCTTCGGTGTGGTTATGGGTTCGATTTATGTCTTCATCGGAGCTACTTTGGGGGCGACGGCAGCTTTTCTCGTCGGACGCTATTTGGCACGGGGCTGGGTTGCTCAGAAAATTGAAAGCAACCAGAAATTTCAGGCGGTCGATCGAGCTGTCGGACGAGAGGGACTCAAAATCGTTCTCCTGACTCGTCTCTCACCGATATTTCCCTTCAATTTATTGAACTACGCCTATGGAATCACCGGAGTTTCTCTAAAAGACTACGTTATCGGTTCTGTGGGCATGATTCCCGGAACGATTATGTACGTTTATCTCGGTTCTCTAGCGGGTAGTCTGGCAACCCTCGGCACTGAGGCTCAACCTGCCAATCCTACTATACAGTGGACGATTCGGATTATCGGCTTTATCGCTACGGTAGCTGTCACGCTGTATGTAACTAAAATTGCCCGAAAAGCTTTAGAAGAGGAAGTCTTAGAACCTGAAGAAGAAAAAGTCGCGAAATAAACCGGAAAATTAAGTAGAAACATCATATTCAAGGAGTTATCGATGTCAAATTCAGCCTTTCAAAAGGTAACCGTTCCACCGATGGACGAACACAACCAAAAGTTAGTTTCTCACGTGCATCCCCCGGATTGGGTCAATCCTCAGCCAAGCGATCGCTACGACTTAGTCGTCATTGGTGCGGGTACGGCAGGCTTAGTCGTCGCGGCAGGTGCAGCAGGTTTGGACGTGGGTTTGAAAGTCGCCCTGGTGGAAAAGCATCTGATGGGAGGGGACTGTTTGAATGTCGGTTGCGTTCCTTCTAAGTGTACGATCCGCTCTTCGCGGGTTGTCGCCCAAATGATGGAAGCAGAAGCATTTGGCATTGGTTCTCCAGAACAAATCGACGTAGATTTTCCTGCCGTGATGGAACGGATGCGCAAGCTGCGGGCGAAGATCAGCCCCCATGATTCGGCGCGACGGTTTCAAAAACTGGGCATTGATGTCTTTTTAGGTGCGGGTCGTTTTTTACGTAACAACCGGATTGAAGTTGAGGGTAAGACTTTACAGTATAAAAAGGCTGTGATTGCCACAGGGGGTAGAGCCGCACGACCCGATATTGAGGGACTAAGCGAAGCAAGATTTCTCACTAATGAAACGGTTTTTTCTCTGACCGAACGTCCCCAACGCCTCGCGGTTATCGGCGGCGGTCCGATTGGTTGCGAATTGGCTCAAGCTTTCTGTCGCTTGGGATCTCAGGCAGTTCTGTTCCACCGACATTCTCATCTTTTAAATAAAGAAGATGCCGATGCGGCTGAAATCGTCCAAAATAATTTCATCAAAGAAAAAATTCAGTTAGTCTTAGATTCTCAAATCCAGAGGGTAGAAACAAGCCCTGAAGGTAAGACTCTTTACTATACTCACAATGGTAAATCCGGAGCAGTTACCGTCGATGAAATTTTAATTGGTGCGGGAAGGGCTCCTAATGTAGAAGGTTTAAACTTAGAAGCAGTTGGGGTAGAGTACGATCGCCATGGCGTTAAAGTTAATGACTATCTCCAGACGACTAACTCCAAGATTTACGCTGCCGGAGATATTTGCATGAAATGGAAGTTTACCCATGCAGCCGATGCCGCAGCCAGAATAGTGATTAAAAATACTTTGTTTTCTCCTTTTGGCTTGGGACGTTCTAAACTGAGCAATCTCGTCATGCCTTGGGTGACTTACACCGATCCAGAAATTGCCCATGTAGGTATGTACGAACATGAGGCTCAATCTCAAGGAATTGATGTTAACACTATAAAAATTCCTTTAAGTGAAATCGATCGCGCGATCGCCGATGGCGAAGAATCGGGATTTGTTAAAATTCATCACCAACGGGGAAAAGATAAAATTCTCGGAGCAACTATTGTCGCTCGTCATGCTGGAGAAATGATTAGTGAAGTGACTACAGCCATAGTTAACCAGGTTGGTTTAAATGGATTATCGAATGTAATTCATCCCTATCCCACTCAAGCTGAAGGAATTAAGAAAGCAGCAGATACCTATCGTCGCACTCTTCTAACACCTAACACCAAAAAATTCTTAGGATTACTGACAAAATTATCTTGAGACAATATGCCCTCAAGCTTATAAAAATTCTGAGTCGGTAAGGGCAACTTGAAGATTAATTAGTCTATTACTAGTACCGCTGCGCCATTAATCTGACCAGTACGTAACGCCTCTAAAGCTTCATTTGCTTGTGATAAAGGGAAGGGAGTAACTTCAGTCCTAATGGGAATTTGCGGGGCTAAAGCCAAGAACTCTTCCCCATCTCGGCGAGTTAAATTAGCAACAGAACGCAAAACTCTTTCCTGCCATAAAATCTGATAGGAAAAGCTAGGAATCTCACTCATGTGAATGCCGGCGCAAACTACTGTGCCCCCTTTAGCTACTGCTTTAAGTGCCGCAGGAACTAGTTTACCTACAGGAGCAAAGATAATCGCTGCGTCTAATTCTTCTGGTGGTAATTCTTCAGAACCCCCAGCCCACAATGCACCGAGCTCTCGAGCAAACTTTTGTCCTTGAAGATCCCCCGAACGAGTAAAGGCGTAGACTCGTTTATTCTGATAAACTGCTAGCTGAACTAAAATATGAGCTGCCGCACCAAAGCCATAAAAACCAAGGCTTTCTGCCTCTCCGGTCATGCGATAAGAGCGATAGCCAATTAATCCCGCACAGAGCAACGGTGCTGCTTGTAAATCGGGAAAACCATCGGGAATTGAGAAACAAAAATTTTCGTCGGCAACGGCATATTCTGCATAACCACCATTGAGATCGTAGCCCGTAAATAAAGGGCGATCGCAGAGGTTTTCTTTGCCACTCAGACAGTAGCGACAATTACTGCAGGTATGACCCAGCCAAGGTACGCCAACACGCTCGCCTACAGAAAATTTAGTCGCTTTTGCTCCAGTTTCTACTACCGTTCCTACAATTTGATGACCCAAAACCAGAGGAAGTTTGGGTTTAGCCAGCTCGCCATCAACGATATGTAAATCCGTGCGACACACGCCGCAAACATGAACTTCGAGCAATACTTGTTCGGGTTGTGGTTTGGGTATGGGTAGTTCATCTTCTCGTAGCGGCTGACCTACCCCATCAAAAATTATGGCACGCATAGGGACGATCGAACATAAATAACTTCTAATTTAACGATAGCAAAATACTAAAATATTTAAAGCAACGCTATTTTTTAATAGGAATCGATTTAGTCAAAAAAATATTTACTTTTGTAAAATAACTGGACTGTTCGAGAATTAAATCAGGATTTTTGTTAGTATATATTTAAGAGTTTAGGTCAATCCCCATTTCACCATAAATGCAAATGTATGTAGTTACACCTTTTAAAAAGGTAATACTAAACTAGAAAATGTGAAAAAGCAAATAAGAAGTGAAAAGTGGTAAAGCCGTAAACTCAAGATCGCCAAGGTCGAGGAGGAAACCTTGAACGACCAAATAGAAAATAAGTAACGGGGTGAGTTTATTAAGAAATTCACCCCGCCTTGTTATATGTATTTATAATTTCCAAGCATTATTTAAATTGAATATCTCAAAAAGAGAAATTAGAAACTAGAGAACGATCGACGGGTTAAGTCTAAATGTTTATCTGCTAAAAATTTAAACTATGCGATTTCGATCGCCACTCATCATTTCCCTGGCTTTCCTATTAACTAAAACTCTCACAAGTTTCTCAAACTTCAGAGCTATTTTAAGGATAGACGAGAAATACAATATTTTTTGTTTGTTGGCGAGTAGGAAATTAAATTGAGGCAGGTAAATAAAATGAATACTATCTTGCCTAATAGGAAAGAAGCAGGTCGCAGACTAGCCAAAAAACTGACTGTTTATGCCAATCATCCCCAAGCAATAGTCTTGGGATTGCCTCGTGGAGGCGTACCAGTAGCCTATGAGATTGCTAGAGAATTGAATCTTCCTTTAGATGTTTGTTTGGTGAAAAAATTAGGTTTGCCAAGTTTTCCAGACACGGCGATGGGTGCAATTGCCGAAGCAGCATTAGTGCCCGACTATAGTGGCAAAATTACTATTATCAATGGAAATCTGGCTCAAATTCAAAAAGTCGGTCGAGAACAATTGAGGGCGATCGCCGCTAGAGAACACGCAGAATTGAGATGGCGCGATCGTTGTTATCGAAGTTTTCGACCCATGCTCAAAATTACCGATCGAGTAATTATTCTCGTTGATGATGGCATCACTACGGGACTGACCATGCAGGCTGCAGTTACTGCATTGAAGCGACATCAGCCCAAAAAAATTATCATTGCCACTCCAGTTGTTTCCAAGGTGGCACTGGAACGATTAAACCATCAGGTAAGCGAACTGGTTTGTCTAATCGTACCGAAGTACTTCAAAGCAGTAGACTTTTGCTATAAAGAGTTTCCTTCAATAAGCGATCGCCAAGTGTGCGAGTTACTGTTTCGAGAGACTCAAAAAACTCTAGCAGTAACTTATTAGTCAAACAACTTCATTTTTAGGAGTGCTATTTATGCCCAAACCCCAAGAACGAGATGGCAAATCTCAATCTAGACAGCGACCGAGTTTAACCCTAATTATTGCATCAATAATACTTATTTTATTTAGTTTATTATTACCTCAAGAGCCGCCCTCTGAGTCTCAACCCTATAGTAAATTTATCGACTTAGTTGAAGCTGATCGCGTCGAGCGAGTAAGTATTGGTTCCGATCGAATTGAATACACGCTCAAATCCCCAGCCTTAAGTAGCAAATCCGAGCGAGTTTTTACAACTACACCAGTGGCTCAAGATACAGAGTTACCTAAGCTACTCCGCGAACACCAAGTAGAATTTTCCGCGACTCGGACTGATAATGGCAATGGATTCTGGATAATTCTACAATTGTTATTTTTCTTCTTTTTGATGACTAGTTTAGGTAGTCTGATTTTCCAACGGAGTCGAGAAGGAGGAGCGAGTCCCTTTACTATCGGTAGAAGCCAAGCTCGTATTTATTCCGAAGGAAGTATGGACGTTACTTTTGATGATGTGGCAGGAGTAGATGAGGCGAAGACAGAACTACACGAAATCGTCGATTTTCTGCAACATGGAGCTAAATATATTCGTTTGGGGGCTAAAATACCCAAAGGAGTTTTATTAATCGGTCCTCCAGGCACGGGTAAGACTCTGCTAGCCAAAGCGATCGCTGGAGAAGCCAAAGTTCCTTTTTTTAGTATTTCTGGTTCGGAATTTATCGAGTTATTTGTCGGCGTCGGCGCTTCACGAGTACGGGATTTGTTCGATCGCGCCAAAAAACAAGCCCCTGCCATTGTCTTTATCGATGAATTAGATGCCTTGGGCAAGTCTCGCGCTGCTTCGGGAACTATTATGGGCGGTAACGACGAACGAGAACAGACTCTCAACCAACTACTCGCAGAAATGGATGGATTCGAACCCAATGCAG
Organism: Myxosarcina sp. GI1(2024); assembly: GCF_053543375.1. Taxonomy (NCBI): domain Bacteria; kingdom Bacillati; phylum Cyanobacteriota; class Cyanophyceae; order Pleurocapsales; family Pleurocapsaceae; genus Myxosarcina; species Myxosarcina sp. GI1(2024). The sequence continues at coordinate 25,564 of NZ_JBKGTY010000003.1, read as the reverse complement.
GAGTAATTCTATTAGCTGCTACCAACCGTCCTGAAGTTCTCGATCCGGCTTTATTGCGTCCCGGTCGTTTCGACCGCCGCATTCTCGTAGACCGACCCGATAAATCGGGAAGACTGGCGATTTTGGAAGTACACGCCCGGGACGTAAAATTAGCTGCGAATGTAGATTTAAATAAACTTGCCGCCCGGACACCAGGCTTTGCTGGCGCGGATTTAGCAAACTTAATCAATGAAGCGGCACTACTAGCTGCTCGACAAAATCGTCCTGCGGTAACAATGGAGGATTTTAACGAAGCCACAGAAAGAATTCTTACGGGTTTAGAAAAGAAATCACGTGTACTCAACGAAATCGAGAAAAAAACCGTCGCCTATCACGAAGTCGGTCATGCAATTGTCAGCAAGTTAATGCCCGGTACGGATACGATTGAAAAAATTTCGATCGTGCCTCGTGGCATTGGTGCATTGGGTTACACCTTGCAATTACCAGAAGAAGATCGTTTTTTAATGTTAGAAGACGAAATTCGCGGTCGAATTGCTACCCTACTTGGGGGACGTGCTGCTGAAGAACTAACTTTTGGTAAAATGTCTACAGGGGCTAGTGACGATATTCAAAAAGCCACCGACCTTGCCGAACGGTATGTAACTCTTTACGGGATGAGCGATCGCTTGGGTCCTATTGCCTTTGAAAAAATACAGCAGCAGTTTCTTGAAGGGATAACTAATCCTCGCCGTCAGGTCAGTCCTCAGATTGCCGAAGCGATCGATCGCGAAGTCAAATTAGTTATCGATGGCGCCCACCAAATCGCCGCCAACATTCTGGATGAAAATCGCCAACTCTTGACAACCCTAGCTCAAATCCTATTAGAACGAGAAATTTTAGAAGGAGAACCACTGCGATCGCACCTCAGCCAAGCTCAAAAAACTGCAGAGGTTGATAAATGGTTGCAAACGGGAAACTTTTCTATCGATCGGCAATTGGCTTCTAGTTTTTTACCATAAAATTGTCTGAGAAGTTAAGAGAGTTAGGTCAGAGGTAGCTTTGTCGCAGCTCAACATATTAGTATTGCACGGTCCTAATCTCAATTTATTAGGACGACGCGAACCAGAAGTCTACGGTTCGATGACCCTAGATTCTATAGATCGGCTTTTGCTAGAGGATGCCCGAAAACTACAAGTAAATATCTCCTGTTTGCAGTCCAATCACGAAGGGGTATTGGTAGACTCAATTCACCAAGCCACTGAGAAATATGAAGGAATTTTAATCAACGCCGGTGGTTATACCCATACTAGCGTAGCAATTCGGGATGCTATTGCTGCAGTAAAGATTCCCACTGTAGAAGTCCACCTCAGCAATATTTACCAACGAGAGCACTTTCGCCACCATTCTTATATTGCCCCAGTGGCAATCGGACAGATTAGTGGTTTTGGCGCAGATAGTTATCGTTTGGGTTTACAAGCTTTAGTAAATTATTTGAGTCAATTAAATAAGGCTACATAATACATTTATAAACTAGTGCAACTTCAAAAACTCATGCGATTGCCTATCATCCTAAGATCGAGCTAATGTATTGAGCGAGTTCGGTTAGATGTTCGATATTATCACAATATTCTTCGGCTCGATTTCGTTCCATGCCCATGTCATTTAAAAAGCCAACCATGCAGTTGTACATTGTGGCTTCGGCTAAATATTGTTCTTCGCCGCCACTATTTAGGTATTGTAGATATTCTCTAGCTCTCAATCCAAGTTCGTGATAGGTGGAATTGGCTAACAACCTGCTAAATCTGGTAAAATTCATAGGGCAATATCTTAGCTACTCTTTAAGTGTAGGAGTATTTCACTAGTACCAACAGTTTCGAGCGAGCTTCTCATAACGTTGTTAAGGTTAAGTCGCCAGTTAGGCTCGATGGCAACTCACTACACACTACCATTGACTAGAGGTGCAAAGGCTGCCTCGGCAGTAGCATTCATTTACTCTATAAGGCAACCTTGCTCCTCAATCGGTCGCTAGATTTTACATCCAGCGCTGCGATTGAGCGTTGCTCAAAACTCCTCTACCGCAATATTAGTAGTTTGGTATTATTGGTTTGGCAGTAATAAAACCAAAGTAAGCAGCGATCGCTGCTGTCGGTGCGTTTAACCAGACATTGCCACCAAAAATCGGCATCAAACTAAAGAAAGTTCTAGCCGACGGCAATAAGCCCATAACTGCTATTAAAGCGTAACTAATAGCAAAACCACGATTATACAATCGCGCTCCACCTTCTGTAGAAGCAGCAGCAATGCCAAACATTCCCACAGTTAGGTGAACTAAGTTGTGCAATAAATTAGTGGGGAACAAACCAAAGAGAAAACCAAATCCTTGGGAGTAAATTGTACTAGCATCCAAAGGAACGTAAGTATCGTAGTTTTCTGTGGGTATGGTAACTAGGCTGGGAATGAAGCCTGCAATACCAATAGTTAAAAAGAAAATTCCTAAAGCTAAAGCACATTTACGTTGCATGGTTAATACCTCAATTTTGCCAATGTTGGAAGTAGATCTTTTAGTTAGGGAAGTAGATTTAGATCGGCTATAGAAAGTGATCGCCTCAGCCACCGCCCGTAATACCAGCATTGTTTGATAATTAACGATAGGATTGCCGTTGTTTTTATCTGTACTGATAAAAGTTTGGCGATCGCTGGGTGAATTTACTATCAATACTCAATTACCGTCTTTATCTTTTGCCTAGCTTTTTTTTACTAAATTTCATGCTGCTTAGGTAGATGTTTTTCTGTTATCAGAAGCGGTATTGTATGCTGTCACGAACAGTCACTGTACCTGCTGAGGTAACATTTTGCTAGCCTCTGCTGGTAAATCTTCTAATTGCCGATCGACCATAACTAATGTCTTCAATTTTTTTGTTGATATTAAGATCGAAGCAAAAGTAGAACGAAGAAAAAATCATTCTATGGAAATAATTGAATGACAAAACTTCATATTTACTCGGCTGAATGACGTACACATCAATTACACTAGTATTTGCTTTGAGTGACAAAGACAATTAATTGATTTTTATTTACCTCGAACATAAATTGATAGATAAAGATTCAAGGTCAATAATGAATACAAGAACATTAAAACCAAAAGATCCAGTAGCGATCGCCTCGGAATTACTGGAAATTCTCAATCAAGGTGCATTATCCTTAATGATTTCTCTCGGTCATCGTACTCAACTTTTTGACATTATGGGTAATCTGCCTCCTGCTACTAGTGACAGCATTGCCTCGGCTGCGGGATTAAATGAGCGTTATGTCAGGGAATGGTTAGGGGCAATGGTAATGGGAGAGATCATTGCATATAACCCCGACGATCGCACTTATCAATTACCGCCCGAATATGCTGCCTTTCTCACTCGCCAAGCAACACCGAATAATCTTGCTGTCACTATGCAGTTTATTCCTGTATTGGCACGAGTCGAAGATGAAATTATCAATTGTTTTCAACAGGGAGGAGGACTACCTTATACCGCTTATCCCAGATTTCATCAAGTGATGGCAGAAGATAGTGGTCAAAATGTAGTAGCGGTTTTAGATGAGGCAATTTTACCCCTAGTCTCGGGTTTAAACGAAAAATTGACCGCCGGAATTAAGGTATTAGACGTGGGATGTGGTGGCGGACGTGCCTTAAGTACGATGGCACGGCTTTTCCCCCGCAGTCAGTTTATCGGCATAGATTTTGCCGAAGATGCGATCGCTTTGGCGAAAACTCATACTCAAGAATTGGGATTAAATAATATTACATTTGAAGCACAAGATGCAGCCCAACTCAATTTTCAACAACCCTTCGATTTAATTACTGCGTTTGACGCTATTCACGATCTGGCTCAACCAGATCGGGTACTCCATAATATTTATCAAAATTTAGCTCGTGAAGGGGTCTTTCTAATGCAGGATATTCGTGCTTCTCGTGATGTGCATCAAAACTTAGACCATTCAGCAAGAACCTTTCTTTATACTGTTTCTTGTTTGCATTGTACTTCTGTTTCTTTAGCCAATGATGGAGCAGGATTGGGGACAGTTTGGGGAGAAGAAACCGCTTTAGAAATGCTCGAAGAAGCAGGATTTAACGATATTTCCGTCCAACAACTTCCCCATGACCCCATCAATAATTTTTACCTTGCCTACAAGTCTTCTTAAATATTAAATTCTGTATGATTTTTATCTCGATCTGATTGAATGCTATAGGGCACCACATTCTCTTGCTCGTTGGGATCGTTACGAGCTACTATAGCTCGTGCTGGTTGAGTTTGACTTAGATTAATTGCGGTATGGGGCACCCCTGGTGGAATAAACAAAAAGTCTCCTGTCTGACTAATACACGATTTTTCTAATGCTTTGCCGTATCGTGTTTCAACCTGCCCTTCCAGCACGTAAATGCCGGTTTCAAAACCTTGATGAAAATGTGGAGCGGCAGTAGCACCAGGTGAAATGACTACTAAGTGCATCGATAAACCTTTAGTACCTGCTGTTTGCCCCGAAATACCTACAAAATAGGAAAGTTTTTGGCGTGTCATTACCTCAGTGTCAGGGCGGATAGCGATCGGCTCTGCATCGTTGAGTGGCTGATGGCTTGATGTGGTCATCGATCTTATGTCTGAGTTTCAAACAGTTCTCTTATCTCATTTTAGTTCGGTATTATATTAATTATGAAAGTAGTAATCGTCAGAGAAGGCAAAATCGAGAGCGATAATCGAGTGCCATTAACACCGAAACAATGCCGGTATTTACTAGATAATTATCGAGATGTAGAGATCCTCGTGCAGCCCAGTCAAGAACGAAGCTTTAGCGATTCTGAGTATCTAAGTCAAGGTATCCCAGTAACCGAAAATCTTGAGATGTGCGAACTGTTGTTAGGTGTCAAAGAAGTTCCCATAAACTTGTTACTGCCGAATAAAACCTACCTCTTTTTCTCTCATACGATAAAAAAACAACCTTATAATCGGGAACTATTACGTTCAATTTTGCAACGAAGAATTCGCTTGATTGATTATGAATGTTTACTTAATGAATACGGCAAACGAGTAATTGGTTTTGGACGCTGGGCAGGTATTGTTGGTGCTCACAATGCTCTTCTGACTTGGGGGCGACGTTCGGGAGAATTTTTACTCAAACCCATGCATCAATGTCATGACTGGGCAGAAGCTCAAACTTATTATCAGAATTTACCTCTTTCTAATATCAAGCTGGTAGTCACTGGAGAAGGTAGAGTTGCATCGGGAGCGACCGAAGTATTGGACTTGATGAACATCAAACGGGTTTCACCTCAAGCATTTGTCTCACAAAACTTTAGCGAAGCAGTTTATACACAACTAACAGTTAAAGACATGTATCGTAAGGAAGGAGAAGCTTCTTTCGATGAGACTGATTATTATCGATATCCCGAACAGTATGAGTCAATTTTTGAATGTTACATACACACTGCGGATATAATGCTTAATGGTATCTATTGGGATCGACGTATTCCAGTCTTTTTTACCAAAGAGGACATGAAGCGCAAGGATTTCACGATTCAGGTTATTGCCGATGTTACCTGCGATCTTGCCCCAGATTCCTCGATTCCTTCGACAATTAGAGCTTCTTCTATTGACGAGCCGATTTATGGTTATGACCCAGTATTAGAACGAGAAACTGAGCCATTTAAAGAGCATTGCATTGATATCATGGCAGTAGACAATCTTCCCAATGAATTACCAAGAGATGCTTCGGAAGATTTTGGCAATCAATTAATCTCAATAGTATGGCCAGAATTAATTCAAGCCGATAGCCAAACGATCTATGAAGCGACGATCGCTCTTGATGGTGATTTAAATAAACCATATGAATATTTGAGAGATTATGTAAGTCCACAAAACTCTAAAAAGGATAAATAAAAATATTGAGATACATTTGACGAAGCTTTAATTTCTGCATTTTTAATTTGTGCCTTTAACAAAACAAGTGTACCCTAAATGTCAATCGATAAACTTGAAAAATGTCCGTTAAATGAAACCTGTAAAAAAAGCCAAGATCGTTTTTATGGAAAGCTAAAAGGAATCAAAAGTTGCAGCAACTATTTTAACTGTAAACTACTTGCTGCCGCTTGGAGATTACCAATTCAAAGACGATACAACAAATACGGTCAATACTGGGAAGTTGATGTTACACCTATTGTTTGTCAATGGCGTAGCGCTGGCTATGGGCAACTAGGAGAAATTGACCGTCCTCATTGCCCAGTAAAATTTTACAGTAAATCACATCTTGAAATTGGTTGTTGGCTCTACCATCATTTACCGTGTCCTACAGCTTTAGATTTAGTAGCAAGAGAACATTTGGGTATAGACGAAATCGTAGCAATGGAAATTAAACAGGCTTATCAACAAAGAGGATTCTTTCAAGCACTACCTTTGGAAGAGAAAGGAAAAAGTTCTACCTAGACTTAGATAATGAGCTAAATAACTGACAATTGCGTTTCTCGCATTGGCTTGTAATTGCCTAACCCAACTCGAACTGGCAAAAATGAATTAATGTTTATAATAGCAATCATCCATGCCGCGATTGGCTTTGCCAGTACGTGGAGTGTAATCACGCATCATTTAAATTAATCTTTGAGAGGTAAAAGAAAATTATGTCAGTAAAAAATCTTCATAATCTTGTCATCTTCCGAGTAAAAAATTATGGAATATCAAAAAGTATTAGATTTTTGGTTTAGTAAACCAGAAGATCTAAATTATGGAAAAGCCCTTAAATTTTGGTTTGTCAAAAATGATGAATTGGATCTAAAAATCAAATCTCAATTTCAACACCTATACGAGCGAGCAGCAGCAGGGGAATTGCATTACTGGCAACAACAACCTTTAAGCTGTTTGGCATTAATTATTGTTTTAGACCAATTCCCTCGCAATATGTTTCGGGGTTCACCTCGAGCTTTTGCTACCGATGAGCGAGCTAAATCTCATGCTCAATATGCAATTACACATCAATTCGATCTTCAATTAATTCCCGTACAACGTTGGTTTATTTATCTTCCCTTCGAACATAGTGAAAATTTAGAAGACCAAGAAACATCGCTCAAACTATTTAATAGTTTACCAGCTCACCCCGATCGTAAAAGTGCTATTGATTATGCTTATCGTCATTGGAAAATCATTCAAAGATTTGGTAGATCTCCCCATCGCAATCAAATATTAGGAAGAACGAACACTCCAGAGGAAACAGAATTTTTACAACAAGCCGATTCTAAATTTTGAGTTCATGAGGCTCGATTGTTTACTTCGATGAATCTGATGCAAACTGCGCGAATATTTCTTCCCCAGTCATGTTCTTGGTTTCATTAGCAAAAGAATAGTATTTGGGTTTTTCGTCGATAAAAACCTGATGCTCTAAAACAAGTCCTTCATCACTGTCAAAAATCCCTGCTGGTATGTAGTATTGATTGTTTTGTTTGAACCGATAAAACAAATGGCTACCACACTGCTTACAGAATCCACGTTCTGCCCATTCTGAAGACTGGTAGATCCCGATATTTTCTTCATCTTCGAAACTAACATCACTACTACACTCAACTGCTAATAAAGCTCCTCCACCCCATTTGCGACACATGTTACAGTGACAAGCTGCAACGTGAGGATTCATGCTGCTGGTAGAAAGACTTACTGCACCGCAGAGGCAACTACCTTTGGCAATACTTAATTCAGACATCTTCTTCTCTCCTTCAATAAGTGCTCGATTAATTATGCTGAGATTGTTATACCGCATAGGAAGTTAGATAACTGACAGTTAGCAATAAAGATTTAAGACTCGTAACTAACTACCGATAACTGATTACCGGTAATAATGTTTATAACTCATGCTGCGATTGGCTTTACCAGTACGCGGAGCGTATTAGCTCTTGTTCTCCGAGAGTTTTGACTACGTTTTCCAATCACACTAATTTTTTTTAAAAAACAATTATCTTGAAATCAATTAATTTTCCAGGTAATTTCTCTATGAGACTTCTCAGACAACCTCTAACTGGCAAACACTCTCGTTCTTAATTTGTAGTGCTGCATTTGAGCTAGATCGATTTGGGGAGTACAAGAACTCATCTCAGCTAAAGTTAACGAGCTTGCCTGAAGATACACCCGCTCGATCTCTAGTGCTAGTGAAGATAAGATTTGCTGTGCTCGAATATGTCCGATCGCGCCTAAGCGAATAGCCGCACCTAGTATACCAGTGGTAAAACCGTGTAAAAAAGCGATCGCTGCTTCTGATTCGGTCAAACCTACTACTCTACTGACTACGGCAAAAACTATTGGATGCAAACAATGAATCTGTTTGTTAGCTGTGTATTGTTTGAGAGTTTCTAGTCGAAGGTCGTGCCAAGTCGAATTAGAAACCATCAGTAAAGCACGTCCGCTTTTGATTTGAGCTTCGCGGCTAGATTTGATGAGAGTTCTGGTAAATAATTCTCTATCTGCCGTTTTTACAGCTTCAAAATCGCGATCACAACTGCCTTTGTAAGCATGAATTAGAGCGACCAAGTCGCAAGTTCCAATTTTGTCGCGTAATAGTAGGTTTAAAAATGTTTCGATCTCATCTGCCGAGTTGACTAACTCGCTTCGTACTAAAGTTTCTAAGCCGTGAGAAAGAGTATATGAGCCAGAAGGAAAAAAAGAATCTGATAGTTGCATTAAAGCTAACTGACGGGCGATCGCATTCATAAATCAAAGTTAAGTTTTTACTCGATTGGACTTAAACGGGCTTAAGGGTTAGTAGTTAGTAGATAGTAGCAAAGTCTGAAACTGTCTTGATATTTATCATCAAGAGGATAATTTCTCTATTATCCAGATGAAACGACGACTTTATATACAAATGAAAATTATGGTCATTTGCGAAGCAAGCCGTTTGAGTTTTTAGAGGTTAAACATAACAATAGCAATTTCGTTTCTATGTATGTTAGGGATCGCCTAAAAATTTCGACATCAAAACAATTTTTGGTCTATTATCATTAGCTAACGCTATGAACTGCCTATAGATCGATAAATTAACACTGAATAAGTTGATTTTTTACCATTACCTTATTAATAACTGTGACTGAAACTGTAATTGTTAGGATCAAAAAAGCGATCGCGTTACTACGCCAGTTAGTCAAATTAGAACTACAGCATCATTGGTATTATCTTCCCGAAACAGAAATAGATCGCAACTTAGGCCAACTGAATTTAGATAACTGCCAACCTGCATTACTCAACCAACGAGGCTACATTATTTTTCCCCAAGGTAGACAAGTCAGATGGTTGGGTCAAAAAATTATCGTTCCCGCGACCTTACAAAGGTACCCGCTATCGGGCTTGAGTTTAAGACTAGTACTTACTTGGTGGGCAGAGGTTGCCCAAATATTTGTTAACGGCGAGTTGGTACAACAGGGAGATTTATTTGACTCTTCCGCTCGCATTTTGCTTACTGACAATGCTAAACTCAATAATCAATATAAGATCGCCATTCGTTTGCTTACTCCCCATCATGACATCGGCGCTTTGATGCGATCGCATTTAATTTACGAACGAGATAATAGTATCGATCCTGGTTTAGTCGCAGATGAACTTGCCGTGTTACTCAAATACACGGTTGAGTTCGAACCAGATAATCTACACTTATTAGCAACGGAGATCGATAAGTTTAACTGGAACAATATTGCAGATGCTGACAGGTTCGATCACGATTTAGATAATTTGCGACAGCGACTATTACCTTTGACCGAAAATATTAAACAACGCTGTTTTAACTTACTCGGTCACGCTCACTTAGATATGGCTTGGCTGTGGACTACTGCCGAAACCTATGAAGTGGCGCAGCGTACTTTTAATTCTGTCCTTAGCTTACAACAAAGTTATCCCCAGCTTACTTTCGGACACACTACTCCTGCCTTATACGAGTGGATCGAACATCATCGACCCGAATTATTTACTGCTATTCGAGATGCAGTAAACCGAGGCTGCTGGGAGATATTAGGGGGAATGTGGGTCGAACCAGAAGTCAATTTAGTTAGCGGCGAGTCTTTAATTAGACAATTACTTTACGGTCAAAAATACTTTAAGGAAAAGTTTGGCAATATTACTAAAGTTGCTTGGCTACCCGATAGCTTTGGCTTTACTTGGCAACTACCCCAAATTTTTCAGCAAAGCAGTATTGAATATTTTGTTACGGGCAAACTGCACTGGAATGATACTAATAAGTTTCCTTTGGGATGTTTTTGGTGGGTGTCTCCCGACGGGACGAGGTTGCTAACGCTGATGTCGCCGCCGAATATTACAGGGGTGATGGATACCAACCCTCTAACTATGACTGACTATGCTGTTGACTGGGAAACCCAAACTGGTTTGCAGGATATCTTATGGTTACCTGGAGTCGGCGATCATGGGGGAGGACCGACTAAAGATATGCTAGAGGTAGGGGCAAAATGGGATCGGTCGCCGTTTTTTCCCGAAATTAAATTTACTACTGCTAGAGAATATTTGGAGAAAGTTAGAAACGAAAATGATAAGCTTCCCGTTTGGCAAGATGAGCTGTACTTAGAACTGCATCGCGGTTGCTATACCACTCATGCAGACCAAAAAAGATTTAATCGTTACTGTGAAACTTTATTATATGAGGCGGAGTTGTGGGCAACTTTGGCTAATTTGGTAAATTCCAACGGGTTCGTAAGCCAGACACTATTTCCTATTATGTATAATACAGTTGGTACACATTCCTGTCAAGGGTGGCAGCAGCAAATTGAAATCGCTTGGAAAAAAGTCTTATTCAACCAATTTCACGATATCTTACCAGGTACATCTATCCCCGAAGTTTTTAGCGAAGCGAACCAGGACTGGGAGAAGGCGATAGCAATTGGTGAGAATATTCTTTCAATAGCCTTAAAAGCGATCGCCTCTTATATCGATTTACCCGCACCACCCCACCTCGAAGCTAAAGCGATCGTAATTTTTAATTCCCTCAACTGGCAGCGATCCGAGGTTGTGGAATTAGAAACCGCAAACAATTACGAGGTGTACGATTTAGAAGGCAAAAGAGTGCGAGCGCAATTGATTAGGGATAACAAATTATTATTTCTTGCCGAAGATATTCCTTCAGTTGGTTATCGTCTTTTTTGGCTATTAGAAGATAATAAGGTGTTAAAAGACAAGGAAGATAATGACTCGGAATATATTTTAGAAAATGAATATTTAACTGTAACTGTTAATTCTCAATCTGGTGATTTAGATAGTGTTTTCGATCGAGCCAACCAACGAGAAATACTAAGTGGTGCGGGAAATAAATTACAAGCTTTTGTAGACAAAGGTCAATATTGGGATGCCTGGAATATCGCTCCCGACTACGAACTTTATCCTTTACCGGACACAAAGTTAAGTGCGATTCAATGGTTAGAAAGAGGAGAATTGCAGCAGCGTATTCGAGTAGTGAAAACTTTGGGTAGCTCACAATTTATTCAAGATTATATCTTACAAATAAACTCGCCAATTTTGAAAATAGCTAATAGCGTTGACTGGCAAGAAACCAACGTCGTCGTCAAAACAGCTTTTCCTTTAAATCTCAAAAGCGACTTGTTTACTCGAGAAATTGCCTGTGGTGCAATCGCCAATTCTACTAAACCCGAAACAGAATTAGATTTAGATAAAGCTAAATGGGAAGTTGCTGCCTTGAAGTGGGTAGACTTGACGGATAATAGTGGCGAATATGGAGTGAGTTTGCTCAATGATTGCAAACACGGTCATGATTTTCAATCCGATCGAATACGCTTAACTTTATTGCGTTCTCCCTTATGGCCCGATCCTACTTGCGATAAGCCTTCGGCATGTGGCAGTACCAATCGTAGCAAACATCAATTTACTTATGCTATCTATCCCCACCAAAAAGTCTGGCGAGCGGCAAAAACCGTACAAAAAAGTTACGAACTAAATATACCTTTGCAAAAAGTATTTATAGATAATAGTAAGCAAATAGCTATCTCAAACAAACAACAATTATCTGTGACGAAAAGTTTTCTAAAACTATCAGCAGAAAATTTGATTTTAATGGCATTAAAGCCTAGTGAAGAAAATAATAAAGAAACAATAATACGATTTTATGAGTGTTGTGGTCAAACAGCAAAATTTTCTCTACAAAACGAGCTTGACTTAAATTTTGACTGTCGAACTAATAATTTAGAAGAAGCGATCGACAATAACGACAAGAAACAAGACAGTACAATTCAGCCTTGGCAAATAACGACTTTTAAAAGTAAAACAATAAAAGAATAAGTTAGGCATTAGTGAAGTCGTATGATTATGAAATGACCGAGTTTGACATAGCAAGATAGAGAAAAATTTTTCTTCAGCTCGCAAGCATTAAATGCCATATCGAGCTATTCATCTAGTTGCAACGTTCACTCTTGGATTTATTGTTTACTAACAACGGTCGCCGATTCTACTTCTCGATCGATTCCAAACCAGTTAATCATTAGCGTTTGCACCAAACCTTAACCGTAGGAATTAGTTTACTCAATCGGTCGCTAGATTTTATATCCAGCGCTGCGATTGAGCGTTGCTCAATTAACCAATAATTTTCCCTATCGATATACAATTCATAGCCGTAATAAAAAATCCTTCGATTAACTCGATGAATATCATTAAAACTAATATTCCCGAAGCTTTGATTATCGAACCGCGAGTATTTGGCGACGATCGCGGCTTCTTTATGGAGAGTTTTAACCAAAAGACTTTTGAAGAACAAACTGGAGTTAAAGCCCGGTTCGTTCAAGATAACCATTCGCGATCGGCTAAAAACGTCCTCCGGGGTTTGCACTATCAGATCGAGCAGACTCAGGGAAAATTAGTCAGAGTGGTAGCAGGAGCAATCTTTGATGTAGCAGTAGATATCAGAAAAAGCTCTCCTACTTTCGGACAGTGGACTGGTTGTCTGTTAACTGCAGAAAACAAACGACAAATTTGGGTTCCAGAAGGATTTGCACACGGGTTTGTCGTACTGTCGGATACGGCAGATTGTCTTTACAAAACCACCGATTATTATGCACCCCAACACGAACGAGCTATACTATGGAACGATCCCGAAATCGGAATCGACTGGCAGATTGAAGAAAAACCGCTACTATCGGCAAAGGATAAAGCTGCTCAACCTCTAAACCAAGCTGAGGTATTTGCATGAGTAAAATTTTACTAACGGGAATTACGGGTCAAGTCGGTGCTGAATTACAGCAGACTTTAACTACATTGGGAGAAGTAATCGGGGTCGATCGCGCTAGTTTGGATTTAACTATACCAGAACAAATTGAAGCAGCAATTGCCACGATTAAACCAGATATTATCCTTAACGCAGCAGCCTACACGACAGTAGATAAATCGGAAACCGAAACCGAACTGGCAATGGCAATTAACGCCAGCGCACCCAAGATAATGGCAGCAGCTGCAGAAAAAATTGGCGCCAAGATGGTGCATATTTCTACCGACTATGTGTTTGACGGCAAAAATTATACTCCCTATACTGAGACAGACCCTACCAACCCTTTGGGAACCTATGGTAAATCGAAACTGTTAGGGGAAATTGGCGTAAGGGAAAATTGCGATCGCCACATTATTTTGCGTACCGCTTGGGTATATGGTTCTCGCGGACATGGTAACTTCGTCAAAACCATGTTAAAACTGGGGTCAACCAGAGAAGAAATAAGGGTAGTTGCCGACCAAATTGGCAGTCCTACTTGGTCGTACGATATTGCTAAGACTATTGCCTCATTATTAACCAAAATAACGGTTATTCCAGGGGAAATCTATCACTATAGCAATAGTGGTGTGGCTAGCTGGTACGATCTGGCTGTGGCTGTCTTTAGCGAAGCCAAAGAATTGGGGTTTCCGTTAAAAATCCAGCGAGTCGTGCCAATTACTACTGCAGAATATCCCACCCCCGCAAAGCGACCTGCCTACTCCGTACTCTCTAAAACCAAAATAACTCAAACACTAGGAGTATATCCCCCTCATTGGCAAGAGTCTCTCCGACAAATGTTAACTCAGTTGTATTCATTAAGATAGCGAAATTAAGATGAAAGCACTCATTCTTTCCGGCGGTAAAGGCACTCGGTTACGTCCTCTTACTTATACCGGTGCCAAACAACTGGTTCCGGTAGCTAATAAACCCATTCTCTGGTATGGCATTGAATCGATTGTTGCAGCGGGAATTACCGACATCGGTATTATTATCAGTCCGGAAACGGGAGAAGAAGTCAAAGCAAAAACCGGCAATGGCGATCGCTTTGGAGCTAAGATTAGCTATATTTTGCAGGATCGACCTTTGGGACTGGCACACGCGGTCAGGGTCGCTCAACCGTTTTTGGCAGATTCCCCTTTCGTAATGTATTTAGGTGACAATTTAGTTGAAAGTCAGCTAGACTTATTTCTCGATAAATTTAAATCTCAGCAATTAGATGCTCTGACCTTATTATGTGCGGTGGAAAATCCTACAGCCTTTGGCGTGGCAAAAGTAGACGGACAGGGCAAAGTATTACAGCTAATTGAAAAACCCCAAAATCCCCCTTCTAATTTGGCACTAGTAGGAGTATATTTATTTTCTGCTGCCATTCATCGGGCGATCGCTCATATTCAGCCTTCAGCTAGAGGAGAACTAGAAATTACCGATGCCATTCAATATTTAATCGACCGTCAGCAAAACGTACAGTCTTTTCAACTAAAGGGGTGGTGGTTGGATACGGGTAAAAAAGACGATCTTCTCGCCGCCAATCAAGTTATTCTCGATAGCTGTCTGGAAATGGCTATTGAAGGAGAAATCGATGCCGCTAGTAAAGTAAGTGGCAGAGTACATATCGGCTCTGGAACGCGCATTATTAATAGTACTATTAGAGGACCCGTAAATATTGGCAATAACTGTCAGATTGAAAACTGTTTTATCGGTCCCTATAGCAGTATTGCCGACGATACTACCTTAGTTGATGTCGATATCGAACACAGTGTAATCCTCAAAGGAGCAAAAGTAATCGGTATTCAGCAGCGGATTGTCGATAGTCTGATTGGGGAAAGAGCGCAATTGAAAACCGCACCCCAAAGACCTAAAGCGATGCGGTTTATGATTGGTGACGATTCCCAGATCGAACTTATTTAGTTATTTAGAACGGGTAATAGGCAAGAAAAAGTATGTAACTGAAAATGGTGCAGTTTGCTCTAACAAAGCAATCTGAAAAACTTTTACTGCATTTTTATTAGTTGTGAATATACTTGATTCTCGGCAGTTGGGAATTCAGCCACAGATTAGTAACTACTCACTCCCGAAAGAGAAGGAAAAAAAATTGTGACTAGCACTAGAGAAACAGTAAAAAAAAGACAACCCCGTAAAATATTAATCACGGGAGGAGCGGGTTTTATCGGCTCTAACTTCGTCCATCACTGGTGTAATAACTATCGTGAAGACCGCGTGATAGTTTTAGATGCTCTGACCTATGCGGGAAATCGTCACAATCTCGATATTCTAGAAGAGCGAACTAATTTTAGATTTGTCCGAGGAGATATTTGCGATCGCGCCCTAGTCGAGGAATTGCTCGCTACAGAAGATATCGATACGGTAGCGCATTTGGCTGCCGAATCCCATGTCGATCGCTCGATTCTAGGTCCTGGAGCATTCGTGCAAACCAACGTCGTGGGAACTTTTACTTTACTCGAAGCCTTTCGCCAACACTGGTTGCAAAGAAACCAACCTCAGAGCGATTGCTTTTTGCACGTCTCTACTGACGAAGTATACGGTAGTCTCGGTGAAGCAGACCCTCCCTTTACCGAAACTACACCCTATGCTCCCAACAGTCCCTATTCGGCTTCTAAAGCAGGCAGCGATCATCTAGCTCGTGCCTACTATCATACCTACCGAATGCCCGTCATCGTTACCAACTGCTCGAATAATTACGGTCCCTACCATTTCCCCGAAAAGCTGATTCCATTGATATGCATTAACATTTTGCTCGGTAAACCCCTACCAGTTTATGGCGACGGGCAAAATATTCGCGACTGGCTTTATGTTGCCGACCACTGTCGCGCCTTAGACGTGGTCATTCATCGCGGTTCGCCGGGAGAAACCTATAATATTGGCGGTAACAACGAAGTTGAAAATATCGATTTAGTACGCCAAATTTGTCAGTTAATGGACGAACTCGCCCCAGATTTACCAGTACGTCCTGCCGAAAAATTAATTACCTTTGTCAAAGATCGCCCAGGACACGATCGCCGTTATGCGATCGATGCCAATAAAATTAAAACTGAATTGGGTTGGAGTCCCGAAGAAACGGTTGCAGGGGGTTTGCGCCATACGGTTAAATGGTATCTCGAACATCAACACTGGTGGCAGCCCCTGCTTTCTGAAGAATATCAGCATTACTACCAACAGGTTTATTCCTGAAGAGAATCCCTAGTTATTTCAAAATGAAAGTACACAGTGGAATAACGCTGCGATTGCTCAAAACAGCAAAGAGATTCAGTTTGGCTGGAGAAGTAATACCGGCAACTGTAAGTGAAAATTCAAAACCACTGCGAGCAGCTTGAGGAATATCTGGGTACTGTTGCGTAATGCCCGGGCTGGGAAGGTTGGCTGGAACTTCTAGTATGGTTTGCTCTCGATAAGAAATTTTTACTAGCTCGACGGCACTTTTTTTGCCCAACACCCAACCCCGAAAGATTATCGAACCTGCTGTCGATCTAGTTTTAGGTTGGGGAGAGGTAATTCCGAATCCCCAAAACGTATTAAACTCTTGCTTGGGTAGAGTCTTTTCGATCTCCAAGACTTCCACGGGAGTGTTCAGCTGTTGCAGCCAATCTTGAGATACAGCTAATTCCGAAGAAGCTTGTTGAAGTTGGGTTTGTAATCGTTTTAGTTGCTGCTCGGAGTTTAGCAACTGTTGCTGGCAGTTACTATATTCATCCTGAATTTTCTTCAGTCGAACTTGAGTTTCTACTAGCTCTATTTGAAAACCTCGGTTAATTTGCTCTTGAGCCTTGGATTGAGCTAATTCTTTATGAGCTTGCTGTAGCCGATCTTGCAAACTTTCTACTTGTAATTCGGTTTGTCGTAGCTTAGCTTTAGCCAATCTTGCCTGTTCTCTATATCGATCTAGAACCCCTCCAGATAGCCAATTAGAAAGTTTTGACAGCCAACTCAAATCTTTACTCCCTCAGGATTTTAGTAAATGCAACTCGATTTTATCTCAAACAACGAGCGATTCACAGGCTTGTCATAGTCTCCTGCCTCGCGTCATGATTGACAAGAGTAGGGAATAATTAACCATGAGCGAGCGGGTTTCTAATTCAATTTTGCGGCTAGAGGCAGTCGATTTGAAGGCTTCTTTTGGTTCGGCATTTTTATTACAAAATATTTCGTTAGCGGTCGAGCCAGGAGAGAAAATTGCGGTTGCCGGTGTTTCTGGGGCAGGTAAAACCTCTCTGCTGCGGCTATTAAATCGCCTCAGCAGCCCGAGTTCGGGAGCAATTTATTTTGAAGACACGCCATTGAACCAAATTTCTCCAATTCGCTTGCGCCAACAAATCGTGCTGATTCCTCAAGAACCCAAATTATTGCAAATGAACGTTAGAGAAACTCTCATTTATCCTCTAAAACTACAAAAATTACCATTAGCCATCATCCAGCAGCGATTAGATTTTTGGCAACATCGCTTGCGCCTACCCGAAGAATGGTTAGAAAGGAATGAACTGCAGCTTTCTCAAGGACAGAAACAGTTGGTTGCAACCGCTCGGGCTTTAATGATGCAGCCCAAAATTCTATTGTTAGACGAACCGACATCAGCATTAGACCTCGGTTTGGCAAATTATGTATTAGATGTTCTCAATGAATTAAATCGCAACCAGGGTACGACTATATTAATGGTCAATCACCAATTAGAATTAATTCAAAATTTTTGTGATCGCATACTTTATCTGGCGACGGGATATTTAGCGACAGACACCACAGCTACTGCCGATGCTTGGTCGAGATTACAGCAGCAAATTTTACAGACACAAGCGCGAGCTACTGAAGAATGGCGTTAGTTGATGCTTTCAGCTAATTTAAGGAAACTCGAGCCAAGCTAGGACTTTTATTCTTGGTACTTCTGGAGTTATCTAGCTCTAGAGACCGGGTCATTTTACCGTTAATAATGTTGGGATTTAAACGATAGCCAACATTACGCACGGTTTGAATTAAGTCGGGTTGACGGGGATTGAATTCGATTTTTTTGCGTAGTGAGAGAACGTGAGTGTCAATCGTTCGAGGATTGTCAATTGCATCGGGCCAAGCGCGACGCAACAGTTCCGAACGGCTCAAAGGATTACCTTCTGCTTGTGCTAACACGTATAGCAAGCTAAACTCTTGAGGAGTCAGTTCGATAAAGTTCCCTCTAACCTGAACGCGACGCTGTACTAGATCGATTTTTAGATCTTGATAATCTAAATAGAGGGGAGTAGAACTAGCGCGCAACCTTCTAATCAAAGCTTCAACTCTTGCCAAGAATTCTTGCATTCCAAAGGGTTTAGTCAGATAGTCGTCTGCACCAGCTTTTAATCCAGCTACGATATCTTGTTCGGTATCTCTTGCGGATAAGAGCAAAATTAAGGTTTTTTGTTGTCGGTGTAACCAACGACAAAGCTCCAAGCCATCCCCATCGGGCAAGTTAGAATCTATAATCGCTAAGGTAGGCTGATATCGATTGAAAACATCTATTCCCTGTTGAAAACTCGCAGACTGTTTGACCGTATAGCCAGACTGCTGTAAATGCCAGCCTAACAGAGAGCGTAGGTGAGGATTACCCTCAACTATAGAAATATATACCGTGCCCACCATAGCTTCTTTGGTAATGTAAAAAACTTAACTACAAAACTATCAAAGCTAATGTCAATGTTTTGTAACACTCGTTACGAAGATTTTTGCGGAACGAAAATTATACCAAAGTCAGTGTCAATACTAGGTGGAGAGATTGATAAAATAGAGTATATATTAAAACATAATTAAATCTGAACTATATGATAACTAAAAACTCAAAGTTGACAGTCCTAATATGACGGGCTTCTGACAACTTTACTTTCCTAATACCTACCTATTACTGTCCAACAAAACCAACAAAACTGCAGCCGAGAGTATCAAAATGATTCTTCACGATAGCCAAACAATACGCCACTATCAGAAACTTACAGACTCTATGGTCGATCTCTGGAGCAGACGCTACAGCTTTGAAGAAATTAGACTATTTATGAATGGTTATATTTCTTGTCTGCGACATACCAATACTATCGAACCGTATCACATTCATCGTTTAGAAGAAAAAGCGTTAAAGTTTTTGCGGGATCCTTCTAATTTCGAATTATCTTCATCTCAAACCGAACGCGATTTATATTAATTAAACGGTTACGTGCCGTCTCCGTCTTTTTGTCTCGTGTGCATTTTCTCACCTATCGCACCGCTAAGGCAGAGTAGTCTGTAAATCTAAGCTCGCTTAAAGTCCCAGGTCTTAGACTAGCTAAGACCTGGGACTATTAGTTTACGAAGCTAAGGCCACTTCTACCATCTGCTGCAATTCACCACTTTGATACAGTTCGATCGCAATATCGGAACCACCGACAAACTCGCCGTTGATATAGATTTGTGGAATTGTCGGCCAGTTGGAATATTCTTTGATTCCCTGGCGTATTTCAGGGTTGTCTAAGACATCAACGGTTTCGTAGGGAACGCCCAAAGAGTTAAGCATTTGCACTACGTTATTGGAAAATCCACATTGAGGCATTAGCTTGGAGCCCTTCATAAACACCATAATTTTATTGTCGTTGACTAGCTTATCGATTTTCGCTTTCAATTCAGGTGTCATAGTTGGTACCTATTTATGTAAGTTTGTTTCACAAAAAGTGAGTTTAATCTCGACTAAAGATCTTTGCCGATCTTATTTTAGAAAATTTAACACCGTTGCCGAACTCGTAATGATAATTTACTAATCGATGGAAACTGTCAGTACTGAGATCTTAGATTGTGGTATAAGAGAGCCCTTTAATTATGTCCAAGTGCCTAGCGATATTCTCTTTCAGATTTTGCTGTGCCCCATCCGCTACAAGTTAAGCTAGCCAGATGTAGCTGAGTTCTTGTTGATGAGAGGTTTTGAGTTCACCCACGAAGCGATGCGAGATTGGGAGGAACGCTTCGCTGCGATTTTTCGAGATGAATTAAGGACAAAAGGTCGCGGTAAGATTGGCGAGGTCTGGTTCGTAGACGAGACTTACATTCAGGTCAAAGGCAAATGGTGCTATCTCTACCGAGGAATCGATGCTGAGTAAGGCGAGACTTAGAGGGGGCTCAAGCTTATTTCGAGCCGGCGACACCGATAGCCGACCTCTGAGCAGAGGCAACAATTTCGAGAACGGGTCGATGAGGTACGTTTCTTGCTTCAAGCAGCTTAAGGAAAAAGAGTCAGGAACAAGTCTGTTCAGAGAACATGAGCAGATTTTATAAAGTCAATCCTGACACTTTCCTTCGGCTTAGTTTAACTCAACGCCTATATTCTTAGTCCAGTTTTTATTATTTTGAGTATTTATACTTAAATTTTCTGCTGAATAGATTACTTCGTCTTAATTATAATGTTGCCAGAAATAGAGAAATAAAAAGGAAAATTTAAGATTTAGAACAATCTTACTTACTTAGTAACATAGATAAATTATAGATTTAGAATAATAAATTAACATCGGCTAAATTAAATAAAGCTTTATTAAGTAAAATTCCCTAGAGATTCAAAAGCAAAAATGACTTTGCTAGATTATTTACACGCTCGATTAGTTAAATCGAGCTCTTTTAATATTATTTATTTATCAAAAATTTACATTTTTTTTACTCGTTTGAAAAATATGAAACACTTTCATGATGAATGGCTTCAAGAGTGGTGCGATAATAATGGCTGGACGGAGCTATTTACAGAACGCCACAACCATTACTGGGCTTTTCCTCCTAATGGCGTAATGCCAGAACCCATTCCCTCTAAAGTTTTAATAACCATTAAAAAGGAAAAAGGGTTTAGCAAGGCGGAGAAGCGCTGGACGACTATTGCAATAATTATTAGCCTCGTTGCCTTGGTAGCAAGTTATGCTACTGCGTGTCCCTTGCCGATTATGCTGGCATTCTGTTTCGATGCAGTGGTTTTCGCCTTGATGGAGTGCGAAGTATGAGTTGTCGAGTAAGTGTTTAAACCTGGTAAAATGACAAAATGATAGATCGCCAATAACATCAATATAATTTAATATGATTGGATTCGGTAAAAATCGACCAGAAGTAGCCCAACAAAAGTGGCGATCGCAATTGGATCGTTTTGTCAAAGAAAACGAAAACTATTTGACGGCTTTAGTCTGGGGACTGCAGCAAGAATGGCAGAACTCAAATCATATTCTCGGGATCGATCTCAAACCCCAACCTCACTTTGTAACTTGTACTAAAGAAGATATCGAACGTTTAAATCACGATACCAACGGGCAAATACAAGAAATCCTAGGTATCATTGACGGCTATCAACCAGAAACTGAAGTTTTAATTATAGCGATCGGTGAAGGACAAATTAAATTAATTCATTATCAACCAGCTATCGAACCACCTGCTCGTTCTACAGAAGTAGCAGAAGATCTAGATTTTTTAATTGAAAAATTGGAAGCAATTTTAGCTGAAATGATTAATTAACCTTACCGACGTTGCTTACGCTCTCTCGTGGGAACTTCAATAGCCCTGGGTTATCGTCAAATAAGCTAAGCTGGAAATAACCTACATTCATTTCCAAGCAATAGCTTACAGACTAGACTCGAACCTTCAGCCATGGCTAAAATATGTCCTAAGGTAATGGTAATTGTTGCCACGAACAAATTTTTGTAATCTAGAAGAGCGACGAAGCGATATACTACCAACAAAAATTTACTTATATCAATTGAGAACTGCGATACCCTAGATCGAGTCCCTATAATCTTTAATAAATTATTTTTGATGACCTTCGTTGATACTTCTACACGTACTATTCGGATCGTAACTCGCAAAAGTCAACTCGCCTTAGTGCAAACTTACTGGGTAAAAGCCAAATTGGAAAAAAACTTTCCCGATATCGACTTTGAAGTTGAAAAAATTAGCACCAAGGGAGATAAAATTCTCGATGTCGCTCTTGCCAAAATTGGTGATAAGGGTTTATTTACTAAAGAACTAGAAGAGGGAATGCTCCGAAGAGATACCGATTTTGCGGTTCATTCTCTCAAAGATTTACCGACTAATTTACCGAAGGGACTGATGCTCGGTTGCGTTACCCAAAGAGTAGATCCTGCCGATGCTTTAGTAGTTAATGCCAAATTTCAAGACAAGCAACTAGATACTTTACCTGAAGGAGCAGTTATTGGTACTTCTTCCCTAAGAAGATTGGCACAGTTGCGACACTACTATCCTCACTTAGAATTTAAAGATATTCGCGGTAACGTTAATACTCGTTTGGCAAAATTAGATGCAGGAGAATACGACGGAATTATTCTAGCAGTTGCGGGATTGCAAAGATTGCAGATGAGCGATCGCATCCATCAGGTTATTCCTGGCGAGATTTCTCTCCATGCAGTCGGACAAGGAGCCTTGGGCATAGAATGTCGAGCAGGAGATACAGAAATCTTAGAAATCTTAAAAGTTTTAGAAGATCCCGATAGTCGCGATCGCACCTATGCCGAACGTTCTTTTCTAAGAGAATTAGAAGGAGGTTGTCAAGTTCCCATTGGCGTTAACACTAATATTGAAGGAGATAATCTAACCCTGGTGGGTATGGTAGCTAGTTTGGATGGCAAACAGTTAATTAAGGACAGTGTAAGTGGCAATAGAGCCAATGCCGAACAACTCGGTCAAGATTTAGCCAACCGCTTACGGGAACGGGGAGCTGGAGAAATACTGGCAGAAATCTTCTCTCAGCTAGAACTGAGTTAGGTTATACCAGTCTCACTCGATTTGAGATGTCGTTGGAAAAGTAATTGGCAACTGACAAAATTTTGTCTCCGAGTTTATTTGGAGTCGCCATACAAGTTTGAATATATGGCTTTTGGCAGTTGCAGAATTTTGGAATAATGATTTACAGTTCAACTACTACAATTAACTGTCAAACTAGAATTATTAATCGATTATGTACCTCAAACAAATAACTTTTCCCTTAATTTTAGGCTTATCTCTTCTGTTTGGAGCTTGCCAGGAACCAGCAGAGTCTCCAGAAAATGAAACTCCTGAAAGCCAAATACAAGATAATGGTGAAGATGCGGGTAACGCTATAGAGGACGCTGGTGAAGAGGCAGGCGATGCTTTAGAAGATGCTGGTGAAGAAACGGGTGATGCTCTAGAAGACGCAGAAAGTTTTACAGAAGAAAGACTTGATGATGCGGGGAATGCAGTTGAAGAAGGTATCGGCGAAGCCGGCAGTGCTCTAGAGGATGCGGGGAATACCGTTGAAGAGGCAACAAATTAGCAATGATGGATGGTTTTCTTCGTCTTCTTTCGTGAGAACGCAAAATATTAGTACAATTTGTGACCAGGAGTAAGCTCTGCTTTTCTTAAAATCAGCTATAGTCGAAGATTTTATTTTGCCTATTACCAATGACAATACCAACTAATATTTTTACCTACGCGCAGTGGTCGGGAATTTTCACGATTATCTGTTTTATCGCTACGATCGCAGCTTTTATCTTTGGCTGGAACTTCCGGTTTCGCTTGGTTGGTGTTACTGCTTTTACCACCTTGTTAACCGTAGGTATATTTACCTTGGGCTTGAGTTTATTTCCCCATACTGAAATACCAGGTGCAGTACGTTATACTTTAGTTTACGACAATGGTTCTAACCTAGCGGTAATTGCCGTACCGCCAGAGATAGAAAAATCTGCGATCGAACCTACTCTTCGTCAAGCGGCAGAAGACCTCTATTCCTATGGTCGAACTCCTACTAATGGCAACGATCGCTTTTTAATTAAAATTAGAACTATTATGCATCCAGACTCAGGAGTTTCACTTCCTTTATATCTAGGAGCAGCGGAACGTTCCCTTGTGGTCAGAAATGACGATAATATACAAATAGAAACATTTGATCGCAATATAGCTCAACTACCTGAAACGAGCGGAAATCTAGAATAATCTATGAGCCAAAAATCCGTCAAACTATCTCAGTCTGCAACCAAATTTGCCCCTTTAGCCATTGCTCCTGCCAGAGTATTGAGAGGAGAAACTTGTTTGGTAAATTCGGGAGCCGAAATCGCTCGATATGGCGCTCGCCCTCTAGTTATCGGCGGCGAGCGCACGTTAGATGTAGTTAGAGCTTATCTGCAACCAGTTTTTGCCCGACAACAGCTTAATTGGACTGATGCGAGTTACAGTCCCGATTGTGCGGAGGCTTCCCTGGTGAGGTTGAAAGCGGCAGTTGCCGAACATCGAGCCGATTTTATCGTAGGCGTAGGGGGCGGAAAAGCTTTAGATACGGCGAAACTACTCGCCCACCAGTGTGGCTTACCTATAATTACCATCCCAACATCGGGGGCTACTTGTGCCGCTTGGACGGCTCTATCAAATATTTATTCTCCGCAGGGAACATTTCAATACGATGTAACTCTAGAACACTGTCCCAATTTATTAATCCTCGACTATGGTTTGGTTCGCAGCGCACCCCAACGAACTTTAGTCGCAGGAATTGGTGATGCGATCGCTAAATGGTATGAAGCCTCAGTTAGTAGCGGGAGTTCTTCGGCGACACTCATCATCTCTGCAGTACAGCAAGCTAGAGTTCTCCGCGATATCCTCTGGCAAAAATCTGCAACAGCATTAGAAAATCCTCAGAGTGATGAATGGCGAGAAGTTGTCGATGCCACGGTGTTACTGGCAGGAGCCATTGGAGGTATTGGAGGGGCAGATTGTCGAACTGTTGCCGCTCATGCCGTTCACAATGGACTAACTCATCTTCCAGAAACTCATCAGGCTCTGCATGGAGAAAAAGTTGCTTACGGAATTTTAGTCCAGTTGCGTCTAGAAGAAATGGTACAGGGAAACCAATTAGCCACTTCTTCTCGAAACCAGCTACTACAGTTTTATACTCAAATTGGTTTACCTAAAACTCTAGACAATCTAGGACTGGCAGATATTAGCCTGTCGCAGTTACGCCATGCTGCTGAGATTGCTTGCAATCCTCAATCCGACATTCATCGTTTACCTTTTCGGGTTTGTCCAGAACAGTTGATGGCAGCAATGGTTTCTACTACAGTTAATAACTTTCGCTCCTCGGAAGGTAAAGTTACCGGTCAATCTTAATCTTGCAAAGCCAAGGCGATCGGTAATCTTACAGACAATAAAAAAATCTATAGCTTTGTTAGGAGAAAGGCAACTATTTGTTTACAGTTGCCATATAACTATTTACTTCAATAAGTAACTCCTGCTAAATGAACAGCCAATAAATTGCAGAATTGCTTCAGTATCTAATCTGAAGGGGTGACAAGGGAGCTAGAAAGATTGCTGGATAATAAACATAGCT
>NZ_JBKGTY010000002.1:827014-994191 GCF_053543375.1 Myxosarcina sp. GI1(2024) | reverse complement strand
AGCAAAGGTATTCTATCTTATTTTGTCTGTTTAAATTGTTTAAGTACCGTTAATTTTCATGTGTCATTGTGGTTGGAAGTCAAGCAATTCAATCTGCCTAATTCCACTTCATGACAACCTTTTTCACCCGTTGGTCAATTCGCAACCCTGTAATTACTGTCGCCCTCTATATCGGGGTTCTCATCCTCTCGGTTCTTACCTTAATTATCATTCCCGTGTGGATGATGCCCTACGTACAGAGTCCTCTGGTAGCAGTAATTACCAGAACTCCTGGATCGTCGCCAATGGAGGTGGAAACCTATATCAGCAAACCCATCGAACAACGCATGACTGTTCTTGATGGAGTACGTTTTGTGCGCTCCAGTTCTCAACAGGATTTGTCTTTGGTAACTGTGCAGTTTGCCTGGGGTGGGGACATCGATAAAGCGGTTCGGGATGTGCAAAGCGTGATGAAATCGGCAGAGGGAGATTTGCCGATGGACGGGATCGATACTCGTTCCTATTGGGTGTTGCCCATCGATCCATTAAATCGTCCCGTGCTGACTCTGGCACTCAAGGCTGAGAGTTGGGATTGGGTGAAGTTACGGGAGCTTGCCGATAATACCTTAGTCGATCGCCTGACTAACGTACAGGATGTTCAGTCTGTTTACATTACAGGGGGATATCGGCGACAGCTACAGGTAATAGTCGATCGCCAGAAGCTAGCAGCCTACGGACTGTCGATTCTTCAAGTTAGAGATGCAATTGATAATAATAATGTTAGTAAGGGTGCGGGAGTTTTAACTCAGGGAGACGAAGAGATCTTAGTACGGGCAGACGATCGCGCTCTTAATGCCCAGGTTGTCAGGAATTACCCGATCTGGGAAAGGGACGGGCAGATTGTTTATGTCCGAGATGTAGCGGAAGTAAAAGATACTTACGAGGAGCGTCGCAGTGCCTATCGTTATAATGGGGAATCTGCTTTAGCAGTTAATGTTATCCAGAAACCCGACTCTAGTTCCCCACAGGTGATTGCCAGAGTGAGAAAGGAATTAGAAAAAATTGAATCTCAGTATCTAGGGTTAGAGTTTGAAGAGGCTTACGATAACTCATTCCTGGTGGAATTAATTAAAGATAGCACTACAGGAGAATTATTAATTAGTGTGGCACTGGCGGGGTTAGTAATTCTACTGTTTTTAGAGGATTTTCGGGCAACGGCGATCGTGATGATTTCCATTCCCACTACCCTCGCTCTTTCTATGCTGCCCTTTATTCCCTTTTCCATGTCTCTCAATTCCTCTACTTTGGTAGGGATGATGATGGCAATTGGGAAACTAGTGGATGATTCGATTATTGTGATTGACTCGATCGCAAATTAAAAGAAGGGAAAACACCCCGATAGGCAGCTATTCAGGGTACGGGAGAAGTATTTCTCGCTAGTGCTGCTGCTAGCTGCGTAATGATTGCAGCTTTAATTCCCACCGTCCTTTCAGGGGGTTTGACGGGGCTGATGTTTGCAGGGTTAATCTTACCGATGGTGTTTGCTTTTATTGCTTCGTTGGTGGTTTCCATTACCCTAATTCCTCTACTGGCAGCCTTTTTCCTCAAACCAATCGGGGAAACACAGGGAAATCGTAAGACATGGTTGCAATGGTTGCTATCTCCCTTCCGTTTGGGTTTTCAGGCATTAGAAAAAGGTTACGGTTGGTTACTAGATATCTGTTTGAGAAATCGAGAAATCACTTTGGCGATCGCGGGAGCGACTATCGTTCTCGCCTTTGCTCTCTATCCCCTAGTTCCCCAAGAAATGATGCCTTTGGGTGATTCGGGGCAGTTTATGGCAACCATCGAATTGGAAGCGGGAACATCCTTCGAGCGGACGGATCGCGTTGCTCAACAGTTTGAATCGATTTTACTAGAACAGCCTGAAGTTGAAAAAGTCTCTTCTAACGTTGGCTTTGAAATTACTCGCAACAGTACCTACTTTAGCGGTTACAGTATGGGTAGTGTAAATACGGCTTCAGCGATTGTTACTCTCAAAGATTTAAACGAACGCGATCGCGACATCTGGCAGGTTATGGATGCAGTAGAAACTAAAGCTCGTCGCACTATCCCTGGTTTACGGCGCATCGCACTTAAGGAAATGGGTGTAGACGTAATGGCTACTTCTGCTGCACCGATTCAAATTGCGGTGTATGGCGAGAATTTAGAGATACTCTATCCTCTGGCGGAAAAAGTATTAGAGATTGCCAAAGATACTCCAGGGCTAGTAATGGCGCATACCAGTTCCGCGTTAACTCAACCCGAATACCAGCTACAAATCGATCGCCGTCGCGCTCAGGAGTTAGGCTTAAATATCGAAGAAGTAGCCGAGCAAGCTCGTTACGCTCTCAATGGTGGTTTTACTCGTAAATATTACAATCGTCCCAATTTGAGACAGAATTCTATTCTAGTCCGCTATCAAGAAAGCGATCGCGCATCCGGTCAAAATCTCGCTGCTACATACATCACTACTCCTGACGCACAGCAAGTACCCCTTAGCACCGTCGCTACTCTAAAACGAGAATACGGTCCTACTCTCATCGAACACGTTAACGGCAAGCGGGTAGTTTACGTTAATGGTTACTATCGTAAATCCAGTCCTGCTTCAATGGATTTGTCAATGGCGATCGCTATGAAAGCCGGAGCAGAATTAGATTTCCCTCCAGGTTACGGTTTGGATTCGATGGGGGATATGACCGATATGATGATTGAATTCGATCGCCTACTTAAAGGTTTAATTGTTTCCATTATTTTGATTTACCTCATTCTGGTAATTCAGTTTGGCTCGTTTATCCAACCCTTAGTAATGATGCTGTCTATTCCCTTGGAGTTAGTTGGCATATTTGGGGCATTATTACTGGCAAAACAAACCCTTTCCACGGTTTCAATCCTGGGAATAATCATTCTTTCTGGTATTTCCGTTTCCGCAGCTATTTTGTTATTGGAGTTAATTTTAACCAAGCGGGAAGAAGGAGTTTGCAGAGCCGAAGCCATCCGTCAGGCAGGACCTGTACGACTCAAAGCAATCTTTATGACCACTCTAACCACCATGATTGCGATCGTGCGCCTGGCTTTTTATCCCGAAACTGGCATGGATGCTTACTCTTCCATTGCTACAGTAGTTTTGGGCGGTTTGACTGTTTCTACTCTGCTAACACTAATCGTGATTCCTATACTCTATACTTTTGTTGACGATATCACACAGGGATTAAGCAGATTGAGGAAGAAAAGACGCTCTCATCGCAAACAGTTACCTCAAATTGAATCTTGATATTTTTATCGAAATTTAGATTGAGGAACTACACATACATTTTTATGTATCAAACAATGAAAAAGCAAGTGAATAATTGAGATGATAATAGCAATCTGGTCTTAAATCGCAATAGTATTTATAACCCGATCGAATGTTCGGGTTTAATTTCGTTCCCTAAAAGATGTTCTAAAGATGTGTTAGTTTGTCGGTAAAGTGAGTCTGCTTACTTAAGCTATTTCAGTTTTTAAACAGGTCGAGACAAGCAACACCCGCCCAGCCCATCAAAACTATTCCACCTAAAAAAGAAGCGATATAGGCGATAGGTCCCCAGCCCAAGTCTGCAGTCATGATTAGTCAAAACAGGCTAGTCGAAGCTAATAATGCTGTAATTGCAATCAAAAAGTTGACTATCACCATATTAATTAAATACCGAAATAATCCTTTTCATCCCTTCCAACTAGAAATTACACAGTTTTCTGTTCTTTAACTATGAATAAGTAAATAGTTTACAGCAATCCTTTAACATCCATCACTCGGTCAAAATTCCAAGCAAATTATTAGTTGGCGCAACTTGTACGAGGGAAAAATCATCTAATCCTGCGCCAACCAATAAGTATTTATCGCTCTCTTTGGTTAATCTCTTCTAACTCTCTGGTGTTAGAAGCTGGCATAGTTCCATCCACTTCTGGTTCTGGAACTCCTTTGTGTTCTTCTCGAACCTCTTTGAGAAAAAAAGCACACAAAAAGGCGACGATGAGACCAGCAATTCCCAACATCGAGAAGAAAATTTGGTTGCCAGTATTACCTTCAGGCAACAAACTATAGACGGTTAAGTAAGTTACCGCACCGACGGTACCGTATGCACCAACATTGCCGGCAATTTGACCGGTAACTCGGTGTTTGATTAAGGGCACGATCGCATAAGTTGCTCCCTCTGCCGCCATCACGAATATGCCTGCTAGCATGGCAAAGATCGCTGCTACCGAAAGTAACCAACTACCGTCAATGCGACTCATAATCATGTAGGCAATTCCCAAGCAGCCCACTAGAGTTACTAGCGTCCATTTACGGCTGCCAATTTTATCGGAAATCAAACCACCGCCAGGACGAGCAGCTAAGTTCATAAAGGCATAGCTAGAGGCGATCGCCCCAGCCGCAGCTTCCGACAAGTTAAAGCCTCGCTCGAAAAACGTCGGTAGCATCGAGACAACCGCTAGTTCGGAACCGAAACAGGTAAAATAAGCTAGATCTAGTAGGGCAACTTGTTTGAACTGATAGCGATCGGAGGCGGGATAGTGTTTTCGTCCCCGCATCAAATCTTGATTGGCATTCCAACAACCGTAGGCTTGAAAGAGATACAAACCAACCAGGAGTACACAAATAATTATAAACTGGGTTTGACTGAGAAAATCAACTCCCATCAAACGCCACGCCAAGACTCCTAATACTCCAACTAAAGGAATATTCATCAGCAACAAAAACCAGAAATCTCTTTTGCTGGTTACTTCGATTCCCGTAGCGCGATCGGGACGCTCGTATTCTTTGCCTGGTGGGGTATCCGAGACGTTAAAGTAATAAAATATGCCATAGAGCAAAGAAATAATTCCCGTTAGAGCGATCGCCAAACGCCAATTAATTGCACTAGTGCCGATAAATCCTAGCAATGTTGCGATCGTTGGCAAGGCAAATGCTGAGGCTGCCGAGCCAAAGTTGCCCCAACCGCCATAAATTCCTTCTGCCAAACCAATTTCGCTAGGAGGAAACCATTCTGCGACCATGCGAATCCCGATCACGAAGCCGCAGCCGACAATGCTCAAAGCCAAACGACTGATAACTAGTTGGTTGAAGTCATTAGCCAGCGCAAAAGTAAAGCAGGGAATTGCAGCATAAATCAACATGGCTGAATAAGTAATGCGCGGTCCCCACTTATCGAGCAACATACCTATAATGATTCGTGCCGGAACGGTAAAAGCAACATTACAAAGTAAAATCGTTCTAACTTGGGCTTCAGTTAAATTCAGCTCGCCTTTGACTGCGGTTACCAATGGCGCGAAATTGAACCAAACTACAAAAGTGATAAAAAAAGCAAACCAGGTTAAATGTAAAATGCGATAACGACCGCTAAATGACCAAATTCCAGACATAATTAATTGTTTGATGATTAAAAGGTTACTCTATTCAACTAAAAATCCCTGTAATATTGTTTTAGTTTTTAGTTAATACAGATAGATTGACATGGAGACATAGAGACAGGGAGATGGAGAAAAGTTATCTGTCTCATGTATTTTCTGAATTGATATAAATTTCTGAGAGTTTACAGCTTAAAGCTATTGAAAAAAGCTTCAACTCTTGACCAACGGTCAGAGGAGGGCGCGTCGCCTGACGGTGTGTATAAACCGATAGGGTTTCCTCATCGGACAGCCCCTCGGTTTTCTCCAGGGGCGGGGTTTTCAAGGACTCGAAGTGAATTCGAGTCACAGCTCCTTGTTTATGCCACCCGTTAGGCTGCAGGTTGCGTTTGCGGAGCAACTCGTAGACTCAGCAAGTCTCTTGCGCAGCTTTTCGCCTCGCGAGTAGGACTCGCTTGTCTCCGCAGTAGTCTCTGACTTGAGACAGTCGAACGACAAATTATCGATAAATACCGAACTAACCGTACTAAAACTATCGCGATATTTAAATTAAACAGAAGTTTCAGCGAGTTGTTTGGGAAGAGCCTCAAAGTTTTCTACTAGTAGCTCGCACAATACCGGTTTGAGGTCTTCACAAGGGATCGATTTCATTACCTCTTCACCAAGTCGAGCATCTTTGCCTACTTTACCACCCATATAGATATTTACAGCTTCAACCATGTTGCCATCTTTACGAGCTTTGGTTCCCATCAATCCTATGTCTGCAACTTGGGGTTGACCGCAGGAGTTGGGACATCCCGTCCAGTGAATGCGTACGGATTCTGGGATCTCTAGTTCCTCTTGTAATTCTTCGATCATTGCCAAAGCTCGATTTTTAGTTTCGATAATGGCAAAACCACAAAATTCTGCACCAGTACAAGAAACTAATTTTCTGGGCAAAGGTTTGGGGTCGATAGTAAAGCGTTCTCTAATTAATGGCTCATCTAAAACCATGTCTAAACGAGAATCGGGAATATTGGGAATAATCAAATTTTGTTCGACGGTCAAACGAATTTCACCACTACCGTAAACTTCTGCAATTCGAGCTAGTTCGTACATCTCTCCGGCATACATCCGCCCGATAGGTACGTGTAAGCCGACATAGTTCAAACCAGGTTGCTTTTGTGGGTACACGCCTATGTGATCGCGTTTGTCCCAATCTATTTCATCTTTATCTGCGGCTCTGCCTAGAGAATAGCCTAGCTGGTTTTCTAATTCGGCACGAAACTTTTCTAATCCCCACTCTTCAATTAAATACATCATGCGGGTTTTTTGACGATTGCCGCGATAGCCATTATCACTGTAAACGCGCAAAATCACTTCGGCTAAAGGTACGACATCTTTGGCTTCGACCCAAGCGTCTAAAGGAATTGCCGCATCACAACGTTTGGCGGAAAAGAAACCACCTACTAGCACGTTAAAACCCAAAACTCCATCTTTGTAAGCAGGAACGTAAGCCAAGTCATTAATTTCAGCGTGGACGGAATTATCACGACCCCCTGCCACTGCGATGTTAAACTTGCGAGGCAAATTACTTAAAGCGAGATTACCTTCACCATTTTTCGTAATCATGTCTTGAAGATTGCGTACTAAACCTCGCGTATCGATTAATTCATCGGCATCGATACCCGCTACGGGGGAGCCAGTCAGATTACGTACGTTATCCATTCCCGACTGAACGCTGGTCAAACCAACATTCCACAATCGCTCGATAATATCGGGAATGTCTTTGAGATGAAGACAGCGCAATTGAATGTTTTGTCTGGTGGTAATGTCAGCATTACCCTCTGATTGTTGACCTGCGGCCACTGCATAACGCCGTACGATATCTGCTAGGGTTCGCATTTGACCACTAGTAAGAATGCCATTAGGCGTTCGCATCCTCAGCATAAACTTGCCAGGAATCACTGGACGATAGAAAAAACCCAACCACTTGAGTCCTTGTTTGAGGGCAAATTCATTTTCCTGTTCTACTGCTTCCCAACCCATAGAGGCAAAGCGTTCTAGTTCTGATTTAAACAACAATGGATGTTTTTCTGCTTTAGCTTTTTCTATAGGGTTGAGTTTCTTTTTGGAAGTTACCGCCATGATTTTTTATGAGTTGAACTTCTGTTAATAGGCAAGTATAGAGAGTTAATATCAGTTTTACTGTAGCTGTAGTTACGATTACTAATTGACCGATCTTTTTTATAACTTTAGATAGATTATTTACCAAGCGATCGAACTCTGACTAAATAAAACAGTGAAATATTAAAAATATTAATAAAAAGTAGGAATATCTATAAATAGTGTTTTTATAAATTTGTGACCAAATTTTTTCCGTTATTATTGCCGTAATCAAAAAAATAATTAAATAAAAACTGTAGCAAATTTTTTAATTCGATACTGAATATTGAAAATGGATTTAAACTTTTGCCTATTTTCTATTTAAAGATTTACTGTAGTATAATTTCTTGGCATTAGTAAGATTCAAGATTTAAACTAGTAGTTTATCTAATCTAAGCTGATAGAATAGACCCGTTATGCTTGCTCACTCAGTTTATGAAAATTTCTGTTATTGGCATCGGTAAAGTTGGTTCGACTGTTAGCTTTGTAATCGCAAAAGATGGCTTGGCTTCGGAGTTAGTTCTCTACAATCGTACCCGAGATATTGCTTATGCCGAAGCGATTGATATAAGCCAAGCGGTGGCACTCACTCCTTACCGGCTCGTGGTTCGGGATGGAGACTTGGAAGATACCGCCGAATCTGACATTATCATCATTGCCGCAAGTGCTCCGATGACTAAGCAGATGAAAAGCCGCAGTGAACTGCTGGTGAGTAATACCCAGATTATGCGTGCCTTGGTACCTACCCTCGTTCGATATAGTCCCAAAGCCATCTTGATTAATATCAGTAATCCTGTTGATGGTTTGACCTACCAGATTTGGCAAATTGCCAGTCAATACTCTAGTTATATCAACTGGCAACGAGTAATTGGAACCGGGACTTTAATTGATTCGGCACGCTTCCGCGACCTTCTAGCAAACCAACTGGGCATTCATCCCGCCGATATCAATGCCTATATTCTCGGGGAACACGGAGAAAGGCAGTTTGCCGCACTCAGTTCTGCTACCTGTGGTGGTGAATTGATTGATGCTAGCCCTTTACGTCAACAAATGGTGGAGGATGCCAAACAGTCGGCTTGGAAAATTTTTCAAACTAAAGGCTATACCAATTACACGGTATCTTTAGCAGTAGAATCGATTGTTCAGAGCATTGTAAAGGACTTAAGGTATACATTACCAGTGAGTGTTTTAATTGATGGTTATTGTGAGGTCTACGACTGCTTTTTGAGTGTTCCTTGCGTTATTGGTCGGCAGGGTATCCATCGTCGTCTGGAAACTCAACTTAATGAACAAGAAACCCTTGCATTCCAGAACTGCGCTAGCATGGTTCGACAATAAATCGAATTCTGTCGATCGCAAATAGCTCTTACATAATCATAATGATAAGTTTTAACTTTTGTTAATACTTCCTGAGTATTGCCGAGCTAGATATTAGATCGCAAATTTTCGTATTAAAGTTTTCCAAATTAGTCCGATCGCAATTAATCCGAGACCGACTAACCAAATTTGTCGCTCTACCCAGAACGCCAGAAATAAGCAGGCAGCTAACCCTACCCAAGCGAGCCATTTAGGATAAAGACGTTCTTCCTTGGGAATTTGCAATGCCGATAAATTTGTCAGTGCATAGTAGACCAACACTGAAAAGGCACTAAAAGACCAGGTGGTCTTAACATTGCCGATTAAAATCAACCCCGCGATCGCACTGCCTACAATAATTACTGCTACATAAGGGGTAGTTCGCGACCGATTTAAACGAGCTACAAAGCGAGGTAGATCTCGTCTTCTTCCCATAGCAAACAACACGCGGGATAAACCTAAGAGCAGATTTAGGAGAACTCCCAAGGTGGCCGTAACCGCACCAATTGCCAAAATCGACGAACTACCAGGAATATTAAATTGACGGGCGGCGATTTCTAGGGGAGCAATCTGTTGGCTAGTTATTGCTCCCAGGGTTTCGGCCCCCACTGCACCGATTGCCACTAAAGCCACGCTTATATAGAGCAACATTGTCAAAATTAGCGTGATAATAACAGCTTGAGGAATAGTTTGCCGAGGGAAGCGTACCTCCTCCCCTAATGTGGCAATGCGAC
This sequence comes from Myxosarcina sp. GI1(2024), assembly GCF_053543375.1. Taxonomy (NCBI): domain Bacteria; kingdom Bacillati; phylum Cyanobacteriota; class Cyanophyceae; order Pleurocapsales; family Pleurocapsaceae; genus Myxosarcina; species Myxosarcina sp. GI1(2024). The sequence goes on along the minus strand of NZ_JBKGTY010000002.1, from coordinate 984,553 downwards.
CGTACCCTGTGTAAGCGACGAAAATTAAAGCAGTTGCCTGAAGAATAGCACCTAGAGGATTGTTGTCAATCTCAGCATTAGTTGTTGGGACAAAGGGAGTAAAATTGTCGAGTCCTGTACTTATTACCAGCGGTAAGCCAGCAACAACAAAAAAAACTAATGAGAGCAAGGTGATGGAGACAATCGCCATGTTTGCCTGATTTGAGCGGCGAATTCCGCATAAAACGATTATTGTCAGTAGTACCACTGCCACTAATGCGACGGGAACCAAAAAGTTGCGAGCAGAGATTCCCCAAACATTTAGCAAATAGCCCGCACAGCCCAAAGCTGCTGTAGCAGCCGAGGCAGATTTAGCCAGAAAAAACATCCAGCCTGCAGTAAAACCCAGCCAGGGAGTTAGATATTTATAGCCGTACTCGTAGGTTCCTCCGCTGACTGGGTGGCTAGCAGCCAGTTGAGCACTGTTGAGTCCATTACAGACAGCGACACAGGCAGCGAGCGCCACAGAAATAATTACTGCCGGTCCTGCCACTTCTGCGGCAATTCCAATACTGACAAATACACCCGTACCGACGATGGAACCTAATCCCAGTGCGATTGCCCCGATAACTCCTAGTTCTCTTTGAAGTGACATTGACGATCTATTTTTCGTCTCTCAATTGACGATTAGCTTAGTATATATTTGTAAAGTTAATTCTCGATTAACGCTTGGCGATCGCGCTGTGACTCATTTTGAGTTAAGAACTTCTAGATTTACTAAGATTGAACTAAGTCAACCCAGAGCTTAAAAACCAAATCGCGATCGCAACTGTTGGCCAGGGAGTTATTTGAGCTACATATTGATTGATTAGGAAGTAGAGAATTAAGCCAACTAGAGCCAGAAGAGACGAGCTGAAATTAACATGAATACTCCCGGTCATTATATGCTCAACTTGGCAATACTCGGTAAGACTATCGCCCCGAATAATAATCTAGCGATCGCGATGGGAGCGATTTTACCAGACATACCGATTTTTATTTTTTATTTTGTCGCCAAGTATATTTACAAGTTACGGGCCAGTAAGATTTGGTCTGAAGCTTATTACGAAGCTTTTTGGCAAAATACAGTAGCTTTATTTCACTCAATCCCCCTGGCAATAATTGGTGTGGTTATCTGTTACTATCTCGACTGGAATTTTGGAATAATTTTAGGTACGAGCATGGTATTTCACGATCTGTTAGATTTACCAGTTCACAACCATGACGCACACCGACACTTCTTTCCTTTTAGTAATTACCGTTTTATCAGTCCTTTTTCCTACTGGGATGTCAACCACTACTCTAAATATGTAGCTTTTATCGAAATGGTTTTAGTGCTAGCGGTAAATCCTCTAGTAATTGGTTTATTAAAGTTACCTTTTACCAAAGGAATTGTTATTGCGATCGACTTTTTTTATGTGTATGGCTATTGTCGCTTTTATCTTTTGAATAAAATAATTTAAAGAAAAATTTTAATCTACAGCACAATTTGATTCTAGAGTTTAGCTGCGATTATAAGGACTTACATAATTTAAAAAGATTGTTAATCCAGTATAAATCGGCTTTTTTATCCCGTTTTAGAGGCAGAGTTTCATAAAGTTGAATCACCTGGTCTTGATAAACCCCCAACAATTTCCCTAAAGCGTGAAGTATGGATTGCTTATCTAGCAAAGTATACGAGAGTTTTAACACTTCAATCAACTCTTTACTTCCACGCTGCTCAAAGTGAGATGGTGAGCCGAAACCTGATGATGGAAGGCTGTTTTGGAAATAATCGTCAAACTGTATCAAAACCCATCGAAAATTATCCAGTAGAGATTGAGCATAAAAAAGCTCCTTGCGAATGACTCGTCTATACACTTCCTCTGCATAGGCTAAACCCTTGCTTATCAGTCGATCTACTTCTTCAATTTTTAGCAGAGTAAACTTGAATTGCTTAGAAACCTGAATAACTTGCTTTACCAAATCTTTAGGATCGTAAATTACTTGAGTTGGCAACAAAAACCAAGGTGAAGGTTGCAGTTCCTCTGGTTTGAAATAAAGCACATCAATTTTATTGAAGGGTTTGAAGTGAGAGACGCAAATCCAAGAGCTACTCGACCATTCATTATAAAGCCATTCTCCCCAATGATGAGGGGCAGAGAAACGCTCTAAGATATATTGCTCGTAAATTTCTGGCTGAATCACAACCCGAAGATCGATATCTGAGAACTCGTCTGTCAAACCTGATGCAACAGAACCTTGAATATATATGGCTTCAATACCCTTTTTTGCAAGGAAATACTCGATAACTTTATCAAGTAAACGCTGACGAGCAGCGTTTAATTTCTCTGAATTGAAGCTCATACTCAACATAAATCCTAAAGTAAGATTCCGCTCATAGTCTAGTAGACGACCCTTAAACTACTGTTATCGGTACTTAAACAATTTAAACAGACAAAATAAGATAGAATACCTTTGCTGATTAACTTTAACATTATTCTAAAGCCCGATCGCACTTACTTTATGAAAGAAACTACTCCCGCAGCCATGCCTCCCTGTTTCGATAGATGAGATGGTGTCAAAAGTTTGATGATTTACTGAGAACTAAAGCGCAAAAAAGGGAATTCAGACATTATTTAGGAGGATTATTAGGGGAAAGTGAGCGAAAAAATGTATCTCAAATGGCTAAAGACGCAGTAGAGGTCACATACCACAAATTACACCATTTCTTAACTGAAGCAACTTGGTCAGCGAACAAGATAAATGAACGTCGCTTAGAAGTGATGAACAAGTGTAATCAAACGAGAATCAGTAAGGGATTTAGTCTAATTGTTGATGACTCTGGGCATAGAAAAAGTGGTAACTTTACCGCAGCAGTAGGTCGTCAATATATTGGGGAAATTGGGAAAACAGATAATGGCAATGTTGTAGTAACAACTCATCTATATGATGGCCAAAAAAGCTTACCTTTAGACATAGAACTATATCAACATGGTAATTCGTTGCCCGAAGGAAAGAAAGACAGAGAATTCAAGAAAAAACCCACCTTAGCCTTAGAATTAATCGATAAAAGTTTGAAGAGGGGATATCGACCAGGACTAGTATTAATAGATTCGTCCTATGGTAACAACACAACTGTTTTACTCGAACTGGAAAAAAAGAAATTAAAGTATATAGGAGGAATCGCTAAAAATCGTAATATTTTGGTTAAAACTCCATCAAATCAATTAGAAAAAATCAGAGTAGATGAATATGCTCAATGGTTATCTGATGAGGAATTTAAGGAGATTCAAATCCAGGGTGAAAAACCTAGAACCGTCTGGGTAGCAATAATAGAAGCAGAAATATCAAGGCTAGAAGGAATCAGAAAAATAGCTATCGTCATGAGTGCACCAATCTTTGAAGATGCTGAAGATATTGACTACTTACTCACAAATGTTGAGGGAGAAATAGTAACCGAGCAATGGATAGTTCAAACTTATGCTCAGAGAAACTGGATAGAAGTTTTCTATCGAGAAGCCAAGGGATGGTTAGGATTAAAAGAGTATCAAGTTAGAGATAAGAAGAGTTTGGAAAGACATTTTATTCTAGTTTTTTGTGCCTATACTTTTATCCTTTGGCATAAGCTTACTGGAGGTTTAAGAAGACGTTGGGCGAACAAACCTTTGGAGACATTTCCTGAAGCATTAGAAGCTTTTCGTACAGGTATATCTTATCGTTTTGTCCAATGGTTGAACCAAAATCGCGACGTATTCGTAGCTTATAAAGCTAGTTTGGGCTTTGTTTGGGCTTGATTTTTGTTTAAGTACCGTTATTAAAAATCTCCGAAAATGCGGTCGCTCGATTGATTTTAAGATGCTGTCGCGTCGGTGGCAGTTTCATCTAAATTAGCATTGCTTTTACGGCTCAAACTAGCAGTAATAATATGGGACAACAAACCCACGGGACCTGCAAACAAACACAAAATTATCGAATGAATCGTCCAAGTACCTTTTTCTTGTCCCTGCCAGTAGATCCATCTACCGACAAATAAATCCATGACGATAAAATGAACCCAACCAGCAGCGGCGGCGGTTTTTTCCGAAAAAAATCGAGCGATATCTGCGAGTTTGGGATTAGCTAAAGCCTGTGCCGATTCGCCATCGACTGTAACTATCAAAAAGTAAACATACAGTCCAATAAGAGGAATAAACGGCAGATAAGACCGCATGACTTTTTTAGTGACTTCCAGTTTGGCAATAAAATCATTAACGTCCAAAAAGGCGGAGCAAACAGGTTAGCGATGTTAAACAGAAGATTAGTAGTCACGAGCGCTCGATAGTAAAAGATAGGCACCAAAGAAGAAAGTCGATGTTTACCTTCCTCTAAGTAATTTTAATCGCAAAGACCAACTAAAAAGGATAGATTAGTGGAGTCAAAGTTACCGTAACTATCCAAAACAAAATATTGAGTGGAATTCCAACGCGCATAAAATCGGTAAACTTATATCCTCCCGGTCCATAAACCATTAAGTTAGTTTGGTAGCCGATAGGAGTCGCAAAACTTGCCGAGGCACCAATCATGATGGCGATCGCAAAAGGCATGAATTCAACTCCTAAGTTTTGAGAAAGAGCCAGAGCGATGGGGAACACTAAAGCTGCGGCGGCATTATTAGTAATTAGTTCGGTGAACAACGAAGTAATACCGTAGACTACTGTTAAAGCTAACCAAGGATTATCGCCAGAAAAGCCAATTACGGTAGAAGCGATCGCCCCAGCAGCACCCGTCGATTCTAATGCCGTACCGATACTTAAAGCTGCCGCAATTATTAGTAAGACCGACCATTCGATATTCTCCAAGGCTCTGGCTGGAGAACAACATCCAGCGAGCAACATCACCGCTGCCGCTAATACCGCAGCTTTTAACATACTCATCCAGCCTGTCGCTGCTAAAACAACCATAATTACCAGTATGGCGATCGCTAGAGGAGCTTTTTCGTGGCGTAGGGGTTCGGAGTTGGGAATACCGTTAATTAAATAAAAATCGTGAGAAACGCGCTGTTGAGAGATAAAGGCGGGATTGGCTTCGAGTAATAGGGTGTCACCAGCCAACAACCGAATATCCCCAATCTTACCAGTTAGTCTTTGTCCATTACGTGCCACGGCAATTACTACCGCATTGTATTGAGTGCGGAATTTGCCTTCGCGAATGGTTTTTCCTACCAGCGGACAGGTATTAGAAACTACGACTTCGATCAAGCTTCTTTCCGAACGAGGAGTTTCCAGTTTAAATACTTCGTCAGTAGCAGGCTGCAACTCTTTAAGACGATGCAGATCGATAATTGAATGGATGGCTCCGACGAATACTAATCGATCGTTAGCTCTTAAAATTTCTTTAGGACTAACTGCAGGAATGATAAAGCGATCGCGTACAATCTCGATTAGATAGAGATCGGGTAAATGACGCAAACCTGCTTCTTCAATTGTTTTACCGATCAGGGCACTATCGGAAACTACCATCATTTCGGTAGTGTACTGCTTGATCGAGAAGCTATTATCTTCTAGGTCGATTGCTGGCTGGCGGTTGGGCAACAACCAGCGATGAGTTAAAAACAAAAAGAGCATTCCGGCGATCGCACAGGGCAAACCCACCCAGGCAATATCGAATAGTTTCAATCCAGGCTCGCCAATAGCAGAGATTATCAAACCATTTACCACTAGATTGGTGCTAGTGCCAATTAGAGTACAAATTCCTCCAAAAATTGCGGCATAGCTTAGAGGAATCATCAATTTAGAAGGACTTATCTTTAATTTACGCGACCAGTCGCTAACTACGGGAATAAACATCGCTACGACTGGCGTATTATTTAAAAAAGCACTCATACCCATTACCGGAGTCATCAGCCGCAATAAAGCCTTATTTTGCCCCCGAGGAAGTCCCAATATTTGTTGCGAAATCCAACTCAGTCCGCCAGTTTGCTGTAAACCAGTCACGACCAGATACAGTACTGCGACGGTAATCATGCCAGAGTTACTAAATCCAGCTAGAGCGTCTGCTTCATTTAAAATACCGCTGGTAAATAAAACTGCCGTACCACCAAGAAACACGATTTCCGGCGATATAGAAGTGATGGCATTCAGCAAAAACACGCTAAAGGTAATAACAATTGTCAGCCATCCCTGCCAGCTAAGTGCCGCTAGAGGAGTTTTGGCAAGTAAAGGTACTGTCGCGATCGCTATGGCGATCGCCGTACCTAATAACATCATCACTAACCATTGTTTCTTAATTATCGAGGCAAGCGATCGCCCCAAACTTTTTCTGGCTACCATAAAACTCCTCAATTAAATCGAGATTGCACCAAAGTGTATCACATAAAATTTGAAAATGTTCTGTAATTTGTTTCAAATTTTATTGCACCTCGATCGTAAGTAAATGTCAAAATAAACTTACGATCGCACCAAATTACCATGACTAAGCAAACCCAAGGCTCGAAAAAAAGCGCTCTAATAGAGTCTTTAACCCAAAATAATTTCTTGTTTCGAAGACTAGACCATAATTTGCTTAAAGACTCTCTTAATTCAACTCCGCTATTGTTCGAAAAGCTTTATTCTAGTCGTCCGATCTATACTGCATTTCGTCCCAATACTTCTTTAAAGTATCTTTATGCCATAATTGATGGTGGACCAATTGTCGTCCGTAGCACCCCATTAGATCGCATCATTTCGATAACCTATTCGGGAAGCTGTTTTGGAATGCGTAATTTACCGTTTAGTTTCGGTCATGTCTCTCGTGCTTTTCCCAGTCTGGTTGAAGCCTATAAAACAGCCGATGTAGTCAAAATTCCTTTAGAAGTAGTTGAGGCTCTACACGATCGCAGCGAGGTGTTTCGGGCGCGATACGGTTTACTATTCGAACTACGAGAAAAATTTCAATATCATTTACTCAATTGCAGTACCTATCCTCCCCAAGCGGTAGCGGCACTGCTTCGAGCATTGGTCTATCAAGAAAGAGAATTAGGCAACCAACCTCAAAGCGACGGGATTTTTGTCTTCGATTTGCCAGTAGACGTGATTGCTAAAGCCTGCCAGTTAAATCATCGCACTGTCGAACAAGTAATCAAAGGGATGAATAAAGTTGGTTTGCTTAAATCTAGTAAATCTTCCGAAATCGGCAGCGATCTGATTTATGTAGTTAATGCTGAAGAATTAAAAGAAGTTTATGGTGCGACTCGCGATAAGGTATCTTGGTGGCCATTGCGGTAAGTGCAAAGGCGATAAAAAAATACTTTCTCGTCTTCTATCTAGTCTCGGCAGATCGCTGACAGACCAATACTGTTTCTTTATTGCCTTTAGGAGACTTGTTCATTACGAAAGCTCTTTGCCCTGTTTGAGTATCTATATCTGATACTTTTTTAATACCGAACATCCATATTTTTTTCTTTTATATATTAACGGTTCTTCTGATTTTTTTGTAAATATTTTTGTTAAATATTGAAGCTTGTAAACAGCAATTATCATTAAATATCAACTGTAAATTTAAGTAAAACAAAAATTGCTTAACCGAATCGAAGCTCACCCGATCCATCCGAGAATTACTATAAGTAAACGAACTCAAGTAAATGGCATGGCGATGCCTTTTTCGGTATCAATCTAGTTAAACACAGCATTTAATTTAGATCGGGTACAATCACAAAACTTGAAAGATTAGCATTTTAAGTACTATGAAAATAGTGTATTTTAAAAAATATACTTTGGTTTAATTGCTATAATCTACATGTTGCAAAGTTTTAAGAGAAACTTTATAAGACATATAAATAAAAAATTTGCTAAGGTTTTTTTGATGATAATTGCTATTATCGAACAAATCATAAATCCATTTGACTGAAAGCTGTTTTGCCAGGATAATTATAGATCTAATGTTATTTTCTGTTAGTTTAATATTGGATTGTCCAATTAAATTATCTTTTTGTAACAATTTTTTGGCTACTATCAATATGCCATAAATCGCGGTTAGATATATAGCTGCCGACAATAAAATAAATAATGGTAGATCTTCGTATTGCATAGTCTGTAAAAATTGAGTTTTCACAAAATAAAAGTATTTAAGTTAACAGGAGTTAACAGTGATAGCCAGAGGTCATCTAAAAACTAAAAACTAAAAACTATTTATTGCTTAAAAAACAAAATGGTTTTTTATGAAAATTTCGTAGTTGCGCGTATATTACCGAGTTGTTTATTAATGTAACCCAAGGAGCTCAATCGAGTAAATCCAGATAAATACTGTATTTTTATAATTAGTTTATTGCCGACGTAAATATAAATATACAAACGACAAATTTATATATAGGTAACATCCAAATTAATGATTAAACTTTATCATTAAATTATGAAGTTTTAATGAAACTAACAGTATATACACTAACCATACAAGTGATAATAGTCGTTTATATGGTAATTAAAAATCTTGGTTGCTAAGAGAGATTAAAGTGCGAAAACTATTTAAACCATTAGTTTACAACTGTTTGACTTTGGATCCACTGTAGATTCATTTCCATATTCCTGACTGGGCTACTAACGATTTACAGATGAGTCCACACCAAAGACCTTAGCATTCAGTCCTAAAACTGTACTCATATTTATCGGTGCCGATCTATTTGAAAATAAACTTCCCGTATTTTGGAACTTAGCGATCGCCAGAAAGAAAAAAAATGGAGTAGTTAGCTCAAACAAACTGAAGCTTGCTAGATTGTAAAGCAGAATTGTTAAAAAATTATTATTCTTCAATCTCGATGAGTTTATTTTACGCCCTTGGATTTTCCTCGATTCTACTAACAGTAGGCATTGTCTTCTATTTAGTCACCGCTCGCCGTTATCAATCTTCGGACTCTGTAGCTAATTCCTACGATCGCTGGACAGAAGACGGAATTTTAGAGTTTTACTGGGGCGAACACATTCATTTAGGTCATTACGGTTCGCCGCCACAACGAAAAGATTTTATAACTGCAAAAGTTGACTTCGTTCACGAAATGGTCGAGTGGGGTGGTTTAGATAAATTACCAAGTGAAACTACCCTTCTAGACGTTGGCTGTGGAATTGGCGGCAGTAGCCGCATCTTAGCCCGGGATTACGGGTTTTCTGTTACGGGTATTACTATTAGCCCCGAACAAGTTAGACGCGCTCGGGAATTAACCCCTAAAGAACTCGATGCCAACTTTCTGGTGGATGATGCTATGGCACTTTCATTTCCCGATGCCAGTTTTGACGTAGTTTGGTCGATTGAAGCGGGACCTCATATGCCCGACAAGACAGTTTTTGCCAAAGAATTGTTGCGGGTATTAAAGCCTGGTGGCGTATTAGTCGTAGCTGACTGGAATCAAAGAGACGATCGCCAAAAACCTCTCAATTTTTGGGAGAAACCAGTAATGCGACAACTATTAGATCAATGGTCTCATCCTGCTTTTTCTAGTATTGAAGGCTTTTCCGAACTTTTAGTAGAGACGGGATTGGTCGACGGAGAAGTAATGACAGCAGACTGGACTAGAGAGACGCTTCCTTCTTGGCTAGATTCTATTTGGCAGGGGATAGCTCGTCCACAGGGATTGGTGCGTTTTGGTATATTTGGTACGATTAAATCTCTGCGTGAAGTACCTACCTTACTACTGATGCGCTTAGCATTTGGCACGGGTCTTTGTCGCTTTGGCATGTTTCGTGCGGTCAGAGCTAATTCACCATCTACATCGACAGAAACAGTTACTAGTCGAACGGCTCGAGTTTAATCGGTAACACTTTAATTTATAATATCCACAGTTTTTTCAACCAGAACAACTTTGCCAGAACTTCCAGAAGTAGAAACCATCCGCCGAGGGTTGAATAACTTAACTTTAGAACGAATAATCGAGGGTGAAGAGATATTACTTCCCAGAAGTCTCGCATATCCTACTTCTGTTAGCCAATTTCAAGAAAATTTAACCGGAAAAGCGATCGCCGCTTGGGATCGAAGGGGTAAATATCTACTAGCGCGACTTAAAAGCAAAACTTCTCCATCTGCTGGCTGGTTGGGAGTTCATCTACGAATGACCGGTCAGCTACTCTGGGTCAAGCGTGATACATCATTGCCCAAACATACTCGCATTCGCCTATTTTTTCCTAACAATGATGAACTGCGTTTTGTGGATACCCGCACTTTTGGTAAATTTTGGCTCGTCCCTGCTGAGGTGTCGCCAGAGACAATTATTACTGGTTTGCAAAAACTAGGTCCCGAACCTTTCGACCCTGACTTTTCCTCAGATTATCTTGCAGCTAAATTGGCTCAGCGGCGACGCCATATTAAAACTTTACTGTTAGATCAGACTATAGTCGCAGGAATCGGCAATATTTATGCTGATGAAGCTCTATTTGCCAGCAGGATTGAACCAGATACTATTGCCGCTAATCTAACTAAAAAAAGGATCGAACGGCTACATGAGGCGATCGTTACAATTCTTCAAGCTTCTATAGACCGCGGCGGCACCACCTTCAGTAATTTTCTTAATTTACTGGGCGTAAGTGGCAACTACAGCGATGTAGCTCTAGTATACGGCAGACAAGGGCAACCATGCCGGGTTTGTGGTACGACCATTGAAAAAATTAAATTGGCAGGGCGTTCGTCACATTTTTGTCCCCAATGCCAGTCATAAACTCATTCGCTCCCAATTGAAGTCGATAGAAGTTCGTAATTAACAGGACTTACGCTAGTTGAATGAAATTTCGTTGTTTGAGCAGCGAGTCAGTAACGGTAGGTAAATCAAGGTTTAGAGTGCTGAAGTGCGTAAGTCCTGATTAAGTTGGAGAGAGTTAGGACGATTTAGTTAGTTTCTTTGCCTCACTCGATAACTGTGAGTCAATTAGTTATTGCTGTGGTAGTTATTGCTGTGGCGGTCCCCTAACCCCCAACAGATTGCTGCTGTCTCAGCGTATGTTTTCCAGCGAACTGAGCAAAAGATGTTAGTCATTAACCATATAATTCGTGTTTGAGATTATCTTTGCCACTCTTTTTAACTCGATACATTAGAGCGTCAGCTTTTTGAATTATTTCATCGACAGAGTTGGTTGGTTTGAGAAAAGTGACTGCGCCAATACTAAAAGTGATTGGAAATGAGTGGCGCTCCATGGCAGCTAAAAGTTTTGTTTGAAGGCGCTGCAAAGCTATTTGCGCGTCTTTGAACTCAGTTTCGGGTAGCAACAGAGCAAATTCATCTCCTCCTAAGCGAGCAAATATATCTGTTTGACGAATTGTTTGCAGGGTCGTACGCGCGACTAACCTTAATAGCTCATCTCCGCGATCGTGTCCAAAGCGATCGTTAACCATTTTAAAATTATCTAAATCGAGATAAGCTAGGGTAAAAATTTTTTCATATCTCAAAGCTAAATTTAATTCTTGTCGTAATAAATTTAAAAAATACCTACGATTGATTATTCCCGTCAATCCATCTGTTTGGGCAAGATTTTTTTCCCGTTGGTATGAAGCTTTGAGAGCAGCAATCAGATAAGTTATGGTTAAGAAAAAAACTAGTCTCACAATCGTGTTGAGTAAACGCAAATCGGAATAATAGTCAATAGTAATTCTTAGATCGTTAAACAACCAGCTACCTAAACTAACTAGGGAAATTGTAAGGATTCAGGTATCAGGGTTGACAAAAAGGAAAAAGAGATTAAAGTAGCCAATAATGAGCGAAGCTAATCACCCCTTCAAAGCCGAAGAACTGCGCCAGTTGTCCAATGAGAAACTGGCAGAAATCGTGACTACCCAACAAAAGCTGATTGAGAAGCTAGAAAAAAGAATAGAACAACTGGAACAGAGCCTCAACCTCGACAGCCAAACCTCATCGAAACCCCCTTCAACTGACTTGCTGAAAAAAAGCGAGAGAAAACCAGAAGTAGGGTTGGAAGAAGCCAAAAAAGAGACAAAAAGAAAACCAGGAGGACAACCAGGACATCAAGGGAAGACGAGAAAAGGATTTGGGCGTGTAGACCGCTACGAAGTATTGAAACCGACCATCTGCTCCAACTGTGGAAATCAACAATGGAAGACTAAGGGGGTACGAGTAGATACTCAACAGGTAGCCCAGTTGGTGGCAAAACCGATACAAGTCGTAGAGTACCAACGTCATCACTGTCAATGCGGCAAGTGTGGAGCAATAGAGGCAGCTCGACGGTCTCCCACAATGATTCCAGGTCAAGACTTGGGAGTCAGACTACAGGGGTTACTTTCCTGGCTGGGAAACTATGCTCATATGTCCTATGCTAAACAGCAAGAACTGTTGTGGGAACTGGGAGCAATAGAAATTAGTAGGGGAACTTTAGTTGCCACCAATGAACGAACGAGTACAACAAGCGAGTATCAACAGTGTTGAAGGGTTGAAAAAGTCGATTAATTCAGAGCATCCTCCTCTACATTGTGACGAAACCCCCTGCTCAGTTAAAGGAGTCAAAGAATGGCTCTGGGTTTTAGCTGGGTCAGAGTTCTGCCTGTTTCATGCCGGCGATACTAGAAAACGCAGAGAATTGGAAGCTGTATTAGGAGTATTCTATGATGGAGTTTTGATTAGCGACGATTTTAGTGTCTACAACGGCTATTCAGTAGCAGGACAACAAAAGTGTTTGGCTCATCTACGTCGTCATTTTCAAAAACTGTTAAAGACTAAAGGGGTAGATAACCAAGAAATTGCTACCACCTTTCTGTCTCTAATTGATGAGGCATTTAAGCAACATCGGGTTTGGCGACAGACCCATCAGGAAAGCCACTATCGAGATTGGGCAGAGGATTTCCGAAGGCGAGTGACTAGCGCAATTAAGACTTGGCTCAAGAATGCTGGTCATGAAGCTGGAAAACTGCTACGTTCGCTGCGTGATAAGGCGGAGCAATGGTGGTATTTTCTGACACATCCTCAGATACCCCCCGACAATAATCTAGCTGAACGATGTTTGAGAACTGCTGTAACCAAGCGGAAAGTTTGTGGTGGCTCTCGTTCCATCGAACGGTTTCAACATACAGCCAACCTGCTGAGTGCAATTCAATCTTGTCGTTTGCAAGGACGTTCGGTGATTACTTTTTTTCAACAGACTTTACAAGCTACAGTTGGACATTGTTCTTATCCTTCTCTTATTCCTCATGCTTGCACCTGAATCCTTACGGGAAATTATCAAACCATACCAAATATTGGCAAACCAAGCTACTAAAATAATTGGGAGTAAATAATAAATTGATAGAGAAAACTTTAGTATTACAAAGTAGTCGATCGCGCCAATAATTAAGATCGACAATAAACCTATAAGAAGTATCGATCTTTCCGATTGTTTTTCTAGGTAGCTAACTATTTTTAGGCTTGAGTTTTTCATTTACTATTCACTACCAAGACAAAGAAATGTATAAAATATAATAATTTTCTGGTATGAAATCTACCAGATCGCCTCGTTTGAGCAAAAAAGCTTAAAGGTTAAAGGATTTTATTCTTTGATTTCCTACGAGGTCTAATAAACCAACTTAAAGTCTACTTGAAGTGACTGACAATAGCTATAACAATTTGTTTAGTTAACTTAGCTGACACTATCACTATTAGTTTTACTTTTCTAATCGAACTACGTACCATTGGAGATATTTATCTTTACCCAGATCTAATTCAAAATAATTATCTATCAAATGTTGCACCCGTTCGTCTAAAGAGTTGAATTTTGCCAATTCTCTGGGAAGATTGACTTCAGCCGATTGCAAGACGGCTTTGAGTTTGCCGGTTAACTCTTCGGCAGTCATAAATTGTTCCTCGCGATCGCTTTCCAAGACAACATAAGCATCTTCTTGGTACATAATTGAATCTGACATTTCTATCTCCTCTGATTATTTTCATGATTGACAATCCAAGGCTCATCCCAAGGGGAACCACCTATTTCCAAACCCGCTAGATTGCTCTTAGCTTTTAAAATAGTTTTACCGTGGCGCGATCGCAATTCTAATGTTAACTGTCCTCTGGTAGTATCGCGACAAGCAAATACCAGACCTCTTGCAGTGGGTACGCGAACGTAGGTTCCCAATAAATCTGTAGTACCGATTAAATTTACTTCATAATCACTACTAATAGCCTGCATTTTCCATTCTCCCCAGGGTTGCACCTGCCAGCTGACCCGAGCATTACCAGGAGCAAATTCATAAAATTGTCCTCGATGGTGGATGCCGACTAAACCAACTGCCTCTTGCCACCACAAAACATCCCTAATTCCTCCAACTGCAGTGATAGCCAAATCGTCTCGAGTGATAAAACTATTACAGTTAATCCAAAACCATTTTTGCGGAAAAGAACTACCCCAATTTTTCTCAGTATAAACAGGAGCGTTAGTAAAATGATAGACTTTTCCTTGCCAGTCAATCCATCCCGTAGCCAAACCATAAGCCATTAAAACTTGCCATCCTGGCTCAAATACCGGTAAATAAGACAGCCAACCTGCAGTAGCTTGCTGTGGTTGTTGGGGATTTCCCCAGCCATAGATAGGTTCGATCTGATATTGCCAGCGGCAATAATTACGAACATCTGGATAATAAATACAGCCTTGATTTAAAGTAGCTGTTGCTTGATATCCCCGTTCGATCTCTGTCTCAAATTCCTGAGGAGATAGTAGTTGAGGTGAAATTGACGACCTAGTATTACCCCAATGTCCGAAACACAACCGATCTCGAGCTGCAAAAAAACGTTTTACATCGGGAAAAGTGCGACAGAGGTATCCTTCGTCAATACCTAGTATTTGTACCGCACCACCACTGTTAGCCTGTCTGCCAATAGGGTCTTCAATAGAATACATGAAGGCAAAAGTTTGAGCGATTTCAGGAAGAGTGAGACGATAGTACCAACCTTCAAAATATCTAGGGGAGAAATAGTTCCAATGATAGCCACTGTGAGGAGTTTGGAGCTTGATTGCGTCGACCATTATTAAATAAAGCAGGCGGCGGGAAATAAAATATATTCTAGAAAAAATAATTTCCAGATAAACTGATAGAAGTCAGCGATCGCGCTTTTTTGAGATAAATCTACTCGTCGGCTGCGCCACCATAGCAAGATTAGAAGTACTAGGTGATAGCCGACAAAGAAACTAGTTTCGATTGCGGGTAAATAAAATCCTGCAACCATCATCCCTAAATAGCAAATGCTAATCAGCCAACGAGAGAGATTAAACACGGCTGGTTTGCCTAAAATCAGGGTAAAAGTAGTAATGTTATATTTCTTGTCTCCCTCGAGATCGGGAACGTCTTTAAAAATCGCGATCGCAACGGTAAATAAAATAATAAATAAAGTCAAAATCTCAACATAGGCATTTAAAAACTCTCTACCAGCGAGTTTGTTGCTGAAGTGCAAAAATAAACCTAAATTGACGATCGCACCGCGCACGGTAAAAATACAGAATGCTGCTAGTAAGGGAAATTGTTTGAGGCGTACTGGTGGTAAAGAATAAGCAGTGCCAATAAGAAGACTAATCCCTACAGTGGCTAATAACCAGATTCCCTGCCAGGCTGCCAAAAATAATGCCAAAATTCCTGTAATTGCAACGATCCACCATCCTTGTTGGGGAGAAAATTCCTGAGCAGCTAGAGGAAGATGGGGTTTATTAATGCGATCGATCGCTACATCGCATAGTTGATTCAAACCGACTATGTAAACATTGCCGCACAAACAGGCAGCTAAAACAGCCAACATCTGTTCTACATTAGTTAGGGCGATCGTACTATTAGTAGTTGCTAAAGCGATAAAATATAAAGCCAGGACGCTGAGGCTAGTACCAATAATCGTGTGGGGACGGGAAAATTTCCAAAAACTATATGTCCAGCTCATCGATTTTCAATCTTTGTTTTACCACAGTTAACTATAACTCGGTAGCGATAGCTGAAGATAGACATTAAGCTGAAAATTACCGATTTTCCAGCGTCAGTCCCGGTAAATGGTATTTTAAAAAACCTGGGTTATGGTTAAAAGCAGATAAATATTTTTAGCGATATGTTTGCAGATCGATTAAATTTACCGCTCGACAGCGATCGCATAAACCGAGAGGATCGGAGTCTTAGTATAGCTGGAATGACCTGGAATGATTATGAGAAGCTGATTAGTGAAGAATACCCAGGTTATCGGGTTTCTTATCTCAATGGAGTAATTACTATAGTGTCACCGAGTCAAAATCACGAGACTATAGCCGAGGTAATTAACTATTTAGTCATAGCTTATTGTCGCCAATATAACTTACCATACTTTCCCATGCGTTCGACGACATTGAAAAAGCCTCCTTTTGCGGCCAAAGAACCCGATGTTAGTTTTGCGTTCAACTCAAAAAAATCTATTCCCGATTTGGCAATAGAAGTAGTTTACTCCAGTGGTGGCATTACAGATTTAGCCAAATACAAATACTTGGGAGTGAAAGAAGTTTGGTTTTGGCAGGACAATAAATTAAAGTTTTATTGGTTAGTAGGTTCCGACTATAATGAAGTGCCCAACAGCAAGCATTTATCTAATTTGTTTTCACAAACTTTAGTTAAATTTATCAATCGCGGACTAACAGAAAGTCCGTTGACTATTGAAGCTGATTTCATTGGGGAACTAGAGCGACGAAAAGACTCACCAAATTAAGTGACGATATCCTATATTTTTTAATAAAAAAAGAGTGCGATCGCTGCACTCTCTAGAATTAAGTTTTAATTTTGATTTACTTTGCCAACATCTCAACCGAGAGACGTTTGAAAGTCAAGCGTTCGTCTTCCACATCGACAAAGATCGTGTCACCGCCTTGGAATTCGCCACGTAGGATTCTCTTGGCGATCGCCGTTTCTAGATATCTTTGAATAGCGCGTTTTAATGGTCTTGCACCGTATACGGGATCGTAGCCCAATTCGGCTAGATAATCGACCGCCGCATCCGATAGTTTCAAAGATAGTTTCTGATCGGCAAGACGTTGTTCTAAACCTTGAATCTGTAACTGAACGATTGGCTGTAGTTGCTCTTTCGTCAAACTGTGGAAGATGATAATCTCATCGATACGGTTGAGAAATTCAGGACGGAAGCTATTGCGCATCGCATCCATTACCCGCGATCGCATTTCATCATAGCGACTATCGTCACCAGCCACATCGAGAATGTACTGCGAACCGATATTACTGGTCATGATAATGATGGTGTTTTTAAAGTCCACCGTACGACCTTGAGAATCGGTCAAACGTCCATCATCGAGAATTTGCAACATGATGTTAAAGACATCGGCGTGAGCTTTTTCAATCTCGTCGAACAGAATCACTGAATAGGGACGACGGCGAATGGCTTCGGTGAGTTGTCCTCCTTCTTCATAGCCGACATATCCCGGAGGTGCACCTACCAAACGAGAGACGCTGTGTTTTTCCATATATTCGGACATATCGATCCGTACCAAAGCATCTTCGGTATCGAAGAGATTTTGCGCCAAGGCTTTGGCTAGTTCGGTTTTACCTACGCCAGTAGGGCCGAGGAAAATAAAGCTAGCTGTAGGACGATAGGGGTCTGCCAGTCCGGCGCGAGAACGCTGAATCGAATCGGCTACGGCAGTTACGGCTTCTTCTTGACCGATTACCCGTTGATGTAGTTCGTCTTCTAAGTGTAGTAGTTTGGCTTTTTCCGACTCGACGAGTTTGTTTAGGGGAATTCCCGTCCACTTAGAAATGATTTCGGCGATGTCGGCTTCTAAGACTTCTTCCCGCAGTAAAGATCTGCCTTCAGTTTGTCTTTCTGCTAACTTACTTTCGATTTCTTTAACCTGACGCTGTAAGTCGGTCAGCTTACCATAACGCAGTTCCGCTGCACGGTTGAGATCGTAGTCTCTTTCGGCTTGTTGAATTTCGAGATTGACGCGATCGATTTCTTCTTTGAGATGACGTATTTGGTCGATTACCTCTTTTTCTGATTGCCACTGGGCGTTAAGTTCGGACTGTTCTTCTTTATAGTTAGCCAGTTCTTTTTCCAGCATTTCCAATCTTTCTTGAGAAATGGGATTATCTTCTTTTTGTAGAGATAATTTTTCCATTTCTAACTGGAGGATCTTGCGATCAATTTCGTCTAATTCCTCTGGCTTGGAAGTAATCTCCATTTTTAATTTAGCTGCCGACTCGTCTACGAGGTCGATCGCCTTATCTGGTAAGAAGCGATCGCTGATATAGCGATTGGATAGGGTAGCGGCGGCAACTAAGGCGGTGTCGGAGATTTTAACGCCATGATGGACTTCATAGCGTTCTTTGAGTCCCCTCAGTATAGAAATCGTATCGATAACGTTGGGTTCGTCTACTAGAACCGACTGAAAACGTCGTTCTAATGCCGCATCTTTTTCGATATATTTACGATATTCATCTAGGGTAGTAGCACCAATACAGCGCAGTTCACCTCTGGCTAACATGGGCTTGAGTAAATTACCCGCATCCATTGCCCCTTGGGTGGCACCCGCGCCGACTACGGTATGGATTTCATCGATAAACATGATGATGTTACCTTCAGACTCGGTAACTTCTTTGAGTACCGCTTTGAGTCTTTCTTCAAACTCACCGCGATATTTAGCACCGGCAATCAATGCACCCATGTCTAAAGCGACTAGTTTGCGATCGCGCAGTGATTCGGGTACGTCGCGGTTGACGATCCGTTGTGCCAAACCTTCGACAATGGCAGTTTTACCCACACCTGGTTCGCCAATGAGAACGGGATTATTTTTGGTACGGCGGGATAAAATCTGAATGGTGCGGCGAATTTCTTCATCGCGACCGATTACAGGATCGAGTTTACCCTGTCTGGCAAGTTTGGTTAGTTCTCTGCTGTATTTTTCCAGGGCTTGATATTTACCTTCTGGGTTTTGGTCGGTTACTTTCTGATTACCTCGCACTTGTTCGATTGTCTCTTTAAGTTTATTTTCAGTTAGATTGAATTCTTTGAATAGCTGTTTGCCAAAGCGGTCATCTTTAGCATAAGCCAGTAATAGATGCTCGATAGAAATATACTCATCGCCGAAATCTTGACGAATTTTGTTGGCGCGATCGAGTAAAGTATCTAAACTACGTCCTAAGTAAATCGACTCGCCAAGATTGCTTACCTTGGGCTGGCGGTTGATAAATTCATCGGTTTTATCCCGCAGCCGTGGGACGCTAATGTTGGCTTTGTTAAAAATACTCGTCGCCAATCCTTCTTCTTCAATTAAGGATTTTAACAAGTGTTCGCTTTCAATTTGTTGGTGACTATTATGCTTGGCGATGTCGGGAGTCCGGACGATCGCCTGCCATGCTTTTTCGGTAAACTGTTGTGGATTTGTTGGTTGCATTTACTATTTCTCTCCCTTCGCAAAAAATACCATGAAATTAACAAATAGATTTTGTCTTCAAAAATGGACCAGTTTTTGTTAGTAGTTATGGTGGAAATGATTTATATTTTCAGCTAAAAATACAGTAGATTGACATTTATCCAGAAACTATTGGCTCAGATTCTATTTGAGTTTGAGACCTTGGTTAAAATCTTGAGCATTTAACGATCTCTCGTTCATTAAAGTCAAGTTTAATGACCATTTGCTCTAGAAAATGTTATTAAGTTTATTAATTGTTTGTTAATAATATTTTAACGGGACTCTACAGTCAGACTCGGTAAGGATAACTCTACTATCAATTTATGGTTTACCATAGCCAGCCTTCAAAAAAACAGAATCAGCCAAGAAGTCTCTGACGCGATCGCATTTATATACATAAAAAACTTGACTTTTTAGGCAAAAATAGGATCTAATAGTTAGTACCCATGTTCTGAGAAAACAGACTCCTGGAAAAAGTTATGGAAAATTTAACTCCAGCCCAAAAAGAGCTATACGATTGGCTGGTTGAGTACATTCGCACTACTCAACACGCACCTTCAATCAGACAGATGATGAAAGCGATGAACTTGCGATCGCCAGCCCCAGTGCAGAGTCGTCTGGAAAGATTGCGAAATAAAGGCTACATCGACTGGATTGATGGTAAAGCTCGGACAATTAGAATTTTACATCAACCAGATAAAGGATTGACAATTGAAGGAGCGATCGCCGCAGGAGGTTTAGTCGAACCATTTGCCGATGAAAAAGCCAAACTAGATTTATCCGACTTGTTTACTCGCTCGGACTGCTATGTGTTACGAGTAGTAGGTGATAGCATGATTGAAGATTCAATTAGTGAAGGGGATTATGCGATCGTGCGTTCCCTTTCTTCTCAACGAGATATTAAAAATGGCGATATTGTCGCCGCTAGAGTTCCAGGATACGGCACTACTCTAAAAAGGTTTTATCAAGATCGAGACCGAGTTACACTCAAACCATCTAACAGTAAATACGAACCAATAAAAGTCGAAGCCGAGGCGGTAGAAGTGCAAGGAATTTTGGTCGGTATTTGGCGTTCGGTTGCAGGCTAGCAATTAGGAAATTGAGGGGGAATGGAGAAATTCAAATTACTTTAGTATAGCTAATAGTTTGGTTAATGGTCGCTTGCTAAAGGCGATCGATCGCCAGTCGTAAACTATTAACCATCAACACCAAATCCTTTAAACCTCAACTCCTCGCTTATGATTTCTCTGTCTCCAGCTTTAAAAAACAAGCTTACCACACCTCTTAAAATTGGTTCGGTTACGGTTGAAAGTCGTGTTTTACAGTCCCCCCTTTCTAGCGTAACCGATTTAGTATTTAGGCGATTGGTCAGAAAATATGCCCCAAAATCGATGATCTATACCGAAATGGTAAATGCTAGAGAAATACATCATCTAAAAAATCTACCAATCATTATGGAGATCGATCGCCACGAATCACCCATAAGCATTCAACTATTTGATTGTCGTCCCGATTTTATGGCAGAAGCAGCGCGAAAAGCTGTAGCCCAAGGAGCAACTACCATCGATATTAATATGGGTTGTCCCGTAAATAAAATCACTAGAAAGGGTGGTGGTTCTTCTTTACTGCGTCAACCAGAAGTAGCCGAGGCAATTGTTAAAACAGTAGCAGAAGCGGTAGATGTTCCCGTGACAGTCAAAACTCGCCTGGGCTGGAACGATTGCGAAATTAACATTATTGAATTTGCCCAGAGAATGGAGGAAGCAGGAGCGCAAATGCTTACTCTTCACGCCCGTACTCGCGCTCAAGGTTACAACGGCACGGCACGATGGGAATGGATCGGTAAAGTCAAGCAGGTGTTGTCTATTCCCGTAATTGCTAACGGTGATATCTCTTCTGTAGAAGCGGCAGTTAAGTGTCTAGAGATAACCAATGCTGATGGGGTAATGTGTTCGCGAGGTACACTAGGCTATCCTTTTTTAGTCGGAGAAATCGATCGCTTTTTCAAAACGGGTCAAAGCTTACCCGCGCCCACTACTGTAGAAAAATTACAGTGTGCTAAAGAGCATTTGTTGGGCTTGTGGCAATACAAGGGTGAACGCGGTATCTATCAATCTCGCAAGCACCTAGCCTGGTACTGCAAGGAGTTTCCAGGCGCAGCCGAACTGAGAGATAAGCTATCTCATGTTGAAAGCGTCGAACATGGTTACGAAATTTTGGATGGCGCGATCACTAATCTGGAGACTAAAGTATAAAACTATTTTTCTGCGACAGCTTTACTACAGAAAGCCATTCAGTTTATGGCAAAGCTACTGCAAACTCGAAATCCGGCTTTAACAGATAAGCGAAGTTGTTTACTAAACGATCGAACAAAAGTTATTCTTACCAGAAGGGAACACAGATCGCCGCTATTATCGCTTTAACTCGGAAAAAATAAACTTGTGACAAGTTGCGACAGAACTTTTGGCGATCTCTTCAATTCTTCCACTTTTTTGGATTAAAATCGGTTAAATTTTGAATTTATTAAATCTCTACTCTCTACCCATGCCTAAGCTGATTTGTCTTGGAGATAGCATTACAGCTAGAGAAAGAGAGTATAATGGAACATTAAAACTTACTCCCATACTCAAGCAAGTACGGATTTTATCAAAGAAAATCCAGTCGATTGTCGATGAACCATTTTAATTTAACAATTCTCGTTACTTTGGTTATCCAATTTGCGTTTAATAGCCAATGTTTCAGACATAAAAGCATCTATTAGCGGTTTGCCGAACTGTAATAGAGGTTCGACGACTTCCTTTCCTGCCGTCTCTGGAGTACCTGCATTAAAAGGCGGTTGGGGATCGTATTCCAGCATTAGTTGGGTCATCTTGGCTACCCGTTCGCCGCACAGTAAACCTAGTAAAGTCAAGCCAAAATCGATACCCGAAGTTACGCCAGCTCCCGTAACGCGGTCGCGATCTACAACTACTCTTTCGGAAATTACCTCAACTCCCAACATCGTCAATTGTTCGCGAAATGCCCAATGACAGGTCGCTTTATAACCTTGTAACAAACCTGCTACCGCCAAAATCAGCGAACCAGTACAGACACTGGTAACATATTTTGCTGTATGACTTTGCTGCTTTAAAAATTTTGATATAGTCTTATCTTTCATCACTTCAATCTGTCCCATGCCACCCCCAGGAACGCAAATTACATCTAACGCCGGACACTCTGCCAAAGTAGTAGTAGGAGTGATGATTAAACCTTCATTACTAACGATGGGAGTTAGATTTTTCCACAGTAAATGAGTTTGCGTGTGGGCTGGAAACGTCAAAACCTGATAGGCTGCTAAGACATCTAGTTGAATCACCCCAGGATAAATTAAAAAACCGATCTGCACTTGAGTCATAAATTTGTTGTTGTCTAAAATCACTCTTCGTGTCACGATCGTATCTAGAAGGGCGATCGCCTGCCTAGTACCCAGATGGGTACACTTTTGTAAGAGATGATGATTAACTCGCTTCAAACTTTATTTCAAAAACTCTCCGCAGCAAAAACAGAAGCGGAATTACGCTGTAACTTCATGGATGGCGTTAGCGAACATTTTATAGTGCAACGTTGGGGAATTTATCTGCTAGACGAGCAAAATTGTTTGATGAGTGTTGATACAGAAGGTGTTTCTAACAGCTTTATCGAAAGATACCAAACAATTGGCAAACCTGTAGATCGCTTGTTGCAATACGTTCAAAAATATCATGCTCCCGCTCACGAGAGACTAGTTTATCCTGACGGACAATGGAAACAAAGTCAGCTTTATCTGAGATGCTGTACCGAATACCGCCACGAACATATTATGACTGGACCCATTGTTGGTAATGGTAAACTAATGGGAACGGTTCATTTTGCCCGCGTCGATCGGACGCCAGCATTCAGCGATCTCGATTTGGTCTATCTGAGTGCTGTTTGCCTTCATTTATCGGCTAATCTAGCTAAGTTGCGATCGCAGTCTACGAACGAACATCCATTTATAACTCAGTTGACTCCACGAGAGCTTCAAATTGCCAATTTAGTTGCCAGAGGATTAACCAATAAGGCAATTGGCAGAGAATTATGGATTACCGACAACTCTGTTAAGCAAGCACTCAAACGAATGTTTCGCAAACTAAATGTAGCTAGTCGCACTGAAATGGTCGTTAAATTAAAAGATCTTTTAGAAATTTAATTTTAGCTTGCTGCACCTACTAAACCAGAAACTCGTTTAAAAGCTAACGTATCATTCGATGTGATGAAAAATAAAAAATCTAGGCTGGGAAGAACAGCTTATTCTGGCTTGAGAAACAGCCAACTGACAAAGAAAAACGAAGCGGTACTTAGCTGGATTAAGTCTATGGCAGACAAATAGCCATCTGCTAGAGAAGCAATACTGCGATCGCTAATCCCAAATAACCAGGAACTAGTACCTAAAATCCAAATACCTTTTTTTAAAGTTTGAGGAAAATTTTCAATATTTTTTTGCTTATTCATTAACTCAATTTAACTTAGTTATTACTAGTTGAAATAATACGCTCTCATCGTCTTAGTCAATATGTCATGCAGAAATTGCATCTCAAAATTAGCTTGACTATTTCTCGATCTAGCCGCTTCTCATTTGGTATCAATATTAAGCGTAAGTGTTTTAATTGGCTCTAATTTACCTTACTCGATGAGAGTCTTTCTTATCTTTTAAATCGTTATAAACTTTGCTATCTAGCATTTAATTTAGAAGCTATATCATGCTCGATCGCCAAAACGAAAATAATGTTTATGTTCGATCAAATACAATATTATGCTTTCATTCTAGTTACTTTTGCTCCACACAGCGATCGACATTTTTGATTGGTTACTTGGAACTACTCCCAATTTAACTCTTTGCACTTCATAATATTTAACAATTATTAGTAATGACTCTGTCAAAAGAAATAAATAAACAAGTTGGTTCGGCTAGGTAGATAACAACTAAACTATTTAAACTACTGTTTGTTAATTTAAATACCAAAGTGATCGAACAAAGAGGGGTGTAAGTTATTTTTTATACATGAGTTTATGGATTAGTGAGAATTCTACCTCACAAAGCTCAGGTAAAAGAACACGAATAAGTAGATCTGACAAATTTAATAGTAGTTAGTAGTAATAATTTAAAACCACTAATGTAAGTCTTAGCTTTGGTGTTGTTATTTTGCTTCACTCATTTATTCCGATCGTGGGTCGCGTTATAGAACTAGGTAAAATTAAGCACAAAACTAACTTTTAGTTATTTTTATTTTAAAGTTATTAAAATTTTTAACGCACTCGCTAATATCAATTTATTTTTCAATGAAGCCCGAATCAAAAATTAAATAAATAACGAACTTTTGTTTTGATTATTTGTTAATAGGTTCATAGTCAGCTCTTAACCAGATCGTGAAATTATAACTAAGTGAAAAACAGCACTAATCTAAACGCTGAATTCTAATTTGTTCTCAGGTTAAGTAAAAGTTAAATATGACTACCGAACTAATTGGTTTTGCCTCCCTTCCTGCCGACACTTTTGCCGAAGGACCTCCATCTGGCGCAGATGACGGAGAAGGTAATCCGATAGAAGCTAACGGACGCATGGGTCCATTTGACGGACAGCCCGTACAAGGTTTCAGCGGCGTACAGTTCGCACCCGATAATAGTGGGGCACTATGGTTTTTATCGGACAATGGCTTTGGTGCTCAGGAAAATAGTACCGATTACTTGTTACGCATCTATCAAGTAAATCCAGACTTTGCTGGCATAGAAAATGGAGACGGTAGTGTAGAAGTGCAAGACTTCGTACAGCTATCCGACCCCAATAATTTGATTCCTTTTGATATTGTCAACGAAGATAGTGAAGACCGTCTACTTACTGGAGGCGACTTCGATATCGAGTCTTTTGTCTTCGATAGTAATGGCGAGATTTGGATCGGTGATGAATTCGGTCCGTATTTGCTGCACTTCGACCAAAGCGGCACCCTACTCGAAGCACCTATTTCTACTCCCAACATTCCTCGACTCGACACTCTCAATGGACAAGAACCGATAGTTATCGGTCATCGTGGCGCAAGTGGACTATTACCCGAACATACCTTAGAAGCCTATCGTGTGGCGATCGCTCAAGGTGCGGACTTTATCGAACCCGATCTAGTAAGCACGAAAGATGGAGTTTTGATTGCCCGTCACGAACCCACCTTGGCGCAGGTGGAATTAGATGAGGATGGTAATATTCAGTTCGACGATGATGGTAATCCAATTCTCAGCAGTGGCACTGCCAATACTACCAATGTCTCTGAACTACCACAATTTGCCGATCGCCTGACTGTTAAAGATCTCGATGGCACCCTTGTAGGTGGCTGGTTTGCTGAAGATTTTACCCTAGAAGAAATCAAACAGATACGGGCAGTACAACCGCGAGATTATCGTTCCCAGGAGTTTAACGAAGCTTTTGAAATTCCGACTTTTCAAGAAGTCATCGAACTAGTACAGGAAGTCGAAGCAGATACAGGAGTTGAAGTCGGGATCTATCCCGAAACCAAACATCCTACCTTCTTCGATCTTCAGGGTTTATCGCTCGAAGAGCCTCTAATTGAGACTCTACAAGAAACGGGATTTACCGATCCAGAACGAATCTTCATTCAATCATTTGAGTTCCAAAACCTAATCGAACTGCAAGAAATGTTGAATGAAGCGGGTTTGGGGGATCTACCTTTAGTTCAGCTTTATGGTAATGCTACTGAAGAAGCCAGTCCCGAAGAAGGTTTTTCCGTTCCCTATGACATTCGCTACAATCTCGAACGAGGTAACGACTTAGCGGAAATTTACGGTCGAGAATTATTAGCGGCGGTAGAAAATGGTTTATCTGAAGACACCACCTATCGCGATCTCGATAGTGCAGAATTTTTGCGGGTTATTTCCGAACTATATGCTGAAGGTGCAGGTCCTTGGAAAAATAATATTCTCCTGAGAGAGACACTAGACGAACCCGTTGATGGTAACGACGATGGCGAAGCCGAAATCACTACTCAGCTAACTGGCGAAATCACTTCTTTTATCGAGGACGCTCACGCTGCTGGTTTACAGGTTCATCCCTACACCCTGCGCAACGAAGAACAGTTTTTAACCTTAGAAGCAGACGGTACGCCACAGACACCTGAAGGAGAGATAGAGCAGTTAATTCAAATCGGTGCCGATGGTTTCTTTACCGACTTCCCAGGCACTGGCGATAAAGTTAGAGATGCGATCGTCGCTGAATACGTCAAATCGCCTCAAAATCCCTATCTAGAAGAAGACGAGCTAGCCAACCTCAATCGCTCTCAAGGTTTTGAAGGGATGGCGTTTAGTCCCGATAACACTACTCTCTATCCTCTACTCGAAGGTCCAGTATTAGGCGATCCTGAAAATGCTTTACGGATCTATGAATTCGATCCCGAAAGCGGCGAGTACAGCGATGAGTTAGTTGGCTACTATCCCACCGAAGACTCTCACCCCATCGGTGACTTTACTCCTATCAACGAAAACGAGTTTTTAGTTATCGAACGGGATAACAACCAAGGTGAAGAAGCTGAATTCAAAAAAATCTTCAAAATAGATATTTCTGAGGTAGACGAAGAAGGTTTTGTCGCTAAAGAAGAAGTTGTCGATCTCCTCAACATTGCCGATCCCAATGACTTAAACGATGACGGCGAGACTACTTTCTCTTTCCCTTTCGTAACTATCGAAGACGTGGTAGTAGTTGACGAGGACACTATCTTAGTCGCTAACGACAACAACTATCCTTTCTCAATGGGTAGGGAAGAAGGTATCGACAATAACGAAGTTATCTTATTAGATTTAGAAAAACCCCTAGATCTCGCTCCCGAACTTGGCGGCGATGTTACCACACCCGATCCGACAGAAGAACTTCCCAAAGTATTCGGTACGGCTGAAAACGATATGTTTGAAGCTGATGTCGATTTTGCCGTTAGCAACACTCAAGTCTTAACTGGTGAAGGTGACGATCTCCTAGATTTAACTCAAAGCGAAGGAGGCAATTTGATTTTTGCTGGTGAAGGCAATGACGACATCATCTTGGGATCTGGCGATCGCGTTTTTGGAGTAGAAGGAGACGATCGCTTTTTTGCTCTTGGTGGCGGCGATAACGTCATTACTGGCAACTTAGGTTCTGACCAATTCTGGATCGCCAATGCTGAATATCCCGAATCTCCTAACACTATTACCGATTTTACTGCTGATGAAGATGTTTTTGGTATCGCTGGTTTAGGTATTGGTTACGATGACCTTGCTTTTACCCAAACCGATGCTGGTGCGCTGATTTCTGCCAACGGCAATGATTTAGCAATTGTGACTAACGCTCCTGCTAGCTTTATTGCTAACGAAGACAACTTTGTTTTTGCTTAAATTTAGGTACTAGGAATTTTAACAATCCGATTAACATAAATGAGGCGAGTTATAACACTCGCTTTTTTTTGTGCGATCGCGCCAACTCAATAACATTCCTATCAGCGATCGCAAGTAAGATAGAAGTAAGTTACAAGATTTACAGAACATATTAATCGCCAAGCTTTGTTAGGTATATGTACGAATTACAAGAGCTTAGAGCCAGGATTGAAACCGAGGATTATCAAGGTGCGCTGGCAATCATCGACGAATTGGAAGAGATGTCCAAAGATGACAAGTTAAACAAAATCTACAGTTATTTAGTTGTCTTGTTAATTCATTTAATCAAACAAAATGCCGAGCAAAGAAGCACTTCTTCCTGAGAGCGATCGATAAAAAATTCGCTGAAATACATCCAAAAAACTAATAAAAGACGGCGTTTTATCGGTTATTATGCCTCAACTGATGAAATATTATAGAAATGCTCGACTAAGCTTATGAAGATGCTTTAGATGAAGCCGCTTATGAAGCTTTTGGCGGTGCTTATAGTCGCGATGAATTGAAAAATATGACTAAAGAGAATGTTATTAAAAATAAGGCGATCGCTCTAATTCAAGATTCCTATTAATTACAGCACTTCTCAGTCGCTATAAATGACAATCAAGCTGACTAATAGTACAATTGTTTTAATATTTTTACTCTGGCGCGATCGTATTAT
Source organism: Myxosarcina sp. GI1(2024) (assembly GCF_053543375.1). Taxonomy (NCBI): domain Bacteria; kingdom Bacillati; phylum Cyanobacteriota; class Cyanophyceae; order Pleurocapsales; family Pleurocapsaceae; genus Myxosarcina; species Myxosarcina sp. GI1(2024). The sequence continues at coordinate 956,104 of NZ_JBKGTY010000002.1, read as the reverse complement.
GAATTTTAAAGAACTTTTAAACAGATACAAAGCAGGTGAGCGAGATTTTAGTGAACTAAACAGATAAATTAGTTGCTATAGACCTGCCGCAAATTAATTTAAGTCGTTCGACTTTAGATAGAGTTAGTTTAGTTGATTGTAATTTAGCAGGGGCAAATCTCAGTAAAGCACAACTTACTGGCTCAGATTTACAAAGAATTAATCTCAGCCAAGCCAATTTAGAACAAACAAACTTTTGCGAAGATAAAAGTATCGATTATGCCAAAATAATCGATATGGGAATTGCAAATATTTCCGAAACCTTGTCTCCAGAGTTGGCTAAATTAACCGAATCGGAACTTTACCGTAGATATAAAACTGAAGTATTGATACCTGCGTCGTTGAGAGATGCCAATCTCGAAGGAGCGAATTTAAAGGGAGCAAATTTAAGAAAAGTCTATTTAAATAATGCTAATTTAACTAATGCCGATCTAACTAATGCAGATTTGAGAAAAGCAGATTTTAGAGGAGCAAATTTAACGGGTGCTAACTTGACGGGTGCTAATTTATCGGAAGCAAATCTCAGTCAAGCAAATTTGACGAGTGCAACCTTAGTAAATACCAATCGCTACCAAACTATTTTTTGTTGGACGATTATGCCAGATGGCGATATTGAAATAAATCCTGCATTAGATTTAATTACGGAAAAGCTAAATCCTGTAAAAAGAAAAGCCTATTTACCAATTACCGTTAGAGAAGATAGAGGATCGAATGCTTCTAAGTTTGCTGGTAAACCTTGGCTAAACAAAAACGAATCATATCCTGTTTGTAGTTGCTGTAATAATCCGCTCTGCTTTTTCCTACAGCTAAATTTGGATGAATTTCCCAAAAATTTAAATGGTGAATTTGGCAGTGGTATTTTACAGCTTTTTTACTGTACTAACTAATGATAATTGCAATCGAACAAGGGCTGATAAGGCGTTAAAGTTTTCTTTGTCTAACTTTGCTCAAAATGTTCCTCCTAGTCAAATAAAAAGACAAGAGTGGTCAAAGTTTCTTCCATTCAACTTAGTGAGAATTATTCATCCTACCGATAAGCCAGAACAATACGAAACGCCAGAAATTCAAGATGATGATTGTGGGGATAAATTAGCATCAGGAGATTTTCCCGTAAAAACAATTATTGGCTGGCAAGAAATAGAAGATTATCCCGATTGGCAAGAAGCCGAACTAGCAGGAATTACTTTAGATGAGAGCGAACTAAAAGTTATTTTACAAGCAACAGATATCGATAAATCCGAACTTAATAGTTATAAGTACGATCCAAAAATGGAGGAATATTATAAAGCGAGTCAGAGAGCCTGGATCGTACATACTCTATTGGATAAATCGGCAATGTATCCACCCAGAAAAGATAAATTAGCTGGATATCCCCATTGGGTACAGGATATTGAATATCCAAACTGTCCTACTTGCGATCGCGTCATGAATCAATTTATCTTTGAATTTGCTTCTGATGACAACATACCTTTTATTTGGGTTGATGTCGGTATGGGTTACATCGTTCAATGTCCAGAACATAAAGAACAGGTTGCATTTTTCTCGCAATGGGGATAAATAACAGTTTTCAAAGAGATCGATTTAACACTCTCGACGATCAAAAACCAATTATTATCGCGCATCGGGGTGCTAGCGGTTTGCTTCCCGAACATACCCTAGCTGGTTTTCACCTGGCTTTAGAACGAGGTGCAGATTTTATCGAAACTGATGTAGTAATGACTAAAGACGGAGTGCCGATTATCCGTCACGAACCGTTGTTAAATCATACTACTAATATTTGTGACTATACCGAATATCGCGATCGCCAGACTACCAAAATCATTGATGGCGTAAGAGTTACTGGCTTTTTTGCCGAAGACTTTACTCTCGAAGAAATAAAAAAACTTAAAGCCAGACAGCCTATTGCCGAACGTAGTAAAGAGTTTGACGATCTTTGGTCAATTCCCACTCTGACAGAAGTTATTAATTTAGTAAAAGATTTTCAAGCTACTACAGGAAAAGCAGTTGGTATCGTTCACGAACTAAAACATAATAGTTATTTCAACAATATCGGTTTAAATGTCGAAAAAGCGATAGTACGAGTTCTGGTTGAAGAAAATTTTACTAAGCGCGAACAAAATATCATTCAGGCTTTTGAAATCGCGCCGCTAATCGATCTAAAAAAACACATTCTACCCGATGCAGGAATCGATCTTCCCTTACATCAGCTTGTCGCTGCGACTATTGAAAATAATAGTCCTAACTTTTCTCTACCTTACGACCTGGTTATTAACCTCAACAATTCTAGTTTGACTAAAAAAGACCTGCAAAGAATTTACTGTGATTTAATAAATTTAGGCGATCGCCATCCAGCAACCAATTATGGCAAACTACTTTCACTATCAGCATTTTACGAATTTATCAGTACCTATGCCGAAGCGGTTAATCCCTGGAAAAACAGCATTCTGTTATGTAAAAGTTTAGACAAACCGGTTAATAGCAATAGCCAAATTACCACTCAGCTAACGGGAGAAATTTTTCCTCTGATAGATTTAGCTCACCAGGCAGGTTTAAAAGTCAACGTTTACACTTTACGCAATGAAGAACCATATTTAACTCTCAATCAAAATGGAACGGTGCAGACTCCGCAAGCAGAAGCGGAAAAATTGATTGAATTGGGGGTAGATGGTTTGATTGGCGACTTTCCCGATACTTTGAAACAGGTTGGCGACCGCATTATTCTCTGACAGGATTATTTGCGAATTGCCTTCATACCACAGGGCAAACCGCCCTTCGGGTTCAGCAGTTGACGGCACTCACTACTCGGATACAAGCTCCGAGTCCTTGTCTCCTCATGGGAGAAGCACCCAAGACCGCACTGCTTCAACGTTTATCCCTACAGTACTCGCAGAATACTGGGGATACTATCAATCGCCTCAGAATTTTTAATTTCAGCTAAAGCTTCTCGGAAATCTCCTTCCCTCACATCGTGAGTAACTACCACAACTTCGGCTAGTTCATCTCGAAAGCCAATTTGCACTACCGATTCTAAACTGACGTTGTGTTTGCCAAAACAAGTACCCAAATGTCCGATCACCCCGGGAACATCTCGACAGAGAAAACGGGCATAAAACCGAGTTGCGATCGCTTCAGTTGGAGTGATAGTACAGAAATCTTGATGAGAACAACTGAGCAAGGGATCGAGAGTTGCACTCTTGCCGCTGCTTTTAAGAATGCCGACGATATTCATAATATCTGATACTACCGCACTAGCAGTCGCACCTTTCCCCGCACCAGGACCAAAAAACATTACTTGTCCCAAAGGTTCTCCTTGCACTAAGACTGCATTGTAAACTTCATTGACATTAGCTAGAGGATGAGTTTTGGGAATCAAAGTTGGATGAACTCTTATCTGTAACGAGCAATCTGGTTCGGGATTAGTTTTAGCGATCGCCAAGAGCTTGATAACAAAACCCAAACTATCGGCATAGTTAATATCCGTAGCGTTTATCTTACGGATACCTTCACAAAGAATATCTTCTCGATTAATTCTGCCGCCAAAAGCGATAGAAGCTAAAATGGCAATCTTATCGGCAGCATCCCAACCATCGACATCGGCAGTAGGATCGGCTTCGGCGTAGCCGAGTTTTTGTGCTTCAGCTAGCACCGCTTCAAAATCTGCCCCTACTGCTGACATTTGAGTCAAAATATAATTGGTAGTGCCGTTAACGATACCGATAATGCTTTGAATGCGGTTGACTCCCAAGGATTGCTTGAGTGGTTTGACTATTGGGATCCCGCCACCGACAGCCGCTTCTAGCAACACGTATATCCCCGCTTGATTAGCTGCGGTGTAGATTTCATCTCCATAACGAGCGATAACAGCTTTGTTGGCAGTGACGATGTGTTTGCCGTTGGCTATAGCTTGCAGAATCAGCGATCGCGCCGGTTCTAGTCCTCCTAACAATTCCACCACGATATCGATGTCGGGATCGCCAACGATGGCTTCTAAGTCTGTGGTTAAAGTTCCCGATGGTAGCTCAACCTGTCGCGGTTTATCGAGCGATCGCACTCCTATCCGTGCAATTTCAATTTCGTTTAACAGGGTATTGCGTCCAGCAGTATTAAGCAGTATTTCAGCCGTCCCCGTACCGACGGTACCAAATCCTAGCAAGCCAATCTTGAAAGCCACAGTTACTTATATTCCTGAGTGTAATGTAACTTTATCTAGATTAGCGGTAATGGGTAAGATTGGCTATGGAGAATTGCCCCCCGTGATTTTGATCCGGTAGTTGTTGTTGACGTTTTGTTGATAGGAACCAATCCAGACTTCATAAATTCCTGGTTGCCACTGTCCTTCAATTACGGGATTGGCAGTTTCGGCATCATCGTTACACCAAACGCCACCAGGACCTTTGATTAAAATCGTTGTATCCGCCCGACTTTCTACTTCTACTTTTAAAAAATCAAAAAAAGAATTGAGTTTAAAGATATGATTTGGTTGACGATGGACAAAACCGTCGCAATATCCCGTAGCCGTATTTTCGGTTCTAACTACTTCTACGGCGGCAGAGTTACCACCGCTAACCCCTTGGATGGTCATCGGACTAGAAATAAATTGACGGTCTATAATTATCTTCTCAATTCTGCTCTGTGCTAATGCTGAATTACCGTAACCGAGTGTCAAGCCGATAAATAATATCCAATAAAACTTCCTAAATAGATGATGTCCGTTCCTCAATAGATCGATCGATGATTTCATATTACAGACCGCGCCTGCGATCGCACTTTGCTAAATGATGGCTAAGTATAAATTTAGTTTACAATTTACTTGTAATTTACTATTTATTGCTAGACGCTGTTAGCAAGTAAGTAGTTCCAATTATAAATAAGCTTATTTCCGCTTTAATAGTGCGTAAACGAACCACTTTGTTGGCGGTTGAGGAAAGCTCGCCAATTTGCACCTTTGGCAATTTCCTCCGAGTGCTAAAAAATTTTACAGACGGCAACTGCAAAAGCCGATTTCTTATCCAGGCTGTTAATTGCCGGTTGAATTATGCAATCGACAATTAACTACTGACTACGAACATTCCCTACAGACTCATTCAAACATGAGATAAGTTTAAATCTTTTATGCTGCTATTTTCTCTAAAGCCTGCTGTAGGCGCAGCCGATCTAATTCGCGGCGATTGAGTAACAGCCAAGATTGAATTAAGTCGGGACCTTGTAATTCTCCCGTCAAAGCTGCTCTGAGCGATCGCATTACTAGACCTTTTTTAACTTTTTGGTTTTTAGTTACCTGTTTGATAATGCCTTTAGCATCAGCTTCTTCTAACTGACTGTTGTTGGCGATCGCCTCTAAGACTGCTTGAAGTATCTGAGGGACACCTTCTTGCTGCAACAACTCCGTTGCTTCTGCACCGTATTCTACAGATTCGACAAAAAAGATTTTGGTTTCTTTAATTACGTCAGTCAGACGAGTTAGAGTCGGGGCGGTCATTTCGGTCAAACTCTCTAACCAAGGGCGATCGACTTTATCGACTTCAAACCCCGCATCCTGCCAATAGGGTACGAGCAGATCGACTAACCTATCTACGGGTATCTGATGGAGATACTGAGTGTTAATCCAATCTAGTTTATTCCAGTCAAACTTTGCTCCCGCTTTATTAATTCGTTTGAGATCGAACTCCTTAGCCGCTTCGTCGAGAGTAAAAATTTCTTTGGTAGAGTCGGGAAAAGTCCAGCCCAACAAAATCATATAGTTGACCATGGCTTCGGGTAAGAAACCCAGTTTGCGAAATTCATCGATCGAAGTTACCCCATCTCGCTTAGAAAGCTTGCGTCCGTCTTCATTGAGAATTAACGGCGTGTGGGCAAATTGTGGCACAGTCGCCTCTAACGCTTCGTAAAGCAATATTTGTTTGGCAGTATTGGCGATATGGTCTTCTCCGCGAATAACGTGAGTTATTTGCATATCGATATCGTCTACCACTACCGCCAGATTATATAGTGCCTGACCGAAGGGTTCCTCATCTTGTTCGGCAGCACGGGCGATTACCATGTCGCCTCCCAAGTCACCGCCTTTCCAAGTAACCTTACCTCTAACTGCATCCTCCCAAATAATAGTGCGGGCTTCGTCGATAATAAAGCGAATTACGGGTTTGCGCCCCTCGGCTTCAAAAGCCTCTATTTCTTCTGTAGTTAGATTGCGATGGCGGTTATCGTAGCCGGGAGCGAGTCCCTTAGCTTTGCGAGTTTCGCGCATCTCGTTTAGCTCTTGGGCAGAACAATAACAGGGATAAGCTAAACCTCGCTCGAGTAAAGTTTGTACCGCCTGTTGGTACTTATCGAGTCTTTGGGTTTGGAAAAAAGGTCCTTCATCCCAGTTTAAACCCAGCCAAGTTAAACCCGATTTAATGTTTTCAGTAAATTCGTCGCGCGATCGCGCTTTATCAGTATCTTCAATTCTTAAAATAAATGTACCTTGATGGTGACGGGCAAATAGCCAGTTAAACACCGCCGTCCTCGCCGTACCGATATGCAAATTTCCCGTGGGGGAAGGTGCAATTCTTACTCTAACAGCCACAGAATACCTCTTGAATTTAATATATTTTTATTTAGTGCAGCTTTTTATTTTAACGAGATCTCGGGCGACGATGAGTGATGTTTTAGAGATTAGCGGTTTCTCAAGATAAGTATCGTAGGATTCTCTTAGTGCATTGTAGGGCGAGTTTTACCAAGAAAATTCCATCAATTTCTTTTAATCTTCAGGTATGGTCAAAACAACCTCGTAGAGATGGTGTTCGTTTTCGGCAACACCCGACCAATATTCAGAGTCTCCGCCAAATCCTGGCTGTTTTTTGAGATTTTCGATAGCTTCTCGATCTAGCCATTGTCCATAATTAATTACACGAATGCCATCGAGACTACGATGAAAATTAGCAGAAATCAGTCCTGGTAACTCCATTGCTTTAACGACGTTTTCTTTTGCCAGTTCAATCATGCGCGGTTGATTCTCAGGTGGCATCCGAAATTCGGCAAAATGAATTATGTACTGCCCTTGTTTAATTTTAGGCGTTCCTTCTTTGGACTCAGAAATAACTACTTCATAAACATGGATATCTGGTGATGCATTAAATTCTCTAAGTTTGCCTGCTTTTGCCTGTACTTCGTTGTTCTTAGTAAAGTTTTGATAGTCTGCTTGGCTTTGCCACTGGGCATAGTTAGCAACTTTTGTGCCGTCGATGCTTTGATGAATATTGGCAGAAACAAAACCAGGTTGTTGCTTGACTGTCTCTAAAAATTCTGCGATCGCATCTATCAGTTCTTGCTGTCGATCTGGTTCGACTGTAAAAATAACGATTACGGTAACGACTTCATTGTTGGTAGCAATTGTTGCCATCGAACTATATCCCCTTTTCTTGTGTTGAACAACCATAATATATTTTCTGCTGCATCAAAGGTTAGCCTAAGTTTTTATTAGGGGCAATTAATCCGACTTGATATTACTCCGCTCCATAAACTTCTAATCTCTTATTCTCATTCTGAAAGTTTGCTAATCTCAATACGTACTGTTTGCACCCCTGGCTGTACCTCAAATTCCACAATTCTAGGCGAACCAGATCGTGAACGAAAACTAATTTCACCACTACTTTCTAGACGAGCAACTTCAATTCTCTCAATTTGATTTGTTTTAGCTTTAAGTCGCAAAACTGATTGTAAATCTTTTTGGGTAATGTGACTTTGCTGCATGGCTCGATCGCACATTCGCCCGTCTCTAACTAAAACTCGCGACCGCCCTTTAATTAACTCCTCCAAATTAGGAATATGGAAAGCCGAAGCAGCAAACAGCCAATGTATTGCCACCAAAACCAAACCCGCTCCGATTGAAGGAAAAAAAGCCGATGTACCATTAATAGCGCGACTGAGAGTAGAACCGAGAATAATACCTAAAACCACGTCAATTGCGGCATACTTGCCAATAAAACGGCGATCGCCAGCTATTCTTACCATGATAAAAGCAGTAATGTAAATTACTACTGCTCTTAGTCCCATCTGCCAAATATTTAACTTCTGGGCATCTACATTTAATCCCAAAGCCAAATCGACCCAACCGTACAACGACTCAAACATAATTTATTTTCTCTAGTGCAGCATTACTTCATCAATTAAAGTTTCATCATCTAAATTGCTCGAGCGATTGGTAGTCCTGGTAGAGGCTACAGCCTCCCAAGTCCAACCGTCATTGCGTATGAAAGCGAGCAACAGCTTTCGTCTTTTTACGATCCGTTTAGTGGCTGCTAAAAACTCTGAGTCGCTCACGGTAGGAATACCTTTAGCTCTTAATAAATCTAAAGATGGCAGAGGCGGTTCGTCTGTAGCGGGTTCTAAATAGACAGAAGTCAGTGTTTTAGTAAATGCGGCACTGGCGCGACGAGCTGTCCCCAAAGCAGCAAAATCGAATTGAAAAGAACTAGCCACTCCATATTGCAATAAAGTCAAAGCTTCATCTAATGCTACTAGACTTAAAGATGCGGAGCGCGATCGCTCCGTACTATGAAAGTAATGCAAAATCGGATAGGATAAATGCTGCTCTCCTAATTTAGCGATCGTCGGCGCGATCGCGATGAGATGCTGGTCTAACTGACCGAAATCTTGACCATTCCAGGCTCTAGTTAAAATTTCATCTCCAGTTCCACCTAGAGAAGAAACGTAAATAGCAAAAGCGCGTTTGTCCGTAGCTGCCGACACTACGGGAGATAAATAGGCAATAGAAAGCGTGACGATAAAAAAGCCATTAGCCGAAGCTATTGCCGTAAACAAATTCCAGATTACCCCTTCCGGTCGGTAATCTCCTCTGCCCAAAGTCGTAAGGGTATAGGCGGTAAAATAGAGCCGGTCGAGAATATCGGCGGGCATTTTGTCAGTAGTGTTGATTATGGCATTTTTATAGGAGCAAAAAACCAAAGACCATCCAGCCCAAGTTAACAAGTTCCAGATGATAACTATGCTAGATAAAAGCAACCAGCCGAGGCTAGCCAGCAAACGATGACGAAAATTGTAACGATCGATTTTAAGAACTAACTGCCACAATCTAGCTGAGAGCCTACTGGTCAAAGGACCTCCACCTTTAAGAGTTAGAGTAGTCATCAAGACATCAAAAGTAACAATAGCTAAAATTGCTAGCCCCAAAATTATTATCAAAACTGACATATCAGTTCTCAATCGGTGTAAAAACTCGCTATGGCTTAATGTTCGCTAGCTATTAGTATAGGTAAGATGCTGAATTTCTCTCTCTATCCCCAGATTCATAAACGATTTATTAATGCGATCGAGCAAAAGGTTTGAGTAAATAGGTAACAAGGCAATTGCAGTATGAAGCGATCGCACCTTAACCAAAAGACTAATTACTACGCGCTCTCCATCCCAAAGAAGCAATAACTTCATTTAAAATAGATTCGATCGCTGGAAAACTGGCAATAGTTACGATAGTTGCAGGATAGACCCCACTACCCCAGTAGGGATGAGTAATTAGAGCACAATCTCCACAGTCGGTTACTTCAAATCCTAACAAAGCTTCGATCGCGGCAGTGTCATTTAGAGTTACATCTCCTTGACGAGAAATCAACGGATAGCCATTACGCGGATCGAACAAATCGCTGAGTAAGTTGCGATCGCGCAACAGAAAAACCAAACTACAGCCAAAGCGAAAAAACCGTTCTCGCAGTCTGTCTTTTTCTTGGGCAACTGCTTCGTCGGAGCGTTCTAAAGACAAACGAGACTGTTGTAAAACCAAAATCACCTGGCCAACTGGTCGATCCCAAGTAGGCAAAAGTTGCTTCTGATTGTCGATGATAAATTGACTGGGACGACGAAGGTAAATTTCAACTGCCGTATCAGTAGGCTCGATTAGATTTAAATCTGGTTGCGATGACATTATATCTGTCTTCTAAAGTAGAAAGTATTGGAAGCGGAGGGGAATAAGTCAGACCTAACTTGCTCTCCAGCACCTCTGCACCCCGGCACCCTCTTACCCCTACTCCATCGTCAACTGCGTCTCTGTCGTGCGGCTTTAGTAAACACGTCAATATATTGTAGATGTCCTTGGGGAAAAACGACGTTGAGAGTAAGCGGATCGCTGGTATCGCGAATATCTCCAGGTCCTTCGATGACTTTTAACTCTGGTTCGGTTTTTAATTTCAATGGTTTGCGGTTTTTTACCTCCCCAGCACTACTATCGACATAAACAATAACGTTGCCCCGTTCGAATTCGCGACCTATTAATTGAATCAATTCTAAAAAGCCGCGATCGCTGCCACCTCGTCCGAATGTAAGTTCTCCGTCTTTTTCTTCAGCAACGCTAGTCACCGTATCCCCTACGCCAACTATGGTAGGCATAATTTGCGGATCGAAGTTTTCTCGCACGATCTCGATCAATTCTGACTGCTGGTGAGGAGCTTGTCGAGCGTTAAAATCCTTGCCCAAAGGATAATTACCAGTGCGTAAATGATAGTAATGGTTTAAGACAACCAGTACTCCCACTTCCTTAATTGCACCCCGCAGCATAAATTGAAAATCGGTCGTTCCCGAATCTTCGCCATTTGCCCAGCGAATAATTTCTTTGCCTTCTTCGTCTCTTCCTAAATTGGGAGCATAATGAACGAAAAAAGAATCTCCCAGACCTTGCTGTCGTGCTTCATGCAATAGTTTTTCTACTATACTTTGTACTTCTCGTTGCAGTTGGCGATAGTTTTCAGCAGAGAGAGCTTCGTAGAAGACATTGAGGTTAGCCGTAGGAGATACTTGATTATCCAACACTGCTGCCTCAACCCACGATTGTATCTGACTGGTTGCTAAACCGTATCTTTCTTCGACCAGTATTTGCTTTAAATGAGTAGCGAGCTTTTGGGGAACTGCAGCCAAGAAATCCATTTCTGCATCACTGACCCCTGGATGAGTCACGTTACCATAACGATCTTGCCACTGTACGCCGCCAGCCGCTAAGCCTGGTAAATACAAACCCTGTCGTTTGGCAATTTCAGGAGTTCCAAAGGTTTTTTCGACAATGAGATTTACACCTCTTTTGCCGATATGCTCGCCGTTAGTTAAAACGAAAAAATGACCATCGAAAGCTGTGGTTGCCTCTAAATATCTTGCTTCGACAACTCTAGTTAACGGGTCTTTCACCAAACCCATACACACGCCATCGAGATCCTGAATAATTAAAATGTTTTCTCGTTGAGCCAGTAGTTGGGCTAAAGCTGCGTGTTCTAGAGATAGAGTGAGTTGATCTAAGGAAGTGTTGGCAACAGACATGATTGTAAATATTTAAGATTTCTGCACGATCGCTCTCCCTCAAATCTACCTTACAAGGGTTAATCTGTTAAATGCGAATGTTGTAGTTAGTAGTTTAGTAGCGTTAACAATTACCTACTAACCACTAACCACTAACCTAATGCCTAACTTATGCAGTTTGCTCGGCTAGTTCCTCTTTTTTAGCCGAACCTTGAGTTCCTAGCTGAATCAATTCGACTTTGTAGCCATTAGGATCTTCAACAAAAGCGATGACAGTGCTGCCGTGTTTCATCGGTCCTGGTTCGCGACTGACTTTGCCACCCAGGGATTTAATTTTTTCGCAAGTGCCGTAAATGTCATCTACTCCTAGCGCGATGTGTCCGTAAGCATCGCCCAGGTCGTATTTATCTACGCCCCAGTTATAAGTAAGTTCGATCGCAGGATGGGTAGATTCATCACCATAGCCGACAAAAGCCAAAGTGAATTTACCGCCAGGATAGTCTTTTTGGCGCAAGAGTTTCATACCCAAAACATCGCAGTAAAACTTAATTGATTTTTCTAGATTGCCAACTCTGAGCATCGTATGTAGCATTCTCATGGCGATTGTTTCTAACTCCAAAAATTTACTATTTTTTTATGTTTATAGGCTATCGTAAATAATAATAAAAGCAATTTAGCTGCAATTTCTAAATTGCTTTTCCAGCAAAAAAAATTGTATTGTCGAGCAACCAACTCTGAGAGGACTAGTACGAGAGACACCAGACAGTCACAGCTTGAGATATCCCAAAATTGATTTTTCTCCATTTGCTAAGTGACTTTTAAGAAATACGTCTTAAGCTACTGGCGGTTTTTTATTGAAAGCCTCACGTAAGAAACCGTACTCATAACGCTATGTTAAGATTTTGTTTTAATTTGGTATTTAAGTATAAGTAAGTCGATCGACATTATTATTTATTATTTATAGATTTTTATTTTAGAAGCCTTGCTGGATCTAAAATTATGACTAAATCCCTAGAAGATAATCGACCGCCCAACCCCGACCCCGATCAAGATAATCGAGTCAAGCGTTGGTGGCGAAAGATAAAACCCACGCCCAAACAAGCGACTATTGGTATAGCAGCGATCGCAGCATTGTGTGCTTTGGGCTACTGGGGAATTCAAACTTTAGTCAAAAAGAAACTGCCGCCGTTTTTAGAAACCCAGATCGGCAATTTTATCAATCGCCCCATCGACATCGGCGAGGTCAAAAGCTTTTCTTTGGGCGGCATTACCTTTGGCGAAACTACTCTACCCCCAACCCCAACCGATCCGGATAATCTCAGCGTTGAAGAAATTGACATTGATTGGAATTTGTTCCCCGTAATTTTTCGCCGCACTCTACCCATCGATTTTGGTTTGGTACGACCCGAGGTCTATGTAGAAGAAAATGCCGATGGTGAATGGTTAAATCTAGACTTTTTGCAAAGCGATGGTCAACAGCGAGATCTGCCAATTGATTTCAATATCGGCGCAGAAATTGAAGAGGCAGATATTACCGCCGTTCCCTACAACCAAAAGCCAATTGAAATTACAGTCGATGGTAGCGGACGCTTGAACCAAAAAGAACAGTTAATTGCCTACGATCTGGATGCGACTATTCAACAAGCTACAGCCATTATTCAAGGCGAGACAATTTTAGAAACTGGCAAAAGCGATACCAAGCTTTTAGTAGAAGATTTAGCTTTAGCTGACTTGGCGACACTAATTCCCAATTCTCCAGTCACTCTCGATAGCGGTGTTTTTAATGCGGATTTAGATATCGATATTCCCTCCTTTGAAGAAATTACTTCGGCAAATGTGGAGGGCACGGTCAGTTTGCAGAATTTAGCGGGAGAGGTAACAGAATTAGACGCACCCGTTGAGGCGCGATCGCAGTTAGATTTCTCTGGTAGAGAGGCTCAAGTTACCAATACTCAAGCTAGTTTGGGGGAAATTGTCGCCCAGGTTGCAGGAGAAGTCAATTTAGATACTGGTTACGATCTTAATATAGAGGTGCAGCCTTTTAATCTGGCTAGCATTCCTCAGCCAATTACAGCCCAAGTACCGGTAAATTTAGTTGGTGAAGTTACCGCTCAGCTACAGCTACAGGGAGCGATTAAAGAACCGATGTTGACTGGTAAGTTTAATAACACCAGCACTTTGGTTGTTGCCGATACCCAATTCGAAACCGTTGCTGCCGACTTTAGTGCCGATCTCAGTCAGATAGTTTTAGAAAATTTTCGAATAACTCCCGTCGTTGGTGGAGAAGTTACTGCCCAGGGTGTTATCGATACCAGAATTAAACAGGCTTTAGAAGAAGAACGCGAGATCGATACGGCTCAGATGCCTGTAAATTTTACTTTTCAGGCAGAATTACCTACCGAAGAACTGGCGCGACCATATTACCAATTTCCCCAACAAGTTACCGTAGGAAATCTCAATGCTAGTGGTGTAGTTGAAGGTACGGTAGCCAAACCAGAAGCAGTAGTAGACTGGCAAATTCCCCAAACTGAAACTGCAGCCGAACCTATTTACGGATCGGGAGCAATTTTATTTGCCAATAACAAATTATGGTTGCGCGACACCAACCTAAACATCGGCGAGGGAGAAGTCGAAGTTGCCGCCGAAGCCAACATCAACAACAAACAATGGCAAGCAGCGATCGCTGCAGACGAGCTCTATTTAACTCCGTATTTATCTCAATTTGCCAACCCCAACCTCGATTTAAATCGTCCTATTGCTTTGAGTAATGCCGATGTCGAACTAAGCGGCAGGTTAGACCAACTCGATCCGAGTAAAATAATGGGCACAGCCCAACTGCAACTAGCTATCGACGGGGGCGAGGTAACGGTAGATAGTGAGTTAGAGGAGGGAAACGTTCGAGCTACGGCGACTACCGACAGTATTCCTTTAGACAATATAGTAACCAGTCTTCCCGTAGAAACTATCGTGCGATCGGGTAATATCACTTTGTCGGGGCAACTAGAGGAATTACTATCTTTTGCCGAAAATCCCGACCTCAATAGCTTTACCGCCGATGCCGATTTGCAATTAGGGGTCGATGGCGAAACCGTATTGGTTGACAGTCAAATAGAGACGGGTAATTTACTAGCTAACGTCAGAACTAGCAGTATCGATCTCAACCGCCTTGCCCCTGCTTTACCCGTTCCCGCTACCCTGGACTTTAGCAATATCGATCTTGCCGCTAGGTTAGAACAGTTATTGACCTTTGCCGAAAATCCCAACTTAAGTAGCGTTACCGCCAATGTCGATGCCGATCTTACTGTCGCCGAAGGTAGAGTTGATGCGATCGCCAATTTAAATGACAATCAGTGGCAAACAGATATCGAGGCGACGGATATCAGTTCTGCTTTACTATTAGAACGGTTTGCTCCTGAGAATCTCTCTTCGGTAGAGATAGACGATATTAACGCTCAGGTAGATTTATCGGGGGATATAAATCCTTTAATTAATAACGAAATTAACGTTCCTGTAGCCGTCAACCGCGCTTTAGTGACGACAGGAGAACAAAGTCTCAGTGCTAACGGTAATTTTATTCTCTCGGAAATTACCAGCAATCTCGATATCGCCGATGCTAACTTTGACGTCGCTGCTAACATCGATTTCGATCGCCTACCTATAGACCAAATTATCGCTCAAAGTACCCAAAATAACCAATTAATTGCCGATAGCGTCAATCTCAGAGGTGATGCTGTTTTTGATGGGCAATTTCAAGGTCAGAACTTGATTTCTGCCCCTGCCGAACCAGGTAATGTGGTTTTAACTGGCGATTTGCGCTTAGAAGACTTAGCCTTCAACGATGTCGTATTCGATCCCGTGCTGACAGGGGATGTAAACGTCAGAACGGGTGAAATCATCGCTCTGAACTTACAGGGACAACAGGACGTTATTGCCGCTACTGCAGTACCCTGTACTAGAGATGACTGTCAACTTCCCTACATCCCTACTAGTTTAGAATTTCGTCAGGGAGAAGAAACCGCCACCCCAGTAATTGCTACGGGGGACAGACAGGGAGACGTTTTCGACCTTAATATTCTCAATTTTCCCCTAGCCATATTAAATCTTGCCCCAGGAAAAGCCGCAGGTATTGAGGGTGCATTAGATGGTACAGTGACGGGAGACGTTGCCTTTAACTTGTATAATTTTGCTACCGATGGTGAAATTGCGGTAGAAAGTCCCGGCGTGGGTTATATCCAAGCCGATCGCTTTAATGCCGATTTTGCCTACGAACCCGCCCAAAATTTAGCCGAGATTAGTTCTGCTACCCTCGTTCTCGATGAAAGCCGCTACAACTTGAATGCTGCTTTAAATCTACAGACAGGGGCGATCGACGGTAGGTTAGGCATACCCGAAGCTTATATTCAAGATATTTTGACCACTTTTCGTTGGTTCACTATCGAAGACCTGACTAATTTATTTAATACTCCCGATTTTGCAAGCGTCGATGCAGTTCGACCCGCTCCAGAAAGAGAAACTGTAGATGAAGCGATCGCCGAAAAACTACTAAAACTACGCCGTGCCGTAAATCGCTTGCAGGAAATAGCCGCCGCCAGAGAAGCCGGAGGAGTACCGACTCAACTAGACATTCGAGGCAGATATACGGGAGAAGTTAGTTTAGGAGGTACCATATCAACTCCCGAAGCAGATTTTAATGTGGAGGGTAGTAGTTGGCAGTGGCAACCCCAACCGGCTTTTGTTAGCATTGTCGAACCTTTAGGATTAGTTAAAGAAGAAAGACAGTTCCTCGACATTCCCGGACTGCTAATTAGAGGAAATTTGGAAGGAACGACAGTAAATTTAGAAATCGCTCGACTCCAAATACAACAAGCAGTCTTCTCGTTAACAGGACAGCTATCACCAGAACGCCAAGATGCCGAGTTCCAAGTCGAAAATCTTACGGTAGATAATATTGCTAACTTTGTCGAGTTACCTGTAGATGTGTCCGGTAGAATCGATGCTACAGGTACTATAGAGGGAACTCTACCTTTGCCTGACATAGCAGGAGAGATCGCGTTTCGGGACGCTGCCTTTAATGGTAGTCTGTTACCGATGGCGATTGTAGGGGAATTCAATTATGGAGGCGAACGTTTAGAGTTTGCAACTACTCAACCCGAATCAATTCAAATCGCCGCCAGCATTCCCTATCCGATCGTCGCCGGACAAAACGATCGCCTTACTGCCGAAGCAGAATTAACTACCGATGCCTTCGAACTTTTAGGTGCATTTAGCCAGGGTTATTTGACTTGGATTGGCGGTAAAGGAGATGCACGGTTAGAAGCTAGTGCCCTTCTGGATTTAGACCGCGAACCGGTATTTTACAATCTCGATGCTGACGGCGTAATTAATTTAAACCAAGCGGAAGTGGCACTAGAAACGCCCTTTTTCTCCGCACCTTTTCAAGGTAGCGGTGAGATTACTATCGATGACCAAATTGTCACTGTCGAAACTCTCAACGGTACTTTTGCCGAAAAGGATTTGGCGATCGCCGGTTCGTTACCAATCCTCACCGCAGTTAATAATTTAGAACAGCCTCTTGCTGTAGATATTCCCCAAGGGGAAATTGAAATTGAACAGTTATACGAAGGAGAAGTAGCAGGAGAAGTTATAGTAACGGGTGCGGCACTAGAACCAACAATTGGTGGTGAGGTTACTTTGGAAGATGGTACGGTATCCATCCCCAAGAATGATACGACTACGGTAGAACAGGTCGTCAAACTTAAAAACGATGGTATTGTTGCCGCTACTAGTCCCGTCATTAGTGAAGATGCCACGGAAAATGTTACGAAAAGCACTAACGGTAATGGTGGGACTAACGACAATAATGGCTCGTCCTTTGTCACCGCATTAAATGATTTTCAAGTCAACCTCAATGATATCGGTATCAGACAGACTCCCATTTATTATTTTGAAATTGCTGGAGATTTAGCCCTCGATGGAACGGTAGACCAACCCAGCAACATCATTCCTGATGGTACGATAAACCTAACAGAAGCTAATATAGACTTGCTAGGTAGTAGGTTTTTCCTAGCAAAAAACCGCAAAAATACTATTGTCTTTACTCCTGACGCGGGACTATTTAATCCCTATCTGGACATCACGATGCAAGCTGAGATTTCACAACCCGGAAATTTCAGCTTGCTGGAGGCCGGAGAAAACGAAATTAGCGATCCTCTTTCTGAAACGGGTAATACCGATCTGATTACGATATTTTTAAATATAGATGGAGAAACTCAGGCAATATTACCAGACTTAGGAGAGGCAAATGCTTACTGTACTATTCGTCCCAACAACACTCCATTAGCTGAAACTAGCCAATATTACACTCAAGATGAGCTAGAGCGTCTGACAACCTGTTTTAACAACGTTGCTTTGCAAGAAGACGACCTTCAACTAGTCAATTCTCCTGCCGTCGAACTGACCAGTATTCCATCTCGCCGCCAGGCATCAATTGTCAATCTACTAGGGGAACAGTTCTTAAACCTAGCCGAACAGCTAGAAAATGCTAGCCAAGACGAAATATTCGATCTGGGAGTCGGTCTGTTTGTCATCGAACCTGCCAGAAGGAGGATAATGAGTTCATTTGACAATCAAGTAGTCAGCATCGGTCAAGAAATTGGCTTGGATTATCTCAGAGTTTTTCCCTTTGTAGAAGGAATCTACGAACTGAGTGACAATTCCTCTTTACGAGGAATTTTTCGATATAGATTCAGTGGACTAGAATTTACTGGCGCAACAGAACAAGTTAGCAGCGAAGGCAGAATTGAATATCAACTGAGATTTTAACGTTTGATGGTCGATCGCCCATTGGCAATCGACCATCAACTATCGACTATGAACGAGCAACAAATTAGCTGTGTACGGGTTCGGGAGGATTAGTGGCTGAAGGACGGCGAGAAATGACGCGATCGATCAAACCATATTCCTTAGATTCTTCAGCAGACATGAAAAAGTCCCGTTCGGTGTCTTCGGCAATTTTTTCTAACGGCTGTCCCGTATGGTCGGCTAAATGTTGGTTGAGCTTATTTTTAAGATAGAGAATTTCTTTAGCTTGAATTTCAATATCGGTTGCCTGTCCTTGTGCGCCGCCTAGAGGTTGGTGAATCATAATCCGAGAGTTGGGTAGGCTCATTCGTTTGCCTTTTTGTCCCGCACTGAGTAGAAAAGCACCCATGCTAGCTGCCAAGCCAATACAAATAGTACAGACATCGGGGCGAATTTGATTGATGGTATCGAACATACCCATTCCAGCAGATACCGAACCACCAGGGGAATTGATGTAAAGATAAATATCTTTTTCGGGATCTTCTGCTTCTAAAAAAAGCAGTTGCGCTACCACTAAATTGGCAATTTCGTCAGTAACCTGTTGACCGAGAAAAACTATTCTTTCTCTTAGTAGACGAGAGTAAATATCAAAGGCGCGATCGCCGCGTCCCGAAGTTTCGATAACGGTAGGAATCATGCAGTTTTATCTCTATTACAATTTTTCTAAATTGTAACTATAATTAGCAAACCCTGGAAATTGCGGATCTCCTCAGCTATCGCTCGAAAATAGTCGCTTCAACTTGGGCGATCGCAGTTTCTAAATCTTGATTGACAATTTGCACGTCAAACTCATCCTTAGCAGCGAGTTCAGTTCGAGCGATGGTTAGACGTTTGGCAATAGACTCTTCGGAATTTTTGCCTCGGTTTCTAATTCGACGTTCTAATTCCTCTAAAGAAGGGGGTAAAATAAAAATTCTTAAAGCATTAGGAAAACTCTGAGCGATCTCCCTCGCTCCGGCTAATTCGATTTCTAATAGCACCAATTTACCCCGTTCGATCTGTTCTGCTACTTTAGTTTTCGGAGTACCGTAATAGTTTTCAGCATACTTTGCCCATTCTAAAAATTCCCCTGCGGCGATCGCTTCCTCGAACTCGGATTTACTGAGGAAATAATAATCTTTTCCTTCGACCTCGCCTGGTCTAGGTTGTCTGGTAGTAGCAGAAACAGAGAGATAAATTTCGGGATGGCGTTGCTGAAGGGAGCGCACGATCGTCCCTTTGCCCACTCCACTAGGTCCGACAATGGCAATTAGTTTACCTGTTGACATTCGAGAAAATTTTAATTGACGTTGGTGTGAGCATCTTTGTCGATAACAAACCGATGAGCCACTGTTTCTGGCTGAATTGCCGATAACACTACGTGTCCGGAATCGGTAATAATTACCGCACGAGTCCGACGACCGTAAGTTGCATCAATCAACTGTCCTTTTTCTCTAGCTTCAGTGATAATTCTTTTAATTGGGGCTGATTCGGGACTGACTATGGCTATAATGCGGTTAGCCGAAACTATATTTCCGAAACCAATATTAATCAATTGAATATTCATGGTCATTGACTGAGTCAATCTACAGCCCTAGTAATTTAGAAAATATAGTTCTAATATTATAAATAAAATTCTTTATTTACAAGCAAAAACCGATCTATAACGAGTCTATTTAAGTATTTTTTAGCTTTTTTTCGGTTTTTCTGCTCAAAATAAATAAATTTGTAGTTAGAATAACATTTACTAAGCAAAAGCTAGCTCTGTTTGGGAACGACAGAGTAAACTGTGACTCGATGGCGCCGATCCTAGTTTGAAATTCTCATGCAATCTGTTGACTATACAACTCTGATGGCTTCCCGTGCCGAGTTAATTGACAACCGGGTACCATCTCGCCTCGAACAAGTGTATCAGCGCGATCGCTTTACCATTGCTCTGGCACTACGTACTCTTCAAACCAAATTCTGGTTGACTATCTCGTGGCATCCTCAAGCCGCCAGAATCAACATCGGCGATCCACCACCACGACTGCGAGATACTTTTAGTTTTAGCGATCGATTAAGACATCAGCTCAACGGACTGGCACTAATTGACTTAGCAGCGGTTGCTCCATGGGAAAGAGTTTTAGATTTACAATTTGCTCAACGTCCTGGGGAAAAGCCTCTGTGGCATTTATACGTAGAAATTATGGGCAAGTACAGTAACGTAATTCTAACTGATGCCGAGGGGCAAATTATTACTCCTGCCCGTCAAATAAGCTCGAGTCAATCGAGGGTTCGTCCCATTCAAACAGGACGAGAGTACGAACTTCCTCCTCCCCTTATGGGAACCCCACCCAAACTAGAAGAATCTTTCGCAAGTTGGCAAGCCAGAGTCAGTCTCATTCCCGGGAAGCTCAAGCGACAACTAGTCAACTCCTATCGCGGCTTAAGTCCCAAAGTAGCAGAAGAAATAATTTATGCCGCCAGGCTATCTCCACAACAACTTACAGAACAGTTAGCAGATGCAGACTGGCAAGAGCTATTTAGCTACTGGCAACGCTGGTTAGAAACTCTAGCCACAGGAAAGTTCGATCCTGGTTGGTCGAGCAATGGCTATACAGTCCTGGGTTGGCAAAAAACCAAAGCAGCCAAAAATGTTCAAACTTTGCTCAATCATTACTACCAAAACGAACTAAACCGCCAACACTTTCAACAGCTACACCATCAATTACACCAAAAACTCAATAGTCTGCTCGAGAAATTAACCCGCAAGGCCGATACCTTTCGTCAACGCTTGGCACAATCAGCAGATGCCGATATTTCACGCCAACAAGCCGACCTATTGATGGCAAATTTGTACCAGTGGCAACCGGGAATGAACTCTATTACCTTGTCTGACTTCGAAACGGGCGAGCCAGTTACAATTAAGCTTAACCCCGAGCAAAACGCCGTTGCCAATGCTCAAGCTCTCTATAAAAAACATCAAAAACTCAAGCGTGCTAAAGATGCGGTCAGACCGCTATTAGCAGAAGTAGAGTCCGAAATTAACTATTTGCAACAGGTAAAAACCGCTCTCGATCGCCTAGAAAACGATTGGACTTCTACCCAGGACGAGACAAGCGATCGCCACCGGGAAGATTTACAAGCCCTGGAAGAAATTCGCCAAGAACTAATTCAACAAAAATATTTAGCTTCCGAACGTCAAGCAGATAATCGTCAGGATAACCAAGAATCTCAACCCCATCGCTACACTACACCATCGGGTTTTGAACTATGGATCGGTCGCAATAATCGTCAAAACGATCTGTTAACTTTCCGTACCGCCAACGAGTACGACCTTTGGTTTCATACTCAAGAGAGCCCTGGCAGTCACGCTTTGTTACGTTTGGAACCTGGAGCAGTTCCCGATGAAAAAGATCTTCAGTTTGCTGCCGATTTTACAGCTTATTACAGTCAGGCACGCCAAAGCGATCTAGTTCCTGTAGTTTATACCCAACCCAAATATGTCTATAAACCCAAAGGTGCTAAACCTGGTATGGCAATCTACCAACATGAAACTGTAATCTGGGGTCGCCCTCAAACGGTATCGTCATCAAAGGTAGTGGTCGAGGCTTAATTTTAAGAGTAGCTAAAATCCACGAGCTGCTACTTGCGATCGCTCTTTACTCTTCTAGTTCCCAGATTTCAGTTAATTTATTACGCATATTTTCAATTTGCTGTTGGCATTTCGGTATGGTGACCAGGCGAACGTCTATTTCTAAAACGTTATCTAATCTAGTTGTTTTCTCCCAAACCTTGGTTTCTGCATGAGAGCGTTCTTCGTAACGAAAAGTTAATATTCCGCGATCGACATCCAAAACTTCCACATTTTTAATCCAACCTTTGCTGCTTTGAAGGTAAAGCCAAACATTAGGCTGACCTATGAGTTCTCTGAGCTTGTTTTCCATAACAATTTATAATTTTTAATTAATCATACCAGAGATAGATTTATTATTTTTTAACGCTCTGTAAATACTAGACCCTGGTGATAAGCTTGAAGGCATGGTTGAGTCTAAAACTCGAGCGGCAACCGCTATAAAACAGAAAAAATTGTCGAGAATTTTCGAGATTAGCATCATAGCTCGATTATTATCTTTATGAGTTTCAACACTGGCATAATTTAAATGAGAGAATTGTATCCGCCCATCGAGCCTTACAATCAAGGCAAATTAAAGGTTTCTCAGCTACACACCATCCACTACGAAGAATCGGGCAATCGTGACGGTAAACCAGTCATCTTTTTGCATGGAGGTCCTGGAGGCGGAATTACTCCGATGTATCGTCAATATTTCGCTCCGCAACAGTGGCGCATCGTTATCTTCGATCAAAGAGGTTGTGGAGAGAGCACGCCTTATGCTGAATTAAGAGAAAATACGACCTGGGATTTAGTCGGGAATATAGAAAAACTAAGACAACATTTAAATATTGACAAGTGGGTAGTGTTTGGTGGCAGTTGGGGCAGTACCCTAGCTTTGGCATACAGTCAAACCCACCCCGATAGTTGCAAAGGTTTAATTTTGCGCGGCATTTTTATGTTACGGCGCTCGGAAATACGCTGGTTCTATCAGGAAGGGGCGAGTAATATTTACCCCGATGCTTGGCAAGAATATCTCAAGCCAATTCCTCTAGAAGAACGTCACGATTTATTATCGGCTTTCTATAAAAGACTAACCAGCGAAGAGCGAACTACTCGTTTACAAGCAGCACGAGCATGGGCAGTTTGGGAAGCCAGTACTAGTAAGTTATTGCCTTCTCCTACAACTATCGAACGGTTTGGTATGGCAGAATTTGCTGAAGCTTTTGCTCGCATCGAGTGTCATTATTTTGTTAATAAGGGCTTTTTAGCACGGGAAAATCAGCTCTTAGAAAATGTCGATCGCATTCGTCACCTACCTGGAGTAATCGTTCAGGGAAGATATGACGTAGTTTGTCCGATGATTACCGCTTGGGAACTACATCAACTATGGCAAGAGGCTGAATTTATCGTCGTTCCCGATGCCGGACATTCCATCTCCGAACCAGGTATCCAACACGCTCTTATAGAAGCTAGCGATCGCTACGCTCAACTCTAATCTGGAAATTGCCAGACAACATTCGGAGTTGTAGACTTTAAATAACAGATCGATTAATCATAATGAACTTAGATAGATACAGCAGCTTTTACCTTTGTCCGAAGCCGAATTGTGGCGAATCCGAATGCAGGCAGCAAGAGCCTTGGGTAAATTTAACAACTCTCAGGCGGTCGCCGCAATCAATAAGCTTAGAGAAGTCCGAGACTATAGTGTCGTCGGTGTGGTACTAGAAGCCTCAGTTTAAGCAAACGACTCTATCTAAGTTTCGACCCATTCTTTTGCCTAATCTCAAGTTAAATAAATTTAGCCTCAACAGACAGTATTCTGCATAAAGATCGGTTTTTGATAAAATCTTAGAGAAACATTAAAAAATATTAACAAAACTTTAAATGAAGTTATTAGTAGTAGGTGCGACTGGTACCTTAGGCAGACAAGTAGCACGAGAGGCTTTAGATAACGACTATGAGGTGCGTTGTTTGGTGCGCAATCTTAATAAAGGAACATTTTTAAAAGAATGGGGTGCAGAATTGATTAAGGGGGATTTGTGCGCTCCAGAAACTTTAATTCCTGCCTTAGAAGGAGTAGATGCCGTGATTGATGCGGCTACCGCTAGAATTACCGACAGTCTTAGTATCAAGGAAGTAGATTGGCAAGGAAAAATTAATTTGATTCAAGCTGTCCAGGCTGCGGGAATCGAGCGATATATATTTTTTTCAATTCTTAACTGCGAACGATATCGCGATGTCCCACTTATGGATATCAAACGCTGTACCGAGTTATTTTTAGCAGAATCCGGTTTAAATTATACAATTTTAAGACCTTGCGGTTTTATGCAGGGTTTAATTGCTCAATATGCGATTCCCATTCTGGAAAATCAGGTTGTTTGGGTAACGGGAGAAAGTACTCCGATCGCCTACATGAATACCCAGGATGTTGCCAAGTTCGCCGTTCGTGCTTTAGAAGTACCCGCCACAGAAAAGCAAACATTTCCTGTAGTCGGCTCCAAAGCTTGGGGAGCCTATGAAATAATCGATCTTTGCGAAAGACTATCGGGAGAAAATGCCAAAATTTCTCGCGTATCGCTTAATGTATTGGGTTTGATGCGTCGCATCAGTCGTTTTTTTCAGTGGGGACAAAACACGGCCGATCGCCTTGCTTTTGCCGAAGTATTAGCTAGTGGTCAACCGCTAGATGCATCGATGGCAGAAACCTATCAAGCTTTCAACATCGATCCCCAAGAAATGACTACTCTCGAACAATATCTGCAAGAATACTTCAGTCGCATCATGAAAAAACTTAAAGAAATCGACTACGAAAAAAATAAAGGCAAAAAGAAAAAAGCGACGAAACCCTATCGCAATCAATTTTGAAAGTCTGAGGCAGAAATAGAAACTACAAAAACATTTCCGAACTCCGAACTAATCGTCCGCGGTTTAGACCGTCAATTCTTGCAGGATGCGATCGAGTGCACTAAGTGCTGAGTCAGGACTGGTTTGGCTGTATTCGGCAATTGTCCGTTCGATTACTTTGAGTTCTTCACGAAGACTATTTAAACTATCTTGTAGGGGTTGCAAGTTTTCTTGGCAAAATTCACTTTTAGATTTGAGTGCGGCAAGCTCTAAGTTTAGCTGTTGGCAATTAGCTTCTTGCTGCTGGATTTCAACCGTAAGCTTGGCTTGGCGTTCTTCACGATCGGTTATTGCTGTCTCGAGTTGCCTAATATTCGTCTCGATTTGAGTAATCTCTCGCTCTAAGTGTTGTTGTTGCTCTAGTAATTTTTGCTGTTGCTGCTGTAGACTCTGTTTGATTGGTTCTAAGTCGATTGCCGTTGATTCGACCTCCGAATCGATGATTCCCTGACGACGTTTGAGAATTCGCGTATGCCGCAGCAAGATTTCATATCTTTCTTTTAAAGAGCGACGCTGACCGATTAAAGTTTGGTCTAACATTTTTTTGGCTTCTTTTTCATCAGCTAACTCTTGCTCCAAGGTCAAACGCTCGAATTCTTGGGCAACTGCTACTTTCGCCTCTAGATCTTCAACGGCTTTACACTGCCAACTTAGTTCCTCTTCTTGATCGCTAACAAATCGAGCGACTTTTTCCAAATCTTTTTCAAGATTCTCGACAATTTTCACGAGGTCGGGTAAGGGAATATTTTCTAACGCTTCTATATCCAGTTTTTGTCGCTCTCGCTCTAATGTTTCTAAGTCGGGCTCTCCAAGAGTTTGTAGCATCGTAGTGTGAGATTGTGTCTGAGAATTCAAAAATTTAGTTAATTCTCGTTTTACTGCCAGAGATTGGCGTTCCTTTTGGAGTTGCCTTTCGGTTTCGGCGATCGAGACGGTTAACGATTCTAATTCTTGTTGACTGCTTTCTAGTCTAGATTTGCCTTCTGTGAGTTTCTTTTCGATTTCTTGGATATCTTGAAGATACTGTTCTAATTTTTGCCAACTAGGGAAGAAGTTTCCTTGCTGAACGTTAGCTGTTTTAAAAGCTAAATTAAGTTGCTCTTTAATAGCATTACTAAAATCTAAGGCAGAAGATAGAGCTTGTAGTTGTCCTCGAATTTGAGTGGTTTGGGCTTCATCTAAAATTTTAGACTCTTGAAACTGCTGCAATTGCTCTTGTTTTCCTTGGAGTTGCACCCACGCTCCTGATAACTCTTTTCTTTTAGCCTCAATCTCAGCTTTAACTTGTTCAATTTCTGCTTGAGCCTGAGAAATCTCGAGACGCTGTTGCTCTAAACGCTCGAACTCTTCTTCCATTTGTTCTAGGTGTTCGAGGCGAGTTTCCATTTCAAGCTCTCGCCTACTAAGTTCTTCACTTTGAATCGTAAGTGATTCTTTCCATTGTTCGATTTCTTGTTCTTGATTTTTAGTTTTTTCTAAAAGCCGAGTAAATCCCAATAAAATGCCCACAATTCTTTGAGAAGCAGATTCTGGCTTACTCAAAACTTGACGATTTACTCCTAGATTGACGATTACTAAAGCTCCATCACCAAAATCATTAGCTTCTTCAAGAGCGACTGACTCGTTGGCGGTGACAACACTCCAAGTCTGGTCGTTGCGTTGACAAGCTAAAAGTTTGAGCTTTGTCGCTACTCCACCTATAAAGCCTTTGCTTTGCTTTTGTATTTCTGCCAAATATAGCACGCTTGTCTTCCTCTTGAATTTTCTGGCGTTGAAACTTAAAAAAATTAGATTTTCTAGTTTGCGATCGATTCTGCTTTTCGGTAGTTAAGCTCTGAGCAAATATCCAAAAGATTTGGTCGACAAAATTAATAATGAAACATTGAATTTTTAATAACAAAATTTATCCTATAGTTAATAGTTAGTAGTATAACTACTATTTTTCCTCTCGAGCGATCGCTCGAGAGCGACTCGGTTTTTATACGTCTAGCATAACCATCATCAGAATTGGTTGCCAAGGGTTTTTAATAATGTCGTCTGTTCGAGGTTTTTAGCAGCCAAATTCAACAAAAACCACGAGATATTCAGCGAACCGATTGGACAATAAATGAAATACATTACAGGTAAAATTAAAAATAAATATTTCTAACTAGTTAAAATTACGCAACTCAAACTAACAAACTTATTTGGTATGGGTAAAAACCGTAGGGTACGTTTTTTAAAATTTTTTTAAAATTAATGCTCGATTGAAAGACTCAAATGAGCCAAGCAATCACGAATAAATGCCAAGTCTCATTTAGCTCGATTCGAACTATGTAGTAGGCAAATTCGCTCGCTTTTAGCTAGTTAGATAGTTTTATAATTTCTCTTTACAATTATTTAAACAAATGTAGCTTATTACTCTAAATTTAGCGATCTGATAAACATCGTCTATGGGTTGAAGGTTGAAGTCCGCCAAAAAACGTTTACTCGAGAATTAAGCAATATCATTGTGGAAAATTAATGGGCAGTTAGAATTTTAGCTCTTACAGTTCTCTCTTACTAAAGAGAACGACCTAGTGGCGATTGGCAAGAAAGTAGAGTATATTCTGAAGCGAAGAGTTTAAACTAATTTCTAAATTTACCGATTTTTCGGGTAGCCTGAAAGATTTAAACTTACAACTCTGTTGAGATATCGGCCAGATGAGGAACGCCTAATTAAACAATAATAAACTATTATTGTAGTATCTTGCTAAAATCTTGCTATATCATTTATTTACAGCGTGAACTTGGTTTTAGTAGAAAACTATTTAAGTCTCAACCGAGTTTGAGATTAGCTATAGCGACGAGTGACCAAATTAACAGGAGTAAAGAATGACAAAGCAACTAAATTAGTAAAGCTATTTTGCCAGACAAGAGCTCAACAAGTAAAAAAACGTACATTATTTAAATTTGTAAGTGTAATAGAAGTCAGGTAAATAAACAATGGTCGATCTAAATAACAGACGAAATGCAGCCTTGGCTGTCAAAAATTAGACTAATAGGAAATAAGTGACTATAAATAAATAAGTAAGAAATAACAATAATAGTTGACCCACGGTGAGAAAAGAAGGCGATTGGCAAAGCGTCTTCGTAAGAAGATGGCATGTGGGAGGCAAGCTCCCACCTTCTAGCCGTTCATCGCCTCCGCTGAGGAAGCCTCCACAGTTTGTGTCGCCTGTTTAGTTGAGAAGGAGCTATCTCTTCGGGAAACCGCAAGAGTTCATACACCCCGTCTTACCACCAGGCTTCGTATTGTTTTAAAAAGTGAGGCGTTCATAAGTCCGTTGGTTGTTGAGCAATGAGGTTCTAGCACTCGGCATTGCGAGATGACCTCCCATCGAAGCACAGTTAGTAGACTGCAAAGTAAACTTTAAAATCAAGTATGATTTCTGGCAATTAGCGTGTTATGAGCAAAGTTCTAGTCGTGGAAGATAGTTTGGCACAAAGACAGATGATTTCAGACCTACTCAAAGGTAGCGGTCTTAATGTTACCGTTGCCTGTGATGGAGTAGAGGCATTGGAATATCTAGAGAAATTCAATCCTGACATCGTAGTAATGGATATTGTTATGCCTAGGATGAACGGTTATGAACTTTGTCGCCGTCTCAAATCGGATCCTAAAACTCAAAAAGTTCCTATAGTTATGTGTTCTTCTAAAGGCGAAGAATTCGATCGCTACTGGGGGATGAAACAGGGAGCAGATGCCTACATCGCCAAGCCCTTTCAACCAGTAGAGTTGATTGGTACTGTCAAACAACTTTTGAGGGCATAAAAAATCAATCGTTTCTCTAATTTGAAGTCAGAATTTTACTCGCTAGACAAAGCAGTTTGGACAGGGAACCTAGAAAAAATTGACCAATAGTATTTCGGAGTCATCTATGGAAGACACTTTAGATCTTTCTTTGGAGCTAAAACCATTAGAAAATCCACAAGGCGAACTTCATCTGAGATTCTTTTTAGCATCTGGAACGGAATTTGCCTTACCAGCAACTAGTATTGTCGAAGTGATGCAGCAAACTCCCGACTCAATTGCTCCTATCCCCAATGCTTCTCCATTATTTTTAGGGGCGATTAATCTAAGAGGAAAAGTTATCTGGGTAGTAGATTTAGGGCAATTTTTCGGAGACAGCGGCGAACTTAATACTGACAGACCGATGATTCCCGTAATTGCGATCGAAGATCGAGATAGAGTATTGGGCTTGGCAATCGAAAAAATTAGCGATGTGGAGTGGTTGGATGCAGATGAATTAAAAATGCATTGTCCTCCCTCGGAAAATATGGCTCCTTTTATCTCGGGTCAATGGCAGAGCGATCGAGGGAGCGGCAAACTCTTAAATTTATTAGAAACATCGGCAATATTTCAAGCTTCAAGGTGGGCAACTTGGGAAAATGCCAAATAACCTTTCTATTTATATTTAATATCTAAATCAATCTAATTATCAAAGCTCTGTTTAATAAATTATTAGCCATTAAAACTTAGAAGCTCACCGTAGAAACTTTGCACGAACGAAAAATCTAAATTAACTCGGTAAGAAGCATATGGCATCAGGAACTAATTATTCACAAGTATACGAACAAGCAGAACAAGCATATTCACAGGGAAATTTTACCCTAGCAGCAGAAATAATCGATCGTTTGGCTGATGAATTTCCCGAAGATCCTAATGTCTTATTGCTAAGAGGTCATATTTACTGCTATGGCTTTCAAGACTACGATACGGCACGACAACTGTATGAAGAAGTTTTAAAACTCAGTGAGGAACGAGATTTATTAAATTTTGCCTACGACGGTATAGAAGCAGCCCAGCAGCTTCAGCAACAATCGGCTGAATCGGAAGTAGCTTTTGATGAAGATGATTTCGATTTAGAAGCCAATAGCTCGATGGGAAGTGATTTCGCCGAAGTAGAGCCAGAGTTTGATGAAAACTTCGATTTCGAAGTCAACAATTTCGTTTCAGAGGTGAGTGATGACGGGATAGAGGATTCAAATTCAATGGAAAATCCCTTCGCAGCAGAAAACCCAGACATTTCAGAGTTATCCGATACAGGGTCGGATGCTTTCGCTGAATTTGATGCGATGACAGAAAATTTCGCTGAAAGTGAAA
Organism: Myxosarcina sp. GI1(2024); assembly: GCF_053543375.1. Classification (NCBI taxonomy): domain Bacteria; kingdom Bacillati; phylum Cyanobacteriota; class Cyanophyceae; order Pleurocapsales; family Pleurocapsaceae; genus Myxosarcina; species Myxosarcina sp. GI1(2024). Next base: position 926,324 of record NZ_JBKGTY010000002.1, on the reverse strand, counting down.
ATTTTTCTTCTGACTATTTAGAAGAAAATCACAATGGGTCGCTCTCTGAAATAGATCTGCTTGAGGGAGATTCAGAAGATAGATTCGCTTTTAGTGACGATGAGGAAAATTATCGCGATCGCCACAGCGATGAACCGGAAATGGAAACAGCTTTGTCCGAACCTTATATCGAAGATGACGATGAATCCGCTCCGGGAGGACTAGAGGCAAGGGACGAACTAGATGCTCAAGGTGAATTAGAATTTGATGAAATTGACAGTAGTTTCTTCGATTTAGAAGAATTAGAACAAGGACTACCAGACACGGGACTGTTTAATGTTACTGACGAATCTGCAAATACAGATCTGGTAACTTCTAGTGTAGTAACATCGTCTGAAATAAATTCTGTCAGCTCGATTAAGACAAGTGAAGATAGTAGTAATAGTAGCCTTAATACATCGCCAAATTCGCAACTCAAACCCCAGGTAGACATCAAACAGGGAGCTTTAGCCGGTTTCTTGAACGCTCCAATACAAAAAAAACAGTTAATCATAGCTGGAGTTACCGGAGTAGTAACGACACTAGCAGTCTTGGGAATTGGTGCGATCGCAACTAGAGTACCTGATGAGGCAGACGAAAATAATTTTGCTTTGAGAGCTAGAAATAGCTTTGTGATGTCTTTGGTGGGTGGAGTTGCCAGCTTTGGAACGGCAGCGGCTATTGGTAGCGTTACCGCCAAACAAGTACAAAGAGCCAGTCAAGATTTACAATCTCAATTTGATGATGTTTATCGGGGCAATCTTAATGCTAAAGCAACTGTATATTCACAAGATGAGTTGGGTCGGTTGGCTGATGGCTTTAATCGCATGACACGCGTAATCTCAACTACTACGCAAGAAGCTCAAAAAAGAGCCGAGGAGACCGAACAAGCAAAAGAGGATTTGCAGCGTCAAGTAATTCGCTTACTAGATGACGTAGAAGGAGCGGCGAGGGGAGATTTAACCGTACAGGCAACAGTAACTGCCGATGTATTGGGTGCAGTTGCCGATGCCTTTAACTTGACGATTCAAAGTTTGAGAGAGATTGTTCGTCAGGTAAAAGAGGCAGCAGAACAGGTAAACCAGGGTTCTACCGATAGCGAATTGTTTGCTCGCAATCAGTCTAGCGAAGCTTTACGAATGGCAGAAGAGTTAGCCGTAACTCTCAACTCAGTCCAGATGATGACCGAATCTTTCGAGCGGGTAGCCGACAATGCTCGGGAAGCTGAAGAAGTCGCTCGTTCTTCTTCGGTAACGGCATTAAAAGGGGGTAAAGCAGTAGAAAGTACAGTATCGGGAATTTTTCAAATTAGGGAAACCGTATCGGAAACCGCTCGTAAAGTAAAAAGATTAGCCGAAGCATCCCAGGAAATTTCGAAAATTGTCTTGTTGATTTCGCAAATTGCCGAAAGAACCAATCAATTAGCTCTTAATGCCTCAATTCAGGCAGCCAAAGCTGGTGAAGCTGGTCGTGGTTTTGCGGTAGTTGCTGACGAGGTAAGACAATTAGCGGATCGCTCGGGTAAATCTCTTAAAGAAATCGAACAGATCGTACTGCAAATTCAAAGTGAAACGGGTTCGGTAATGACAGCGATGGAAGAAGGAATTCAAGAAGTAATCGACGTTACCAACAGAGCAGATCAAGCTAAAACCGCTCTGGAAGATATCATTCAGGTGTCTAACCGTATCGATACCCTAGTGCGTTCGATTACCGCCGACACCGTCGAACAACGGGAAAATTCTCGCGCTGTGGCACAAGTAATGCAGTCAGTAGAATTGACGGCTCAGGCCACTTCACAAGAATCACAGCGAGTTGCTGGCGCGCTCCAAAGCTTAGTGGCGATCGCACGCAGCTTACTGTCTTCTGTAGAGCGTTTCCGTATTGATAAAGAGGAATAATCCAGCTCAAAAAACTAGTTGAGACGATTGCCTACTTTGGTCATGCTTTATAAAGCGCTCGGAATTGGTATAATCTCCTAGAAAATTCGCAAGTTCTCAACAGACAATTTGAGCTACTATTGCCGAAGTTTGACACTAATCTTTCTAGGGAAACCAATGGCCAGTAAAATAACTTCTAAAAGCGGGATTCAAATTTGGTTTCAACGTCTAATTGCGGCCGTTTTTTTAGCAGGACAGGTAGTAGTTCATTTACTGAAAGCTAAAGGTAATCCCCGTAATATTCGCGAACAGATGGCAGTAGTCGGTCCCGATTCGTTGACTATCGCTCTGATTACGGCGGCTTTTGTTGGTATGGTATTTACTATTCAAGTAGCGAGAGAATTTCTCAATTTTGGTGCGGGACAAGCAGTAGGAGGAGTTCTGGCACTAGCTCTGACAAGAGAATTAGCTCCTGTATTAACTGCAGTGGTAATTGCTGGTAGGGTAGGCTCGGCTTTTGCCGCCGAAATTGGAACGATGCGAGTAACCGAGCAAATCGACGCTCTCTACGTCTTAAAAACCGATCCCATCGACTATTTAGTTATCCCTCGCGTTATTGCTTGTGCTTCGATGCTGCCGATTCTGACGGTAATTTCTCTCGTGACGGGATTGTTTGGCGGACTGATAATTGCCACGACGCTATACGATATTTCCCAGACGACTTTTCTAGAATCAGTTCGGAGCTTTTTACAGTTTTGGGACTTGTGTAGTGCTTTAATCAAGTCGGTTATTTTTGGAGCATTAGTAGCAACAATCGGCTGTAGCTGGGGCTTAACTACTACGGGAGGAGCAAAAGGAGTGGGAGAGTCTACTACTACTGCAGTAGTGACGGCTTTACTTGCCATTTTTATTTTTAATTTCTTTCTATCTTGGTTGATGTTCCAAGGTGCTGGTCGAGACTTACTTAACTAATATCGATTAGTCTTAAGATAGGAGCATAAGCAAAAAACATTCGACCAGCAAAAAACAAGGTGTTTGCATGGCAATTCCAACAAAAACGACCGAAACTCAAAAGCAGATCGAACTATCTCCGAGCTATAAAATTCCCTGGTTTTTAATTATCGTGGCAATTCCTTTAGGCTGGCTTAATTTCTGGGTTGCTGGAGTAATTGCTCTATTTGGCTTATTTTTAATGCTTCAAACCAAAACCATTCGACTTCAATTTAGCGAGAAGGCTTTAAATATCTATCGTTCGGGAAAGATAATTCGTAGTTTTCCCTATAGTGATTGGTTGAATTGGCAGATTTTTTGGCAGCCAGTTCCCATTTTGTTTTATTTTCGTGAGATTAATAGCATTCATTTCTTACCGATAATTTTCGATCCCGAGACTCTAACAGACTGCTTGGAAAAATATTGCCCACCAAAACAATAATTATTTAAAAAAAAATCTCCTGCTTACTTTAGTTGTTAATTCTTGTTAGCGATGAATTCCGAATTTTCTCCTATGCCCGAATCAGATACCAATGAAGCAAACGAGTCAACTGAAAACATAATCGAAGCGACAGACAATACCCCAGAGCCACTTCCCGATATTTGGTTGGACGAAACAGAAACCTCTAAGGACGCTGAAATTCAATCAGAAGCAGCGTCGGTGGAAACAGATGCTGAAGGCGGTGGACACAATGCCATGTCAGCAGAACTGGTAGATGATGCTGAAGTTTCAGAATTTGAGCCAACCGAGACAGAATTGAGTTGGGAAGGATTGAGTGACGGAAGTGATAATGACGAAGGCAAACCCGAGTTATTTACCGATCGCTGGTTAGATGAATCCGAATCTACTAGCAGTGCTGAAGCCAAGCCAGCCGAGACAATTAGTGTCGAGCTGGATGAACTCAAACAACAAAAGCAAGCTTTGCTAGCTGAAATCGAGGCTTTATCCGCTCAAAAAGAAGAAATAGTTCTGCAACAAGTAAAAGAAGTCCAAAAAAATATCGGACAGCTAGTAGAAGAGGGCATGAAAGAACTTAAAGAACGTAAAAATTCTTTACAAATTGAAATTGAGAAATTAGAACGCCGCCAAGAACGCATTCGTCAGGAAATGCGTAAGAACTTTGCTGGTGCTTCCCAAGAACTAGCAATTAGAGTGCAGGGATTTAAAGACTATCTGGTCGGTAGTCTACAAGATTTGGCGGTTGCTGCCGAGCAATTAGAATTAAATTCTGCTGTAGAAACGAGAAAGCCTCCCAGAGAAGGGCGGGTGAGGGTTAGAGAAAGCAGACAGAGAAAAACTCCATCACAATCTCCTCAACCTCTTCAACCTCAGTTCGCCGAGCAGGCATTTGCCCAACAAACCAGGCAAATTCGCGCCATTTTAGAACGCTATCGTACTCGTCCGGATTATTATGGTTCTCCTTGGCAACTACGCCGTACTTTCGAACCAATTCATGCCGAAAAAGTGCAAGAATGGTTTTTTGCTCGCGGTGGTAGAGGAGCAATTCAAGGTATGAACAGCCGCTTGCAAAATATTCTCATTGCTTCGGCAATCATTTCGATAATTCGCCATCTCTATGGCGATCGCTGTCAGGTTCTGGTTTTAATCGATACTCCCGAAAAGTTAGGCGAATGGCGTAGGGGACTACAAGACTGTTTGGGAATCTCTCGCAGCGATTTTGGAGCCAATCGAGGAGTAGTGCTATTCGATTCGGCTGAAGTGGTAGTACAAAGAGCCGATCGCTTGCTTAAAGATAAACTGCTACCACTAATTATTATTGATGAAACTGAAGAGTTAGTTAACCTTTCTTTACTTAAATTTCCCTTGTGGTTAGCATTTGCTCCCGATCCTAAATCGGCAAGTTCTAATTACCTGTATTAATTTATTAATTTGTAACGTAAGCTTGTTTGTTTCTCTATGCCGATAAACTAAGAGTTAGAGGACAATTGGCGGAAACTTGGTATGTTGACTACTTTAGGCTTGATTTTTTTATTAGTTATTGTGGCTTATTTACTCGGCTCGCTCCCTACCGGCTATATAGCCGCACGTTATTTTAAAGGAATCGATATTCGAGAGCATGGTTCTGGTTCTACTGGGGCGACTAATGTATTGCGAGTTGTAGGCAAAAGGGCGGCGCTCGCCGTGTTGATAATCGATTTGCTCAAAGGGACGAGTGCTGTTTTGTTAGTATATTTGGTTTATACTCTATCTCCAACAGCAATATTGCCTGCAGACTGGCATCCTTGGTTGGTCGCCATCGCCGCTTTAGCAGCGCTCGTAGGTCATAGTAAATCTATCTGGCTCAATTTTACAGGAGGAAAATCGGTAGCTACTAGCTTGGGAATTTTATTGGCGATCGAGCCACTGTTAGGACTGGGAACTCTGACTACTTTTATCCTAGTACTGGCTGTCTCGCGGATCGTCTCTCTTAGTTCCATTGCCGGAGCGATCGCAGTTAATCTTCTGGCGATCGCCTTAAATTTACCTCTGCCCTATATTCTCTTTACCGGACTTGCAGGAATTTATGTAATCGTACGCCACAAGTCGAATATTCAACGCCTGCTTGCGGGAGAAGAACCGCAAATCGGGCAAATGCCAAAAAATCTCTAGGTTTAAAGATTTAGCTATTTAAAGCGATTGACGATCGCAGCAGACTCAATATTGAAGCCAGAAGAATGGGTTGCAACTTTTGGGTAGTTCGGACTTAAATAAGTTAGTGAGGAAAACTTTAATTCATCACTGACCATATTTGTTTTGAATAAAGATTTTAAGATAGTAACTTTAAAAAAGGGGACAGAGCGAGCTGTTTGGTTTTCCCAGAAACTACGACTGAATTTATCATTCAATCCCATTACATCAGCATTAGTTTCTCTATCACTAGCAACAATCGCTCTTTCCTTTGCCGCTATTTTTATCAAACTTAGTGAAGTCGAAATAGGTCCTAATGCCACCGTTTTCAATCGTCTTTGGATTGCCACTATTGTTCTTTGGCTATGGCAAGAATTAGCTCGGATTCGACAATCCCCAGAAGCTCATATCAGTAAGTCTCAATCCTTTACTTCCACCTATCGGGAAAAAGGATTGTTAATTTTGGTAGCTATAGTTTCGAGTACCTCGGTGATGTTTTGGGCTTGGTCGATAACTCAAACTAGCATTGCTAATTCGACAGTATTGCGAAACTTAACGCCGTTGTTTACTAATCTTGGTGGCTGGCTGATTTTCAATGAGCGTTTCGAGCGCAAATTTATCCTGGGAACTATTTTAGCAGTAGCGGGAGGTATTGCTCTTGGCTGGGGCGACTGGAAAGCTGATGAGGAAATGTTAATGGGAGATGGATTGGCGTTGCTGGCGGCGATATTTTATGCGATTAATCTTCTAATTATTGGTAGTATGCGCGGTAAATTCGATACGAAAACTATTTTGCTCTGGCGTTGTGGTTTTGGAGCTTTATTTGTATTTCCTCTAGCCTGGTTTGGCGAAGGTAGTTTGTTTCCCGATTCTTGGCAAGGTTGGCTAATTGTAATTGCTCTTGCAGTTGTTTGTCAGGTTATCGGACAAGGTTTATTAATTTACAGTCTCAAGCAGTTTTCTTCTAGTTTCGTGGCAATATTTTTACTATCAGAACCAATAATTACCGCCATACTCGCTTGGATTATTTTCGATGAAAATTTAAGCTGGTTTAATGGAATTGTTTTTGGGTTGATTTTATTTGGTATTTATTTGGCTAAGTCGAGTAACTCTTCAGTAAAAACTGCCTAATATAAAATCTCTCAGGTTAATTTAGGGCTTGCTGAACAAGCCCAGGATAACTGAAATATATGAATTTGGAGGCAGTAGGAGACTATTCAAATCTAAGAAAAATTGGAATAATCACTGAGAGGATGTCTGAAAAGTATAAGATTAAGCCAGTCTTCTTAACATTAAACGAATCATAGCGACTCGAATCATAGTTTTAGAGGACATCTAAAAAGTTTTTTAATACTAGAGTTTACCCCTCTAGCCTCCCAAATCTGGGGGAAAAGAGTTGTTTTTGAACTTAAACTCCCCCAAGCTTGGGGGATTTAGGAAGCTTAAAGGTAACAATTTATATTTATACTTCTCAGATGACCTCTGAGAATAAACCACTACTATTTGTCTAGTTTACTGGAGTTAAAAATAGCTCTTTTTCAGCCTGTCTTCTTCTCGATAATCCGGAAAGCGGCACCAATCGACCTCCAACATTAGCCTTATTCCAACGCAAAAACTCATTTGCCGCCCCCTGATAATCTCCCGCATTGAGCTTTTTAATTAAAGTACTTTGGTGAATAAATCCCGTACCGACATTAAAGACGATAGAACTCAGCGCGCCAAGCTGATTTTCATTTAGTTCCACCGTCACTGCCGAATCGATCTGTTGTTGAATTGTTTTGACTTGTTTACTTAAAGCTCGTTCGGCTGACTTTACTGAAATGCGATCGCCGAGTGCTACTTTTTTGCCGTTGACTTTAGATAATCCATAGCCAATTACGGGCGTACCATCTGTATCTAGATAGGCGCGAGCTCGAAACCCTTCAAATTCACGAATTAATTGTAGAGTTCTCTTCGAAATTTGGGTTTGAGGCTGAAGTTGCTCTCGAGCCGTTCTGCTATTAATCGCTACTCGTTCTTCTGGCGGGGGAGTAGGTGCTTCAAAAGTAATGGGAGGAAGCTTACCGGTAACTTGAGATAAATCTCTAGAAATCGAGCTATTGCCGCGAGCTACATAATTCTGCTTAACTGTTCTCTCTGGCTTTCTAATATTATCGTTGGTGGCACTAGAAAGATTTACCAATCCAAAAGTGGAAATACCTGCAAGCGCGATCGCCGTACTTAAATATTTCAAAATATTCTCTCAACACCATCTGTAAATTTCACTAGACAGTTTTAATAGATTTGAGAGGATAAATCAACCTGGTAAAAAAATTTTTTATGACCTAAGATGTTAGTTTTTCCGAAAAATTCCGGATTTTGAGCGGACAAAACTGCTAAAAATTATTGTTGGAGATGAGATAGCGAACTAATTGATAACTGGAAATCAAGCTTTTGGGGTTCTGTCCTTGTTGCGATCCCAAAAGCTCTATTCCAGGCGTTCACTCCTCACCGGTCGTTAGACCAGGTTTTGTGGTCTGCTAGCAAAGCAATCTTTACCTTGCTTGACAGTATTATGCATCATTCAACAGCGAAACGGAACTGAAAGCATAACAGTTTAACGATTGTCACTGCGAATAAGGATAGTAACTCAGTTAACTGGTAAGTTTAGCGATCGCTCGTTCTAAAATGGTTGCCGCTTCATCTATTTCTGCTTCGGAGATGATTAATGGGGGCACGAAACGTAAGACTTGCGTCCCTGCAGGTGCGAATAATAATCCTTCTGCCATTGCTGCTTTCACAAAATCGATAGATTTTAAGTCGGTATCCGAGCGCAGTTCTAGCCCATTAATCAAACCCCAACCTCTTACTTCGCTAAATAAGTTAGGATACTGTTTGGCGATCGCTCTAAGTCTAACTCTTAACTGTTCGCCTCTAGCTTCGACGTTATGCAAAATATCTTCTGACTCTAAAGTCTGTAATACTGCCAGAGATACACCACAGGCAAAGGGATTGCCCCCAAAAGTACTGGCATGATTGCCTGGTTCGAATACCGCACAGGATTCTTTGCACAACATAGCACCGATGGGAATTCCCCCTGCCAAACCTTTGGCACTGGTAAAGATATCGGGTTCAATGCCTAGATTTTCGTGTCCCCAAAGCTTGCCCGTTCTACCGACACCAGTTTGTACTTCGTCAAATACTAGTAAAATACCGTTTTCATCGCAGATTTTCCGCAGGCGCAAGAAATAATCTAAATCTCCGGGACGTACCCCTCCTTCTCCCTGAAGCGGTTCGAGCATAATTGCTGCTACTCGACGATAAGTACCTTCATCGAGATCGGCGATGGCATTTTCCACAGCGGTAATATCGTTATAGGGAACGTAGGCAAAACCATCTACAAGGGGCTCGAAATTCTTGTGGTATTTAGATTGTCCCGTAGCCGTCATCGTCGCCATAGTTCTGCCGTGAAAGCTAGAATTTGCCGTCAGAATAATTGGCTCGCGTATTGAATCTGGTGCAGTGTGAGCGTACTTGCGTACTAGCTTGATCGCTGCTTCGTTGGCTTCTGCACCGGAATTACAGAAAAAAACACGATCGGCACAAGAATGCTCTACCAACCATGCTGCTAATTGTCCCTGTTCGGGAATATAGTAAAAATTAGAAACGTGATGGAGCTTTTGAATCTGTTCGTTGACCGCTTTCACCAAAACTGGGTGAGCATGACCGAGGGTACAAGTAGCAATTCCGGCGACAAAATCGAGGTACTCCTTGCCTTCTGTATCCCAAAGACGACATCCCGCTCCTTTGTCGATCGCGATGGAAAAACGAGCATAGGTGTTCATCACATTGCGGTCGAAGCGATCGCGGCTAAAATCGGAAGGTTCGCTTGAGTCGGTCGAGGTTGCTAATAGTGTGGATTGTGTCACAAATTACTCCTGATAAAAGTTACTATCTATGTGAAATCTTAATTAAAATCGCGATTATCTTCTAAAGACTTTCAAGTTTAGACTAAATTCGATCCCGATTTAGTTAATTTACTACCAAAATATTGTTGGTAAGAACGAATATTCTGAATGTATAACGTTACTTTCATTGAAAAATATGGGCGTTTGCGCCAACAATTAGTTGCGGGAGTTGCTGCTCTGGCAGGAATCGTACTCATTGGTACTTTATGGTATTGGCTCGTAGAAAAATGGTCTTTTTCTGAATCGGCATATATGACCATTATTACTCTCTCTACAGTGGGGTTTTCAGAGGTACGTCCTCTAGGAGATAGAGCCCGTCTATTTACCATCGGTCTAATTTTAATGGGTTTGATTACCATTGGTTATATCGTCAATCGTTTTACCGAAGCTCTGATTCAGGGGTATTTTCAAGAAGGAATCAAATTGAGACAGGAGAAAAGCATCATCGAGTCTTTAGAACAACATTACATTGTCTGTGGTTTTGGGCGTACCGGTCGTCATGTCGCTCGCGAATTTTCGGCAGAAGGGATACCTTTTGTGATTATTGACGATAATTTGGAGGAAGTAGAGGAAATCAAACAGTTGGGTTACACGGTGATTCTAGGAGATGCGACTCTAGATGAATCTCTAGTTCGCGCCAAAATCAATCGCGCCATTTGTTTGGTCACGGCTTTACCTTCCGATGCCCAAAATCTCTATACTGTTTTGTCTGCTAAAACTCTCAATCCCCGCATTAGAGCGATTGCCCGCGCTAGTAGCGAAGAAGCAGTACAAAAGTTACAACGGGCGGGGGCAGATGCGGTAGTATCTCCCTACATTACAGGAGGTAAAAGGCTAGCTGCTGCTGCGTTACGACCCCAGGTAATGGATTTTGTCGATGGGATCATTACCGGGTCGAATCGTTCCTACTATTTAGAAGAATTTTTGATCGATGCCGAAATTTGTCCCTATGTGGGTAAAAGCCTCAGAGAAGCCCGACTGCGGTCTAAATCGGGGGCTTTAGTCTTAGCAATTCGCCGTTTTGATGGCAATCTGATCGCCGGACCTACTGGGGATACTTTAATCTTAGAACGAGACGCTCTAATCTGTATGGGTACAGCAGAACAGTTACGCCAGCTCAATCAAATTCTCGGTCCGATTAGTTCTAAGTTACCTAGATTGCCCAAACAGAAGTAGATTTATTAAACAGTAATCTTTTTCGATATCGCGATCGAATTCGCTCTCTTTCGGTCGGTAAAGTTGTTGTTGAATTTGCCGTAAGTATCAAACGGCATCTAAAATTTTGGCTCGTAACGGTATTATTGTTGCAATTTGCCGTATTCTCTTCTCATTTATAAATGTAAATAAGGTTAAAATAAGAATATAATTTTGGTTAAGAATAAGTTAAATTAAATTTAAACTCAGCTTAAAATTTAAAATATAGTTGAAACCGTTCAATTTAATCCAGTTCGTGTAACGCACAGGTATTATGATTGACAAAAATGAATTTTTATATCCACATTACCCCTATCGAGGCAAAGTCCAGCCCGAGAATTTGGTTTTTAATGCCAATTTACAAGAGTTTTCTCAACGAGTGAACTATACTTGTGCTTTGCAAACTAACGGCAAGTTATCTCCGTACCAAGCTTATAAAAACATTAAGTCTTATTGGAAGCAGCTCAAACGGTCAAAAAAACAGTTGAGTATTGGCGAACATCCTTTTGACGAGAACGATCGATGAGATTGGGTACCTTAGTACGGGTACTCAAACCCGACTATGCTGAGGGACTTTTAGGAACTATTGAGGGTTACGAACAGGAGTTCGATCGCTGGATTGTTAAGTTGGAACAAAACCCTTTGGAAGATGAAGATGAACCGGTAAGATTATCTCTAGCAGAATCTGAATTTGAAGTAATCGAACCCCAGAGTCACTTTTGAGCTAATCTTTCTCTAGTTAGGATGAAAATGTTGAATTAATCTATCTAAATACTCTCTAAGCTTAGACCTTGATTGTAATACCATCCCAGGCGATCGCCTGGGATGGTATTGTTTTGAGTCAAATTATGGGAAAGCACGATAAATCAACTCGATATTTTAAAAATATATCTACTAAGTCTCTACCAAACATCCGTAAGTAGATAAAAGTAACTTATAACGAAGACTCGTACCGCAAAAGTAGGATAATTTAAATAGAACTAAAAAAAGATTTGTTATTAGAGAATAGGGCAGTATGCACTTAAGTGAAATAACTCATCCCAATCAGTTACACGGTTTATCAATTCGGCAACTGAAAAATATCGCTCGTCAAATAAGAGAAAAACATTTACAAACAGTTTCCACTAGTGGAGGTCATCTCGGTCCCGGTTTGGGAGTAGTAGAATTAACCATCGCTCTCTATCAAACATTGGATTTAGACCGAGATAAAGTGGTTTGGGACGTGGGGCATCAGGCATATCCCCACAAAATGCTTACGGGAAGATATCATCGCTTTGATACTCTGCGTCAAAAAGATGGTATTGCTGGCTATCTCAAGCGTTGTGAAAACAAATTTGACTGTTTTGGGGCAGGACATGCTTCAACGAGTATTTCAGCTGCTTTAGGCATGGCGTTAGCTAGAGACGCTAAAGGAGAAGACCATAAATGCGTGGCATTGATTGGCGATGGTGCTTTAACTGGCGGTATGGCACTAGAAGCAATCAACCATGCAGGTCATTTACCCAACACCAACCTAATGGTGATTTTAAATGATAATGAAATGTCCATTTCGCCCAATGTCGGTGCGATTTCTCGCTATTTAAATAAAGTCCGTTTATCAGAACCAGTTCAATTTCTTTCCGATAATTTAGAAGAACAATTTAAACAATTACCTTTCTTTGGTGAATCTTTAACTCCCGAAATGGAAAGGGTTAAAGAAGGAATGAAACGTTTGACGGTACCTAAGGTAGGAGCGGTAATTGAAGAATTAGGCTTCAAGTACTTCGGACCGATCGACGGTCATAACTTATCAGAATTAATTACCACCTTCAAACAGGCACACAAAGTACCAGGTCCCGTACTGGTTCACGTAGCCACAGTCAAAGGTAAGGGCTATGAAATTGCCGAACGCGATCGCGTGGGCTATCATGCCCAAAATCCCTTTAATTTGGCGACTGGTAAAAGCCTTCCTGCTGCCAAACCCAAACCACCCAAGTACTCTAAAGTTTTCGCTCATACCCTCACTACTCTGGCAGGAAATGACCCCAAAATCATCGGTATTACCGCAGCAATGGCAACGGGAACGGGTTTAGATAAATTACAGAAAAAACTACCCCAACAGTATATTGATGTCGGTATTGCCGAACAACACGCCGTAACTCTGTCGGCAGGCTTAGCTTGCGAAGGCATGAAACCAGTAGCGGCAATTTATTCTACTTTCCTACAACGGGCATACGATCAGATTATTCACGATATTTGCATTCAAAAACTCCCCGTATTCTTCTGTTTGGATCGCGCCGGTATCGTGGGGGCAGATGGTCCTACACACCAGGGAATGTATGATATCGCTTATTTGCGCTGTATTCCCAATATTGTAGTGATGGCACCTAAAGATGAAGCCGAACTACAGCGAATGATCGTAACTGGAGTAAATTATACCGACAGCGCGATCGCCATGCGCTATCCTCGTGGTAATGGAGTAGGCGTACCTCTGATGGAAGAAGGATGGGAACCAATTGAAATCGGTAAAGCTGAAATTCTCCGTAACGGTGACGATATCTTACTAGTCGGCTATGGTTCGATGGTACATCCTGCGATGCAGGTTGCAGAAATTCTTAACGAGCACGGTATCGAAGCAACAGTAGTAAATGCTCGTTTTGTTAAACCTTTAGATACCGAGTTAATCTTACCGCTAGCCCAAAGTATCGGTAAGGTAGCGACTTTCGAAGAAGGCTGTCTGATGGGCGGTTTTGGTTCGGCAGTTATCGAAGCTTTACAAGACAATGACGTACTAGTTCCAGTAAAACGTTTTGGCGTACCCGATAAGTTAGTCGATCACGCCACCCCAGACCAGTCGAAAGCCGATTTAGGCTTAAGCAGTCCCCAAATGGCAGAAAGTATTCTGAAAGCTTTTTTTAGCAGCAAAGAACCTTCGGTTGTCAGCTAGATATTTTCTAGTTGAAGTCACAGATTACTCCGCCGTAAAAAGACGGAGTAATCTGTGACCGTTGGTGAAAACGGCGATCGCAACTTTTAAGATTTAATTGAATTTAACCTATAGGTGGGTATTACCCGCCTTTTTTGTAGCTGCGTTCGAGCGATCGCTTGAGAAAGCTGTCGGTTCTATTACAAAACTTTGCAATGGTTGGTTTTAAGGCTGGTTCTTGGCGTAACCTGTCAATTACTGCCTATTTAAATTAATAAACTTTTTTATAATGACCGTTACCCCTCATCGAAAAGCAAGAGCTTTAAAACCAGGAAGCCGTCGCCCTGCAAAAGAACTTTGTAGCGAATGCGGACTCTGTGACACCTATTACATTCACTATGTCAAAGAAGCCTGTGCCTTTATCAATCAGCAAATAGCTGAGTTAGAAACTCAGGCACATGGGCGCAGTCGTAACCTCGATAATGAAGATGATTGGTATTTTGGTGTCAATCAGGAAATGATGGCAGCGCGAAAACAGCAGCCAATTGAAGGAGCGCAATGGACGGGAATTGTCAGCACCATCGCCTGTGAAATGTTAGAGCGCAACTTAGTTGAAGGGGTAGTTTGCGTTCAAAATACCAAAGAAGATCGATTTCAACCCATGCCCATCATCGCTACTACTCGCGATGAAGTCTTAGCGGCCAAGGTTAATAAACCGACTCTTTCTCCTAATCTATCGGTATTAGAACAGATAGAGCATTCCGGAATGAAACGATTGTTGGTTATTGGGGTAGGTTGCCAAATTCAGGCACTACGAGCAGTAGAAAAAGAATTGGGTTTAGAAAAGCTTTATGTTTTGGGTACTCCCTGCGTCGATAATGTTTCCCGTGAGGGACTACAGAAATTTTTAGCAACTACTAGTAAGTCTCCCGATACAGTAGTGCATTACGAGTTCATGCAGGATTTTCGCATTCATTTCAAACATCAAGATGGTTCAATTGAAAAAGTTCCTTTCTTTGGTTTGAAAACTAATAAATTAAAAGATGTCTTTGCTCCTTCCTGCATGAGTTGTTTTGATTATGTCAATTCTCTTGCCGATTTAGTCGTTGGTTATATGGGTGCGCCTTTCGGTTGGCAGTGGATCGTGGTTCGCAACCATACAGGTGCCGAGATGCTAGATTTGGTGAGAGAACAATTAGTCACTCAGCCAGTAATGGCTAAGGGCAACCGCAAACAAGCGGTGCAACAGAGTATTCCCGCTTATGACAAGGGAGTAACGCTACCGATGTGGGCGGCGAAAATGATGGGAGTAGTTATCGAGCAAATTGGACCGAAAGGTTTAGAATATGCTCGTTTTTCTATTGATTCTCATTTCACGCGCAACTATCTCTATCTCAAGCGCAATCATCCCGACAAGTTGGCTAGCCACGTACCGCAATATGCTAAAAACATTGTCGGACAGTACGAGTTACCGAAATAAGGAAGTTACATTTATAGCTAAAGATAGAAAAAACGTAACAGCGAGGGCTTACCAGTTCATAGTTTTCGCACTTTGTTGGAAGATTTGGGAACTATTTGTTTAATTCGCTCTCGTTTTGATTTAAATCGGTCGGATTAGAAGTTTCTGGAGTTGCAGTCGACCGATTTGGCGAGGAGTGTTCTGGTTCTACCGCAGGAGAGGAAAATCGTTCCTTGGGAAGCAAAGGGACATCACGCAATCTTTCCCTTAGGGATGGCTCTTCAGAGGTCGGAGTTTCTGATGCTGGAGCATCTTCAGGCTGGGGTTGTGAGCGCTCGCTTTCAGTTGTTGTAGTTTCTGGGTTTTCGACTTCTGGTGCTGGAGTATCTTCGGCTTGAGATGGTGATTCTGAGGAGCGTTGTGGTTCTACCGCAGGAGAGGAAAATCGTTCCTTGGGAAGCAAAGGGACATCACGCAATCTTTCCCTTAGGGATGGCTCTTCAGAGGTCGGAGTTTCTGATGCTGGAGCATCTTCAGGCTGGGGTTGTGAGCGCTCGCTTTCAGTTGTTGTAGTTTCTGGGGTTTCGGCTTCTGGTGCTAGAGTATCTTCGGCTTGGGATGGGGATGCTTCGGTTTCGTTTTCTATTGGGGTTTTTGGAGTTTTGGGTTGAGGCGCGTCAGTTTTTTCTTCTCTTCTGAGAGAGGGTAGAGTTAAAGAAGGACAAATTTCCGAGTCATATTGATAGTTGAGAGTTACTCGATAGGGTTTGGGTTTTTCCGTATCGTTTTCCAAACTTACTTCGGCAAGATCATTACTTCCCTGGAGATCGAAAACGGGGTATTGAGCACCCTTGAGTAAATCCGAAGCAACTACCCGACCGCTAGCATCGACTACGACTCCAAAAACGCTCGTTCCTTCCAGTCTTCTGATACAAGCATCTCGTGGATAAGTTCCTTCAATCTCAATGTTTTCTGGCGCGATCGCTTTTACGCGATTTAGCCAAGCTACATAGTTTTTGCGAGCATCTTCGTTAGTAGTAGCATCGTTTTGTTTTTGTAAACTGCTACTGATGCTGCTAACTTCTTGATGGAGATTTTGCTGTCGTCGTGCGGCAATTTCTTGAGAAGAAGGTTGTGTTTCTGGTTCTGATGCTTCTGATTCCGATTTTTCCTCTGGTGGTGGTGCTGATGGTTCTGGTTTTTCTTCTGGTGGCGGTTCGGAAGGAGTAGGAGAAGTTTCGGTTTGAGTTTCGGGCAAGTTAAAAGATTCTACTGAAGGTGGTGGCGGTAATGTAGATAAATCTCCAATCGGAGGCAATTCGATTTTGGTATTTGGTAGTGGTGGTAATGGCGGAATATCGAATTTAGGAGGCAGGGGAATCGATACTGGTGGCAGGTTGGGAAAACCTTCGATACCAGGAGTCAAAGATGGAGGCAGTGCGAAGGGAGGAGCTGGGTTATCGGTATCGGTGGGTAGATTTTCTAATCCTGGAATCTCTGGTTGTCTATAGAGTTCGGGATATAAATTGGGTAAGCGAGATTGTTGTTCTGGAGTTAACTCGACAATGGAGACTTCTCGTTTGGTCGGATTGGTATTGAAGCTAAAGTTAGGCAACCCAAACTTGTAGACTAACAGATGCAAAATAACAGAAGCTAACAGAGCCAGTGGTGTTGGGCGCAAAAAATTATTAGCATGTGGTTCGAGAGAGCCAGTAATTTCTCCACGATTGTTAATTTTTGATTCGTAAGACATACCCACAATAACGCAAGCAATAATAATATTCGATCTCGAGCCTAATTTCTAATTTGAACTGGCATTACCAAATAAGTCATTTTCGAACCACTTAAAGGCGTAAAAATAACCGGCTGATTCCATTCATTCAACTGCATTTTGATTTCTGTGGCAGAGAGTGCTTTTAAGCCATCCATTAAGTATTTGATATTAAAGGCAATCTCAATATTAGCTCCCATAATTTCTGCGCTTATTGTCTGTTTGGCACTACCAATATCTCTAGCATCAGCGGAAACTATCAATTCACTGCGATCGCAGTTTAAACTAAATTTAACTATATTGTTTCTCTGGGCTAATACTGCTACTAATTCTAAACTACTTATCAGTCTTTTTCGTTCCACGATTGCTTCGCGATTGAAGCTCTGGGGAATTAATTGCCAGTAGGCGGGATAGTCTCCGGTAATTCGAGAACTATTGAGCAGGCGATCGCCCAATTTAAAGCCGATCTGGGTTTCATCAAATCTTATCTGTACTAAATCCGTAGCTTCGGCATCCCCTAAGATTTTCTCTAGTTCGCGTAAAGCTCTAGCGGGAATGGTAATGGCAAATTCTGGTAAATCCAGCTGGGCGGGGGATCCGGGTGAGGGAACTGGAACTACATCATCGGATGCTGCTGCGGTTTCTGCTTCTGAGTCCAAGGCAGCTTCTACCACTGCTAAGCGATGACTGTCCGTAGCCGCAAATTCCACCGTTTCTCTTACAGTTGCCCCAGTCTCTCCTTGAGACTTAACGTGAACTCCCGTCAGCACCTGCTTGGATAATTCCGTACTCGCAGCAAACAAACAGCCTGCCAATCCTTGGCTTAAAGCAGCTACTGGCAGTGATAATGTTTCTGCCCGATCGATTACTGGCAATTCGGGAAATTCTGCCGCATCGATGCCTGACAGCTCAAATTTTCCCGTTACCGAACTCAGAGTAGCGATTGAGTTTTCCTCATCGTCAAAAGAACTAAGGGTAATTTCCATTTCTGGCAGTCGGGTAACGATTTCATTAACTAGTTTGGCTGGCAAAGTAATGCTGCCCGGTTCGACTACTTCAGCATTAAACTTGGTTTGAATTCCGATGCTACCGTCATAGGCAGTGATGCTAATTTTTTGAGTAGTGGTTTCGGCTTCAAATAAGACATTACCCAAGACAACTGGTTCGGGGCGCGAGGGAACGATACGACTGACCAAAGACAGATTGCTTTTGAGATCGCTTTGACTGCAAATAATTTTCATTGTTTAACTTCTATGTTTGATTTAACGACTATATTAGTGCAAATGAACTGCCAAATTAGTTTTTGGGGAAAAAATGTGGAAAACTTTCGATTCTACTATTTATGCTGTGGAAAAAAAGACCATCGCCAGCTGGGCAGTCAAACAGGGTAATTACATTACAGATTTACTTTTTTCGCCGCCAGCTTATTAGTGGTTTTCTTGACGGCTGACAAAACTAATGCGATCGCATAACAAAGAAACAGTCTGATTGGTCTGACGATCTTTGCTAATTTGTTTGGCAATCTTATCGCAGCTATACATAACCGTAGTATGATCTTTGCCACCAAATTCCTCTCCGATGCGGGGCAAACTCAAATCGGTAAATTGACGCATGAGATACATGGCAATTTGTCTAGCGTTGCTAATTTCTCTTCGGCGAGAATTACTCTTTAAATCTTCTACAGAAATTTTTAAGACTTCTGAAACTACTCTAATAATTATCTCTGGTGAAGTACTAACTGGTTGAGTTTGAGGATTGAGAACTGAGGCAATGTTTTCTACGGTCATTGACAAGCCGGAAATGGAAATATAAGCGAGCGCGCGATTTAACGCTCCTTCCAATTCGCGAATATTAGAAGTATATCTAGTGGCAATATATTCGATCGCTTCTTTAGGCAAACGCACATTTTCGTATTCGGCTTTTTTTTGTAAAATTGCCATGCGAGTTTCGAGATCGGGAACCTGAACATCGGCGATTAAACCCATAGAAAAGCGAGAACTGAGGCGTTCTTGTAGTTTGGGGATTTGATTGGGAGGGCGATCGCTAGCTAAAACTACTTGTTTTCCCGCTTCGTGAAGGGTATTAAAGGTATGAAAGAATTCTTCTTGAGTATATTCTTTGCCCTCAATAAACTGAATGTCGTCTACCAATAAAATATCGGCAGTGCGGTAATGTTCGCGAAAGCTTTGCAAGCGATCGTCCCGAATAGCCGCGATCAGATCGTTAGTAAACTGTTCGGTAGAAACATAAAAAACTCGTGCTGCAGTATTAATTTCTAGGTGATAGTGTCCGATCGCCTGCATGAGATGAGTTTTTCCCAAGCCAACTCCGCCACAAAGAAACAAAGGATTAAAATCTCTGCCGGGAGACTCTGCTACTGCTAAAGAAGCAGCGTGTACCATGCGGTTAGTCGGTCCGACTACAAAACGGTAAAAAGTATATTTAGGATTGAGCTTAGCTGGTTTGAGGGTGCGATCGATAAAATTCAGTTTGCGGCGGTCGTTTGTTTGTTTGAGTTCGGCTTTACCCCCTATGAAAGCTCCATTTTCTCCTTGAGTAACTATCAATTTAATTCGTACGGACTTGCCTAAAATTTCCATGACTGTATCGCTGATAATCTTGGCATAATGCTTTTGAAGGTGATTCATAATAAAAGCATTAGGAGTCCGAATTACCAAGCAATCATCTTTTAAATCCTCAACAATAGCAGTTTGAATCCAAGTCTCAAAAGTAGGACGACTTAGCTGTTGCTGAAGACGGATTAAAACTCGATGCCACAGTTCTTTGGAGGAAATTGCCACTATAAAATTATTGATTATGGGGATTGAAAAATTTTATCAGTCGAACCGTATTGCCAGCAGAATAGTTACGATCTAAATCTAGATTGTATTATATTAGCGATTGTCTGTTAGCGTACATAGCGATCGCTTCATTACTTAACGAACAAATATAACGATGACTGAGTTATTAGAAATTGCTCTACTTGGCAATCCTATATTAAGACGTACGGCTCTACCTATAGAAAAAGTTACACCTACCGACAAAGAGCTAGTTAAATTCATTGATTCTTTAATTGCTACAGCGCTTGCGGCAAAAGGAGTGGGAATTGCTGCACCCCAAGTATCTCGATCCTATCGTTTATTTATCGTGACTTCCCATCCCAACCAACGCTACCCTCACGCCCCGACAATGCAGCCAACTGCGATGATAAATCCCCGAATAATCACTCATGGTGAGGAGAAAGTTAAAGATTGGGAAGGATGTTTGAGTGTTCCTAATTTACGTGGTTTAGTACCGAGATATCGCGAGATTGAGGTCGAATATATCACCAGAAACGGTGAGTTAGAACGTAAAATTCTAACTGATTTTGTCGCTCGGATTTTTCAACACGAACTAGATCATCTCAACGGTTTGGTTTTTTTAGATCGTTTAGAAAGCGAAGCAGATTTGTATAGTGAGGAAGAGTATCAGAAAATAATTGGAAATAATTGGGCAGTAGGGAGAAACGCAAACCAAGATGAGCGATGGATATCGCCAACAAGTAATTGGCATCGACCTGGGGGGAAGCGCGATTAAAATAGGTGTATTTCTATCGGATGGAACTCTGACTAATTCAATTTCAATTCCCACACCCCAACCGCCAGTACCAGAATTAGTCTTAAACTTAATTGCTATTACTGTAAATCGATTCAATCAAAATAATAACTGTCTGGCGATCGGTTTTGGTACTCCGGGACCAGTAGATCCTCAAAGACGTATTGCTAAAGTCTCGATTAATTTACCAGGCTGGAATAATGTTCCCGTAGCCGATTGGTTAGAAGCTAAGACTCAACTTCCTACCTGGTTAGAAAATGATGCTAACTGTGCGGGCATTGGGGAAGCCTGGTTGGGTGCGGGTCGCCAATTGCACCATTTTATTTTACTGACCTTGGGTACTGGCGTTGGCGGAGCCATTTTTATCGATGGCAAACTATTTACGGGACGCTGTGGCGCGGCTGGCGAACTAGGGTTGATTACTCTCCATCCCGACGGCTTACCCTGTAGAAGTGGCAATCGCGGTTCTTTAGAACAGTCGGCATCTATAGGTGCAATTCGCCGCCAAACTGGTAAAGATCCTGCCGAGTTGGGCAAACTAGCACGAATGGGAGAGCGAACCTCTCTGGAGTTTTGGTCTGGCTATGGTAAGTCATTAGGTGCGGGACTAGCTAGCTTAATTTATGTTTTAACCCCCGAAGCCGTAATTTTTGGAGGCGGTATTAGTGCCAGTGCCGATTTTTTTCTGCCTGCTACCCAACGAGAAATCGAACGACGAGTTTTAACTACTTCACGTCCAGACTTAAAGTTATTAGTAGCTGAGTTGGGCAATCAGGCGGGAATGTTGGGTGCAGCTAAATTAGCTTGGCAGATGATAAATAACTGTAGTTGAGACTAATGTCATATGTAGTATGCAGTGTTTTTTCGGCAATTTTTAACCGAAACCCACCCTAGTTTATGTGTATGAGTTTCCCGATTTAGCTAATCTTCTGCAAATTATTTAGGTAACTCCAGCCAAAATCTGCTTCCCTGACCGAGTTCCGATTCAATGCCAAGACGACCTTCAAGTCTTTCCATCGCTCGTTTGACAAATGCCAAACCGATACCAGTGCCAGGGTAAGTCTGAATTCCGTGCAGTCTGATAAAAACTTTAAAGATCTTTTGCTGATTTTCCGGAGCGATTCCAATCCCGTTATCTTCGACCCATAGACGAATCCAATTTTGCCGTCGTTCTGCCCAAATTTTCACTCTGGGCTGGCTATCGGCAGGAACAAACTTAATCGCATTAGTTACCAGATTTAAAATAACCTGGGTCAAGATTGAGTAATTACTTTTTACTGCAAAAGAAAATTGTTCTATGAAGATCTCGGCTTGCGCCTCTTTCCTTAAAGTTTCCAAATCGTCAATTACCTCTGTCACCACTTTAGCTAAATCGACCTTTTGCAACCGAATCTTACTGTGTCCCAAGCGGCTGTAGGTAAGTAAATCTCTAATCAGAGTATTCAAGCGATTTGCTGCGGCGATCGAGCGTTGAAGGTAATCTTTTGCCCTATTATCTAACTGATGAGCGTGGTCTTGCAAAACAATTTCAGAAAAACTGGTAATCGTTCTTAAGGGTGTTTGCAAATCGTGAGCCATCAAAAAGTTAAAGGCTTCTAAATCGGCGTTGGACTGCACTAGCTGCCTTAATAATTGTCCTCTTTCAATGCTGTAGCGAATGGAGCGTACTAAGAGACTCGGAAAAATTTCTCCTTTAACCAGATAATCTTGAGCTCCTTTACCGATCGCTGCTATAGCCAACTCTTCATCACTGGCAGCCGTGAGAATGATAACTGGCAGATTGGGAACTGCATTAATAAAACTTTCGACTGTATCGAGACCATCAGAATCGGGTAAAGATAAATCCAGCAAGACAATATCGAAATGACTGACTTTGGCTAGATTGATTCCCTCCCTCAAACGTTCGACTATTTTGAGCGACCACTGACTCTTACCTGCCTTGAGAAAAGTTCTATGTAGTAAATCGGCATCGCTGGCGCTATCTTCTACGACCAGAATCGAAAATGACTCCATAAAATCAGTATATTTAAAAATTTTATAGCCTTTATAAATTTAGCAAATAGAATAAATTTAACCTCAGTGGCAGAATCGGAAAGACTTCTTCCTTAGTAGGCTCGAAACTTCGGTAAACTAACAGTTTTTAGCCAAAATTGTTCGATTAATTTGGCAATCTGGAGAAAATCATAGACGTCAAAGGGTTTGACAATGTAGCAGTTGGCGTGAAGGTCATAGGAATGGAAGATATCGCGGTTGGAACTCGATGTAGTCATCACTACAACGGGAATACGCTTTAATGCTGGGTCATGCTTAATTTCTGCTAAAACTTCTCGACCATTCAGCTTAGGCAGATTCAGGTCGAGAATAACTAAGTCCGGACGCATCGCTCGTTGATATTCTCCTCGCTGTCTTAAAAATGCGATCGCTTTTTCCCCGTCTTCAATCCAGTAGAAAGTGAAATCTAGGTTACTTTCAGCCAAACTACGCTGAATTAACATGGCATCGGCTGCCGAGTCCTCAACTAATAAAATTTGTAATTTTCGGTTCGTGCGTAACTTCATAATTATCGTTCTACAGATTCGACTAAAGCGGAGGACGAAGAGTATCGATCTAAAGCTGAGGCATTGCTAAGTAAAGTAAAGAAAAAAGTAGAACCACTACCCAATTCTGATTCGACCCAAATTTTCCCTCCATGACGCTCTAGGATTTTGCGACATAAAGCCAATCCTATTCCAGTTCCACTAAACTCGTGGTGGGTGTGCAGCCGCTTGAAAATTTTAAAGATGCGATCGAAGTATTCGGATTTAATTCCGATACCGTTATCTGTGATGCTAAACAGCCACCGTTCATTGGCGATGGACTTGGCTTCAATTATAATTTTGGACTTAACATCAGGACGACGAAACTTAATGGAGTTGCTGAGTAAATTTTGAAATAATTGTACTAATTGAAATCGGTCTGCCGTCAGGGAAGGTAAAACTTTAGAGACAATATTTGCCCCTGACTCCTCTATTGCGTTTTGCAGATTAGCGATCGCTTCTGTCACTACACTATTGCAATCGACAGTTGAAAGAATCTGTTGGCGGGTTCCGACACGAGAATAAGCCAAGAGATCTTCGATTAACGCTTGCATTCTTTCTGTACCGTCGGTAACGAAATCCATATAATCATGGGCTTTCGAGTCAAGCTCAGCAATATATTCGGTTTGTAACAATTTGGTGTAGCCAGAAATCGCCCGTAGTGGCTCTTGCAAATCATGGGAGGCAACATAGGCAAAGTCCTGCAGTTCGGCATTAGAACGACTGAGTTCTTGCCTTAGCAATCTTTCTCGCTCGAATAGTTCTCGATATTTTTGCTCGCTCTCCTGTAAAGCTTTTAATGCCTGGTTACGCTCGATTGAGGTGCGAATATAGTGTTCCAAGATTGATGAATGAAGATAAGTTTTATCGAGATAATCCGCAGCACCAGAACGGAGAGCAGCAATATCCAATTGTCGATCGCCCTGTCCGCTTAAAATAATTACCGGAGAGCCATACTGTTGATTTATCAGCTTTAATAGTTCTAAACCATCGTGTTCGCCCAGCCGATAATCGACTAAATAAACATCATGATGTTGGTGATGGATTGTTTGTACCGCCTCTTCAAAAGTTGCCACCCAATCGAGCTCAAACTTTTGTTCCCTGACTTCACCCAGCAGATCGCGGATCAAGATATAGTCATCTTCGTCATCTTCAACTAGTAGGACTTTGATTGAGCGATCGAGCATAACTTTAAATTAGGTATTATTTGCACGGTAGAGCTACAATCTCAAACCAATAGTGACCGATATATTTAATGACTTCTACCAGTTGCTCGAAGGTAACTGGTTTGACAATAAATGAATTTACTCCCAGAGAGTAGGAACGCACGATATCTTCTTCTTCTTTAGATGTCGTTAAAATTACTATTGGAATGCAGCGCAAATTGGCATCTGATTTGATTTCTTTAAGTGCTTCTCGTCCATCTTTCCTGGGCATATTTAAGTCTAGCAAGATTAAACCAGGAAGGGGGAATTTGTCTACTTCTTCGTAGCGTCCGCGACGATGTAAGTAGTCTAAGAGTTCCTCACCATCTTCTACAAAAAAGAGAGGATTAGCTAACCGGCTTTCAGCAAAGGCATCCTCTGCTAGCAGGCGATCGTCTTCGTCATCTTCTGCCATCAAAATTGGCACGAGTTTTCGTTTGGGTTTGAGGTTATTTTCTATCATTTTTTGGTTGAGCGATCGGTAAGGTAATTATAAAGGTAGAACCCTGTTCTGGAAGGCTTTCAGCCTTGAGCCGACCGCCATGACGTTCTACGATCTTGCGGCAAATTGCCAAACCCATTCCAGTACCTTCATATTCCAAACGTCCGTGTAAGCGTTGAAAGGGTGTAAAAATGCGGTCTAAATATTTTTCATTAAAGCCAATACCATTATCTCGAATCTGTAACTTAACAGATGATTTTGAACAAGGAACTTGAGAAATAGTAACTACCGGTGGCAGTTCTGGCTGATGAAACTTGAGCGCATTACCAATGAGGTTTTGAAATAGCTGTCGCATTTGGACGGGATCGGCTTCGAGAGTAGGTAATGGCTCTACTAAAACTTGCCCTCGTGTTTGTTCGATCCGAGTTTCTAAATCCGACAGTACTTCTTTAAGGATAAAGTTCAAGTCTGTCGCTACAAAAGGCTGAGTTTTGGTAGTAACGCGAGAATAAGTCAGCAAGTCTCGAATCAAGTTCTGCATTCGTTCGGCAGCGTTTTGCATTCGTCGGAGATAGTCTTGTCCTTTCTCTCCTAGTTCCTTGGCGTATTTAGCTTCAAGGCGATCGCCAAAGGCTTGAATTTTACGCAGCGGTTCTTGAAGATCGTGAGAAGCTACATAGGCAAATTCTTGCAGCGATCGATTGGATGTCTTTAACTGGGAAGCAAGCTGTTTTAATTGGCGTTCGCTCTCGCGCCGTTCGGCGATTTCGCTTTGTAGACTGGCATTGAGACTAGCGAGTTCGGCGGTACGTTCTTTTACTTTTTTCTCTAGCTCATCATTGGCTTGTTGCAGTAATTTTTCCGCTTGCTTACGAAGTGTAATATCCGTAGACACGCCGCCAATTTGTTTGACTCGACCTTCTGAATCAAACAGAGGAAATTTAGTCGAGAGATAAGTATGTAGTTTGCCGTCTGTTTGTAGAACTACCTCTTCAGTTTGCAGGGGTTGGCGAGTTTCTACCACTCGGCGATCGTTAAGATTGATAGCGGTGGCAATTTCGGTAGGAAAAATTTCTCGATCTGTTTTACCGATCGCATTTGATTTAGATAGACCAAAAATGGTTTCAAATTCTCGATTGACCAATTGCAGCTTACCTTCTGGTTCTTTGAGATAGATAACGGAGGGGGCATTATCGAGAATAGCTTGCAATCTCGTCTGGCTTTGCTGTAGTTCCAGTTCTATTTGTCGCCGTCGCTCAATTTCAGTTTTTAGAGATTGATTGGTCGCCAATAACTCTGCCGTTCTTTCCTTTACTCGTCTTTCTAATTCTTCGTTCGACTGTTGTAAAACCCGTTGTGCCTGTTTGCAATCGCTGATATTTTGGATTTGGGAAATAAAATACAGTGGCTTTTCGGTTTTATCACGCACTAAGGAAACGCTCAACAGCACCCAAACCAAATGACCAGATTTATGACAGTATCGCTTCTCCATCTGGTAAGTGCGAATTTCATTTGCCAGCATCTGACGTACAAATTCTAAGTCGGCATCAAGATCGTCAGGATGAGTAATATCTTGGAAGGTTTTTTGCAGCAGTTGGCTCTCGCAATAGCCTATAAGCTCGCATAAAGCAGGATTGACCTTCAAAAATCTTCCTTCTGGGGATACTAGTGCTTTGCCAATTGATGCGTGCTCGAATGCCGAACGAAATCGCTCCTCGCTTTCCCGTAGTTTTTCGTTGGTAGCTTTTAATTGTGCTGGACTTGGTAATGCTAGTGCCTCGGGCACAATGGGAATTAAAGCACCTGCAGTATATAGAGATACTATCGCCGTAATTGCCTTAACCGTACCTGACAGCCAATAATCAGAATGCCAAATAGTCCACACTTCCAATAAATGAGTCGTGCCACAAGCGATGATAAAAGCACTAAACAACCAGAACACTTCTGGATAAGGAATATCTTGGCGTCGCTTGACAAAATAAACCAAAGTAACGGGAATCGAATAGTATGCTAGGGCAACTAAGGCATCGGAGCCAAAATGAAGCGCCACTAAACCCGAGTTCCAAAAATAACAGTGACCGTGAGGAATGTATGAGAGGGTTGATCGCAAAAGCAATGAAGGCATTGTTTGGTTAAGTCTTGTGACTCAATAGTTAAATTGTAAACATTTAACTATAGTACGATTGGCACTGTAGGCGATCGCCCAAAGATAAAATTTATTGTGGTTCTGGCTTGGAAGCAGAAAAGACAGTTCTCTGTCAGTCATTCGAGGCAGAATTAATCGATCGCTCCGTCAGCTCCTCAACAGCTCTTTCTTTACTTAGAATTGATACTTCAAATGGCTGTAAAGTTTTAGGGAGCTCGATGATTTTATCAGCTTCATAAACATTTGAGACTAATATTCGCCAGTCTTCGGTTGCGACTTGTCTGTCTACCATAAAGTTTTTTTCATAAGAAAAATTAATAATAATTAAGACAGTTTCTTTTGCCGTCGCTCTGACATAAGCTAAGTGTTCGTAAGGGTAATCTATTAGTGTCTGCCAGCTACCAATCTGTAAAGCTTCGCTATTTTTTCTAGCTTTAATTAGTTGACGATAAAAGTTTAAGATCGAGTCTTTATCGCCTAACTGATTAGCTACATTGACATCTTTATAGTTCTGATGAACTGGTAGCCAAGGTTCGACAACTTTGCCAAAACTAAATCCAGCATTAACGGTATCATCCCACTGCATGGGAGTCCGCGCTCCATCTCTAGGTGGGGGGAGTTCGCCAGTTTCGCTTTTGATAATTGCTCCATCGCGAATCTTTTCTGGTGGGATATCCAAATTATCTACCATACCAATTTCTTGTCCATAGTAAATAAAAGGGGTTCCTCTAACCGTTAACAAAATAGCAGCAGCAGCCTGGGCAATTCCTAAAGGATTGGTACACAAACTACACTCAATCCAGCGAGATAGATGTCGGGGAATATCGTGATTGTCCAAAAAATAAGATGGCCATGCACCCTGAGGGGTGACCAACTCTTTTTTGGCAATTTCTCGCTGTAAGTAGCCGGGATACCACGGGCTAAAGGGAAATTCGAAAGTAAATGGTAAATGCAGTTCGTCGTTATTTACGCCATAAAAAGTAGTCGAATCATATAGTCTACTATCGATAAAAGTTTCGCCAATCAAAACGCGCTCACCGTATCGCTCGATTATCTGTCTGATTTCTCTCAAAATCTGGTGATTTTCGGGCAAATTTTTATCGTATAAATGATCCTGATTGTGGTAGTTGTTGCGATCGCTCGCGCCAAATTTGACGGGATTAAAGCGGTAGTATCGATCTTTGCTATAGACACTAGAGGCATCTAGGCGAAAACCATCAACCCCTCGCTCTAGCCAAAACTCGATTATTTGATATATTGCCTGTTTGACTTCAGGATTTCCCCAGTTAATATCGGGTTGATTTTGATTGAAAGTATGATAGTAGTATTGGTTTCTCGCTCCATTGAAAGTCCAACCAGTTCCTCCGAAATAGGACACCCAGTTATTGGGAACTCCACCATCGGGAGCGGGATCTTGCCAATGGTACCAGTCACTTTTAGGATTGTCTCTACTAGAGCTAGATTCGATAAACCAGCTATGCTGGTTAGAAGTATGATTGATTACCAAATCTAAAATTACTTTAATGCCTCGTTGATGAGATTCCGCTAGCAAAAGATCGAAGTCTTCCATAGTGCCAAATACGGCAGCAATATCGTAGTAGTCGCTGACATCATAGCCATTGTCGATCATCGGCGACTTGTTGATGGGAGAAAGCCAAATAGCATCAATTCCTAAAGAAGTATCACTTTCTGGGTTGCCATCATTAAGATAGTCTAAGCGCTCGATAATTCCTCGCAAGTCTCCAATCCCATCACCATTAGCATCGGCAAAAGTAAGGGGATATATCTGATAAATTACGCCTGTTTGCCACCAGGTTGGAGAATTGCCATTGGTAAATTGCTTCATATCTCAATTGTAATCCTCGCCACTTCGATTTGAGATTGCTGAGAAACAAGAATTTACCAATGACCGGAGATTATTCCGATTTAGTTTTAGGCTTGTAGGTAGATGCTACTTCTAACTCTTTTAACTGTTTGGGATCGACAGGGGCAGGGGCATTAGTTAATAGACAGCTAGCTTGTTGAGTTTTAGGAAAAGCGATCGTATCGCGGATCGATTCTTCTCCTGCCATCAACATTACCAAACGGTCTAAACCGTAGGCAATTCCGCCATGAGGAGGCGTACCGTATTCAAAAGCTTCCAACAAAAAACCAAACTTTTCATTAGCCTCTTCAGGAGACATTCCAATCGTCTCGAAAACTCGCTGTTGAATTTCTTTTTGATAGATCCGCAAGCTGCCGCCGCCAATTTCAACACCGTTATACACTAAGTCGTATGCCTGCGCCCTAGCCGTTGCCAAATTATCCACATCTTCGGGATAGGGTGCGGTAAAGGGATGATGCAATGCTTCATAACGCTTCTCGTCGGCATTCCATTCAAACATGGGAAAATCAGTCACCCAGAGTAAATCGATCTTATTTTCGTCAATTAAACCCAATTCTTCACCGATTACCTGACGCAAGCGATCTAAAGATTTATTGACCGTTGCCGTATCTCCGGCTCCAAATAATAGTAAATGTCCTGGTTTGGCATCAGTTTTGGCAAGTAGCTGTTGTTTTTGTGATTCGCTGAGGTTGTCCTTAATCGCGCCAATAGTATCGATTTCGTTATTATCCCGAACGCGAATGAAAGCAATACCCTTAGCTCCTGCGGCTACTGCTTCATTAAAAATATCTCCTTTTGGTTTAATTCGGACATTAGAAATTGCGTCATTACCGTTGGGAATAGGCAGCACTTTTACTCGTCCTCCACTGGCAACTGCCCCAGAAAAAACTTTAAAGCCCATATCTTTAACGATTTCCGAGACATCGACCAATTCTAAACCAAAGCGAGTATCTGGGCGATCGCTGCCGTATTTTGCCATCGCTTCGGCATAGGTAAGACGGGGAAAAGGACGGGGAAGTTCGATGTTTTTAACGACTTTAAAAATATGACAAATTAAGGCTTCATTGAGTTCGATTATCTCATCGACCGACATAAAGCTCATTTCCATATCCAGTTGGGTAAACTCAGGCTGTCTATCGGCACGCAAATCCTCATCGCGAAAACAACGAGCAATTTGATAGTAGCGATCGCAACCCGCTACCATTAATAACTGTTTGAATAATTGAGGCGATTGCGGTAGAGCATACCATTGCCCGGGATTGACGCGAGAAGGCACTAAATAATCCCTGGCACCTTCAGGAGTCGAACGGGTTAAAATTGGCGTTTCGATTTCCATAAAATCCCATTCGTCTTCTAAAAAGCGACGGATCGCTTTGACTACCTGATGGCGCAACTTTAGATTTTGTGCCATGCGGGATTTTCTCAAATCTAAATAACGGTATTGTAGGCGTAGGTTTTCTTTGACGGTTTCGGTATCGGCAGTGGCAACCGGAAACGGTAGCTGTTTATTAACCTCATTGAGAACTTTCAGGGATTCGGCATAAATTTCTACTTCTCCCGTCGGTAATTTGGTGTTGAGAGATTCGGGAGGACGCTTGCTGACTCTGCCTACAGCTTTAACTACATATTCGCTGCGTAAAGATTCAGCGTCGGCGTAGGATTCGGGAGTACGTTGGGGATCGCTAACAATTTGTACCGTTCCCGTGCGATCGCGCAAGTCGATGAAAATTACCCCACCATGATCGCGACGGCGATCGACCCAGCCATATAGAGTAACGGTTTGACCGATGTGTTTGGCTCTTAATTCCCCGCAATAGTTCGTTCTCATCCCCAATAGCAAATATTAGCGTTGTTTTAAATACAGCGTCTTTTAGGTTAACAAAAAATAGCTAGTGATATTCACTAACCACTGGTGAATTTTTGCGCTTTTTTTGTTGAATAAACACATTTTCGGTAAATACTATTTATAATTGCGGTCGATAATCTTAAGCTGTTCCACCAATTGCGATCGCTTTAATTTAATCAATTCTTCAAACTCAAGGTATCATCTATCGGGATAAAGAGCGATCGCGATTGACTGCCAATACCTTTTTTCGATGATATTTTGCCACCAACCTAAAAATAGCTGGAAACAGATTTTCTCTAAGTCAACCAAAAAAAAGAGAACCTGGTTGTTAATCTCTTTAATCGCTTTTACTTTGTGGACGGGATACAAACAGATACACAGTAATTCCTTCTTACCACCTAAAGCTTTCCTGGTGTTAGGGGGACATGAAGAACGAGAAAGATTTGCCGCTACTCTGGCGCGTAAGTATCCAAATCTGCCAATTTGGGTATCATCTGGCAGTCCCCAAGATTATGTAGAACAAATTTTCGCTCATCGAGGAATCGCTGACGAGCGGCTACATTTAGATTATCGTGCCAGCGATACCGTTACCAACTTTACTACCTTAGTAGACGAACTAAAAGCCCAGGGAATCGATAGCGTCTATTTGATTACTTCCGAAAACCATATGCTTCGCGCTCGAATTATCGGCGAAATTGTCTTTGGTAGTAGGGGAATTGCGATCGAACCCGTTGCCGTACCTTCAAATAATCCACCAGAACCGATTGAAAAATGCTTGCGGGATAGTGCGAGGGCAATTTTATGGTTGACAACAGGGCGTACGGGCGCGATTTTGGTGCAGTTTGTCGAGTAAGGGCGAAAGATCAAAAGTTTGCTCTACTTTAAACCTTGAGAATTATCTCTAGTCAGACGAACATGGTTCATGATTTTAGACCTACGATCTTGTCTGGTGCCAGCATTAAAATTGTAGTTACCCTTACTTCGAGTTAAGTGTTCTTCGATTCTTCGCTGTCGGTTTGAGGGTTTGGGAGAGTCAATTGATGGTTCGTAGTTCTGAGGAGAACGCTGAAAATCTAAACCATCGGAACTTTTGGCAAGATGTTCTCGAATTCTTTTTTGGCGATCGCTAGCCATAATTAAGTTTATTAATAAAAAACAACCAAATCTATTTTTACTTGCTTAACGTACTTGATGTCGATTACTTTTTTAAAGTTTTAAAGTCGAGGGATCTTTTTAGAGTTTCTCTTTTGGTGGCGGAACTAGCCCTGGCTGAGAGAGTACTTTATCGATATCTCGGAGTGCTTCGAAATCCTCTTCTGGTAGGGGATGAAAATTGCTGCCAACCAAACTATCGACACCAGACTGTTTTTCTAGAAAGGAAAATGCTTGGCGAAACTGTTGGGCAGTAGCGGCTATGGGTGCATCAAAATGGCAAGGAATAATTCGAACGAAGTTCCAGTTGGCGATTTTATCAGCCCAGTTAAGAGTTTCTCTGGGAGCGCGATTGAGAATTAGCGTCTGTAAAATCGGGGCAACCAAAATACGTCCGTTCCCTCTCAAAGCCTGAAAAGATTCTCGCCATTTGGGTTTCCATTTAAACGGAAATAGACCAAAGTAGGCTTTTAAGGATTTATTAGGAGATTTTAGAGCATTGGCAAATACTTCGCGCCATTTTGGTACTTCTAAGACGCTCGCTCTAAAGTACATGGCAAATAGACAAATACGCTGCCAGCCTTTAATCCGATTGGCTGGAGTATCGATCATCTCTTCTTCTGCACTATCTCGAGCATGAAACAATAGAGGATATAAATCCAACTCGACAATTTCGGGAGGAGATTCGGGAATGGAAACAATTGAATCGGTAACTATTAAAGTTTGGGATCGCTTATGCAGTAAAACTACTTCTCCAAATCCGCCTAAGTTAAGATCGATATCTCCTAAAATTGCATAGTCAAATTCATCGGCAAAAGGGGTTTGGCTGCTGTCTGCTGGTAAAATTTCGGTGCGTTGGGCAGGAAAACCCAGCCAGCTTAGGGGCAAGTCGAGGGGAAAACTCCACTGATTGGGAGCGACAAATATGGTGGCGTTGGGAAACTTTCTGGCGAAGGGAGGGACGAATACTTTATGTTCTACTGCAGAAATAGTGGGCAGAATAATGTATTTGATGTCTCCATGTTCGTTAACTAACTCTTTGACTAGGCGAATACATTCAGGAGTAGGGGCAACTGGGGCGTAAACTAACAATCCTCCAGCAGCTAGCCTAACTACGGTCATGCGAATGGGAACGACGACATAGAAAATACCCTGAAGTTGCTCGAAAGTCCAAATTGTATCTTTAACTACTTCGTGGCGGATAGTGCGACGTTTGCCGTAAGGATAAATCGGAACGAGTGGCCAAAATTTCCAGCTATAGTCCCGCGAATTTAATTTAGTTTGAGGAGTGCGATCGCTTGTATCTGTTTGCACCACTGTCTACTGTCTTGCTTGTCTTAACTTTTGGTTAAAATACCTAAAATTGAGAATAGTTATGAGTTCCTGTTGTTAAAATTAATAATGGAGACATTCGTTGTCGAAGGTCTCCAGTTTATTGTATCTAACAATAGGTCACAGCTAACTTCGCCGTCTTATCTCAGTATGCTACCCAAACTGTCTAGCGCCGACATGGGAACACACTGCAGCGGCGAAGCCTTCTGTGGCTTTCTAATACAGTTCTTCTTCTTGGTGAGTAGTAATCGTGCAGTCAGAAGTAGGATATGCAACGCAAGTCAACACGTAGCCAGCTTCAATTTGATCGTCATCTAAGAAAGACTGATCGGACTGATCGACACTACCAGACTCTAACTTACCAGCACAAGTCGAACAAGCACCAGCACGGCAAGAATAAGGAAGGTCTAGACCTTGTTCTTCAGCAACGTCAAGAATATACTCATCTTCCGGTACTTCAATAGTTTGTTCGCCGTCGGGCATTTTTAGAGTAACGTTATAAGCTGCCATATTTAATTTTATTCCTCTTTTTACAAATGAAACGATAGTTCGCGCTCGAGGGAGAAAGTTCGATCTACTCATATAGACGAAATAAATCTTACTTTCTTAGATCGAGCTTCACTTCTGATACTAAGCGAAAAATATTCTTTGTTCCTAGCGCATTAGAAATGAAATTTTTAATTGAATTTAACATAAGAATTTCTTATGCCATATGTCTGGCTAAAGATAGAGATTATGATTCAAATATTTATAGTCTATGATTGAGAATTGGTAAGGAACGCTCTTAATTAGTCTTTAGATGGTAGCTTCTGAGTTTCGTTGAAAATAAAGATTAATTATAGTTATACCTATGATTGATGAATTGCACTTAGATAAAAATCAATAATGAATATAAAAGCAGGTATAGTTGGCACGGGATATGCGGCAAGTAAAAGAGCTGAAGCCTTACGAGCAGATCCTAGAGTCGATTTAGTGGCAGTGGCAGGAACTACTGCTTCGAGAATTGAAGAGTTCGGAGCTACTTTTAAAGCATTGCCATTCGACTCTTGGCAACAATTAGTCAACTTAGCAGAACTAGACTTAATTTTTGTTTGTACGGTCAACTCCCTGCATGGCGCGATCGCTACTGCAGTATTAGAAGCAGATAAACACGTGGTCGTCGAATATCCCTTGGCACTAGATCCGCAACAGGCTGCCAGCATTGTGGCCTTGGCTACAAAAAAAAATAAATTACTCCATGTCGAACATATTGAAATTATTGGGGGCTTGCATCAGGCAATAAAGCAAAATTTGTCTGAAATTGGGGAGGTTTTTTATGCCCGTTATGCGACCATCAGTCCTAAACGCCAGGTCAGTTTAAGCTGGAAATACCACCGAACTGAGTTTGGTTTTCCTCTAGCAGCGGCTTTGTCTCGGATTCATCGCTTAACCGATAACTTCGGCGAAGTAAAAACCCTATCCTGTCAGCATCGCTATTGGAATAGTTCTCAACCCGACTACTTTACCGCCTGTTTGTGTAATGCTCGACTTGAATTTGCTAACGAACTGGTGGCAGAAATTACCTATGGTAAGGGGGATGTTTTTTGGCAAGCCCATCGCACTTTTGAAATTCACGGCGACCGGGGTACCCTGGTGTTTGAAGGAGAACGAGGAACTTTAATTCGCGACTCCGAACGCAAGTCTATTCCTGTAGAAACTCGTCGGGGTTTATTTGCTCGCGATACAACTTTAGTTTTAGATTTCTTAGCAGGCAGCAGTTCTTCTCTTTATGTTCTACCTCAGGCAAGTCTCTATGCCCTTCAAGTAGCTGATGCAGCACGTATGGCATCAGAAACCAAACAGATAGTGTTCGTTTAATTTGAATGACTCTTCTATAGATCTATAGATCGATGTCAATTTTTGACGGTCGCTAGTGTTAAGTTAGAAAAATTAGATTTTTATTTAATTTGCCCGATTTGATTAATACGTTAGTATCATAAAGAGGTTGGGTCACCAATTACTTTTTCGTTCGCGGCAAAATAATCTCTGAGGGTCAGTTCGACTTCCTAAATCGGCAAACGAAACAGGGACAATTAGACCTAAGATAGAAGTGAAATCACTGCGCCTTTTATTTCGGAATAAATCTCCGAAACTCGTCATATAAAACAAAGGCAGCCATTTCTTAGGTTATTTTTTCATTTTATTGATAGAGGCATTTATGGCAACCAGCGTAAACATTCCCAGTAATCCCGATAAAGAAAAAGCTTTAAATTTAGTCTTAAAACAGATCGAGCGCAACTTCGGTAAGGGCGCGATTATGCGTTTGGGTGATGCCGCTCAGATGAAAGTAGAGACGATACCTAGTGGTGCACTAACTTTGGATGTTGCCCTGGGTGGAGGTTTACCTAAAGGTAGGGTAATTGAGATTTATGGACCAGAAAGCTCTGGTAAAACTACGTTAGCTCTCCACGCGATCGCCGAAACCCAAAAGAAAGGTGGTGTAGCCGCTTTTGTCGATGCCGAACACGCCCTCGATCCTACTTACTCAGGAGCTTTAGGAGTAGATATTGAAAACCTGTTGGTAGCGCAACCAGACAACGGCGAATCCGCTTTAGAAATAGTCGATCAGCTAGTGCGATCGGCAGCAGTAGACTTAGTTGTAGTAGACTCGGTGGCAGCCTTAGTACCTCGTGCAGAAATTGAGGGAGAAATGGGCGATACTCAAGTAGGCTTACAGGCAAGATTGATGAGTAAAGCACTGCGTAAAATTGCGGGCAATATCGGTAAATCTGGCTCGACAGTGATTTTTCTCAATCAGTTAAGACAAAAAATTGGCATTAGCTATGGCAATCCCGAAGTAACTACCGGCGGTACGGCACTTAAATTTTATTCCTCGGTGCGTCTAGATATTCGACGCATTCAAACTTTGAAGAAAGGTAGCGAAGGAGAATACGGTATTCGTGCTAAAGTCAAAGTGGCAAAAAATAAAGTGGCTCCTCCTTTCCGTATTGCTGAGTTTGATATTATTTTCGGACAAGGAATTTCTCGTTTGGGATGTCTCTTAGATTTGGCTGAAGATGCAGATATTGTCGTTCGTAAAGGAGCTTGGTATAGTTACGACGGCGATAATATCGGTCAGGGTAGAGATAATACAGTTAAGTATTTGATGGAAAATGAAGAACTAGCTAATACTATCGAACAACAGGTAAAAGAGAAATTAGCGATGGGAGCATCGGTTGCTGCTAACTCCATCAGAGAATCGAGCGACGATTCTGAAGAATAAAAGCACTTGGTTAAAGGCGAATAATTATTCGCCTTTACAGTAGCAAAGCGACTGATTATTATAGAGTTGCATTGTGGTTTGAATGAATTGCGATCGATAGTAGCAAAGCTAGAGCGACTGTATGAATTATTCTGTCTCAGCTAATGACTACCATGTAAACGCTTCGCCTATTTCTGTGGCGTTAGCGATTCTCACTCGAGATGGTAAATTTTTGATGCAGTTAAGAGATAATATTCCCAGCATTGCTTATCCAGGAGTCTGGGGATTGTTTGGCGGTCATTTAGAACCTGGAGAAGATCCTAAAGCTGCACTTAAAAGAGAATTAGCTGAAGAAATAAATTATCTAATCGATAATCCAATCGAGTTTCACTGCTACCAAGACAGCAAAGCAATTCGTCACATTTTTTATGCTCCTTTGCTAGTAGAGTTAGATGCTTTAGAATTAAATGAAGGCTTGGATCTAGATTTGGTCAGTCCTGAAGATATTCGTCGCGGATCTTGTTATTCTAAAAAAGCCCAAGAGGATAGGATTTTGGGTTTTATTCACCGCCAAATACTACTAGATTTTCTAGTATCTGAGTTTAAAAAATTTTAAATTGATTATTTTTCGCTGAGAATTACGGGCAAAATGCCAACCACAATACATAATAAAAAATAGAAGGTTATTAGTATATTTTCGAACAATCTCACACCACGCAAACCTAAATCTAAGCTATTGTATTTATTTTTATTTATTGCGTGTGCTCAAAAAATTGTTAATTGAGTAAAATAAACAGTTGTTGGCTGGGTTTGACCGTTGGTGAGAGTAGACTTCGTCCTGTTCGAAGTAATCTCTGACTTTAAAAAATTACCTTTAGTATTTTATTAGCGTTGTATTGTTAAGTTTACCTATGAATTATTTTGCCAATCACTTCAACCTGCGTCGAAAGCTGAAATTTAAAACCCGTAAAGCCTTACCTTTAGAGCTAATGGCTATTTTTGTCGCAACTTCAGTGTTTACTGCTTATAGTAGTTCTAGAGCCAAGGCGGCAATTGAGGATAGTCCTAAAACGATCATTGATGAAGTCTGGCAAATTGTCAATAGTGAATTTGTCGACCGCGGGTTCAATCATGTTGATTGGCGACTACAACGCCGAGAACTACTAAGCAAAGACTATGCCAATACTGCAGAAGCATATCGAGCAATTCGGCAATCGTTAGAAAGCTTGGGCGATCCCTACACTCGCTTTCTCGATCCAAAAGAGTTCGAGCAGTTGACCAGTCAAACTTCTGGAGAGTTGACTGGAGTGGGCATTCGTTTGGCTATTGACGAAACCACCAGTCAGTTGATTGTAGTCGAGCCTTTAGCTAACTCTCCTGCGGCTCGAGCTGGAATTGAAAGTGGAGATCGCATCGTACGTATCGACAATCGCTCCACAGAGTTAATGAGTATCGAGCAGGCATCAGAAGCAATTAAAGGAGAAGTAGGAACGGAGGTTAGCCTGCAAATAGCCAGAAAAGGAGAGCCAGCCTTCGATGTGATCTTAGAAAGAGCGCAAATCGAACTACCTTCGGTAGACTACAGACTTGAAAGTGAAAATGGTCAGAAAGTAGGCTACATCAAATTAGATGAATTTAGCTCTCATGCCGCAGAACAAATGCAGCAAGCGATTGAAGAGTTAAGCAATAAACAAGCATCTGGCTTTGTCTTAGATTTACGAGGCAATCCTGGTGGTTTATTGTTTTCTAGCGTAGAAATTGCGCGGATGTGGATGGAAAAAGGACAAATTGTCTCGACGATAGACCGCAAAGGGGGGAATCAAGAATTTTCAGCCAATGGCAAAGCATTGACCAATTTACCTCTGGTAGTTTTGGTAGACGGTTATTCAGCAAGTGCCAGCGAAATTTTAGCAGGAGCCTTAAAAGAAAACCAGCGTGCCACGGTAGTCGGTACCAGAACATATGGGAAAGGAACGGTACAGTCAGTACATTCTCTATCTGATGGTTCGGGGTTAGCAGTAACCATCGCTCGTTATTTTCCCCCAAGTGGCATAGATATCAATCGCAAAGGTATTGCACCAGATATCCAGGTAAATCTAACTACCGAAGAACAAACTAGTCTGAGCACTAATCCTGCTTTGATTGGTACTAAAGCAGATCGGCAGTACGCTAAAGCGATTTCTATTTTGCGAGGTTATGCTTTAGAAGGTGAGAACAGTTCTCTGCCTTCTGCAATCGTTAAATAGAACGGTACATAACAATCGATTGAGTTTTTGCCGGTGAACTGTAAATTAATTTCTGGTTTTGGGCAGCTTATAGATAGATAGGTGTATGTAATTATCTAATTAATCTAACTATGGCGTTATCTTATTTAGACACAGAAGTTGATTTTCGTCCTGCAACTGACTCGATTGAAGAAATATCAATTATTATTGCAGCTAAGGATTTGACTCCCACGATGATGAGTCTAGATTTTTTAAAGTTTGGTGGCATCATTCCTCAAGATTGGGAGCCGACCAAACAACCCATTTTAAATCCTAACCTGGCTCAATTAAACTTTAAAAATGCAATTAGTATTACCGCTCAACCTCGCACGATTACTATTAGCGAGTCTCTCAATGGTAAAGAGATGAGTGAAATAAATGCCTCCCAAATAGCGATTAAATACATTGAAAAGTTACCTCACGCAGAATATCTGGGTTTGAGTTTTGGTCTGAAAATTTTGCTACCATTTCCCGATTCTCCCCAAAAACCTCGAAAGTTTATTACCGAGACTTTACTAAATTCTGGTACTTGGAAAAATATCGGTCAATTTATTTCCAGTACAGGCAGGTATCAATTTGATGTATCTTCTCGAGCGCTGTCAACTAACCATAAATGTTTCAGAAGCTCGGTTGCAGCGACCAAAAATGCCGCCTTTGAGTGCACTGTTATTTTCTGGTAATTTTAATTACGATCTCGGCGAGGATGCCGAAATCTCCAAATCTCAAAAGTTAACTCAAATAGCGAATTACTGGCAAGAAGATTTTAAAACTTTCCGCGCTATAGTTGAAGAGAAGTTTTTGGCATCGGCTAACGATAGTTTAGGGCAATCGGTGGTAGAAGAAAGCATTTTTCCCGGAACACTTCTGTAATTTTGTTGCCAAACAATTACAATAGAAAGGTTGTCTTTTTACGTTTACCTCAGACAGATATGGCAGTTCCTAAGAAGAAAACTTCTAAATCAAAGCGAAATCATCGTAAAGCACATTGGAAACACAAAGCAGCTTTAGAAGCTCAAAAGGCTCTTTCTTTGGGCAAATCTGTGCTAACAGGACGTTCTAATAGCTTTGTATATCTTCAAGATGAAGAAGACGAAGGCGAAGACGAATAGCTACGTGAGTTCGACAGAGGCTTAAAGCCTGATTCTTCCGTAAGCTGAAACCATTATGATTTCGTTAAGAGACTAATAATTTCTGTTTTTATCGAACTCACGTAATAGCTGGAAACAGCGAAATTTCTAGCGATCCCATGATTGCGATCGCTAGAAATTTATTTTTCGACAGTGGCAACCTCTAGGTGAGAAAAATTTGATAACTACCTTTAATCTTTTTTTCCTGAGTTGCTTTATGTTTGTCTTTTATCCAAGCTTCAGCCTATTCATTACCAAAAGACTCAAACTACAAAAAGTGCAGTGTGTTTAAGAGAATACACCGCTCGGAAATTTCACTAACATCATCTTGACTACAAAGTGCGGGCGTGTAGTTAGCGAACCCACAATGGCAGAGGATATTAGTACTAAAATACTATTACAGTGTTTTTAGAGATTTCAGTCGGACTGATTAGTACGAATTTGATTTTGAGGAATTGTCCTCGGCTCTTGGCTGGTTAGTTTAGCTATGTCAACATAACCCAGATCAGTTTGATTTCGATACTGAATAAAAGATTTATTGGTTGGCTTTAGTATCTTGGACTGCCGCCCAAAATAGTATTCCAGTCAAGGGAACGCTAGTAGCGAGAATAATGCTGGTAGTTAGATTACCCAATTCGGGATTTCCAGAAGATAATTCAAATACCGAACCAACTGCTGCGATCGCCGTAATGCAGCAAAGCATCAGAAATACACCGCTTTTAATAGTAATCGAAGTCACCTAGAGTTTACTCCTTTGATGTTCTAATAAATATTTTTATTATTTGACTGGCTTGACCGCATTAACAGCAAATCCTTTTTTCTGTAATTCTTCTGTCAGTGCTAAATTATTCTCAACGCGATCGACAAACATCACCCCGTTGAGATGATCCATTTCGTGTTGAATGACTCTAGACAGTAAGCCTGTAGCTCTTAGCTTACTGGGTTTACCCCGTTCGTTTTTATAGGATACCTCTATTTCATCAGGGCGAGTTACTTCTAAATAAACTCCAGGAATACTCAAACATCCTTCTTCAGCCTTACACAGGCGAGTGCCAAATTTGGTGATTTTAGGATTAATTAGCACTAAAGATGTATCTTCAGCTTTGTTTGGCTCGCAATCGATAATGATTAGTTGTTTGTTGACTCCTA
Organism: Myxosarcina sp. GI1(2024); assembly: GCF_053543375.1. NCBI lineage: Bacteria > Bacillati > Cyanobacteriota > Cyanophyceae > Pleurocapsales > Pleurocapsaceae > Myxosarcina > Myxosarcina sp. GI1(2024). The sequence goes on along the minus strand of NZ_JBKGTY010000002.1, from coordinate 885,575 downwards.
CTTGAGGAGCTGCCAAACCAATACCATCAGAACTATACATGGTGTGCAGCATGTCTTCAATCAAAGTCGCGATTTTTTCGTCTACTTTAGAAATGCGCTTGGCTGGTTGGCGCAAGACGCGATCGCCCAAATAGTGAAGTTCTAAAGATGGTCGTGCTAATTTTTTCTTTTCTCTCGTGACTACAGAAGTCATATTTACAGTAAATTATCGTCGTTTCTTTAATTTTATTTTATCGCTAAATATCAATTGCGGTTGCGGCGATCAAGTGAAGATTTTCCGAAATCAAGCCAATAGTAGAATTTTTTGGCGAATACTTTTTCTTTTTGGGTAAAAATAGATAAAGTAGCTGCTCTGAGTTTTGATAGTCATCGTAATATTCAATTCTTCTCCAAGCCAGAGTAGATGCGCTCGCCGCTATAGGAAAACCAAATTTAACGCGCTCTCCAGACTCAAACCAACCTTCACTCAAATTGATGCCGACATCGAAACCATTCTCGAGAGGTGCATCTTCTCTCTAAGGGAAATGATTTCAGTAGTCTAATTTTCCTGTTTGCTGAGTTCAAAAAAAGTATTGATTTTTGTAATGCTTCTCTATAGTTAAATTTCACGAGAGAAGAAGATCCAAAAAATATTATTATTAGGATAGAAACAACAGCACCAATGTTTCTTGCTCTTACCCTGGTTTAGTAGCGAATTATTAACTGAATTATTAACGACTAAAACTCAGCTGTATATTTTTGCCAACGTTTTAATTGTAAGACTAACGGCTAACATGTTCCAGGTTTGCTCCAAGGGAGGACGCGATGTTGGCGCAAACTGACTCTTAGACTTGCTCCGCAACCCAAAGACAGCCTCTCCAGGAGGTAGGAGGTAGAAGAAAAAAAGTCGAGCGGTTGTGTTATATTCAAATGTTTTGAGTATTAGTAAATAGAGTAATTTTTTTCTCTGGCTATGATTAAGGAATAAGATATTGCTGTATAAATAGCCCAAAAAGAATTACTCATAGTAATAATAGTTCCTTCAGTAATATTAGATAGCAAAATATAGGTTAAAAATAGTAGCGGCCAAAATCCTTCTGGACTATTAGTTTTTCGTAATAAAGCTAAAGATTTAAATCCAGTACTAAACAAGCTTACTAAAAATACAGATAATCCGACAAATCCAATTGAAAGACAAATATCTAAAAATCCGTTATGAGCATAAAGTACTTCTACCGTAAGGGCTAGTTGAACATAAGCAGAAGGTCCGTTTAAACCATTCCAAAAAGCTGCAAGTCCATAGCCTAACCAAGGACGTAACTGAATTCGATCCCAGACGAGTTGCCAAATTTCAGTGCGACCAGATAAAGTTGCGTCTTTCCCAAGTGCTATAAAAAAAGAATCAGTTTCGAGAAAAGTCATAAAAAACATAAGTCCAGCAAAACCAATAAAAGTAACGGCCAAACTTGCGGAAATCATTATTTCATATTGCCAGCGAAAAATACGATAACAAAGGCAAAGCAACAACATAATTCCTAAAGTGCCCAAAGCAGTTTTCGAGTTTGACAAAATAATCAGAGCAATAATAATTATTAGTAAAAACCCAAAAATCCATGTATTTTTTCCATTTTTAAAAGCTTTTAATAAAAAAAGAACAGCTCCCGGCACCATTATTGCTCCAAATTGATTTTTGTGAGTAAATATACCTCGTAATGCTCCCTCGTGAACGCCGCCCATGATTCCATAGTGAGGTAAAGCGATCGCAAATAAAACGCTTAAAATTGTCATCAAAACAAAAGTATAAACGAGAATATCGAACTGTTCTTTAATAGTATATCGAGTTGCCAGGTAGAGCCCCAAACCAGTAGTCCCAATAGCATAAACACTAGCTTTAAAAGTTTCTGAGGGTGATACCGACCAAAAATAAGAAATACAAATAATCGCTATCAGTAATAAAATAAGCGGATTTTTGGCTACATAAAAAACGGCTCTTTTCCAACGTAATGCTAATAAAATAAAAGTAATAAAATAAATAAAAAGGGAAATGAGGGCATTAACAAATAGATCGACATCGTTAACATTAATTCCATCTCCTTCGCTAATACCGCCAGTTAAAATTAATGGTGTAATTGCTGCTGATAGATGAATTAGAGAAAAAATAGAAAAAACTAATTCAAATAATTTCAATATTTTTAGATTAATCCCTTTCATAGTAATAAATTAAAAATTTATAGAGCAACAGATGCTACCCGAACGGATTACTCAGCGAAAAATATTACTGTAAATGTAAGGATTCAGGTGCAAGCATGAGGAATAAGAGAAGGATAAGAACAATGTCCAACTGTAGCTTGTAAAGTCTGTTGAAAAAAAGTAATCACCGAACGTCCTTGCAAACGACAAGATTGAATTGCACTCAGCAGGTTGGCTGTATGTTGAAACCGTTCGATGGAACGAGAGCCACCACAAACTTTCCGCTTGGTTACAGCAGTTCTCAAACATCGTTCAGCTAGATTATTGTCGGGGGGTATCTGAGGATGTGTCAGAAAATACCACCATTGCTCCGCCTTATCACGCAGCGAACGTAGCAGTTTTCCAGCTTCATGACCAGCATTCTTGAGCCAAGTCTTAATTGCGCTAGTCACTCGCCTTCGGAAATCCTCTGCCCAATCTCGATAGTGGCTTTCCTGATGGGTCTGTCGCCAAACCCGATGTTGCTTAAATGCCTCATCAATTAGAGACAGAAAGGTGGTAGCAATTTCTTGGTTATCTACCCCTTTAGTCTTTAACAGTTTTTGAAAATGACGACGTAGATGAGCCAAACACTTTTGTTGTCCTGCTACTGAATAGCCGTTGTAGACACTAAAATCGTCGCTAATCAAAACTCCATCATAGAATACTCCTAATACAGCTTCCAATTCTCTGCGTTTTCTAGTATCGCCGGCATGAAACAGGCAGAACTCTGACCCAGCTAAAACCCAGAGCCATTCTTTGACTCCTTTAACTGAGCAGGGGGTTTCGTCACAATGTAGAGGAGGATGCTCTGAATTAATCGACTTTTTCAACCCTTCAACACTGTTGATACTCGCTTGTTGTACTCGTTCGTTCATTGGTGGCAACTAAAGTTCCCCTACTAATTTCTATTGCTCCCAGTTCCCACAACAGTTCTTGCTGTTTAGCATAGGACATATGAGCATAGTTTCCCAGCCAGGAAAGTAACCCCTGTAGTCTGACTCCCAAGTCTTGACCTGGAATCATTGTGGGAGACCGTCGAGCTGCCTCTATTGCTCCACACTTGCCGCATTGACAGTGATGACGTTGGTACTCTACGACTTGTATCGGTTTTGCCACCAACTGGGCTACCTGTTGAGTATCTACTCGTACCCCCTTAGTCTTCCATTGTTGATTTCCACAGTTGGAGCAGATGGTCGGTTTCAATACTTCGTAGCGGTCTACACGCCCAAATCCTTTTCTCGTCTTCCCTTGATGTCCTGGTTGTCCTCCTGGTTTTCTTTTTGTCTCTTTTTTGGCTTCTTCCAACCCTACTTCTGGTTTTCTCTCGCTTTTTTTCAGCAAGTCAGTTGAAGGGGGTTTCGATGAGGTTTGGCTGTCGAGGTTGAGGCTCTGTTCCAGTTGTTCTATTCTTTTTTCTAGCTTCTCAATCAGCTTTTGTTGGGTAGTCACGATTTCTGCCAGTTTCTCATTGGACAACTGGCGCAGTTCTTCGGCTTTGAAGGGGTGATTAGCTTCGCTCATTATTGGCTACTTTAATCTCTTTTTCCTTTTTGTCAACCCTGATACCTGAATCCTTACCTGTAAATGTTGGATTTTTTAAAATTAAATTGAATGTCGGTAATTGGAAACAATAATATTTAACCAGCTATTAACGATAAATAAAGCCTTTTTTCCTCGCTAAGCTGGTATTTTTGATGAATAAGTTAATAAGTTAGAATATGCTTTTTGTTCCAACATGGTAATTAGTTTAAAAACGTTATAAGGATTAATTACTATTTTTTCAGCTGTCGAGCAGTTTTGTGCTTTTAAAATATTGTACGAAACTGATATTATAATATAATAATATTTGTGTTTGTTCAAAATAAAACTAAAATAAAAAATAAATTTTTGACCAAAGCTGGGGCAATTCTGGATTATTTGCGACCGCTTCTCAATGAGCCACAAAATTTTGTGTAATCGAGTGAGACTAATATAAATATTTTGTAGGACTTATGTCCGAAAGTGAGAATTACATATTATCGTATTATACAAACACTACGCTCGTAGTATAATAAAAAACCAGCTTGTTAAAGCTAGTATTCTAAATATAGAGTAAAATATTCTGCTAACTTTAATAAATATTTGTTTGAAATTATAGTCGTCCGATTAAGTTTGTCTCAAGAAAGATTTTATAAGAGTTGTAGTAATGTATCGCTTATAATTTATAGCCTGAAATAACGACCGATATTTCAGGATTCATAGTTTAGTTAAAATTTCAATCGCCAGTTGGATTCAAAATTGTAAATAGACATTTCATCTTTACTTATATAATAGAATACACAGTTTAGACCCGAGCAAATACTTACGCCAAAAATTAACCTACGTTTAAAACGTTAATTGAGAAGCTTTAATCAAAGGCTTGCCATCCATGTATTGGGGAAGAGGTGCACCCATCAATTCTAAAATTGTCGGTGCTAAATCCACAGCTTCGCCGTCTGGCAAATTAAAACCTCGAGGAATTTTGGGACCTTTGACCATAAGAAACCCTTGGCTCTTATGACCGCCTGCTCGACAATGGGTTAAGGGACCAATACGTCCTAAATCGGGACTATCAATAACGTCAGTAATAGGTTCGCTCCATAAGACGACTAAATCCGAATCTGGCAGTTTGAGATCGCTTTGTAATGGGTTATTACGAGTTCTAGCTACAGATTTAACTACGGGTTTTCCCGTTCTACCATCTCGGAGTCGATAGAGAATTTCAATTAATTCCTTACATAGAGCATTGTATTCTGAAGAATCGACAATTCCATCTCTTTCTCTTCCTTTGAGATTAATTCGGATATGTCCGTTAGTAAATGCAGGTAGAGCAAAAGCTTTCATTTTAGCCCAAAGCTGTGAGTACCACATCGAAGGCATCCAACTCATAGTTAGTTCTGGTTCGGTAGAGAAATCCATCAAGCCATATGGTGATAAAAGTCCATGCTTTCTCCCTGTTAACAATCTTTTATGAGTCCAAGTTCTAAATAATTTTTTAATCGGATTGGGTTCGTGTATCTGACTCCATATTTCTCCTGGCCAAGAATTTCTGATGGGCTTAGTTACTATAGGTGCAGGAGGAGTACCGACTTTACCTGAAGTAAGTGCCGCTTTACCAAAACTATAACGGTAAAGGAGTTCTGGTAACACTGCCATGCTCAATAGATCGGTAAAGTTAGCAGCCATACCATGAACGGCAAAGCAGATAACGTTCGCGTCTCGTGGAGCTTCGCGTAAAATTTCACCAATTGCTCGATCTACTTTCCGATAGGTAGCAAGTAAGGGATCGGGTTTAGTGCCATTTTTACTGAGATGGTTATATAGCGGATGGTCTGGCTGGCTGTGATTGTAAAGATCGTGACCGATAGTATGAGTTTCACCAAAAACCATCAAAAATAGATCCCAGGCTTCCCGTTGCAGTAACTCACGGGCGATCGCGGAGTGCCCTTGAATGCTTTGGTCTACTGCTTGTTGGATCCACTCAACATAACTAGGTTGCCACCACAGCCCATTGTCATTATGTAAGACCGGATTTTTTCCGTATTTTTTGATAATTTTAGCAATTAATTCTGGAGGATTAGAATCGCTGACGGTATAGGGATAATGTCCTCCCCAACCCAAAATTTGTGTCCCATGAACTCGTTCGGAAAGAACTGTCACTGGTAGATCGAAAATAGCTACTTTGTAATCATCTCCCAAAGCATAAAAAGGAGGATATTCCCGATAGTCATAACCGCTGTGTACCTCGTCGCAGGCAATTTCGTAATTTTCAGGATTATAATTGACTGTGTCCCAGTACCCAGTTTTATTGGCACGACATCCCGTAGAAAATGTCACCCACAAGGGTTCTGTAGTTGAGTATTCGGTGGGAATGCCGCAGTAGTCAACGGTGTTATTTAAACGAGTGTAGGTTCCTTGTTGACAAATTTGATTGAGATTGGGTAAGTATCCTTCTGACATCCACCGCTCGATTAATCTCGGTTCTGCTGCATCTAAGCCAATAGCTATAACCGGTTGATTCATTTTGGATTATTCTCAGTTCGAATTATTATTAGCTAAGTAGTAAAATCGGGTGTTATGCAGTTACTGTTTTTGAATGACTGCTAGGCTTATCGGCAGAGCTGTCAAAATAGCGCTTACTGTATTTAGCATGATAAGAGTATCGATCGAATTCACTGGATTTAACACCGTTAATTATCATACCTAGAACTTTGTGACTGATATTGGCATTGACTAAAGTTTCTTGAGCTAGCTCGGCACTTTCGTGTTCGACTATTCCCGGACGACTGACAAACAAGATACCATCGGATAATTTGCTTAGAGTGAGTACGTCTGCAGTTACCGGTAATGGAGGAGCATCAATGACAATGGTGTCGTATTCTTGTCGAGCTTTTGCCACTAGTTCGCTCATTTCTACTGAATCTAATAGTGCTAGAGGATTAGGGGCAGTGACTCCGGCAGCTAATATATCAAGTTGCTTCATCGGTCTAGATACTAGTTCTTCAAGAGCAGTTTTATGAGCGAGCGCATCCTTGACACCCAATTTGTTACTAATGTGCCACAGATGATGTTGAGAAGATTTTCTCAGATCGGCATCAATTATTAATACGCGACGACCCAATTGAGCCATAGCGGCTGCTAAATTGGCTGCAACGGTAGATTTACCTTCTCCTGGAACGGAACTAGTCATCAAAATAACTTTTGGCTGCCGCTTGAAATTGAGAAATTTTAAGTTTGCCTGAATCATGCGGTAAATTTCACTGGCAAACGAATCCGGCTCACTGTAAACTACAATTTTATTACGGTCTGCCTGTAAAGTATCTAAAGGGATAATGCCCAAAACTTTATAGGCAAACTTTTGTTTGAGTTCGGGAATTGTCTTAAGAGTGCGATCTTGCATTTCTAAGGCAATTGCTGTCAAATTGGACAGTAACAATCCTGCCAAAACTCCCATTATCATTAGTGCCATTCTTCCAGTCGATCCCTTTTCTGGAACTCTAGCAAGTTCGATAACCTCAGCATTGCCTGTTTGTTGATTGACGAGTAACTGTAGTTCTTGCTGATTAGTTAATAATGTTTCGTAGGTTTTGCGAGCAGTTTCTACTTCTCTAAGCAACTCTTGTTCTCTCTTTTCTAATCTTGGCAATTGTTTTGCTCGATCTAAGTAAGCTTGTTGATAGTCGTATAGAGAAGAAAGTTGGGTTTGTAAACTAAGCTCTTCTATCTTTAAGTTGATGAATTTTTCTAGCTGGTTATCTTTTAATTCGCCACCTTGCAATAAACCCTCAGAAACTTGACTTCCTACATACCGATTGATTAACTGCTCTAGCTGTTGCCGTAGATAGCCTTTTTTCTCTAATAGGCTCTCAATGGTAGGATGATTGTCTTTAAACCGCTGGCGTTCTTGAGCTAGTTGAGTTTCAGTAGTGGTCAACTGTTGGAGAATACTTTGAACTGCGGGAGTACTTCCTAATTGATTAGCAGCGATCGCCTGTTTCAAGTTCAAGCCTAGTTGGCTTTGTAAACTAGAAGCCTGAGCTTGCGTACCCTGTAGCTGAGCTCCAATTGTAGAAATTTGGCGATTGAGAGTACCGAGATCGCTCACCAAATTTCTTTTTTCTTCTTGGAGATCGATGACTTGATTTTTTTCGTAAAATTTTTGCAAACTCGACTCGACGTTTTTAAGTTTGGTTTCAACTTTCGGTATTTGATTATTGATAAAGCTATCGGCATTAACTGTATCGGTTTGATTGCTACGAATTTGCTCTTGAATGTAGGTATCCATCAAAGTATTGACAACTTTAGCAGCTTTATAAGAATCGGGATGCCTGTAAGAAATAGATATTACGTCAGTTCCGTCAACAATGCTTACATCTAAGTCTCGTTTTAAAGCTTCGGGTTTGAGAGGCTGTCCTTCTTCATCCTCTAGTTTGAGCTGGTCGATAGTCTGTTGTAATACTGGCTCAGAAATAATTCTCAATTCTTCAGTACTTAAAGGTGTCTGATTATTTAATAAAGAATTTAATTTCTGCGTTCCCGCTTCTAAACCCGTCAGGGTATCTATAGGATTTTGCTTAAATAATATTTTTCCTTCAGCACTATAGGTTTCTTCTAAGAGAGTACTGAGAAATGCTGTCGCTCCTACTGTTAGTAGAAATGCCCCTAAGGCTGGTAACCAACGTCTTCTAAGTTTTAGTAAATATCTTTCTAGATTAATGTCAAGTGCTTCTCTCTGTTCTCTATTGTCAAGAAGAGCGTATGAAGGTTTATCTGTTCGTATATTAGTCATAATATGTATGTATTCTAAAACCCAACTTTGAATTAATTTGCTCTTACTACGCTTTTAAAAATTTTCCTAGTATTTTCTGGTATAGATTCTTTATAAGCGATAAAACGGTGAGTTATATTAAAGTTTTGGTAAAGTATGGCAATAAAAGGGTAAAAATGTCAAAAAGCCATCGATAACCAGTCATTATTGTCTAGAGGACAGAAAGTAGCTAATTATAATTTTAATACTATAATTGTCGATGAATTATCGAAAGTGAAGCTCGAATTTATCATAAAAATATTTCAGGTAGCTTTTTTTAAGAAAAACCCACGATCTCTGGGATTTTAACTCTAACTAAAAATGAGCAAATAAAATTGCTTAGTATGCTTATTTAATAACGTTATCTTATTAATAAAAAAAGTTGATTACAATAATTACTTATGACTGTCTGCTAACTGGAACAACCAATGAAGCATAAGTGGTTGCTATTTTATATAATATAGTGAGTTTATATATATAAAAAAATAAATTTATTGTATTTTTACCTAATTTTTTTAATTTTTGAGCTTATCTTTCATGAAACTCCCTAAAGCCAAAATTGCAAACACCATTTTTATAACTTTGATTATGCTCATTATAGGAATCAAGAATGGCGATAGTTTTTCAGCACAAAACCAAACCAAATTAGACAATAAAATTCAAAAAACTATTAGAGGTCAATCGGGTGGTACTATTGATAGTAAAGGTTGTGGTTTTATTGCAAATACGCCAAATTACACCTTGAGCATAGCTCAACGAGTCGATTATATGCGGCTTAAAGTGCAAGCTTCAGGAGGACAACCAACGCTTTTAGTATTAGGACCAAAACCTGGAGATCGTTTTTGTATTTTAGGTGAAGCATCAGGATTACAGCCAGAAATTTCTGGAGTCTGGGAAGCAGGTAGATATCAAATTTATGTAGGAGACCGTCTCGGAGAAAATTACCAATTTACTCTAGATATTTCTACTGAAAACTAAATAACTAAAGCTCGGCTTAAGAGATTTTAAAAAATGATTTTGCGCAACAACAATATTTTCAACCAAAGGAACGATAAGTGTTCCAGCTTCCACCTGACTTTTAGGAAACAAATTGTTTCTTTCAGACATAACGAATCAAATTTTGTTGGACGCTCAGGTTAAATAATTAAAAACTTAGAAATTAATTATTTTCTTCTATCTGTTGGGCAGAAATTTCTACTGCCTTGACGTCAATAGTACCTGGGGGTGTAATACGGCTAAAATGGTCTGATTTTACCTGCAAGGCTTCACCGCAACTAGGACATCTAAACTCTGTATTTTTAAATCCAGTAAATTCATAGCTACAGACAGGACATCGATCCTGAACTAGTTTGCGCTTAAGCCACCATCGAAACCCCCAAAAAGCAAGTACTGGTGAGACTAGTAAAAAAGTCAAGAAAATTAAAAATCCATTGACAACCCAGCCCAAACCTACCGAAGCTAATAGAAAAGCAATCAAAATTAAGCTTAACCAGCAACCGAGACCTGAAGTATTGTACTGAAATATTTGATTGAAGCGATCGTTCACGGCTGAAAAATACTCTCTACTATAAAATTGTCCAATTTTTTAGCAATCTTAGCAATCTGTAAATTCTATTTTAACGCGATGCGATCGACTATCTACTTTACCTAGATTTATATCTAATAAAAATTAATAGCTAGAGCCTGTATCAGCAGGCTCTAAGTTCCAAATAACCAATCAATCAGTTGCCATAAATTTTGATATTTTCTCCTCAAGATGCGACGGGTTTACGAGCTATCCAATACTTACTGACAAAATGATTTGTAACGCGAATATTGATAAACCCTGCTCGTTCTAAACGCTTTTGTAGATTGTCCGTGGTGTAGTGTTTGTAATATGGTTCGTGGAAAAGGACAGGGAAATTATCCATCATCACTTGAAAATCTGGAGAATCTGTTGCCTGCATAGAATCACAAATAATCAATGTTCCTCCAGGCTGAATTACGCGAAACGCCTCATTAATAACTCGTTGACGAGCATTGCTTGGCAATTCATGAAATAGGAAAACAGAGGTAACAGTATGAAAGTAATTGTCTAAATAAGGTAATTCTTCAGCATTAGCTCTTAGCAATTGTGGCAGTTCTCCAGGGATTTCCGAGAGTAGCTGGTTGGCTTTTCTCAAGTAGGCAGGAGACAGGTCAACTCCAAAAAGCGCTGTTTTAGGTAAAGCTCCGCGAATCATTCTGAGAGTACGACCGGTACCACAAGCAATATTGAGAATTCTAAGTTGTTGTGGTGAACCGCCAAAATCAGTTAAACTTTCTTTTAAAGGAGAAATAATTCGGCGTCGCATAGCATCAGCCGAGCCGTTAAATAAAATTTCCACCTGGAGATCGTAAAGATTGGCTGATAAATCGCTAAGATAGCCGTCAGTTTGATAGTGAAAATTCTGTAGGTAGTAAGAAGGATATCCTTCTCGATCTATTTCGGCATCGAATTTTTGATATTCTCTATTTCGTAGCCGTTCCCAAATTTTGAACATATCTAACCATACTTCAGGATAGTAACGGAAAAAATCCGACCAAGGATTATCGAACAGCACACTGGTAGGATATATTCCTTGCTGAGCTTCTTGCCAGTCAATTTCTTCTAGTTTATTCAGTCTTTGCTGCAGCTTTTCTAGAACTTGAGGAGAAAGAGGTTGGACTGTATTCAGTCGTTCGGGAACAAAAGTATTAGTCAGGCGATCGCTCACTAGTTTATGAACCAAGCCAAAGACTTTTTTGCTTTCCTGAAAACCTCGATACGCTACTTTGGTTATAGAATTGGGAATAAATTGGTCGATGTTGGGAGTTGATTGCATAAATGTCGGCTGGGTCTAATTTGTAGATAAAATGATTATTCACGGTTAACTTTTTATAAGTAGCTAACCAAAGATAATAAAGTTTTGTTGTGTTTTGTAAATATATGCCTTAAGTATAATCAACTAGAACTTATGGGTGTTAGTTGTTTTAAAATTAAGTTTTTTAAGAAATTAGGGATTAACTGTCAGTCTACCAAAAAATTTTGACGGTTAAACTTGTACAATACGGCATCATCGTTTGATTATGAGCTCTCGAGCTGTATCAAATACTGTTATTATTATCATCAGCTTCGGCATGTTCCAACCAAATTTGACGTTGTGGTATTGGTAAAGAAATACCAGCCTGTTGAAAAGCATTATGAATTCGACGGCGAAACTCGCGGGCTACTTCCCACTGCATGAAAGGATGGGTTTTAATCCAGACGCGAATGACCGCTCCGCGTTCGCCAAAATCATCGACTCCTAGTACTTCAGGAACTTCTAAAATTTTAGTTTGCCAATCTCGATCTTCAAACATTTCTAATGCCACTTTGGTAACTAACTTTAAAGAAAGATCGATATTAGTTTGATAGGCAACTGGTATATTAATATCGGCTCTCGACCATTGACTCGATAAATTGGCAACGGTTTTAATTTCGCTATTGGGAATGGTAATTAATCTACCTTCTGGATCTCTTAGCTGAGTAATTCGCAGATTGAGGTTTTCGACTTGACCGCCAAAATCGCTGATACTGACAATATCGCCGACAGCATACTGATCTTCCAAAATAATAAAAAAGCCATTTAAAGCATCTTTGATTAGGTTTTGAGAAGCAAAAGAAAGTGCTAAACCTAAAATACCCGCACCAGCAAGTAAAGGAGTAACATCGATACCAACGATTGTAATAGCGACTACAATGCCCAAAATTACCCAGAAAGCAGTTATAATTCCTCCGACTAGGCGAGCAATGGTATTAATCCGCAACTGCATACGCTGACGAACATCGCGATTCATCACGTAGTTCTCAGTAAAGCTACGGTTAAACTTGGCAATTAGAGCATAACTCAGTCGAATCGAGACATAGGTTAAGAATCCAACAATCAGAATTCTTAAAGGAATGCGTAACAAGGTGATTGTCCACAATTGAGCCGAGCGAGTGTAGGGAAATAAACCCAAAATTAGCAAAATTCCACCCAGCCAAATTGCTATTTGAAGACATTGAAGCAAACGATGCTGGATTTCTCGTAGATTTAGTTTTTGTTTTTGATTGAGGCGAATCGATAGAGGGGAAAACAAAGAATACGGTTGAGAGGTTAGTTTTTTTTTGGCTTTTTTAGATCTTTTTTCTTGGTTGAATACAGCTAAGCCACTAAGTAAAGTTATAATTGCAATTCCCAGTGCGAGTTTGGCTCTCTCAATTAAAAACGACTTTTGTCTTTCTTGTTTGGCACGTTCGAGTCCAATTTGAATGCGTTCCTCAATTTGCGTGGCTAATTGCTCTACCGATATACCTCTCGCTTCAGCATCTCGATTATACACTGATACTATAGGAATTTGCCGTTCGCCGACGGCTACATTAATAATCTGGTGGTTGTTTTTGGTTTGAGAGGTAACTCTCAAACTGGCATCATCGTTCTCAGAGTAAACTCGGCTAATTTTTCGTAGTTGCTGTTCGGAATATTGAATGCGTCGAGATAATTGTGACATATTGGCATGACGATCGAAAATTTCAAAGATACAGCGTCCATCGAGGCGCACGCATCCCGAAATTAATACACTATCTTGATTTTGCAGCGACCTTATAGTTTGCCAGTTAATTTGCGGCAGAAACAGACGTTGCGATCGCCCCGGTACAGTCAAAACTAAATTGAGTGCGATCGCAATTATAATTACTCTAGTTAAAAAGCGAATTTTTACCATAACGACCGATTAAAAATTTATTCAATTGCGATCTTTAGGCTTGTCAGCTTAAAAATTCCCAAGTTTACTGTAATAATATATAGGTAAAAACTGAAACATCTTTATTAAAGCATTCGCTATTCTACATAAAGAAGCGATCTATTTCCAAATATATATATTTGAGCAACCTAATCTTATGAGCAATTCGGTCACTAATGCCTTTTTTTTTGGTAGAGCTTTAGCAGAAGTTCTCGGTGAAAAATTAGAAGATTCTTTTACTAATGCTATGAGCGAACTCGGCAAGTTTGATGCCGAACAACGAGAAAATCTCAGACAATTTGTTGAAGAAGTGGAATTGCGCGCGGAAAACATTGCCAAAAATGCGCCTAGCACTACCACAGCAAGAACCGGTCATTCTTCTGCATCCAACTACTCAAATAGCAATGTTTATTCGGGAGATTTACAAGCGATGCTCGACCGACTGAGAGCAGAAATTGCTAGCGTGAGAGCAGAGTTAAAACAATATCGCGAGCTGTAGCTCGAGAGATATCGCGCGGCTTCTACTACCAATTGATAATCAATATTTATAAAATTTGGCTTAATCCACTAAGTCGCTAGCATGTGAATTACTCAGAGAGCGACTCGCTACTTCTCGCTACTTTTAAGATAAAGCGAGGGGTCATAAAGCGGCGAGGAAGCCTAGCCCTAAGATTCCTTGCCTACTCTAACTCTTAGTAAAACATTAGTTTGTAAAGTAGCTAGGCAAATTTTAAGCCTCAGTTAATCTCGTTTGATTCGACCGTAGTCTTACAGTTAAATTTCTGTTAAATAACCCCGTGTCATCTGTCTCTTCCAATCAAAATTCAATAGCTCGCGATAAGAGCAAGAACGCTCGTTCTCTGACTAAGATAGAAGCTGCCCAAACTACAGCTCATCAGAATCGTCAACTTAAGCCGATTGTTGCCGCTCCAAAATCCTATCGCTGGAATAAACCCAAATACTCTCGGACTCGCCGTCGGATAGATATTTGGATTTTTGTTCTGTCTTTTTTATTTAGACTTTGGCGCAGTAATCAAAAATGGACTTATGTAGGTGGCTTTTCTCCTGAAAAACTCTCAGCTAGAAGAAAAGCTCAGGCAAGTTGGATTCGAGAGAGTTTTTTGCAATTAGGTCCTACTTTTATCAAAGTCGGTCAGCTTTTTTCCACTCGTGCCGATTTATTTCCTATTGAATATGTAGAGGAACTTTCCAAATTACAAGACCGAGTTCCAGCTTTTTCCTACGAACAAGTCACCGAAATTGTCGAAGCAGGATTTGGTAAACCAATTGTCAAATTATTTTTATACTTCGAGCCTATTCCTCTAGCGGCGGCTAGTTTGGGTCAGGTGCACAAAGCAAAATTGCATAGTGGGGCAGAAGTAGTAGTAAAAGTACAAAGACCGGGTTTAAAACAGCTATTTACTGTAGATTTAGCAATATTAAAGCAGATTACTCGTTATTTTCAAAATCACCCCGAGTGGGGCAAAGGCAGAGATTGGCTGGGAATTTATGAAGAGTGCTGTCGCATTCTTTGGGAAGAAACCGATTATTTAAATGAAGGACGCAATGCCGATACTTTTCGCCGTAACTTTCGCGAAGTAGAATGGGTCAAAGTTCCTCGGGTTTACTGGCGATATACCTCACCCAAAGTTTTGACCTTAGAATATCTCCCGGGAATAAAAATCAGTCATTACGAAGCGATTGAAGCAGCTGGTTTAGATCGAAAAATACTGGCAAGATTGGGTGCGAAAGCTTATTTGCAGCAACTACTTCACAGTGGTTTTTTTCACGCAGATCCCCACCCCGGCAATATCGCGGTCAATCCAGAAGGAGCCTTGATCTTTTATGATTTTGGCATGATGGGTCAGATTAAAAACAATATTCGCGAAAAGCTAATCGATATCTTGCTTGGAATCGCTCAGAAAAATGCTGATTTAGTAGTCAAATCTTTAATCGAAGTTGGTGCATTAGTTCCTACTGGCGATATGACCTCCGTGCGACGCTCTATTCAGTTCATGCTGGATAATTTTATGGACAAGCCCTTTGAGGAACAATCTGTAGAAGCAATCAGTGAAGATCTCTACGAAATTGCCTACGGACAGCCCTTTCGCTTTCCAGCGACCTTTACCTTTGTAATGCGAGCATTTTCTACCCTCGAAGGAGTAGGTAAAGGTTTAGATCCCAAATTTAACTTTATGGAAGTAGCTCAACCTTATGCGATGCAGCTTATGACTAACACCAACGGCAATGGCAAAACTATCTTTGATGAATTAGGTAAACAAGCGGCTCAAGTAGGCAGTACGGCTTTAGGACTACCTAGAAGAATTGAAGATACAATAGATAAATTAGAACGAGGAGACTTACGAGTTCGCGTTCGCTCTTTAGAATCAGAACGGGTATTGCGCCGCTTGGGTGCGGTTCAATTGTGTACGAACTATGCTTTATTGTTTAGTGCTTTAATCGTGTCGGCAACTTTACTTTTAATCGGTGGATATCAAATAATTGCCGCAATCGTTGCTATATTGGCAACAATACCTGGCTGGTCATGGCTACGATTATTAAAGCGACTCGATCGCATCGATCGCATGTTTTAAAAAAAAGTTAATTTTTATTGTTTTGTGTTTATTGACTAACTGTTTATGAAACGTCATTTCATCGGTCTTACTGATACAGGGGTTGTACGAACGGTCAACCAAGATAACTACTTTATAGACGACCAGTTAGGGCGTTTTTGTATCGTAGCAGATGGTATGGGAGGGCACGCTGGCGGACAAGAAGCGAGCAGAATTGCTACTGAGGAAATTAAAATTTTTCTCGAGGCTAATTGGGATTCTACAATGGCAGCTGAGATATTGCTCAAAGAAGCTGTAGAAAAAGCCAATCAAAGTATCTTGGCAGATCAGCAGCATCATCCCGAAAGACGAGATATGGGCACTACAGTTGTCGTGCTTATATTTCGCGACGATCGAGCTTGGTGCGCTCATGTAGGTGATTCCCGCCTCTATCGTTGGCGCAACTCGGCTATAGAACAAATTACGGAAGATCATACTTGGGTTGGTTTGGCACTAAAAGCTGGGCAAATAGATAAGGAACAGGCAAAATTTCATCCCTGGCGACACGTTTTATCTCAGTGTTTGGGACGTCAAGATTTACATCGCATCGATATTCAACAACTGGATATCGAGCCTGGCGATCGCCTGTTAATCTGTAGCGACGGACTTACCGAAGAAGTTTCCGATGATAAAATCGAAAGCTTATTGGCTGAAAAAACTAGTTGTGAAGAAGCAGGAAAAGAATTGATCGCCGCCGCTAAACTAGCGGGAGGTTCGGACAACATCACCGTAATTATTGTCGCTCAAGAATAGATCTTATTATTACTGCGATCGCCTTACAATCAATTGATTATTTTTAAATGCTCTCTGAAATCAAAAATCTTGCCGAAGCCTTTGCCCCGAGATTATTAGAAATTCGCCGTCACATTCACGCTCATCCAGAGTTAAGCGGACAAGAGCATCAAACTGCCGCTTATATTGCTGGAGTTTTATCTTCCTGCGGACTTCAAGTTAGAGAAGCAGTAGGCAAGACAGGAGTGATCGGAGAGTTGGCAGGCAAAGGGGAGGATAGCCGAACTCTAGCGGTCCGTACTGATATGGATGCCTTACCGATAGAAGAACTCACAGAGTTAGAATTTGCTTCTCGCAACCCTGGAATTATGCACGCCTGCGGACATGATGTGCATGCTACTTTAGGATTGGGAACGGCAATGGTTTTGTCGCAACTGTCAGAACCACTCCCCGGCAATATGCGATTTTTATTTCAACCAGCAGAAGAAACTGCCACGGGAGCACAATGGATGGTGGCAGAGGGGGCAATGGAAGGGGTAGATGGGATCTATGGCGTTCATGTCTTTCCCTCGATTCAAGCTCGCCATGTAGGAATTCGCTACGGTGCTTTAACCTCTGCCGCTGACGATCTTGAAATTATCGTCAGAGGAGAATCCGGACATGGAGCGCGTCCCCATCAAGCAGTCGATTCAATTTGGATAGCCGCTCAAATAATTACTACTTTACAACAAGCAATTAGCAGAACTCAAAATCCTATACATCCGATAGTATTAACTTTTGGCAAAATTGAAGGAGGCAGTGCCCCTAATATTATTGCCGATCGCGTTAGAATGGTGGGTACGGTGCGATCGCTTCATCCAGAAAGCCATGCTAATTTACCTCAGTGGATTGAAAATATCGCCACTCATATTTGCGCTACCTATAGGGCACGATGCGAAGTGAACTACAGTCGGGGCGTACCCTCCGTGCAAAATGACGGCACTCTAACTCAGATTCTAGAAACAGCTAGTTTAGAAGCTTGGGGAGAAGAATGCGTAAAAATTCTTCCCGAACCTTCTTTGGGTGCTGAAGATTTTTCGGTGTATCTGACCAAAGCTCCAGGCTGTATGTTTCGCTTGGGAGTAGGGCATCGAGATCGCTATAACTATCCCTTGCACCATCCTAAATTTGAAATCGATGAAGCAGCTATTGTTACGGGCGTGGTAACTTTAGCCTACACGGCCTGTAAATATTGGCAACAATAAATAGAGTATTACACCCGATTTTGTTTGACTAAAATTGAGCTTTAATGTATTCTCTACGCATCGCCGCGATCGCCTCAATCGAAATACCTTTAGGACATACCGCTTCGCATTCGCCGTGATTGGAACAATCCCCAAACCCCTCTAACGCCATCTGTTCGCTCATGTTTAGCACTCTTCGCCGGCGTTCGGGATGTCCTTGAGGCAGTAATGCCAAGTGAAAGATTTTGGCGGCAGTAAATAAAGATGCCGAAGCATTGGGACAGGCAGCGACGCAGGCACCACAGCCAATACAGGTAGCATAGTCAAAAGCGCGATCGCTGTTTGGTTTGGCTACGGGAAGGGAATTAGCATCGGGTGCTGCACCCGTGTTAACGGAAATATAGCCTCCTGCCGCTATAATGCGATCGAAAGCAGAGCGATCGACTACTAAATCTTTAACAACGGGAAAAGCTTTTGCTCTCCAGGGTTCTACAGTAATCGTATCGCCATCTTGAAAAGACCGCATATGTAATTGACACACGGCAGTAAGATGCTGTTTGCCGTGAGCGATACCATCAATCATTAATCCACAAGAACCGCAAATACCCTCGCGACAGTCGCTATCAAATTCTATAGGTTCTTGGTTATTGACAATTAGCCGTTCGTTTAAAACATCCAGCATTTCTAGAAAAGACATTTCTGGATAAACGTTGTCGAGGGTATATCCGACAAACTTACCTTTACTGTCAGGGTTTGTCTGTCGCCAAATTTTTAAATTAATTTTCATAACTTAAATAAATTAAGAATCGCTATTAATGTCGTACGTCTACTAGAGATGTAGAAATAGAGTTTAGCAATAATTTGTCAAACTTAATATTTGAGGTCGGTAATTGAAGAACGAGGGAATCTTCAAGCGATCTTACTCGCGCTACAAAGATTTTTACTATAGCGATTAAAGTAACGACCTATCCTCTTTCTAGGATAACAATTACGTATTGCACCCACTTTAAAAGCTTGCAGTAGTTTTCTTCTTGGGTAGATCGACACAGGAGGCAGAAAGCAGAAGAAAAAGTTTATCGATCGTGTGTTGAAACAACGATCGAGTAAATTGGCTTTTGTTAGTGGTAATTAGTCCTTCCAAAGTTCTTTCGTACGTATCATTCTAGGTTGCTATAGATTGTAGATTTTACAATTTTATAAGCTATAGCTATTGCGGTGGAAAAGAGGTAATAGTATGACAAGATTGATTTTAACGGTAATTTCAAAGCAATTATGTCAGAGACAACCATAGAATCAGTTTTACAGGAAGAACGCCTGTTCGAGCCTGCTAAGGAATTTTCAGAAGCGGCTCGAATTAAAAGCATGGAAGAATATCGTCAACTATACGATAAAGCAGCCGCAGATCCTGCCGCATTTTGGGAAGAATTAGCCACAACCGAACTACATTGGTTTCAAAAGTGGGATCGAGTTTTGAACTGGCAACCCCCTTTTGCCAAGTGGTTTGTTAATGGCAAAATTAATATTTCTTACAACTGTTTGGATAGACATCTTACTACTTGGCGCAAAAATAAAGCTGCATTAATTTGGGAAGGAGAACCAGGAGACTCGCGCACTCTAACTTATGCTCAACTGCATCGTGAAGTCTGTCAGATGGCGAATGCGATTGAGAAATTAGGCATAAAAAAAGGCGATCGCGTGGGAATATATATGCCGATGATTCCCGAAGCGGCGATCGCGATGTTAGCTTGTGCCAGAATTGGCGCGCCTCATAGCGTAGTGTTTGGCGGTTTTAGTAGTGAAGCTCTAAAAGCTCGCTTACAAGATGCCGAAGCTAAGTTAGTCATTACTGCTGATGGTGGATTTCGCAAAGATAAAATCGTACCTTTAAAAAATGCAGTAGATGAAGCTCTGGCAAATAATGGCGTTTCCAGCGTCAAAAACGTTTTGGTAATACGACGTACTAAACAAAATGTAAATATGCAGACAGATAGAGACCACTGGTGGCACGAACTTCAAGCCACAGTTTCTGCCGACCGACCTGCCGAACCAATGGACAGCGAAGATCTATTGTTTATTCTCTACACTAGCGGTACGACAGGCAAGCCGAAAGGAGTCGTGCACACTACGGGCGGCTACAATCTATATACTCACATAACTACCAAATGGACTTTCGATCTCAAAGAAACCGATGTCTACTGGTGTACTGCTGATGTAGGCTGGATTACAGGACACAGCTACATTGTTTACGGTCCTCTCTCCAATGGTGCCACGAGCGTAATGTATGAAGGCGCGCCTCGTGCCTCTAATCCTGGTTGTCTTTGGGATATCGTGGAAAAATATGGTGTCACTATCTTTTACACTGCACCTACTGCAATTCGTGCCTTTATTAAGATGGGAGACGAACACCCCAACTCTCGGGATCTTTCTTCGCTCCGCATTTTAGGTACTGTAGGGGAACCAATCAATCCTAAAGCCTGGATGTGGTATCGTCAGGTAATAGGTGGCGATCGCTGTCCGATTGTCGATACTTGGTGGCAAACGGAAACGGGAGGCTTTATGCTGACTCCTTTACCTGGTGCGACTCCTACTAAACCTGGTTCTGCCACTTTTCCTTTCCCTGGTATTATTGCTGATGTAGTGGATTTAGAAGGCAATCCCGTAGGCGAGAACGAAGGCGGTTATTTGGTAGTCAAATATCCCTGGCCTAGTATGATGCGAACTGTCTACAGAGATGATGCTCGCTTTCGTCGCACTTATTGGGAGCACATACCGCCTCAAGACGATACTTATTTCTATTTTGCAGGAGATGGAGCGAGAAAAGACGAAGACGGTTACTTTTGGGTTATGGGTCGCGTCGATGACGTGATGAACGTTTCTGGTCATCGTTTAGGTACGATGGAAGTAGAATCGGCGTTAGTATCCCATCCTGCCGTAGCCGAAGCTGCTGTCGTCTCTCGTCCCGATGAAGTTAAAGGGGAAGAGGTTTATGCTTTTGTTACTCTAGAAAATGTCTATCAACCGAGTGATGAACTCAAAGCCGAACTCAAACAACATGTCGTTAAAGAAATTGGCGCGATCGCTCGTCCGGGGGAAATACGCTTTACCGATTCCCTACCTAAAACCCGTTCTGGTAAGATTATTCGCCGTTTTTTACGCAACTTAGCTGCCGGTGAAGAAGTAGTGGGCGATATTTCTACTATGGAAGATTTAAGTGTTTTAGATAAATTACGACAGGGTTAATTGCAGTTTATTTGAGGATGGGTGTAACGCTCATCCTGAATAAACCTGAATAAATTAGAAATTAGCCAAACTACCCCATTGGGACTGCTCAGTTCTAGCCAAACAAATTTTTATACTTCAGCAATCCTTGGTAGTGAAAAAATATCGTACCGCTAAAATTGTTGTGGCGATTGAGTCGAATACATCTACCGAGATCGCTACGATTTAATTCTTTGCCATTGGCAGTAAAAGCAATTCCCGGAGCAAATTTAGTTAATAAATCAGGGTCGACAGCTTTGATGATTTTTTTGACTTCCCGATAGTAGCTGTGGTAGCTAGAGCGATAGATTTGTGGATGAATTAGATCGACAATGCCTTTTTCTAGCCAAGTTTGACTATCCTGTAACAAATTTTGCCAACAAAAAGGATAGACAGCGGGAGCTAGAGAGACGATCGCCTGTGGTTTGGTTTGTTTGACCTGTAGGTATAACTTGGCTAGAAAATCTGTCAGTAGATTAGCTCGCCACTGTAGCCACTGTTGCTGCTTGGGGTTAGAAGGTGGAGATTTTCCAGTTTCGTGGTGATAGCGCTCTGCAGTTTCTCGATCGTATCCTGCGGCTACGGGAAGGGCGGGAAAGCGATCGCAACCTTGAATACCTGCTACATCGTATCGCTCTAACACTTCTAAAACCAATTGCAACATAAATTGCTGTACTTCTGGATGCAAACCATTCATCCAGGTAAGGTTACCGTGTCTGACAGTCCCACCATCTGGCGTGATCGCTCTCCAATGGGGCTGTTGGTGCAAAATATGACCGCCGCTGAGTAAATGGGAAGCCGCAAAACCGTATTCCAACCAGGGAATTACCGCAATATTATACCGAGCCGCGGCAATAATTATTTCGGCGAGGGGATCGCGCTGTTGCCGTTGGTAAACCGGATCGAGAATGGGGAAGTTATGTTCGCTCATTACCTGGGAGGGAAATAAAGTGTAACCGCGATTCCAAACTACGGGAAAGACAAAGTTAAAACCCTCTCTGGCTAAAAACTCCATCGCCGCGAAGATATTTTCCGGCGACTCTAAAACTTGGCTATGGGGATAATTGGCAATCCAAATGCCGCGTATTTCGGTTCTCGATTCGGATGCTAGTTGCATCTTACAGTTATCCCTCTCTGGTTATCTGGAGCAGAAATAAAATAATAGTGCGATTGCCTAATCTTCTGTCAGCACCGCTTGATAGGAATAGTCAGAAGCTGCCAAAACAAAAATGGTCGAAGGAAGACCATCGGTCCATGACAACAGACGCTCGTAGTCTTTCACGAAATCTGTACTTGGTTCGGGTAAACCGAGAAAAATTAGATCTGCCCGCTGTGATGATTCGCGGAGAATCTCTGGAAAAGGACGCTCGTCGCCAGTAATTACTTTAACTTCAAGTCCCAAACGTAGGTCTTCAATTAAACTTTGCACATTGGCTTGAGCTGCTCTAGCTGCTGCTTCATCGCTCACTACCAGCTTCAGATTTACTTCTGCTCCACGCCAATGTATATCAGAACTGAGTAAATAAGCTAGTAGCAACATCAAACTGCCATTATTATTTAAACCACCCCACCACAGATCGATCTGGCGGCGCGAACCAAAACCCCGCTCGCGGTCGTCGTGAAGGATAATAGCGTTACGCTTGGCTTGATGAATTTGAGCGATTAATTTGCAGTACGAATCTCGTACTTCCAAATTAGAACTAGCACCGAGCAGAAAGGTATTGGGAATTAACGGTCCAATACCATAGGATTCTAGTAACTGCATACCACCTTCAAACATATTGGGTGCAGTGACCATACGGACTAAAGCCTGTACGCCCTGTTTGTCTAGATATTCGCGAACGGTTGCTTCCATTTCTGCCTGCTGCCGAACATTCCGAGAACCACTGGGTAAAACACTAGAAACCGTAATTAATCCTCGGTTTTGAGTTAAGGCGTTGGCAAATTCAATCAAATTCCAGCGTTTGGTAAGTGCCCCAGACAAAATCAAGATATTGGGTCGCCAGTTTTTATAATCTTGTTCGGGATGGACGTGAAAAATCCCGGTTCTCAGTAGACTCATCCAGATCCCTCTACGGGAATCGCCCCAAGTAGTTTCCAAACCCCGTCTCTGTAACCACAAGTAAATAATTAGTACGACAATGGCGGCTACTATGGTTGCTATGGGGTTGATGAGAAACATCACCGCTAAACAGCCGATCGCCCCCAGTAAGGAGAGACTCCAATGAACTCTAAATGCGGGACGAAAAGAAGGACTTTGCAAAAAACCTTCAACTCCTGCGGCGATATTCAACACCAAGTAGGTCGTGAGAAAAAACATACTCAGTACGGGAGCGATCAGTTCTAGTTCTCCCACACAGACAGCAGCAATAACTACTGCTAAAGTCAAAATCGTCCCCAAACGGGGTTCGTCATCATTGCCGCTTCCCCTTCCCAACCAATTCAACCAACTAGGTAAGACTCTGTCTCTAGCTAGGGCTTGAGCGACACGGGGGGCGCCTAAGAGACTGCCAATAGCACTAGAAAGGGTAGCCCCCCAAACTCCCAAGAGAATTGCAGGTCCCCAAAAAGCTATCTCCCGCATAACTAAAGAGTCTTCGATTAAAGTAGAAGCGTCGGCGCGACTGGCTAGCAAGAAGGGAAGTCCCATGTAAACTATGTAACCCACTCCGACAGCACCTAGAGTACCCGTAGGAATCGAACGGATCGGATCGCGCAAATCTCCAGACATATTAACCCCTGCCATGATTCCAGTTACGGCAGGAAAGAACACCGCAAATACACTCCAAAAAGATTCCCCGGAAGCTGCTCCCCACATCTCGATCTCGGTCGGCTCTAAGGACTTGCCAAAAATTAGCGAGATTAGAGATAGCACGATCGCTGCCATGATAAAATACTGGGCGCGGATGGCTAATTTAGCCGAGGTAAGGGCTAAAATGGCTACCAGCACCGTGACTATTAATGCCACATAAAGCTGACTGAGACTGGGAAAAGTTCTCACTACGCTTTCGGCAAAACCGATGGTGTATAGTGCGACTGATAATGCCTGAGCGAAGTACAAAGGAATTCCTACCGCTCCCCCAGTTTCGATCCCCAAAGAGCGACTGATCATGTAATAGGCACCCCCAACCCGAACGACACGATCTGTAGCGATTGCGGAAATAGATAGAGCCGTCAGTAAGGTAATAATAGTAGAAAGAGTAACTATAACTAACGTTCCCAACAAGCCAACGTTGCCCACTACCCAGCCCAAGCGTAAATACATAATTACGCCGAGAATGGTCAAAATTGAGGGAGTAAAAACACCACCAAAAGCTCCCAACCCGGAACTTCGAGCCGGAATAGTCCGATCGGCTTTTGACTCTGACGACGACGAAGTTTTCATAATTTCAGTTCAAATATAAAAGTAGGAGATAAAAGACAAATTCGAGAGCTATTTCAGCTTTTCCGACTCTTAACTTAATTAACCCTACAATTGATTTCTATTGATTTACAATCTACCAAAGAGTGAAAATGTTATGCGATCGGCGATAAATTACAGCCGTTTTCTCTTGGGTAGACCAAATTTTGGTATTAGGCAGTAGGTAGAAGGTAGCGGGGAAGCGCAAAGCAATAAGCCAACGAGACAAATTGCCGATTCCCCAGATATAGACATAGTAGTAAAATAAACTGTTGTATTCTGCTAAACAGACTGCAAGTGTACGCCCTATTTGGTTAACTAATGATCGAACGCTATACCCTACCCGAAATGGGTGAAATCTGGACTGATGCTTACAAATTGAACACCTGGCTCAGAGTAGAAATAGCAGTCTGCGAGGCACAGGCAGAACTAGGCTACATTCCCCAACAAGCGGTGGAGGAAATTAAAGCCAAAGCCGACTTCGATCCGCAACGAGTATTAGAAATAGAAACAGAAGTTCGTCACGATGTCATCGCTTTTTTAACCAACGTCAATGAATATGTAGGTGATGCCGGCAGATATATTCATTTGGGGTTGACTAGTTCTGACGTTTTAGATACGGGATTGGCTTTACAAATGGTTGCCAGTCTGAACTTAATTTTAGAGAAATTAGAAGAATTAATTCAGGCAATTCGCTATCAGGCGCAACAGCATCGATACACAGTAATGGTAGGACGATCGCACGGCATTCACGCCGAACCAATTACCTTTGGGTTTAAGCTGGCGGGTTGGTTGGCAGAAGCATTACGCAATCGCGATCGCCTGGTAAAATTGAGTCGCGAGATTGCGGTAGGCAAAATTTCGGGGGCGGTAGGAACTTACGCTAATGTCGATCCGCAAGTAGAGGCGATCGCCTGTCAAAAATTAGATCTAGAACCCGATACGGCTTCCACTCAGGTGATTTCCCGCGATCGCCATGCCGAATTCGTGCAGCAGTTGGCTTTACTATCTGCCTCCATCGAACGCTTTGCCGTCGAAATTCGCAATCTCCAGCGCACTGATGTTTTAGAAGTAGAAGAATACTTTTCTAAACAGCAAAAAGGTTCTTCGGCAATGCCCCACAAACGCAATCCCATTCGTTCGGAAAGATTGACGGGAATGGCAAGAATTATTCGTGGTAATGTAGTGGCAGCTTTGGAAAATGTAGCTTTGTGGCACGAACGCGATATCTCCCACAGTTCTGTCGAACGGGTAATTCTGCCCGATAGCTGTATTTTGACTCACTTTATGCTCAGAGAAATCACTAACCTGGTGAAAAACCTCTTGGTTTATCCTGAAAACATGAAACGCAACATGAATGTTTATGGCGGGGTGATTTTTTCTCAAAGAGTATTATTAGCTTTAGTAGAAAAAGGGATGAATCGAGAAGCAGCTTATCGCGTCGTACAGGGTTGTGCTCATACCGCTTGGAATCAACCAGAGGGTAACTTTCGGGCTCTAATCGAACGGGATGAAACCGTAAAACAAATGCTATCTAATGAGGAGATTGATGCTTGTTTCGATCCTCAAACTCATCTCCAACACTTAGATGAAATTTATCAGCGTCTGGGAATTTAAATCTAGCGATTAATTGACCAGAATTGCAGTGTTATTGCAGTGTTTGAAAAACAAAGCGTCCGGCTATTCTTATTAAGAAAATTAAGTACCGAGAGTAATTATTTCACCTGCCCCCTGCCTTCTGCCTCTTACAACCACGGAGTATATATTTTTTCAGGCGATCTATCTATCCGAGTGTCCATCAATTTTAATTAATTTCTACTTGTTGCTTGACTCTAAAGCTAACTATAGAGTTTAAGCTAATTTTAGAACTATACAAGCAAAGCGAATAAACAAGATGACCATACAATTAAAAGTCCCCAATATGGCTTGTGATGCTTGTGGTAAAACCATTACTGAAGCAATTCACTCGGTAGATCCCAATGCTTCAGTTGAAGCCGATCCTAAATCCAAACAGGTAACAGTAGAAACTCAAGTATCCGAATCATCCGTGAGAGAAGCGATCGCTGCTGCTGGCTATCCTGCTGCTTAGAACATTGAACATTAAACATTTATCAGTAAGTTTAATTAGCAAAATGACAAATGCTGAATAAAACTCTGTTTCTGACAAATTATGAGTACAGCTACCAATTTAGAAAAAATTAATCTCAAACTTAGGGGAATGAGTTGTGCTTCCTGCGCTAGCAGCATTGAAGAAGCCATTAGCAACGTACCAGGAGTAGCTCAGTGTAACGTCAACTTCGGTGCAGAACAGGCTGCAATTGAATACAATCCCCGTAGAACCAGCATTAAAACTATTCAGGATGCAGTAGAGGAAGCGGGTTACTCGTCTTATTCCCTTCAAGAACAAGAAATGATTACGGGAGAGGATGATGCTGAAAAAGCTGCACGAATAGCCGAGTCTCGCGATTTACTGCGTAAAGTAATTGTGGGTGGAATCATTAGCCTGATTTTAGTTATTGGTTCTCTGCCAATGATGACAGGGTTAGAAATACCTTTGATTCCTGCATGGTTGCATAACCCCTGGTTGCAATTGATTCTGACCATTCCCGTACAGTTTTGGTGTGGTTATGGTTTTTATATCCATGCTTGGAAAGCCTTTAAGCGTCATGCTGCCACAATGGATACCTTAATTGCATTAGGTACGAGTGCAGCCTTCTTTTATTCTGTATTTGCCACTGTCTTCCCTAATTTCTTTCTCAACCAAGACTTAATGCCAGAAGTGTACTACGAAATCGCAGCCGTAGTGGTGACGATGATTTTACTGGGAGAGTGGTTTGAGAATCGCGCCAAAGAACAAACCTCAGAAGCAATTCGGCAATTGATGGGGTTACAAGCCAGGGATGCTAGGGTGATTCGCAACGGGCAAGAAGTAGATGTTCCAATCAGCGAAGTACAGATTAATGACATTATATTGGTTCGTCCTGGTGAAAAGATTCCCGTAGATGGAGAGATTATTAGTGGGAGTTCCACTATCGATGAAGCGATGGTCACGGGAGAAAGCATACCGGTGAAAAAACAGCCAGGGGATGAAGTGATTGGCGCGACAATTAATAAGACAGGCAGTTTTAAATTTCGGGCTACCAGAGTTGGTGCAGATACGGTATTGGCGCAGATAGTTAAGTTAGTTCGAGATGCTCAAGGCTCAAAAGCACCTATTCAAAGACTGGCAGATAAAGTAACAGGTTGGTTTGTTCCCGCAGTAATTGCGATCGCTATTAGCACTTTTGTCCTTTGGTTTGTCATGATGGGAAATGTTTCTCTAGCAATGATTACTACTGTGGGAGTGTTAATTATTGCCTGTCCCTGTGCATTAGGTTTGGCTACTCCTACTTCTGTGATGGTAGGTACTGGTCAAGGTGCAGAAAACGGTATTTTAATTAAAGGTGCGGAAAGTTTAGAACTAGCACACAAGCTACAAACCATCGTCCTAGATAAAACTGGTACGATTACCCAAGGAAAACCTACTGTAACTAATTTCCAGGCAGTTCGAGGTATTAGCGATCGTGCAGAACTAAAATTACTCCGTCTAGTCGCAGCAGTGGAACGTAATTCCGAACATCCTCTTGCTGAAGCTGTGGTTAGATACGCCGAGTCACAAGATGTCGAACTAGCAGAAGCTTATGACTTTGAAGCAGTAGCAGGAAGTGGCGTACAGGGCTTAGTTTCAGATCGCCTAATCCAAATCGGTACGCAACGCTGGATGTCTGAGTTGGGAATTAAAACCGATATTCTACAGCAGCAAAAGGACACCTGGGAGGCAGAAGCTAAAACCGTAGTGCTAATTGCCGTAGATGGGAAACTAGAAGGCATTATGGGCATTGCAGATGCGATAAAACCCGATTCTATTTCAGCAGTCAGGGCGTTACGCAAGCTGGATTTAGAAGTAGTCATGCTGACGGGAGATAATCCAAAAACCGCCCAAGCGATCGCCCGTCTGGTAGGTATCGTCAGAGTAGAAGCCGAAGTACGTCCCGATCGAAAAGCTGCTAAGGTAAGAGAATTACAGCAGGAAGGAAAGATTGTCGCAATGGTAGGAGACGGAATCAATGATGCCCCCGCCTTAGCACAGGCAGATGTGGGAATCGCGATCGGTACGGGAACGGATGTGGCGATCGCAGCTAGCGATATTACGCTGATTTCAGGAGAGTTACACGGCATTGTGACAGCTATCGAGTTGAGTAAAGCAACTATTAATAATATCCGTCAAAATCTTTTCTTTGCTTTTATTTATAACGTTCTCGGTATTCCCATAGCAGCAGGTATTTTGTTTCCTTTCTTCGGCTGGTTGCTCAATCCTATTATTGGCGGGATAGCAATGGCATTTAGTTCGGTTTCGGTGATAACTAATGCCCTAAGATTGCGTAATTTTAGTCCTTCTCATCCCAGAACTTAATCAAGGAGGAAACGATCGCTCATGTTTAATAAAAGTAAAATGGTCGGTAGTTTAACAGGATTAGGATTTTTCTTAGCTTTAACTCCCAATATTGGATTAGCAGAAATGGAAATGCCCGCTTCGGCGGAGAAACAAATTAGCCAGTTTCAGAAGATCGAACAACCTTGGAGTTTAAAGCTTGCTGTAGCATTGGGTGGCTTAGGTTTAATTGGCGCGGAACTTTGGTGGTTTATGTTTAGCAAAACCAAATTCCAAAAAGCCCAGGTCAAAAAAGGCATTCAAGAGGTAGATATTGTCGTCGATGGAGGTTATACTCCCGACAGAATAAAAGTAAGTGCTGGCGAACCCGTTCAGCTAAATTTCCTGCGTAAAGATCCTAGTAGCTGTTTGGAGCGGGTATTAATACCCGATTTTAATAAAACGTTAAATTTAACCTTAGACAAAACTACTTCTGTCGAGATAGTTCCACAAAAACCAGGAGAATACATTTTTACCTGCGGTATGAATATGTATCGAGGGACAATTAAAGCAGAAGACTCGGTTTGAAAATTTTTTGTGGCTGTAAATTCAATGAGTATAGATTTCGGATAATCTAAAGCGATCGCCCACCCTGCAAAATTAATGACTAAAAATTTTTACCAACAAAAAGAAAATTTCTTTAATCTTTGGGCACCTTTCTACGATCGCTTATTTACTACCGTTTTCTATCGAGCGATTCATCAACGGCTACTAGAGTATGTAGAGTTAAAGGAACATGCTTCTGTGCTTGACTTGGGATGCGGTACTGGTCGTCTGCTCGATCGCTTAGCTGCTCAGTTTCCTACTATGAGGGGAATCGGATTAGACCTTTCTCCGTCAATGCTTACAGAGGCAAGAGCGCGGAATCAATACCGTAAGAGATTAATTTTTGTAGGCGGTAGGGCAGAATCTCTTTCCTTTGCCGACAAACAGTTTGATGCCGTCTTCTGTACGATGAGCTTTCTTCATTACCCCCATCCCCAGCAAGTTTGTCGTCAAGTCAGTCGGGTTCTCGCGCCAGGTGGTCGCTTTTACTTAGTCGATGCTTATCGAGGTGAAAATGATTTTTCGAGTTCGATTCCCTGGATAGGTGAAATGAGATTGTACAGTCAGCAGCAACGAGAACGACTGGGAACAGAGGCTGGTTTGTTTACCCTGGCTCATCATCATCTACTGCCTGGAATTTTGCTGACGATTTTTTCGACTCAAACAGAGCAGTCGTAGCCAGAATTGCTGATGAGAAACAACCACGCCTATTTTCGATTTTACGCTTCACTTAATGATTTTTTGCCTTCCTCTAGAAAACAGCAAGGCTTTATTTATCTGGTTCGAGGTAATCCCTCGATCAAAGATACCATTGAAGCTTTAGGGGTTCCTCACCCAGAAGTTGAATTAATCCTCGCCAATGGTCGGTCGGTTGATTTTTCCTATTCCCTTCAAAATGGCGATCGCTTTAGCGTCTACCCTCACTTTACCAGCCTGTCACTGGGTTCGCTTCAACTACTCCGTCCCTATTTGTGGCTGGCTCGTTTTGTCGTGGATGTTCACTTGGGTAAGTTAGCTAGCTATCTAAGGCTTTTGGGTTTTGATACTTGGTATCGTTATGACTGTAATGACGAAGAACTAGCGGCTATTGCTGATTCCGAGCAGCGAATTTTACTCACCAGAGATCGGGGATTGCTCAAGCGGCGGATAGTAACTTATGGTTATTGGGTGAGAGCGATCGAGCCGGTTCAACAGAGCCGAGAAGTCTTAGAGCGTTTTGCTCTCTGGGATAAAATTAGACCTTTTCAACGCTGTTTGCGGTGTAATGGCAAGCTAGTTTCTGTTGAGTTAGATGAGGTGTCGGCTCGCTTACCTGCTAAAACGCGAATGTATTATAATGAGTTCTATCGCTGTCAACAATGTCAACAAATCTATTGGCAAGGTTCCCATTATTCTGACTTGCAACAATTAGTCGAACAAATTAGCAATTAAATCGCTCCTCCATAATCTGTTTTCAATCGCTTGGAAATTGTTTCGGTATTGCTTATTAGTGGCGATCGCTTCTGTGGCAGTTACTGTTGACCAACGGTCAGAGCAGGCTGCGCGTTGCGGAGCAAGTCCGTTGCGTAGCTTCTCGCCTCGCGAGTAGGACTCACTTGTTTTTGCAGTAATCTCTGACTTATCGACTTTGGCTTTAGTTGGTTGAATGCGCCATCGTAATTTTAATAACATCCAATTGCCGATTACTACTACCAACATAATGCCACCAGCGATCGCTGCTCGATGAGACAAAAATTCTGGTTGCCGCTCTCGTTTTGCTCTCATTAGCGCCTGTTGCAAAATTTGGCTTAGCTGTTCTGCCCAAGAAAAAGTATTAATGTCGCGCAGTTTGGCATCGAGTTCGGTTACGGTAAGAAGATATTGACCGTTAATCTCGATCGTAGGCGAGCCATTAAGGGTAACTACCTCTACTTGCAAATCTTGGTTACTACTTTGAAAATAAGTATTAGTAATTTGGGTTAAGTTATTCTCAATTTTTGCTACTCTTTCTGGTAAAAACTCTTCTAAAGCAGTAACTTGAAATAAACGACGACCGTCTAGCCAAATTCATTCAGTAGCTGGTAGTTGCGTAAAGTTAGTTAACCGTGACAGATGAGAAAAAAACTTAGATGTATCTTTAAGCGCTTCCGATGCAGATCTTGACTTGGGATCGCCCAGATAAGTAGAATTTTGAGCGATTAATGGATACGTAACTGCTATTATGTCTGCACTAACCCAACCAGATCCCGTCCGCTTAGAAATATTTAAAAACCTCTATCAGTTTATTGCCGAGCAAATGGGAATCGTGCTACAAAACACCGCAGCTTCGGTAAATATTAAAGAAAGACTGGATTTTTCCTGTGCTATTTTTGATACCTCTGGTTCTCTAGTTGCTAATGCACCTCATATTCCCGTTCATCTAGGTTCGATGAGTGCTAGCGTTAGCAGTTTAATTAAGGCTGTGGGAAGTGCAATTCCCCCAGGAAACGTTTATTTGGCTAACAATCCCTATAATGGGGGAACTCATCTGCCAGATGTAACCGCCATTACGCCGGTTTTTTTGGAAGGAGCAAAAACACCAGTATTCTATCTGGCATCTCGCGGACATCAAGCCGATCTTGGTGGGATTACTCCAGGCTCGATGCCTCCCTACAGCACCAATATTGAAGAGGAAGGCATTTTATTCGATAATTTTTTGCTAGTCGAGCGCGGTAATTTCAGAGAAACTGCCGTAAGAGAAGTACTAGAAAATCATCCCTATCCAGCCAGAAATAGCGATCGCAACATAGCCGATTTTAAAGCCCAAATTGCCGCCAATAATCGCGGCGCCAACGAATTGGGAAAAATGGTGGCTAACTATGGACTGAAAACAGTTACAGCCTATATGCAATTCGTGCGGGATAATGCCAAAGCAGCGGTTAAACGAGCGATCGAGGTACTCCGCGATGGCGAGTTTGTCTATGAGATGGATAGTGGGGCAAAAATTCAGGTTACAGTAACGATTCATCGGAGCGATCGCCGTGCCACAATTGATTTTACTGGCACCTCTAGCCAACTCAACAGTAATTTTAATGCTCCCCGCGCCGTTACCCAAGCGGCAGTTTTATACGTATTTCGGACTTTGGTCGATGACGATATTCCCCTCAATGGAGGATGTCTAGAACCACTAGAAATTATCATTCCTCATGGCTGTATGCTCAATCCTACCTATCCAGCTGCTGTAGTAGCGGGTAATGTGGAGACTTCACAAACTATCGTCGATGCTTTGTATGGAGCCTTAGGAGTTATGGCTGCTTCTCAGGGAACGATGAACAATTTTACTTTTGGCAACGATCGATATCAGTACTACGAAACGATTTGCGGTGGTTCGGGTGCAGGGGCAGATTTCGATGGTACCGATGCCGTACAAACTCACATGACTAATTCTTTACTTACCGATCCTGAAGTATTAGAATCTCGCTATCCCGTGCTCTTAGAAAGTTTTAGGTTGCGTCACGATAGTGGGGGCAAAGGTGAGTACGTGGGGGGAAATGGCGTAGTTAGAAAAATTCGTTTCTTAGAACCAATGACGGCAGGAATACTTTCTAGTCACCGCAAAGTACCTCCTTTTGGATTAAAAGGTGGCGAAGCTGGAAAAGTCGGTAAAAACCATATTCAAAGATTAGACCGAACTAAAGAAGAATTAAACGGCACTGCTACAGCTAAAATGCAGCCAGGGGATGTGTTTGTTATCGAAACCCCCGGCGGCGGTGGATATGGAAGGAGCGACGGCGAACGGCATTAAGTTAAGTCGGCAAGAACAAATCGTATTATGCTACTAAATAAAAACACAGTTCAAACGTTAACCGAGGTCTAGCTCGCGCATTTGCGATTTCGATGAAACCTACATTCCGCTTTGAGAAATTCTTTGAGGGCAAGGCTACCGAACACCTTCTAGGAGAAGGCATTCAACCGAAACATCTCAATGATGACCGATTGGGGAGAGTCCTCGACCAACTCTTTGCAGCAGGAGTGACCCCTCTATTCATCAAAGTAGCACTCTCGGCAGCAACCAAGTGTTGAATCAGAAGCAACACTGAAAAAGTTATTGAGCCAACAGAAAAGTAAAGTGCCAAAACGGTAGAAAGAGTTCAAGTTCTCTACTGGCTCAAAACGAAGCAAGCAAACAGTGTAGGACATCTAGCAGCAATGTTAGGTCGGCATCCTACCACTGTCTCTATGTGGCTGAGTAAATATCGTAGAGGAGGTCTTAAAGCTCTCCTGACCATTGTTTCTAGTCCAGGAAGA
Source organism: Myxosarcina sp. GI1(2024) (assembly GCF_053543375.1). Classification (NCBI taxonomy): domain Bacteria; kingdom Bacillati; phylum Cyanobacteriota; class Cyanophyceae; order Pleurocapsales; family Pleurocapsaceae; genus Myxosarcina; species Myxosarcina sp. GI1(2024). The sequence goes on along the minus strand of NZ_JBKGTY010000002.1, from coordinate 851,770 downwards.
CCTGCTTCGATTCCTCCATTCGCGATCGCTCTTCTCAAACAGGAGCTATCTGACCCAGAAGGATTTTCCAGTTATGGAGAAATTCAAACTTGGTTAGAAACAGTTTGTGATGTCAAAGTATCTTATAAAGTAGTTCATGAGACAGTTGGTTATCGATTGAAAGCCAAATTAAAAGTGCCTCGTCCCGTTAATATCAAACAAAAAAAAGGAGCGATCGAGAACTTCAAAAAAAAATTGGCTCAAATGATAATACATCACCTGGAACAACATCAAGATAGTGTAGGTATATATGAACAAATTCGTTAATCTTTTGAGTTAGATATTCCTGAAAATATAATTCTACTTTTTCAACCTCCCTATAGTCCACAAGTTAATCCAATTGAAAGATTCTGGAAACATCTCAAAAAAGACCTGAAGTGGGGTCTATTTGAAGATTTGGATGCCTTGAGAAATACTGTTCAAAAGATTCTCCCAAAACTGAGTCGAAAACTCATCAGTTCATTGACGGGATGGAAATTTATTGTCGATGCTGTATGCATAGCAGGCATTTAGTGAATTGGTATTATTAGGTAGGCTTCAAACAAGCAGAAAGTAGAAAACTTCTTGCCAAACTCAACCGCAGTGCATCTCGTTCGACTGAAAGCTGCTCTAAAATAAGACTACTTTAGCAACAGTCTAACGAGGCGTTTTTTATAAACGCCCCAATACAGTGCGATCGCCATGAAGCTTAAAAGAAAAATTCTGCTGGGTTATGGTTTGGCTTTAAGTTTGGTTATTTTAGTCGGTGTTTGGGGCATAGCCAACTTACGGCGGTTGGGAAAAGCTAGCGAAGCAATTTTGCAAGAAAACTACCGCAGTATTCTCGCTGCAAGAAACACAATCGATGCTTTAGAAAGGCAAGATAGCGCGGTTCTGTTGTATTTATTAGAAAACCAAATTCAGGGCAGACAACAGTTTCGCCAAAACGAAATCGAATTTCTCAAATGGTTGGGGCAAGCCGAGGGTAATATTACCATTCCAGGAGAAGCAGCAATTTTAGAGCGCATCGAACGGCAGTATGAAGAGTATTTAGAAGCATTTGCCCTACTTCAGCAGCAGAGCAATCCTACTACCGAAGATTACTACAATACTATAGTACCAATTTTTGAGAACGTTAAAGAAGCCTGTATCGAACTGCGCCTAATCAATCAAGAAACCATGGAAGCGGCTTCGGAAGAGGCGCAAGAAATATCGGAGCAGGCAATTTGGTCGATGGTTGCTGCTGGTACGACAGCGGCTGGATTTGGCTTGGCTTTCAGTTTGTTACTGACTAGTCGCATCGTTAACCCGCTAACGGCAATGACTCGCGCTACTAGTAAAATTGCGGCGGGAGAATACGACATCGCCCTCAAAGTTAAATCTCAGGATGAATTAGGAATCTTGGCGCGAGAAATCAACTTTATGAGCCAAAAGCTTAAGGCATTCCACGATCTTAATGTCGGTAAAGTAATTACCGAAAAAAAACGCAGTGAAGCGATCGTGCAAAGTATTGCCGATGGAATTATCGTGGTTGATGGCGAATTAGATATTATCGCCATCAATCCCATTGCTGCCGATATTGCCAACGTAAAATCGCTGATGGCTACAGGCAATCACTTCTTAGACGTATTTAGCGATCGCACTCTTTACAAACATCTCAAAGAAGCCGCTCAAACTGGCAAGTCTCCCGAATTAGAAGATAAAGACGATATTCTTACCGTCGAACGGGGCGAACATACCCTTTACTACCGCTTTGCGATCGCTCCCGTCATCAGCGATGCCGATAACGTCATCGGCGCGATTCTGCTACTGCAAAACGTCACCAAGCTCAAAGAATTAGACAACCTCAAAAGCGAATTTGTAGCGACGGCTTCCCACGAATTACGCACGCCGCTAACGGGAATGTCAATGAGTCTTAACTTACTCAGCGAAACTACCGCAGATAAACTCTCAGAATCCGAAACCGAACTTTTAGAGACGGCTGTAGAAGATGTCGAACGGTTGCGCGATTTGGTTAACGACTTGCTCGATCTTTCCAAAATCGAGTCGGGCAAAATCGAACTGGAATATATACCCGTTACGGTTAACCTTTTGCTAGATAAAGCGATCGGTGCTTTAAAAATCCAGGCAGAACAAAAAAGCATCGAGATAAGCAAACAAGCTCCATCGTCAGATATCAAAGTTAAAGCCGATGCCAACAAAATTATTTGGGTGTTGACTAATTTAATCGCCAATGCCTTACGATATAGTGAATCGGGAGGAAAGATAGCTATCGGAGCGACAGCTAGAAGTAGCTGGGTCGAAATATTTGTTGCCGACGAAGGTGCGGGAATACCCTTAGAATATCAAAGCAAAATCTTTGACAAATTTGTCCAGGTAGAAACCGATCGCGATGTCGGGGGAAGTGGGTTGGGATTGGCTATCTGTAAAGAAATCGTTCGCGCTCATGGCGGCAGAATTTGGGTCGATTCTACCGTAGGCGAAGGTAGCACCTTTACTTTTACTGTTCCCACGAACAGCAGTCTATCAAATTCATCAGGAAAACAAATAAATGTCTAAAGCCAAAATCTTAGTAGTCGATGACGACAAAAACATCAGACGTACCGTTACCATGTCCTTAGAGTCTCTAGATTATGCGGTTCAGACCGCTTTTGATGGTAAAGATGCCATGCTGCAACTTACGGGAGACAAATACGATTTAATTGTTACCGATTTAAAGATGCCTGGAATGGACGGTTTAAAGCTCCTTCAAGAAGCGATCTCCAAATATCCTCAGATCAAAATTGTTTTGATCTCCGCTCACGGCACGGTAGACAATGCGGTTGAGGCAATGAAGCTAGGCGCGGTAGATTTTCTGCAAAAGCCGTTTACTCCCAAAGAGTTGCGAAATATGGTCTATAGCGTTTTAGAAGGCAATTCGGCAGAAGAAAACCAGTCGGAATACGAAGCTTGTTTGCAATCTTCCAAGCAACTAGCCAGACAGCGAGACTTCGATAGCGCGATCGCTCAAGCCAAAAAAGCGATCGGCTGCGATCCCGCTCTTCCCGAAGCTTTTAATTTTTTGGGACAGCTACAGGAAACTCTAGGGGACTTTGCCAGCGCGATTAAAAACTACCGCGTCGCCCTCAGCTTAGATCCTACAAACAAACAGGCGCAAGAAAATCTCGCCAGAGCTACTAGTAACGGTGCCGAGCGACCCAGTTTGTAAAGGAGTAGGGAGTAGCGAGTGAGCGGAGGAGCAAGGGAGCAGAAAAGATTGGGAGACAAGGGGACTGGGAGACGCGAGGACGGGCAGAGTAATAAGTAGCCTTCTGCCCTCTGTCTTCAAGGGCAAAGTCCCGTTCAATCGGGAAAATGAATCACCAGTACCGAGGTGTTTGCTTGGGAGCGGGCGACTGCTTCGGCTAGTCTTCCGACTGCGGAGCGGCTATGAGTTTTTTGGTTGGAGGTGTTGGTTGCCAAAATCACTAAATCGTTGCGATGGATTTTACCACAGACTTGTCTGACGAAATTGCCTTGCAACTGGGCGATAAAGACATCTCTACTCAGTTCTCCTAGCTGGGCTGTTAATAGTTGAGCTTGCTTTTTACTGATAATTACCGCAACCTGCAAACCAGCTTTTAATTCGGTGGCTAACACTTTAGCCATATTGATTACCGATTCAAATTCGGGAGATAGAGCCTGTTTTTTGGTAACGGCGAGGAAAACCCTAGCGGTATTGGCAATCGGTTTGGCAAAACGAGCGATTAACACGGGAACTATAGCTTTAATCGCCACGTTATCGATGACGCTACCAAAAAAAAATTTTTCCTGATAGGTAGAAAAACCTTTCCAACCGCAGATAATTAACCTGAGTTCAGGATAAGCCAAAAGCCTTGTGAGAAAAGAATTTAAAGAATCCGATTTTTCTTGAAATTTTTGGATAAGGCTTCATTATAAATCTCTTAAAAGCTTATAGCTTATATCTAGGGCGCACTTGCGCCGAGTCCTTTTATTTGTATTTAGAAAAAGGACTGGCTGCGGTAGCAGCCTGCTTACAGCTACCTCAACCAATTAATGCTCTTAACCCGAACTGACGTTAATTATACTGGCGTTACGCTCGATCGCCGTTCGGACGATGCCTCGTTCTACGGCATCATCCACTCTGCCGATAGGTTCTACCGCCGCATTAGCACTGTGAGCCAATTCTTCTGCTGCCTCTAGCAACCTTATCTGTTGGCTTCTAGCTTCTGAGGTAACAGGCGCGGTGCGATCGCAAAGTACGTGCAGTGGTAGTAAAGTACCGTTTACTGCTTTGGAGAGAATTAGGGCAAGCTCTAACAGATTATTTTCGTTGCTAGGGTTGGCGACGGGAACTAAAACTCGTCGTGCCAATAGACAAGCCGTATCGGTCTGACCGTTATCGCTGACTGAGGGCGAAACATTGCTTCCCCACTTTTCGGTAATCCAAGGGGAAGCAATACAGGTAAACAAGATCATCGCTACGATGCCGTTAACTGTAGTGCGATCGATTAGTTCGATTTCATAGGCAACCGTAGCCGCAGCGAGGGTAGAAGCTGCCTGAGCGATCGCCAAACCGAACATCACCATAATCCCTGGAAATTTTAAGCCCAGCCACTTGCCAAACCCCCAGGCGGCAAAAAACTTAGCAATCAATTCAGCGATAATCATTACCCCTGCAATTAGTAAAGATTTCGGTTCGCGAATTAAAATTAAGGGGTCGATCAGCATCCCCACCGAAATTAGAAAAAATGGCACGAATAAAGTATTGCCGATAAACTGAATAGGATTCATCAACGGACTTAATTGAGGGATTAGAGAGGTAAGCGCAATTCCCGCTAAAAATGCGCCGATAATTGGTTCGACTTGAATTAAATTGGCAGCGAAAGAGACGACAAACAAAGTAGCCAGTACGAAGATAAACATAGAGGCGCGACTAACATGATTACCAAAATCGAGAGAAAAACCGCTACGGGGTCGTTTATGGGGCTGAAGGTAAAAGATAGGGCAACGAGGGTCATAATTCTGGTAAAGTTATTTCTAACTTACTTATAGCAGCGTTTTTCTCAAAAATTGCTGCTCCAACTTAGAATCTGAGGCGATCGCGCCCAAGAAAAATAGTTTTATTGCCAACAAGCTTCATTTAGCTAATAGCTTTTTCTGAATTTTGTGGTAATTTCCATACATTTTTCTATCAGACTGAACTATCTAGGCAGTAAACTATTTAAAATTACTGATATTCATAGCAATATTTAAAAGTCAATGTTCTCATGTCATCCAAATACATTGTCATTGTCGGTTGTGGTCGCCTCGGTTCGATTTTGGCTTGTCGTTTGAGTGCTGGTGGTAACAGCGTAGTTGTCATCGATTCACACGAAAGCTCTTTTCAAAATTTGACCAGCGAATTTAGCGGCTTTCAAATCGCTGGCGACGCTTCAGAACTATCAGTTTTACGTAGTGCTAAAGCTGACAAAGCTGACTATCTGTTAGCCGTTACCGATAAAGACAATATCAATTTAATGGTGGCGCAAATCGCCAAACAAGTGTTTCAAATCTCTATCGTCTTAGCCAGAGTGTTCGATCCTGCCAGAGAGGGCATCTATCGCGAATTTGGCATTGCTACTATCAGTCCGACTAAGCTTTCTGCCGATGCTTTTATTGCCAATCTTCCTAATTAAATTCCAAAGCTTCAAACATGAGAATTATTCTAATTGGCGGCAGCAAACTAGCATATTTTTTAGCCAAGCAGTTTGCTGAAAAAAATTATCAGACGACGATTATCAATTCAGATTTGTCCGAAGCTACAGCATTATCACGCACCCTCAAAGCAACGGTAATCCACGGCGAAGGCAGCAACCCCCATACCCTGTCAGAAGCAGGTGCCTATCAAGCTGATGTAGTTTTATCTCTGACTACTAAAGATGAGGACAACCTAATTGCTTGTCAAATAGCTCAAAAAGAGTACGGAGTACCGCGTACAATCGCTTTAGTCAACGACCCCGAAAACCAGCCAATTTTTGAAAAACTAGGCATTACCATTGCCTTTTCTGCTACTCAAATTATTGCAAGCTTAATCGAACAGCAAACGGGTACGGAAGAGATTAGAAACTTACTCCCAATAGCAGAGGGTAAAGTCAACGTTACTGAGATTGCCCTACAAACAGACAACTCAATCTTGGGTAAAACTATCGATGAAATTGAGTTACCCAAGGGAACCCTAATCGCCTGCATTCTCAGACAGGGAAAGGTCATCGTTCCCAGTGGCGACGATCGCCTCAACGCTAAAGACCGTTTGGTAGTTGTCGGACAGCCTGAAAATTACGGTCAGCTACTAAGAATTTTAGGTGCAGAGTAGAACCGCTACGCGGAAGTAGCGAATAGCCAATAGCAAATATTCATTTCAGTTATCTAACACAGGAGCGATCGTAAATTGTCAGTTACAGTTGAAAGAACTCGCCGCTACAGTAGTTTTCTCGGACAAAGATATCGAGCCATCATCGGCTATACGGGTTTGGTTTGGGCGATCGCGGGAGGAGTAATTCTCGCGCCCCTGCTGGCACTGTTTTTCTATCCCGACGAACTTAATCTCGCTTGGGGTTTTGCCCTGCCTGGAGCGATTCTAGCGGTAGTTGGGTTGGTGTTGTGGCGATGGTTGGCACCGAAACAGACTGTTAGCCTGACTTTGCAAGAAGGCTCGGTAATTGTGGTCTTGGGTTGGCTCGTAGCGATCGCGGTGGGGACGATCCCGTTTTTTATCATTCAGGGGCTAAATATTACTCAAGCGGCATTTGAATCCACTAGTGGCTGGACGACGACTGGTTTATCGGTAGTGGATGTAACTCAAGCATCGAGGCTAATTTTACTCTACCGCAGCACCATCGAACTGGCGGGCGGTGGGGGGTTGGCGATTGTAACCCTCAGCGCGATCTCAGGGCTGGCAGGAGCGGGGTTGACCTCCGCCGAAGGCAGAAGCGAGCAGCTTGCACCCAACGTCAGGCGATCGGCGAAACTGGTTTTGAGTATCTATTCAGGCTATGTAGTCGTCGGTATCATTGCCTTATGGCTGGCGGGAATGGGCTGGTTCGATGCGGTAAACCATTCCTTTGCGGCTCTTTCAACTGGCGGTTTTTCTACTCGCACCAATTCTATTGGCTACTGGGATTCACCCATCGTTGAAGCCGTTACCATCGTGCTAATGATACTCGGAACGCTCAATTTTTTAACTAGCTATCTATTACTGACGGGAAGATTCAAGGCGGTATTGCGTAACGGTGAGGTTAGGTTACAGGCTCTAGTTATTCCCTTATGCGCTCTAATTATCTTTTTTGGTATTGCTGTCAGACTCTATCCTACTCTGGGCAAAGCAATTCGGGTGTCTATCTTTGAAGTCATTACCGCACTTTCGACGACTGGTTTTTCCACTGTCGGCTATGGCGACTGGAGTAGTTTGGGCTGGACGATTTTGATTGCCTTGATGCTAATTGGCGGCGGTACGGGAGCAACGGCAGGGGGAGTCAAACAGTTTCGCATCTATGCACTCTATCGGGGACTGTTGTGGGAAGTCAAACGGATGCTGCAGCCTGAAAATACTATCACCGAACCGAGCTATTGGCAGAGCGATCGCCGCCGCTTTTTTGGCAATAGTCAACTACTAACTATTGCTTTGTTCGTGTTTTTATATATGCTGTTTTTTGCTGTTGGAGTTATCGTTACCGCCGCTTACGGCTATTCGCTGCCCGAAAGCTTATTTGAATATGCCAGCAGTTTGGGTACTGTGGGGTTATCTGTGGGCGTAACTGCTGCTGATGCCCCCGTAGGCTTACTCTGGGTACAAATTGTCGGAATGTTTCTCGGACGTTTGGAATTTTTTACCGTTTTTATCGGCATTATTCGACTGTTTAAAGATGTGCCGTCGATGGTTTCTAGTAAATAAAGTTAACAGCAGCGATCGCGAACTATTACCGATATTGCTTGTGCCAAAGCCAAGGTAATATCAAGTACGGATGAATAGCTGTAGCCCACATTCCGCAGGTCGATCGGACCAATAAATAATATTTTTGGCAGGGGACACCGAGAAACTGAAGAATCCCTTGATGCTCGTGGGTCAAGTTGACAATCTGCTGCACTCCATCAAAGCGGCTACTCGTTCAGGAGTCTTGAGAAAGACGCTACTGGTAAAGAACATCGGGTCCTTGAGAAAACGGAAGCCTCTCTCGGTCCCTTGTTGACCTTTATACTCACAGAGCATCTCCTCTTCGTTAAGTGTCTGAGACTCGAGAATATTGGTGGCTAGAACGAACCGTCCAGCTCTTCTGCGGGCTAGAGCGACTACCTCTGACTTGAGAGTCACAGTTCCTTAAAGACGATAGTGATAGCCATCAGGGGCTTGACCTTTTCGCGGTCTTCCCGCCTGAGTGTAGTAAGGCTGTGACACAACTTCTATCTGGTCTAGTTGATGATAGCGCAGCCCTTGGTTTAACTGTGCGGCAGCAGCCAAAGCATCAGAAACGCAAGCGAAGTCTTGTTTCCCTAACTGCTTCAGTTGCTTTCGGGCTGACTCGAGATGCTGTTGGATTTTTTCTTCGAGGTGTTTGAGGTCGGCTTCTTTTCTAGCTTCACTTTCGACGCTCCGCCATCGTTGCTTGATGCCACCATAAGTGCTACAAACACAAGCACATCGGTATCCCGTTAGTTGAGCCCGATCGAAGGCTTCCTCGGACAATTGTTCCATCAATAAAAGGATAAATGACGACCTTCGTAAGTTAGCTCGATCTGTGCCGTCCAACTTAGCTCTAGATGTGTCTCAAACTCAGGCGCTATTGCCGTAGCGAATTACGGCAGCCAGGGATACTGACGAAAGTTAGGAGGTCGCTTTTCGAGAAATGCCTGTTTGCCCTCTGCTCCTTCTTCAGTCATGTAGTAAAGTAAAGTAGCATTACCAGCTAGTTCTTGTAATCCCGCTTGTCCGTCGCAGTCAGCGTTAAAAGCGGCTTTGAGACAGCGAATTGCGATCGGACTTTTATTAAGAATTTCCTGTGCCCATTTGATGCCTTCAGCTTCTAGTTGCTCGATGGGAACGACGCAGTTAACTAAGCCCATTTCTAAAGCTTCAGTAGCATTGTATTGACGACAGAGAAACCAAATTTCTCGCGCTTTTTTTTGTCCTACATGACGAGCGAGATAACTAGCTCCAAAACCACCGTCAAAACTACCCACTTTTGGACCAGTTTGTCCGAAAATTGCATTATCTGCTGCTATGGTTAAATCGCAGATGACGTGGAGTACGTGACCGCCACCGATAGCATATCCCGCAACTAAAGCGATAGTTACTTTAGGTAGAGAGCGAATCAGTCGCTGTAAATCTAAAACATTCAACCGAGGTACGCCTCGATTGTCTAAATAACCAGCTTCGCCTCTAACGCTTTGGTCGCCACCAGAACAAAAAGCATATTTTCCGTCGGTGTGTGGTCCCGCACCCGTAAGCAAAACTACCCCAATTTGATTGTCCTCGCGAACATCACAAAAAGCATCGTACATTTCAAATACGGTTTGAGGACGAAAAGCATTGCGCTTGTGGGGTCGATTCATGGTAATTTTGGCGATGCCATTCCACTTATGATACAAAATATCCTCATATGTTTTGACAACTTGCCATTCGATGTTCATATAATTACGACCACAAATTATTTTGATGGATGGTATTAAAAATATTAAAAATTAAGCAGACCAGAGACAATAGAAACTGGAATCATGGAGTGGAAGGAATTAACGAAGATAGAGGAAAAGTCGGACTTACATCCTCATCGTCTCTATCTTCCACATCTACACTTACCGATCGCTACACTCTATTTCTTCTACTCCCAGAAGAGCGAGCTCAAAAAAGAGACGGTATTAGACCGAGGCTCTAGCAGCAGCGGCTTCTTCAGGATGAATGCCCAATCTGGTCAAGTTGAGACGATTTTTTTGGTCGAAACCGCGTATTTTAACCACAATTTCGTCGCCCACGGCTACCTCATCTTCAACCTTGCCCACTCTTCCTTCTGCTAGTTGGGAAATATGGATCATACCTTCTTTTCCGGGCAAAATTTCCACAAAAGCACCAATATCGATAATTCTGGTGACTTTACCGACGTAAACATCTCCTTCGGTCAGTTTGCGTGTGATATTGAAGATCGTTTTTCTAGCTTTTTCAGCTTTTTCGGCTTCAACTGCGGCAATAACTACCGTACCGTCATCCTCAATATCAATTTTGGCTCCTGTTTGTTCGGTAATGGCTTTGATGGTTTTACCCGAAGGTCCGATTACCATGCCAATTAAATCGGGATCGATCTTCATGGTTAACAAGCGGGGTGCATAGGGAGATAGTTCCGTGCGTGGCGAGGCGATCGCTTTTAACATTTCTTCTAAAATGTGTATTCGAGCTGGTTGTGCTTGTTCGATCGCTTTGGCAATGGTTGCTAATGATAGACCGGTAACTTTCATATCCATTTGCAGGGCGGTAATTCCCGCATCCGTACCTGCAACTTTAAAGTCCATGTCCCCTAAAAAGTCTTCGATGCCCTGAATGTCGGTTAAAATTCTGACTTCCTCACCTTCTCGGATCAAGCCCATCGCCGCTCCGCTAACGGGTTTGCTAATTGGCACTCCCGCATCCATTAAAGCGAGCGTTGAGCCACAAACCGAACCCATTGAGGTCGAACCATTAGAGGATAAAACCTCCGAAACTACCCGCAAGACATAAGGAAAATCTTCTTGAGCTGGCAACACTGGCATTAGAGCACGTTCTGCCAAAGCTCCGTGACCGATTTCTCTCCGTCCCGGCGATCGCATCGGCTTGGTTTCTCCTACCGAATAGGGAGGAAAATTATAGTGATGGAGATAGCGTTTTTCATCTTGAGGATGAAGATCGTCGCCAACATCCTGGGCATCTCCTGAAGTTCCTAGAGTAGTTACGGATAGAACCTGAGTCAATCCCCTTTGGAACAGCCCGCTACCATGAACTCGGTGGGGTAGTAGCCCTACTTTACAGTTAATCGGTCTAACTTGGTCTAGTTTGCGCCCGTCAACTCTCACACCTTCTTCGAGAATTTGAGCGCGCATCAGCTTTTTAGTTAGAGCTTTAAAAGATTTAGCTACCGCTTTGGGATCTTCGGCGATTGCTAAGACAATTTCGTCATCTTCTGGCAATTCTGCGATCGCTGCTTCAATTTTAGTTTGTTTAATTGCTTCTAAGGCTTCATCGCGACCGTTTTTATCGAGGTCGTATTGGGAGAGAACCTGTTCGATCTCTTCAGTAGCGCGCTCGCGAATAAATTCATCCAAGTTTTTTGGTTCTTCGGGAGGCTCAGAAGTAACAATTTCAATCCCTAAATCCCCGATCAACTCTTTTTGAGCCTGAATTAATTCTTGTACGGCTTCGTAACCAAACTCGATCGCCTCAATAATATCTTGTTCTGGTAGCTGGTTCGCTCCTGCTTCTACCATTACTACCCCATCGGGACTACCAGCCACGACTAAATCGAGGTCTCCTTGTTTGATTTCTTTGTACGTGGGGTTAATAATAAAGTCATCCCCAACTAAACCGACTCTCACCGCTGCCATCGGACCGAAAAAGGAAATTTCTGCCAGCAATACTGCCACTGAAGCTCCCGTTACTGCCAATACATCTGGCGGTACGTCTTCATCCATCGATAGCGTCGTGGCTACGATTTGAATATCGTCTCGCAACCAGCTAGGCAATAGGGGACGCAAGGGGCGATCGATCAAGCGGCTGGTCAGGGTGGCTTTTTCTGGGGGTCTTCCTTCCCGTCTCAAGTAGCCACCGGGAATACGTCCTGCGGCATACTGTCTTTCTTCATAATCTACGATCAGGGGTAAAAAATCGATTCCTTCTCTTCCTTGAGCTCTAGTTGCAGTTACTAAAACTGCAGTATCTCCCGACTGTATGAGCACCGAGCCGCCTGCTTGTGGAGCGAGCAGACCTACTTTGAGCCTAATATCCCTCGCATCAAAGGATATCGACTTATCGAATTCTTGCATTAAGTTTACTGTTCCTTATTCTCTCACTTTCTTTTTCTGTGGCGATCCTAACATTATCTGAATTTGAATATCTTGTTTATAGGTAAACTCATTGTAGACCTAATTGACGTGAGATTTCGGGTTGAATATTAACAGTTAATTGACGAGCGAGTATCCAACCGGCGAGCGAGCGAGCAAGAGTATGTTACGCTCCATTGAGCGATCGCGCTTTATTATAAAATTTATAGCGTTTTATGTGCACGATTTAAATTAGTTTAAATTCTTTGAGGGCAGGTAAAAAATTCTTGTTTTCGTGACTGGGGCGACTGAGCTTAATTAAGGCAAAGCGTTGTAAGGGAGTTAATTTTTGCCATTGCTGTAGTGCTAGCTCGAGGTTAAATTCTCGGGCTTTAGTCACAACTTCCTTCGGAATAGCCGCAGCGTTCAGCCAGGGAGGATGGGGTGAAATTGATAATTCTCCTGCGGGTTTGCCTGTCTTTTCAGTCACTAGAGTTTGCAACCATTGGCGATAACCCTGGGCTTCGGCTGCTGTCTCACAGGGCATTTGTACTAGCGCTTGACGCTCGTCCCCGTTGAGTAAATTCCAGTGATGGAGTTTGAGTTTGACACCAGAGGTATCTAGTTTCATTCTGACCACCATAGGGATACAGCGTAGCGACTCGATAAAATCGGCTTCAAATTTAAAATGGGGCTGACTGGAGATAGAGAAAGAGGAATTAGTCACGATTGATGTTAATTAGCTAGCGGTTAAACAGATACAGATTCTTTTTCTGTAAATGAAGTTTGAGAGATGGTTTGCCGGTCATCGGCGCTTGCCAGTTCCTCGGAATCTATTAGAGCTAAATTGACCGCACAAGCTTTTAGTTCTGGTTGGAGAGAAATCGGACAAGCTTCGGGATGAGTTAGGCTATTGGCTTCTGCCGAATCTGCCCATAAAACTCCCCAGTGCATGGGAACGAACACCGTTCCTGGAGCGATCGCTTTGGTGATTTTAGCAGTAAATCGAGCTTTACCGCGGCGCGATCGCACTTCTACCAACACTTCATTTTCAATCCCATATTTTTGCGCATCTTTGGGGTGAATTTCGATAAAAGGCTGGGGTTGCATTTTATTGATTTTGTCAATTCGTCCCGTACGAGTCATCGTATGCCAGTGTTCGTAGAGACGACCGACAGTTAATACCAAGGGATAGGTTTCGTCTATCGGCTCCGCTAATCCTTGGGAATGAAAGGCAGCGAATTTAGCCCGTTTGTCGGCAGTATGAAATTCTCGATTAGTATAAAGTCGTTTGGATTCTCGAGCCTCATCTCGCTCTCGTTTATCTTGAAACAGAGAAGATAGCAATCCCCGCTCTCTATCTGCTACTGTCTCGGTTTCGCCGTCCCGATTATCGGGATAAGGCCATTGAACCGGACTGGTTGCCAATCTCTGATGACTCAAACCACTTTGGTCGCAGGGGCGGTTTTTAGTCAACCTGACGAACTCTTGATAGACGGCTGCGGCATTGGCAAAGTCAAACTCTCTGACATAACCCAAGCGACGACCCACTTCAGCAAAAATTTCCCAGTCCGCTTTGCTCACTCCAGGACGCTGGCGAAATTGAGGACACAAAGTAACTACTCGTTCGGAATTGGTCATAGTTCCCGTCTTTTCGCCCCACTGCGCCGCAGGTAACACTACGTGGGCATAGGCTGCGGTTTCAGTGGGATAGTAGCAATCTTGATAAATAGTAAAGGGCGATCTTAACAGCGCTTTTTTGGTTCTGACTAAATCGGGCATACTTACTGCAGGATTAGTGGCTGCAATCCACAATAATCCTACTTCTTCTGTTTCTAGACCAGTAATCATACTCCAGGCATCTTTACCGGGAACGGGAGAAATACTCCCTGCAGGAAGTTGCCACAAACGTTCTACTTCGTCACGATGTTGTGGATTTTTCACCACCCGATAACCTGGAAGAAGATGAGCTAGTCCTCCGGCTTCTCTGCCTCCCATAGCATTGGGTTGTCCGGTCAGAGAGAATGGTCCTGCTCCTGGTTTGCCGATGTTACCCGTCATGAGGTGTAAATTGATAATGGTGCGGACTGTTGCCGTACCCTGAGTAGATTGATTTACTCCCATCGACCACATTGACAGCACTCTTTCTGACTCTGCCCAGTAGCGGGCTACTTCTTCTAGGCGATCGATTCGGATACCGCAACGGGGTGCTACTAATTCGGGGGGATAATCTTGAACTATTTGCACGTATTGGCTGAAGTTCTGAGTACATTCGTCGATGAACAGAGTGTCTAATTCGCCCCAGCGCAGTAAGAGATGAGCGATGCCGTTTAACAAATCGATGTCTGTGCCCGGTTTAATTGCTAAATGTAAGTCTGCTGCTTTAGCGGTTTTGGTCTGACGGGGATCGACTACAATCATTTTTACCTTACGGTTTTTTTTGTGATGGAGTCGCAAGCGATTGAAAACGATGGGATGGCAATCGGCAGTATTAGTACCGATTAAAAAGGCACAATCGGTTAAATCGATATCGTCATAACAACAGGGGGGTCCGTCAGAGCCAAAGCTTTGAATATATCCCGCTACGGCAGAAGACATACAAAGACGAGAATTAGCATCAAAGTTGTTAGTTCCCAGACAGCCTTTAAGTAATTTTTGGGCGACGTAATAGTCTTCAGTTTGAAACTGTCCCGACCCATACATACAAATGGCATCCACGCCTCTAGTGGCTCGAACTTCTTTAATGCGAGCCACGATTTTTTCTAGTGCTTCATCCCAACTGACGCGATGAAAGGGTTTATCTAACGAATCTCGGATTAGGGGATATTTGAGTCGTTCTTTATCAAGAGATTCGGCAACCGTACCTCCTTTGACACAAATTTTGCCTTTACTAGATGGATGAGAGCGATCGCCCCTAACCTGCCACAGGGGATTTCCCTGACTGTCTCGATTAATCGATTTTCCTGGCTGGGCTGGAGGTAGTACTTCTAAGCCACAGCCAACCCCGCAATAAGGACATAAGGTTTTGGTTGGTTCGGTCACGTCGCTTTTCTCCCAATTGAGTGTTTTTTCTATTTATTAAAAAATTTATTTTTTTAACTAGATATTTTTATTTTTATTATTTATAGCTAAATTTGGCGAGGGATTACTGTTAAAAATTCTACTTTTCAGCTCGATCGCAGATTAAACTTATTTATTGTTTCAATAAATAAAAATTTAAAGGTCAAAAGTCAAAGAAATTGCAATCGCTCTGACTTTCGACCATAGGTTTTAAGTTGGCTTTAACTTAAATCGATAATTGCCAGCTAATTAGAACTCAAAGAAGAGCTGAAAAGTGGTCTCTGCTAAATTTATCCTAGTTTTCACTCCTAGCTCTTCAAGTCGAACGGCAACATTAGTAGAGGATGTTGCTGCGATTATTGGGAACGCTAGTAGCCAACTAGACTTTAGATCTTGATTTCTGTTTCCATTCGAGAACGCGGAAGTTCCTCTTCATCAGCATGATGTTCGGCAAACGAACCTTGAGGTTCTTTAAGAACTACAAAACAGAGAGCTGCAACGATTAAAGCTGCTGTTCCCATAATTTGGAAAAAGAGCCGGTTTGATGCGGCGATAACTGCTGCCGATGGTTCGGCACCGCCACCTAACCAGGTAGGCAACAAACTAAATATCGTTAGGTATGCCACTGCACCAACGTTACCATAAGCACCGACATTACCAGCGATCTGTCCCGTCACGCGACGCTTAATTAAAGGTACGATCGCAAAAGTAGAACCTTCACCAGCCTGCACGAAGAACGAACAAGCCATGGTCAAGATTACCGCTGCGGGAATAAACCAAGTACTATTAACCGTGCCTAAGAGCAGGTAGCCAATCCCCATACAACCGGTAAGCACCCCCATAGTTAGTTTGCGACTGCCTAATTTATCTGAAATTAGACCACCACCGGGACGAGCCACCAGGTTCATAAAGGCATAGCTAGAAGCAATCATTCCTGCTTGAGCGGGAGTCAGAGAAAAAGTGCCTTCAAAGAAATCGGGAAGCATCGAGACTACAGCCAATTCCGAACCAAAGTTAACAATGTAGGTAAGTTCGAGCATTGCTACTTGAGAGAAATTATAGCGGTCTTTAGGGGGATAGCGTTTGGTACCGTTTAATAATTCTCGGTTAACGTTCCAGCAGTTATATGCCTGAAAGGCATATAGACCGAGCAAACATAGCCAAACGATAAACATGGTACTGGTGCCGTACAATCCCACTTTGGTCAAACGCCAAGCCAGCACCATTAAAATACCGGTTAGAGGTACATTCATTAACATTAAAAACCAAAAGTCTTTTTTGGTAGTTACTTCAAGTCCTCTAGTCTTTTTGGGTCGTTTGTAAACTTTACCTGGAGGGGTATCTTCTGCGTTAAAGAAGTAGAAAACACCATAGGCAGCCGCTACGATGCCGGTTAGAGCGATCGCCCCACGCCAATTAATTACTGCTTCGTTGGTTACGGGATTGACTGCACCAAAAGAAAACCATGCACCTACTGTAGCTAGAGTGAAAGCGGAAAATGCCGAGCCAAAGTTCCCCCAACCGCCGTAAATACCTTCTGCCAAACCAATTTCTTTAGGTGGAAACCACTCAGCTACCATGCGAATGCCAATCACAAATCCAGCACCGACAATACCCATTAACAAGCGAGCGATTACCAATTGGCTAAAGTCTTGAGCTGCAGCAAACAACAAACAGGGAATTGCTGCATAAATCAATAAAGCTGAATAGGTAAGTCTCGGACCATATCTGTCTAAAACCATCCCGATAATAATACGCGCGGGAACTGTCAGGGCAACATTACAAATAGCCAGGGTTCTAATTTGGCTTACTTCTAAGCCTAGATCGGCTGCGATCGTGGTTGCCAAGGGAGCTAAGTTAAACCAGACGACAAAAGACAAAAAGAATGCAAACCAGGTCATATGTAGAATCTTATACCTACCCCGGAATTGCCACATTTCACCGAGCATTTTTCACCTTCCTTTCTTTAAGTTCTAAATTTACAGCGAGTAAAATTTATTTAAGTAAACTCAAGCCTCAAAAAAACTTTTTTTCTTAAGTTGCTTTAGAGGTAAGAGCTAATAAATTTTTAAATCAGAGAACTTATTTGGCTCTACAAAAACTATTGATTTTATGCGAAACAAATGTGAATTTCTCTGCTGGTATAGATTCACATTGTTGTTAGGGTTCTTTCGTATATTTCGCTACTAAAGTTTGGTAAAACC
Source organism: Myxosarcina sp. GI1(2024) (assembly GCF_053543375.1). Classification (NCBI taxonomy): domain Bacteria; kingdom Bacillati; phylum Cyanobacteriota; class Cyanophyceae; order Pleurocapsales; family Pleurocapsaceae; genus Myxosarcina; species Myxosarcina sp. GI1(2024). The sequence goes on along the minus strand of NZ_JBKGTY010000002.1, from coordinate 834,452 downwards.
ACTATAATTATGATTTTTTTGCATATAATAATTGCAATAAAAGTATTTTTAGTTTTTGAGACTGTTTGGCGATCGCCACAAAAAAAGACCAGAGAATTCAATCTCCAGTCCCGAATGAAGTCATATAAAAATTGCCTCAAGTTACTTATGTCGGAATAAACCAACTCAAACTATACCGATTGATCCTGCTTGGGTTTAGCACCAAATTGGCTAATCAAAATTTCCTTTAACACTGGTTTGAGTTCATCACAGGCAATCCCTTTGCGAACACAACTTCCCAGTTTGGCATCTTTACCTACTTTGCCACCCATGTACAAATCTACCCCTTCAACCGTTTGTCCATCTTTCCGGACTTTAGTACCCATTAAGCCAATATCGGCTACTTGGGGTTGTCCGCAGGAATTAGGGCATCCAGTCCAGTGAATTCTAACCTTATCGGGTACTTCTAATTCGCCGTCCAATTCTCTTGCTAGAGCTAGTGCTCGCTGTTTGGTTTCTACCAGAGCAAAATTACAAAAACGCGCTCCCGTACAAGAAACTAGCGATCTTTCTAAAGGTGGTGGTTCGAGAGTAAATTTTTGCAGTAGGGATTCGGCTAAAAAAGCATCGAGATTTTCGTCGGGGATATGGGGAATTAGAAAATTTTGTTCTACAGTGAGGCGAATTTCTCCACTACCATAAACTTCAGCCAACCGCGCTATATCGAATAAATCTGATGCTTGTAATCTGCCAGCAGGTACGTGCATTCCTACGTAGTTCAAACCAGGTTGCTTTTGAGGAAATACACCCAAACGATCTCGCTTATCCCAGTCGATTAAATCTTCTTCAGTTGCAGTTGCCAATGGCTTGCCAAACTCAGCCTCTACTAGAGAACGAAATTCATCTAAACCTATTTCTTCAATTAACCACATCATTCGCGATTTCTGACGATTGGCACGGCTACCGCGATCGCGATATACGGTTAAAATAGCACGAGATAATTCTACCACATCATCGTTTACTCCAACCCAAGCGTTGAGAGGAATAGCTGCTTCGCAGCGTTTGGCAGAGAAAAAGCCACCGACTAAAACGTTAAAACCCAACTCACCTTCTCGATAGGCGGGAACGAAAGCGATATCGTTAATTTCGGCGTGTACGGAATTATCTCTACCTCCTTCGATAGCAATGTTAAATTTACGGGGTAGATTGGTAAACTCATAGTTTCCCTTACCATTATTGGTAATCATGTCCTGGGTTTTTTGCACTAGTTCGCGAGTATCGATCGGTTCTTCGGGATCGATCCCTGCCATAGGCGAACCGGTAAGGTTGCGGACATTATCCATTCCCGATTGAATGCTAGTCAGTCCTAACGCTTCAAAACGTTTGAAAATATCTGGGATATCTTCTAAACGAATACCTCTTAACTGGATATTTTGTCTGGTGGTAATATCGGCACTGCTATCTTCTCCATAACGCTGCACGATTTCACCGTAGGCTTTCATTTGTTCGCTGGTAACTATACCATTAGGAGTACGCATCCGCAGCATGAATTTACCTGGGGTTACGGGACGATAGAAAACTCCCAACCACTTCAGACGGTGTTCAAGATCGGTTTTATCGATCGCTTGCCAACCGAGTTCGGCAAATTTGGTTAATTCATCTTTAACTGCTAATCCATCTTTTTCGGCTTTGAATTTCTCGAATTTATTTAGTTTGGTTGGTTTGGCAGTTCCTACCATCGGTTATTTCTCCTTATCTAATCTTGGCTGTTGACGCTAAACACTCGTTCCTTCTGGTTTTTGACGAGCAAATAACCCACGATTAATGTCTTGGCAATTTAAATCTAAAAAATGTTTATCTAGCGAGAGGACAAAACTCAGTCAACTCGTTATTGTTTATTTAATTTGGGATAGAGCCAGAGTTTTTGTATATCTTGCTACCAAAATTTAGAAAAAGTAAATTATTCTGCCGCTGGATATGCGCTTATCGCATTAAGTTTATGCAATAAATTTTTAAGTCAACCGAGTCCTATGTCAGTTATCTCGATCTCGGGAACTATCAGCAGTAGAAGAGAACAACTATCATTACTTTTTACCTTTGACTTACTGAGCTAGATTAACCTGAGTTCGGGATAAGAAAAAGGACAGATAGTAAGCTGAAGATAACCTAATTTTCAGCCAATCTGCCCTTATGTTTAGTCTAGACTCTCTATTCTGTGATGTAGATGATTTTTGTCTCGGTTTTGAAGCGCAATGGCAAAGTAAACTACTACATCATGGAGTAATTAAGCGATTTAGAACCAAAAGCCTCTGTTTAAGCGAAATTATGACAATTTTAATCGCTTTTCATCAGAATCATTCTCGAAATTTTAAGCATTTCTATCTCGAGCGTCTCAAAAAATACTGGCATTCAGCTTTCCCCAAGCTTCCTAGTTATCAAAGATTCGCCCTTATGGATTCCTTCAACTTTAATTCCTTGATGTGTCTATCTTCAACATTGTTATGTTAGCTGTACAGGAATTGGTTTTATTGACTCAACGAGTCTCAAAGTTGGTCACAACCGTCGAATTAAACGCCACAAAGTCTTTGATAGCCGCTCGTGGTAAAATCTCTGTCGATTGGTTTGTTGGCTTTAAGCTTCATCTGGTAGTCAATGAATTTGGTCAACTATTGAATGTCAATCTTACTCCTGGAAACGTCGATGACCGTCGCCCAGTTCCGAAACTGCTTCAAGGTCTTTTTGGCAAAATTTTTGCCGACCGAGGTTATGTCTCTCAAAAGCTGGCTACTCAATTGCTCGAAGAGTTCGACATTCAATTCTTTGCTAAACCACCGTCGCAATATGAACAATAAGCTAATGCCTCTTCATGACAAGCTGTTATCTCGTCAGCGATCGATTATTGAAACTATTAATGACCAACTGAAAAATATCTCACAGATTGAACACTCTGGCCATCGAGCGCCTGTTAACTTCTGCGTAAATCTTCTCTGCGGATTGATTGCTTATTGCCATCAACCCAAAAAACCTAGTCTTCGCCTAGACTGGCTTTTACCTCAATCTGCTTAACCCGAACTGAGGTTACTGTAGAATGTACTTGGGGTACGACCAGAGCAATTGCCAGACCGACATTAGCACCAATATGAATTGCGAATACAATTAAGCCCACGAAGATAGACAAACAGATAACATATATCTGAAAAATTGAAATTTTAGCCGTCAATAGTATTATTCACCAAGTACCGAAACTCCAATTTGAGATTCTTGCCAAATCTGATACAGACAACTTTCAATGTAACCGCCTAAGGCACAAACCAATATTCCTTCTTGGCTATTTTCGTTACTTGCTATCCAGATACCTTTCAAACCAACTTCGATAAACTCTCGGTCGCAAACCGTAATGTGAACAATTTTCTCTGTTTCAGTTTGTAACTCTCGAAGAAGATCGAGAGTAAATGAGTTGTTAGGAAGCAATATAGATCCAGTCGCTTCTTGTTTGACATAAATGCTAGCATTAGCCCGAAAATAAACTAAATATCTGATATTTAGCCATTCAGACAAAGATAGATTTAAGTAATCTAAATAGCAGCCGTTTTCTGTATATGTAGTCTTTAGCATCTTAACCCTATTTATTAATTTAATTTGAAAATGAATTAGTTTTCTGCTGTCGTCAAACAAAAAAAATTTAGTCTCTAGTTACAATGTTCTCTATTTCTTAGGTGTTGGCATTGATATTCATCACTTATAGAGATTTTTCGAGCGAAATAAATGACCGAAATCCTAGCTAAGGGCGATGACCACGATTTAGCTTGGTTCCTATCGACTCTGCATTTTCAATTAATCAATGCTTAGTAACGCTCTCTATCTCTAGTTATAAATTTTTAGTTGAGGTTCTCAATGTTTCAACATTAAGTTAAACTTGTCTACTAAGTATTTTCACTCCAAATTCTGCTTTTTTTTATGATTTGATCGTGAAGAATATGCAGTTTTTGTGTTTAATGTGTAAAGAAGACTGAGTTATTTAAGTTTTAAGCGTGATTGAGCGGCTATAATGGTTTGCTGCTACTAAATCTGTTCCTTGGAAAGAACACTCAAATGTAACTGTTTATAACACTTGATTAATACATCATAGTATATCTAATTTGTAAAGAAGTATTACAATTTCTGCCTAATAGCTTTAAATAGTGTTCAAAATTCACTTTTGTATAATACAATGTATAGCACGCTATATGTCTAGTATTTTAGAGGAAAAAAAATGCGAACCCTAACTCGCACATCTACAACCGAAATGGAAGTTACCAGCATTCGATTAGAGCGCAGTCTTAAAGATAAGCTTAAAGAATTATCTGGTAATCAAGGTTATCAAGCATTAATTCGAGATATTCTGTGGAACTACGTTCATCAGAAATCTGGTGACTATCGCCCCCAATTTGCTCGTTCTGATATTCGCGCTACTATCGATGCCACCGCCAGAAAGGATGAAAGTTGTGCCCTCACAGGGAAACTAATTCAAGAAAACGAACCTATGTTGCTAGGATTTACCATTTACGGAGATTTAGTTCCCTTAAGTGTAGATAGCGTGACTGAATAACTCTCATTCAAGCTCGTACCGCCCGGAAGTTGAATCGGGCGGATACTAATGGTTTGGTTTTAGAAAAGAGCCGAGCTAGCTCTTAAGTAACAAATAAATAGGTCGTTTTATTTTGTTACTTTACTTAAAAATTTCGGTTTACCAACGATTTTTTTTTGACTCGCTATCATTAAAAAAGCAGGCACTAATATCTTTTGGTATGTTGCCTCGATTTTAAAAACTGTTGTAATCGTAAGCTCCAGCAAAAATATACATGGTAGAAGCAACTAAGACCCCTTCCAAAGGCATTCAATTGACCGATAACGCCCTCAAGCATATCAAAATGCTCCAAGAACAACAGGGTAGTAAAGAACTTTACTTGCGAGTAGGAGTTCGCCAAGGAGGTTGTTCGGGAATGTCTTATATGATGGATTTTGAAGAATCAGGTAAGATTCGCGATAACGACGAAGTGTTTGATTATGAAGACGGATTTAAAATCGTCTGCGATCCTAAAAGTATTTTGTATCTCTATGGTTTGGTTCTCGACTACAGCAATGCAATGATTGGCGGTGGCTTTCAGTTTACTAATCCCAATGCCGCTCAAACCTGCGGTTGTGGAAAGTCTTTTGGAGTATAAGACTGATATACAAGAGCACGATAAACAAATTGAGGCAAGCTGCATTTCTTAACTTGCCTCAATTTTTGCGATTATTGAGAAGTTTTAAGCACGGAAACTCGATGTCGTTTAGACATTTCTTGATGAATTATCCCGTGTAGCTTCAACTTGCATCGGCAAATTATTAATGCATCCAATTAAAACTTTAAGTGTTGACACACCTCATCCCAAATTTCTCATTTAGTGTTATTTTTGAAGTTTTAGCGCAACTTCAGATACTCGTTTGCCTAACGCTTTGGCAATTTCTAAGTCCTCTGGTTTGGGCTGCAATTCTCCTTGACCCCCAGCGATTGTCGTCGGTCCATAGGGAGTTCCGCCTCGTGCCTCTGTATGAATCATGCCCCTAACAGAATAGGGGACCCCCATAACGAGCATACCTAAGTGCAGCAGAGGAACCATCATAGTCAATAGGGTAGTTTCTTGTCCGCCGTGAGTACTTGCAGTTGAAGTGAATACACCGGCGGGCTTGCCTTCCATCTCACCATTGAGCCAAAGCTTGGTCATTGAATCAAACAACTGCTTGATTTGAGCAGCCATATTGCCAAAGCGAGTCGGACTTCCAAAAATTACACCGTTAGCAGCGCGTAAATCATCAAGAGAACAGACAGGGATATCTTGCTGCTGTTCCCAAATTTGCTGAGCAGCATCGTTAGCTTCGATTGCCTTCTGTTTGACTATTTCAAATTCTTCCACGCGGCGAAACATGACTTCTACGTTGGAAACAGATTCTGCTCCTTCTGCCACAGCCTTTGCTAGTTGCAAGGTGTGACCGTATAAGGAGTAATAAACAACTAAGATTTTTACAGAGTTTTCGACTGCCATGTTAATTAAATGGAAGAATTTTGTACGTTTTCTAACATATTTGACTATGGAAAACGGCTCTTCCTTCTCAAGATAGAAGATTCTCTGCGATCGACTTGGTTAAGTTTGAAGAGAAAATAGTCAAGAGAATTTCTATTAGCTAGGTAGATTGGCTTTTCCGTGGAATGCAACAGCTAATAAGGCTATGTACTCAGCCAAGCGATCTCATCTCCAATCAGTCATTACCCAGTATATATAGATGTTAAAAAAATTTTTTCGACCTACAAACTAACTTGGTTTTCAATTATCCGTTAAGTAAATTAGTTCAACTATTTAGATCCATAACTAGGTAAACACCATGAAAATCGTAATTTTTAATGTCGAACCCTGGGAACGCCAAACATTCGATCGCTTGAGTGGCGAACACGAAATAGAATATGTCGATTATCCTTTGACCGCTAATAATGCCAGTCAGTATGGTGGTGCAGAAATTATTTCTACTTTTATTTACTCCGATCTTCACACTCCAGTACTAGAACAACTACCAAATCTCAGACTAATTGCTACGCGCTCGACTGGTTTCGATCACATTGACAGCGATTACTGTCAAGAACATGATATCAAAGTGTGTAATGTTCCTACTTACGGTGAAAATACCGTTGCCGAACACATATTCGGACTGTTGCTTGCCATTAGTCACAGGTTGATTGAAGCTACCGAACGCACTCGCAAGGGGGATTTTTCTCTTCAAGGACTACAGGGATTCGATCTGCGGGGTAAAACTTTGGGAGTTATCGGTACGGGTAATATTGGTTTGTGCGTTATCGAAATTGCCAATGGCTTTCGGATGAAAACAGTTGCTTTTGACATCAAACCTAAAGAAGATTTAGCCAATAAACTGGGCTTTCACTATGCACCTTTAGAAGAAGTGTTGGCAACTGCCGATATTATTACCCTACATCTTCCCGCCAATCCCAAAACCGAAAATTTTATTTCTACCGAACAGTTCGAGCAGATGAAAGACGGAGTAGTATTAATTAATACTTCTCGGGGAACTATCGTCGATACTCGCGCTTTGCTAAGGGCTCTAGCAGAAGAAAAGGTAGCAGCAGCAGGTCTAGATGTATTGCCTGAAGAGCCGACGATGCGAGAAGAAGCAGAGTTATTGCGCTCGGTATATAGTAAGCGGCATAACTTAGATACTTTACTCGCCGACCACGTACTGCTACGCCTGCGCAATGTAATTATCACGCCCCACAGTGCTTTTAATACTCGCGAGGCAGTCCAACGCATCGCCGATACCACCGTGGCAAATATTCACGGTTTTATTAAAGGTCAACCGCAAGCAGTTGTAGTTGGCAATTAACCCTCTTCTGTCACTCTCCGAAAATAAAAAATAGTAGAAACGTAGTTTA
>NZ_JBKGTY010000002.1:785158-826720 GCF_053543375.1 Myxosarcina sp. GI1(2024) | reverse complement strand
GTAAGCTGAGAAAATAATTTCCCACCACCTTTCAATTTGTTCGAATTTAGTGAAACGGTAATCTGTCCAACCTAACTCTTGTTTGCACTGTCGAAATCCATATTCAACCCAGGTTCTCAATCCATAAAGATTACCAAGACGTTGCTTAATTTGACTTCTTTTGTCAGTAAGATTAGTCATAACAAAGGATGTAGAATTCTCTGGCATGGTTTCGGGGTTAGTAGTTAATTCCCAGTAGGTTCTCCAACATCTGCGACCAAAAACAATTTCTCTAACATATCTGATTTCTGAATTTTGATTACTAAAAATTCTTTCAAATTCACACCATTTATTAGCTCTAACTTTTTGATTATGAGGCATCCAAACCCCGTGATTATTCCTAATTGCTAAGACCCAAGGCAATTTAGGTTTGTCTAATGTCTGTATGAAATAACTGCTTTCTCCATACAAACTGTCTGCTAATACTAATTCAATCTCAAACTCAAAATCTATTAGTTCTTCGATTATTTCGGCAGCTAATTCAATCTTGGTTTGATATTTATCCCCTGGTTTTAATGTTCCTTTCGGTTTAAAAACTTTCAACATTAAAGGAAAAGTAATATTGTCGTATATCCCATAGCTATTTACTGTAACTATCCCCTGGTCTATCTTGCCAATACTTCCTAAGTATTGCCGCGCTACGTAGTCGGTTTTTTTTCCTTTCTTTCTATCTCCTGTTTCATCAATGACTACTGTTATTTTCTTCCCTGATAATGCCGAAAGTGTTTTTGATAATCTTCGTTTTCGAATCTCAATTATTGACCAAGGGGACTTAGCTAAAAAATGATGTAGTGATTGCGCTGAATTAATACCTACTATTTTCGCTATTTCTGGGAGTGATTTTCTCTTAATTGGTGAGACAATTCCTAAATGTAAGTACTTAAAACACTCGTAACTTCTTACTTCAGGGAATAAGTCTTTGTAGCTGCTACAATATTCGTCAATCACCGATACTGTCGGTCGTGCATCTCTGGCTAAATGTTTGAGAATTTGTAACTCTACATCCATTGCACTATGTACTCTCTAGCAATTTTGTTTTTCTAGTCCTTTATTTTACTACTCGGAGAGTGACATAAGAGGGTTATTCTGGCAACTGACCGGAGGAGAGGTTAAGTCAGCACTACTAGTCAAGCACCCAAAAAATTGTCGGCAAATATACCGCGATCGCTTATCTAGCAGTAAAATTTAAGGCGGTCGTTAATTTTAAGCTAGATCGAGTAACCGCAATCAAGATTAAAGAGAATAGAAAGAACAACATGCCCAAGCTGGAATGGTGGCAAAATGCCATAATTTATCAAATTTGTCCCTGGAGTTTTTACGATACTACTGGTAATGGTATAGGCGATCTCAACGGAGTCATTGCCAAACTAGATTATGTTGGCACCTTAAGCGTTGATGCTATTTGGCTCTCGCCCATTTTCGAATCCCCCATGGACGATCTCGGTTACGACATTACCAATATGTGCCGTATCGATCCTCTTTTTGGCAGTATGGAAGACTTTGAACGCTTGCTGGCTATGTGTCATGCCAGAGGATTGAAACTCATTATCGACCAAGTTTGGAATCATACTTCAGACCAGCATCCTTGGTTTATCGAAAGTCGCAGCAGTCGGGATAATGATAAAGCTGACTGGTATGTTTGGGTAGATCCTCAAGAAGATGGTTCGCCTCCTAATAACTGGTTATCTTCCTTTTTGGGCGAAAGTGCCTGGGAGTGGGACAAAACCAGACAACAGTATTATTTATACAATTTCGTTAAAAGTCAGCCCGACCTCAATTGGCATAATCCGGCGGTAATGGAGGCAATCTTGGAACGAGCTAAATTTTGGTTGGATAAAGGTGTAGACGGCTTTCGAATCGATGCCCCCAATTATTTTCTTCACGATCCTCAACTGAGGGACAATCCTCCTCGTCCCGACGACGCACCCTTACCCGACGGTATACCACCAGATAATCCGATAGTGCGGCAATTATTTAAATATAATTTTTGTCGTCCCCAAGTTGTCGAGATTATCAAACAAATTCGCGCCTTTGTCGATCCCTATCCTGAAGTTTTTCTTATAGGAGAAACTACTCTAGCAGAAGATTCGATCGCACTCTCGGCAGAATATGGTTCTGGTTCGGACAAGCTACACTTAGTTTATAATAGTGCCTTATTAGTCGACGAGCCTATTAGTGCCAAACTGATGCAGCGCATTATCAAAAAAGTCGAACATTACTTTCCCCACGGCGGCAACTGTTGGATGGTAGGCAATCACGATTACGGACGGATGCGATCGCGCTGGACTGGTAAAGATGCTAACGGTAAGCCCTATCCAGAAGAGTTTTATCAACTATTAGCTGGAATACTAATTTCCTTGCCTGGAGCTTTCTGTCTCTATCAAGGTGACGAGTTAGGATTGCCAGCAGCCAGAATTCCCGAAGATATTCCTGTAGATCAAATTAAAGACCCCTTTGGTAAGGCTTTATATCCTAAAGTTGAGGGGAGAGATGGTTCCCGTACCCCCATGCCTTGGCAAAAAGAGGTACCTAATGCTGGGTTTACCAAGGCAGAAAAACCCTGGTTGTCCATTCCCCAAAACCACTACGATCGAGCCGTAGACGTTCAAACTCACGACAGACGATCGCTGCTTAATACCTGGCGGCGTTTGCTTCACTGGCAAAAACAGCAGCCTGCTTTAAGATTTGGTACTTGTAAAATCCTAGACACTGAAGAACCAATATTAGGTTTAATTAGAGACTGCCAACGACAAAAAATGATCTGTTTGTTCAATCTCAGCGAAGAACCTACCAATTATTATTTACCTTCTCCCTGCCAAAATATTGGCTATTCGGGTTTTATCGCCAACCGACAGGGCGATTTGGTCAAAATTCCCGGTTACAGTGCTTTTTTTGGAGCTTTAGAATAACTTCATCCAAAATTTGTGTTTCCCTTACCTAACGAGCGAGTCAGAGCGATCTCTTTGGATGGTATCTACTCGGAATCGATGTTTTTTCAATATAGATTTTTATACATAGCTTCGATCCCAAAAATACGATCGAAAATGAGCGGAATAATTAAGAAAAAACTGAATATTTACCAATACAAAAGTAAACAATTGTAAAAAAGTGGGATTTTATAAAATTATTTAGCTAGAAATGAAAATAATATTATATTCAGTTTTAAAAAATTGCTAATTACTGACTTTAGTTTAGTAGTATTTGGATTCATCAACTGAATTAAATGCTAATCTAAATCGCAGTGTATATTTTATGAAAATTTTAGTGGTTGAAGATGATGAATTTATCGCTCAAACCTTAACAAAAATTTTACGCGATCGCCATTACATCGTAGATCTCGCTTCAGAGGGTGAGTTAGGTTGGGAATTTGTCGAAGCTTATGATTATGACTTAATTTTGCTCGATATTGTACTACCCAAACTAAATGGCATTGAGTTTTGTAAGAGATTGCGTTCTAGGGGAGATCGAACGCCAGTACTGCTGTTAACCGCACAAAATTCTAGTAATAAAAAAGTAATTGGACTAGATGCAGGGGCAGATGATTATGTGGTCAAACCTTTTGAGATTTCCGAGTTACTAGCTCGAATTCGCGTTCTCTTACGTCGCAGAAATAGCCTCACCGCACCAATTTTACGCTGGGGAAAACTAAGCCTTAATTCTAGTACCCATGAAGTAACTTATGACGAAGAAATATTAACTTTAACTCCCAAAGAATATCGTTTATTGGAACTCTTTTTAGATAGGAATGATAGTGTTTTAACCCGTGACCTTATTTTAGATCGTCTCTGGTCGATAGAAGAAGCTCCAAGTAAGAATGCTGTTTCTGCTCATATTAAACAGCTACGGCGAAAACTCAAACAAGCAGGAGCTGATGCTGACTGGCTCGAGACGATATATGATGTGGGCTATCGTCTGAAACCATTAGCTAAAGCCGCCGCTCCCTCTAAAGCATCTCAGCAGACAGAGAAATTAACCCGACAAGAGACTAAAGCATCACTAGCGGCAGTTTGGCAAAAGTTTGAAAGCTTAAATAGCGAGCGTCTAGAAATTCTCGAACGGGCTAATCGCGCCTGGCAAGAGGATCGTTTACAAGGACATCTCCTGCAACAGGCAAAATGGTCAGCTCACCGACTAGCAGGAGGACTTGGTATCTTTGGCTTTTCTGAAGGTTCCCGTTTGGCAACTAAAATTGAAGAACTGTTAAAAATTCGAGCAACTTCAGAATTAGAGAGAGCCAGATATTTTTCCCAACTCTTAATTGCTTTAAAAAACTCAGTCAAACCCCATTCCCCTCCCCAGCCAAATATAGTACGAGTACATCGACCCATTATCTTTGCAGTCGATCGCCATCCAAAATTGGTTCGAAAAATCGTAGCAGAAGGCGGTGCTTTAGCAATGAACCTGGAGATGGTCGCCGAACTAGCCGACTTGCAACGAGCTTTAAGCGATCCCAGCTTAGAGCTGGTGGTGTGGCAGTTCTCCCTCAGGGAACTGACGGAGACAAGTCTTATCAGATTCGTCGCAACAGTCAATCACCTACCTCTGACGATAATTCTCTTTACGGATAACGACAATTTAAGCGAGCGCCTAAAATTCGTCCGTTGCGCTAATAATATACTTTTACAGCCAGCTTCACTAAGCGATCTCGCTATTACCGCGCTTGTCAAAGCTGTAGAACGATTGCAAAACCAAGTTGTCAAAGTCTTGGTAGTCGATGACGATCCCCAGGTATTAGCTTCGCTTCACAACTGGTTCGAACCGTGGAAAATCGATCTAACTACATTAGAAGACCCCCAGCAATTTTGGTATGTAATTGCCCAATTAGACCCAGACTTACTAATTTTGGATGTAGCTATGCCCGAGATAAATGGTATCGATTTATGCCGGTTAGTACTGACGGAACCTCGTTGGCACGAGTTGCCAATTTTGTTTTTTACAGTTCACAACGATCTCAGCACCATGTATCGGGCTTTGACTGCGGGAGCTGACGACTATCTTAGTAAAACTCTCACTCAGTCAGAGATGGTAACTAAAATGTTTAATTACCTCAACCGCGTGCAGTTACTACGGGCGATCTAAAATCTAAAAAGCTAGTGTTTGGCGACGATGGAAAAATCTGAACTACTGAAAAATTTTGCCTACAAATTGTCGCCCTTCAATCGCACTATCTAACTCGATCCTGCTTTCTTAACGATCTCTGTTGACTTAGCCTGACAAATTCAAAGGCAGTGAGAGTTCCAAGTTTGGTCAAACCTTACCCAAACAACCAACAGCGAGGCTAGCATTAACTCCATCGATTTTAACTTGCTCGAACTATGATCCAATCTCATAATCCTTCAAACGGTCTACCAGAATACCATGCTCGAACCGATAGCAAAGCAGGAAAAATAGATTCTTTGGGAATGCTATTGCATCGGATGATGACTCGCATCCGTCAATCTTTAGAGCTATCGGTAATACTTTCAGCTACCGTAGCCGAGGTACGTGCCTTTTTGGGTACAGACCGAGTTAAAATCTATCAATTCGAACCAGACGGCAGTGGTGAAGTGGTAGCCGAATCAGTAGATAACGAACGCTTACCATCTTTGTTGGGTCAACATTTCCCCGCCGAAGATATTCCCCTAGAAATGCGCGAACTTTATCTCAAGGAACGCCAACGAACTATCGTTAATATGGCGACACGCCAAATAGGGATGATTTCCTCAGCAAAGGCAGCAACAGGAGGTAAAATTCAATTTCGCGATGTCGATCCCTGTCATGTTGAATACTTAATGGCGATGGGGGTAGAGTCATCACTGGTAGTTCCCATCGTGGATGATGACAGGCTTTGGGGATTGTTGGTTTCTCATCGCCGATTGCCGCGAATAGTCACAGAGAAAGAATTGGAAGTAGTTCAGCTAGTTGCCGACCAAACCTCGATCGCGATCGCTCAATCTAATTTATTAGAGTCAACCCGCATTCAAGCCAAACAAGAAGCCTCGATAAATCGAGTTGGCAAGTCACTGCATTCTATGACCGAGATGCAGCTAGAAAAGGCATTAAAGCAAACTATTACGGCATTAGGAGGATCCGGAGGCAGAGTTTATGTCCTTCCTCAAAATTCAGAGCAAGAAGCTCAATTGTTTGTTTCTGGAGAACAACCTTTATTGCTGACCACAACCAAGGGGGAGGCTCAAACCGATCCTTCGCTTCCCCTAGAACGACATCCCAGTTGGCAAACATGGTTAGAAAACACCCTACAAGCTCGAGAAGGGGAGGTAACTATACCTTGGGTGATCGCCGATTTCGATCTCAATCCCATGCCTTCGGCTTGGGAACTAGCCTTTCAACCGACAAAAATTAAAAGCATTTTGACCGTGCGGCTAGAGTATCGCCGCCAAATCTTGGGCTATCTGACTATTTTTCGACAAGGAATCGATACTGAAACCATTTGGGCGAGGCGCCCCGACCGCGACGATCCCCGTAATTATTTTCCCCGTCAATCTTTTGAGACTTGGCGCGAACTCAAACGAAATAAAGCTCGTCAGTGGACGAGTAGTGAAATCCAACTAGCTCAAACCTTAGGCAGTCACTTTGCCATCGCTATTTACCAATATCAACTATATCAGCAGATTCGCAATCTCAATACTACCTTAGAATATAGAGTACAAGAGCGTACGGCAGAGCTATGGCAAACCAACCAGAAATTAGTCCGAGAAATCAGCGAGCGTCTTAAAACTAGAGCCTCCCTAGAAAGACTCAGCCATCAACAGGAATTAATTTTAAACTCCGCAGGAGAAGGCATTTATGGACTAAACCTAGAAGGAGTAACGACATTTGTCAACCCTGCTGCTGCCGAAATGCTAGGATATCAGGTCGAGGAATTACAAAACCAGCCGCTACAAGAACTTGTCAATCACTCAACGGCAGAAGGAACTATCTATTCTTGGCAGGAAAATCCAATTTATCAAACCATACATACTGGCAACACCCAGTACGTAACTAATGAATTATTTTGGCGCAAAAACAAAACTAATTTTCCCGTAGAGTATGTTAGTACTCCAATTCGGGAAGAACAGCAGATTGTGGGGGCGGTAGTGATTTTTAAAGATATTACCGAACGATCGATCGTAGACCGCATGAAGGATGAATTTATCTCGGTGGTCAGCCACGAACTACGAACACCCCTGACCTCAATTCGGAGTGCCATCAGCATACTGTCGAGCGGTCGTTTAGACCCAAAATCTGCTAAAAGCCAGCGTCTGTTAGAAATCGCGCTCGATAATTCCAATCGTCTAGTGCGTTTAATTAATGACATTCTTGACTTAGAACGCATCAAATCTGGCAAAGTAACTATGGTTAAGAAAAGTCATAATGCTGCCGAGATAATGACCGATGCTGTAGAAATCGTCCAAAGTATGGCTGATAAGGCTGAAATAACTATCTATGTAACCCCAATCTCAGTTCGTCTCTGGTGCGATCGCGATCGCATTATTCAAACCCTAACTAACTTACTGAGTAATGCGATCAAATTTTCTCCTCCCCACACTACAGTTAATCTGGATGCTCGGTTTCACGAGGTTAAAACCACTGAAACTAAGTCAAATTCTGACTCTGGCGACTCTTCTGACTGGGTGATGTTTCGGGTTCGAGATTGTGGTCGGGGTATCCCGCCAGAAAAACTCGAAACTATCTTCGACCGCTTTCAACAAGTCGATGCTTCCGACTCTCGCGATCGAGGTGGAACCGGTTTGGGACTTGCTATCTGCCGCAGTATCGTCCAACAGCACGGAGGTCAAATCTGGGTAGAAAGCGTTTTGGGTCGAGGTAGTACTTTCTATTTCACCTTGCCAATTAGCGAGTAGTCCTTCGTCTTCGATGCTAGTAACTAAGAAGAAAAGACAAGATACATCAAAAAGGATGAAAAACCAATGACTAAAAAAATTTTGCTCGTTGACGACGATGACGAAATGATGAGTACCGAATCCATTTGAGCACTCTAAAAACTATTACAGAGGCAGAATTTATGGACAAGAATTAAGATTGGCAACTTTAGCTTCGTATTCTTCTTGGGATAAAAGACCTCCTTCTACAGATTGTTTCAGTTTAGCTAGATACTCTTTTTGCTTTGCTTCTAAACGCTGTCGCACGATTTGTTCTTCTATCCGCTCGGCAATATTGGCGACTTTAGCTTCGTATTCCCGTTCGTTTAAAATTCCCTCAATAAAGGCTGTTTCTAATTTTGCCATCTGTTCTTCAATGGCAAAATCGATTTCATATCGTTCGACTGTTACCTCTAATGCCTTTTTTTTAGCACTAAATTCAGCTTGTTCTAATATTCCTGCCTGGTAAGCTCGTTCGAGTTTTTGTAATTCTATTTCTACCTTAGCTTCTGCTTTTTGTCTGGGTGAAAGTTGGGTTTTGCTTTCCCAATCAGAGGTTTGGTAGTCGTGGCGATCACCACTTAAATCGGAAGCAAGATCGGATTTAATTCTGGTACAATGCAAAGAATTTTCTACATACTCCATTAGGTTATTCTCTACTACCACAGTCCACCCCGCACCTGCCAATCCCGTCAGGATGGTAATTCCCCCTGTAAATATCGAGGTTATGCCAGCACCTGCAAAATTGGAAATCCATTTTCCCGTAGTAGTTTCAACTACGAATTCATTGGCATGATGGCTCGATCTGTTCCAATATATTTTTACTTTAAAAGCTAAATTAGTACCAGTAAAAGTTCTTAGAAAACTGGTTTTTCGAGCTTGAATAAAATATTCATCCTGGTTTTGTTTCCCATTTACTTCATACTGTCTGGCTTTAAACCAAAGTAATATCTGTTGATAAACGTTATCTAAATCTCGTTTGTTGGCAATAAAGTAGTTAGTAGCCATCTAAAAATTACCCAAAATATATAATTAATTCTAATATGTTATGAATATAATAAATACTTGTTTCAGAACGCATACCGCTTAAGAGCGATTTATTTCAAAGTATTAATAGTATTAATTGGTGCGAAGGATATTCTGTTTTTAGCTGTTTATTTAAGTTCATTATAATGAATCAGTGGTTGGGGTTAACCATCGGAAATTCCAGATTAAACTGGGGTTTATTTCACACAGATAATTTAATCGAGTTCGGAGGTTGTCCTCATTTATCTACCGTTAGCGAAAGAGATACATTATTAAAACAAATAGGGCAATTTCCCAAAATATTATTGCCAGTTTGTTTGGCTTCAGTAGTTCCGCAACAAACTGAGTTGTGGTTAGATTATCCTCACCTAACCCTAATATCTCTAAAAGATCTTCCCCTGAAAAACCTCTATCCTACTTTAGGGATCGATCGCGCTTTAGGGATTTATGGTGCGGGAGAAACCTACGGCTATCCTGTATTGGTTATCGATGGCGGTACGGCATTAACCTTTACCGGAGTAAACGCCGAACGAAGTTTAGTAGGTGGTGCAATTCTGCCTGGATTGCGATCGCAACTTGCCTTTTTACCGCAAAACACTGCGGCTTTACCACGGATAGAACCACCCCAATCTCTACCCAATCGCTGGAGTTTAACTACAGAAACCGCGATCGCTTCTGGCGTAATTCATACTCTCATTGCTGGAATTCAAAGCTTTATCGATGATTGGTACGGACGATTTCCCAACAGTCACATTATTCTCACCGGAGGGGATAGTAATTTACTATGGCAATATTTATCGACTGCAAATAAAGTAATGGCTGATAACCCGATCGTCGACCGCCACTTAGTGCTTCAGACTCTAAGATTAATTTACCGACCAGCTTAATTTAATTTCATTTCACAACTTACACCAGTATAAATAAACTTAATAATCTAGGATCGAGCGTCAATTTACGATCCTTTTCCCCTTGACCTTAGTTCAGAAATTGCTAATGAAGAGAAGTTTGTCGCTGATTATTTAATACCCTCCTTTCTCCATAACTCAACAGACGCTCTAAAGTAGCCAAGCGATTTTGCCAAACTCGTGCTTGGTAGGGAGAAACGGTTGTGGTTTGTTTCATCAGTTGAGGAAATTGGCGACGAAAAGAGGAAAGTGCGAGTTGACTAGAGAGAAGGTGTTTGGTAGAGGGTTCTCTGGCTAGTTTTTGTAAATCTGTTGCTAATTCATCGGCTCGTTCTCCCCATCTTTTTAAAGTTACAGGCTCGATTGCAAGCTGATTGTGACTGATGAAGAAGTTCCACTCTTTCTGCAAACTTTGATAGCGAGACAGGGTTGCTTGAAATGGCTGACGAAATGGTAATGGTTCTGGTGTTTTAGTGTTGTAACGACTGTTAGTACGACTAAAAACGTTTTCAAGAGTGGGGTTTAAGTTTTCGGCGGCAAATAGAGCAAAGCCTTCTGCAGACATTCCCCGCAACAGTTGAGTTTGGTCTACTGCTACTACATGGGAAAGATTGAGCAAGCGAATTCCTGGTAACAAGAGAGCTTTACTCTGGTGCGAACCATCTAAAATTGGACTGGCTAGTTGCTCCAGTTTCTCGGTATCTAAAGCATAGGTCATGGGAACTAGCAGATCGATCCATCCCCGTTCGATCCATTCTTCCCAATGCTGCTGAATTTTAGACAAGCGTTCTTGACGGGGCATGGGAAATACTGCTGTCGAAAGAATCAACTCAGGACGCTGCTGTTTTAAGTCTTGGGAAACCGAAGCTATGAAATTATCGATTTGCCTGATGCGAAATCCCGTCCATTGCGGCCATAGGCGATCGCCAGGTTGCAAAGTTATGGGATCTACTCCTGTTTGCTGAAAAAACTGCTGTCTGGCAGCAATGCCGTAGCCATAGGTGAGAGTTCCCGTGGGATTTTGGAAAGGATAGCGGATGTAGTCGAGATGAATGCCGTCAACTTCGTAGCGGGTGGCGATTTCATCTAGCAGTTGAGATAGATAATGCTTGACTTCGCTGTTGGCAGGATCGAGAAAAACTTTACCAGAATTATAGTGAAAGCGACTACCTCCGCGATCGGTTATTGCCCAGTTGGGGTGTCGTGATAATAGAGGTCCTAAGTAACGATCTGGTAAATTGAGAACAACATTGTGGCGTTGATTGACTGCGGCAAAGGTCCAAACCCAGGCGTGTAATTCCATGCCTCTTTCACGAGCTAGTTTGACCGCAGCTTCTAGAGGATCCCATCGTCTCGTGAGAGGATTTTGTTGGGGAGCAACTCGGCTGGGATAAATTGTATAGCCAGCATTGACAGTTTCAAAAAAGACGGTATTGATACCTGCTTTTGCCATGCGGTCGAAAACTCGGGCTAAATCTGACTCAGACTTGGCTTTGACGATCGTACCTCGATCTAGCCACATCGCCCGTACTTCAGTTTGAGCTAAACGCCTGTCGGTCGGGTAGTTATCCCATAGAGAATTTCTGGCTTCTAACCAGCGTTGTTTGGCTTGAGTGTAGCTGCGTCGTTCTGCTAGATAGACGAACTGTTGTAAATTATCTTTAGCTGCTTTCAATACTTGGCGGTCTTTGGTCATGGAAGTTCGCCGAAGTTGTTTGTTTTGGGTTTGTCTGCTGAGCAACTGTTCGATAACTTCGCCAGTAGAAAGCTCGATCTCGCTCTCGCTAGCATTGGCACTGAGCAAAGACGCTTCAAAGCGACCGATTAAACCGGTTAATTCATCAGTCATTGCAGCTACTCGTTCTTCAGAAAGAGCGGGTTCTAAACGGAAGCCAAAACGCGATTCGGGTAATAAAGACCGAGACTGTTCTATATTGGGAAACAAGGGCGGAAGTTCGTCTGGTGCATTAGTCGAGCCACAAGCCTTCGGTTTAGCGTATGTCGTAGGAATGAACCGACGCTCGGTTAGAATATCGTAGCGATTGAGAGCAGATTTTAACCAAGCGCGGTCGAAACTAGCAGGTATCAAATTATCTCCCCATTGCCAGCCAAAAAAAGTACTGTTTTCTGTAAATACTACTGCTGCAGGTTCTCTTTCTGTTTGCCAAGCTGCAGCGGTTTGACTACTCTCATCGGTCGGGATTAATTCTCCACCTGCAAGAGTATCACTCAGCAACTCTCTGCCATTCAATTCTACTGGAGTATCGGTAGTAAGTTGCAAAGAAGCAGCAGGGAGAGAAGATTGCCAATATGCTCCAAATAGCGATCGCAATCGTTGTCGAACAGAAAATTTCGATGAGTTACCCGTAGCACCAGTGACGATGACTTTTCCACCTCGGTTCATCCACTGTTGTAGAGCTTCGGTTTGGTTTTGGCTGATGGTTTCGACATTAGGCAAGAGTAATACGTTAACGCGGCCAAAATCTCTTGGCGATTGCCAATCGACAGTATCGACAATACAGAATTCTACTCCTACATTTTGCAAGCGATTGGTGATTTCCTGCCATTGATTAACGTTTTCTCGGCTTTTGACTACACCAAGGACTTCTGCTGCTGTAGCGGAGTTTACAGATAAAATCCAAGGTATTAAAAAAAATGATGTTTTAAGAAGTATCTTTCCGGATAGTTGAGTTAAAGTAGTCGGTTTCAAGTTAGATAACTGTATCTGTTTAGCATTTTTCAACACAAAATACTCCTTACACTTTATGTTTTTCGCTTTTTTTGCTTGTACTGAGTATAAAACTTAAAATATACAGTTATTTATTATAAACTTGCGGCTCAAACTTCGTATCAGTAATGTTGACCAACAGTTTCGTGCCTTCTCTTCCATAAGTTGGCAGAGTAATCTGTAAAGTGTCAGCAATTCAGCCTATGATATGATATGTTTAATGGTAAAACTGATTAAGTGCAATTACCTAAATTAATTTATAAAATTTTAAGTTATAAGTAATTTGAATTCAAGGAAGTAAATAGAGCCAAACAAAAGCAGTGATTTAAAAAATTACCGAAGTAGTTTAAGCCATAAATACTAACTATTAACAAACTTATGATATTTACTATATACGTGTCGTTTAATTCAAAAATAATTTAATCTCGAACAATATTTTATATTCTTAGTTTCTAATAAGATAACGCGATCGAACTAATTTTAGAAAATCCAATTTATTTACTTAAAAAAATATTTTAATCTTTAAATTGCCTTGCATAAAAACGAGCGTAAACCTGATTTTTTGATAGCAATTCTTGATGATTGCCAGATTCTACTATGCGTCCTTTTTCTAAGACTAAAATGCGACCGGCATTGCGTACTGTAGCTAGACGATGAGCGATGATAAATACGGTTCTATTTTGCATGATACGCATCATTGCTTCTTGTACTTCAGCTTCAGACTCAGAGTCCAAAGCTGAAGTAGCCTCATCTAAAATTAGAATGCGAGGATCGAGAAAAATTGCTCGTGCGATCGCAATTCTCTGCCTCTGCCCTCCCGATAAACTAATACCTTTTTCTCCAATATAAGTATAGTAACCTCTAGGAAGTTCGCTAATGAATTGATGAGCATTAGCAATTTTAGCGGCAGTTTTAACTTTTTCTAGATCGAATACTGTTTGTCCAAAAGCAATATTGCGAGCGATCAAACCAGAAAACAAAGTAGTTTCTTGGGGTACGATGCCAATCTGTTGTCTGAGGCTCTTTAAAGTTACGTTGCGAATATCTATACCATCTATTAAAATTTGTCCTGAATTGATATTATAAAAACGGGGTAAAAGATTGACCAAAGTAGATTTTCCCGCTCCTGAAGCTCCAACCAAAGCAATAGTTTCTCCTGGATAGACGAGTAGATTGATGTTTTTCAAGATCGGCTTGTCAGCAAGATAACTAAAACTAACGTCAATATATTCGACTTTTCCCGTTATCGTTTGTAAAACATTTGCTCCTTGGCGATCGACAACTATTGGTTTGATTGCTAATAGTTCAAAAATCCGATCTACTGATGCCTGACCTTGTTTGAATTCGTTGTAATTGCTCGTAAGATGACTAATAGGATCGATAAGTAAAGCCACTCCAGCCAAATAGCTGACAAACTCACTACCAGTTAGATTTTCTTGGGAAATTTGCCAAGCACCCAACAAGAAAATAAAGACCACGCTCATAGCTAATAAAAAACCGACAACTACAAATTGTATTGCCTTGGCTTTTTCGGCTGAATATTTAGCTTGGCGATTTTGGGCTGCCTCTCGAGCAAAACGCTCTAGTTCGTACTCTTCAGCGGCATAAGCTCTAACTAGGCGAATACCGCTAAATACTTCAGTTAACAAGGAAGATAGATTGGCAATTCGGTTTTGGCTGCGACGAGCGTATTTAAGTAATTTTTCGCCAAAAATACCGATAACTAAAGCCATTAATGGAGCGAGTACTAAGGTTGCTACAGTGAGTTGCCAGTTAAGATAAAACATATATCCTAAAACGACAACTAACTGCAAAATACAGGGAATAAAATCGTGAAAGAAATTATTAATAACCTCGCCGATGCGATCGATATCTTCGGTCAAACGATAGGATAAGTCTCCTATTTTGACAACTTCAAAAAAGTTTAAACTCAGTTTTTGTAAATGAGCGTAGACAGACTTGCGTAATTCTAGAGCGACAGCTAAAGCCGCTTTCGCCATTAAAGAATCTTGTCCGTATTGGGCTATCCCCCGCACTAAAAAAATCATCGCCGCCAATCCTGCTAATTTGGCAATATTGCCAACATTTCCCTGTCCGATAAACTTTGCCATTTGCCCTGCCAACCAAGCTTGAATTGGCCAGAAAGCGGTGAACAGTAGAGTACAAATAAAAGCCAGGGTAATTGTGAAATATTGAGGGCGAAGATAGGGAAGAAGTTGCCAGTAACTAAAACGAGTTTTCAATGCGATCGCCTGAATAGATTTATCTCACAGTCTACATTAACGTGAGCTTGGAGTTTGTTTTTATTTCATCAAAACTTTTCCTCGTAGTCAGACCAAGCTTTAATCGCTACGGGAACGATGGGCATAATCAATTCTGTAATCGCACTAGCGTACATCCCAATTTCGCTTTGTGCGCCAGCACCGCGACGCAATCCGACAAAATGCAATAGAGCTTGTAGAGAAACCGTCCATACCCAAGAAGTGTATACTGCAGGAACTAAAACTCCTCGCGCCTGTTCTCGTCCTACTCCTAAATCTAGTAGTGCGCGATAGGCGGCATAGCTATTGTGACACTGCTGTTCGTAAATGTGTAAGGCTTTGCTGTTGTCTTCTTCTGATAAACTTCCCTCTGTCGCTTGTTTGTTGCTTTTTGCCTGTTGTCTGAAGGTTTTGGGAATATAGAACTCGTTGCTGTCGTCAATTGCCACATAGCGGAAGCTTTTTTCATTCCAGCCCAATTGTTCTTCATTGTGGTTGCTGGCAATAACGTGTTTCCACCATTGTCTGCAGACGTAAAGGGGAGCTTTAACCTTGAATTTGAATACTACACCACGAAAGGGGCTAGTATGCTGGTGTTTAATTAGGTAATTGATTAATTTAATGTCTTTTTCGCTCAATTCTGACGAACTTTTAGCAAAACTAGCACGAGCATCATTGACGATGCTTAAATCGCTGCCCATGGAGTCTATTAACTCGATACGACTTTTGTCATCCTGTAAGGGGTCTATCCATCTCATAACTGTAAGTTTTATTGCTCGATCGTTTCCAGTAAATTATTATTAGCTTGAAACCACAACTAGGTAAAGGAAAAGCGATCGCTTCTGCCGTAGAAAGTTTCGGGTTATTTAGAGAGAAATTAGATGAAATATTTAGCTTTAGCAAGTGATTATGACGGTACCTTAGCGACCGATGGCATAGTAGATCGAGCGACAGTAGACGCTCTGTTAGAGCTCAAACAATTAAAGATTAAGCTAATTTTAGCTACGGGAAGGAGAATACCTTCTCTCTCCCAAGTATTTGACCATCTGGGAATATTCGATTTAGTGGTAGCAGAAAACGGTGCGCTAATTTATCATCCTCAAACTGATAAGTCTCAGTTATTGTGCCCACCAGTTTCGCTAGAATTATGCGACCGCCTCAGACAACAGGGAGTGTCCAAGCTAGCTACAGGGGAAGCAATTATTGGTACTTGGGAAGACGACCGCCCAGTAATCGAACGCACCCTTCGAGAACTGGATTTGCCCTTACAGATAATTCCTAATAAAAGAGCATTAATGATTTTACCAACGGGTGTCAATAAAGCTAGTGGCATCAAAACAGCTTTAGAACAGCTAGGATTATCTCCTGCCGATGTAGTCGGTGTAGGAGATGCGGAAAACGATTTGGATTTACTAGATTTATGTGGGTTGGGAGTGGCAGTGGGTAATGCCTTACCAGAAGTTAAAGCTCGAGCGGGTTTTGTAACCCAGGGATCGAGAGGTTCTGGAGTGCAAGAATTAATTGCCGAGTGGATTGCTAGGAGATAGTTGTGGTTATTGGGGCTATCGCTATACTGCAAGATCGCCAAACACAAGACAAAGTCAAAGGAAAGTAAATTGCTTGTTGTCAATAAATAAAAAAATTTGTTAGCTTATACATAGTCATAACGAGTATGAATAATTTTAAATAATCTGATGGTTAAAATAGTTGGTATTGCTGGTAGCCTACGCAACAATTCCTATAGCGTTCTGGCACTAAAACAAGCGACAGAAAGGGTAGAAGCTCTAGGTGCAGAAGTAGAAAACATCGATCTCAAAAAAATGAATTTACCGTTCTGCGATGGCGGAGATGACTATCCCGATTATCCCGATGTCGAGGTATTGAGGGACAAAGTAAAAGCTGCCGATGGCTTAATTTTGGTAACCCCCGAATATCATGGTAGCGTTAGCGGCGTAATCAAAAATGCTTTAGATTTAATGAGCTTCGAGCAATTAGCAGGTAAAGTTGCAGGATTAATTAGTGTTTTAGGAGGACAATCGAACAGTAACGCTCTTAACGATATGCGAATTATTTGGAGGTGGGTTCACGGTTGGGTCATTCCCGAGCAAATTGCTGTAGGGCAAGCATGGCAGGCTTTCGACAATAACGAAAAACTCAAAGATGAAAAGCTATCGCAAAGATTCGATAAGTTCGCACAGAGTTTAGTAGAAAATACTGCCAAACTGCGCAGCTAAAGTAGGTTGTTCAATGTCTAGATTACTGCAACACTCTTCATTTAACTTAAGTTCGATAAGTTATGAAAATTAAATAATATAGAGCGGTTAAAGCGATTGTTTTCTATCTCATCGGCAAGATTGGTAGTTTGCCCCGAGAAATGGGATTAATCTATCTTGCTTGCCCGTTTCTAAAGCTAATTGATGACTAATGCCAATCGTCAAACCGCATCTACTTTGAAGTCCGTAGTTGTAGTTTCTTGTCTTTCTGCTTTTGGGTTAAAGGAAAAAGGTTAAAGGTTAAAGGAATTTTGCTAAAACTCCAGTTTTCAAACTGGACGGGATTTATCTGGTAGAGAAATTTATCAAAAAATATTTAACAATATTCAAAAAGTAGTCACAGGACAGTCAGCAGAGATCGCCAAAGTGCTAGCCGCCTTTGCCAGTGGCGGTCATATTTTATTATTTGTTTCTCTTAGCTTAATGTATTACCAGTGGTTAAAAGCGATCGCTCCTTTGACTATCTCACTGAGACAGTCATGAGTAAAGTATCGCTGTTGAGTAGCTGTGTTTGCATTTTTATTGCCTGGGATCAAGCTAGAAAAAAATTGGTCAATTACTTACAGACAGCAAACATCCCGATTATGGTACTAATAATTACCGACCGCGAAACTACTAGTAACTACTAGAGATAAGTCGTATACTGCTTAAAAGTGGGACAAATTCAACAAGACTTGATGAGTAAGCTCATTTCAGTTGTTCGCTCGTGATTCATCGTAGTTTTTGGGATGAAAACAATAGCAACAGCAATCAAAGCAATACTAGATCTCTTGCATGAATAAATAATCAAACCTTTTTTTCCTTTGACCTTTACCCTTTTCACCCTAGCTTGATTAGTTAATAATCATTCGTGCAAGTACTGTAGAGCGGGAATAAACAACGACCGGAATAATAGCCGATGATTATTTATTTTTATCTTTGGCAAACTAATCTTTTTCATCTAAAGATAATAGTTCGCACTGTTGCCAGACCAATATAATCATCTGCAATTGGTTATCTAAATCTAATCTTCGAGAATGTATGCTTCTAAAGCTAAAATAGATTTAGATTGTTGGTAGTTTGGCTCTTTGAGATCGAGATTGTTTTTGTGTAATCAGTCAGAGATTACTCCGCCGTATAGACTGGAAGGGCGCAACTGCGCCGAGTCGTTTATTTGTTTGGATAAAACGACTCGCGTCGGCAGTCGTCTGCCGACTTCGCTTGGCGAAGGCGAATCGCTGAAGCGATTGACGGAGCCTGTCTTGACGGATCTTCCCGTATCGGAGGAAACCAAGTCCTTCGGACTTGCTTCGCAACCAACGGGCTTCCGTCGCTGCTCTGACCGTTGGTCAATCATGCTCGATCGCCAGCTTTTAAATTAATTTTAGATTTGTTTTCACCAAATTATGGATCGCTCGAATTAATGAGTTTGTGCATCAATCCTCAATGTAAACAACCAAATAATGCCGATACCGTAATCTTTTGCCAGGGGTGCGGTTCGGAATTGCTATTAGATGGAAGATATCGAGTTTTACGTGAACTCGGGCAAGGAGGATTTGGTACGACTTATGAAATCTCAGATTTTAATACTCAACATTTGGTGCTTAAAGTTTTACTCGATAATCATCCTAAATACGTACAATTATTTCAACAAGAGGCACAAGTATTAGCTCTTCTCAATCATCCCGGTATTCCCAAAGTCGATCCAGATAGCTATTTTGTCTATTTTCCTCATGGCAGAGAAGAACCCTTACATTGTTTGGTAATGGAAAAGGTTGAGGGGTTGAACTTAGAAGAATACATCGAGCAAAGAGGTAACCGCCCTCTCAATTGCAAAAGAGTTTTACGTTGGTTGGCAGAACTAAGCTTGATTTTAGAAAGAGTTCACGACCAACATTTTTTTCACCGAGATATCAAACCTTCTAACATTATGTTGAGAGCCAATGGTTCTCTAGTTCTCATTGATTTTGGTACTGTCAGAGAAGTCAGCCAGAGTTACATTGAAAAACAAGCACTTGGAGAAATCACAGGGGTAACTACTGCAGGCTACACGCCAATGGAGCAGATGAAAGGACGAGCGGTGCTACAGTCTGATTTTTACGCTCTTGGGGGTACGATAATTTTTTTATTAACCGCTCAAAATCCCAGCAATTTTTATGATTTTGCTAGTGGTAAATTGAACTGGCATCATGCCGTGCCCGATATTCAACCTAAATTCGCCGATTTAATCGATCGCATGACGTCTTTTTCTCCAGATCAACGTCCCCAAACAGCCAGGGAAATATATAATACAGCAATCGAAATCTCTCTTAGCTTACAAGGGATAGAAGAGTATTTAAACTCGGGTTCTACGCTTCATCCATTTCACTCACCGGCGACGGCGACCGGAATCAATCCAAGTCAGAACACCGCTTTTTCATCTTTCCCACAGCCTAAATCTGAATCTGAGATTACCTCAGAGTTTGTCGAACGCTGTCGTCAAGAATTAGCAGAATTTATCGGTCCGATAGCAACCATTATTTGCAAACGTACCATAGCTCAAAATCCCAATCTCTCAAAAGTACAACTGCTTGAGATTTTAGCCAAAAGTATTGCCAACCCCGAACAGGCTCGTGATTTTCAGCGACGGATGATTTGATCTTTCCAGGAGGACGACGCTTCTGAGATATATTGCTCCTAACCGAGAATTGCTATGACTTCGATACTCATTCTAGATAGGTTTACTTACTTAGAATCCAGCATTTCCAGTGCCATTTTAAGACTGACTTTAAGACGATTGAGAGAAGCTGCCAAGATGCCGATTTCATCATTACTTTTTCGATCGAATTCTACATTCATGTCTCCGGTACTCAGCCTTTTAGATAATTGAGACATTTTGTTAATCGGGTCGGTAATCGTATACTTAAGAAAAACATTCAACAGAATAACGGCAATTACTAAAAAGATTAACACCTTACCAATAATTAACAGGCTTAAGTGTCGTGCATTCTCGAATACTCGACTTGCCGGTACGGAAATAATTTGTGCTCCTGTTAGTTCGCCAATTTTCCAACCAAAACCGTTGTTACTGCCATAAGTAGCAATTTGACTGGCAGGTGCTTGTTCTGGAGTGCCGTGACATCTAAGACAGCTTGCTTGAGTAACTCTCATTGGACGGGCAATATAAAAAATTTCTCCTCCGGGTATCGAACGAAAGCCTTGTTGTTGTTGGTTGGAATTGTTTTGAAAAGATTGAATAATTTCTGTTTCAAATTTATCAGCTTTGTCTCTTAAATTAGTAGGATTTAAAGTAGCTTCCTTATAGAAAAACTCTCTATACTCTTCGTTGGTTCTAAAATGTTCGAAAACTTCTCTAGCCGAATATGCAGGAACTGCTTGGGGTAAAAATAGCTCTTCAGTTTCTAGTCTCGAAGCCAACTCTGGAACGATTTGGCTGTTGGTGTAATTACGAACTGAGTTCATGGTTTCAATCAACATTAAGGCTCGATCTGCTATCACCTGTTCTGCATAACCTTGTATGACTACAGATAGGATCGAACCTACCGTTACAATTAGTAACAATAACATTACCCCTAAAAGTAGATTTAGTTTAAAGCCTAGCTTAAGTTTTTTAAACATTATATTTGTTAGTAGCCAGAATATATTATTGATATTTAATATGTTATATTTTCCCAATTAATATTTCTATGAATTCAAAACTTTTATAAATTTTTGCGATCGATTTATTAACCATTTTTCGAGTAGAGATATGTACTTAAGAAAAATAATATTAATAGTCGTTTTAGTAGTAGTTTCAGCTTGTAGTCGCTCTTCTGAAGAATTTAGCATGGTCAAGCTGAGTATTGGAGTAGTAAGCTATGAAGCTAATGATAATCCTGTCGAAAAATACGCTGATTTTCGCAACTACTTGGGTTCTCAGCTTCATAGAGTGGTGGAGCTAGAACCCGTCTACAACGAAGTTAAAGCCTTGGAGCAAATTGCTCAGAAAAAGTGGGATTTGGTAATCGCTCCTCCTGGTTTAGCAGCGATCGCCAATGCCCGTTACAGTTATTCACCGCTCGTTCCTCTCGAAAGTGGACAACGAACGCGATCGCTGATAACTGTCAAATACGACTCAGAATTTGAGACGCACCAAGATTTAGCGGGTGAAGTAATTGGTTTGGGACAAATAGGTTCGGCGACTGGCTATTATTTACCGATTTATAATCTGTACGGTTTACACTTCGCCGAAGTAAAATTTGCTCCTACCCCCAAGACGATTTTAAACTGGATAGATGAAGGAAAGATTGCGGCAGGGGCGATGTCTATGGCACAATTTCATCGCTATCGACAAAATTTCGAACCAAATAAATTTAAAGTTGTTTATATTGACTCTCATAGCGTACCCCCAGGAGCGATTTTAATCAGCGATCGCATCGGAAGTAGTTCCCAAGAAAAAATCAAACAAATTTTAGCTGAAACACCTTCCTCTATTGCGGCTTCCGTAGGTTTTTTGCCCAATGAACAGCCACCCAACTATGATTATTTAGTTCGGGTAATAGAAACAGTTCGACCGATTGCAGAAGGGATTAAAGGTAAACCAGCACTTCTATATAAACCAACAATAGAGCGACCGAGTAATAGATAAACCCCGCGCTAAATTAACTAAGCTGAGTTGGGCAGAAACAAAGAGGGAAGATTACACTAAAAAATCAAATCTTGTTCGGCATTTCTATAGTATTGAAATACTTGCTACAAATAAATTCAGTTTAAGGAAATTTAATTTTGTAGCAAGTTAAGTTTATAAATTGTTTGTCTTATCATTCTCCTCTCAAGCGATCGGTATAATTAAAGATTATTGTTGACAATTTTTTTAGTTATCTTACTTACGATCTGTTTGAGAACAGCGAATTGCCAATTGTCAAAACTAGCTTGAGTTTGCTTTAAATTTTAATCCATTGACAAACCAATTTTCCATCTATTTATTGCCAGCGAGCTACTAACTTTTTTTTAGTGGGAAAATCAAACTTTCGCTCGACATCGAATCGTTTGTCAGTAACGGTCTTTTCAATACAAATCATTTTATTTCTCCTGTTTTTAGGTTAATTACTCATACGACTAGATTGAGTAAATTATGCCTTTAGAGACCGTAAGTGATACCGCGATATTTTCTAACTCCTAACTGAGAATTAACGACGGCAAAAGGACGACAGCGAATATAAGTTTGTCCTAAGAAGCGAACGGTTTGTTCTGAAGCAATAGTTTGAATGCGATCGCCAGCAGCAGAGTATGTTTGTCCCAAAAAACGTAATTCCATTTTTGTCTCCTATATATTTATCTTCGGTCGGTTATATCGATTGACAGAATAATTAAACTAAGATTGGTTGGAGTTTTTCTCGCTCCCACATATCTTGAAAACTGATAGTTTTTTTGATGTAGTTAACGCCGCGATATTTAAAGACCAGTGTTGAGAAAGAAACAAGTTGAGTGCCGAGATTAATCTGAGAAGAAACCCCACGATATTTACCGGCGATCTCTAAAGTAGAACTAGGTGCGATTTGAACCAACTGATGGTTGTAAGCGTTGCCGCGATAAGTCAATTGCATTGTCTTTTTCCTGTGCATTTATCCTTGATTGGTTAT
Source organism: Myxosarcina sp. GI1(2024) (assembly GCF_053543375.1). NCBI lineage: Bacteria > Bacillati > Cyanobacteriota > Cyanophyceae > Pleurocapsales > Pleurocapsaceae > Myxosarcina > Myxosarcina sp. GI1(2024). Next base: position 804,026 of record NZ_JBKGTY010000002.1, on the reverse strand, counting down.
TCTTAGCATCACCGATCTGCAATAATTTACGTAAGATCGCTTTTGGATCGACAATTGGATCGCTAGTGCTGAACTTGACAAACAGTCAAATATAATATATAGAAATCTGGCTGCAACAGTTACAGGAGGTTAATTACCTTAATGGCAAAACTGATAGCTTCTTCCACAGGACTCGCCAAAATTAAGCAAGCACGAAAAGAAAGAGGTTGGAATCTTAATGATTCTCGTTGGTTAGAGTCGGCTAGTGAAGTTTTAGGAGTTTTGCCTCAAGAGGGGAAATTTGCCGCCGGAATCTCTTATGGAACTTGGAAGCGTTTTTTAAGTGGCAAGTATCAAATTAACGCTCGTGCCTTTCAAGCTTACTGTCAAGTTTTAGGACTAGACTGGCAAGGAGTAATCGAAGACGACAGTAATTTTGGCAATGTTAATTCCAACGATCGAGATTGGGGAGAAGCGATTGATGTTTCGGTTTTCTTTGGTAGAGAAGAAGAACTTGCCGCGATCGAGAAATATCTTATTGAAGATAAGTGTCGTCTCGTTACTCTATTGGGTATGGGGGGAATCGGCAAAACTGCCCTATCCATTAAAGCCGCTCGTTTTGTTGCTAATAAGTTTGAATTTGTTATTTGGCGCAGTCTTCGCAATGCTCCACTTTTAGACAAAATACTAACAGATTTAATCCAGTTTATAAGCGAACAAAAACAAATATATTTGCCCGACGCATTAGAACAAAAAATATCTCTTTTACTTCATTATTTGCGTGTGTCACGCTGTCTGTTAATCTTCGATAACGTGGAGTCAATTTTACAGAGCGGACAGGATAAGTCACGTAGTTCTTTGGTGACAAACTATCAAACTGACTATCAAAACTATGGCAATTTGTTTAAAGCGATCGCGGAATCTAAACATCAAAGCTGCTCGCTGTTAACTTCTCGCGAACAACCTCCAAATTTTTCTGCTTATGAAGGAGAAAATTTACCCGTACGGACGATACACATCAAAGGTCTATCTAGTAACGCAGGACAAAAAGTTTTACATTCTAAAGGTAATTTTACTGGCTTAACAACTGCAGGAAACACCTTAATAGAACATTATGGTGGTAATCCTTTAGCTTTAAAAATAGTATCTTCGACAATTCAAGATTTTTTTGCTGGTAACGTTACTAACTTTATTGCTACCTTACAAACAGATGTTTTTATATTTGACGATATTCGCGATTTACTCCAGGAGCAATTTAAACGTCTGACCGGATTAGAACGTCAAATTATGTACTGGTTGGCAATTAATCGCGAGCCAGTTTCTATTAGAGAATTACAACGAGATTTTGTCACCAAGGTCTCTCCAGGAGAATTACTACAATCGTTAGCCTCTTTACAAAAACGTTCTTTTATTGAAAAGTACGACAATTTTTATAGCTTGCAAACAGTAATAATAGAATACATTATTTATGAATTGATAATCAAGATAACAGCAGAAATAAGTTCTCAAGAGATCGAGCTATTAAATCTAGTTGCCCTGTCAAAATCTCAAAGTAAAGACTATATTCGAGAATCTCAAGAAACTCAAATTTTAAAACCAATAGCAGATAAACTACTGGAACTTCTGGGTACACCGCAACAGATCGAAAAGCAAACTCGTGAAATCATTCAATCTCTACATTCTAATATCAACCGAATTTTAAAACGAGGCTATTTGAGTGGTAATATTATCAATATTTTGTCTCAACTAAACCTAGATATAAGCAATTTTGATTTTTCAGGATTGACCGTTTGGCAAGCTAATTTGCAGGAAAAGAAGTTACATAACGTCAATTTTACAGGTGCAGATCTATCTAAATCTGTTTTTACGGAAACCTTTGGTAACATACTTTCGGCTACCTTTAGTCCTGATGGCACGATCCTCGCCACCTGCGATACAGACTGTCAAATTCGACTTTGGGAAGTAGCAACGGGAAAACTGTTGGTTATTTGCAAAGGTCATAATAACTGGGTTCGTTCTGTTTCTTTTAGTCCCGATGGTCGAACTATAGCTAGTGGCAGTGCCGATCGCACGGTAAAATTCTGGCTAGTTAAAGATGGAAGTTGTATCAAGACTTGCCGAGGTCATAAAAATGAAGTATTCTCAGTAGCTTTTAGTCCCGACAATCAATCTATAGTTAGTGCTAGTGGCGATAACATTCTTCGCATCTGGGACTTTCGGACTGGTAAATGTCTTGGAACTTGCAATGGTCATAGTAACTGGGTGCGCTCGGTAGCTTTTAGTCCCGACGGTCAAACTCTAGCTAGTGGCAGTAGCGATCGCACGGTAAGAATCTGGGACTGGAAAAATAATCGCTGTATTCACAGCTTATCGGGTCACGAAGATTTAGTTTGTGGAGTTGCCTTTCATCCCGATAATCAAACCGTAGCTAGTGGGAGTCGGGATAACACAGTTAGGTTGTCGAATCTAAGTACGGGTAAATGCTGCCAAATTTTAGAGGGACATGAAGATTGGGTGTATGCGGTGGCGTTTAGTCCTGACGGTACGACTTTAGCTAGTGGCGGTGCCGATAAAACAGCCAGAATCTGGAATTACCAAACCGGTCGCTGTCTGCAAACTGTTTCGGGACATGGAGATCAGGTCTGGTCAGTGGCGTTTAGTCCCGATGGTAAAACTCTAGCTACTAGCAGCACCGATCGCCAAGTAAGGCTCTGGGATGTTGCTACGGGAAAATCTTGGCAGACTCTAACGGGACATCTAAATCGAATCAAATCAGTTGCTTTTAGTCCGCAAAATAGCAATTTACTAGCTAGTGGCAGTACCGATAATACAGTTATCATCTGGGACACAGGGCAAGGTAAACCTCTGAAAACTCTAGAGGGACATGACAATTGGGTGTTTGCTGTGGCTATTAGTCCTGACGGACGAACCATAGCTAGTGCCTCTCACGATCGCACTGTTAGACTATGGGATCTAGAGACGGGAGAATGCCGCCATATCTGCCAAGGACACCAGCATTTAGTCTCATCTGTTGCCTTTCATCCAAACGGTCAAATTATCGTCAGCGGCTCCCAAGACCAAACAGTAAGGTTGTGGGACGTTAATACTGGTAAATGTCTGCAAGTGTTGCAAGCCGACAGACTATATGAAGGAATGAATATTACCCGTGCTAGCGGTACTTAAACAATTTAAACAGACAAAATAAGATAGAATACCTTTGCTGATTAACTTTAACATTATTCTAAAGCCCGATCGCACTTACTTTATGAAAGAAACTACTCCCGCAGCCATGCCTCCCTGTTTCGATAGATGAGATGGTGTCAAAAGTTTGATGATTTACTGAGAACTAAAGCGCAAAAAAGGGAATTCAGACATTATTTAGGAGGATTATTAGGGGAAAGTGAGCGAAAAAATGTATCTCAAATGGCTAAAGACGCAGTAGAGGTCACATACCACAAATTACACCATTTCTTAACTGAAGCAACTTGGTCAGCGAACAAGATAAATGAACGTCGCTTAGAAGTGATGAACAAGTGTAATCAAACGAGAATCAGTAAGGGATTTAGTCTAATTGTTGATGACTCTGGGCATAGAAAAAGTGGTAACTTTACCGCAGCAGTAGGTCGTCAATATATTGGGGAAATTGGGAAAACAGATAATGGCAATGTTGTAGTAACAACTCATCTATATGATGGCCAAAAAAGCTTACCTTTAGACATAGAACTATATCAACATGGTAATTCGTTGCCCGAAGGAAAGAAAGACAGAGAATTCAAGAAAAAACCCACCTTAGCCTTAGAATTAATCGATAAAAGTTTGAAGAGGGGATATCGACCAGGACTAGTATTAATAGATTCGTCCTATGGTAACAACACAACTGTTTTACTCGAACTGGAAAAAAAGAAATTAAAGTATATAGGAGGAATCGCTAAAAATCGTAATATTTTGGTTAAAACTCCATCAAATCAATTAGAAAAAATCAGAGTAGATGAATATGCTCAATGGTTATCTGATGAGGAATTTAAGGAGATTCAAATCCAGGGTGAAAAACCTAGAACCGTCTGGGTAGCAATAATAGAAGCAGAAATATCAAGGCTAGAAGGAATCAGAAAAATAGCTATCGTCATGAGTGCACCAATCTTTGAAGATGCTGAAGATATTGACTACTTACTCACAAATGTTGAGGGAGAAATAGTAACCGAGCAATGGATAGTTCAAACTTATGCTCAGAGAAACTGGATAGAAGTTTTCTATCGAGAAGCCAAGGGATGGTTAGGATTAAAAGAGTATCAAGTTAGAGATAAGAAGAGTTTGGAAAGACATTTTATTCTAGTTTTTTGTGCCTATACTTTTATCCTTTGGCATAAGCTTACTGGAGGTTTAAGAAGACGTTGGGCGAACAAACCTTTGGAGACATTTCCTGAAGCATTAGAAGCTTTTCGTACAGGTATATCTTATCGTTTTGTCCAATGGTTGAACCAAAATCGCGACGTATTCGTAGCTTATAAAGCTAGTTTGGGCTTTGTTTGGGCTTGATTTTTGTTTAAGTACCGCTAGAGGTTTGACTCCAGCCCAAAAAGCAACCCTAAAAACCTTGGGGGCAATAGAATTTACCAACCGCTCGTACTAGTGTCTCGGTCATTCGGTTTCATCGGTTAATGATTCGGGTAATTTTTTTAAAGCGGCGATCGCGTGTAACCTGACTACTTGATGTTCGTCATTGGCTAATTCTTGTAGCACTGTCTTAGCGGCAACGTCTTGTAATTCTCCCAAAGAATTAGACAGTAGCTGTTTTAATTCGGGCGAGCTATCATGCCTTCCCTGAACTTGCCAAAAGTCGATTAATGCCCCTGAAGCTTTAGCTGTTAAATTGGAGGCTTTAATTCTGCCTAGAACGTTGATAATTTCTAGTGTGAGTAACTCTAAATCGACTGAGTCAGAGGCAGGCGCGTCATGTTTTGACAGAGACTCTCTGAGGCTCAAACTCTGACGTAAATAGTCAATTGCTAATTCAGTTTCGCTCCAAGCTAAGGCTCGTACCAAATCTAGCTTCAAACTCACTGGAGTATTGCTAGAGTTTAGAGGGATGAATAGAGCCTTTACTGCCGACTCGTGTTTCATTCTTCCTAGAGCAAAAGCGGCACGACTGCATACTTCTAAATTGAAGTCATAAAGTAAAGGCTGAAGATGGGCGACTAAATCTAATTCCTCGCACAGATCCGGACGAAAACCCAAGGCATTCGCCGCTTCTTTTCTCACCGATGAAGAGGTATCTTTCAACGCCGTCAATAACAACAGAGGAATGCGCTCGTCGTGGAAGCTACCCAAAGCTTCGATCGCCACGGTTCTTATTTCTGGATCGCGATCGTCAACTACGGTAATTAAAGGCGTGATAATCTCTGGACGACGAATATAAGCCAATGACTTGACCGCCAAATGTCGATGTTGCGATCGCGGCAATAATTCTACTAAGGCATCGATCGCTGCAGTTCCAATTTGAGTTAGAGTTTTACCCGCGACAACCGCTAATTCTTCGATTTCTGTTTCTTGTAATAATTTGACTAAAGATAATACTACCTTTGGTTCGGGAAATTTGCCCAAAACGCTGCAGATAAACCAACGAACTTCGCTATCTACGGCTTCATCTTCTAATAATTCAATCAAAGGCTCGACGATCGAGTTACCTAAAAGAGGTAGTGACTTAGCAACTTCCCATTGTTCCTGAAAATCCCCTTCAAGTAAAACCGTCGATGCCAATTGAAATGTTATTTTCCAATCCGATTCTGTCGGTAAAATTAAGCGAGTTTTGTTTTTAGAGACGGGTAGTTGTCGCAAGTATCTGTTGACTGCCGACCAATTTTGCCGTTTTGCCGCCTCCATACCCCGATTTAAAGTTAGTTCGACTGAGTTTTCCGAGCTAAAGTTGGTCATGCGATCGCTACCTATATCTGTTCAAAACTTTGTCTTTAATCCCTACTATTGCTTTCTGGGATAATTTTAGTCTTTAATTGGTAGATAACGGGATCTTCTGAATGGGACATTTGATTATCCTATCGCGTCGTGTATCTTCTTTCCCCCGAAATTTTTCTCGATCCCTGAGTTCAAAGTATTGTAACCCTAACTTTGAGTAGAGGTTTTCATACAAGCTTCGCCTCTATACTTTGTCTAAGTTTTGAGACTACGCCGAACTTAAATCTCGATCGATCGAGCATTAGCTTTGAGGGGGAGCATTATGCCAGAAACCATTACGGAAAAAACGCTCGAACGCCAATGGCATCAACTCACCATGCAGGAGGTAGTTCAAACATTAAAAAGCAATCGAGACACGGGACTACCTGGAAATGAAGTAGAGGAACGACGAGAACGTTTCGGAGCCAATCAGCTAAACCCCCAAAAAGACAAAAATCCTTGGGTACGATTCTTAGAACAGTTTAACCAACCCCTGCTATATATTTTATTAATTGCTGGTGCCATCTCCCTCTTCCTGCAACATTGGCTAGATGCTGGGGTGATTTTTGCGGTTGTCCTCATTAACGCCATTGTTGGTTACATTCAGGAATCTAGAGCCGAGAAAGCCATGAAGGCATTAGCGGAGTCTGTCACTACTGAGTCAACAGTAATTCGCAATGGCAAAGAACAACGCTTACCTTCAAACGAGTTAGTCCCAGGGGATATAGTGAAACTGAGTTCGGGGGAAAAGATACCCGCTGACTTACGGCTGTTTGAAACCAAAAACCTGCAAATAGACGAGTCAGCCTTAACCGGAGAATCAGTTACCGTTGAAAAAGCAACTGAGCCACTGAATGCAGAAACCCACCTAGCAGACAGAGAAAATATGGCTTACGCTGGCACCGTGGTAACCTCTGGGCAAGGACGTGGCATTGTTGTTGCCATTGGTGAGGCAACAGAGACAGGACATATCTCTGAATTAGTCGAACAAAGAGCAGAACTGACGACCCCCCTAACTCGTAAATTAGATAAATTCAGTTGGAAATTGCTATATGTCATTTTAGGACTAGCAGCATTGACCTTTGCGGTGGGATTGGGACAGGGTAAATCATGGTTAGAGATGTTTCAAACCGCCGTAGCATTAGCAGTTAGTGGTATTCCTGAAGAGTTGCCTTCCTTGGTGACAATTACCCTGGCAATTGGGGTTTCCCGTATGGCCAAACGTCATGCGATTATCCGAAAACTACCCGCTGTCGAAACTTTAGGTAGTGCGACAGTAATTTGTTCCGACAAAACTGGCACGCTAACGGAAAACCAGATGACCGTTGAAAACATTTATGCTGGGGGCAAACGTTATCAAGTTGAGGGGGCAGGGTATCAAACAGAGGGTGAAATTTTGCACGATGACCAGTCTGTTGACTTAGCGGAAACGCCAGTGTTGTGGGAATGTTTGCAGTGTGGACTGTTATGTAATGATTTCCGACTGCAAGAAAAGGAAGGACAGCCAACTGTTGAAGGCGATCCTACTGAAGGGGCGCTGATTGTGGTTGCCAATAAAGCGGGATTAACTCGGCAAGATTTGGAGGAGAAACTGCCGAGGCTAGATGAGATTCCCTTTGAATCTGAGTATCAGTACATGGCAACCTTACATCAAAAAGATTTGGACAAGATAATTTATGTGAAAGGGTCACTGGAAGCCATTCTTAGCCGATGCGATCGCAGCCTCGATGCCCAAGGAGAAGAGACTTCCTTAGATCCCGAACGGGTCGAACAAGAAGCCGAGGCGATGGCAAATGAGGGGTTACGGGTGCTGGCGTTTGCGAAAAAGCCTGTCTCGGCTGAGGTTAAATCGTTGAAGCGCAAGGATATTCAACAAGGGCTGATTTTTCTGGGCTTGCAGGCCGCGATCGATCCGCCTCGTCAGGAGGCAATTGAGGCGGTAGATGTCTGTAAATCTGCTGGCATTCAAGTCAAAATGGTAACGGGCGATCCTGCAGTCACGGCAGCCGCGATCGCCCGCATGATGAATTTGAACCAAGAACGAGAAGTGCAGGCTCTAAGCGGTAAGGACTTGGAGCAAATGAGCGATCGGCAACTCAAGAATGCCTTAGAAGATAGCGTAGTTTTTGCCCGCGTCGCCCCCGAACAAAAACTACGTCTCATTGAAGCTTTGCAATCTAAAGGTGAAATTGTTGCCATGACTGGGGATGGAGTCAACGATGCTCCTGCTCTCAAGCAAGCGGATATTGGCATTGCCATGGGGCAAGCAGGTACGGAAGTAGCCAAGGAATCTGCCGATCTTATCCTAACTGACGATAATTTTGCCTCCATTGAAGCAGCGGTTGAAGAAGGGCGCACCATTTACCTGAATTTACGCAAAGCCATTTCCTTTGTTTTACCCGTTAATGGCGGAGAACTACTCACGATTTTGGCAGGAGTCTTAGTAGGAACGGCTCTTCCCATCCTACCTCTGCAAATTCTGTGGGTTAATATGGTCAGTTCCGTTGCTTTATCGGTTCCCCTCGCCTTTGAACCTAAGCCTGAAGGTATAATGAAATCGCCCCCACGCAACCCTAACGAACCGATCCTTTCTGGTAGTATTATCAGACGTGTTGCCATCATTTCCTTATTTAACTGGGCGATTACCTTTGGTGTTTTTGAATTGATGTTGCAACAGACAGACGAAATCATGTTGGCTCGGACAATGGCGGTTCAAGCCTTAGTCGCTGCAGAAGTTTTTTATCTGTTGAGTCTCAGTCAGTTTATCCCTTCGGTTTGGCGCAAATTGCGACACAAAACCGAAAAAATTGCCTATGCTCCAGCAATTGGCATTGCCTGCGTTATTGTTTTACAAATTCTTTTTAGTCAGCTACAGGTTATGAATAGGCTGTTTGAGACAGTTCCCCTCAGCTTTACCCAAGTCTTAATTTGTGTTGGTGCTGGCTTACCTGTAATTATTTAATTATTGCCGGAGTTTTGCTGAGGCGTTTTGATTAACGGTACTTAAACAAAAATCAAGCCCAAACAAAGCCCAAACTAGCTTTATAAGCTACGAATACGTCGCAATTTTGGTTCAACCATTGGACAAAACGTAAGGATTCAGGTGCAAGCATGAGGAATAAGAGAAGGATAAGAACAATGTCCAACTGTAGCTTGTAAAGTCTGTTGAAAAAAAGTAATCACCGAACGTCCTTGCAAACGACAAGATTGAATTGCACTCAGCAGGTTGGCTGTATGTTGAAACCGTTCGATGGAACGAGAGCCACCACAAACTTTCCGCTTGGTTACAGCAGTTCTCAAACATCGTTCAGCTAGATTATTGTCGGGGGGTATCTGAGGATGTGTCAGAAAATACCACCATTGCTCCGCCTTATCACGCAGCGAACGTAGCAGTTTTCCAGCTTCATGACCAGCATTCTTGAGCCAAGTCTTAATTGCGCTAGTCACTCGCCTTCGGAAATCCTCTGCCCAATCTCGATAGTGGCTTTCCTGATGGGTCTGTCGCCAAACCCGATGTTGCTTAAATGCCTCATCAATTAGAGACAGAAAGGTGGTAGCAATTTCTTGGTTATCTACCCCTTTAGTCTTTAACAGTTTTTGAAAATGACGACGTAGATGAGCCAAACACTTTTGTTGTCCTGCTACTGAATAGCCGTTGTAGACACTAAAATCGTCGCTAATCAAAACTCCATCATAGAATACTCCTAATACAGCTTCCAATTCTCTGCGTTTTCTAGTATCGCCGGCATGAAAGGGTATGTAAAATAAATTGTGTCAAAGGTCAAAACACACTCTAATAAATAGAATTAATGTGAGGAATGAGACTATGACCTTTCGACCAGAGTTAATTGATGAACTGCTCAAAGACTATGAAAAACCAGAAGACCTTATTGGAGAAGGAGGAATCCTCAAACAACTGACCAAAAAACTCGTAGAGCGTTGTTTAGAAGCTGAAATAGACGTACATCTAGAGACTCAGAAGGCAGAGCGGGGCAAAAAAGAGCGACAAAATCGACGCAACGGACACAGCCGTAAAACCATTAAGGGGGAGTTTGGCGAAGCGGAACTTGCCGTGCCTCGCGATCGCGATCGCCAATTCGAGCCTCAGATGGTCAAAAAAGGACAAACTCGTTTTACAGGCTTCGATGACAAGATTCTCGCCCTGTATGCGAGAGGAATGACCACTCGTGATATCCAAGCCCAACTACAAGACCTTTATGGAGTAGAAGTATCGCCAGCCCTGGTATCTCAAGTAACCAATGCGGTTCATGAAGAGCGACTCCAGTGGCAAAATCGCAGCCTAGAGGCAGTGTATCCAATTATCTTTTTTGATGCTTTGGTCGTCAAAGTCAGACAGGAGGGAAGAGTCATCAACAAAGCCGTCCATCTAGCTCTGGGAATCAACATCGAAGGCGATAAGGAGTTATTGGGGCTGTGGATGACCCAGACAGAAACGGCAAAATTCTGGCTGTCGGTGTTAACTGAGTTAAAGAATCGTGGAGTCAAGGATATCTTTATTGCTTGTATCGATGGTCTGACGGGCTTCGCCGAAGCGATTGAAACGGTATTTACGCAAACCCGCGTACAGTTATGTATGGTACACATGGTCAGGAACTCCCTACGCTATGTCTCCTACAAACACCGTAAAGCTGTTGCCGCTGACCTCAAACGAGTGTACACTGCCGCTACTGAAGCTGAAGCCGAACAGGCACTAATAACTTTTGCTGACAAGTGGGACTCCACTTATGCCCCAATTAGTAGGTCTTGGCTGGCTCACTGGCAGCACGTGATTCCGTTTTTCCAGTTTCCTCCAGAAATCCGTCGCATTATTTACACCACTAATGCGATCGAGTCGATGAATATGACTCTTAGAAAAGTGTTGAAGAATCATCGGATTTTTCCAACAGATGAAGCTGCGCTCAAAGTTATTTATCTTGCGATTAATAACTTATCTCAGAGATGGACTAGACCTTTACGGGATTGGAAAGCTGCTTTAAATCGATTTGCCATCGAGTTTGAAGGACGGCTTCCACTTTAACTTTCTTTGACACAAACTTATTGACAGATCCTAATATTTTCTTGAAATTTTTTTATTCCCCTAATTTAATTAATTCCTCGTGTTTATTGCTTGGGATTTTTACGATCGCTAATATATTTAATCTATATCTTTAGATATATAACTATTGTCATAAAGTTTTTTGATGGGATTACCTAAAAATATATTTAATTTTATTTGAATAAATATAACAGTTGTTATATTGTCAAACAAATTTTGCAGCGTCAAAATATTACTATTGATTTTCGTTCTGCGCCCGAAAAAAGCTAAATATTAGAAATGATTCAAGGATTTATTCAAATAGCCTTAACTCTACTGATTTTAATCATCATCGTTCCCTTTTTGGGGAACTATATGGCTCGGGTATTCTTGCATGAAAAAACTTTACTCGATCCAGTAATAAAACCAGTTGAAGGCATAATTTATGCAGGAATTGGCATCAATAAAGATAGAAATATGGGAGGTTGGCAGTATGCCAAAGGTGTACTCATCAGCAACCTAATTATGTTGGTTTTAGTCTATTTAATCTTCATGCTTCAAGGGATTTTACCCTTAAATCCAGTCGGATTAGAAGCACCCAGTTGGGATTTAGCCCTCCACACGGCTATTTCTTTTGTTACCAATACTAACCAACAGCATTATTCTGGGGAAACAACCTATACTTATGCTTCCCAAATGTTTGCCTTGGGATTTTTAATGTTTACCTCAGCAGCCACGGGTATTGCTGTGGCGATCGCTTTTATTAGGGGTTTGACGGGTAGACCTTTAGGTAACTTTTATACAGATCTAACTCAATCGATTACGCGAATTTTACTGCCTATTTCCTTAGTAGGAGCTATTGTTTTATTAATTCTCGGCGTGCCTGAAACTTTAGAGGGACCAGCAGTAGCAACAACCTTAGAAGGTCTAACCCAGTATATCGCTCGCGGACCAGTAGCGCATTTTGAAATAATTAAACAACTAGGAGAAAATGGCGGCGGTTTTTTTGCCATTAATTCTGCCCATCCTTTTGAAAATCCCAATCCCTTCTCCAACCTGATAGAAACTATCGCCATGGTTGCCATACCGGCTTCCCTAATTTATACCTACGGAATATTTATGGGGAACAAAAAACAGGGATGGTTGCTATTTGGGATGGTATTTATCGTCTATGCAATTTTAGTAGCGATCGCTGCTGTGGGTGAATTCTATGGCAACCCCCTCGTTAACGGTTTTTTGGGCGAAGTAGCCCCCAACTTAGAAGGCAAAGAAGTCCGCTTTGGTTGGGCGCAGACGGCACTGTGGGCAGTCACTACCACGGGAACGATGTGCGGCGCAGTCAACGGGATGCACGATTCTTTAATGGCTCCTGGCGGCTTTGTTACCCTATCCAATCTGTTCCTGCAAATCATTTGGGGCGGACAGGGGACGGGAACTGCCTATTTAATCATCTTTCTGATCTTGACTGTATTTCTCACTGGATTGATGGTAGGCAGAACGCCAGAATTCTTGGGACGCAAAATTGAGAAAAAAGAAATCGTGCTGGCAAGCGTGATTTTGCTCGTTCATCCCATCATGATTTTAATTCCAGGAGCGATTACTATGACCTTTGCTAATTTGGGAGTATCGCCAGAATTAACTACGCAAGCTACTGTCTCATTGCCAGAATTAGTGTCGCTGGCTGGAATTACTAATCCAGGTTTTCACGGCATTTCCCAAGTTATTTACGAATATGCCTCTGCTGCGGCTAATAACGGTTCGGGGTTTGAAGGTTTGGCAGATGGCAATCTGTGGTGGAATTTGAGTGCCTCTGTCAGTCTTTTAGGAGGACGCTACATTCCCATTATTGCCTTACTCTTACTCGCAGATAACATGACTCGCAAACAGCCAGTGCCTGAAACTCCCGGTACTCTTCGCACCGATACGGGTTTATTTACAGGCGTTACGGCAGGGATAATTCTGATTCTCGGCGCACTAACCTTTTTCCCCGTCCTCGCCTTAGGACCGATCGCCGAAGGATTTCTAATCGTAGCTGGAGGATAAAGGCGATCTCGCAAATCGTTTCAAATTACAAGCAATTACTAGCAATGAATACAGGAAATAGACAACCAACCAGAAATCGCCCCAATCTACGTCCCATGACAGAAAGAGGTGCCCGCCATCGTCAAAACAAGCAAAAGCGAGTCAGCACTAAGGGACTATATCAACGGGCATTTAAAGAAGCTTTTGTCAAACTCAACCCCAAGGTGATGCTGAAAAACCCAGTTATGTTTGTGGTTTGGGTTGGCACCATCGTCACTGCCATAGCAACAATCGCTCCGACCTTATTGGGTTCGGTTTCTGGGGAAGACGAGCGTTTATTTAACGGCTTAGTCACGATTATTATTTTCTTTACCCTTCTGTTTGCCAACTTTGCCGAAGCGGTAGCCGAAGGCAGAGGTAAAGCTCAAGCGGACTCTTTGCGAGCGACTAAATCGGATACGATCGCTAAAAAAGTACTGCCTGATGGTTCCATTGAAGAAATAAGTTCTACAACACTTCACAAAGGCGACATTATCCAAGTCATTGCCGGGGAGATTATTCCCGCCGATGGAGAAGTAATTGAAGGGGTTGCTTCCGTCGATGAATCTGCCATTACCGGAGAATCTGCCCCCGTTCTCAAAGAACCAGGTTCGGACGTGGCTAGTTCCGTTACGGGAGGAACTAAAATTATCTCTGACGAACTGAAAATAAGGGTTACTTCTGATGCGGGAAAAGGTTTCCTAGACCGCATGATTTCCCTAGTAGAAGGGGCAGAACGATCGAAAACCCCCAACGAAATTGCCCTGACTGTATTGCTGGCAGTTTTAACTCTAGTTTTCCTGATCGTCGTAGCGACTCTTCCTCCTCTCGCCAATTACCTAGGTAGTCCCGTTAGCGTTGTCATTCTGGTTTCTCTACTCGTTGCCCTCATTCCTACTACTATCGGTGGTTTACTCAGTGCGATCGGTATTGCGGGAATGGATCGAGTTGCCCAGTTTAATGTTGTAGCTACTTCGGGAAGAGCAGTAGAAGCTTGTGGGGATATTAATACTCTAGTACTGGATAAAACGGGAACGATTACTTTAGGAAATCGCTTGGCAGAGGAGTTTATCAGCGTTAACGGTCATAGCGAACTAGAAATTGCTCAAATTGCCCTCGCTGCTAGTCTCTTTGATACCACTCCTGAAGGCAAATCGATTGTCAAACTTGCCCAAAAATTAGGGGCGAGCGTCAATTTTGACTCCGAACAAGCCGAAGGAATTGAATTTTCTGCCAAAACTCGCATGAGCGGTACGGATTTACCCAATGGTGGAGAAGTGCGCAAAGGAGCAGTAGATGCGATTAAAGGTTTCGTTCGTTCTCGGGGTGGTGAAGTTACACCGGATTTAGACCAAGCATACGAAAGGGTTTCCCGTCTCGGCGGTACTCCCCTAGCAGTGGCTTTGGATCGGGAATTATACGGGGTCATTTATCTCAAAGACATTATTAAGCCGGGGATGCGCGAACGTTTTGACCAGTTACGGCGCATGGGGGTTAAAAGTGTGATGCTGACGGGAGATAACCGCATTACTGCTTCGGTAATTGGTCGAGAAGCAGGAGTGGATGACTTTATCGCCGAAGCTACCCCAGAAGACAAAATTGCCGTGATTCAAAAGGAACAGCAACAAGGCAAGTTGGTGGCAATGACGGGAGACGGTACCAACGATGCTCCTGCTTTGGCACAGGCAAATGTTTGTTTGGCAATGAATTCGGGTACGCAAGCGGCTAAAGAAGCAGCAAATATGGTGGATTTAGATTCCGATCCGACTAAGTTAATCGATTTGGTGACAATTGGGAAGCAATTATTGATTACTCGCGGAGCCTTGACTACTTTTTCTCTGGCTAACGATATTGCTAAATATTTTGCGATTATTCCGGCAATGTTTGCAGCAGTTGGTATTGGTAGGTTGAATATTATGGGTTTGGCTAGTTCTCAATCAGCGGTGTTATCGGCATTAATTTACAATGCTTCGATTATTCCAGCTTTAATTCCTTTGGCATTGAGAGGAGTACAATTTAGACCTTTAAGTGCTAATCAATTGTTAGTCCGAAATATTTTTATTTATGGTTTGGGTGGAATTATCGCGCCGTTTATTGGGATTAAAATTATCGATTTAATTATTGCTGGGATTGGTTTGGCTTGAATTAAGTAATAGGCATTGGTGACAAGTTAAGAAAATGTACAAGATGTCAAATGTAATCAAATCAGGGGGTGTAGGAATTTTAAACTAGGTAGTGAAAACAGATTAAGCGTCAATGCGATCGCTAAAATTAAAGATGGCACACTCACAAAAAAGTATTAGAGACCACGCCAGAAATAGAAGCCATCCAAACGTGAATAACAAGGCAATTTCTCAGCAGTTAGAAGATTTGGTCAAACCATGTGTCTATAATCAACTAGCTTACTATCGTTCATTAGGCATGAGAGACCGAATTTTAGGTTGGCCTATGATGTTAGCAGCAGTGTTGACCTTGGTATGGAGACAAGTGCCTTCGTGTCGAGAACTTAATCGAATGCTAGCCAGGGAAAATCTGTTGTGGGCCAAAGCAACTTCTGTCTCGCAGCAAGCTCTATCCCAAAGACTGTTAACCTTTCCTGCGTCAATGTTTGAGAAAGTCTTAACTGATTTGTTAGTAACTCTCAATCAGAGATGGCATCAAAGGCAAAAGCGACCTCTTCCTTTAAGTGTGATTTATGCCAGTCGACATTTTAAGCAACTCTGGATTGTTGATGCTTCAACCTTAGAGGCACTGTTTCGCAAGCTCAAAAGCTTAGAGGATTCAACTTTAGGCAAACTAGGAGGACGAATTTGTGAGGTTGTAGCTCTAAAGACTCGTTATCCAGTCCAAACTTGGTTTGACGAGCGAGCCTATGCTCATGAAAGTAATTTTGTGCCAAACTTGCTCGAACTAGTTAGACCCAAAACATTGCTGCTGCTAGATCGAGGATTTTGGAACTATAGCTTGTTTGAGAAACTGATTTTAGCTCAATCAGACTTTGTGACTCGACTTAAAACTAACGCCAAATATGAATCGATTTTAATCCTGAGTCAATCTTACACTCATCGAGACAGTTTAATTCGTTTGGGTACTGGTTATCAAGGCAATCCAATTCTCGCTCTACGTCTAGTTGAAATCCGTCATGGTAATGGTTGGTATCGATATTTGACTTCGGTAGTTAACCCCAATATTTTACCTCCCTTTGTGGTTGGAGAGCTCTACTCCCGTCGCTGGCGAATCGAAGAAAGTTTTCTTTTGCTCAAACGATTGCTAGGTTTGAGTTACTTGTGGACTGGTTCAATTAATGGGATTAAATTACAAATCTGGGCAACCTGGCTTTTTTATGCCATCCTTCTCGAGCTGTGTGATGAAATTGCTGACGAGTTGACCCTACCTATGGATTCTATTTCAATAGAAATGGTTTTTCGTGGAATTTATCACTTTACTCAAGCACTCAATCAAGGCAGTACCACTGACATTATTGCCTATCTAACTGCACCTGAAAATCGAGACTTAGGGATAGTCAAATCCCCGCGCCCAAAACGGACAAACCGCCTCTTAATTTGTCAGCCAAACCCTCTTGACAACTGGCTTTTGAGCCTTAACTTGTCACCAATGGGAAATAAGTAATAAGTTTTTCTTAGTTATTTAGCTAAAGCTCATGAAAACAAATAAATCAAACGAATTTTTCTTGTCTCATAATCTTCGAGAAACAATTCAAAATATTGGCGATCGCTTTTTAAAAAATTCTCTGGCGAAAGTTTTATTGTTAACTACAAGTTTGAATCTAGTTATTGCTCCGGCGGTTATGGCTGCTTCGGGTACGGAAATTACTCGCCAAACTGCTTATGCGATCGGAATTTTATATTGTGTAACTTTAGGGTTATCGGTCTATCTGTTTACCGTAATTTTTCAACCGGAACGCTTTTAATTTTGACTTTTGAATTTTTAAAACTATGTCTATTTTTCGAGAAATAATAACCGCCATTAGAGCCACCTTAGTTTTATGGATTTTAACGGCTTTGATTTATCCTTTTTTGATGATTTTTATCGGGCAAATTTTCTTTCCCGAACAAGCTAATGGCAGTTTAATTACTAATACCCAAGGTGAAATTATTGGCTCGACTTTAATCGGACAACCTTTTAGTAGCGATCGCTATTTTTGGAGTCGTCCTAGTACTACAGAATACAGTACTAGTGAAGATGCTGCACCCACTGGAATTTCTGGGGCGAGTAATTTAGCTCCCAGTAATCCAGAATTAATCGAGCGAGTCAAAACCACGGTTGCGCGACTGCAACAGCAAGAAGTTGAACCTACTGCTGACTTGGTTTACACTTCCGGTTCGAGTTTAGATCCTCATATCACTTTGGAAGCTGCTAGGGCGCAAATTGCCAGGGTTGCACGGGCACGAAATTTGGATACCAATCAAGTTGAAATTCTCATTTCTAGAGCTGTTGATGGGCGTTTTCTCGGCATTTTTGGCGAACCAGGGGTGAATGTTTTAAAGCTCAATTTAGCCCTCGATGCCCTTGAATAAAAAGTTGTAGAGATGTAGCAGGAATAAATCTACTAAACAAACTCCTCACAAAATAAGCAAAATCTCATGATTAGTCGAAAAATTTTAATAGTAGACGACCATAGAACAATTCGTCAAACTGTAGTGCAAGCCTTGGAAGCTTTAGGACATCAAGTAGTTCCTGCAACCGATGGTCGAGATGCTCTCAGACAGTTGGAAAATTCAGAATATGACCTGATGTTGTTAGACCTAAAAATGCCAGGAATGGATGGTTTGGAGGTCCTAAAAAAAGCTGTTAAAAAATACCCAGATTTGCCAGTAGTTATTATTTCAGCCCACGGAACGATTAATAGTGCTATAGAAGCGATGAAATTAGGGGCAGTAGATTTTTTGGAAAAGCCCTTTACACCTCAGCAATTACGAAGGGTAATTTACCCTATTTTAGAGCAGGAAACCGATGAGAATGAAGAAAATAGAACTTATAAAAAGGCGATTAATACTGCCAAAATTAATACCAGTAAAGGAAAATTAGATCGTGCGATCGCTCACGTTAAACAAACAATTGGGTTAAATCCTTCTAATCCAGAAGCTTTTAATCTCCTAGGCGAAATCTATGAATTAGCAGGAGAACGTTTAGAAGCATTAAAACAGTATCGGGTGGCTATCGACCTCGATCCAACTTATAAACCAGCCCAAGCTAACCTCGACCGCGCTACGCAATCGCCCAAAACTCGCCCCACAAAACTATAGAATTGAGTGAAACTTAAAACAAAAATTCTTGCTGGTTATGGACTTGCTCTTACCCTAGTTGTCTTGGTTTGTGTCTGGGGTGCGCTCAATTTGCGGCGATTGGGAAAAGCCAGTGACGCTATTTTACAGGAAAACTATCGCAGTATTTTGGCAGCAGAAAACATGATTGACGCGATCAAACGTCAAGATAGTGCTACTCTATTATTTTTGTTAGGAGTACGATCGCGAGGAATCGAGCAATTTCGTAGTAGTGAAGTGGCTTTTTTACAATGGTTAGGACGTGCTAAAGATAATATTACTATCCCAGGAGAAAAAGAAATCTTGCTCGAACTTGAGGGCAGTTATGAAAATTACCTCATTACCTTTGATCGATTACAACAACAAGAACTTACAGATGATTCAGTTATAAATTACTATTACAAAACATTATTTCCTACGCCGCTTCCATTTTAAATACCAGTTTTCAACGCGCTATTGGCAACCATTTTTTAGAGGTTTTTAATAATCCACAACTTTACGAACAAATTAACGGTACTTAAACAATTTAAACAGACAAAATAAGATAGAATACCTTTGC